>CAKOXW010000001.1 GCA_934130375.1 uncultured Bacilli bacterium
GGATATTCTACAGGTTCAATATATGGATATGGAGGAGATGCAGGAGGTGTTCAAGGAAATAATGGACATAAGAATGCCGATAATAACAATACAACAGTAGGAACAGGAGGAACCCAAACAACTGGAGCAGGCTTTGGACAGGGAGTGAATGCAACAGGCGGACCAGGAGGTGGTGGAGGCCTATATGGAGGAAAATCATCGAACACATATAGAGGAGCTGGAGGAGGTTCTGGATATATAGGAAATAGTTTACTAATATCAAGTAACGGAGTAACAAAACATATGATATGTTACGGAACAAGTTGTAAAACATCAACTGCTGCTGGAACATTAACTAATTCTGTTACTGTTGTATCTTCCACAGCCACTGCCGATACTGCAAAAATGGGTAATGGTTTTGCAAAGATAACATTATTAAGTGAATAGAAGTGCAATTTAGCATTTCTATTCTTTTCTTATAAATAAAAATATTATATAATATGTCTAGGTGAATTTTTATGGATATAAAAAAGATTAGAAATTTTAGTATTATTGCGCATATTGACCATGGAAAAAGTACACTTGCTGATAGAATTATTGAAAAATGTGGAACTATTGAAGCAAGGGATATGAAAGAACAATTACTTGATTCCATGGATCTTGAGCGTGAAAGAGGAATAACAATAAAACTTAATGCTATAGAATTAAAGTACAAGGATTATATACTTCATTTAATAGATACCCCTGGTCATGTTGATTTTACTTATGAAGTATCAAGAAGTCTTGCTGCTTGTGAGGGTGCGATATTAATAATTGATGCTACTCAAGGAATTGAAGCACAAACTATTGCAAACCTTTATCTAGCAATGTCACATAACCTAACAATTATTCCAGTAATAAATAAAATTGATTTACCTAATGCTGATGTTGATAGAGTTAAAAAAGAAATAATAGACAATCTTGGTTTTAAAGATGATGAAATAGTTTTAGTAAGCGCTAAAAACGGGATAGGTATTGATGAGCTTCTTAATAAAGTTGTAGAAGAAATACCTTGCCCTAAGACTACTAGTAATGAATTACAAGCACTTATTTTTGATAGTATTTTTGATCCATATAAGGGAGTTGTTATTTATACAAGAGTGTTTAATGGTTCAATTAAAAAGGGTGATACAATCAAGATGAAAGCAACTGGTGCTACTTATGAAGTAGTTGAGGTTGGTGTACACACTCCTAAGATTATGTTAAAAGATGCATTAAATGCAGGGGACGTTGGTTATATTTGTGCGTCAATTAAAAGTATTAGTGATGTTAAGGTTGGTGATACTATAACAAGTGTTAATAGTAATGTAGAGGCATTAACTGGTTATAAAGAAATAAAGCCGATGGTTTATTGTGGATTATATCCAATTGATTCAAAGAAATATCTTGAATTAAAAGAAGCACTTGAAAAATTAAAATTAAATGATGCATCTCTTAGTTTTGAACCAGAAACTTCAAAGGCTCTTGGATTTGGATTTAGATGTGGTTTTCTTGGAATGCTTCACATGGATGTAATTGAAGAGAGAATTGAACGTGAATTTAATATTGATTTAATCGCAACTAGTCCAAGTGTTATATATGAAGTTACATTAACAGATGGCTCTGTAATAAGTGTTGAAAATCCAACTAAATTGCCTGATAAAACACTTATTAAATCAATAAAAGAGCCATATATCAAAACAAATATATTCGTACCTACTTTATATGTTGGTTCGGTAATGGATTTGTGTCAAAATAAAAGAGGTACATTTATAAATATGGACTATATTGATACAACAAGGGTAGATATTCACTATGAAATACCACTTTCTGAAATTGTATATGATTTTTTTGATAAGTTAAAGTCTTATACTAAAGGTTATGCATCATTTGATTATGATTTTATTGGTAATAAAGAATCTAATTTAGTAAAAATGGATATTTTAATAAATGGTGATATAGTTGATGCTCTAAGTATTATTGTGCATAAAGATTTCGCATATAAAAGAGGAAAAGTAATAGTTGAAAATTTAAAGAAAATAATTCCTAGACAAATGTTTGAAGTTCCTATTCAAGCAACTATTGGTAATAAAGTAATTGCAAGAAGTGATATTAAAGCAATGAGAAAAAATGTACTTGCTAAATGTTACGGTGGTGATATAACAAGGAAAAGAAAATTATTGGAAAAGCAAAAAGAAGGAAAGAAAAGGATGAAAGTTGTTGGTAAAGTAGAAATACCTGAAGAAGCATTTTTATCAGTTCTATCTGTGGATGAGAAGGAGTAGATGTGCTCTTTTTTTCTTAAAAAAGTGTAAAGTTGTAAAGTAATATTTGAAAAATAATAATTGTTTGCTATAATCTAATTGAAGGAAAGTGATTTTATGAAATCGGTTTATATTCATATTCCATTTTGTGAAAATATATGCTCATATTGTGATTTTTGCAAACTCAAGTATAATTCTGAGTGGATATCTTTATATTTAGAAAGTTTAAAACAAGAAATTGAGACATATTATAAAGGAGAAAAGATTAGAACTTTATACATAGGTGGCGGTACTCCATCTGTTTTGTCAATGATTGAACTTACAAAATTATTTGAGTTAGTTAAAATATTTGATTTATCTGAATTAGAAGAATTTACAATCGAATGCAATATCGAATCAATTACTAATGAAAAATTAATATTATTTAAGAAGAACAATGTTAATAGACTTAGTATTGGAGTACAAACATTTAATGAAAAGTTTATTAAACTATTAAATAGAAATCATACTAAAGAAGAAGTTGAAGAAAAAATTAATATGGCTAAATTAGTTGGTTTTGATAATATAAATGTAGATTTAATGTATGCACTTCCAGGTGAGACTATGGAAGATTTAGAATGTGATGTTGATGAAATATTAAGATTAAATGTTCCACATATTTCATGTTATTCACTTATGATTGAACCAAATACTAAATTATATATTGATAATGTTAAAGAAATAGATGAAGATTTAGATTATGAAATGTATAAATATATAGAAAAAAGACTTAATAATAGAGAATATACTCATTATGAGGTAAGCAACTATGCAAAGATAGGGTATGAGTCTAAGCATAATTTAGTATACTGGAATAATGAATATTACTATGGTTTTGGACTTGGTGCATCAGGTTATTTAGAAAATTATAGATATGATAATACTAAGAATTTAACTAAATACAATAGTCATAATTTTGTTGCTAATATAACTAAAATTGAAGAAAGTGATAGAATTAAGTATGAACTTATTTTAGGTTTTAGAAAATTAAAAGGTATTAATAAGTACGACTTTAAGAAAAAATTTAATATAAATATTTATGAAATACCAAATATAAAAGATATGCTTGATAAAGGTATGCTTGAAGAGAATAATGAATATATTTATATTCCAAGTTCATGGATATACAAATCTAATGAGATACTTGTAAGGTTGGTGTAATATGATAAAGAAAAAGGATGGATGTTTAGTAGTAATATCTGGACCAAGTGGTGCGGGTAAAGATACAATATGTGCAGAGCTTTTAAAAAGGCATAAAGAAATGTATTTATCAATATCTATGACAACTAGAAATATAAGAGGTAGTGAAGTAAATGGCAAGGATTACTACTTTGTTTCTGAAGAGGAATTTATAAAGAATATTAATAATAATAACTTTATTGAATATGCTAAGGTATATGATAAATATTATGGTACTCCAAAAAGTGAAGTTGAAAATAGATTAAAACAGGGTATAGATGTATTATTAGTTATTGATATACAGGGTGCTTTAAATATAAAGAAATTGTATAAAGATGCTATATTTATATTTATTATGCCACCTGATTTAAAGACTTTAATAGAAAGATTAGTAAAAAGAAATACTTCTTCTAAAGATGCAATATTAGAAAGATTTAAAACAGATTATAAATTAATAAATGAATATAATAAATATAACTATGTTGTTGTAAATGATAATATAATTGACGCTACTAATAAAGTAGATGCTATCTTACTAGCATCTAAATGTAGTGTAGATAGAATTGAATCCTTAGATTTACAGACTGAGGAAGAAATAATACATGAGATATTGATTAGTTAGAAAAAAAGAATTTGAACGCAAATTCTTATGACTTATTATTTCTAAGAAATTCTCTTAAGAGCTTTGTTAAGGCTCTTTTTTCTATTCTAGAAACATAACTTCTACTAATATTTAACTTTTTAGCAATATTTTTCTGAGTTACCTCTGCATCACCATCTAATCCATATCTTGCAATAATAATATTTTTTTCTCTATCAGATAACACACTTAAATATTTCATTAATTTTTCAATATCATCTCTTGTTTTGATATCTTCAATAAAATCAGGTTCCTTAGTCTTTAATACATCAGCAATAGTTATTTCATTTCCTTCTTTATCATAACCAATAGATTCATCTAAACTTACATTTTTACTATTTTTCTTGTTGTTCCTATAATGCATCAAAATTTCATTTTCTATACATCTAGCAGCATAAGTAGTAAGTTTCGCACCATTACTTTCTTTAAAACTATCAACACCTTTTATTAATCCAATCGTACCAATACTAATTAAATCATCAACTTCATCTTTATTTTCACTATATTTTTTAACAATATGCGCAACTAACCTTAGATTATGTTCTATCAAAACCTCTCTAGCATGATTATCATTATTCTTAAGTTTTTCTATATAATATGTTTCTTCTTCCGCACTTAATGGGTCTTTAAAGACTTGATTTTGATAAGCGCCCGTTAAAAGCATATTCCTAATTAGCATTGTAAAAATTTCAAACATAAAAACCCCCTAATAAATTTTAATTTAAAACAATAAAATTTATTACATAAATTGACACTTAAAATAAAATATGGTATACTTTTAAAGTAGGAGAGTGAATATATGGATGCTATAAACAATGATATTTATCTATCAACCATTTTTAATGCTTGTGAAGAAAAAGTATTAACTTATGAAGAATTATTACAAAAGGTAAATTTGTATGCTAAAAGTGCAAATTTTGATGAGGAAACTTTAAATCATATTTTAGAGGAAGTTGAAAAATTTAGAATTCATAAAAAAGAATATTCAAATGATGAGAAAAGAACATATTTATCTAAGTTAATGCTTGATGAGGATACTGAAAAGTATGGTACTAAAATAGTTGATAGTATGAGTGATGCTGCTGTTGATAAAGTTTTTGAAAACGAAGTTAAAGAAATAAAGGATGAAGATATTGATAATGTTATCAATCCAAAGAAAGCACCAGTTAAAGTTAAGGTAAGAGTTAGAAATGAAATACCTAATATGGAAGTTGCTAAAGAGGTTGCTTGTGATAATGATAAATTAGAAAGAGCATTAATAGAAACTTATAATGGTGTTACAATAGAAGAAATACTTAATGCTTTAATCGATTCTAGAAAAAAGGGAATGACTTTACCAACTACACAACCTATGGAACATTTAGTAATGTATTATGCTCTTAAGGGAAGAAAAGGCTTAACTCTTGATGAAAAGCAAAGGATTTTAAGAGAAGTAAAAAGTGAAAAAGCAAGAGATAAAGAAATAGTAAAAAGAGTTCTTGATAAGATAAATGAAGAAAATAAGAAAAATGTCCCAGTGCAAGAAAACATGGTTGAAGAAAAACAAGAAGAAATAAAGGAAACTAAAAAAGAAGAAGTTTTAGAAGTAGAAGATAAATTTGATAAGCAACTTATAAGAAATGTTGCAGGTAATAATTATTATTTAGAAAGAGCAATACTTCTTGGGTCATTTAATGGAACTAAGTTAGAAGATATTTTAGATGGTATTATAAAGCTTAGAAAAAGTGGAGAAGAAATCACATGTACTAAGGAAATGGACAGTTTGGTTGATTCTTATGCAATATTTGGAGAATTAAATTCAACAATATTAAATTTTACTTTAGACGAGATTGCTAATGTAAGAAAAGAAAATGAGAAAACTAAAAAAGAACCAGTTAAAGAAGAAGAAACTGCAAAGGAAAATGTAGATGCTAATATAGAACTTGCAAAAGAGCTAGCTAATAATAGTGAAATGTTAGAAGCTGTATTAATTTCTAATGTATATAAAGGAGTGGCGTTAGAATCATTAGTAAAAGCGCTTGTTGATGCTAAAAAACAAGGTATTAAGTTTGAAGCAAATGAAGCAATGAATGCTTTAATTTCAGAATATGAAAAAGAAGGTAAAATTACTGAAGAATGCCTAAAAAATGCAAAATTACTTTTAGCAAAAGAAAGATCAAATAGGGAAAAGAGCAGTAATTCTTCAAGCGAAAAAGCAGTTGAACATAAAGGTGAACCGGTAAAATTTGATAGTGTTACGGATGAACTTGAGAAAGAACAACAAGGTGTAAAATTTCCAGATCTTAGTGAAGAAGATTATAAAAATGCTGAAAGAAACATAAATGATGCTAAAGATAGCAGTGTTAGAACAGTTGAAGTATCAGAAGAAAGAAAAAAGAAATTAAAAAAATCTAAATCTAAAGCTACATCAACAGCTTTGAAAGGTTTAATCATTGTTTGTGGACTTGCAATGCTTGGACCAGAGGCTGCAATACTTGGAATTGGTAGTTATAATATTTTTGCAATATTAATTAGAAAAGGAAAATTTAATCCAAAAACAAAAATAGGTAAATCAATTAAAGATGCAGTAATAAAAGTAATGGGTTGGGGTTATTCAGATGAAGATAAATATGATTTATTGAAAGATATCGAAGCAGCAGAATATAAAGTAAAAGAAGATAAAGAAAATAAATCAGAAGAAAAGGAAGAAGAAAAGGGAGGAAAAACTAAATGATAAAGGAAGATACTATAATTAAATTAGATGATGATAAAGAATATTATGTTTTAGATAGTTTAGTAAAAGACAATAATAACTTTATTATGATTGGTGAAATAGATTCAGTTAAAGATGAAATAACTAATAATGTTAAGATAATGTATTATGATTCTTTAAATAATAAAGTTAGAAAAATAACTGATCCAGGTTTACTTTATCAATTAGTTGTTTCATTCGCTGATAGACAAATGAATAATGAAGAATAATACTATTAATTTAGTATTTTTTTCTATTTAAAAATAATAAAAAATATAGTATACTTAAGAAGAGGGATATTATGATAGAATTATATAAACCAGATATGTATAGAAAAGATATATACGATATTAACTATAAGAAATTAAAATCATATGGTATTAAATGTATACTATTCGATTTAGATAATACATTGATTCCATGTTTTAAAAAGAGACCTACTAGGAAGTCTAAGGATTTAATTGAAGAATTAAAAGATATGGGATTTAAAGTGATTCTTTTTTCTAATTCTGGAAAGAAGAGATTACTTCCTTTTAAAAATATTTTAGAAGTAGATTGTTCAGCGTCTTCTAGAAAGCCTTCTTCTAAGAAATTTAAAAAAGTAATGAATGACTATAAATTTAGAGAAGCAGAAATAGCAATTATTGGAGATCAAATTATGACTGATATTTTTGGCGGTAATAGAGTTGGAATATTTTCTATATTAGTTAATCCAATTGCTAAAAAAGAATACTTTTTTACTAGATTTAATAGGATGTTAGAAAAAAATGTTATAAAAAAATTAGAAAAGAACAATTTATTTACTAGGGGGAAATATTATGAATAAATATTGTTGTGGTTGTGGTGTTTTATTGCAATGTGAAGAGCCATATGAAGATGGTTATGTATATCCTACACATTTTGAAGAAACAGTAATGTGTAGAAGGTGCTTTAGATTAAAACATTATGGTGAATATAAAGTAACCAATAAGTCTAATGCTTTTTATAAAACTATTATAAAGGATATTTTTAGACAACAAGAATTAGTGCTTCATATTGTAGATATATTTAATATGGGTAATATAGATTATATTTATAGCAAGGTATTTTCACCAGCCATATTAGTTATATCAAAATATGACATATTTCCAAAAAGTATAAATGAAGAAAAACTAATAAGTTATTTTAAAAATAAGTATCCAAGATATAAAGAAGTAATTACAATTAGTAGTGAAAAGAATTATCATATGGATGAATTATTTAAATTAATAAATAAGTATAAATGTAGTAATGAAGTATATGTACTTGGTAATACTAATGCAGGTAAATCATCATTTATAAATAAAATGATAAAGAATTATACTGATAAAAATAACTTCTTAGTAACTAGTTATATGCCAGCAACAACATTAAATGTTATTTCAATTAAAATAAATGATGATTTAACTTTACTTGATACACCTGGAATAGTAGATGATGGTAATATTGTTACACATTTAGATGAAGAGATTGTTAAGTTAATAACAATAAAAAATGAAATTAAACCTAGAATATATCAAGTTAAAGAACCAACTAGTTTAATACTTGATAAAATAGGTAGAATTAATATAATGAATGAAAGTAATATCTCAATATATATATCTAATAATGTTGATATTGATAAGGCTAGTTTTTCTAAAAATGATAAATATAAGAATTTGGATTGTACTAAGATTAAATCTTCTGATAGTGAAGAATTAGTAATAGAAGGACTATGCTTTATAAAATGTAGTTGCAAAACTAAATTTGAAATATATTTAAATGAAGGTACAGACGTATATACAAGAGATAAAATAATAGGTAGTGATGTTTAAGAATACTAAGGAATCTTAGTATTCTTTACATATATTAGTAAAAATTGTGCTATTTTATTTATTTTTAAGTAAAAAAATGTTATTATAGTTATCGTAAAGGAGTGTTTGATATGGCTGGAATTGTTATGGAAGGTAAAAAGGATTTATCTATTTCAACTGAGATAGTAGATGTTAGTAATCCTTCTAAGGTATATGTTCCTCTTATAAATTGTGGTGTTTTATGTACTGCAACAGCAAAAAAAGGTAAAAAAGTAAAAAAAGGTACTAAGATTGGTATTAGAAAAGATTTAGATTTTCCTATATTATCACCAGTAAGTGGTACAGTTTTAGATATTAAAGAATGTTTATATTTAAGTGGAGAAAAAGTACCATGTGTTGTTATATCTAATGATAAATTAGAAAAAACTGTTTCTAAAAAATTAGTAAAAGACTTAACTTCATACTCTAAGGATGAATTTATTGAATTATTAAGAAAATGTGCTGTAACTGGTATGGGTGGTAGTGATTTTCCTACATTTATAAAATATAAGTCTGATTTAAAAATATTAATTGTTAATGCAGTTGAGTGCGAACCTTATTTAACTGCTGATACTATGCTTGCAAGATTAAAGAGTGAAGAAATATTAGAGTGTATTTCTGCTATTATGAAAATAAATGGTATTAAGAAATGTTTTATTGCATATAAGGAAAATAATAGTGTTGTAAGAGATGCTTTTGAACCTTATATTAATGAATATAAAGATATATTATTAAAACCAGTTAAAAATATTTATCCTGCTGGTTGGGAGAGAAGTGTAGTTAAGAGCGTTTTATCTCTTGATTATGATAAATATCCAAGTGAAATTGGAGTTGTTGTAAATAATATTTCTACTATTTATGCAATTTATAAAGCATTAAAATATCAAAGAAAAGCAACAAAGAGAATAGTAACTCTATCAGGCGAAGGATTTAATGAACCCGTTAATATACTTGCAAAATATGGTACTGAGCTTGGACCTATAGTAAGAAAATTAGGTAAATATAAAGTAAGTTCTAGAATAGTTGCTGGTGGACCTATGATGGGTAAGGCATTAATGAATGATAATGTAGTAGTTACTGCTAATTTAAATGGATTATTATTTTTAAAAGATTTAAAAGAAGAAGTTAATAATTGTATGGGTTGCGGAAGATGTATAAAAGTATGTCCTCAAAAATTATGTCCAGTATTTATTATGAAAAATTTAAATAATATAGATAAACTTAAGGACTTTCATCCAGAATTATGTGTTGAATGTGGATTATGTTCATATATATGTCCTTCTAAATTAGGACTTAGAGATGCAGTTATTATGGCTAAGAAGAAGGTGAAATAATGAAATCAAAGAAGATTAATGGACCACATATTAAAGATAGTGATACAACAAGTAAAATAATGACAAGGCTTTTAATAGCGCTTGCTCCAATAGTATGTTTTGCACTATTCAAAAATTCATTTATGGCATATTTCTATTCAGAAATATCTGTATTTAAAGCATTGCATCCAATATTTATAATTTTAGTTGCAATAATTACTTCATATGCATCTGAAATATTATATTTTAGATTAGCACTTAAACATACACTAAGAAAATCCTTGTCATTAACAAGAGATTCATTTACAATAATACCAGGCTTGTTTTTAGCGCTTATTATACCTATTAATACACCACTTTGGATTGTTGCAATAGGAGCCTTTTGTGCGAATATAATAGGTAAAATGCTATTTGGTGGCTTTGGTCAAAATATATTTAACCCAGCATTAATTGGATATTTAATAATATATGCATCATATGGTGCTTTAATGGGAAATACTCTATCAGGTTTAGATACAGTTGCAACTGCAACACCACTTGCTAATTTGGCTAGTCTAAATTATTATGGAACTTATGAAACAGTTGTTGGTACATATGGCTCTTTACTTAACTTTTTATGTGGTTCAATTCCTGGTACATTAGGTGAAGTATCTAAATTGTTAATTATAATTGCGTTTATATATTTAACAGTTACAAAAACTATAAAATGGAGAATACCAACATTTTATATAGCGACAGTATTTATAATTACATTAGTAATTGGTCTTAATAGTGATATGGGTATTTGGTATCCAGTATTTCATATTTTAAGTGGAGGACTCTTATTTGGTGCGGTATTTATGGCAACAGATCCAGTTACAAGTCCAATTACAAATATAGGTAAAGTATTTTATGGTATCGCACTTGGTATATTAACTGTGTCATTAAGATTTTTTACATCATACCCAGAAGGATGCGCAACAAGCATACTATGTATGAATATCTTAGTGCCTGTATTTGATAAAATCGGTGTATATTTAAAATACAATATAAAAAGAATTTATATACCAATAATTATTTCATTATTACTTATTTCTTGTGTATCTATTAGTGCTATAAATAAAATAAGTGATGCTAAGAAGGGTAATGATAATATTATTAATGAGAAAGTAAAAATAGATAATGTAAAAGTAGATGGTGATAAGAAAGTTTACTCAGTTTCATCTAAAGGATGGGGTGTTGTAAAGGCTGATGTTGAAGTGGTTGATAAGAAAATTATTTCAATTATAGTAACTGATAGTAAGGGTGAAACACAATGGAGTGAAATAGAGAAGAATAACTATATTTATAAAGTAGTTTCTAATCAAGAAAATATTGATGATTTAGATGCTGTTAGTGGAAGTACTTTCTCATCAGATGCACTTAAAAATATGGTTAAAAAAGTTATGGAGGAAGAGTTAAATGAAAAATAGTATTAAATCAATTTTAACTCTTACTATAACAGCATTTGTATGTTCACTACTTATCTATTTAGTATGGAGGATTTTATGAAAAAGGTAATTAATTATTTATTTAATGAAAATCCAGTATTTGTAACAGTATTAGGTTTATGTTCAACACTTGCTGTTACTAATACATTTGAAAGATCTTATATGATGGGTTTTGTAGTACTTTTAATATTAGTTCTATCAAATGTAGTTGTATCTTTATTAAGAAAAATAGTTAATGAAGAAATTAGAATACCAGTTTATATAATAATTATATCTACTCTTGTAACAGTAGTAGAGTTACTTCTTAAGAAGTATAGTGCTTCTTTATATGATGCATTTGGAATATATTTACCTTTAATAGTAGTTAATTGTATTATTCTTGGTAGAGCATTATCATATGCTTCTAAAAATAAAGTATTAGATAGTTTTAAAGATGGTCTTAAAACAGGTTTATCATATTTAGTTGCAATATCAATAATTGGTTTTTTAAGAGAAGTACTTGGTAATGGTACATTAACTGTTATGAACGATATATCTACATTTACAGGCTATAGAGAAGTAATTCATATATTTAATGGTAGTATATTACCAAACCATTTATTTTTAACTAGTGGAGGAGCATTTATCTTACTAGGATTTCTAATTGCATTTATAAATAAATTAAGAAAGAAGGAATCATAATGAGTTTATTTTCAATATTCACAACTGCTTTAATAGCAGAAAACGTAATACTAACTAAATTCTTAGGAATATGCTCATTCTTAGGAACTTCAAATAAAGAAAAAAATGCAATTGGAATGGGAATATCAGTTACATTTGTAACACTTATATCAACAATATTAACATATTTAATAAATAAATATATCTTAATACCAACTAATAGTACATATTTACAAACAATTACTTTTATCCTTGTTATTGCTTGTTTTGTACAAATTACCGAACTAATAGTAAAAAAATACTTCGTAAGTTTATATAAGGCATTAGGAATATATTTACCACTTATTACTACAAACTGTGCAGTCTTTGGAATTCTTTTAAATAATGCGAAACTAGGTTACGACTTTATAACCGCTATTGTATATGCTTTAGGGTCATCTCTTGGCTTTGTACTTGTTTTATATATTTTCTCGCTACTTAGAGAAAAAATAGAAAATAATGATATATTGCCATCATTTAAAGGAATACCAATCGCACTTATAACTGCAGGTATTATTGCACTTATATTTGGAAGACTTGTATAATGGGTATTATCTTAGTAATAGGTTTATCAATATTATTTATAATTTTATCTAAGAAAAATAAATGTAATAACAAATGCAATTTATGTAGTGGCTGTGAGGTGAAGAAATGATTGGAGTAATATATTTCACTATTATTGCATGCGTCTTATCAATAGTTATAACTATTCTTAATAATTACTTGTTTAAGAATAACAAGGAAGAAGAGATATTAAAGATGTTACCTGGTTATAATTGTGGAGCATGTGGATTTGGAAGTTGTAGTGGTATGATGCATGCTTTAATGAAAGATAAGAATGCAATTAATAAATGTAGAGTATGTAAGAATAAAGAAGAAATAATTAAATTTTTAGGTGATATAAATGAAAAATAATTGTAGAGTAGTGTCATTTATAGTAGTATTTTTAATACTATCTATGAGTTGTGGTGCGATTATATATTTTAATAATTATTTTAAAGAAGCAAAGGATGAAGAGAAAATTGAAAAAATATTTGTAAATATTGATGATGATGCGACTAAAGAATTATTTTTAAATTTATATAAGAGTAATCATTTAGAATATGTTTCTAAATTAGAAAGTGATATTGATAATTTTAATGTACTTAGTAGTGATACTAAACTTGATATAGCGTTTAATGCATTAAAAAGAGAATTAAATGATGTTTATGCATCTGGTATTGAACTTAAGTATATAGATGATTATTTTAAAAATACATTTAAAGATATTATATATTTTAATAAGGAAAGTATTATGTGCGCTACTTGCAAAAAAGAATTATTTATCTATGATAGCAAAAATAATAAATATATTTATAATGAAGCACATAAATATCATGAAATGTATGAATCACTTAATTTTTATACTAAAGTAGTAGATATTAAAAATAGGAATAATACATATGTAGTAACTTATGTTAATTTATGGACTGACCCATTTTCAAAAGCACTAGGTGTTGATAGAGCATATTCAAGTTATAATGATGCGGTTAATAAGGAAAATGCAATATATAAATCTAATGATGATAAGAATATGTATACGGAAGCAGAAAATGAAATAAATAATAATTATGATTTATATAAAGATAAAATGCATAAATATACATATACATTTGAAAAAATAGATGATATTTATAAGATTGTAAGTTTAAGTTTTAAATAAAAAATTATTAAAAGTATTAACAAAGTTAAAAAATATGATATAATATTTACATAATTTGTTTTGAGATTAGTAGTAATAATTAATTTTTAAGAGAGATGTTGGTTGGTGAGAAGCATTAAATTAATATTATGAATGACACTCATGTAATAGCAAATCGTTAATTACGTTATAATTAAAGTGCACGTATGTGAAATAAGGTGGTACCGTTCTTATGAACCCTTATACTAAGTGCACTTTTTATTATTTTAAGGAGGAAATATGAAAGGAAATATGTATAGGGATATTTATTGTGGAGAGGTTACTAGTGAATATGTAGGTAAAACATTAAAACTAGCAGGATGGGTTAATTCTATTCGTAATCTTGGAAGTTTAGTATTTATTACATTAAGAGATGAAACTGGTATTGTTCAATTAATATCTGAAGAAGTAGAAAAGTATACTAATATTACAAAAGAAAGTACAGTAACTGTTACAGGTACAGTAAGAAGAAGAACTGATGATATGATTAATCCAAATATGAAAACAGGAGAGGTAGAAGTACTTTTATCTAGTTTAGAAGTCTTAGGTGAGTGTTTGCCTGTATTGCCATTTGAAGTTAATCAATCTAAAGATAGTTTAGAGGAAACTAGATTAAAATATAGATATTTAGATTTAAGAAATAAAGAAGTTCATGAGAATATATTATTTAGAAGTAGAGTAATAGATTTTATTAGACAAACTATGAAAAGTATGGATTTTGTTGAAATACAAACACCTATTGTAACTGCAACTAGTCCAGAAGGCGCGAGAGATTTTATAATACCTTCAAGAAAATTTAAAGGTAAATTCTATGCTCTTCCACAAGCACCTCAAATATTTAAACAATTATTAATGGTATCTGGATTTAATAAGTATTTTCAAATCGCACCATGTTTTAGAGATGAGGACCCAAGAAGTGATAGATTATATGGAGAATTTTATCAATTAGACTTTGAAATGTCTTTCGCAACAGATGAAGATGTTTATGCAGTTGGTGAAAAAGTATTTTATGATATATTTACTAAGTTTGGTAATAAGAAAGTATCTAATAAACCATTTGTTAGAATTCCATATCGTGAAGCAATATTAAAATATGGTTCTGATAAACCAGATTTAAGAAATCCATTAATTATTGAAGATATTACTAATATATTAGAAAAGAGTTCTTTTGAGCCATTTAAAAATACTACAATAAGATGTATTAAGGTTAGTAATTTAGAGAAACCTAACTCATGGTACAAGAGTATTGAAGAGTATGTTAGAAGTATTGGTGCTATACTTGGTTATATCAAGGTTACTAGTGAGGGATTTAAATCTAGTTTAGATAAGTTCTTTGATGATGAGATTAGAAATAATTTAAAAGAAAGATTAAATTTAAAAGAAAATGATACAGTATTTATTATTGCTGATAAAGAAAAATGTGCGAAAATGATGGGTATGTTAAGAACTAAGTTAGGTGTTGAACTTGATTTAATTGATAAAGATAAGTTTGAATTTTGTATTGTAAATGATTTTCCATTTTATGAGAAGGATGATGATGGTAATATAGAGTTTTCTCATAATCCATTTAGTATGCCTCAAGGAGGTATGGATGCTCTTAATAATATGGATCCTTATGATATAAAGGCATATCAATATGATTTTGTATGTAATGGTTATGAAATGGCTTCTGGTGGTGTTCGTAATCATAGTCCTGAAATATTAAAGAAAGCATTTGCAATTGCTGGATATCCAGAAGATGTAGTTAAGAAAAAATTCCCAAGCTTGTATGAAGCATTTAAGTATGGAGCGCCTCCTCATGCTGGTATGGCTCCTGGTATTGATAGAATTCTTATGCTTTTAAAGGATGAAACTAATATTCGTGAAGTAGTACCTTTCCCTCTTGCAGCAAATGGATCTGATGCGATGATGGGTTGTCCTGGTGAAGTGTTTGAAAAACAATTACAAGAAACACATATTAAAATAAGAGACTAGTTCTCTTTTTTCTTTGAGTATTCGTGGGCTTTATTAGTTTTTATTGCAAAAGTATAAATAAATATTATATAATTGAATTGGTGATACTATGAAAAAGATACTAATTATATTTTTACTTTTATTTTGTATAAATGTTAAAGCAGATGAAGTAAATATTGATAAAATAAATAGTAATTATGAAGATTATATGTATATAGAAGTTACTAGTAATGATAATTTAGATAAATTAAGTAACTTTGTAAATGCTAAAGAAATATTATTTAAAAATGTAAATATTACTGATACCAGTATACTTAATAATATGGGTATATTAAATAAAATTACTATATATTATAGTAAAGTAGATTTAAGGAAATTTAGTAATAAACATGTTACTAATTTAGATATAATAAGTTCTTATGTTATTAATAGTGATTTTTCTTCATTACAAGATTTAAGTATAAAAAAACTAAACCTTGGAGGTAGTTATATAGAAAATATATCTACACTTAAAAATACTAGTTCTATAGAAACTTTAAATTTATCATTTATAAGTAATTTAAAAAGCCTTGATGTTATTACTAAATTACCTAATTTAAGAAAATTAGACATAGTTGGTAGTGAAGATTTAGTTAATGATAAAGTCCTTAATTACATTAAAGAAAAAAGTATCACTGGTACTAATTACGATAGAGATAAATATGATTATTTAAAAGTAGATTATGACCTTGATGGTATTATTGAAAGCCTTAATCTTGATGGTTTATCAGATATGGAAAAAATAACTAAGATTACACAATATGTTGTTAGAAATATCGAATATGATGATGACTGTAATACTTCTAAGGGGTGTCATAATAAAGAATTTAGTTTTAATGCAATAAAAAAATCATTAAGTAAAATGGGTATATGCTATCACTTTGCAATACTTAATAATGAATTATTAAACAGGATAGGAATAAAAAGTTATTTAGTAAGTGGATATACAAAAAAGGGTCTTGGACATGAGTGGTTAAATGTTTATTTAGATGGTAAGTGGTATTCTGTTGATCCAACATTTATTAAAACATATATTGGTGATGAAGCTAGGTTTTTAAGAACTGGTAAAAGTATGTTTTTTATGACTGAAATAACAGACAATGATCCATTTTTAAAAGACCATGTAATAGATGTTTACGCTAAAGATGTTGTAAATGTATTAGAAGTTGCGAAAGATGTTGCACTCGATGAAGTTATTTACGATAATTCAATGGATGATTATGATTTAATCTTTGATATTGCATTAATATCATTATCTATCTTTGCAATTGCAGTAGTTTACAAAATTACAAAAAAGTAATTGACATTAAAAATAATTGTATTATAATTTAAGTATATATGTTATCAAGAGTGAGTGAGAGAACGGCTCTATGACCTCACAGCAACCTGTTAGATACAAGGTGCTAAAACCGGCAAAGTAAGTGCTTTGAGTGATAATAAAGAGTGTTATTATGTCTTTGTGCTTGCGCAAAGACTTTTTCTTTTGATACATATATGGAAGGAGTTTTTATGAAAAAATATTTAACAAGTGAAAGTGTCTGTGAAGGACATCCAGACAAACTATGTGATTTTATCTCTGATAGCATACTAGATGCATATTTAGAGCAAGATCCAAATTCAAGAGTTGCTTGTGAAGTTATGGCAGGCAAACACAAAGTATTCATAACTGGAGAAATTACATCAAATGGAGTTGTTGATGTAGAAAAAATTGCAAGGAATGCAATTAAGGAAATAGGTTACAACAAAGATAATGGCCTTGATTACGAAAAATGTATTATCGATGTTGATTTATCACATCAATCATCAGATATTGCAATGGGTGTTGATGCATCAGCTGATAGTCTAGGAGAAGGAGCAGGAGACCAAGGATTAATGTTTGGTTATGCAAATAGTGAAACAGAAAATTATATGCCACTTGCATTAAATCTTGCTCACAAACTTACTAAAAGGCTTGCTGATGTAAGAAAAGAAGGAATAATTCCATATTTAAGACCAGATGGAAAAGGTGAGGTAACTATAGAATATAGTGAAGATGGTTCAACTAGAGTAGATACAATTGTTATTTCAGCACAACATGATGAAGTAGACCTTGGCATTCTTAAGAAAGATATTAAAAAGCATGTAATAGACTATGTATTTAAGGATACAACAAATACCAAGATTTACATTAATCCAACAGGAAGATTTGTAATAGGTGGCCCACTTGGTGATAGTGGATTAACTGGTAGAAAAATTATAGTAGATACATACGGAGGCTATGCCCATCATGGAGGCGGTGCATTTTCTGGAAAAGACCCAACTAAGGTTGATAGATCTGCTGCTTATATGGCAAGATGCATTGCTAAAAATGTAGTTGCTAATGGTTATGCTAAAGAGTGTGAAATTGGACTATCTTATGTAATTGGTTATGCAAAACCTATAAGTGTAAATATTAATACTTATGGAACTAATACAATTTCTGAAGAAGAAATATTATCTAAAATAGAAAAAAATTTCCCTCTAACACCAAAAGGAATAATTGAATACTTGGATTTAAGAAAACCAATTTATAAAAAGACAACTAATTATGGACATTTTGGTAAAGATGGTTTACCATGGGAAAAAGTTATTAAATTTTAAGAATAGGAAACTATTCTTTTTTTAACATAAAAATACTTAAACATCTATATCTAAATCACTTTGCATAAGTACACATTTTTTCATCACGCTTGTTATATAGTACAAAATCTTCTAAAATGTCATATAAGAAATATAAAATATTATATTAAATGATGAAATAATTAAATTTTAAAAATTAATTTTTTTAATCGGTATTGTACATGATATAATAATTTATAGGAAGTGATTTATTTGAAAGAATTATTTAATAATATTTATAAAATGATAACTTGTAATTTTAAAACTTTACTAAAATTTGAAATTATATATAAAATTTTTAGTGGATTAATAGTTACAATAATTTCAACTAATGGATTAAATATAGCAGTGAAATTAACTAAACTTAGTTATTTTGCCAATAATATTGAAAAAGGGCTTTTAAATTTACTTACGATAATAGTGCTACTAATCATAGTTTTCTTTTTTGCTGTTGCAGCATTAATTGGTGTTACAACATTGATTGCTATTTTTAATAAATCATATACAAATGAAAAAATAGGACTAATAAATTCTATTAAAATAGTATTTGATAAATACAAAAATACATTTAAAGATAAGAATTCTTTTGTATCATTTATACTATTATTTCTTTTTGTTTTTTTGAACATGAGTTTTGTTTTAAATTATGTTATATCCGCAAAAATTCCAAGATTTATTATTCATTATATTTCATCTGATTACATGTTATATTTATTAAATTTGTTGATCTATTTTATATTATTAAAATTATTATTTATTTTTCTTTTCCCACTTCATTATATGGTTAATGAAGATAACTCTCTTAAAAAGTCAATGAGTGATAGTAATAAACTGGTTCATGCTACTAAATTTGAAATGATAATTAAAAATATATTATTTCAAATTATTATTTGTATATTCTATATTATATTTTTGTTGTTATGCATTTTAATTTTCTATATATTCAGTGCAATATTAATAAAATTATTTAGTACAAAAAGTATTTATTTAATGTTAGTATGTTTTCTTAAATTAGTAATATTGTTTATTATTTCAATAATCTTAAATGGATTAAGTTGTGCATTAATAAGTAGAATGTTTTATAGATGTAAAAAAAGAAACTATATTAATATAATAAAATTTGGTATTTTGGTATTTATTGTTCTTAATGGAATTATATTTGTTCATTGTTTATTGCATAACGATTTAAATACAAATTTAAATAAAAAAATAGAAATAACAGCCCATAGAGGAGCAAGCTCTATTTATCCTGAAAATACTATGTCAGCTTTTAAAGGCGCTGTAGAGTTTGGAGCGGATTGGATAGAACTTGATGTTCAGTTAACAAAAGATGATAAAATTGTTGTATCGCATGATGGAAATTTGAACAGAGTGGCAGGAGTGAATAAGAATATTATAGATATGACTTATGATGAGATAAAAGAAATTGACGTTGGCCTTTTTTTCAATGAAAAATTTAAAGGGGAAAGAATTCCATTACTTAGTGATGTTATTGAATTTGCTATAGAGAATAATATTAGATTAAATATTGAATTAAAGCCAACAGGAAAGGAAATTGATTTTGAGAAGAAAGTTATAGATTTGATTAATGAATATAGTTTTAAGGATAAATGTGTTATCGCATCACAAATATATACTATTTTAGAAAATTCAAAAAAATATGACAAAACAATAAAAACACTTTATGTTATAAATGATACAATAGAAAATATAAATGATGTAAAATATTCTGATGATATTTCAATGGAATCAAATCATATAAATATTGAACAAGTAAAAAAAATTCATGCGTCTAATAAAAAAATATATGCATGGACAGTTAATACAGAGAAAATAATTAGTCAAATGATACTTTTAAATGTTGACAATATTATAACTGATGATGTGAAATTGGGGAAAGAAATTGTTAATAAAGATGACTGTTTGATAAGTAAAGTATTATATGAAATATTTGAATCGTTTATGAAAAATTAATAATGATGAAAAGAGTAATTTGAAATAAACAATTTATAAAAAAATGCTATAATTAATATGAGGTGAAATAAATATGAGAAGTGATGCTAAAAGAGTAAAAAATATAAATGGACTTACACAAATATTAATAGATTTAAAACCATATAGATGTGATAGTGATGTGTATATAAATGAAGATGTCGATGTAACTGAGTTAGTAAAATATATTGAGAAGAAAAAAAGTAAGAACAAGGATATAACATTTTTTCATGCTTTTATTACTGCGATGGGTAAAACAATTTATAATAGAGATAAATTAAATAGATTTATTGCAAATAGACATACTTATGAGCATAATGATGTAGTTATTAGTTTTGTTGCTAAAGTTTCATTTGATGATAAGAGTGAAGAAGTAATGATAATGATACCTGTTGATAAAGAAGATAATATAGATACTATATCTAAAAAGGTAACTGATAAAATTAATTCATATAGAAAGAAAAATGGTAAAAAAGAAGGTGCTAATAGTGCTATAGATACTATTGGAAAGCTACCTAACATTATAAGAGTACCACTTGTTGGTTTGTTAAAATGGTGTGATGATAAAGGAATATTACCTAAATCATTAATGAAAGATAATGTATATTATAGTAGTATGATGGTATCTAATATAGGAAGTTTAAAATGTGGTGCAATATATCATAATTTAACTAATTTAGGTACTTGTTCTTCACTGGTTACTATTGGAGAAATTAAAGATAAAGAAGTACTTATAAATGGTAAAAAAGAAATTAGGAAAATGTGTGAATTTGGTATAACAATAGATGAAAGAGTTGCTGAAGGTTATTATTTAATAAAATGTATAAAACTTTTAGAAAAAATATTTGAAAATCCTAAGACGTTAGAAGATAGAGCAGATACTAAAATAAAGAGTGAAGAATTGGGTAAGTAATTTGCTCTTTTTTTGTTTGTAAAAAAGATATAAATGTGATATTATAAAAGTGTAAAAATAAAGATAAGGAAATAATATTTCACACGATAAGTGTTGAAAAAATAAAAAAATTTTGATTATATGACTAGCATGCACCTTTCCTCAGCAACCCCTGGGGGGGGGGTGCTATTCTTATAAACCAAAAAAGATTTGTAAGAGGTTTGTACATGAAAAAGAATGGTTTTACACTTGTTGAGTTATTAGCGGTAATTATAATTTTGGCGATTTTATATTTATTTGTGATGCCAAAAGTTACTGATTTAATAAAGGATGGAAATAAGACAGATGAGTATATAATTCAAAACAAAATTATAACTGCTGCAAAAGAATATACAAGTAATTATGATACCCGTTTTTTAAATGATTTTATAAATGTTGGTTATAGTAAATATATAAGTAAAGAAGATTTAATAAATAATAAATTACTTGATGAAAATGAAGTAGAGAGTATAGGCTTCTTTAAAGTGAAAGTAACATTAAAAGAGGATAATAAATTAGAGTATACAATTTCGTATGATGATAGTGAAAAAGTAATATTAAGTGTAAATTTAGATGGTGGTTCAATAATAAGTAATCCATCAGGTGAATATGATGTTGGTTCAACAATAACACTAAATACGCCAACAAAAACAAATTATGAATTTTCACATTGGAGTATTGAAGTTGGTAATAGTATTTTAAGTGGAAATAAGTTAACAATAGGAAATGTTAATACAACAATAAAAGCAAATTGGATTAAAAAAATAATTTTAACTATAGATTTAAATGGAGGAACAGGTAATAATCAAGGCGGAATTTATTCATCAAATACAACAATAACATTAGAAGAACCTATGAAAGATGACTATGGATTTGCAGGATGGGGAGTAGTATCTGGTGATGCAATTGTTAGTGGTAATAATATAACTTTTGGGCTTGAAGATGCAAGTGTAAAAGCTTTATGGGTACAAGAAACATATGAATTTGCATACACCGGTTCTGAACAAATATTTATCGCGCCAGTAACAGGTTACTATAAACTTGAGGTGTGGGGAGCAAGTGGTGGTGCTGGAAAAACGGGTGGTGTTGCGGGAGGAAACGGTGGATATTCAACAGGACTGATTAAGTTAAAAAAAGAAGAAAAAATATATATAAATGTAGGCGGAGAGGGAGAAACCGCATCAACAATGTCATACGCTTCAAAAGGTGGATATAATGGCGGTGGTAATGGTAGAGGAACTGGTACAGGAAAATATGGCTCAGGTGGTGGCGGAGCAACCCACATTGCAACTAAGTCAGGATTATTGTCGACTTTAGAAAATTATAAATCTTCAATTTTAATAGTTGCCGGAGGCGGCGGAGCTGGCTTTAACCATGGTTCATCATCATTAGATGCTGCTGGAGGTCAGGCCGGCGGATTTATGGCAAATGGTAATGAAGGCGGAAATCAAGTAAATGGAGCTGCATTTGCGTGCGGAGATTCTAATAACGGGAATGGTTCTGGCGGCGGTGGTGGCTATTATGGTGGCGGAATAGGTTCAGATAGCACTTCAAGTGGTGGTGGCTCCGGCTATATTGGTAATATACTTCTTACAAATAAAAGTATGTATTGCTATAACTGTAATGAATCTAATGGTTACTCAACAAAAACTATATCAACAACTTGTTCAAATTCTTCCGCAACAAGCAATTGTAGCAAAAAAGGGAATGGATATGCAAAAATAAGTTTTGTTTCATCTAATATAAATAATATAGATTCATTTTCCGTGAATGACTATGAAGAGATGTATTATTCCAATTCAAAATATTTATTTATAACCCCATTACCAGGATACTATCGTTTAGAAACATGGGGTGCACAAGGTGGAAATGCATCCTCATATACTGGTGGCTATGGAGGATACTCATCAGGAGTTTTATACTTAGCTAAAGATACTATTTTATATGTTTACCCTGGCGGAAAAGGGGGAAATTCTACTGGCGCAAATAGTGCTGGCACAGCAGGTTATAATGGCGGTGGCAGTGGAGGATCAAATGCAACATGTCAAGGTGGCGGAGGCGGAGGCGGGGCTAGTCATATAGCGACGAAAGACGGATTATTATCAGCTTTATCATCTGATTTAGAATCAATATTAATTGTTTCAGGTGGAGGTGGTGGAGCAAGATATCATTGCGGAGATTGTAGCAAAAATGGTGGCGCCGGTGGAGGAATTAAAGGTACAACCTATGGACAAGATGCTGGTACACAAACATCCGGAGCAAACTTTGGCGCTGGAGGTGATGGCTCTGGAGGAGGCGGAGGCGGTTATTATGGTGGCTATGGCTCTGGTTGGGGTGGAGATGCAAACGGCTCTGGCGGCGGTTCTGGTTACATAGGTAATACACTTCTTACAAATAAAAGTATGTACTGTTATAACTGTACATCATCATCCGAAGAAGCAACCAAGACTGTATCAACAACATGCACAAATAAAAATGCTACTGAAAATTGTAGTAAGCAAGGTAATGGTTATGCTAAAATAACATATCTTGGTGAATAAATATGTAAAGAGTAATAAAATAATTGCTCTTTTTTTAAATGTGTTTTATAATTAAAATAGGTGAGAATATGAATAATAAGGGCTTTACATTAGTTGAATTATTAGCGGTTGTTATATTATTAATAACAATATCTTTATTTGTTATGCCAAGAATAGTAGATGTTATAAAAGATGGTGATAAAACAAAAGAGGACATTGCAAAAAATAAAATAATTGAAGCTGCTAAGGAATATACAAGTAATTATGATACAAACTTTTTAAATGATTTAGTAAATGTTGGAGATAGCAAAATAATAAAAAAAGAAGATTTATTAAATTCTAAATTAATTGATGACAAAGATCTTGATGAACTAGCATTTACAAATATAGTGGTTACTCTTAAAGAGAATAATAAAATAGAATATACTTTATCAAGCAATAATATTGAAACTATACATTTAATAATTGATTTAGATGGCGGTATTGGTGAAAATAAATCCGGTGAATATGAAGCTGGAACAACAATAACACTAAGCACTCCAACAAGAACTGGCTATGTTTTTTCTCACTGGCAAGTAGTAAATGGTAATAGTGTATTAAGTGGAAATTTAATAACAATTGGGACTTTAAATACTACTGTTAGAGCAATATGGATTAAAAAAGTTATTATTACTTTAGACTTAGATGGTGGTTCAATAAATCAAACTCTAAATTCAAATTATGCGCCGGGTTCAACAATAAATTTGGAAACACCAACAAGAGAAAATTCTATATTTACTGGCTGGACAATTGTATTAGGAGATTCAGTAATAAGCGAAAATTTAGTAACTGTTGGTACTATAGATACTACTATAAAAGCATTATGGAAAGATGTGAATTTAAATAATACATATGAATATTTATCTAAAAATTATTCATGTGGAGGAACTTCTATTGGTACACCAGTATTTACATATACGGGTGCTTGTGAAATTTTAGATGATTCATCAGTGTTAGCAGGTGCATGGCGTATTAAATTTAAATCAAGTGGTACACTTACTTTTAATAGTCAAATAGTAATAGATGCCTTCTTAGTAGGTGGCGGTGGCAATAACACTGGTAGTGGAGGATATACAAGTACTACAAAACAATTTACATTAGCAAATACAAAATCATATTCAATTGTAATTGGTTCTGCTGGTAATGCAACGTCATTTGAAGGAATAGGTATTGCAAATGCAGGTGGTTCTGGTAGTAACTCACAAGGTGGTAATAATTCTGGTAAAGATGGAGTATCAACTTGTGGTGCTCGTGAAGGTGATTCTGGGTCAGAATGTATATGGTATAAGTGCGAAGCACCTACTGCAGGTAGTTCATATGGTAATGGTGCAACTTGTGAATTTGGTGAAGGAACTGCATCAGGTTGTACAAGAGGTGATGATTTTGCGTATTCCGCATCTGCAGGTGGTTGTAGAAACGTTTGTGATTTAGATACTGGAGCAAGCGGAAAAGGATTGACTGGTGATAATTCAGGCCGTGGAGGCGCATGCTCTTCAACTGGTTATTCAGGAGTAGTTGTAATTCGTAATGCGAGATAAAAATCCTTATTTAACAAATTTTACTTATTCAAGTAGCGAAGAATAATAAACAAACATCAATTGGTTCAATAACATTCTATTGTAAAGTATTTCCAACTTTATATCTAAAAAACAGTATTAGCATAGTAAGTGGACTTGGTACAGAAATAGATCCTTATATACTTCAATGATAAATGATAAAAAAGATGTACTTTTTGTGTAAAAAAGTGCACCTTTTTATTAATATGAGGTAGAATAATGGTATAATTAGTAATATAATTAATTAGGGAAGTGAGAGAAATGAAATATCATTTTATTGGAATTAAGGGCTCAGGAATGAGCGCACTTGCAATGATTATGCATAACTTAGGTAATGAAGTACAAGGTTCAGATGTTACTCATCATTTATTTACTGAGGATGCTTTAGTTGCAAATAATATAAAAATATTACCTTTTGATGAAGCAAATATCAGTGGAGATATGATTGTTGTAATTGGTAATGGTTTTGATGAAACTAATTGTGAAGTTAAGAGAACTTTAGAATTAAAAGTAAAACATTATACTTATTGTGAATTACTAGGTGAATTAGTTAAGACATATAATAGTACTGCAATATGTGGTTGTCATGGTAAAACAACAACAACAGCATTACTTTCTCATGTTTTTGATGATTTAGTTGGCGCTAACTATCTAATTGGTGATGGTACAGGTCATGCTAGTAATAGTAATGAATACTTTTTCTTAGAAGCATGTGAGTATAAAAGACATTTTTTGCATTATTATCCTAAACATATAATATTAACTAATATTGAACTTGATCATGTTGATTATTATAAAGACTTAGATGATATGAAAAATGCTTATGAGGAATTTTTAAGACAATGTGATTCTTATGTTATTGCGTGCGGTGATGATGAAAATGTTAGAAGTCTATCAACTGACAAGGAATTAATTTATTATGGCTTTAATGAGAATAATGAGTGGACTATAAAAAATGAAAAGCTAGATGAAAGTGGTTCTTCATTTGATGTATATCATAATAATAATTTTATTGGACATTTTGATTTACCTTTATATGGACATCATATGGTATTAGATGCTCTTGCAGTAATAGTATTTTCTTATTTACAAGGTCTTAATGTTAATGATATAGCAGATTCTATTAAAACATTTAAAGGCGCTAAAAGAAGATTTAAAGAGAAAAAGATAGGTAATGTAATAACTATTGATGATTATGCACATCATCCAACTGAGATTAAAGTAACATTAAAAGCAGTAAGACAAAAATATCCAAATAAGGAATTAGTTGCTGTATTCTTAGAAAATACTTTCTCTCGTACTCAGTCATTGTATAAAGATTATGCTGATGCACTTAGTATTGCAGATAAAGCATATGTTACAGATATATTTTCAGATAGAGAAACACAAGAAGAGTATCCAGGAGTTTCTCCTATGCTTATTGTAAATTTAGTTAAAAATGCAGAACATTTAAAAATAGGTAGTATTGATAATTTAATAGATACAAACAATGTTGATTGTATTAAACCATTACTTAGACATAAAGATGCTGTAATAATTTTTATGGGATGTAAAGAAGTATACGATATAAAAGAAAAATTAGAGAAAGTTTTAAGTGGTAAATAGTAATGGAATTATTAGATGGTAAAAAGATAAAAAAAGAAAGAATTGAAGAATTAAAAAAAGAAATAGCAAATTTAGATAGAAAACCAGGAATAGCAGTTGTACAAATAGGAAATGACCCAGCATCATGTGTATATGTGGGAAATAAAGAAAAAACTGCTCTTAATCTAGGATGTTATTTTAAACATGTTAAATTAGAAGAGAATGTTAGTGAAGAAGAAGTAATAAGTAAAATAAATGAACTTAATTGTGATAATGAAATTGATGGTATTATAGTGCAAATGCCGTTACCAAAGCATTTAAATACTAGTAAGATTTTAAATAGTGTTAACAAGGATAAAGATATAGATGGACTTACTGATATAAATGCTGGATTATTATTTCATAATAAAGATTGTTTTATTCCTTGTACTCCAAAAGGTATATTAAGTATTTTAAATTATTATAATATTGATACAAAAGGAAAACATGTGGTGATTATTGGTAGAAGTGAATTAGTTGGAAGACCACTTATGGCTCTTATGCTTAATAATAATGCTACTGTAACTATTTGTCATAGTTATACTAATAATTTAATGAATATTACAAAAGATGCTGATATATTGATTGTAGCAGTAGGTAAGAAGCATTTAATTAATGAGACATTTATTAAAGAGGGTGCTGTTATTATTGATGTTGGAATTAATAGAGAAGATGGTAAATTATATGGAGATGTTAATTTTGATGCTGTAAAAGATAAATGCAGTTATATAACACCAGTTCCAGGTGGAGTTGGTCAAATGACAGTTTTATCTTTATATGAAAATTTGTTAAAGGCATATCATAGAGATTAATATCTCTTTTTTTCATAAATTTAAAATTATTTCATATTCTTAATTGAGGAGGAATAATTATGGAAACATTAAAAGTTTCATCGAAGTCAGATTCAAATAGAGTAGCAGGAGCACTCGCAAATGTTTTAAGAGAACAAAGTAGTGTTGAAATTCAAGCAATTGGTGCTGGAGCATTAAATCAAGCAATAAAAGGGATTGCTATTGCTAGAGGATTTGTCGCACCAAGTGGTAAAAATTTAGTATGCATACCAGCATTTTCCGACATTACTATTGATGGTGAAGAGAGAACTGCTATTAAACTAATTGTAGAAGCTAAATAGGCTTCTTTTTTATTTTAAATGTGATAAAATATATTTGATTGGAGAATAAATTATGGAGTATGAATATAGTTTTAAAATATCTAAATTAGATGAATATTTAAATATAATTAAAGAAAAATATAAATATGTAAACTCATATGATGAAAAAAGAATAATATATAGAAAAAAAGATATTATTGGAAGAATTACTTATAGAAATAATTGTATGTATTTAGATTTTAAAGAAAATAAGATTTCTAGTAATGATTTAATTATAAGAAAAGAATCTAAATCTATTAAAATTGATAATCTTGATAATTGCGAAAATATTTTGAATTTCTTAGGTTTTGTTAAAGATAATTCTATATTTAGAAAAAGAACTATATATGAAGGTGATAATATTAAATTTGAAATAGATGAATATTATGAGCCTGAAGTTGCATTTGTACTTAGTTTTGAAGGAAAAAAAGAAGTTTGTGATAAAGAATATAAAAGTTTTTTGAAATTGAATAGAAAATATAAAAAATAAAAAGGAATTATTCAGTATCGTATAATTCCTTTTTTAATATCTCTAAGTTTTCTTTCATCATTGAAATATAGTCTTTGCCATCATTTCTTTGTTCTTTAGTTAAAGTAGTAAGAGAGTGATAATATATTTTTTCTATTTTATTATCAGTAATAAATTTCTCGGTATCATCATCTAAGGCATCATTATCAAGCATAATAATATATTTGATATCTCCCTTTGTTATTTCTGCTTTAGCATTTTCAAGTGTTTTATCAGTAACACTATTAGTATCTAGTGATAAAACTTTTACATCATATTTTGATAAGAAGTTAAATATATCATTAGATACTAAGATATGTTTATCATCAGCGTTTTCTACTAATAATTTTAATTCAGCATCTAGTTCAGATACTTTTAAATATAATTCATCATAATTGTTATCAATTTCTTTTCTAAGATAAGAATTTGTAATATATTCTTTCATACCATTTTTAATATTTAAACATAACATTAAGAAATTAGATGGATTTAGCCATAATTCTTCAGTTCTTTTTTCTATTTCCATGCCCATAGAAGCATCAACAATCATTAAATTTTTATTGTTATTTAACATTTTAACTGCATATTCCTTTTCATTACTTAATCCATTATATACAAATAAATTAGCAGTACTATAATCTTTAATTAGTTTATCAGATAAGTTAATTATCTCATTTGGATATATACTATTAACTATACTATGGTCTTCATATAATTCCTTTGTTATATATTCAATTGGGTAAGTTGATGTATAAATTGTTATATTTTCCATACTATCTTTTTTGCAACCTGTTAGTGCTAGTACAGAAAGAATACAAATTAATATTTTCTTTTTCATTTTTTCCTTTCTGGTACAGGGTCATAACCCATACCGCCCCAAGGGGCACATCTTAATATTCTTTTCATTGAAAGTATTAATCCCTTTATTGTCCCATATTTACTTATAGCAATTATTGCATATTCAGAACAAGTCGGTGTATATCTACACATATTATGCCAAGGACCTGGTATTAATTGATAAATTTTAATCATACCAACTAATAAATATTTCATACTTTCACCTAATATTATTTTATAACAATAAACAATTTATTACAAGAAAAAAGAAGCATTTGCTTCTTATAATTTTCTATATAAACCGATTGCTTTACCAAGAATGGTAATATTTTTAAATATAAATGGTTTCATAGTATCATTTTCTGGCTGTAATCTAAAATAACCATCTTCTTTGTAAAAAGTCTTTAAAGTAACTTCATTTTCATCAGTCATGGCAACAACAATTTCACCATTTCTAGCAGTATTACATCTTTCAACTATAACTATATCACCATCATAAATACCAGCATTAATCATACTTTCACCACTTACTTTTAATGTAAATACTTCTTTTTGCTTAGGAATTAAATAAGCGGGTAGAGAAAAGTATTCTCCAGGGTTTTCAATTGCTTCAATAGGATTTCCAGCAGTAATCTTACCAAGTAAAGGAACTTCAACTATATCTTCATTTTTCTTAGCATACTCATTATCTACTAACAATTCAATTGCTCTATTTTTACTGCCGTTTTTTCTAATATAACCCTTTTCTTCTAATCCTTTTAAATGAGAATGAGTAGTTGCTGGTGAAGATAATCCTAAAGCTTCACCAATCTCTCTTACAGTTGGTGGATATCCATGTGATACCATAAATTCTTTTACAAACTTTAAAACTTCGCTTTGTTTTTTTGTTAAATCATCCATGTTTTACACCTCCATAATAAATATAACACACATTTTACATTTTGTCAAACTATTGTTCGAAAATATATTGACACGAATAAATGTTCGTGTTATCATTAAAACACATTGAGGAGGTAATTATGAAAAAGTTTAAAAATGAATTAAAAAATAATAAGGGATTAATAATGTTTTATGTATGTGTAGCAGTATTTGCGTTTTTTTGGGCTAACGTAGTGGATACTAGTAACGATAAGGTTATGAATGAAAAAAATGGGTATATATTAAGTGAAAAAGTAAGATAAATATGTTACAATGTTAATAGGTGATAATAATGTTAATGGATAATAATATTGATAATCTAATAATTAATAATTTAAAAAGTCTATCAATTGATATGATTAATAATGCTAAAAGTGGACATCCTGGTATTGCGCTTGGCGCTACTAAAATTATATATACATTATATAAATATCATATGAATATAAACTATAAGGATGCAAATTGGCTTTCAAGAGATAGATTTGTTTTATCTGCTGGTCATGGTTCTTCACTTTTATATAGTATGCTTTATTATGCTGGTTTTTTAGAATTAGAAGATTTAAAAGGGTTTAGAAAAGTTAATTCAAATACACCTGGTCATCCAGAGATAACTACAAAAGGGGTTGATATATCTACAGGTCTTTTAGGTGAAGGACTTGGTAGCGCGGTTGGTATGGCTTTAGGTGAGGCATACTTAAGAAGTACAAATGATAATCATGTTAATTATTATACATATGTAATGTGTGGAGATGGCGATTTAGAAGAGGGACTTAGTTATGAAGCAATGTCTTTAGCAGGAACCCTAAAACTTAATAAATTAATTGTACTTTATGATTCAAATGATATTTCCTTAGATGGTAATATAAATGTTACTTTTAATGATAATATTGAATTAAGAATGAAATCTATGAACTGGAATTATATACGTGCAAATAACGATGTAAATGATATTGATTTAGCAATTAAGAATGCCAAGGTTTCAGATAAGCCAACATTAATTGAAGTAAAAACTATAATTGGTGAGGGTTCTTTAAAGGAAGGCACTAATAAAGTTCATGGAAGTCCTTTAACATTAGAAGATATTTCAAAACTAAAAGAAAAATTAAATATTCCACTAACAGAGTTTTATACAGACAATAACTTAAGAAATGAATTAACTGAATACATTTATAGTAGAAGTTTAAGTAAATATAATGAAACTAAAGAATATGAAGAAATAGTATTAAATAAAATGAAGATTAATATTGATTTAAAAAGTTTAATAAATTCATATTATGAAAAAATAGATGAGCCATTAAGAGATACAAGTAATAAAATATTAAATGTAATTTCTGATAATACATATAGTTTTATCGGTGGGTCTGCTGATTTATTTTCATCTACTAAAACATATACTTACAATGGTGGCGATTTTTCAAGTACTAATTACACTGGTAAAAATATATATTATGGTGTTAGAGAACATGCTATGGCTTCTTTATCAAATGGTATAGCATCAATAGGTTTAAGACCATATACATCAACATTTTTAGTATTTTCTGATTTCATGAAACCATCAATTAGACTTGCTTGTCTTATGAAATTGCCAGTTTTATACATATTTACTCATGATTCAATTACAGTAGGTGAAGATGGTGCTACACATGAACCTGTTGAACAATTATCAATGCTAAGGAGTATACCTAATTTAGTTGTATATAGGGTGGCGGATGCTAACGAACTTTTAAATTCATATAATGAAATACTAAAAAGCCACAAACCATCTGCCTTAATAGTATCTAAAAATATTAGTAAATTATTACCAGTATGTGGTGATATAAAAAATGGCGCTTACATTGTAAAAAAAGAAACAGGCAGATTAAATGCTATATTAGTTGCAACTGGTACAGAAGTAAATCTTGCTTTAAATGTAGCAAATTCCTTAGAAGAACAAGGTATTAACTTAAGAGTTGTAAGTATGCCTTCAATAGAATTGTTCTTAAATAGTGATATTCTATATCAAAAAGAAATATTACCTGATGGTTATAAGAAAATAGTACTTGAATATTCAAATTGTTTAGACTTTTATAGATTTACTACTTCTAAATATATAATTAATATTAATACTTTTGGATGTAGTGGTGAATGTACTCAAGTTTTAAAAAAATACAATCTTGATTATGAAAGTGTAAAAAATCATATAATAGAAATTCTTAAATAAATTTCGACAAAATAGTAGTTCTTGTAATATTACTCTTATAATAGAGGTGAGTTATGAGAACTTATTATGCATTTTTAATAAAAGATTCTTTAGTTGATTTTTATTCAAAAAGACCATATTCTTTATATAGAATATTAGAACAAATATATAAATTAAAAAATAATGATATAGTACTTGGTTATAGATTATTAGAACAAGTTACTAATCATTTTGGATGTGATGCTGATAAATTTTTATACAAAAGACATTATAATGAACTTGAGTATTCAAAAATAGATAATAGACATATTATTAAAAATTTATATTCAGAAGAAGTTACTTTTCTAAAAGTATTTCATACACATATAAAAATGAAAACTAATAATAATTATTCATCATTTTTTGAAACTATGAAAGAGTATAACAAAAATATATTTATTTGTGACTTTGAAAATGAAGATTTCTTTTGGCTTAATAAAATCAATTTTGAAACTCTTGTATAATTTTATAATTTAATGTACAATTGAAATGGAGGTAATTATGGAATTATTATTTGATATATTAAAAGTTTTATTTGGTTTAATAGTTGGTGCGGTAATTGGATTTTTCGTATGTAAAAAGTATATGAAAAAATATCTTAAAGATAATCCACCAATAAATGAGCAAATGATTAAAACAATGATGATGCAGATGGGTAGAACACCTAGTCAAAAACAAATAAATCAAATGATGAAAGCGATGAACAAAAATATGTAGTCATCGCTTTTTTTCTATTTTTCAATTATTTTATTTAATTCTAAATTTATAGTTTTATTTACATCTTTTGTTTTAAGAGCATAAATAGAATTTGCTTTATACTCTAAACTAAGTAATTCTTTATTACCACTATAATTATTTACTATAGGTAATGTAATATCATCTTTAATACTCTTAAAATATTTTCTACCAACCTTATTAAAACCTAATATTCTAACATAGCAAGTAGGAACATAATCGTTTTTAATATCAAGTAATATATACAATAATATTCTTTTAATTCTACTATAAGTATATCTTTTTGTTTTTACAAGACTGATAAATTCTTCTAATGTATTACTCTTAGTTATATATTCCTTAAATCTTTTATCAATTCCTTCTTTGCAATCATGATAAATAGATAAATCAGAACAAGATAATATTTTATATTTTATTAAATCAAAATAATCATCTATTTTTATATTACTTATATATTTATCAACATTTTTTGGAATACTTTCTTTATAATCAATATTATTAAATATTGCATCTCTTATTGCAGAAGCACTTGAAATATTAGATAGTTCTCTACCATGGTAATCATTTGTTCTTTTAATTCCATATGGTTTTATATTGTATTTATTATTTATAATTGTATTTATATAAGAAGTCGCTAAAATGTCGTTTGGAGTATCTATTTTTATTTTACTTAAGAATTCTAAGGATTTAGAACATGAAGTAGGGTAACTATAACCTAAATCTAAGTATTTCTTAACTAATTTATCATAATCCTTGTGCTTCTTAGTATTAATAACTGTATAAAAATCATCTAAGTTGTTTCTCTCAGTACCAAATACTAAAGTATCTATTTTTAATTCATTTAATATTTTTAAAGCACCATCTGCAAAGATATCAGCATTATTAATTCCATAATAAATAGGTAATTCTATAACCATATCAACATTGTTATCTAAAAGTATTCTAGTTTTATCCCATTTATTTATAACTGATACATCTGCTCTTTGTGTAAAATTGCCATTTAATATTACAATTATTATTGAATTTTTAAATAATTCCTTAATTTTATTAATTTGGTATACATGTCCATTATGAAATGGATTATATTCTGCTATAATTCCAATTACATTCATTAGTAACCAAGTGTTCCTTCTAGAGTTTCATCATTATCAATGTATTCTTGTACTTCAATTTTTGTATAATTTTCTTTATCATTTCTTACATAAATATTCTTAATACCAGCATTTATAATAACTCTTTTGCACATAGCACATGGTCTAGCATCAGAAACATACGATCCATCATTAAAATTCTTACCAACTAAATATATATCAGCGTCAATCATATCGCTTCTTTTCGCACTTATTATTGCATTTTGTTCACCATGGATACTTCTACATAATTCGTATCTTTCTCCTCTTGGTATATTTAGTTTCTCTCTCATACAATATTTTAAATCACTACAATTCTTTCTTCCACGTGGTGCGCCATTATAACCAGTTGATATAATTTCATCATTTTTAACAATAACTGCACCGAAATTTCTTCTTATACATGTACTCCTTTCAAGCACTGACTCAGCAATATCTAAATAGTAATTAACTTTTTCAATTCTTTCCATAAAACACCTCAACTCTATATTAGCACAAATTTAGTAATTGCAAAAGTGAAAAATTATGATAAAATTAAATTGGAGGTAATGGTATGAACAATGACATTATGGAAGCAACAAATAGAATAGCATTTAAAACAAAACAAGGAAAAATATCAATTGATGCGACTAAAATAGGAGATAGTTATTATTTATTAGTTAATTCAAAAGATAATGCACATATTTCTGGTATTGAACTAGATAGTCCTTACTTACTTTTATTTTTGGATAAAATAATATTAGAAGGTGATAATATTACTGTCTTAGCAACCGGTAGAGAAAATGTTAAATTAGAAAGTATTTATAAAGTAGAGGATGATATGCTTTATAAAACTAATAGACTAGTAATTCCTGAACCTGAAGAAGGTGTTAAAGAAATTAATCTAGCGTTTTGTCTAACTGATATTATAGATATAAAAGCGGATATGGACTTAATTAGTTATCTTGCCAAGAATTCGTATTTATATGGCGACAATAAGTTATTAACTAAATATGGAATATATGTACCAATATTCGAAGTAATAGAAGGGTACAAAGATGGAAATGATGATAAAAATAAAGTGATGAATAAAACTAAACTTAAAGTAATTAATGGAGGTTTAAGAAATACAAAGAAGCAGTAAAATTTTACTGTTTTTTTAAATATTAGAGTTATTATAAAATGTTATAACATAATTATTTTGAAGTTACTTTTTAGTTAATTTGACATTTTTAGATATACTATTTAGATATAATTTGCCTAGGTGAATATTATGTTTATAGGTAGTAGATTAAAAAATTTAAGAATTAAAAATAATATGACACAAGAAGAATTAGGTAATAAGTTAAATGTAACAAAAGTATCAGTATGTTGTTACGAAAGAAATATAAGAACACCAAGTCTTGAAACGTTAGAAGATTTAGTTGATATATTTAATGTGTCATCTGATTATTTTCTTGGCAAAGATATTCCAGTTGTAAAAGAGGGTTCTAAGCCTTATGGGGCATATGTATCTAAAGAAGAATTAATGTTTCTTAAAAAATTAAGACTTAATAAAGAACTTCATAAAACGATTATGGAAGACCCAAAAAGAATGGTTGAATTAATTGATAAAAAACTTAAGTAATGCTTTTGCATTATTTTTAATTATATGGTACAATATATTTAAGAATAAAGGGTGATATTATGTACATAGTGGATTTAATTAATAAAAAAAGGAATAATGGTAAATTTTCAAAAGATGAAATAGATTTTATTGTTAATGGATTTGTTAAAGATGAAATTAAGGATTATCAAATGTCTTCTTTATTGATGGCAATTTGTATAAATGGTCTTGATAGTGAAGAAACAGTTAATTTAACAGAGAGTATGTTAAATAGTGGCAAAATTATTGATTTAAGTAGTATACCTGGTGTGAAAGTTGACAAACACTCAACAGGTGGTGTTGGTGATAAGACTACTTTAGTTGTCGCACCGATTGTAGCAGCACTTGGTATTCCCGTTGTAAAAATGAGTGGTAGAGGTCTTGGTTACACAGGTGGTACAGTTGATAAATTAGAATCTATTTTAAACTACAATGTCAATTTATCTATGGATGAAATGATAAAAGAAGTTCACGATATAAATGTATGTATCGCAACAACTTCTCAAGACCTTGCGCCTGCTGATAAAAAAATCTATGCACTTCGTGATGTAACTGGTACAGTATCATCAAAATCCCTAATTGCTGCGTCAATCATGAGTAAAAAATTAGCAAGTGGTGCGGATAAGATATTACTCGATGTTAAATATGGACGCGGGGCATTACTTGAAACTAAAGAAGAAGCAGTTGACCTTGCTAAATTAATGGTGTACATAGGCAATAGTCATAGAAAAGAAACAAGAGCGTTAATAAGTAATATGAATTATCCACTTGGCAATATGGTTGGTAATTCTCTTGAAGTAAAAGAAGCTATGGAAATATTAAATGGTGGTGGCAACAAAGATTTAAGAGATTTATGCGTTGTTTTAGCGACCTACATGGTAAGTATGGCTAAGAATATGGATTATATGCAAGCACAAGGAGAAGTTTTAAGAGTAATTAGAACAAAAGAAGCATATAATAAATTCTTAGAACTTGTTAAATATCAAGGTGGAGATATAAATAACTTAAATATTTCTAATTATATTATTAATGTATCAGCAGATAAAGATGGTTATATAAATGATATAGATGCTCTAAAAATTGCAGAATGTTCATTAAATTTAGGTAGTGGTAGAAAGACAAAAGAAGATACTATAGACCATAGTGTTGGCATTGAAATTGTAAAACATGTATCAGAATATGTACATGTAGGTGAAGTAATTGCTAAAGTGTATGTTGGTAATAAAGAAATAGATTATAATGAAGTAAAAAATGCTTTTGTAATAGAGGATGTACAAAAAGCAAAAGAACCAATTATATATGGAATTATTAAATAAGATAAGGGTAACTTTATCTTTTTTTTAAAAAGTGCTAGATAAATATTTATAATCATTATATAATGATTAAGGAAAGTAGGTAGTAATATGAATGAGTATTTAGAAAGCATAAGAATTTTATTAGAAATAGATGAACCTAATATGGAATTAGTAGACCTTATTAAGTCATTTCCTATTAAGTTAATTGATGGTGCTAATAGTTTATTTAGTAATCCTGAATTTGAATTATCAACAAAAGAAGAAGATACTAATTATAGAATATTAAAAAAAGATAAAAGAATTCGTTTATCATCTGAAGTCGCTGGTACTAAAAGAATATTAAATTTATATGAGTGTCTTTGTGATGATGATATAAAGGAATTTGCGGATTTCACTAAATTTGATAGTGAACATGGTAAAATAGGTAGCATTATGTCAGATGACTATTTTATATATGGTAATAAAGAAGTTACTTCAGTAAGAAGTACTGATAAAGAAACTATTTCATATACAAGTAAACTAAAAAAATCTAATGTAAAATGTAAAAAGTAAGATGCAATACATCTTATTTTTTGTTATACTATTGTTGGTGATGTTATGTATTTTAATTATAATGATAATAAATATGAAATAGTTATAATAAGAAAAAATAATAAAAATACATATATAAGAGTTAAGGATGATTTAAAAATATATGTTACTACAAGTTTGTTTACTAGTGATAATATGATTTCTAAATTAATAACTGAGAATTATAGTACTATAACAAGGATGATTGATAAAGAAGAATTAAAAGTAAAAAGAAATGAAAAGTGTATGATACTTGGAATGGAAGTAGATGTTATTCAGTTATCTATTGTTGATAGTTATGAGTTTAGTGATAATAAGTTGTATGTTAAAGATATATCTAAGTTAGATAAGTACTTAAAGTCTTTTACTGAGACTATATTTAAAGAAAGACTTGATAAGATATATTCTACTTTTGAAAGTGTTCCTTATCCTAAATTAAAGATTAGACGTATGACAACAAGGTGGGGTGTTTGTAATAAGAAAGATAAAAGTATTACTCTTAATTCAGAATTAATAAAGATGGATTTAAAGTATTTAGATTATGTTATTGTTCATGAATTATCTCACTTTATATACTTTGATCATTCTAAGAATTTTTGGGCTACTGTATCAAAGTATTGTCCTAAATATAAAGAACTAAGAAAGGAAATGAGAGAATGATAATAACTAGTATTGATAATAAGAAGATTAAGGAATTATGTAAATTATATGATAAGAAATATAGAAAAGATAGTGATTTATTTATAGTAGAAGGTGAACACTTAGTAACTGAAGCTAATAAGCATGGATTATTAGAAGAAGTTTATTCTCTTAATCCAGTTGATTATGATAATGTAACATTAGTAAGTGAAGCTGTAATGAAAAAGATTACTTCTCTTACAAGTGTACCAAGTATGATAGGGGTTTGTAAAAAAATTAAGGAAAAGGAATTAGGTGATAGAATACTTATACTTGATAATATTCAAGACCCAGGTAATTTAGGTACTATCATTAGAAGTGCAGTTGCGTTTTCAATAGATACAATCGTACTTAGTTGCGATACAGTTGATTTATATAATCCTAAAGTTATAAGAGCAACACAAGGTATGATATTTACAAGTAATATTATAGTAAGAGATTTAATACCTTTTGTAAAAACTTTAAATGATTATAAAAAATATACGACTAATGTAGTTTGTGGAACTGAATTAAAAAGTGTAGAAAAAAATAATAAATATGCTATAATAATGGGTAACGAAGGACAAGGTGTAAGAAAAGATTTAGCCAAGTTGTGTGATGAAGCAATTTATATTAATATGAACCCTTTGTGTGAAAGTTTAAATGTTGCGATAGCAACTAGTATTATTCTTTATGAATTTAGTAAGTAGGTGAGTTATGATAAAAATTGGTAAATATGTAAATACTCATGGAATTAAAGGTGAAATTAGAATACTTAGTAATTTTTCTAGAAAAGATTTAGTATTCATACCTAATAATAAGATATATATTAAGGATAAAGAATTTATAATTGATAAATATAGGCATCATAAGGAATTTGATATGGTTACTCTAAAAGGTATTAACAATATAAATGATATAGAGTACTTAAAAGGTAATTATGTGTATGTAGAAGATATAAATGAATTTATAGATGAAGATATTTATAAGTATCAAATTAATATTAATAATAAACTCTATAACGCTAAGGAAATAATTAATAATAATGGTAATAAGATTTTAGTGCTTTCTAATGATAAGATGATACCTTTCGTACCTGATTTTATTATTAGAAAAGATTATGAAAATAAAATAATATATATGAAACTTATAGATGGGCTTTGGGAGGATTAAATGAAAATAGATATATTAACTTTATTTAAAGATATGTATGATGGTTTTTTAAACACTTCTATTATAAAAAGTGCTCGAGATAGAAACCTAGTAGATATTAATGTAGTTGATTTTAGAGAATATTCAAAAGATAAACATAAGAAAGTAGATGATACTCCATATGGTGGTGGTGCAGGTATGGTGCTTACTTGTCAACCTATTTTTGATGCTGTTAAAGATTTAAAGAGTAAGAAGGCTAAGGTTATACTTATGACACCACAAGGTGTTAGATATAATCAAAGTATTGCAAAATCTCTTTCTAAAGAAGAACATTTAATATTAATTTGTGGTCATTATGAAGGTTTTGATGAAAGAATTAGGTCTATATGTGATATGGAATTATCAATTGGTGATTATGTTTTAACTGGTGGTGAACTTCCTTCTATGGTTATATGTGATTCTGTTACTAGATTAATTCCGGGTGTTATTGAATCTGAATCTTATGAAAATGATTCTTTTACAAATTCACTACTTGATTATCCAACTTATACAAAGCCAAGAGAATATGAAGGAATGAAGGTACCTGATGTACTTTTATCTGGTGACCATAAAAAAATTTATGAGTGGAGAGTAAAAGAACAAAAGAAAAGAACACTTGAAAGAAGACCAGATATAATGAAAAAATATGTCTTATTAAGAAGTACATTAAAGGGTAATATGACAAAAGAAGAATTTGATGGAAGAATTATGAACCCTAAAAATAATGCGAAAAAGATAGATGTTATTAGTGTTAAGAACTTAAAAATAGTTGAAGAAAAGTTTCAAGAAAATGTTACTAAGAAAAATATAGAAAGACATATTCAAAAATTAGTTTCATTAGTTATGAAGATTATGGAAGAAAGTGATGATCCGGATGATGATGTTTTAGTATTAAATGAAGCAGATAGAGTAAGAGCAATAATAAATAATGAATATTCAAAAATATTAGGACCTGATTTTAGAAAAAACTGTCTAAAAAAGATAGATTATATCGTGTCAGAATTTGAAGATAAAAGAATATACTTAAGAGAAGAAGAAATAGTAAAGGGTAGTAGAAGTAGATAATTGACATAATAATATATATGTGATATCATAAAAAACGATTTTTCAGGAGGGGAATTATGAAATTAGAAAAGAAAAGAAGTCCATATGGAAATTTAGAAAACAATTCTTTTGCGTTACAAATTGAATCTAAGATTATGGATTTAAATTTAAAAAGAAGAGATTTATTAAGAACTCTTATTAATGGTAATTTAAATAATAGGGAATATGTAGAAACATTATTTTCTGTATATGATGCTTCATTTGAAAGTGACTATAGTGATTTATCAGAGTTTACTGGTATGAAAGTTGGAAATTTAAATACAACAGTGATTGCTAGTTATGATGAAGATAGTGATGATGTAGTTTGGTTTAAATCATTTAATAGAATTTCTTATACTGTACTTAGTAATATTTGCTTAAATCATGCGTTTACTAAAGAAGAATTAAGAAAATTAGTATTAGAAGAAAAAGTTATATTACTTAAGAGAAATGATGTTTTAGTATTAACTGAAGAAGCATCAAAAATGATTAATGATAGAGATTTTAAATGCTTATCAGATTATGATTTTAATGATTTAGAAAATAACACTATTTTACATAATGATTTAGTAGTTGGTTATACAAGAAGTACATTTGATACTCCAGTTGTAAGAGAGTTAGAAAAAGAATATACAAGTTCATTAAGAAGTGAATTACATAGTTTAAGAAGAAATGCTAAGTCTGTAAAAAATATGCTAAGTGATAAAATTAAAAGTGTTGAAGGCTTAGAAAGATTATGCCAAGAAAAATTAAAAAAATTATAACTTGCAAAATATATAATTGTATGGTATTATTATAGAGTTGAAAAAACCAATCCGATGTTTTTAATATGATTGGGTATAGAAATGGAGTGTGACATTATGAACGTTATTGACAGAATTACAGCAAAACAAATGAGAACTGATTTACCTGAATTTAGAGTTGGTGATACTGTTAGAGTTGATGTTAAGATCGTCGAAGGTAAAAGAGAAAGAATTCAAGCCTTTGAAGGTATCGTAATATCAAGAAAAAATTCTGGAATAAGTGAAACATTTACTGTTAGAAAGAAATCTAGTGGTATTGGTGTTGAAAGAACTTTCCCAGTTAATTCACCTAAAATTGCAGGAATTACAGTTGTAAGAAAAGGTTTAGCAAGAAGAGCAAAATTATATTACGCAAGAAATATAATTGGTCAATTCAAATTAAAAGAAAGAAATTAATAAGGCGTAATTGCCTTATTTTTGGTATATGAAATGAATAAAAGATTAAAAGATATAATGGAATATGTGATAATAATTCTAGCAGTTATACTTATAAGAACCTTTATTGCAACCCCTATTAGGGTATCAGGAGATTCTATGTATCCAACTTTAAAAGATGGAAATATAATGATACTTAATAAAATTGGTTATAGTATAAATGGTTTAAAAAGGTTTGATATTGTCGTAATTAAATATCAAAATGAAAAAATAATAAAAAGAGTTATTGGTCTTCCAGGTGATTATGTAGAATATTATGATAATGAACTTTATATAAATGGTTCTAAAGTAGAAGAAGAGTTTGAAAGAGGTTATACAAATGATTTTGACTTATCTATGTTTAATGAAACTACAATTCCAGAAGGCAAATACCTTGTTTTAGGTGATAATAGACCAATTTCTAAAGATAGTAGAATGATTGGGCTTATAGACAAGAAGAACATAACTGGCTACACTAGTTTAGAAGTGTATCCTAGTATAAAAAGAGTTAAATAGTAATAATTACATGATAAAAAGATGACTAATTCATCTTTTTTTGATATACTTTTTTAGAGGTGTTAATATGGAGTTACTTTTTGCAACATCTAATGAAGCTAAATTAAAAAGATTTAATAAGTTAGAATGCCAAGGTATTAAAATACTTAGTTTAAAAGATGTAAATGTAGATATTGATATTGATGAGAATGGTAAAAATGCTATAGAGAATGCTATTATAAAGGCTAAGGCTTATTATGATAAGTTATCTATTACTACTATGGCTATGGATGATAATTTATATATTGAAAATATACCTGATGATTTGCAACCTGGTATGTATGTAAGAAGAGTAAATGGTAAGAGATTATCTGATGATGAAATGATTGATTATTATTCTAATTTGGCTAAAACTTATGGAGATAATGGAGTATTAACTGCAAGGTGGGTATATGGACTTGCTATTATAAAAGATAATTTAGTTAAAACTTATACTTGGAGTAAGGAAGATTTTTATATTACTTCTAAAGTTAGTCCTAAAAGACATATTGGATATCCTCTTGATTCAATATCTATTAATAAGAAATTAAATAAATATTTTACTGATATTACAGAAGAAGATAAATCAAAATTAGAATATAATGAAGATAATGTTATAGATTTTATTAAAAATAGTATATAGTAGAAAAAATATTAAATATATGGTAAAATACTATAGTATTTGAGGTGAGGAAAATGATTAATAAGATTACTTCTAATAAAAAAAATATATTAATATTTTTGTTAATCGCAACATTTATAACTTCATTTAGTTTATTATTATCTAAAATGTATTGGGGTCATGATTTAGTATTTCATTTATCTCGTATTAGAGCAATTAAAGATAATTTAAACCTTGGAGTAGTAGGTGGATATATGTATCCTAATTATTTAGATGGTTATGGCTATGGTAATCCGTTATTTTATCCTGATATATTTTTATATATTCCAGCAATAATATCTTATTTAGGATTAAGTATATTAAGTTCATATAAATTGTTTTTAGTGTTAATTAATTTCTTAACATTTTTAACTATGTATATAACTATAAAAAGCATAACAGGCAATAAAAAAAGTGCGATAGTAAGTTCAATAATGTATGGATGTGCATCTTATAAACAAATAGATATGTATACAAGAGCAGCACTTGGTGAAACATTATCATTTATATTTATTCCATTAATAATATTAGGAATATATGAAATAATTTATAGAGATAAAAATAAGTTTTATATACTAGTAATAGGTATGAGTGGTCTTATATTGTGTCATTTAATAAGTACTTATTTAATATGTATTGTACTTGTAATACTATGCCTTTTAAATATAAAGAAATTAATAAAAGAAAATAGAATATGGTATATAGTTATTTCTGCAATAATAACTATATTACTTACTTCATATTTTGTTTTTCCAATGCTTGAACAAATGCTTAATGATAAATTTTTCTTTAATAATTTAGATGAAACAAGTCATTTATCTACAAGAGCACTACCACTATGGTCTTTATTTATAGAATTTCCTTATTATCATTATACAAAACTATGGATACCAATGGGTATAGGAGTTGCTTATGTAGTATCAACTATTATTTATTTTAAGAATTATAAAAAATGTACTTGGTTTATACATTTTTGCTATATAACATCAATTGCATTTTTAATCGCATCTACTAATATATTCCCTTGGAATTTATTTAAAAGTGTATTATCACCAATACAATTTCCTTGGAGGTTCTATTTAATATCTACATTACTAATAAGTATAGCAACTGGTTTATTAATAGATAAAATAAAATTAGATTTAGATAAATACTTTATATATATTTTAATACTATGTATAATACCAGCAATATTGATTAATACATTAAATTGTTTTATTAGTAAAGCAATAGATTACAATAAATATGAAATATCATTTGGTGAATATATGCCTGAAGGTGCGACTGAAGATTATATATATAAAAGAGGTAATATAATAACAAGTACTTATCCAATAACACATGAATTTACTAAAAAGGGATTAAGTATGAATATTAAATTTAATGATAATAAAAAATCTAATACCTTAGAATTACCACTACTATACTATAAAGGTTACTCAGCAAAAGTTAATGGAGAATATACATCAGTATCAAAATCAGATAATGGCCTTGTTCTTATAGATATAAATCAAAATAGTGGTGAAATAATAGTAAATTACGAAGGTACTATAGTACAACAGGTAACTAAAATAATTAGCATTATTACTTTAATTGCATTTAGTTACTACGTTATAAAAAAAGAGGTGCAGTATGAAAAATAGAAAAGGTATAAATTATGTATTAGTATTTTTAATACCAATATTAGTTATGATGGTTTTATATGCTTGTATAGGTGTATATCCATTTGGTAAAAAATCATTACTAACTGTTGATTTAGCAGGTCAGTATGTAGCGTTTTTTAATTCACTTAAAAATATATTTACAGGCGATATATCAATGTTTTATTCTTTTAGTAAGACATTAGGTGGTAATATGTTTGGCCTTGTAACTTATTATTTATTAAGTCCATTTAATCTTATATTTATGCTTTTTGATAAGATAAATATTACAGAGGCAATATTAGTAATTAATTTATTAAAAATTGGAGCATGTGGTTTAACTAGTTATATTTATTTTAATAAGACATTTAAAGATAAAACTATGGTTCCAGTAGTATTTTCAATTGTATATGCATTATGTGCATACAATATCGTATATAGCCAAAATCTACTTTGGTTAGATGGAGTAATATTATTACCACTTATATATTTAGGAATTGATAAATTAATTGAAAATGAAAAGCCACTACTATTTTATACAACTTTAACACTAGCAATAATTATAAATTATTATATAGGTTATATGCTTTGTATTGGTTCATTAATTTATTTTATATATAAATTATATGTATTTAATAATTATAAACTTTCTATTAAGAATAACAAAAAAGATATAATTTATTTCTTTAAATATGTATTCTTAGCAGTAGGAACTTCAATGATTGTTTTATTACCATCATTATTTTCTCTAACTGCAGGAAAAGCAAATTTTAGTTTATCTGAATTTGTGCCTAAACAAACATACCCAGTAATGGAATTAATATCTAGATTTTTTATTGGAAGTTTTAAAAATAGTGATTTATCAGGAGGATGCCCAAATGTATTTATATCATTATTTATGATAGTACTAGTAGTAGTATATTTCTTTAATAAGAAGATTAATAATAAAGAAAGAAGAGCAACTTTATACTTAGTTTTAGTATTCTTAATAAGTTTTATATTTTACCCAGTAGATGTTGTGTGGCATACTTTCCAGCACCCAGCAGGATTTCCATTTAGATATTCATTTATATTTGACTTTGTACTTCTTATAATCGCATACAAAAGTTATTTAAGCATTAAAAATGTAGATAGAGGTTTATTTAGAAAGTTAATACCATATACAATATTTTTAAGTGTTGTAATGGATATGTTTATGTATAATAGTAATATAGTATATAAAATAATCGCATCTGGAGCGTTAATAGTATTATATTTGATATATTTATTTAAGAATAAAGAGCAAAGAATTACAACTCTAATCGCATGTGCGATAATACTTGAAATGAGTATAAATGGATTATCAGTAGTTTTTAATATGAAATATCAAAATAGAAGTGAGTATACTAATTTTATAAGTACTTATGGAAGTATTGTTGATAAAATTAAAGAAAATGATAATAGCTTTTATAGATTAGAAAAAGATTATTCATATTCAACTAATGATGCTCTAATGCTTAATTATAATGGTATTTCACATTTCTCATCTACATACGAAGGTGTTAACAATGAATTATTAGGTGATTACTTAGGTATATTTAATAGATTTTATATAACAAATTATAATGGTTCTACACCTGTTACTAATTCATTATTTGATATTAAGTATTTAATATTACAAAATAAAAATGATTATTATAATTTAATAGATACGAAAGAATTAGAAAATAGCAATTTATATGTATATGAAAATAATTATAATTTACCACTTGGTTTTATGGTTAATAGTGAATTAAAAGATTTAGAATTAGTTAAATATGAACCATTTATAAATCAAAACAATATTTTAAGTACTATGGCAAATAATAATACTAAAGTATTTAAGATAAATGAGATTTCTAATACATATTTATATAATCTTAAATTAAGAGATAAAAATGATAAGATAAAAATATATGATAAAGTAATTGGTAACATGGAATCTACTATTACTTATTCAGTAGATATTAAAAATACTGGTGAATTATATGCTTATATGTCTTCTAAATATAATAATAAAATAGATATATTAGTAAATGGTAAGAGTATTATTGATATTAGTGACCAAAATGATTATAGATATAATATACTTGACCTTGGATATTATAAAAGAGGAGATAAGTTAGAATTTGAAGTAGTTCTTTTAGAGTCTCAAATTAAATTTAATGATATTATGTTCTATACTCTTGATTTAACTAAATTTAAAAATCAAATTGAAAAATTAAATGAATATGAAGTATTAAATATAACTGATTATAAAATAGATCATATTAAAGGAAATGTAAATGTAACTGATAATAAGTTATTGTATACATCTATTCCATATGATAAAGGATGGAATATTAAAGTAGATGGTAAAGATATACAACCTGTTAAAATATTTGATAGTTTAATTGGTATTGAACTAAGTGCTGGAACTCATGAGATAGAGTTTAAGTATGTTCCAAGAGGCTTATATGTAGGTGCGGGAATATCGATTGTATCTTTATTACTTGTAATAATATTAAGAAAGAAAAAATAGGCGTATGCTTATTTTTTAGTAGGTAGTTTATGAATTATGTTGAAATAATAAAATATGCAGTATTTTTATTCCCAGTTATCGCATTTATAATGAGTTTCCCATTTATACTTTATGAATATCACAAATATGGTTCAATCTCATTTCTAAAAGCACTTATTATCTATTCTTTAACATTTTATTTACTATGTGCATATTTCCTTGTAATACTTCCACTTCCTAAAATTAGTGAAGTAGAACTTCTTACAACACCAAGAACGCAACTTATACCATTTAAATTTATTTATGACTTTGTTAATCATAGTAATATATTAGATATTCATACATATATTAAATCATTAAAACAGCCTTGGTTTTATGTACCAGTATTCAATATATTTCTAACTCTTCCATTTGGTGTATATTTAAGTTACTATTTTAAATGTGATTTAAAGAAGACTACACTTTATACATTTTTACTTAGTTTATTCTTTGAACTTACTCAATTAACTGGTTTATATTTTATATACCCAAGAGGATATAGATTATTTGATGTTGATGACTTAATTTTAAATACAACAGGTGGTATAGTTGGATTTTTAGTTGTGAAATGGATAAAAAAGATACTTCCATCAAGAGATGAAATAGATAAAAAAGCAATAGAAAATGGAAAAACCTTATCTGGTTTTAGAAGAACTACCGCATTTCTATTTGATTTCTTTATATTTTCAGTTATTAATATAATATTAATATTGATATTTAAGCATGATATGTATGTATTTTATGCGATGACGATAATATATTACTTCATAATACCATTATTTAAAAAAGGAAGTACCTGCGGGCAATCTTATCTTAATATCAAGATTGTAGATTATAGTAAGAAGTACAAGGTATTTAGAGTAATATTTAGAAGATTATTATTTATAATTATTTATATTGGTATTCCATTATTAATTTTATATTATATTGGTAATATTAATAAGCAAATAAATGAGTTTATTGGTTGTTTAGTATTATTTATATATTTTATATTTGATGTAGTATCTGGGTTTAAATATTTATTTAGTAATAAGCAATTAATATTTGAAAAAATTAGTAAAACTAAGATGGAAAGTACGATTGGTAATAATGAGATGTAGTTGGTGTAATGAGGAGAATAAAAAATATGTAGATTATCATGATAATGAGTGGGGTATTTTAAATACTTCTGATCATTATTTATTTGAGATGCTTATATTAGAAGGGTTTCAAGCAGGGTTATCATGGGAGTGCATATTAAATAAAAGAGCTTCTTTTAAGAAAGCATATGATAATTTTAATTTAGATAAAGTATGTAATTATGATGATAAAAAAATAGAGGAATTAATTAATAATAAAGATATTGTTAGAAATAAATTAAAAATAAAATCAAGTATTATAAATGCTAAAATATTTAGGGAAATTAAAATGGAATATAATGGTTTTATTAATTATTTAAATAGTTTTACAAATGGTAATATAGTGCATGAGTATGATAAAACAAGGTCAGAATTGTCTGATAGAATTTCTAATGATTTAAAGAAAAGGGGTATGAAGTTTGTAGGTAGTACAATAATTTATTCTTATTTACAAGCAATTGGTATTATTAATTCTCATGAAAAGACATGTTATTTATATAGGAGGTAAGTATGTCATATATTAAAGCAAAAGAATATTTAAAAAGGTATAATTTAGAAGATAGAATAATGGAATTTGATGAGTCTTCTGCAACAGTTCATGATGCTTCATTAAGACTTAATTGTACTGAGGGTGAAATCGCTAAAACTTTATCATTTATTGTAAATGATAAACCTATTTTAATTGTTACTGCAGGTGATACTAAAATAGATAATGGTAAATTTAAAAAAGAATTTCATATTAAAGCAAAGATGATTGATTATGATAATGTAGAAAAATTAATTGGTCATAAGGTTGGTGGAGTATGTCCTTTTGGTATTAATGAAGGAGTAGATGTATACTTAGATACTTCATTAAAGAAATATGATATTGTTTATCCTGCATGTGGAAGTTCTAATAGTGCAGTTAAATTATCAGTATCTGAATTAGAAAAAATATCTAATAATAAAAAATGGATTTCGGTTTGTAAAGATAATGGATAGTAATAGTCCATTATTTTTGTTATAATTAATATGAAAGAAGGCATTATATGAAAAGAATTATAGTAGGTCAATCAGGAGGACCAACTGCAGTAATAAATTCAAGTGTTGCAGGTGTTTATAAAAAAGCAAAGGAATTAGGTATTGAAAAAATATATGGAATGCATCATGGTATTGAAGGATTTTTAGATGAAGATATTATTGATTTAGATGAATATTTAAATAGTGATGATAATATTGAGTTATTAAAAAGAACCCCAAGTGCATTTTTAGGAAGTTGTAGATATAAATTACCTAAGATTGAAGATGCGAAGGAAGTATATGAAAAAATATTTGGAATATTAGAAAAGTATGAAATAGATGCATTATTTTATATAGGTGGTAATGATTCAATGGATACGATTAAAATGTTATCTGACTATGCTAAAATGAATAATAGAAAAGAATTATTTATAGGTATACCAAAAACTATAGATAATGATTTACCTATAACTGACCATTGTCCTGGTTATGGAAGTGCTGCTAAGTATATAGCAACTAGTATTAAAGAAATTATTAGAGATAATGCATCATTTGGCGCTAAAAAGCCAACTGTTTGCATAGTTGAGATAATGGGTAGACGTTAACTGCGGCAGCATCTTTATCCAAGTCTTGTGATTGTGAGGGAGTAGATGCTATATATTTACCGGAAAATACATTTGATATTAAAGAATTTGTTAGTAATATTAAGGATTTGTCTAAGAAGAAATCTAGTATAGTAATAGCAGTTTCTGAAGGAATTACAACTAAGGATGGTAAGTTTGTATGTGAAATTGGTGATGAAAGAAAAGTTGATGCATTTGGGCATAAGCAATTATCGGGTACTGCATCTAGACTTGCAAGTATTGTTGCTTCAGAAACTGGTTTAAAAACAAGGGCAATTGAATTTTCAACATTGCAAAGAGCAGCAACTCATTTAGCGTCTTTAACTGATATTAATGAGGCATATGAAGTAGGCGCAAAAGCAGTAAGTGAGGCAAATAATGGTAGTACTGGTAAAATGGTTATTATTACAAGAGAAAATAGTAGGGAATATAAAAGTAGTACTTCAGTATTTGATATACATGATATTGCAAATGTTGAGAAGAAAGTACCAGCGTCTATGATTGATAGTAAAAATCATCAAATGACAGATGAGTATTTAGAATATGCAAGACAATTAATAATGGGTGAGTTAGTACCTATATTTAAAGATGGGTTGCCACAACATTTAATATTAAAGTAAAATATTATGGGGGTTTTAAATGAATTTAGATGAATATAAGAACTATTTAGTGTCTGTTTATAGGTGGCCTATTGATAATAGTTCTGATTTAATGGAAAAAAGAAAAATAGAATTAGAGAAAAGATATAGTGATGAGTACTTAGAAAAAATTATTGCTGATACATATGATTTTATAAGTGATGTAGTAATGTCTAGTGATATAGAGTATGGGTATTATAAAGAGAGTATCTCTGATGATACAACAAGGTATATTAATTTAGGGTTGCATGGTGGATGGCCTTCTGATGTATTGTTTGGTGTATCTAATGATAGAATAGTAAGTAATCATTTGTTAAAGCATGTATTTGGTAATAGTTTATTTGCAGAAATTGATGCGGTTGAATATGAAAATGAGTATGAAGATGGTATTTATGGATTTAGTTATGATTATTATTTTTATATGCATGGTTTAACTAATTTAGATGAGGTAAAAAGGAAAATAGGTAATAGAACTATCCATAAAACGAGAAAGTAAGATAGATTAAAAAGTCTATCTTTTTTTTTAAATAAAACTGTTGTATAATATGGTATATAGTAACGGAGGTTTTATGAAAAAAGAAAAAGGTTTTACTTTAGTCGAATTACTTGCAGTAATAGTTATAATAGCGATTATTCTTGCGATTGCAATACCAACAATTAGTAATTATAAAGAGGAAAGAAAAAAGAACTTATTTTTTGCACTTGCAAAAAATATAGTTAGAGAACTTAATTATGAAAATATGGAATCTAATAGTTCATTATTTAATATCCTTGGTTCAATTGATATGGAAATATCAAAAGAACAAGTAGATTTAGATAAATCCAATGTTTTAATATCAGAAGATGGGGTTGTTTTAAATCTATTTGGTAAAGGAGCATATGAAGGATTATATTTATGTAATATATCATCATCAACAAAAAGTCCAAATTATGAAGATACAACATGTATAGATGGTAGTTATAAATCAGTTGTTACACTTGATGCACAAGGAGGTAGTGTTGAACCTACTACTTTAGAAGTTACAGCTGGAAATGAATATGGTGAACTACCTACACCTACTAAAGAAAATAGTGATTTTATTGGTTGGTATTACAATGGAACTAAAATAGAAAGTAATACTAAAGTAACAACCATAGTAAATCACACTATAGTAGCAAAATGGAAGTATCATGCTAAATTAACAGTATTATTAAATGGTGGTACATTAGATCAAACATTTGAAGAAAGATATTTAGAAGGTACAAGTTTAACACTTGGAACTCCTACAAAAGATGAAAATACATTTGTAGGTTGGAAGATAACAAGTGGAAATGGTATTATAAGCGGGAATAATTTAATATTTGAAGATACAGATATAATTATTGAAGCACAATTTAGATTTAATAAAATAGAATTAGTTGTTGACTTTGATGGAGGTACTGGTATAAATCCTAGTGGAAATTATGATATAGGGTCATCTATTCAAATAACACCACCAACAAAACCTGGTTATGATTTTACTGGTTGGGAAGTAATTAGTGGTAATAGTATAATAAGTGGTAATACGATTACTATTGGAAATCAAAATACTATTGCAAAAGCGACATATCAATCAAAAACATTTATAGTAACATTAAATGCAAATGGCGGAAGTGTAACTACAGATAGCATGTCTGTAGCTTACAATAGTACTTATGGTGAATTTCCAACTGCTACAAGATCAGGTTATAATTTTATAGGTTGGTTTACAACTGCAAGCGGTACTGAACAAGTTCTACCTTCAACAGTAGTAAAAATCAGTTCAAATCAAACATTATATGCGAAATGGGAAGAAAAAATAATAAATACAACTACTCTTTTAAATAGTTATAAGTGTAAGAATAAATCAGTTGGTGTTGAGGAATATGTAATGACATATACTGGTAATTGTGATGTTACAGAAACTGAAGCAGGTGAGTTTCAAATTAAATTTTTAACAAGCGGAACTCTTAGAATAAATGGTTCAACAAATGTTGATATCTTCGCTGTTGGTGCAGGAGGTGGAGGTTCTTCTACTACAGGCGGAGGTGGCGGATACACAGCATATAAACAAAATGTATCAAATATAACTAATCAAGATATTGAAGTAGCAATTGGTACAGGTGGTGCTGTTGGTGCAAATGGTACTGCATCATCAGTTGGTGATATTATTAGTGCTGCTGGTGGAAATGCTGGTGGTGCAACAGGTGGCAATGGTGGTAATGGTGGCGGTGGCTACGGTGGTACGAAATCAGAATGGGCTTGTACAGAAAGATGGGATCAAGCCGGATGTGTTGCTTGGGGTTATGTTTACACATATGGCAATGGTGGTTCTGGTGGTAGTTATGGTAATAATGGTTCTGCAGGAACGGTGCAACCTACTGATGGTGGAACTGGTCAAGGAACAACAACTTGTGAGTTTAATGAGGGTAACTTAAGTGGATGTACAAACGGAGTAAATTATGCTTATTCTGCAGGTGGTTATGGATGTGGAACTAAAGCAAATGGAAGTACAGGAAAAGGAAAAACTGGTGACAATTCAGGACATGGTGGTAATTGTAATGCGTCTGGTTCTTCAGGAGTTATAGTAATTAGAAGTAGAAATACAAAAAATATAGTTGTTGGTTCAAAAACAATTGGCACATATGATGGAAAGTTTATTGCTGAAGGTGATGAAAGTAATTGGGTTGTAAGATTTTTAACTGATGGAACCCTTAAGTTTAATGCAAATACTGAAATAGATGTTTTCGCAGTTGGTGCAGGAGGTGGAGGTTCTTCTACTACAGGAGGTGGTGGCGGTTATACAAAATATGTTGCTGGTGCTACGACTACTGCAAATGCAAAATATTCAGTTGTTATTGGAAAAGGTGGCGATATAGGTACTTCAGGTGGTGATAGTAGTTTATCTACAATTATTACGGCAAAAGGTGGTGGAGGTGGTTCTACTACTGGTGGCAATGGTGGTAATGGTGGCGGTGGCTACGGTGGTACGAAATCAGAATGGGCTTGTACAGAAAGATGGGATCAAGCCGGATGTGTTGCTTGGGGTTATGTTTACACATATGGCAATGGTGGTTCTGGTGGTAGTTATGGTAATAATGGTTCTGCAGGAACCGTGCAACCTACTAATGGTGGAACTGGTCAAGGAACAACAACTTGTGAATTCAATGAGGGTAACTTAAGTGGATGTACAAGCGGAGTAAATTATGCTTATTCTACAGGTGGTTATGGATGTGGAACTAAAGCAAATGGAAGCAATGGTTTAGGTAAGTCAGGTAGTAATTCTGGAAGTGGTGGTTCTTGTCAGTCAACAGGCCAAAGTGGAGTTATAATAATAAGAAATAAACGATAAAATTAATTAAAAATATTAAATCATTATTGTGATAAAAATCATTGTAGTTTATGGCTTAAGTGATAAATAGGATGTAATATAAATAAATAAAAGAGTAGGTTCTTTGTCAAATAGTGTTGGTAAACAATAAATTTGATAAATGAATTGAGATTGTAAGGATGATTATTATCATCCTTTTATAATGCCCTTAATTAAGAAAATGAGTGCTAATATCCTATAATACATCTAAATCTCCTAACCTAGAACAAATAAATGATATGCTTAATAAAGCGTTTGATAAGAACGCTGATCTTGATGGATTAATATTTCATTCAGATTAAGGCTGGCAATATCAACATCAATCATATCAACAAAGATTAAAAAATAAAGGTATAAAACAAAGTATGTCTAGGGAAGGCAATAGTATGGATAATGGAATGATGGAAAATTTCTTTGGTTTACTTAAAACAGAAATGTTTTATGATCAAGAAGATAGTTATAAAACATTAGATGATTTAATAAAAAAATTGATGACTATATTTGTTATTACAATTATGATAGAATTAAAGTTAAATTAAAAGGACTGTCACCCGTAAATTACAGGTTACAATCCTCTAATTAGAAACTATTAATAAACTGTCCAACTTTTGGGGTTCAGTTCAGATTTACATTCGCCAACACTATTTATTATACAACCGATAAAAGTAATGCGCTTTTATCTTTTTTTTGATATAATTATAAGAGGTGGTATTATGAGTAAAATTAAAGTGATGGATGAAATACTTGCAAATAAGATCGCAGCAGGGGAAGTAATTGAAAGATGCGTAAGTATTGTTAAGGAACTTGTAGAAAATAGTATAGATGCTAAAAGTAGTGTAATTAAGATTGAACTTATTGATAGTGGTATTAGTATGATAAAAGTAGTAGATGATGGTATAGGTATGGATTATGAAGATGCTCATCTTGCTTTTTTAAGACATGCTACTAGTAAGTTATTAAGTGATGATGATTTATTTAATATAAAATCTCTTGGATTTAGAGGTGAGGCTCTACCTTCTATCGCATCTGTATCTGAAGTATCATTAAAAACATGCCAAAAAGATATTGGTACACACCTTGTTGTAAAAGGTGGTAAGATAATTACTGATGAATATGCTGATAGTAGAGTTGGAACTGAGATAGAAGTCAAAAAATTATTTTATAATACTCCAGCAAGATTAAAGCATCTAAGCAGTTTATATACAGAACTTGCTCATATAACTGAATATATTAATAAAATTGCGCTTTCATATCCTGATATATCTTTTACTTTAATAAATGATAATAAAGTACTTTTAAAAACTGATGGTAGTGGTAATTTATTAAAAGTAATTAATAGTATTTATGGACTGGACGTAACAAAAAAGATGATACCTATTTCTGCATTTGATAATGATTATAAAATAGATGGTTATATTAGTTTACCTGAGATACAAAAAAATAATAGAAATCATATGGTTACTATTGTAAATGGTAGGGTAGTTAGAAATATAGAAATTAATAGATGTATTCAAGATAGTTATCATACTTATAAACCAGATGATAAATACCCAATAGTTGTTCTAAATATATCAGTAGACACTACTTTAACTGATGTTAATATACATCCAACTAAACAAGATATTAAGTTTGGAAAAATAGATGCTTTATTAGAACTTATTAATAAAACTATTAAAAGTGCATTAGATGAAAAAATACTTATTCCAAAAATTGAAAATAAAGATGAAGAAATTGAAGCATTAAAACCAGTAAGTATGCCTACTAGTTTTGTAGAAGAAAAGGAAGTAGTTAAAGAAGAAGAAAAAAAGTATGAACAAGTACACTTAGATTTAGAATATATAAAGGAAGCAACTGATGATTATCAAGAAGAAGTAATTACTGAAAAGGTACCTGTTATGTATCCAGTTGGTTTAGTAAAAGGTACTTATATAATATGTCAAAATGAACTTGGTATGTATATGATTGATCAACATGCTGCTAACGAAAGAGTTAATTATGAATATTATTATTATGCTCTTTGTAATTTAAAAGATGAAATAGATATGCTAGTACCTATTACTATTGAACTTCCATATAATGAATTTATAATAGTAAAAGAAAACCTTGAACTTCTTAAGAATATGCATTTTAATATTGAAGAATTTGGCATTAATACATTCATTGTAAGAAGTCATCCAATATGGTTACCTAAAGGTTGTGAAGAAATTGCAATAAGAAAGATTATTGAACTTATAATCGCTAAGGAAAAGAATTTTGATATATTAAAATTTAATGATCGTGTTGCAGCAACAGTCGCATGTAAAGCAAGTATAAAGGCTAATGATAATATTAATCTAGAAGAAATGGAAACACTTGTTAATAAATTAAGAAAGTGTAAAAATCCATATACTTGTCCACATGGAAGACCAACAATTATATTTTATTCAAATTATGAATTAGAAAAATTATTTAAGAGGGCGATGTAATGATAGTAGTAATAATTGGTCCTACTGGTGTAGGAAAAACAAAACTTAGTTTGGAACTTGCAAAGAAATATAATGCAGAAATTATAAATGCTGATGCTATGCAAGTGTATAAAGAGATGAATATTGGTACTGCTAAGGTAACTGATAAAATGGGTATAACTCATCATTTACTTAGTATTAGAAGTGTAAATGAGCCTTATTCTGTATATGAATACCAAAAAGATGGAAGAAAATTAATAGAAAGACTAAAAAAAGAAAATAAAAATATAATAATAGTTGGTGGTACTGGGCTTTATATTAAAGCATTGCTTTACGACTATAAGTTTAATATAAATGATAAGAACAAGGATTATGATGATTTAAGTAATGAAGAGATATTAAATAAAATTAAAGAATATTGTGATACTGATATTCATGTTAATAATAGGAAAAGATTAGTAAGGATGTTAAATAAGATAGAAAATAATGATATTGAAGAAGTATCTGGTAATAACTTAATATACGATAATGTTTATTTTATTGGACTTACTACAAATAGAGATAATTTATACAAAAGAATAAATGATAGAGTAGATGAAATGGTTGATGAAGGACTTATATCTGAAGTAAAAGATTTATATGATAAAAATATAAATACAATACCAATTAATACAGCAATTGGTTATAAGGAATTATATAAATATTTTAATAATGAAATAAGTTTGGAAGATGCTATAGAGTTAATTAAAAGAAATTCAAGGAGATATGCTAAAAGACAATATACTTGGATTAATAATAAAATGAATGTTGAATGGTTTTATGTAGATTTTAATAATTTCAATAATACGATAAAAGAAGTAGAAAAGTATATAACTAATTGACAAATTAGTTAAAAAGTATATAATATTTTTGAAAAAGAGGAAATATTATGAAAAAATTTAATTATGATTTAACTGATGAAGAAGATATTGATAGATTATTTTTTGATACAGCTAAGATATTTGGCATTATATTTGTAATTTTATTAATTTGGAAAGGCTGTGAATTATTATATTTTGACAAAGTTAATAATTATACTAAGGAACTTGTTTTAGCAGCCGATAAAAAATATGAAAACAGAAAAATACTTGGATTGTCTACTGATAATATTACTTGTAGTAATGTTATGGATAAAAAAGTTAAATATAAGAGTTGCAATATAGAGTTTAAGGATGACCATGCTTATCTTGATATGAAAGTAAATAATTTTATATTTCAATATAGATATAATTGTTATGGTTCTAAAGATGATTTAAAATGTGATAAAATCGATAAAATAAAAGAGAGAATTGAGGCAGAAGATCAAAGCCACAAATAAACTCTCTTTTTTTAATCTATAAAATTATATATTGCTTCATCATATACATGTTTGTTCTTAGGATTTAAGCTATCTATTTTATTAAATTCCTCCCTAGTCTTTAAGAAGTACTCATGAAGTAACATATCTCTATTTAAATCATTCACTGGGTCATCCCATGTAACATCAAGGCTTAGCCATTTATTATTGATATATACTAAATTCCATATATGTGTATCATTTGATATTTTTACATTTTTTATATTTAATCTATCTAAGAATATACTCATAGTATCTGTATAACCATTACATGTTGCTTTATTATCAAATAGTACTCCTATTGCGGTAGATGCATTACTATATGGATTATTTTCTGATTCAATATCATATTTAGTAGTATTAATTATATAATCATGTATTGCAAGTATATTATCATAATCATTTTTTTCTTTATCTACGATAGTATCAAATATACTATCTATTTTATCATTAATATTTTTTATATCATCTCTTTTATAAATTCTATTAATTGATAATGTAACTTTACCATAATTAGTATAAGTAGTTTTTATACTTTTAAAACTATTAAATACATTTACAAAGTTATTAATTTGAGATAATAGAGTAGAGTCATTATTAATTGCTTCAACATCTTTTAAACATTCTTTATATCCATTATCACAATAAAAAGTAAACTCTTGCATACCAGATGATATTATCGTGTAATATATATTAATAAGTTCATCCTTGTTATTAGCAATGAAGTCATCTGTTAGTTTTACAAAATCTACATCAACTTCTTTTGTATATTCGTTGTTATTTAGCGTTGTAGGTATTTTATTATAGTAATCTATTACGGTATCTAGTATTTCTTCTTTTTGTAAAAAACCAAGTGCGAATACAAAAAGGGTAAATACTGATAGCACTGCTACTAAAAATTTAAGAAATTTCATATAATCACCATTTCTATTATACTATATAAAATATAAAATTATAAAAAAAGAAGTAATATTTTACTTCGAATTTACTTTTTTCATAAGACGTGATTTTTTTCTTGCTGCAGTATTCTTTTTGATTACACCTTTTTTTGCTGCAGTATCAATCTTTTTTATAGCGTCATTTACTAAATTAGCATCATCAGTTTTCTTGATTGCCTTTTTAACAGCAGTTCTCATACTTCCTCTTACTGGAATATTTTCTTCTGCTTGTCTTTTAATAACATTAACACGTTTTTTAGCACTCTTGATATTTGGCACTTTTTTCACCTCCATATAAAACATAACAATTTTATCAAATAAACTATAAAAAATCAACAACTTTGTATAAAATTCTTACAAAAACATTGATTAAATATATAAATTTGCTATAATTAAGATATATTTAATGTAGGAAGTGATAATATGTATAATGAATTACCTTATGAATACGCAGGAGAATATACAAATGGATTTTTTGAATTTGTTGCATTATTTTCTTTAGTATTTCTATTGTTATTTTTAGTAATATTAGTTGTATTACTTGTTGCTAATTATAAAATATTTAAAAAAGCAGGAAAAAATGGTTGGGAGTGTCTAATACCGATTTATGCTACAATCGTAAAATTTGAGTTTTTAAATATTCCACTTTGGTTTTTATTAATATATTTAATACCAGGAGTAGGCATAATACCTCAAGTAATAATGAGTATTAACTTAGCGAAGAAATTTGATAAAGATGCTTTCTTTGCACTAGGGCTTATAATTTTACCAGTAGTATTTTATCCAATCTTAGCATTTTCAGATGCTGAATATAATAGCGATGCTATAGGATTATTTGAATCAGTTAAAGTATCTGATAAGAGATACTGTACTAATTGTGGTAATGTTGTTACTGGAAAATATTGTTCTAATTGTGGTTCTAAGAGAGTGTAGCGCTAATTATTTGGTGCTTTTTTTCTTTTTGGGTTGTAAATGTATTTTTTTTATGATATTATTAATATTGTTGTTTTGGCCTGTTGGTGAAGTGGTTAACACATTGCCCTCTCAAGGCAACATTCATGGGTTCAAGTCCCATACAGGCTACCAAATAGTATATAACAAACCCTTATTTTGTGGGCTTGTTTTATTTTTGTGCTCCGAGAAATACTCTAAAATTATTTCTAATGAATAAAAATGTGACAACTACAAAAAATTGATTGAAATTATTAATTAAATATGTTAATATTTACTAAAGAATTGCAAAGAAGAGGTGATAAGTATGCTTTCAAAAAAGGAAACGATTTTAGAAGATAAGGATTGTGCCAATATGTTGGGTTTGCAAGTTAATGAGTATCGTGAAAGTTTAAAAAATATTAAGGCACCTGCAAAAGAGAGTATTGATGAAAAGAATATTCAGTATGATAATAATCTTTTAAAATTTTTAGGTATTAAACAATCAGATTTAAAGAAAAGAAACTTCATAGGAGGTAATTAGTGAAGAAAAAGGCAAATATAGGTGAGATTTGGGTAACTATTATACCTAGACTATATTTTGATGAAAAGACAAATAATATGAGTGTTTCTATAGAAAAAAGGCCTTGTTTAATTGTGGATGATGGAAGAGGATTTTTAATTGAGGAAAATTCTAATTATTCTGGCTTAAAAATAACAACAAGATATTCCAATATAAAATCTGTAAATAGAGTAAAAATAGAAAACTGGAAACAATTGGGTTTGAAAAAGAAATCCTATGTAAGAATTGAATTGCCACTTAAAATTGAGGACCAACAATTGATTAGTAAAATTGGAACTTTGTCAAGTGAAGAAATTGCATTGTATCTTAAAGAATTGGCTTGTTTCTTTAATACAGATGTACTTAATAAACTTTCAAGTAATCAATTAGTCAAACAATAAGCAGCAAACACGCTGTTTTTTTCTTTGTAAAATTAATTTTATTATCTAAAATATATGATATAATAAATAATAGGAGTTGATATTATTGAAAAAGAATAATTTTATTGATGGTGCGATTATATCTACTTTATGTTTAATAATATGTAAAATATTAGGTTTAATATATGTTATACCTTTTTATAAAATTATAGGTACACAAGGTGGTGCGTTATATAGTTATGCTTATTCTATATATGCAGTATTTTTAAATTTATCTACAGTTGGTATTCCTTCTGCAATTGCTAAGATAATAAGTGAATATGATACATTATCTTATAAATATTTAAAAGAAGAAGCATATAAGATTGCTAATAAGATGTTAAGTGGTATAGGGTTCTTAAGTTTTTTAATTATGTTTTTTGCGTCCGATACAATTGCTAACTATATAATTGGTGGTGTAAGTGGTGGTAATAGTGTTGAAGCTGTATCAATTGCAATCAAAACTGTTTCCTTAGCATTACTTATTGTGCCTAAACTTAGTATATTAAAAGGTTACTTCCAAGGTAATAGGTATTTAAAAGAGGGAAGTATATCTGCTATTATTGAGCAATTAGTTAGAGTTTTAGTAATAGTTATTGGTAGTTTTGTTACTGTTAAGGTATTAAAACTTAGTGTTGAGTGTGCAGTATATGTTGCTGTTTTAGGAGCATCTATAGGTGCTTTAGTGTCTTACTTTTATTTAAAGAAAAAAGCAAAACCTGTATTTATAGAAAACAAGGTTGAGACTATTAGTGAAGATGAGAAAAAGATAAGTAAGAAAGATATAATAATTAAGATTATTGTGTATGCGATACCATTTGTAATAATGTCAATGCTTACATCTGCTTATAATGTAGTTGATACTTTTACAGTTGTTAAAACACTTACTAGACTAGGGTATTCTACAAGTGTTGCTGAAACTACTATTGGTGTTATAAGTACATGGGGTTCTAAACTTAATATGATAGTAGTATCTATTTCTATTGGTATAACATCTAGTCTAATACCTAATGTAGTTGGTAGTTATACTAAAGGTAATTATAAAGATATAAATGAAAAATTAAATATTACATTTAAAATGCTTTTATATTTAACAATACCTATGGCTTTTGGTATGAGTATATTATCAAAACCAATATGGCATGTATTTTATGGAATAGATATTTTAAGTACAGATATTTTTAGAATATATATATTACAAGTAGTAGTATATGGTTTATTTACAACTATTACAACTATTACACAATCTATGAATCAAACAAAAATTACAATAGGTGCTTTAGTAGGATCTTTCTTACTTAAGTTAATACTAAATGTTCCAATAATGAATTTATTAAAAGTAATTAATATACCATCCTTTTATGGACCAATAGTAACAGATATGATTTCAGTTGGATTAAGTTTAATTGGTACTTTGTTAGTACTTAAGAAAAACTTTAAATTTAGTTATAGAGAGATTATATATTTCTTATCTAAAGTTTTGCTAGGACTTATTGCAATGGTAACAACATTGTTGTTATTAAAAGAAATTTATTTTGATTATTCTACTAAGTTATTATCTATTTTAACAATAGTAATTTATACTTTAGTTGGAGCATTAGTATATTTCTTCGTAACTAGTAGATTTAAATTACTACAAAGTATTTTAGGTGATGATTATATTAAAAAAATAAAATCTAAGTTCAGGAGGTAATATGAACGTATTAATAATTCCTTCTTGGTATCCAGGTAAGAGTGATAGTTTATTGGGTGTTTATCATAAAGATTACGCCAAGGCATTAAGTAAATATGAAAATGTTAATATGCTTTTTATTAATAAGTATGGGCTTTCTTATATATTTAAGTACTTGTTTATAAAGAACAAGGTTATAGTTAATGAGAGTGGTTATAAGACTTATATATATAAGATGTTAGATTTATCTAAGATAAGTAAGAAATTAGAATTAATTAGATATAGAAAAGTATTAGATAGGGCTTATAAAGATTATATAAAGAGTGAGAATATACCAAATATAATACATGCCCAAGTTACATTACCTGCTGGGTATGGATCTAGTTATATTGGTAAAAAATATAATATACCAGTATTAGTTACTGAGCATTCTTCTAATTATTATCAATATTTTAATGGTGTTAATAAAGAGTTTGGAGATTATGTAATAAATAATTCTTATTATTCAACAGTAAGTAATTATATGAAAAATGAATTAAATTTAAGTAAATGTTATGTAATACCTAATATAGTAGATATAAGTGTATTTAATAAGAAAAGATATAAAAGAGGTAATACTTTAAGACTTATTTGTATAGCAGGTTTTAGAAATGGTAAGAACCTTGATGATATTATTAAAGTAATAGATAATTTAGTTAATAAAAAGAATATGGATGTTCATTTAGATATGGTTGGTGATGGTTATTTAATGCCTTATTTAAATGAATTAGTTGATAGTTTGAACCTTAGAAAATATATCAGTTTTAAAGGCTGTATCAAAGATAAAAATGAGATAGCTAAGTTGCTTGCAAGTAGCGATATATACTTAGTTGCATCTGATATAGAGACTTTTTGTATACCAGGTGTTGAGGCTTTAGCATCAGGTACTCCAGTGGTATCTTCAAGGTGTAAGGGTACTTCTGAGTATGTTGATAGTAAGTGTGGTGAGTTCTTTAATTGTCATGATATAGATGATTTTAGTAATGCGATTATAAGGGTAAGTAAGAAGTTAGATAGTTATGATATTAATTATTTAAAGAGTGTTGCTTTTAAATATAGTAGTGATGAGGTATGTAAAAAAGCAATAAAGATATATAAAGAAATTATAAAAAAGTAATTTCTTTTTTATTTTCTTAAGTGTAGTCGTGGGCTTAAATGGTATATATTTTGTAGTATAAACTTATAAAAAAACTCTATCGTTAAATAGAGTTAAAATATTTTCATAATAAGAATGTACTATTTACTATTTTTTTTACTTTTATTTTTTATAGTTTTACTTAAATTTAAAATTTTTTGTTTAGCAATTTCATTTTGTGCTTTTGCTTCTTGAAATTCACATAATAAAGCCTCAATATCATCAGCATGATGTATGCCAATTTCACGCATTTCTTTTTCTTTTTTTGCACTCATTATACCATTTTCAAAATATTCAATCAAATTTTTTGGTAGGTGAATATTTCCATTATAGTAGAAATCTTTATCTGCAGGACAGTATCCAAAATTATATAATTTATAACTTACATGACGATAATCACTATCCCATTTAGCCACATAAACAGTTCCTAATGAGTAACCCATTTTAATTGGCAATCCTTCATTGCAAAAAAGGATTTCTCTTTTTCCTTCGTATTTCATAACTAAACCTCCTCGTACAATTATTATAGCATGATTTTAAATAAAAGAAAATTTATTCTACTTTTTTAGGGGAAATTTAAAAGTTTTAGGGAATAAAATAGTAGGAGGTAATTTATGAACAAGTATTTAAAAAGGAAAAATATAATACATGTCTAGGTATTATAAAAAAATATATGAAGAAAAGTATTATATAGATATTACTAAAGAGAAAGTTAAAAATAGAAATATTAATCCAAGAGAACCAAAAGAAGTTTTTGTGTACAAGCAATATGATTTATCAAATGCAAAGTTTGATAAGAAGGGCCTTAGTAGTGATGAAAAGAGAAGTGTTGCTAGTCTAATAAAGTTTTTAGGTTGGGAAATAGATATAGTGCATAGAGTGAATATTCCTGAGGGTGTTAAAACACCTGATATCTATGCCGAAGGTGAGTACTGGGATATAAAAAATTATAAGAAATCCTTGACTTCAAAAAGTAGATTTAAAAAAATACGGCATTCTATTGAGCCAAATTTAGACCAAGCAAATAATTTTGTAATAGATTTGAATAATAAAGACTGTGATTTAACAAATAATGAAGCAATTTTACAAATTAATAAAGTGTTTAAAGATTTTGAAAAAGCACAAAAAATAGTTTTAATTGGAAAAAGTGAACAAATATATTATTTTATAAAAAAATAAAGAACTCACATCGGCGACACTCCGCCTCAACAAGTTCTCTAATGATTACATTATATCAAAAGATTTATAATGTGTCAATCTCGATTTTATACTTTAATCAAGACAATAATATTATATGCAACTAATAATAATAAATACTAAAATAAAGAATTTACCTCGGCGACAATCGCCTTGACAAGTTCTTTATTGATAACATTATATTAAATAAGTTATTATATGTCAATAAAAATGACACTGTAAAAAAATGGAAAAAGAAAAAGCATAACTTTCGTTATACTTTAATAGTCCCACAAGAGGCCGACCCCCTGAAGAGCGACCTCAAAAAGAATAAAAAGGGGTTGGCTAGTGTGATACTAGCAGCCAAACCAATTTCTCGGTTTGGTACTTGTTATAATACTTATAAATGGTATTTTTGTCAATAACTTTTTTTAAAAAAAATAAAAAAATTTGATATAATTGTTATGGGTGGTGATTATATGTCTGATTTAATTTATTTAAAGGGTGTTGGCCCTAAAACATTATCGTTATTAAATAAGTTAGAAATAAATGATATTGATGATTTAGTAACTCATTATCCATATAAATATGAAGTATTAAAAAGAAGTGATGTTTCATCTTTAAATCAAGATGATAAAATAATAATTGACGGAATAGTTGAAAATGTTCCTGTTGTATATAGATTTAAAAGTATTGATAAGATGCAGTTTAATATAAATATTGGGAGTAATATCTACAAGGTTATAATATTTAATAGAGGATTTATGAAAACTAATATTAATATTGGTTCACAAGTAATTGTGATTGGTAAGTTTGATAAGAAGAATAATACCATAGTCGCATCTGAAATTTTACTTAATGAAAATCTAAATAATATTAAAATAATTCCTTTTTATAGGACTTGTGATGGGTTAAATAGAAAAACATTAAAAAAAATAATTAATACTGCGCTTACTGACTATAATCCAGTTGATTTTATACCTGATTATATAACTTTAAATAATTCGTTTATTGATAAAAAAAGTGCACTTAATAATATTCATAATCCAAGTAATATTGAAATGGTAAAAAAATCACTATTAAGACTTAAGTATGAAGAATTATTTATGTTTATGCTTAAGATAAATGCTTTAAGAGAAAAAAATGCTTTATATAAAAAGGGGTACAATAGAAATATCAACAAGGATTTAATTGATGAGTTTATAAGTAAATTACCTTTTGCTTTAACAAAAGACCAGTTAAATAGTGTTAATGAAATACTTAATGATTTAAATAGTGATAGTAGAATGAATAGGTTATTACAAGGTGATGTTGGTAGTGGTAAGACTATTGTTGCTTTGATTGCAATATATGGAATGATTAAAAGTGGGTATCAGTGTGCTTTGATGGCGCCTACTGAGATTTTAGCGGAGCAACATTATAATAGCTTTAAGTCTCTTCTTCCCAATGTAAATATTTCATTACTAACTGGGAGTACTATTAAGAAGTCTAAGGATGAGATAAATAATGAGTTAGCAAGTGGTAAGATAGAACTTGTAATTGGTACTCATGCTTTAATTGAAGATAATGTAACTTTTTCTAATCTTGGGTTAATTGTTACAGATGAACAGCATAGATTTGGTGTTAATCAAAGAAATAATCTTAAGAATAAAGGTTCTATGCCTGATGTACTTTATATGAGTGCAACTCCTATACCTAGAACTTATGCTTTAACTATTTATGGTGATATGGATATAAGTACAATTAAGACTATGCCAAAGGGAAGAAAACCTGTTGTTACAATCGTTAAAGATGAAGATGAAATTAAGGATGTATTATATCTTATTAAAGATAACTTAGATTTAAATCATCAAATATATGTTGTCGCACCTTTAATAGATGGTGAGAATAATGATTCAGTTACCAAGTTGTTAAGGCAATATAAATTAGCTTTTAAAAATTATAAAATAGGTATGCTTCATGGAAAACTAAGGCCTAGTGAAAAAGAAGAGGTAATGAAGAAGTTTATTAATGGAGAAATAGATATTTTAATATCAACAACTGTAATTGAAGTTGGAGTTGATGTTAAAAATGCAACAATGATAGTTATTCATAATGCAAATCTTTTTGGTTTATCAACTCTCCATCAATTAAGAGGTAGGGTAGGAAGAAATTCCTATGATAATTACTGTGTATTAATTGGTAATAAAGATAATGAAAGATTAAAGATAATGGAAACAACTTGCGATGGTTTTGAAATTAGTGAAAGCGACTTTAAACTAAGAGGTTCAGGTGATTTGTTTGGAGTTAAGCAAAGTGGTGATATGAATTTTAAGATTGCCGATATAAAGAAAGATTATAAAATACTAGAAAAAGCAAATTGTGATGCGTTGGAATTTATTAAGAAAGGAAATCTTGATAAGAATAAAGTTTTAAAGTTAGAACTATCAAGGTGTATGGATTTAAGTGATGTTTAATAGAATTTATATAGAAATAACTAATATTTGTAATTTAAAATGTAGTTTTTGTCCAATAACAACAAGGAAGAAAGAATTTATGAGTGTTAGTGATTTTGAAGTAGTATTATCTAAGATTAAAAATTATACTAAACATATTTATCTACATGTAAAAGGTGAACCACTTATGCATCCTAACTTAGATGAAATATTAAAATTAGCGTCTACTTATGACTTAAATGTTAATATTACCACTAATGCTAGGCTACTTAAAGATAAAATAGATATTTTAAATAATAATAAGATTAGACAAATTAATATTTCACTGCATTCATTTAATAGTGTAAATGAGATTAAAGAATTACTTCCAAATGTTGATAAGTTAAAGTGTTATGTATCTTTAAGGCTTTGGAATAACAAGGATAATACAGAAATATATAAATTATTAGAAAGTTATTATAATAAGAAAATAGATTTAAGTAATAATAGATTTAGTTTAAGTGATAGAGTATTTTTATCTATTGAGAAATTATTTGATTGGCCTGATATTAACAATAATATTATAAGTGAATATGGTACTTGTAAGGGTGGTAAGAAACAACTTGCAATATTAGTAGATGGTACGGTAGTGCCTTGTTGTTTAGATAATGAAGGTATTATTAATTTAGGAAATATATTTGAAAGTAGTATCCAAGATATCATTAATACAACAAGGTATAAAGAATTAATTAATGGGTTTAATAATAATAAATTAAATGAAGAATTATGCAAGAAATGTGGTTATAGAAATAAATTTAATTAGAGGTGAAGTATGTTTAAGATAACTAAAAGTTATATACCAGGTAAGTTTAAAACTAGTATTATATTAATAAGTGATATACATTATACTAATAGAAAAGATATTAAGAAGTTAGATAAATTATATAATGTTTTAAAGAATATGAAATCTAAGTATGTTTGTATAGCAGGTGATTTAATAGATAGTTATGATATAGAGAAAAAATATATAATTGATTATTTAAAAAAATTATCTAAGATAAAAAAAATAATTATATCTCTTGGTAATCATGATATAAGATTAAAAGATAAAGAGTATTCAAGTTTTTTTGATAAAGATTTTTGGAATACAATTAAAAAAATAGATAATGTTTATTTACTTAATAATGAAGGTGTATTAATAGATGATATATACTTCTATGGATTTACTCAAAGTTTTGATTATTATTACAAAAACAAATGTGAATCCCTAGATTTACTTTTAAATGAAATTGATAATAATAATGTAAATAGAACATATGGTAAGTACAAAGTATTACTTATGCATTCTCCAATATTTATTGATAATAAAATAGTGAGAGAAAAACTAAGTAGTTATGATTTGATATTATCTGGGCATATGCATAATGGATGTATTCCTCCAATAATTGATGAATTATTTAAGAATGATAGAGGTATTATCGCACCAAATAAAAAAATATTTCCTAAAAATGCAAGGGGTATAAGCATAGTCGGTAATTATGCGGTTGTATCATCTGGGATAACAAAATTATCTAGAAGTGCGCCTTTAATTCTAAGGATGTTTAATTTTATATTTCCAATGTCTATACATGAATTAATAATAGGTAGTGATGATGTTTACAAAAATAATATAAAATATTTAAAATGATATTGACAAATATTTATAAATAATTTATTATTAGAGTGTACAAATGATAAATTTGTGCACACTCTTACTGTTTTGTGTGAGAGTGTATTCAACCAAAACCCCCTGAAAGGAGCTCTCCCCCCAGAGAGCCCCGCCTTTTTATTAAAGATACAACTCCATGTATCTTTTTTTGTAAAAAAATATAAACATATGATATAATATATTTAATAAATAATATTTTTAAATGAACTTAGAAATAAATAGAAATGGATGTATTAGTATGGAAAATAAGTTTTATTTAACAATAGAGAAAAATATATTTGTTGTCAAAAGAAACATATATGGAAAAGCGCTAATTTAGAAGGAATTGATGTAAAATATCCAGAAACACAGGCAATATATGATGGTGGTGTAGTTAATGGATTAACTATTAATAAAATTATTGCTATTAACAACTTGAAATATGCCTGACAATTTATTTTAGAAAATGATTTTGTTGATTATGATTTTAAATTATTATGTTATTTGCTAATAAAAGAATGGTAGATAATGGTTGTGGAATTATAACAATATCACAAGAAAATCAACTAATATTCTTTGAAAAATTAATTAAATTTTATGAATCAGGTGATAATATAGACTTAAAACAATGAATTTATGAAACAAGTATTGATGGAATAAATTTATAAAAGGAGGAATTTTAAATATGAAGTTATTTAAGGAATTATGGAAAATAATATGTAATTTTATAAAACCTTACAAACTCGATGAGTCAATATTAAAAATGCCTAAAAATGTAAAAAAGATGGGTATAAAAATTGAAATATTATCTTTGTCATTGACAATATTTTCACTTGTTTTTGCATTTATTCTTAAGGTTACTAATATGATGATAGAACAAAAACTATTTTTATTAGGTATTATTTTATATATGCTATATCGTGGTGAAAAAGTATTAAGGGATGCCTTTAATTTATATTCAGATACAGAATATGCTAAATATAATATGATATTTGAAGATGAATTAGTATTAAAGGGAACTAATATAATTGGTGTTACAAAAGATAGAGTTTTAAAATATGATGAAAATAGTAAAATATATCGCATAATGGATAATGAAACTATTTTAAATACCATTAAAAAATATCTAGATAATTTATGGAGGCATCAAATAAAGCATCGATTTGATGTTATAGAAATAATAAGTATTTTACTTATGGTTGCTACTGCTATTATCACAAACGATGCGATACCTAATAATATTTATATATCTCTAATTTTAATTTTTGGGTCTTTATCATTTGTAAGTTCAGCATATATAAATTTAAATAGAGGTAATTATTATAAGAAAAATAGAGAATTTAATAATGAACAATCAATTATTGTAAATGATTTATTAAGAGTGCCAACTATTGTAAGTAAGGATTTAGATATGAGAATTGCTAGATTTAAAAAAACAGTAATAGATAGTAATAAAAATATTAAAGATTTTCATAAAAAAATGAACTTTACTAGAATGATTATGACTATAATTGAAACTTTAAGTCAATATGGAATTATTGTTTTTTATGTAATGAATGTAAAACTAGAAAATTTAACACTAGGAAGTATTGCACAGATAACTGCAACATTAGCAATTGTGGAAACTGCTATTGGATATATGAGAAGATTTGTTAATGCTCTAGAAGACAATAACGATCGACTAGTGGCTCTTGAAAAAGAATCAGCTGATATGAAACTAATTTTAGAAATATATCACAATATAAATCAAAAAGAAGTTAATATAATTGTAGACAGTATCAATATTAAACCATTTACTATTAAATATTTAAAAGGATCTAATAATGATATTCCATTCACTCTTAGATCGGATAAAGATATAAATATAAATAAAGGTGAAGTAATAGTGTTATATGGACCCTCAGGAAGTGGCAAATCGACATTTATGAATATGCTTACTGAAAGAATTAAATTAGAAAAAAGCACTGATATTCCTACTACATCTAGATTTTTAATGTATGATGATAAATTAAAATTTGGTAGTTTAAGTATATATGAAGAAATATTTTGTGATAGTGAAAATCCAGATTTGCTAAAAATGAAAAATATTCTTAAAAATCTACATTTATGGGAAGAAATAGAAGCTAATTCAAAAAATGTATGGCAATACATGAAAGAAAGAAAATTTGAACACTCATTATCTAATGGTCAAAAGCAAAGACTTATTTTAGCAAAACTATTATATTTTTTAGATGATAATATAGATGCCCTAATTTTAGATGAATGCACATCTGGATTGGATGATGATGATAAAAATCATATTGATGCATGTGATGTGCTTGAATATATTGTTAAATATTCAAACAAAGATAAAAAAAGAATAGTAATAATATCTACACATCAAAATATCGATAAATTCAAAGATAACATTAAAAATGAATATAAAATTAGAAATTTTAAATTTATAAAAGAAGATAATATCAATTATATAAAAGAGTTATAATAATACAAGTATTGATGGAATAAATTTATAATTTTAAAGGAGATAATGTGAAAATAACTGAAGGTATAGCAAAGAAAATATTAAATATATTAATATTAATTATGCTTATTTATGCATCTTTTGGATGTATAATTATAAAAAATTATTTAATGGCATTTATGTGTATATTTTTATTTATAATATATTTCATAAAAACATTTAAAAAATAGGCATATAATTATGTCTTTTTTTGTGCATACTATTAATGGTGATATTATGAAAAAAATGATAATTATTACCTTGTTATTCTTATTTATATTTCTATATTATATTAAAGATGAAATTGTTTATTCAAATACATATAACAATAAAGATTATGATACATATAACCTTAAAATAGATAATTGCAGTTTAAGTACTAATAATTTTATAAGTAAATTAGGATATCTTAATAACAAAGATTTTAGAATTTTAGAGATAGTACCAGAAGTTATTTATGAAAGAAAATATGAGTATTATTCTTCTAATTTAGAATTTGTATTAGATGATTTTAAAAATAAGTATGTAGATGAAATGATGGATGATAATAAGTATGCGAAAAATATATGTATAAAAGAAATTAAAATTGATACTAATAAGGAAGTAATAAATAGTTTATCTAATTATATAGATTTTCATAATTAGACAATATATTTAAAATTAAAATTATATTATTTAATTGGTGATATTATGAAAAAACTACTTACCTTGTTGTTCTTATCGATGTTTATAAGTATTATTTTGGGAAATTACATTTTTGCAAGTTACAAAAGTAATATGGAGCATATAATAGCGAGTTCTTCTTATGGAGATGTTTATATGATACTATATGGTAGCTATAACAATAAGTCTAAGGTTGAGAAATTGAAGATAGATAATTATATTTTGAAAAAAGAAGGCAATTTTTATAGAGTTTATGTTGGTGCGACTAGTAATTTAGATAATGCAGAGAGGATTAAGAATATATATCTAAAACAAGGTGTTAGTGTATATATAAGAAACGAGGCTAGTTACGACATTGATTTTGTTGATTATTTACAAAGTGTTGATAATTATACTGATAAAACAGATGAAGATATTTTAGAAATACAAAAGAATATAGTTAAGAAGTACAAGGATAAGTTTGAAAGTGGGGTTGAATAAATAATAAATATTTGATATTATTTATTTGGAGGTATTGGTATGATAAATCGTAAAGATATAATTGAAATAAGAGATTATTTGGCTAAGAATTTAGCGGATTATGATGGCATATTTAGTTTGTATGAATTAGGTATTGATAGTGAGTTAATTGATGAAATATTATTTAGAAAAAAAGAAGTAGCTGGTAGATTGATTTATAAAACCTTTGCATTACCAAAAGAAATTAACGCTAAAATAGATTTTAGACACATTAATCTTTGGGAACTAGATGCAAAAGGTGTTGATTTTAGTGAATATAATAATATTTTAATATGTCCACAGACTGTACGTTTTCGTGATTTAACATTTTGCAAATTTAAAGGTGTTACATTTGGGGGAAAATTTGATAATGTTTCAATATATGGATCCGATTTTACAGGTTCTTATGGTGCAGTTATAAATCCTCAAAAAATACTCGATAAGGACTTGAGAAAAGCAAGGTTATGTGATGTAGAAATAACTGGTTCTTTTGACCATGCTAAATTAGATGGTACTTCTTTTAAAGGTAGTAGGGGTGCTTCAATTGATTTAGATTTATGTAAATATAATAAAGATACAGATTTTACTGATGCTCATGTATTTAATGGAGAAAAAACTAAAGATGAGTTATTTGCTAAAATTAAATCTAAGTTAAAAAAATAAATGATTTTGATTTTTTATCAAAATTTTTTTAATTTTTTAAGATACATACTTGCAATAAAAATTTATATGTGATAATATAACACGTAAAATAGAATTTGGGAGGTAGAATGAGAGAATTTAAACATTTAGGAGCATATGGAATTATTATTGAGAAAGGAAATATATTACTTATCAAAAAGTTTGGTGGCCCATACGATGGTAAGTTGGATTTACCTGGTGGCACAATTGAATTTGGTGAAAGACCTAAAGATACTTTAAAAAGAGAATTGTTAGAAGAGGTTGGTATCGCTGCCGTTAAAATTGAGTTACAAGATGTTGATGCGGTTGCATTTGATTGGAACAATAATGGTGAGGAGTTTGTAGTGCATCATATTGGGATATTTTATAATGTTTTAGATTATAAAAATGAGATACAAAGCATTGTTGAAGTAACAGAAATTAATGACGATTCGATGGGTGCGGAATTTTATGAAATAGATAAATTGCGAAAAAAGGATTTATCAAATATTGCAATATTAGAATTGGAAAAGTTAGGTTATAATCTTAAGTGATTAAATGTTTTGTAATTAGAATTTAGTTAATAGATAAAAGGTATTTGAAATTTGAATACCTTTTTGCATACAAGAAAGCATACAAGAAGAAAAAATATAGTGAATAGTTATTTTTTATTGTGTCAAAGTCCAATTTGATTTTGGCATTTTTTTCTTTTTTTACCTTGTTTTATTTGGTAATTTTATATTTTGTGGTATACTTGTATTGGTGAATTATATGGAAGATGTTGTTAAAAAAATATATGAATATTCCTTAGAAGAGATTATGGGGGATAGATTTGGAAGGTATTCTAAGTACATTATTCAAGATAGAGCAATACCTGATGTTAGAGATGGATTAAAGCCTGTTCAAAGAAGAATACTTTATTCTATGTATAAAGAAAAGAATACTAGTGATAAGCCTTATAGAAAGAGTGCGAGAAGTGTTGGAGATATAATGGGTAAATTCCATCCACATGGTGATTCTTCTATTTATGATGCGATGGTAAGACTTTCTCAGTGGTGGAAGAATAATACACCATTTATTGATATGCATGGTAACAATGGTTCAATTGATGGTGATAGTCCTGCCGCAATGCGTTATACTGAAGCAAGATTGTCTAAAATTGCTAATGAAATGCTTAGAGATATAGATAAGGACACAGTTGTTTTCGCACCTAACTATGATGATTCGCTTCTTGAGCCAACTATATTACCAGCAAGGTTTCCAAACTTACTAGTAAATGGTTCAACAGGTATATCAGCTGGGTACGCAACTAATATACCTCCTCATAATTTATCTGAGGTAATTGATGCGACAATTTTTAGAATTGATAACCCAAATTGTAGGTTAGATACGATTATGAACATAATAAAGGGTCCTGACTTTCCAACTGGGGGAATAATAGAAGGTATCGATGGTATAAAAAGTGCTTATTCTACTGGTAAGGGGAAGTTAATTATAAAGTCTAAGGTAAGAGTTGAGAATAGTAAGGGTAAAAATCAAATAATAATTGATGAAATACCTTTTGAAGTAAATAAGGCAATGCTTGTTAAGTCTATTGATGAAATTAGAGTTGATAAGAAGATAGATGGTATAAGTGAGGTTAGAGATGAATCTGATAGGGAAGGTATTAGAATAGTTATTGATACTAAAAAGGAAGCTAATACTGATTTAATCCTTGCGTATCTTTATAAAAATACTGATTTACAAATATCATATGGAATTAATATGATTGGTATTGTTAATAGAAGACCTAAACTTTTAACCATTTTAGATGCGATTGATGCTTATATTGCGCACAAAAGAGAAGTTACTATAAAGAAAAATCAATTTGATTTGGACCATGCTCTTGCAAGAATGCACATTGTAGAAGGCTTAATGAAGGCGATAAGTATATTAGATGAAGTTATTAAAACAATACGTGAAAGTAAAAATAGGGCTGATAGTGAGGCTAACTTAGTTAAAAAATATGACTTTACTGAAAAACAAGCAAAGGCTATTGTTGAACTTCAATTGTATAGACTTTCAAATACAGATATAACTCTATTAGAAGAAGAAATGAAGAACCTAGAAATTATAATCGCAACTCTAAGGAGTATACTTGGAAGTGATGAAAAATTAAATGGATTTATGAAAGATGAATTAAGAAAAATTAAGAAAGAATATGGTTGTGATAGAAAGACTTTAATTAAAGAAGAAGTTGAAGAGATTAATATTGATCCTGCTAGTTTGATACCAAGGGAAGATGTAGTGGTTGTAGTTACTAAAAATGGATATGTTAAAAGAGTATCTAATAGAAGTTATTCATCTTCTGATGGTCAAACTCTATTAAAAGAAGGAGATTATGTAATTGGTTTATATAATATAAATACAATTAATACTATATTGCTATTTACTAATTTAGGTAATTACTTATATGTTCCGGTTAATGATATTCCAGATACTAAGTGGAAAGATTTGGGCAAACATATAAGCAATATAATTCCAATTAAAGAAGGTGAAGAGGTAGTATCTTCTATGCCAGTTTATGATTTTGATAAAGAAATATATATTACTACATTTACTAAAAATGGTATGGTAAAAAGGTCTTTATTAAAAGATTATAAATTATCAAGATATTCTAAACCTGTTTGTAATATCAAATTAAAAGATGATGATATAGTTGTAGATGTTTCTTATGATAATTATTCATATGCTCTAGTTACAACTAATACAGGATATAGTCTTATGTTTAATGCATCTGAGATACCAGTTACTCAAGTTAAATCTGGTGGTGTTAAGTCAATTAAATTAAAAGATGACTTTGTCGTATCTGGTTGCATGCTTGATGATAATTACGAATATGTACTTGTTGTAACTAATAAAGGTACAATGAAGAGACTAAAATTAACTGATATAGAAATATCTAATAGAGCAAAAAGAGGGCAAATAATTTTAAGAGAAGTTAAGACTAACCCTCATAGAATTGTAAAAGTATTAAAGTTAACAGGTAAAGAAGATGTGCTTATTAAGAATAACAATGATATTGATATTGTAAAATCAACAAGTATTCCAATAATGGATAGATATTCAACTGGTTCATCAGTTGCTAAGTCAATAATGGATGCTTATATTGATACTAAGATAGAAGATGAAAGTATATACGAAATAAAAGAAAAGAAAGTTGAGCATGTAAAAAAAGAAGATATATCTCTTAGTGATATAGATAAAAAAATATTGACAATTGATGATATGTTAAAAGAAATGAAGTAAAAAAATAGTATTTTATTCATATAATGAAATGGGTGATTATATGGATAAAAAAGAAGAATTTAAGTTATTTGTAAGAAAATACCCATCTTTTGCAACTTATGTTAAAAATAAATCAACAACATGGCAAGATTTGTATGAACTTTGGGATATGTATGGTGATGATGATAATGTATTTAAGATGTATAAAACGACTACTAATGATGATTTAAGTTCTGTAGTTACTAGTATTAAAAATTTGAATATGGATACAGTTAAGAAGAATTTAAATAATATTGAAAAAGGTATAAAATTATTACAAGATTTTGTTAAGAAAGATGATGTCGTACCTACTTATGAACCAAGGCCTATATTTAAAAGGTTTGAAGATTAATGGATTTTATTACACAAAAGAGAATATTTGAAAATCCAATGCTCCATAGGTTCTTAAGAGAAAACTCATATTGGTATAAAATACTTAATAGAGACCCAGATAAAATTAATGATATGATTAAAGATATGAAAGATAAATATAAATTAAATACAAGTGATAAAATAGAAAGATTTGGTGAGAAATTAACTTTTGTAGAATCAATACTTGATGTGCTTAAGTGATAATTATGGATAAAATATTAGATTTAGAAGAAGAATTAATTGATTTATTTAATAAGCAAGATTTTACTTGTAAATTAAGAGATCTAAGAAAAATTATTAAAGAAAATAATTTGACTGATACAAACAATGATATTGTACGAAATTATATAAGATGCGCTAATGAATTAGATTTGTATATATATTATTTTAATCAAAAAATAAATAAATTAATTGATAATAGAGAGTGTGGATTATGAGAGTAATTAGTGGTAAACATAAAAGATGTGAACTTATTGGGTACAATATAGATGGAGTTAGACCTACTATGGACAAGGTACGTGAATCCATTTTTGCAATGATAAATCCATATTTAGATGGCTCTATTTGTCTTGACTTATTTTCAGGGACTGGTGCTATGGGTATAGAGGCTTTATCTGAAAATGCAAGGTATTGTTATTTTGTAGATTGTAATAAATATGCTATAGAAGTAACTAATAAGAATATTGATAAGGTGTGCGAAAATAGTAAGTCTAAGGTTATGTGTATGGATTATTTAAAATCTTTACAATATTTTAGTAAACTTGGTATTAAATATGATATTATATTTATTGATCCTCCATATGGTAAAATAAAGATAAAAGATGTTATTGATAATATATTAAAATATGACATATTAAATGATAATGGTATATTAGTATGTGAATATGAGGATGAAGATTTAAGTGATGACTATATGGGTTTATCTTTAATAAAAGATAGGCGTTATGGTAGAGTGTTTATAAAAATATATAAAAAGTAGGTGATGAGCATGAGAGTAATCATTTCAGCAGGAGGTACTGGAGGACATATTTATCCAGCATTATCAATTTGTGATGCATTAAAAAAATTAGATCCATTTGTTGAAATATTATATATTGGTACAACTGATAGGATGGAAGGAGATATAGTTCCTAGGCATAGAATTAATTTCTATGGTATTAAAGCAAGGGGACTTGATAGAAAGTTTTCTCTTAAGAATATTAAATCATTATATTATTTAGTGTCTTCTTATATAGAAACAAGGAGTGTTATTAAGAAATTTATGCCTGATATAGTAATTGGTGTTGGAGGATATGTTACCGCACCAGTTATTATGGCTGCGCATTCTATGAAAGTTAAGACTTTAATTCATGAACAAAATAGTGTTTTAGGGCTTACTAATAGGTTTTTATCTAAGTATGTAGATTGTGTATGTACTTCTTTTAAAGATACTGTAGTAGATGCGAAAAAAGTAATTTATACAGGCAATCCATGTAGTGAGTATGTAAAGTATAATTTTAGTAAAAGGGAACTAGATCTTACTCCTTCTAAAAAACTAGTACTTATTGTAATGGGTTCACTTGGTTCACAAACAGTTGCTAATCACTTAAAAAATATATTACCTAAATTTAATGATAAGGACTATGAAGTTTTAGTGGTGTCAGGTAACAATTATTATGAATATTTTAAGGATTTGCAGTATAAGGATGTCAAGGTAGTGCCTTTTATTGATAATATAAAGAAAATATTTGATAAAGTTGATATAATGGTTACAAGAGCAGGAGCAACAACTATTAGTGAGATAATATCTTATAAAGTACCTTCTATATTGGTGCCTTCTCCTTATGTAACTGATAATCATCAATTTAAAAATGCTGATACTTTAGTTAAGAATAATGCAGGTTTATTATTAGAAGAAGATAATTTAGAAAGTAGTTTAGTTAGTACTATAGATAGTTTAATAGTCGATAGTGAAAAAATATTAAGTATAAAAAATAACTTAAAGAAAATGCAAATTAAAAATAGTAGTTTATCTATTGCTAAGATAATAAATGAGATGGTGAAATAATGAATATAGTAAAGTCTATTGAAAAATTAAAAATTGGTAAGGTAGAGAAAAATGTCTCTTTGAAGAAATATACAACTTATAGAGCAGGTGGTACCGCTAAGGTTATTGTTAGTCCTAAGAGTATAGATAAGTTACTTGAGTTATTAAAGTTATTAAAAGATAATAATGTAGAGTATAAGATTTTAGGAAATGGTTCTAATCTAATATTTAATGATTGTGTTTATGAGCCAGTATTAATTAAGTTAAATGATATTAATCATTGTGATATTAACAACAATGTTATTACTGTTGGAGCAGGATATAGTTTAATATCTCTTGCTATGAAAGTATCTAGATTAGGGCTTACTGGTATGGAATTCGCAACAGGTATACCTGGTACGGTAGGTGGAGCGGTTTATATGAATGCTGGTGCTTATAAATCTGATATGGGGTACATTGTAACTGAGGTTAAAGCAATAAATGAAAATTTGGAGATAGTTACTCTTTATAATAAAGATTTAAAATTTAAATATAGAAGTTCATTTTTTCAAACTCATAAAAATTATATATGTATTGAAGCAACTATTAAATTAAAATATGGTAGTAAGAAATTAATAAAAGAGGTAATAGAAGATAGAAGACAAAAAAGAATTTCTACTCAACCTCTTGAATATCCTTCAGCTGGTTCTGTATTTAGAAATCCAGAAAATGATTATGCTTGGAGGCTTATAAATGTATGTGGCTTAAAAGGATATAAAATCGGTGGTGCAATGGTTAGTGAGAAACATGCTAACTTCATAATAAATGTTGGAAATGCTAAAGGAGAAGATATTAGAAATTTAATATTGTATGTAAAAGATACAGTAAAAAAAGAAACAGGGGTAGATTTAAAAGTTGAGCAAGAATTTGTAAATTGGGAGTAATATATGGAAGAAGAAAAGGTGGTTAAAAAATTTAGTTTTGTTAAGTTATTGCTAGTATTATTAATAATGTACGTAATTGGTTATTTTGGTTATAAAGTAGCAATATCAAGGATAACTAATATATATATTAAAAATAATAATATACTTACTGATCAAGAAGTAATAGATGCATCTGGACTTAGAAATTATCCTAGTTTTATATTAACAACTAATTATTCAATTAAGAATAAGTTATTAAAAAATAATTTAGTAAAAAAAGTTAAAGTAAAAAAGGGTTTATGGGGAAAAGTATATATAGATATTGAGGAATATAAACCATTATTTATATATGAAGATAAAGTAATATTAGATAATAAAAATGAAGTAGACCTTGATATATCACTTCCAATACTTGTTAATAAAGTAGATGATGAAATTTTAGATAAATTAATAAGTAAATATGAAAGTGTTAATGATGAAATAAAGTTAATGATTTCTGAAATTAGATATGACCCAAATGATATAGATAAAGAAAGATTTTTATTTACTATGAGTGATGGTAATTATGTATATATTACTTTATATAAATTAAGTTCAATAGATGAGTATTTGAAGATTACATCTACACTAAAGGATAAAAAAGGTATACTATATTTAGATAGTGGTAATTATTTTGAAGTATTTAAATAACAAGCAATTGTTATTTTTTTATGTATTCGTGGGCTTTGATAGTATGCAGTTTGAGTAAATTGTGTAAATATATAAAACAAATTGATTTAAGTTGTTGCTTAAATCTTTTTTAATATTTATATTTTCTTAAAAATATTTTTGTGATATACTATTTATAGAATAGGTGGTGTCGCATGAAAAGAGTGCTTAAATATCTAGTTTTAACTTTAGTTTTTGTTGCAGGTAATGTGTATGCATCTCCTGCAAATGATATGTTTATTGATGATAATTTGTATAAGTGTGTAGTTGATAATTATAATAGTGAGAAGGGTACTAGTTATAAGTATACTGATGTTATTTATCAAGCAGATTTAAATAGTTTAACTAAGTTAGATTGTTCTAAGTATTCAGGTTCAATTGATAATTTGACTGGTCTTAATAAATTAATTGGTCTTACTAGTCTTAATTTGAGTGGTAATACTTTTATAGGTGGAAGTCTTACTTTAAATAAAAGTACTGCTAATTTAAAGAGTAATTTAAATTTACCAAGTCAAATTAAACTAAGTAATGTAACTTATACTATGTCTACTCCAAATATTGTTAGTATTAAAAATGGCGTTGTAACACCTTTAAATATAGGTTCAACAAAAGTTACGATGATTGCAAATACGAATGGTGGCTCAATTAAAGAAGAGTATTTGGTAACAGTTTCTAGTTTAAATAGAAGTAATAACAATAAGCTAGCATCTCTTTATTTATCACAAGGTGAATTTAAATTTGATAGTGATACTTTATCTTATTCGACTATAGTTGATAATAGTATAAATAAGGTAACCGTTACCGCTAAGGTGCTTGATCCTAAGGCTAAATTTGTTACTAATTATGGACCTAGAGAAGTTACTTTAAATGAAGGAAATAATAATATTGAAATTAAAGTAATGGCTGAAAATGGGGATGTTAAAACTTATACAATATTAGTAATGAGAAGTAATGGTAATGATACTAATAACAGATTAATTAATATTGAATTATCTACTGGTAATATTAATTTTTCACCTGATGTATATATTTATTCTTTTACAGTTGCATCAAATGTTGATGAGTTGATTGTAAAGGGTGTTGCGGAATCTCCTTTATCTAAAGTAGAGGTAAGTGATACTAAGTTAAGAGTTGGTGAAAATAAGATAACTATTACAGTTACTTCTGAATCTCATGATAAAAAAGAATATCAATTAATTGTTACAAGAGAAGATTACGATTCACTTGATAATTATTTAAGTGCTTTAAATATAGAAGGTTATCAGATAAATTTTAATAGAAATACATTTAGTTATAATTTAAAAATAAATAATGAGAAAACTCTTAAGATTTCGCCTGTTGTTGAGAAGAATGATGCAACTTATACAATAACAGGTAATACTAATTTAAAGAATAATTCAGTTATTAAGATTTATGTAAGTGACAAGGAAGGTAGTACTAGAACGTACGTGCTTAATATCTCTAAGGATGAACCGAAGTTATCTATAGATTATAGATTAGTAATAGTATTTAGTGAATTCTTAATAATATTTATTCTTGTAATTATACTTATAAGTAAGAATAATAAAAATAGACCCAAGAGGGTTAGAAAAGTAAGACCTGTTAATATGCCTAAGAAGGCTAAGGTTAAGGTAACTAATAATGTATGTAAGAATTGTGGTACTGTAAATGATATTGGTAGTACTAAGTGTTATATATGTGGTAATAATTTGTAAATTATTGTTGAAATTTGTAAATAGTTTATTATATAATTAAAATGATAGGAGGATATATGAAAAAGTATTTAATGATTGTTGCACTATTCTTATGCTTATTTACTTTTACAGCATGTGAGAAAGTAAGTGAAGAAGGAAATTATAAGGAAGGTACTTATTTAGGAACTGTTACTGATAATTATGGTGGTAGTAATGCTACTGCTATGGCTGTTGTATATGTTGATGCTAATGGTTTAATTAAGTCAGTATATTTAGATACAGTTTATTCTAAAAATGATGTATTAACTACTAAGAAAACATTAGGTAAAGATTATAATATGATAGTAGCATCAGAAGCAAAGAAAGAATGGTATGAACAAGTTAATTTAATTGAGGCTAAGGTAATTGAAAACCAAGGTACTGATTTTATAAAATTAGATGATAATGGTAAAACTGATGCAATTGCTGGTGTTACTATGAAAGTTAATGCTTTAGTAGAAGCGTTAAATAGTGCTTTAAATCAAGCAAAGAAATAGTGGTTAAAGAGTACAAAAGTACTCTTTTTTCTATAAATATATTTTAATATTAATAATAATTTGATATAATAAAATAGGTGGTAATAATGGCAAAGAAGAAAAAAAGACAAGTAGAAGAAACTGAAACTAAACATGGATTAGAGCTTGCAGGATTATTATGGATTCTTATTTCTGTAATTGGTTTTGGTGGTGAAGATTTATTCGGACCGGTTGGTAAAATTATATCTAATTTTGCTATATTTTTAAATGGTTCATTGTTTATCGTACCACTTATTATGGTGTTTGTTTTTGGTGGATATGAACTTATAAAAAATAAAAAGATTGTGCCATTTACAACAAGGTATATTGGGTTTTATTTAGTATTAATAGGTGCTTTAGTGTTATGTCATATAACATATGTAACTGGTAATAATGGTAATATTGCTAATACTTTATCAGCAACAGTATCTGAGTTATTAAATATATTTACTAATAATTTAGATCCTAATGGTGGAGGTATTATTGGTGCTTTATTTTCATTATTATTTGTAAAAGCATTTTCAGTAAAAGGTGCTTATGTAGTTGCTGGATTTATAATAGTAGTTGGTTTAATACTAATGTTTAATATATCACTTGTTAAGTTGTTTAAAAATATAGTTAATAATATTAAGACTTTCTCACTTAAAAAAGATTTTAAGAAAGAAGGAATTACTGTTAATGTTGATGAAGAAGGAGATAGTGAGGACTTAACTACTAAGAAAATTATTAGTAGTTTAGATGAACTTGATAATAACAAGGTTGAGGAAGAGGTAGTTGAGGAAGAGAAACCTATTGAAGAGAGTGTTGTAATTAATTATGAAGGATGTGAAACGCATAATTATATTCTTCCTGATTTTAGAACTTTATTGAAAAAAGTACCTAAGGGTCAAACTGAGAATAAGAGTGTTATTAAAGATAATGTTGTTAAACTTGAGAAAGTTTTATCTGATTTTGATATAGTCGGTAAGGTAGTACAAATAAATGTTGGCCCTTCTATTACTCAGTATGAACTTGAATTAAGAAGTGGTACGAAAGTTAATAAAGTATTAAGTATTCAAAGAGAAATTGCTTTAATGCTTGCTGCTAAGGATGTTAGAATAGAAGCACCAATTCCTGGTAAGAGTACAATTGGTATTGAAATACCTAATAAGTCTTCTGTTGGTGTATCTTTAAGAGAAGTTATGGAAGATATTCCTAAGAGTTTAGATAATAGTAAGCTAGCGGTTGCGTTAGGTAAGAATATAATGGGTAAAACTATGTTTATGGAAATTAATAAAACTCCTCATTTACTTGTTGCAGGTGCGACTGGTAGTGGTAAATCAGTTTGTATTAATTCTATAATCGCAACAATATTGTTAAGAGCAAAACCAGATGAAGTAAAACTAGTATTAGTAGACCCTAAAAAGGTTGAAATGAGTATGTATAATGGTGTTCCACATTTACTTATGCCTGTAGTTACTGATCCAAAGAAAGCTTCAGTAGCGCTTATAAAAATGGTATCTGAAATGGAAAGAAGATATAATTTATTTGAAGAAACTAAGACTAAAAATATAGGCGATTATAATAAGTTTGTAACTGAGAGAAAAGTTAATATGAATGGTACTTTAGAAAAATTACCATATATAGTAATAATAATAGATGAACTTGCAGATTTAATGCTTGTTGCTGCTAAAGAGGTTGAGGATTCTATTTTAAGAATTACACAAATGGCAAGGGCAGCAGGTATTCATTTGATAGTGGCAACGCAAAGACCATCAACTGATGTAATTACAGGTGTTGTTAAAGCAAATATACCATCTCGTATTTCTTTTGCAGTATCTTCATCAATTGATTCAAGGACAATACTTGATATGACTGGTGCAGAGAAATTACTCGGTAAAGGTGATATGTTATTCTTACCAATGGGTGAAAATACTCCTGTTAGAATTCAAGGTGCATTTGTGTCCGATGAAGAAATACTTAAGATAGTTGATTACACAGTTTCGCAACAAAAAGCACAATTTGATAATAGATTTTCAGTTGAAACAAGTGCGACAAAGATGCATGATGATGATAATGAAGAAGAGGAATATGAAGATCCACTTTATAAAGATATAGTTGAATTTGTTGTAAAAACAGGTAAAGCATCCGCATCATTACTACAAAGAAAATATAAATTAGGTTATAATCGTGCGGCAAGAATTATTGATTTATTAGAAGAAAGAGGTATTGTCGGACCTCAAAATGGTTCTAAGCCAAGAGAAGTACTTGTTAAATTAGAAGGAAGTGATAATGAATGAGAGGGGAAAATTATTTCTTAGTATTAGTAACAAAAGATGATAATTTATTTAAGGTTCACAAAGAACCACTATCATTACTAGATATAGATAGAAGAACAGTTTTATATAGTGGTAAAAAAGAATTAGTTGAAACAATTCTTTCTAAAAATAAAACATTAAAACCAAGTGATGTTAAAGAAGTAAAAATTTATAGAAAACCTAATCTTAAGAAAGAAGAATATAAAGAAGAAAAAGGACCTCTTTATGTAAAAGATAAAAATGTTATTCCTCCACTACCATCTAATGTAGTATTTGAAAGAGGTAAACTTGTAATTATTTCATCTAATGGTTCAAGAAGAGATTTAACTCAAGAAGAAAAGAAAAAATATTTAACTGGAAATAATGTTGATTATGAAGATTCTTTTCACTCTAAGTTAGAATTAATGTGCTTAAATAAGGCTTTTGTGCTTTATTACATAAAAAAATATGCATATGTTAAGGGTCTTATGCCCCTAGTTCAATCTATTAAAGCAGCAATTGATAATGATGTAGATTATATGGAGAGTTTTGAACCATTCTTAGAAAAGATGATAAGTACTTATAAAGGAAGAAGAGATGCTTATTTTTCAGTTAAGAATTTTCAAACAAGATATAATAGAGCAAAAAAAGAATCAACTGATTATGTATATAAACCTACTAGTGAAGAATTAAAAGAAGATGAACTAACTTATCTAATAAATAATGAAAGAGAACTTTTAGATATAGAAGATTTTAGTCATAATAAAGATTTAGATATATTTGATGGTGGTTATGGAAAATCTAAATAAGTTTATTAGATATTTAAAAACTGAGAGAAATTATAGTGACTATACTATACATAATTATGAATTAGATATAACTGATTATCTAATTTTTTCTAAGGAAAATAGTATTGATATATATAATGTTAACTACAATGATGTTAAGAAGTACTTACTTAGTTTATATAATAAGAAGTACAAGGTATCAAGTATAGATAGACATATTAGTTCTTTAAGAGCATTTTATTCTTATTTATATGATAATAATTTAGTTGGTAGAAATATGTTTAAGTATATATCTTTGCCTAAGAAAGAGAAATTACTTCCTAAGTATGTTAATACTAGTGATTTAGATATTATATTTAATTCTATTGAATTAGATACTCCAATTGGTATTAGAAATAGACTTATATTTGAATTATTATATGCAACTGGTATGAGAGTTAGTGAGTTATGTAATATATGCTTAAGTGATATTAATATTAGTGAAAGAACAATAAGGATTATTGGTAAAGGTAATAAAGAGAGAATTGTTATATTTAATCATACTTGTAGTGATATATTGTCTTTGTATTTAGAAGAGGCAAGGTGTTTACTTTTAAATGGAAAAAGTAGTAATTATTTACTTGTTGGTAAGAATAAAACTAGTCATTTAAGTGTTAGAAGTGTTGAATTAATTATTGATAAAGTAATATTAAATGCTGGTATTAATAAAAATATTACTCCTCATACAATAAGGCATACTTTTGCAACTCATCTTTTAAATGAGGGATGTGATATATTAGTTGTTAAAGAATTACTTGGGCATTCTTCATTAGATACTACTGGAATATATACACATGTTTCAAATGAAAGATTAAGGGGAGTTTATTTAAATAGCCATCCGAGGGCTAAAAAATAGATTTATTGAAAGACAAGTTTAATGCTTGTTTTTTTAATAATTATTCATAAACTATTGCAATCTTATAAATTATGAGTATAATAGCGTTCTATAGGAGGTTATGTATGGAAAATGTAGTAAGAGAAGTAAATAATGAATTATTTGAATTTGTTGCTAAGTATGTTTATGAAACATATCAGTATTTAGTATCAATGGAAGAAGTATTAGAGTATGTTAGATTAGTAATGGTTGAGTTAGCAGAAAAGAAGATTACTGTTATAGAACAAGGTGAAGTTATCGATATGGTATCTAAGTTAATAATAAATGATACTAAGAAATTAGCGTCTGATACTGAGTTTGAACCTAGTAAAAAGAAAATTAATAATAATGTTGTTTCTGATGATAGATATGCTTTAGTATTTAAAAGTGCTTATAGTAATCTTAATGAAGATGAACAAATGATTATTAATAATGTAATGTTAAATGGTATTTTAAATGAAGATGAAAAAAATGAATATTTAAGTGCTGTTATGAAATTAGTAAGTATTATATTAGAAGATGATGCATATGTAGCAAATATTGTTTTATATAAAATGCTAAATAATGGTTATTGTAAAGGAAGAAGCAAGTAGTTTCTTTTTTTTCTATAAAAATTGACTAATATTTTAAATCATAGTATTATATAATTAGTTTAGAAGGTGTTATATGAAAAGAAATGGTTTTACATTAGTTGAATTACTTGCAGTAATAGTTATACTTTCCTTGATACTCACAATCGCATATCCTAAGGTATCAAGTTTGATTGAAAATGAAAAGCAAAGAACATTTAAATTATCAGTTAATTCGCTTATAAATGGCGCTAAAAATGTATGTGCTAATTACCAAAGTGAATTAAATGCTAGTGAGAAAACATATACATATATAGATAATAAATTTAAATGTGATACCGAGATTTTAGAAATGAGTAATCCTGGGAAGTTTATATCTCCTTCTACAATTTCATACAACAAGGATTGTGAAGTTAGTTTATCAGTAGAGAATGAAGAATATAAAGCCACAAAAGATTATAGTGATAGTGATATAACTATTGTTAGAAAATAAGGGGGATTTATGGAAATATTAGAGAAATTAAATGTTAAGGCTAAGGATGAGAGTTTATTTTTAAGTGCTTTTACTCATAGTTCTTATTGTAATGAGCATAAGAATTGTGAAAATTATGAGAGATTAGAATTCTTAGGTGATAAAGTGCTTGATTTTATAGTAAGTGATTATTTATATAGAAATAGACATTTATTTGAAGGTGAAATGACTAAAATAAGGGCTGCTCATGTATGTGAAGAAGCATTATCTACTTATTCTTTAGAGTGTAAATTTAATGAATATTTAAGATTAGGTCATGGTGAAGAATTATCAAATGGTAGAAATAATAAATCAATACTTGGAGATGTATTTGAAGCATTTATTGGTGCTTTATATATAGACCAAGGCTTAGATATTGCTAAGAAATTTATATATGATACAGTAATTAAATCTATAAATAGTAATGAGAATTTATTTAATGATTATAAATCACAATTACAAGAATTAGTTCAAACAGATAGAAAGAGTTTAGAGTATATAGTAACTAGAGAAGATGGACCTGCTCATGATAAAGAATTTGAAGTTAATGTAGTAGTTGGTAATTTAGTATATGGAACTGGTATTGGGAAAACTAAAAAAGAAGCTGAACAAAATGCTGCTAAAGATGCACTTAGGAAGAAAGCGGATGTATAAGTATATAAAAAGATTATTAGATATAATTATTTCATTAATATTAATAATTATATTATCTCCTATATTACTTATTATGTTAATAATTACTAAAATAGAGTTTTCTGGCAATCCAATATATTCTCAATATAGAATAGGTAAGAATGAGAAACCATTTAAAATATATAAATTTAAAACAATGGATGATAATACTAAGAAAACAACTAAAGTAAGTAGAGTAATAAGAACTATAGGATTAGATGAGTTATTACAATTATTCAATGTATTAAATGGTACTATGTCTATAGTTGGTCCAAGGCCATTTATTGTTGGTGATTCTTTACCTTCTATGTATAATAAAAAAAGGCATAGTGTAAGACCTGGTATAACAGGACTTGCGCAAGTAAATGGTAGAATAACACTTACTCATAAAGAAAAATTAAAATATGATGATATATATGTAAATAATGTAAGTTTTATAATGGATTTAAAAATAGTTTTAAAAACTATAAAATATGTATTTAAAGTAATAATTGGAAAATAATTATTACTTTTTTTATGTATTCTTGTGCTTAAGAAAGTTTATATAATATATTTATAAATTTATATGTTAAAGAATATGCAATTTTATGATATACTTTATATATAGTAGAAAGGGTGAAATTATATGAAGAAGAAAAAAGGGTTTACATTAATAGAGTTACTTGCAGTAATAGTAATACTAGCAGTAATACTAGTTATTGCAGTACCAAGAATTAGTGATGTAATAAAAAATTCTAAAAAAGCATCGTTTGAAGCAAGTGCAAAAACAATAATATCACAAGCAGAGAAAAAGAAAATGGAGCAAGAAGTACTAGGTAATACTAATCCAATAAATTGTAGCGATATTGCTAATATTAATAATGATGATTATGAAAGTTGTGAAATAAATTTTGATGCAAATGGTAATGCTAAGATTACACTTATAGGAAAAGGAAAATTTGAAGGATTAAAAATAGTTGATGCAACAAAAGATAATTTAAGTGCAGTTGAATCAAAACTACCTGAATATGGTATAGCAACTGACTATATAAGTAACTTATATTCTTATGATGCTGAATCTAATGGACTTAAAAAAGATAATACTGTTGATGCTAATATAAGATATTATGGAGAGAATCCTAATAACTATGTATCCTTTAATAATGAATTATGGAGAATAATAGGTGTATTTGGTAATAATGTAAAATTAGTAAGAGGAAGATTAGGTAGTTTATCATGGGATACATCAGATTCTACTATAAATAATGGATTTGGAGTAAATGAATGGAGTGGTGCTGATTTAAAAGAGTACTTAAATACAATGTATTATGGTGGTACAAGTGTTACATGTTATAATGATGCGAATAACACAACTACAACATGTCCAACCGTATCATTAAATGAAAATGCAAAAAGTATGATAGATAATCATACATGGGCAACTGGTGCAATAGAAGTTGAAAAAATGACAGATACAATTGCATTTTATAATGCAGAAAGAGGGACGCAAACAGGTAAAATATGTACAAGTGGAGATTATTGCAATGATACAGTTACAAGAACTACATTATGGATTGGATATATTGCTCTTCCTTATGTAACAGACTGGGCATATGCAAGTGGTGAAGCAGAATGTGAAACTAATCTAGCAAAAGAAGATAGTTCAGGTAAGAATTTATGTAAAAGCAATAATTGGATGCCTAGTAATAGTTATTCATGGTATCTTTCACCAATTGCTAACACTAGTGGTGCTGTTGGTGCTTGGGATGTCGGCGATATAGGATTAGCTAATAGTGAAGGTGTTTTTGTATCTCGTCGCTTTTCTCCAGCTTTGTATCTAAAAAGTGGTGCAAAAATAATGAGTGGTACTGGTACTAGTAGTGATCCATATAAATTAGAAATATAAAATAAGAGATTACAAATTTTAATATTTGTAATTTTTTGTTATATCTTTTGTTTTTTTGACTTTTATAGTATAATTTTAATGTTAGAAGGTGACTTATGTATTTAAAGGAAATTAAGATTAATGGTTTTAAGTCTTTTGCGGATAAAATTAATATTGAGTTAGGTAAGGGTATTACAGGGGTAGTCGGACCTAACGGAAGTGGCAAAAGTAACATAGTTGATGCGGTTAGATGGGTTTTAGGTGAGCAATCAGTTAAGTCTCTTCGTGGTGATGGTACGATGAGTGATGTAATATTTTCAGGTAGTAAGTCAAGAAATCCTATGTCAAATGCGTCTGTTACCCTTGTCTTTGATAATTCTGACCATAGTTTAAAATTAGATTATGATTTGGTGTCAATTAAAAGAACTATTTATAGAAGTGGTGAAAATGAGTATTTTATTAATAATGAAAGAACTAGGTTGAAAGATATTCTTGAGTTATTAATGGATAGTGGTTCTGGTAAAGAGTCTTTTTCAATAATATCACAAGGTGATATTGCTAATATATTAAGTAATAAACCAGTTGATAGAAGAGTAATATTTGAAAGTGCGGCGGGAGTTTTAAAGTATAAAAAAAGAAAAGAAGAAGCAGTTAAGAAATTAGAAAAAACACATGATAATATTGATAGAATTGATGATATTATATCTGAACTTGAAAAACAAGTTACACCTTTAAAAGAACAAAGTGAAAAAGCAGTTATTTATAAAAACACTAAAAAAGAATTAGAAGATATTGAAATTTCTTTAATTGTGCATGATTTAGATACTTTTAATGAAGAAAATAGTAATTCTAAATTAAGAATTGATGAATTAAATAAAGAGATAATATCTTTATCAACTGATAATTCTAAATGTGATGCGGAAGTTTCTAGTAAGAAATTAGAATTATCTAATTTAAATGATAAACTGCATAAAAATCAAAATCTTTTACTTGAAATTACTAAGGAAGTAGAAAAGTTAAATGGTGAGAAAAATATAATATCTGAAAGAAAAAAATACGAAAGTGAAGATATAAAACTTCATTCTAATATAACTTTACTTAAGGAAGAAGAAGCAAAGTATACTAGTAGTAAGTTCCTTCTTAACGATGAGATTGATAGTATTAAGAATACTTTAAGTGAGAAGGCTAAGGAAAGTAGTAATTTAGAGAATATATTGAGTAATTTAGAGATTGATAAAAATAAGTTATATTCTAGTTATAATAGTAAGATGAAAGTTGTTAATGACAATGAGTATAGGATAGATGTATTAAATAGGACTTTAAATAATAATGATAATTATTCGTATGCGATTAAGAGTGTACTTAATAATACAAGGTTATCTGGTATTTGTGATACGATTGGTAATATTATTAAAGCTAAGGATGGGTATGAAAATGCGATTGATACTGCAATCGGTTATAGTACTTCATATGTAGTTTGTGAAGATGAAATATCAGCGAAAAATGCGATTGAGTATTTAAAGTTTAATAAACTTGGTAGAGTGACTTTTTTTCCATTAAATATAATTGAGGGTAAGTATATAGATAGTAGTATATACTCTAAGGTTGAGAATTGTAATGGATTTATTAATATCGCATCTAATTTAGTTAGTTATAATGATAAATATAAAAATATTATATTAAATTGTCTTGGTAATATTATTGTTGTTGACAATATTGATAATGCTAATAATATTGCTAGAATGATTAATTATAGGTATAGAATAGTTACATTGGATGGCGAAATAATACATGTTGGTGGTAGTTTAACAGGTGGTATGCAGAAGAAAAGTACTAGTATTATTTTAGATAAGATGGAACTTGATAAACTTGTTATGGAGAATACTAAATTAAAGAGTTACTTAAGTGATATACAAAATGATATTAATAATAACAAGGATGTAATTGATAGAAATACTATTAAGTTAGATACTATAAAAAGAAGTATTATTTATAATACTGAGATATTAAATGTTAAGTCTAAGGAGTTAGATGAATTAAATGAAAAATTAGATAGTGTTAAAAATAATATTAGTAGTATATCTAATATTATAGGTGGTTCTTTTAGTAGTGAAGAAGAGAGTATTATTAATAAATATTATGCTTCTGTTGGTAAGAAAGAATTGGTAGTAAGTGAGATTAATAAATTAAGTGAAAGTATTAAAGTATTAAGTGATGAGATTAATATTTTAGAGCATGATTATAAAGTCTCAAATAGTGAATATAATAAGAAATCTAATGAATTAAAAGAGCTTGAAATAAAAGTTGGTAAGATAGATGTTAAACTAGATAATTTATTAAATGCTTTAACTGAGTATAATTTAACTTATGAGAAAGCAAAGAAGAATTATATACTTGTTATGGAAAGTGATATTGCAAGGTCTAAAGTATCTGAATACAAGAAAATTATTAATGATTTGGGTATTGTTAATTTAGGTGCGATAGAAGAATATGAAAGAGTTAAAACTAGATATGAATTTTTAAATAATCAGAAAAATGATTTATTTAAAGCAGAGAATACTTTACTTGAAATTATAAAAGAAATGGATAGTGTAATGGAAGTAGAGTTTAATGAAACATTTAAACTTATTAAAGATGAATTTAAGTTAGTATTTAGAGATTTATTTAATGGTGGTGATGCTGATTTAAGACTTACTAATCCAGATAATATATTAGAAACAGGTATTGATATTGTTGCACTTCCTCCTGGTAAGAAGTTAACTTCAATTTCATTATTATCAGGTGGTGAGAAAGCCTTGACTGCAATTGCGCTTCTTTTTGCAATTTTAAAAGTTAAGCCAGTACCATTTTGTATACTAGATGAAGTTGAGGCGCCACTTGATGAAGCTAATGTTGATATATTTGGTAAATTTGTATCTAAAATGTCAGAAAATACACAGTTTATTATAATTACACATAAGAAAAAAACTATGGAATACGCTAATGTATTGTATGGAATTACAATGCAAGAATCTGGTGTTTCTAAGTTGGTAAGTGTAAGGTTGGAGGAATTATGAGAATAGCAGATAATTGGGTTGATTATGAACTTATTAAGATGGATAATGGTATGAAAAAAGAAAGATGGGGTGAATATGTTTTAGTAAGACCAGACCCTCAAATTATATGGAACAATAACATTGATTTTGGTAAATATGATGCTTTATATAGAAGAAGTAATAAAGGTGGAGGTTCTTGGGAATACAAGACTAAATTAAAAGATAATTGGCAAATTAAATATAAAGATTTAACATTTAATATTAAACCAATGGGATTTAAACATACTGGTTTATTTCCAGAACAAGCAGTTAACTGGGATTATATGATTGATAAAATCAAAAATTCTGGTAGAGAAATAAAAGTACTTAATTTATTCGCATATACAGGTGGTGCGACTGTCGCATGCCTTTATGCAGGCGCATCAGTTTGTCATGTTGATTCTTCAAGAGGTATGGTAGAGTGGGCCAAAGAAAATGTAAACTCATCAAATCTTTCTGATAGACATGTAAGATATATAGTAGATGATGTTATAAAATTTGTTCAAAGAGAAATTAGAAGAGGCAATAAATATGATGCGATAATAATGGATCCACCTAGTTATGGAAGAGGTGCTAATGGTGAAGTTTGGTCTTTTGAAGATAACTTATATGATTTAGTAAAACTATGTACACAAGTTCTTTCTGATAATCCATTATTTTTCTTAATTAATTCTTATACAACTGGAATATCATCAACTGTCCTTGAAAATATATTGAAGATGACTATTAAACATAAAGGCACATTTAGTTGTGGTGAAATTGGCTTAAAATCTAAAGATAATATAATATTACCTTGTGGTATATATGGAAGATATGAAAATGATTAATGTACTTTATGAAGATAATCATATAATAGTTGTAGTAAAAGAGTGTAATGTCCCAGTATGTGAAGATGCATCAAAAGATAAAGATTTACTAACTATGATTAAAGAGTATTTAAAAGAAAAATATAATAAACCAGGTAATGTTTATTTGGGATTAGTTCATAGATTAGATAGACCAGTTGGTGGTGTTATGGTTTTTGCAAAAACTTCTAAGGCAGCATCTCGTTTATCAGAACAAATTAGAACTAGTAGTATAGAAAAACATTATGTTGCACTTACTCATAATAAAGCAAAAGATAGTGATACTTTAGTTGATTATTTAGAAAAAGATTGTAAAACTAATACTTCTTTTGTTAGTAAAAATGGTAAAAAATCTGTACTTGAATATAAACTTATAAATTATAAAAATAATATGTCCCTTGTTGATATTAGTTTAAAAACAGGTAGACATCATCAAATAAGAGTTCAATTATCACATGCTGGGTTGCCAATTTATGGTGACCAAAGGTATGGCATTGATAAAGAAGGTATACAAATTCACTTATGGTGCTACAAGTTAAAATTTAAGCACCCTACTAAGGATGAGGTATTAGAATTTACATATTATCCAAAGTGGTATAATGAGTATAAATAGCACTACTTAAGTAGTGCCTTTTTGTTGAATTAATATTATAATTATGATATACTTACTTTAGTATAATAATAGGAGTGATGATATGAAAGAAGCATTTTGGGGACTACTTATAATTATCTTAGGAATATTTGGCATAGTATGTATAAATTTATTTCAGAATGTTACTGTAGATAATGATAAAGTGTATTATGTTTTAAAAGAATCGACTGAAGCATCTGCCCATGATTCAATTGATTTAAGTTACTATAGACTAGGTGGCTCACTAAGAATAGTTGAAGATAAGTTTGTTGAGAATCTTGCAAGAAGATTTTCACAAAGTATTACTGCTGGTAGATATACAATATCAGTACAAAATATAAATGAGCTACCACCACTTATGTCAGTAAAAATAAGAAGTGGAGTATCATCAATAAAGGGAGATGAATTTAACTTAACAAATAGAGTTGATGCGATAATTGAAACTAAATATAAGTTAAGTGAAGTTCTTGATTTCTTAGGAATTACTGAAGAAGAATGGAATGACATAAACAATAAGAATAAAGATACAATCAAAAATGGAGTATGTGGAGTAACATTTATAAATGATGGAGATTTAGATTGTATTACAGGAGATTTAAGATTTGATGGGCTTGGTGATACCGATTTAAAAAATGCAGTATGTATGGGTCAACAAAAATCAAATGTAGAAGCAACTGCTAAGTATAGTGTTTGTGAGTGTGGAAAATGGGTTTCAAAAGAAGAAACACTAGTTGCTAATCCGGTACTTGTTAACAATGATGGAAATAGAGAATATGTTTATACATATAGATTTGTAAAAACTGGTGAAATAAGAAATATTGATGAAACAATAATAAAAAGAGTTAGAGCAGATGTATGTACAACGGGTGTAGAAGTATGGGTTCCAAAAGATTTAAGAGAAAAGGAACCAAGTAGCGATAATTCTAAGTATGTAAAGTGTGATCCGGCAACAGGTATAAGAATACCTGAAGATGTTGAGATAGTACTTCATCCAAATTATATACCATTAAATGCAACAAATAGAGAAATAAAATGGACAGCTGGTAATGCAAGTTTGTTATCATTTGGAAGTTTTAGTGTTACACAGCCAACAAAATTAACTGGTTTTTCAAGAGCATTAATAAAAGGTAAATTAAGTGGTACAGAGGAAGAACAAACAACAATGACTGCAACAACTACATTAGACCAAAGTGCAGTATGTCCAATAAGAGTATGGGATGGTAATGTTGATAGTGTAAGTTGTGAAAATATAAATACTAAGGTAGGTTATACGACAGCATTTAAAGGTTCATACGAGCCATATAATGCAACTAAAACCAAATTAAAATGGTCAATTGATGATACATCACTTGTTGAACTAGATGAATTAACAGGTAAAGCAAAAGCTTTAAAAGTTGGAACTGCAACAATAACAGTTACTGCTGAAAATGGTAAAACAGCAACATGTACATTAAAAGTAGATAAATATCAAGAACCTAGATCAGATGGTGGATATTCAGGAGCCGGAGGTGGAGGTGGTGCTGGTATATGGATTGTAACAGATAAAGATGGAAATAGAACAACATATAGCAATATGTATAATGCTATAAAGGCTGCAGGTACTAAGGTTGGAGAAGTTTCTATATCGGTTTCGAATGGATCTGGAGAATATGAATGGGCAAAAGGTGTGACCGAATCTCATTTAAAAAGTGCATCAACTGAACTTGTTAAGACGGCGGGTGGAACAATATCAATAAAAAGCGATGATAAAAATGGTATAATATTTAAAATAAAGGATGAAAATGGCAGATTACTTGAAACAAATCAAAATCCACCACCACCACCATATCAAGAACCTTGTTACTGTTGTGGTGGATGCGGAGGTGGTTATGTGCCTGGTTCTCCAGAACAAGGTGCTGCTGCAAATAATAGTATAGTTGCATGTTTTGAAAAAGGTACTGAAGTATTGACTAATAATGGTTATAAAGATATAAGTAAATTAAAAGTTGGGGAAAAGGTTTTATCATATAATGAAAATACAAAGAAAAACGAATATGCTAAAATCATTAAAGTATATAAACACGAAAAAGTAAGTGATACATTATTCTCCTTAACAATAAATGGAACTATTGTCAAAGCATCAAGTGAACATCCATTTTACATAAAGACAGTAAATGGAATTACTCAAATTAAAGCAGAAAATTTAAAAATTGGTGATATAGTAATAACTTCTTTTGGAAATTATTATCCGATAACTTTCATTTCTTCTATGAATATAGTTGAAGATTTATATAATATTGAAGTTGAAAATAATCACAATTATTATGTTACTAGAGAAAATGTTCTAGTACATAATAAACCATAGGAGGAATAACTGTGAAAAATAAGAATATTTTAATATTTAGTATAGTTTTATTAATAATAGTATTACTAGTTACATTATATTCTGTTTATAGAAAGAAAACCGAGAAAAGTGATAGCTATGGTTATCTTCACAATCTTGGCGAAAAAGTTACTATCGATACAAATATAAATTATATGGATGAATACAAAGAGAATATTATTGATAATGAATTAAAAGAAGTAGACTATGAATTGTTTTTTGATGATACTACTATATATGGTAAGGTTTTTATAAATGAAAGTTATGAGCTATATATAACTAATGGTTTTACTAAAGAAAATTATAAAATAAATAACGTTAAATTTAAAACTTTATATAAAAGTCTTGTGTCATATGCAAAATCCTTAATTGTTTATGCAATATCACAAGATGGTGATTTGTACAAAATAGTGCTCAATGAAAATAATATAGAACATGTTAAATATTATAAAATTGAAACAGCTAGTAAAGTTTTGAAATTTACTAATCTACAAATTTATAGTCATGCATGTACTGAACCATCTTTGGTAGTTTTATGCGAAGATAATAAAATGTATGATGTTAAAAGTGGACTTCTTTATTCAACAACTTATAAGAAATTTTTTGATAAATATTTGATTTTTGATGATAAGTCATTAACTGATTCAAAAGGAAGAAAAATTATTAATTTCTTAAATGAACAAGTAAAGATAAGAGGCTTTATAGAAACAAATAATGATGAATTTGAGAAAAGTGATAAAGTATTGTTCTTTACTACAACTGATGAATTACTTTACTTATATGATGAAAATAATACGTATATATATGTTAGAGCAGTAAAGTCAGTTGAAAATGTTGATGTTTTCAAAGCCAAAATGGATTTTTATAAAGGTAAATCGTGGGAATTTGAAGGTCATTATACATATTACGTAAATAGTGAGTGGAATTAATAATAAAAAGGTGAAGTTGACTAACTTTACCTTTTTATTTGGCAAAATAGCAAAAAAAGTATATGGAGAAAATTCGTATACTCATTCTAAGGTTGAACTTGAAGCAAAATTAAAAAGTCTTGATATTAAGTATCCTGAAGAAACTATTACTATGAATTGTGTTGGTACTTTAGTAGCAAGAGACAAGGATGGGAATTATAAGATTATTCAAACTCTTGAATATATAGATGATGATGCAAATGTAATGCGTATTTATGATATATTAGAAGAATTGTTATGTGGAATTAATATTGATGATATTGATTTTAGTCAAAATGATTTAGGCAAATATTATAAAATGGATTCAAGTTTATTTACTCCAAAATGTGAATATTTAGAAGAAAATCCAATATATGAGTACGGAAGTGCGCCATATGCTGTATTATTTATACAAGAACATTTTGATGATATAATTGCAAAATATGCTGAAGCTGGCAAAGTATATAGTTATCAAGTAACTGATCAATATAAATATTTATATACTTACGATGTATACTATGATGACATTTAACATAGTGTTGAAAAAATTGCAATGAATTATGTAAAAAATATTCCTGTAGAATTTCAAGTATCATAAGTGAATTGAAAATGCTTACTAATGATAAGATTTTAATAAAAAAATAATGTAAAAGATAGTAAACTTAATTGAGTACTATCTTTTCTTTTGCTATAATATTATAGTTGAAAGGAGAATTATGAAAAAATATGTATATGCCTTCTCAGAAGGTAGCAAAGAAATGAGAGAATTATTAGGGGGAAAAGGCGCTAACTTAGCAGAAATGACTAAGATTGGATTACCTGTTCCTCAGGGATTTACAATCACAACAGAAGCATGTACTAAGTACTATGAAGATGGAAAACAAATAAGTAAAGAAATTCAAGATCAAATATTTGAATACATCGCTAAAATGGAAGAAACTACTGGTAAAAAGTTTGGTGATAATGAAAATCCTTTATTAGTATCAGTTAGATCTGGTGCAAGAGCAAGTATGCCTGGTATGATGGATACAATTTTAAATTTAGGTTTAAATGAGGAAGTTGTAGAAACATTAGCAAAGAAAAGTGGTAACCCACGTTGGGCATGGGATTGCTATCGTAGATTTATACAAATGTACTCAGATGTTGTTATGGAAGTAGGTAAAAAATACTTTGAACAACTAATTGATAAGATGAAAGAAGAAAAAGGTGTTAAATTAGATGTTGAATTAACAGCAGATGATTTAAAAGAATTAGCAAGAGAATTTAAAGAAGAATATAAGAGTAAAATTGGTGAAGATTTCCCAACTAACCCTACTGAACAACTAATGGGAGCAGTTAAAGCAGTATTCCGTTCTTGGGATAATCCTCGTGCAAATGTATATCGTCGTGATAATGATATTCCTTATTCATGGGGAACAGCCGTAAACGTACAAATGATGGCATTTGGTAACATGGGTGAAACAAGTGGAACTGGTGTTGCATTTACACGTGACCCTGCAACAGGTGAAAAACATTTAATGGGTGAATTCTTAATGAATGCTCAAGGTGAAGACGTAGTTGCTGGTGTTAGAACTCCACAACCAATATCACATTTAAAAGAAGTAATGCCTGAAGTATATGAGCAATTTGTAGAAATTTGTAAGACACTTGAAAATCATTACCATGATATGCAAGATATGGAATTTACAATTGAAGATAAAAAATTATATATGTTACAAACAAGAAATGGTAAGAGAACTGCAAAGGCAGCTTTAAAAATTGCTTGTGACTTAGTTGATGAAGGTATGATTACTGATAAAGAAGCAGTAATGATGATTGATCCTCGTAACTTAGATACTTTATTACATCCACAATTTGATGCAAAAGCAATAAAAAATGCTAAACCACTTGCAAAGGCTTTAGCAGCATCTCCAGGTGCAGCATGTGGTAAAGTAGTATTTACAGCAGAAGATGCTAAAGAGTGGGCTAGTCGTAAGGAAAAAGTAGTACTTGTAAGATTAGAGACATCTCCAGAAGATATTGAAGGTATGAAAGCATCACAAGGTATCTTAACAGTACGTGGCGGTATGACAAGTCATGCTGCAGTTGTTGCTCGTGGAATGGGAACTTGTTGTGTATCTGGATGTTCTGAAATTATTATGGATGAAGAAAACAAAAAATTTGTTTTAGCAGGTAAGACATTTACAGAAGGTTCAGAAATTTCAATAGATGGTTCAACTGGATGTATTTACGAAGGAATTATTCCAACAGTTGATGCTACAATTACAGGTGAATTTGGCCGTATCATGGAATGGGCTGATAAATATCGTGTATTAAAAGTTCGTACAAATGCTGATACTCCAAAAGATGCATTAAAGGCACGTGAATTAGGTGCTGAAGGAATTGGTTTATGTCGTACTGAGCATATGTTCTTTGCTGAAGATAGAATTGCAGCAATAAGAGAAATGATTTGTTCAGATACAGTTGAAGAAAGAGAAAAGGCTCTTGCTAAAATTGAACCAATGCAACAAAGTGATTTTGAAAAATTATATGAAGCAATGGAAGGATATGATGTAACAATTCGTTACCTAGACCCACCACTTCATGAATTCGTTCCTACTGAAGAAAAAGACATAGAATTACTTGCAAAAACACAAGGAAAATCAGTAGAAACAATTAAAGCAATAATCGCATCACTTCATGAATTTAACCCAATGATGGGACACAGAGGATGTAGACTTGCAGTTACATTCCCAGAAATTGCAAGAATGCAAACAAGGGCTGTAATTAAGGCTGCTATTAATGTTTCAAAACGTAAGGGAGCTAAGATTGTACCTGAAATAATGATACCATTAGTAGGAGAAGTTAAAGAATTAAAATATGTAAAAGATATAGTATGTGAAACTGCAAACGAAGTTATTAAAGAAGCTAACTTCCCACTTGATTATCATGTTGGTACTATGATTGAAATACCAAGGGCTGCATTAACTGCTGATGAAATTGCAAAAGAAGCAGAGTTCTTCTCATTTGGAACAAATGACTTAACTCAAATGACATTTGGTTTCTCAAGAGATGATGCTGGTAAATTCCTAGGTGCATACTATGACAAGAAGATATATGAAAATGATCCATTTGCTAAGATTGACCAAGTTGGTGTTGGTAAATTAGTTAAGATGGCTGCTGAATTAGGTAGACAAACTAGACCTGATATTAAATTAGGTATTTGTGGTGAACATGGTGGAGACCCATCAAGTGTTGAATTCTGCCACAAAGTTGGATTAACTTATGTATCTTGTAGTCCATTTAGAGTACCTATTGCTAGATTGGCTGCTGCTCAAGCTGCAATTAAAAATCCAAGAGATTAATTTATAAAACTTCATCGAATGATGAAGTTTTCTTTTTGTATTATATTATCCATACTTGACCAATACTTCAATTTTTTAAAAATTTATAGATTACTCTTTACAACTTAGGAAAAATATCATATAATGAATATGGCTGTGGAGTAGTACTCAAGAGGCTGAAGAGGCGCCCCTGCTAAGGGTGTAGACCGGGTAACTGGTGCGAGAGTTCAAATCTCTCCTGCTCCGCCATTAAGAAAATAACTCTTTTTTAAGAGTTTTTTTGTTTGCATTAATTAAGTCTTTTTATTAATATTTCATATTATATATTGGTGATGATATGGAAAAAATTATGTATCCTCTTAAAAATATGTGGATTACGTGTAAACCGGGTGAATATGCACATAAATATAGTAAAGCTATAGACGATCAAGGATTTGATTATAAATCAATTGATAAATTATATGCTCCATATACAGGTAAAGTAGTAAGAAAATATCCAAGTGAGTGTGAAATATGGTTTGAAAGTATAGATAAAGTTGAGTTTGCCGATGGCACAATAGATTATGCTACTATGTTACTTGCGCACAAAGATAGATATGATGATATTAGAGAAAATAGTATATACAAACAAGGTGAAGTAATTTATAGTGAAGGTACTAAAGCTGGAAATAAAGTTGGTGCGGCACAAAGACATGTTCATATAGAAATGTGCAAGGGTATTACTAAAAATCCTGGTTGGAAAAAAGCAAGTGATGGGACTTGGAATTTAGAAAATGCTAAGAACCCTACGGATTGTTTTTTTGTAGATAATAGTATTAATATAATTAATAGTAATGGTTTAAAGTTTAAGAAAATTAGTAATAGTGAAGTTAAGAGAGATGAAAATGTTAATCAGTTAAAAGTAATAGTTAGGGAACTTAGAATTAGGATTAATCATACTACTACTAGTAAAATAGTTGATTTTGCAGTATTTAATGGTATTTATAATGATTTAGAAACTTATAATGATGGAACTTATATATGGCATAAAATAAATGATAATGAGTGGATAGCAACAAAATCTGATTGGGTAATATTATTTCCCAAAACAGATTACAAAAAAAATTATGAAGATAGTTTAGCAAAAATTAGTGAATTAGAAAATAGAGTTAATAATTTAGAAGATATATTAAAAAATATAAATAAGTTATCCGATATAAAGACTTAGGTCTTTTTTCTTTTTATTAAAAATGCTATAATGATTATGGTGAGAGTATGAAAAAAATAGTATTAATTGATGGTAATAATCTAATGTTTAGAAGTTATTATGCAACTGCGTATGCTGGTAATTTAATGAAAAATAGTAAGGGTTTTATTACTAATGCACTTTATGGTTTTACTAATATGATGAATAAGATTATTCATGAAGAAGAATTTTCATATATTTTAGTTGCATTTGATAAGGGTAAAACATTTAGACATGATACTTATTCTTTGTATAAAGCAGGTAGAATTGAAACTCCTGCTGATTTAAAAAATCAGTTTCCTAAAGCAAAAGAAATGCTTGATGCGATGGGTATAAAGTGGTATGAAACTGATGGATATGAAGCAGATGATATAATTGGAACTCTATCTAAAATGGCAACTGATAATGATTATGAAACATTAATAGTAAGTAGTGATAGAGATTTATTGCAACTTATTAATGACAAAGTTACTGTGAAATTATTAAAAACTAAAGATTATATAATGATGACTAGAGATGCTTTTGTAAGTGAATATAATCTTGAACCAATTAAAATAATTGATTTAAAGGGTTTACAAGGTGATAAGTCAGATAATATTCCTGGTGTTAAAGGAATAGGTGAGAAGACTGCTTTAAAATTATTACAAGATTATGGTAGTTTAGAAAATATTTATGTAAATATAGATAATATAAAGGGTAAAGTCAAAGAGAATTTAATTAATTATAAGGATGATGCTTTTGCATCTAAGCAACTAGCAACTATCTACAAGGAAGTACCTCTTGATTTTACTTTAGAAGATACTTTATATAGGGGTGCGAATGATAAGTTAAAAAGTATTTATGAAGATTTAGAATTTTATTCATTTATAAAAAATATTAAAGTAGATAAAGAGATTATTGAACCTACCATAAATATTATATCTAATGTAGAAGATATCAATCTTGAAGGTAGTGCGATATATTTAGAGGTAGATAATCAAAATTATCATGTTGGAAATGTTATAGGGCTTGCTTTTTACAATAAGAGTTCTAGTGGTTTTATACCTATTTCCGTACTTTTGAAGAACAAGGATATTTTAAAGTATGTTAATTTTTATACTTATGATTTAAAAAAGAATATAGTTGCTTTATCTAAATTTGGTATTGCTCTTAATAAATGTAATTATGATACTATGATTGCGCTTTATTTACTTAATTATAATGTTAAAGAGGATATTGCGTATATTGCTAATACTTATAATTATAATATTTCTTTTTCTGAAACTATGTATAAGAAAAAAGAAATAGATATTAATGAGATCGCTAAGGAAGCAGTTAAGAAAGCAAAATATATATATGAAACTCATGATGAATATATGGAAAAATTAAATAAAGAGTGTATTGATTTATTTAATAATATTGAGATGCCTTTAGTGTATGTTCTTGCTGATATGGAATTAACTGGTATGAGAGTTGATAGTAAAGTATTAATGGAGATGAAAGAGGAAATACTTATTAAGATAGAGTTATTAAAGAAAGATATATATAACTTAGTTGGATGTGAGTTTAACGTTAATTCTCCAAGGCAACTTGCTGATATTTTGTATGATAAGATAGGAGTACCTGCTAATAAGAAGAGGAAAACTGATAAAGAGTACCTAAGTAAGTATAAAAATGAATTTCCTGTAATTGATAAGATTTTAGATTATAAAGCACTATGGAAGATTTATAGTACATATATTATTTCTTTAAGTGATTTTATACATGAGGATGGTAAAATACATACAATTTATAATCAGACACTTACTCGTACAGGTAGACTTTCAAGTTCATACCCAAATTTACAGAATATACCAACAAGGTATGAATATTCTAAGTTAATTAGAAAAGCTTTTATACCATGTAATGATTTAATTATGTCATCTGATTATTCTCAAATTGAACTTAGGTTACTTGCGCATTTATCTTGTGTTCCTAAATTAGTAGAGGCATTTAAAAGTGGTATAGATATTCATACTAAGACTGCAATGGAGATATACAATGTTAGTGAGGATTTAGTTAATGCTGAGATGCGTAGGGTTGCTAAGGCTGTTAATTTTGGAATACTTTATGGTATGAGTGGTTTTGGCTTATCTGATGCGCTTGATATAAATATAAATGATGCGACTGAATTCATATCAAAATATAAGAGTGCTTTCCCGGGAATTGATGAATATATGAAAGGTGTTATAAAGGATGCTCATGAAAAAGGATATGTTAAAACTATTATGAATAGAAAGCGTATTATTGAAGAAATTAATAATACTAATCATGTAATTAGACATCAAGGTGAGAGAATAGCGCTTAATACACCAATTCAAGGTTCAAGTGCTGATATTATAAAAAAAGCTATGATAGATTTGCATAAAGCTTTAAAGGATAATAATTTTAAAAGTACTATGATACTTCAAATACACGATGAACTTATATTTGATGTTAAGAAGGAAGAAGAAGAAAAATTAAAAGAATTAGTTAAAAATGTAATGGAGAATTGCTATAAATTAAATGTTCCATTGGAAGTAGAAATCAATACTGGTATAAACTGGTATGATGCGAAATAAGGAGGGATAATTATGGAAAATATTATTGGAGTTTCTCAAGATAAATTAGAGAGTTTAGAGCAAAAATTAGTTAATGAAAAGCTAAAGTTTTTAGATGAATATTGTACATTTGGTTGTGATAAGTATGATGCTGAATATTTGCTTAAATTAAATAATTTCTTATTTGGTGATTTATATGGACCACTTTGTTATAGATTAAGTGCTTATACTGGTATTATTAATTCATATATGCATACTATAAATGAAGAAGGAGTTGGAGATAAGAATTTAGATGTTATTTTTGATAGATTACAAGCACTTTGGGATTTACAACCTTTCTTAGTTGGTAATACAAGGACCTTTGCAGCATTTATTAAAATTATAAATGAAGCATATAATTTAAAACTAAATATTGACCCAGATTGTGAACTTTATAGTGGTATGAATTTACTTGATATAGTTGATAATAAGAAGAAATAATTATGGCAATTCCTAAGACTAGTTTTATAAATTATGGAAGATGTAGAAGATATGTTTCTTTATCTGAAGTAAAGAAAGATAAACTTAATGCAGATATATCTTATGAAGAATATAAGAATGAGGAATTAGATGAAGAGATTAAAAATTTATTATCTGAAATGTACTCTGATAGTGATGAAGATTTAATTGATACATCTAATCCTGAACTTGAAGTAATGCTTCCTTACTATAAAGAAATAGAAATGCTAGCAGGTTCTAAGATTAAGAATTTATTTGGTGGAGAAGTAGTTTATGCTCTTGACACTAAGAAACAACAATCTTTTGATTTTAAAGAAGATGGTATTAGATATTTATGTTATGTAGATATTTATAATGAACTTGATAATGAAATAAATATTATAGAGGTTAAAGCAACAACTAGTAATAAGTATCTTTCTTTAGAAGGTGGTTATAGAAGTACTAAAAATAATAAATGTTCTAAATATTCAATATTTTATAAAGATAAAAGAGGTATATATCATTTAAAAGAAGATTTAGAAAATTTTGATATAACTAAAGAGATGCCTAATAATTCTTATTTGAAAAAAAGAAGTAAGTTACTTGATAGGTTTGATGAATGTGGCAAGTATATTTATGATTTGTCTGTTCAAAGAATGATTATTGAATGTGATTTGAAAGAACATAATTTTACTAATAAAAAGATAAATTATTATTTGGCTGTTTTAAATTCTGAATATGTATTTGATGGTAAGTATGAAAATAATAAGCCTGTTTATGGTGATGATATTATAAGCATCTTTGAATTTAATAATATAACTAAAGAAATGCAGGAAAAAGTATTATTAGATAAAGAAAATATAAAGAAGTACTTGCTCGAAATGGATGTAAGTCCTTGTCCAATTGGAATTTGTTGCGAATATAAAAGTAAATCTAAGTGTAAATTTTGTCCGATATGTTTTAAGAAAATACCTAAATATAATTCATCACTTGATTATATGAATAATGGTTTTGGTTTTAAGGATGATGATGGATGTATCCATAAAGGACTTGATTTAATTAATGAAGGATATTTAAACATGTTAGATATTCCTAAATCTTGGATTAAAAATGAAAATCATTTAATACAAAGAGAGTGCTTAGAAACAGGTAATCAATTTATTGATAAAGATAAAATAAAACTCGCACTTAATAATATAAAGTATCCAATATATCATTTAGATTTTGAAACATTTCCTTGTCCTCTTCCTAGATTTAGAGGTGAAAAATGCTATACTCAGTCACCATTTCAGTTTTCACTACATATTGAAAAAGAACCAGGTGTATGTGATAAAGAGATTAATCATTATGAGTTTTTATCTAGTAATCCAAATAATGATGATAGATTAGAACTAGTTAAGAAATTAGTTGAATATATAAAACCTGATGGTACTTTGTTCGCACAGAATGTAGGATTTGAAAAAGGTAGGATTAAGGAACTAGCAAATACTTTTTCTCAGTATAAAGATAAGTTGATGAGTATATATAATACAGGTTCTGATTTACTTTATATAATAAAGGGCAATAGTGAGTTTTATAAATCATTAAATTATAGTGATAATGAGTCTAAGAGAGTAAATTTTTATGATTATCGTTTAAGTGGTTCTTATTCTATAAAGAAAACACTTCCTGTATTTAGTGATTTATCTTATAGTAACTTAGATGTTAAAAATGGAACAGAAGCTCTTGTTACTTATGCTTCATTTAAAACGATGCCAAGTGAGTTAAAAAGATTAAAATATAATTCATTACTTGAGTATTGTAAGCAAGATACATGGGCAATGGTTGTAATATTAAATAAAATTAGAGAAATGGTTAAATAGGTGTTGATATGAGAGAATACGAAGTAATTAGTAGGGATAATTATACTTATATTTTAAGATGTAATAACAAGGATTATAAGTATAATATAGAGTTTTATGATTTTTATGTAGATGTTGGTGATATACTTTATTTTCCTTCTAGTATGTTTAACAATGAGAAAGTTTTATGTTTTGGAGATGTTAAATCTATATATGGAAAAGATATGAATAAATATACTAGAGATGATTTACTTATTATAAAGAAAGGCAATGATATTTATTATCTAAAGAGGTATTATGGCTAATGAATAGTGATTTACAATATATTAAGAAAAAATATGGGGAAAAGATGATGCATTTTTGTAGAGAAAATTTTTCTACAATTCTTGAAAAAGAAGGATTATTAACTCAAGTATTTAGTAGTTATTTTAATGAAAGTAGAAGTTTATATGATGACTTAAAAGAAAATAACTGGTTATTTCAATTTAAAAACTTTATTGTTAAAAAGGCAAGTAGTGGTGAAAATTCATTAGATACTAATTTAACTGATACTAATAAGACACCTGAAGAATTAATGGATGAAGTAGGATATGTGCTTAAACAATGTTTTTCTGAAGATGAGATACAAAGCTATAAAAAGTATTATAGAGATGATGAAGCATTATGTACTTTTCATGGAAATAGATTAGATAAATGTACTGTATTCTTTGCTGTTAAAAAAGATGTAGATAGTATTATAAGAAGTGATTATAGAAATCCAAAAAGAGAAGATGTATATGGAACTTCAGTAATAAGTATACAATTTACTAAGGATGGTACGAATACTTTATCTATAAAGAATAGATATAATCATACTATTGACAATCCTGATGCGACATTTGGAAATAATTTAGAAAATATTATTCCGGGTCTTACTGAGAGTTTTGCAAAAACATATGGATTAAGGCAAGAAAATCCATCAGTAGACTTTGAAATACCTGGATATGTAAGAGCAAATGATGGTAAGTTTTATAAATATAATTATGAAATAAATAATATTTATTATTGTCCTGATAATATAATAATAGATAACTTTAGTGTTAAGAAATTTGATAAAAGTTTATATTTTATATTTGATTATTTTATGATTGATTTATCTAAATCTAATAGAAGTATTATTTGCTATGATAAAAAAATAGGCGATGGCTTTTTTAGTACGATTCCTAAGATAGAAAGAATTGCTATTGAAAATATTGAAGATGGTAAAAGAGTAGTTATACTTGGTTCTAATAATGAATGTATGGAACTTACTTTGGATAAAGATAATAGAACTAAGAAGCTAAGAATGGAAAATATAAGTAAACCAAAAGATGGTTTTATGTTTAAAAATGAAACAATAGAGGAACTTGATTTAGGCAGTGTTGATACTCTAGATTATGATACATTCTTCCATAATAAGACATTAAGAAAAGTAAATGCACCAAATTTAAAAAGAATTGATGATTATGTTTTAGTGTATAATGAAGCGTTAGAAGAATTTAATGCACCAAATCTAGAATATATTGGTGATATGTCTTTAGAACGTTCTAAAGTATTAGAAAGTTTAAAAAATCAAATTGGTGAAAATAAGACTAAATAATGTAAACTTGTGTCGAACATATTTACATTAAAATGTATATATAATATTATTAAAATAGAGGTGAAGAAAATGATTTATCCTTCTATTGATAAACTACTTAATATAGTTGATTCAAAGTATGCTCTTGTACATATCGTATCAAGAAGAGCAGAGCAAATGCATGAAGATCATTTCTTTCAAATGAGAGAAAGAGATTATAAGTGCAAAAAGTATATAGGAAGGGCCCTTGAAGAAGTGGCAGAAGGCTTAATACATATTAAATAGTATTAAGTTTTTTTTAAAAATAAATTAGAACAAATGTATGTGCTTATATTGACTTAATTAATTATATTTGTTAAACTTAATTTGAAAGTAGGTGAATTATGAAAATAAACAAATTTAAAAAAGTTGGTACTAATAAATATAAGATTTATTTTGATAATGAAATTCTTACTGTATATGAAGATGTAATATTAAAATATAATTTATTATATAAAAAGGATATTGATAATGATTTATTGCATGAAATAAATAAAGATAATTTTAAAGCATCTATTTATGATACTGCAGTAAAATATATAAGTATAAGAATGAGGTCTGTAAAGGAATTAAGGGAATATTTAACTAAGAAAAAGTTTGAATGTAAGAATATTGATGAGGTAATAGATAGACTACTTCATGAAAATATATTAAATGATAGTAATTTTGCTAGATGTTATGTAAATGATAAGTTATTACTCACTAATAATGGGCCTGATAAGATTAAAAGTGATTTAATGAAATTGGGTATTAGTGATGATATTATTTCAAATGTGATAGCTAATATTGATAATGATATTGTTAATGAAAAGTTAGAGAAAATAATAAAAAAAGAGATAAAGAATAATACTAAATTGCCTCTTAATAAGATGAAGAATAAGATAATAAATAGATGTATAAATGCTGGATATAAGTATGATAGTATTATAGAAGTATTAAATAGTAATACATTAAGGTCTAAATCTAATATTGAAGATGAATATAATAAGTTATATTCTAAGTATAGACTTAAGTATGAAGATTATAAATTAAAACAATTTTTAAGAGGTAAGTTGTATCAAAAAGGGTATAGTATAGAAGAGATAAATAGTATTATTGATTAACTTATTTTATGTGTAGTCGTGGGCTTAAGTAGTTTATATTTAGGTAATGAATAGTTTACATGTGTAAACTATTTTTTTGTACAAGTATTATTAATGTTTAAAAATGGAAAAGACCATTTGGTCTTATTTTGTTGCTATAGTTTTATGTGATGATGTTTACTGCAGTATTTTTTGAATAATTGTGTAGTATTTGTATGGTTTTTAATGATATTTTGATATAATACTTATTATTTTTTAAAAATTAGAAAATATTATTGCAGTATTTATTTTAGTTGCTGCAGTATTTATTATAGTTTTTTGTAGTATTTAAATTGTTTTTTCATACAAATAAATGAGCATGAAAAAAAAGACCATTTGGCCTTATTTTTTTGTTGATGATGCTTTTTGTTCATTCATATAATGATCATATTTTATTTTTAATTCAGCATCGTAAATTTTTAAATCATTTTTTTCTCTTAACCATTCCATAGCATAAACATAAATATTATCAGTATTGCTTATTTTTTCACTTACTAAAGTGTCTTTAATACTATCTTTTACTTCGTCGAATGCAGGTTTTTCTTTTTGGTCTGTTTTTAATATTATGTGATATCCAAATTGTGTTTTAACAGGTTCTTTTGTATATTCTCCAACTTTTAACTTAACAGCAGCATCTTCAAATTCAGTTACTGTTTTGCCTCTATTGAAGTAACCAATATTACCACCATCAGATGCAGATGAATCTGAAGAATTTTCTTTTGCTAACTCTTCGAAACTAGCACCTTCATCTAATTTTTTAATTAATTCTTTTGCTTTTTCTAATGCTTTAGCCTCAGCTTCTTTCTTTTCATCACTAGTTGCATTGCTACTAGCGTCAGACTTAATAAGAATATGACTTACTTTCATATCACCAATTGATTTTTCTTCATAATATTTTTCAATATCTTTATCAGTAATTAGAGTAGCAGCATAATCTTTCGCAGCATTTTCTCTTTTGAACGCAACTTCAATATAATCTCTTAATTCTTTTTCAGAAGAAACTCCATAATATTGACTAATTGCACTATTGAAATCTGAACCAAATTGATTTTTTAAAGATACGATAGTACTATCAATCTTAGTTTTCATATCTTTATCAGTTTCATATACCTTATTTAATAATTGATCATCAATTGAATTAATTAAAGCATATGTTCCATAACTTGTTTTTAATTTGTTATAGAATTCATCAACTGTCATATTTAGTCCATCCATTTCAAACAATAACTCAGAGCCATCATTTAATTTTGGTATTTTACCACAACCTGTTAATGATAATATAACAAGTGATACACATAATATTTTTTTAATTGCTTTCATCTAAAATCCTCCTTGCATAATAATTATAATAAAAAAACAATAAAAAAACAATAATTTAGTTATAAGTAATCACACTATTTATGCATTTGCCATAAAATAATGTGAATAGATGAAAAGGAGGAATCGATTATGGGACACGGATATATTAATGGTTCAGCCATAGTATTAGTATTATTCATAATATTAGTAATCGTAATAGGTGCCTACATTTAAATAAAAAAGGAGGTGTAATTATGGCTTGCAATACAACATGCCAAAACTCTTGTGGTGGAGGCAATACAGGATTTTTAATTGTTATAGTTTTATATATTTTACTTGCTATAATACTAGGATCAGTTATATGCTAAGAAAGATTGAGAAATCAATCTTTTTATCTAAACCAATAATAGGTATAGTAACTAGATTAGAAAATAATATGCATAAAATAAATAAATCTCTAATTGATAATATTACTAAGTGCGGTGGTTTATGCTTAGGAATTATTAATGAAGAAAGATATAGTTATGAATTTTTAGATAGAGATAAATTAATTATTGATAATATATTAAAAATATGTGATGGTTTTGTGATACCAGGTGGTAGTACTGAGAGTTATTTAGATAAATATATTATAGAGTATGCAACTAAAAATAATATTCCAATACTTGGTATTTGTCTTGGTATGCAGGAAATGTCTTCTTTTCTTGATTTAGAAGAAGTTTCTAATCATAATAAAAGTAATAGATATGTGCATAAAGTAAATATTGATAAGAATTCTTTATTATATAAAATATTTAAAAAAGATATTTATGTTAATAGTAGGCATAACTATAAGATAAAGAATTTAAATGGTTATAAAGTTGTTGGTAGGTGCCAAGATGTTATCGAAGCAATAGAGAAGGATGATAATACTTTTAATGTTGGTGTACAGTGGCATCCAGAAGATATTGATAATGAAGAATTATTTGATTATTTTATTAATAGTACAATAATTGACAAAATTTTTAAATAATATATAATATACTAAAAAAAGAGGTGAGAGAGATGAGTTTTAATTTATATAATGGAGTTTATAATTTTACTACTAGTTGTAGTGATGGCTCTTTAAGTAAGAAAGAATTACTTGGTTTATTAAAGTGTGAAAAAGAATATTTAGAAATGAAATATGGTATTGATACTAGAAAAATGATTATTCCTAATCAAGATTTAAATAATGAAGGTATTTTACTTGATATTACTAATTTAGCAGAAGAAGCTTTATTTGATGATAGTATTAATTTACTTGATTATAATATTCCATGTGATGCGGTTATGATAAGTAGGTTTGCACCAAGTATCGCACTTGCGTATCCAACAAGTGATAATCCAGTTATAACTATTGAATCTGATTATGCAATCGCACTTGCAAGTATGAATATTGATAAATTGAATGATAATTTACTTGAAGATATTGTAAAGAAATTTTTAAGAGTATGTAATTTATCTAATGATAAAATTAAAATTCATGTTGGACCTTGTGCTTCTTATGAAAGTATTAATATAAAAGATATGATTAGTGGTAGTTTAGATAGAATTGGTATTAATAATGTTAAATATGACAATAGAGATACAGTTACTAATGATGATTTGTTTTCAGAAATTGGTAATAAGAAAGGTAATCATTTAACTGGTATATATTATAAACCTGATGAGAAAACTTTGAAACTACTTCGTCATCACTCAAAATGGTATTAATTTTATGTGAATTCGTGGGCTTAAGTAATTTATATTGCAATAATTAAAGACTTTACATATGTAGTAAAGTCTTTATATTATATATAAAAATTAGTTGATTTTCACCAGAAATTATCATATTTTGATAAAAAGTGGTGAAAATATGACAAATTTAGAAAATATAAATCGTATCAAAATAAAGACTTAGGTCTTTTTTCTTTTCTAATTAGTTTTCTTAAAACCTTGAAATGCATATAATAATAGTGATAAAATATAAAGTAGTGGGTGATTAGATGAATATTAAAGATGTGTTTGTAAATTATATACAGTATGGCAATAAGAATGGCAAGGATGTTGTTTTATTGCATGGATGGGGACAGAATATTGAAATGATGAACCCAATTGGTAAGGGGTTAGAAAGTGATTATCATATTACAGTAATAGACTTACCTGGTTTTGGTTCTAGTTCCGAACCAACATATGCTTATACAATTTACGATTATTATGAAATAGTTAGTGAATTATTAACTAAGTTAAATATTGATAATCCAGTTATGATAGGGCATTCCTTTGGTGGAAGGGTTGCAATTGTGTATGCGGCTAAGAAAAAAGTTTCAAAGCTTGTATTACTAAGTGCTCCTTTTAGAAGAAGTACTAAGAGAAATACGTTTAAGGTTAGGGTGCTTAAATTTTTAAAGAAAGTGCCTGTTGTTAAGGAATTAGAAAGTTTTATGAAAACTAAGATTGGTTCTTCTGATTATAGAAATGCATCACCTATGATGAGAAATATACTTGTAAATGTAGTTAATGAAGATTTAACTGGTTATTTAAAACAAATAAATGTTCCTACTTTGTTGATATGGGGAGATTTAGATACAGCAGTACCTATTGAAGATGCTAAGTATGCAGAGAGTATTATGAAAGATGCTGGTTTAGTTGTATATGAGGGTTGTACTCATTATGCTTACTTAGAAAGAATTAATCAGACAATTAGTGTTTTAAGAAGTTTTTTAGGAGGTAAATAATGGTTTATATATGCGTAATAATATGGCTTATGTATATGTATTATAGATTAAAAAAATCATTGCATATGCTTCAACAAAACTTATATGATGATGATTATAGATATTTTAAATGGACTATAAAAAATTTTAGTAAGATAATGTTATCTTTTGACTTATCTCAAGTATTTTTAATATTCTTTATACTATTTATTCCAAGTAAGAACTTAGGCATTATAGAAATACTATTTTTAATAATATATATTCTATTATTCTTAAGAAGTTTTGGTCTTAGTTACAAGGAAGTTATTAAAAAACCACTTGTTGTAACAGCACGAATAAAAAGGTTAATAGTAACAATATTGTTAATAACTATTATACCTAGTTATTTCTTAATAAAAAGTGGTATTAATATATATTTAGTGTTATCTTTTATTGGATATTTTACTTATTACATAGTTTTAGTAGCGTGTAAACTTAATATTCCAGTTGAGAGGTGTGTATTTTTATCTTTTAAAAGAAAAGCAGTTAATAAACTTAAAAATATGTCTAATTTAAAAGTAATTGGTATTACTGGTAGTTATGGTAAGACTAGTAGTAAGAATATTTTAAATGAAATATTAAATGTTAAATATAATTCTATTACTACTAAGAAAAATTTAAATACTCCTTATGGATTAATAATGACAATTAATAATGATTTAGATAAATTTGATGAAGTATTTATTGCTGAGATGGGAGCATATAAAATAGGCGAGATTAAGGAACTATGTGACCTGGTTAAACCTAAATATGGAATTATTACTAGAATTGGTAAGGCTCATTTAGAATTATTTGGTTCACAAGAAAATATTCAAAAAGGTAAATTTGAATTACTTGAGGCATTACCTAGTGATGGAGTTTGTGTATTAAATGCTGATGATCCTTTACAGGTAAGTTATGAACCTAAAAATAAAGTAAAAAGAATATGGATAGGTATTGATAATGACTGTGATTTTAGAGCAACTAATATTAAAGTTAGCAATAAAGGTTCTAGTTTTGATTTAATAATTAAAGGTGATAAGAATAAATATAAATTTGAAACTAAGTTACTTGGTTATGCGAATATATACAATATCTTAAGTGCGATAGCATTGGGTTATGAGTTTAAAATAAGTGTTAATCAATTAATAAGTGCGGTAAAAAGTGTAAACCCTATAGAGCATAGACTTGAACTTAAGAGGGGAAATGGAGTATACTATTTAGATGATGCGTATAATTCAAATCCTGTGGGTGCGAAGATGGCACTTGATGTACTTGGTATGATGAGCGGGTATAAGATAGTAGTTACACCAGGTATGATTGAGTTAGGTAGTAGTGAGTACAAGGAAAATTATGATTTTGGATGTAGAATTGCAGATGTTGCTGATGAAGTTATCTTAATAGGAGAAAAACAGACTGAGGCGATAAAACAAGGTTTAGAAAGTATGGGGTATGATAATAAAAAGATACATATTGAAGAAGATGTTATTAATGCTTTTCCTTTAATTAATAAGTTAAAAAGAGGAGAAACTTATGTACTTTTAGAAAATGATTTACCTGATATATTTAAGTAAGGAGTGAAAATATTATGAAGTTAAGAGTTGGAGTTATATTTGGTGGTGAGAGTGTAGAGCATGAAGTAAGTATTATATCTGCTGTTCAAGCCATGAAAAGTATGGATAGTGAAAAATATGAAATAATACCTATATATATTGGAAAAGATAGAGAATGGTATACTGGAAAATTACTTAGTGATATAGATATTTATAGTGATTTAGATTTATTAAAGAAATACGCTAAAAACGTAGTGTTAACTAATAAAAAAGATAGTTTTGTATTAGTTAATAAGAAAGGACTTAGAAGAGTAGTTGATTATATTGATATAGCATTTCCAATAGTACATGGTACGAATGTAGAAGATGGTACATTACAAGGATACTTAGAATTAATTGGTATACCTTATGTTGGTTCAAATCTTTATTCAGCGTCTATTGGTCAAGATAAAGTATTTCAAAAACAAATACTTAAATCTTCTAATTTACCAGTAGTTGATTATGATTGGTTCTTTGATAGTGAATATAAAGATAATGAAGAAGAAATACTAAAAAGAATTAAAAAAATTGGTTATCCAGTTATGATTAAACCTGCTAGATTAGGTAGTTCAGTTGGTATTGGTAAAGCACATAATGAAGAAGAAGTAAAGACCTGCATAGAAGAAGCAATTAAATATGATGAGAAAATATTAGTTGAAAAAGTAGTTGATAATTTAGTAGAAGTTAACTGTAGTGTACTTGGAAATTATGAATATCAAAGTGCATCAGAAATAGAAGAAGTAATGGGTGCGGATGAATTCTTAAGTTATAAAGATAAATACCTTGGAGGTTCTAAAGGAAAAACAAGTAAGACTGGATCAAAAGGAATGGTTAGTACTAATAGAATATTACCTGCAAGATTAGATGATAAAATGACAAATGAAGTAAAAGAATTATCTAAAAGTGTATTTAAAGTATTAAATGCAGCAGGTGTAATTAGAATTGATTACTTAATTGATAAGAAGACTAAGAAAATATATATTAATGAAACTAATACAATACCTGGTTCTTTGTCATTTTATCTATGGGAAGCAACAGATAAACCATATAAAGAATTATTAGATGATTTAATTACTCTTGGTATTAAGACTTATAAAAGAAAGAAGAGAAAAGTATTCTCATTTGAAACTAATATTTTAAGTAATTTTAATGGTATTAAAGGAAGTAAAGGAAAGTTAAAAATGTAACTTTCTTTTTTTGTGTAGTCGAGGGATTAAGTAGTTTATTTTACTAAAATAAAAAAATAGTACTTAATTCATCATTGAATTAAGTACGAACTCTTTTTGTGGTAAGTACTCAACAAGAAAGTTAAGTATTTCCCATTTTTTTATGCAATATAAATTGCTTACATACTAATGATACCACATTTAGCACGAATATGTAAAGAATATACAAAAAAATAATAAATCGTGCTATAATAATACTATATTTGGAGGAATTTATGAAAAAGGTAAGATATATATTTGGAAGAATTAAGAATATGAATTTTAAGAATATGTTTAAGACTATAGATAAAATACATACTTTAAGTGGTAAGTCTAAGGTGTTTATATTTTTTGATATGATTATATGTGCACTTAGATATCAATCTGGATATGTTGATTATCTTTTATTTGAGATGTGGCGTCTTAACGCCAAAGAAAGAGAAACAGTATTAACAAGGGGCAAAAATAATATATTTGTTAAGTACTATAACAACAAGGAGTTTAATCATATATTTTTAAATAAGAATGAGTTTAATTCTGTATTTAAAGATTACTTAAATAGAGAATATATTATATTAAATGGTAAGAACAAGGATGAATTTAATAAATTCTTAAAAGGGAAGAAGATAATATTTTGTAAGCCTACTAGTGGTACTCATGGGGATAGTATGGAAAAAATTGTAGTTAAGGATTTTAAAGGAGACTTATATAATTATCTTTATAATAAGAATTTAGTGTTAGTTGAGGAAGTTGTTATTCAGTGTTCTGAAATGAATAAACTTTATCCTTATGCTATAAATACAGTTAGAATTATTACTGTAAATAGATATGATAATAAGCAGTTAGTAGTAGCAGCATATCAAAGAATTGGTAATCATGGTTATATAGTAGATAATTATAATGGTGGTGGGATGGTAGTGCCTATTAATGAAAAAACAGGTGTTATTGAATATCCTGCTGTAGATAAATTAAAAAATATTTATTATAAACATCCAATGACTAATACTGATATTGTTGGATTTAAAGTACCTAAATACAAAGAGGCAGTTAAACTTGCTCTAAAAGCATCTAAAGTAGTTAAAGAGATTAGATATGTTGGATGGGATATTGCTATTACTGATAAAGGACCAGTTATCATTGAGGGAAATGAATATCCAGGTCACGATATATATCAACTTCCTGTTCATAGAACAAATAATATAGGAGTGCTACCTAAATTTGAAGAAGCACTTGGAAAGATAGAGGATTTAAAATGAAAAGAGTTTTAACAGGGTTACAACCAACTGGAAATATTACACTTGGTAATTATATTGGTGCGATTAAACAAATGAAAGAATTAGAAAATAATTATGATTCATATCTATTTGTTGCAGATTTGCATTCAATTACAGTTGCACAAGACCCAAATGAATTAAGAAAAAATACAAGAGATTTATTAGCGCTTTATTTAGCGTGTGGAATAGACCCTAATAAAAATACAATATATATTCAATCAGAAAATGTATATCACACAAATTTATCATGGATTTTAGAGTGTAATACATATTATGGTGAGTGTACAAGAATGACACAATTTAAAGATAAAAGTAGTAAACATGCTAATTTTACTGTTGGACTTTTAACATATCCAGTACTTATGGCAGCTGATATACTAATGTATGATGCAGACTATGTACCTGTTGGTATTGACCAAAAGCAACATGTTGAATTAACAAGAGATATCGCAATTAGATTTAATAAAAAATATGGAGATACATTTAAAATTCCTGAACCATTAATTAAAGAAACAGGTACTAAAATAATGGATTTAGTTAATCCTAGTATCAAAATGAGTAAATCAGCAGAAAATAAAAAGGGAGTTATTTATTTATTAGATGATTTATCTGTTATTAGAAAGAAAATCGCGTCTGCAACAACTGATAGTGATAATACTATTAAGTTTGATATGGAAAACAAAAAAGGTATATCTAATTTATTAAATATTTATTGTGCTTTAACTAATAAAACAATAAGTGATGCTGAAAAAGAGTTTAAAGATTGTAATTATGGAACATTTAAAACTAAAGTTGCAGATGTTGTTTGTGAAGTAGTTGCATCTATTCAAGAGAAATACAATGAATATGTAAACAGTGATATAATAGATAAAATATTAGATAGAGATTTAGAAAAAGTAACTAGTGAAGCAAAGAAAAAATATGAAATTGTAAAAGAAAAAGTTGGTTTTTCTAGATAATTATTGGGGGATTTTGGTATGAAATATTATATAGATTTTGATGGTGTTATTTTAGATACTGAAAAATTAATATTTGAAAATTGGCATAAAGAAGAAGATAGAAGTGAAGAAGCTAAAATTCGTTATTTACAAAGAATATCTTGGAGTAAAATCATAGAAAATTCTATGGTTATAAATAATTCTCTTAATATTTTAAGAACTTTTTCTAAGGAAGATACGTGTATTCTTACAAAAGTTCATTCAGCAACTAATGAAGGCGCTTCAAAGATTTTATTTTTAAGAAGAGAGGGAATTGATTTACCCGTTGTATTAGTTCCTTATCCACTTAAAAAAACAGATTTAGTGGATGCTAAAAACAATATATTAGTTGACGATGCATTATTTAATCTTGATGCATGGGTTAGTTGTGGAGGTATACCACTTTACTTTAATAAAGATAATAGTGATATAGATTCTTGGGGTATTGAAAATACAAAGTATCAAAAAATTAAAACACTAAGTAATATTAAAAAATATAAGAGGTAATTATGAAAAAGATTAAACTATTAATATGTAAAATATCAGGTTATATTTTAAAATTATTTGGAAGAGGCTCTAATTTTCCGGGTGAATTGTTATTAAAATTAGATAAAAACTATAGTAAATATTTTAAAATGCCAAAACTTGTTATAGCAGTTACTGGAAGTGCTGGAAAGGGTTCAACTACTACTATGATTGCAGATGCGCTAAGAAGTGATGGCTTATTAGTTGCCCACAACAAATTCGGAAGTAATATGCTACCAGGTATATTATCACTTCTTATAAACAATTCAGATTTATCTGGAAATATAAAAGCAGATGCCCTAGTTTTAGAAGTTGATGAAAGATATACTAAAAAAGTATTTGATATGACAAAACCAGGATATGTAGTTATTACTAATATACTTCGTGATCAACCACCAAGGCATGGTAATTATGATATGGTATTCGATAAAATAAAAGAAGCATTAAACAAGAATATGAAACTTATACTTAATGCTGATGACCCATATTTACAAAAATTCAATCTAAAAGATGAGTATGATGTTACATATTATGGTATATCTAAAAGTAAATATTCTTATAAAACAAATAAGTTTGATAATATAAATATATGTTATTGTCCAAAATGTAATACTAAATTAAAATATAATTACTATAATATTGAAGCAGTTGGAGACTATTTATGTCCAAGGTGTAGTTTTAAAACACCTTCTAAGGATGTCCTAGTGTCTAAAATAGACTTAGATAATAGTTATATGATAGTTAATAATAACAAGGTTGTAATTGCTTTTAATGTACTTTATTATGCTTATAATATTTTAGCTAGTTATGCAGTTTTAAAGTTAATAGGTATTAGTGAAGATAAAATAGCAAGGTATATATCTTCAATACCTAATAATGAGAAATTAAATAGTACTTTAAGGTATAAAGATAGATATGTATATATTATGAATAATAAAAATGAGAATAGTACTACATTTAATGAATCTGTATTATTTACTAGTAATAAAAAAGTACCTAAGACAATAGTTATTGGATGGAAAGAAATAAGTAGAAGATATGAATTTAATGATTTATCTTGGTTATATGATATTAAATTTGAATTATTAAATGATAAATATACTGATAAAGTAATATGTGTAGGTAGAGATAAATATCAAATAGCAGAAAGATTAAAATATGCTGGATTTAATAAAAATCAAATTAAAATATATGATACATTAAATGATGCAGAAGATATGATTAAAAATAAATCAAAAGGAGATATATTTGCAATATTAAACTTTGATTATGTAATACCATTTAATGAATTAATGGAGGGTAAACATGACGATTAGAATTGCACATTTATATTATGATATAATGAACCTTTATGGCGAAATAGGAAATATAAAAGTACTTAGATATCACTTAGAAGAACAAGGTATAAAGGTTATAATTGATAATTTATCTATAAATGATGAGATAGATTTTAATAAGTATGATTTATTATATATGGGTTGTGGTACTAAAGATAGTATGTTAAATGCTTTAAATGATTTAAGAAGATATAAAGATGATTTAAAGAAATATATTGAAGATTATAAATTTGTATTATTTACAGGTAATAGTATTGATATATTATCTAAAACTATATTTACTGATATAGAAATAGATGGACTAAATATATTTAATTATAATACTAGATTTATAAGTAATAGAATAGTATCAGATGTTATATTAGATGATGTAGTTGGATTTCAAAATAGAGAAACTATAATAGAGAATAATAAATACCCAATATTTACTAGTTTAGATTTAGGAACTCATTATAAAAACTTTTATGGTACATATATTATCGGACCAATTCTTGCTAGAAATCCTATGTTCTTAGAACATTTTATAAAAGAATTAGTAACTAGTAAGAATAAGAAATTTAAATTTAAGAAATTTGATTTGCAATTAGATAAAAAAGCTAGAAAATCATATATGGAAACATATCATTAGAACTCTTATGAGTTCTTTTAATTTGACAAAATACTAAAAATATGTATAATATGGCCACAAAAAGAGGGGATTATTATGAATTTTGATTATGTATCAGATTTACATTTAAATTTCTATATTGGTAATGAAAAACCATTTTCTAATGTACAAGACCTTGTTAAAACTACTATCGCACCTAAAGTAAAATCAGAAGTTATAGTTATAGCAGGAGATATCAATGAATTTGTAGATAGATTATCAGAATTTTTATATTGCTTAAGTAAATATTATAAACAAATAATATTTATTGCTGGTAATCATGAGTATTATATTCCGTATATTAAATTTATAATGGGTAAAGAGGAAGCAGAAAAGTATAATTATGTTAGTTTAAATAAAATTGAAGAAATAAATAATAATTTTAAAGATAATGAAAAAATTACATTTTTAGATAGAAGTAATGGAGGAATATGTACATATAATGGTTTTAAAATAGCAGGTGATACATTATGGTATAGACCATCTTCACTAGTAGATTGGTTATATTATTTTAGGCAAAATGATAAAAACTTTATATTATCAGATTTATCAAATAGAGAAAAAATATTGAAAATGAACGAAGATAGTATTTCTTGGTATAATGGGTTACCTAATGATTTAGACCTTATTGTTACACATGTGCCACCAATTAAAAATAGAGAAAATGGTAAAGGCAATAATTGCTGCTATTACACAAATGTAGATACATTTAAATCTAAAATATGGATTTATGGACATGACCATAAAGAAAATGATTATGAACAAGATGGTACTAGATTTATATCTAATCCATGGGGTTATAATACTAGGGATTATAAAATAAAAACATTAACTATTAAAAAATAGTTGGTGTTTTTTTGTTGTAAAAGTAGTTCATGAAAGAAAATAGTTAAATGTAAAAATTGTGTATGAATTAGAAGTATATGATGTAATATTTGAAAATGTAAGTAACAATATGATATACTATGTACGTAATGTGCTAATTTTATGAGTTTATGATATTATTTTAAAGCCATTTATTATATTTACAGAAGGAATTTATCTTATGGAAGAAAATGAAAACTTTTTTACAAGATGTGTAAAAGAAGCATATGTGCACATGAAAAAATCTATAATATATTTACTTGTTGCCTTAGTTTGCACTGCTATTTTATACTACTTAAAGAAAATCGACCATTTTACTTTATTATTTATTAATCTTTTTTTTGTAGCATCACTATTTGAAGAAATAGATATATACCAAGCTCTTTTAAAAATTGAAAAATATGTTATAAGCCAAAATTTATTGGATAAAATTGGAAATATTGATTTTTTTAATAAAAGGAGTTATTTTTTAACGACAAATTATATGATTATTGAAGTAAGTGGGAAAGTTTACTCTTTTGAATATTCAAAAATAAAAAGGATTTACAAAAAGTATTGTAAAGGATTTAGGCTTGGGTTTGATTATTATTTATACATTATAACAGATATTGGCAATTTTAACACTTTGGCCTATACTAATTTTGATTACTTATGAAGATTTTGTTGATATTACAGATTATTTATTGAAAAAAATCCAAATATCCAAGTTGGTAAACCAAATAAAAAACATCGCAAATGGAGGTGATAGATTTTGAAAACAAGGACAAGTATTTTACTATTTATTGCAATACTTATATTAAGTGGTTTATTAATATATTCATCTTTTAATTATTTGGTTAGTCTTGATTATTCATCATTTAAAAATGATATGAAATATTGGCTACCAAAAAGTGCAATGAAAAATAATTGGAGTTTAAAATTGCCAACCCCTAGTAAATTTAATCAAATTTTTAGTATTGATTTTCAGGATGGTGAGGATCTTTCAATTTGGTATTATGAAAAAGAGAAAGTACCAAGTATAAAAAAACAAATGTATGAAATGGATGTAGAATATGTTGATGAGGTTTTAAAAGCATATTACGATGAATTATCAGATGATGAAAAGCTGTTATACAATTCTTATATAGAAAAAGAAAAAATGTTGGATGTTTCAAATTATTATTTACTTTTGACAAGAAATTATTTAGATGAATTAGATAAATCAAAAGTTTATAGAAATCCTGTAAATTTTGATAAAGATGACCATTTTTTATTACTAATATTAGATTTAAATGAAGATACTTTGTTTTCCTTTGAAGTTATACAATAGTAATTGTATATAAAAAATGTGTTCGGAGGTGAATTTATGAAACAAAATTATTTAGCTATTATAACAATTATTGTATTGTTGATTGATTTTTTACTTAGTTGGTATCACTTTGAAATATTGTATGTTGTAAATCGAGGAATGTTGGATTTGGTATATATTTTATTTAGATTAATATTTTTGATACTATTTTTCATAATAATTATAAAAAATATTAAAAGTTCCTTTAAACCAAATTATAGAGTTTTGGATAGAATAATTTTATTAATTTTAATATTTTATATATCGTTTATGTTTAGTACTGATATTGATCTTTTAAAAACTAAAATTGAATTTAATAAATATTTAGATGATAGAATTGAAATAATAAACAAAATAAAAAAGGATAACATAAAGGGTACTATAAAACTTACTGAAAAAAGCAAAAGATTAGCGCCAGAAAGATGTGTTAAAATATATCAAAATGATGAAAAAGTAACTTCCATATCGTTTAGTATACTATCAGCAGCGTTGTCTAGTGATATAGGGCTTGTATATACTAATGATATTAATTCTTTGATGAAACTGGAGAGAACTGAAGAAGTTTTAAAAATAAAAGACAATTGGTACTATATAATATTTTAAAAATGTAAAAAAGGTGTGATTAAAATGTATTCGATAGATAAGATTATCACCATGTTAGATTGTGTGGAAAATGATAAAGAAATCCAAAAACAAGGAATTAATATTGGTAAAAGTGTAAAACATTTTGAAGTATTCTTTCAACCAAATTATCCATCAGGAAAAATGACATGGCAAAATTGTGCTGAAATCATATGCTCTAAATCAAATGAAGAACTTGAACCATTTTTAAACTTAATGTTTGATTGGACTATAGATTTAAATTGGCCAGGTGCATTATTGATTTTAAAAAGATTAACAAATATGACTGGTAATGAAAAATATGAAAAATGTAAAAATAGTTTTTTTAATAATTTAAAGGGAAAATACAATGAATATGTTATAGATTATTTTGAAGATTATGAACATGAAAATGGTAATATTAAAAAAGATATTTATAATATTAATTGCGATGATAAGAACAACAAGGTAATTTTTGATATTGATAAAGTTTATGAAATGATTGATATTAAGAATTCTAAGGAAATTCAAAAACAAGGAATTGAACTTGCAAAAAATATTAAATATTTAGATTGTTTTCTAATTGCTTTTAAATGTGAAAATATGAAAAATGTACAAAGAAATTGTGCTTATATAATATGCAATAAATCATGTAAAGAGTTGGAAAACTATATGATTGAATTATTTCGCTTTATAAGAAATTTAACAATTCCTGGTATGAGTATTGTTTATGAAAAACTAAGAGAAATTAAAGCAACTAACAATGAAATGTTTGAAAATGCTAAAAAAATAGCACTTTTTGAAGCAAATGAATTAAATGATAAAATATGGATTGAAAACATCCGAAAACTATAAAGAGTGAGGTAAGATTATGGTAGAAAGATTTATGGAGTTATTTAAAAAACCAGTAGGTTATTTATTGATACTAAGTATATTTGCAATTATAATATGCATCATTTTGCAGTTAAAAAAAGAAGAAAATAATAAAAATTATGTTCTTGTGGGCATGGGAAAAATTAAAAATATACTATTCTATTGCATTTTAATTTGTTTCTTTTTATCTTGGAAATTTACTTTGTCATTTTGTCAAGGGGTTTTGGATAAAACAGGTGCCAAATTGGACAAACATATTTTATTATTTTTGATAATGTTTTTTATTTCTATGTTAATTTTTTTATATTCTCATTTTAGACGCTTTTTGTTTAATGATAAAGAAATAATAGTATATTCAATTTTAAATAGAAAAAGAGTATATAAATGGAATGAAATAACAAGTGTTAAGAAAACTTTAATTGGAGATTTGGTAATTAAAATGTTTGATGGATATAAGGCTGTGATAGATACTATGTGTTTTAATAATGCTAATGAACTTGAGAAAAAAATGAAGGAAAAAGGTATAGAAATTAAAGGATGAAAACCAAAAAGAAGGAAAATAATGAAAGTTAAAAAGATGAGCAACCAAACTTATAAAGAATTAATTATGTATTCTCTTGGCTTTTGTAATAAGTTTTCATTGTATAAATACAAGTTAATGGGAATACCGGAAATAGAAGAAAAACATATTTTAGATTTTATTTTTAACTATACAAAATTTTCAAAAGAAATGTTTTTATCAAAATATAGCAAAAATATGTTAGATAAAATTTATAACCAATGTAAAGAAAATAGGCAATTATTTGAAGAAGCAGAAAATCGTTTAAAGCAATCAAATTATAATTATTTTATAAACTTATCTAGTAATGAAAGAATACTTGGAGAAAAGCGATTAATTAATAGTGCGATAGAAAGTTTTATTTATAACTACAAACATGAAGAGTTTAAAAAATATTTTAAAGATAAATTTAAAAGTCTGGGTGATGATAATCCATCAATATATTTAGTTGACTATAACAAATATGCTGCTAAATTTATACTAAATAATTCAAAAAACATTAATGATTGGTTACACCCAATGAATTTAGATAACTTATCTCTCTACATAAATGATATTCCATGGCTTTATTCAGTTCCTCACGAAAATATTTGCGATATTTATTGCAGAAGTGAAGAAGAGTATAAATATTTAAAATCAATTGGTGTAGCATTTAAAGAAAAGAATTTTGTACAAGATAAGTATAACTAAACATATTGTTTATTAGTAATAGTCAGTATTGTATGTAGAAAAAATAAATATATATTATTTCAATAAAAAAAGGTATAAACCCATATACCTTTTTCTTATGTCTTAATATTTAATAATATTCCCATTGCAATTGCATTACTAATTAAACTTGAACCACCATAACTTATAAATGGTAGTGTTATACCTGTAATTGGTAGTAGTCCAATATTCATACCTATATTTTGTATTTGACTAAATATAAGCATTGAAATAATACCAGAAACTACATATTTATCTACCTTATTTTTAGCATTTATACCAATCCTAATAATATGTATATCTAAATATACAATAGTTGCAATTAGTATAACTGCTCCTATAAAACCATAGTTTATTGCGAATACTGAAAATATAAAATCAGTTTGTGCTTCTGGAAAATAAATAGGAGTGTTATTAAAACCAAAACCAAATATGTGTGCCGCACCAATGCCTGATTTAGCGTTAACAAGTTGCATACCAACTCCATCTTTCCAATCTAATAATCTATCTATTCTGTAAAAGAAATTTGTACCAAATATTTTAATAAATGTATCACTATTATAAAAATACATAGATAAAAATATTGATAAAAATAAAAGTATTAATAATATAGAAATAGTAAACCATTTAATATTAATATTTGATATAAATAGCATTGTAAATGAAATAATCACATATATTATTACAACACCAGTATCGGGTTCTAAAAACGTTAAAATAGATGGTATTATAGTTATAATAAGTATTTTAATTATTAAAAACAATTCTTTGTTTTTATTATTCTTGAAATGATTATTAATAACCATTGCATTAGTAATAATAAGTATTATTTTTGCAAACTCAGAAGGTTGTATAGTAATACCAAAGATATTAAACCAACATTTAGAATTATTAATTGGTTTTCCAAAAATCAGTAGCAGTAGTAATAATAAGTTTATAAATATATATAAATATTTATAGTTTTTATATATAAAGTTATTACCAATTTTTAAAATAATATATATAACAAAAATACTTACTAGTATCCATAGTATTTGCTTTAGTACTAGCAATTTATTTCCAACTAAACATCCTGCACTATAAATTGACAATAAAGATATTATACTAAGAACCGCTAAGGTATATATTAAATTTTTATCTATTTTATTTTTATATAACTTTCTCATATTTTTATTATCTATATATTATCAAATTTTATACTTATTATCATATATTTAATTAGGAGGTTTTATATGTTACCAAAAGTTTTTATTAATAAAATAGATAAAAGTATTAAAAATAATAAAGAAAGTTACTACTACAAAGGGGATGAACCTATAATTATAGATGATGCGGATATAAATGTTAAAGAAACTATAAATGAGATTTTTAATTCTGATTCCTTTGTATATAAAGTAAAAGTTGATATTAAGTTTAAAAATGGTAAGTCTAAGGTTTATGAAATTGTTGCTATGAAGAATAATGAATTAATTAGTATTGATGGTGATAAGATTAAAGTTGATGATATAGTTAATATAAAAAAGGCCAATTAATTTGGCCTATAAAGTTTCAATTAATGTATCTGCTAAACATTTAAGTACGCATATGCAATCTAAGCTTATTGTGAAGAATGAATCTGTTGCTGTATAAGTTGTAACACCATCATTTGTATTAGCAACTAATACTCTAAATGTAGCACAGTTGTCATCTAATTTTTCTATTCTAAATACATTTGAAGTTGTTTGCTCGTTTGCTAGTTTTGATATTGGCATTTGTAAACCAGTGTTGCAGCATCCACAAGTATAAATTGTAATTGGCCTTGTATTATATGCACACAATGATGGAGTGCATCCTAGGCATTTTTTGTCGCAAGTATCTAAACAGCATTCTGGCATATTAGATTCTTTTTGTAATACTAAAATAGTTTTTAATATTTCATACATACAATTTTTGTTAGCAGAATTATTTTCACCATACATAATAACACCTCTTTTCAATTATAAGATATTCAAAATGTGATATATGATATACAATTAATACCTATTTTTTTGAAAAATTTAATTTTCAAATATGATAAAATGTAGTATAATTTATAGTAGAGGTGAATTTATGGATGCATTAAGATATATTATTATATTTGTTGTACTTACAATTATTGCAATAGTTGTAATAAAAAGTGGTAAAAAAGATTTTAAAATAGAAGCTAATAAATTAGTAGAATTACTAGGAGGAAAAAAGAATATTGTGTCAATTGATGCATCAATGTCTAGATTTAAAGTAATACTAAATGATGTTTCTTTAGCAAATAAAGAGGGAATTAAGAAGTTAGGTGCGAAAGGAATAGTTGAGATTGATAATCAATTAAAAATTGTATTTGATGCGGATGCGGTTAAATTAAAGAAATGTATTGAAGAATTATTAAAGCAAAATGTTAAAAGATAATAGGTGTTGCTATGCAAAAAAAAATTAAGAGTTTTGTTAAGAAAATAGTGGGTATAAATACTAATATTACTAAAAGTTCATTTAAAGAAGAAAATTTTTGTAAGTCTTTAAAGTGTCTTGTTAATGATAATCCTGACTTACTATCTAATAATAGTCATGTTGGAAAAAGAAAAGATGGTAAGAATTTTTATTATGAAATAAATAAGATTGCTGATGGTTTTGATTTTATAAATAATGAATTAGATAATTATGGTGATAAAAATATACCTGATATAAATGAATATGATGGGTTTCAAAGTGGTACTCCGATGGATACTAAACCTTTTTCTTTATGTATTAGTAATGTAAAAAAATTATTAAGAAAGAAAAATCTATATACATATCAAAGTACTACTGGTGATATTTATGAAAAAGAAAAAATAGTTAATTACTTAAGTCGTGAAGGTTTTAAGATAAATAGTGATAAAAATTATGATGGTATAGGTGTTGATAACATAGTATTTACATGTTCAACAACACAAGCATTTTCAGTTATATTAAATGTTATTATGAAAGAAGAAGACGTAATATTGATGACTGGACCAAATTATGGATTGTTTGCACTTGAACCAGAAAGATTAAATGGAAGAGTGGAAATATTACCATTAAAAGAAGAAGATGATTGGTATGTTAATCCTGATAGTTTATCTAAGAAAATTGATGAAATAAATGAAGAACTAAAAAAAGAATTTAAAGGAAAATCATATATTCCAAGAGTAAAAGCATTTTTAAATATGAACCCACATAATCCAATGGGTAGAGTAATGAATAATAAAAACAAAGAATTACTTTATAAAATTGGAGATGTTTGTTTAGAAAAAGGTGTATTCGTAATAGATGATTTAATTTATAGAGATTTAACATTTGATAGAGAGTCTTTAGCATTACCACTTGCTAGCAATCCAAAATATTTTAATAATACAATTAGTTTATTTGGATTATCAAAGTCATATGGACTTGCAAGTTTTAGAGCAGCGTTTATAGTCGCACCAATTCCTATATGTAGAGGTATCTCATCTTCAATATTCCAGTATATGGATTCTATCCCAACTCCTCAAATCGCAGCAGTATGCGGTGCGTATAATGGAACAGTTAGAAGATATAAAGAATATAACAAATATTTTTCTAAAATAATGCCTGAATACATATATAGATATAATCTATTTAAATGCTTATTAAATGGTATAGATACAGTAGATAAAAAATATCATAATAGAATTAAAAAAGATATATATAAATATGAAAAAGATAATGATATTAGAAATAAATTATTATCAGGTATAAAAGATATAAATCTACTTTGTACTGTAGACTCAGGCTTCTTTGCTGTTTTAGATTTTACTAAGTTAAAGCATAAGAAGTACAAGGATATGTGTATAGAGAATGATATGGATTTATTAAAATATTTATATATAAAGGGAAAAATGAAATGTATTATGGGTTATAATATGTCTTGGCCTGAAGATGGAAGATTAATTGCTAGAGTTAATTTTAGTGTTCCTATAAAAGCACTTATTAATAATATGAAGATATTAAATAATGCAGTTGAGGATTTAAAATGATTAAATATTATATAAAAAGAATAAAACTTAGATTAAAGATATTTAATAATAAAATATATGTATTATTAAATAAAAATAAATTTAAAAAAAGAGTTGCGATAGTATCTAATAATAAATATAAAAATAAAATAGAAGAAGATATATTACTAAAAATTAGTTTTAATAAACATAATATAGATTGTGATATTATTTCTTATGAAGAGGATAATTACTTAAAATATGATGCTCTAATAATAAGAAGTGTATGGGGTTATCAAGATAATATAGAATTATTTAATGAGTTTTTAAATAATGTTAAAAAGAATAATATTAAAATATTTAATTCATTAGATATAATAAATGATAATTATCACAAAGATATACAATATGAATTACTTATTAATAATGATATACCAGTAATAAAAACATACTTTACAAAAGATTTAGATGAAGCATCCGATTTAGTATCTAAGATAAAAGGACCCGTTGTTATTAAACCTACGATATCAGGAAGTGGACATAATACATATGTTATAGGTAAAGTATCTAAAAATAGTATAGAACTTACTGATATAAAAGATAAATTTAAAGATATAAAAACAGGTGTAATGATACAACCTTATGCTAAAGAAGTAGAGGATGGGGAACTATCACTAATATTTATAAATAAGAAATTTCTATATGCTATTAAAAGATATACAAACATATTTAATAATAAATTTGAAATTGATTACATAGACAAAGATAAAGTAGATAGTAAATTAATTGATATAGGGCTTAAAATCCTTAACATTAAGGAGTATGAAAATAGTATATATGCAAGAATTGACCTAATAAAAACTAACTCTATTTATAAGATTATGGAGGTAGAGTTAGTTGAACCAGAATTATTCTTAACCTATATACCTAATTGTAAATACCAAGGATATTGTATAAATGAATTTATACAATCAATTATTAATAAAATATAATTTTATATAGTTTTTATTACATTCATAAAAGAATTACATTTTTTGTAATTCTTTTAATCTTATATGTTAAAAATATATGGTTTTATGATATACTTTATATATAGTAGAAAGGGTGTAATATATGAATAAGAAAAATGGGTTTACTTTAGTGGAATTATTAGCAGTAATAGTAATATTAGCAGTTATATTAGTTATTGCAATGCCAAAAATAAGTGATGTAATTAAGAAAACAAGGTTATCTAGTTTAGAAACAACAACTAAGATGATTATTAATTCAGCAGAGAAGAAATATACTGAAAATCAAGTATTAGATAATAGTAGTAGTGCAATAAAATGTAGTGATGTTGCTAAACTAAATGATACTGATTATGGTACTTGTAAGATTACTTTTGATGATAAGGGTAATGCAAGTGTTATATTAAATGGTAAGAAAGATGGTAAGTTTGATAATTTAACTTGTAGTGGTACCAAAGGCAATATTACATGTAGTGAAGGACAAACTAAAATTACTTTAAAATGTGTAACTGGTAAATCTTCACTTACTCAAGGTGATGAGTATGTAAATGGTCAATATACATATAGATACAAGGAAGGGCTTACTAATAATGGAAATTTTCAAGTACTTTCTGATGACGGATGGAGTGCTTATTTAACAGACATATCTTCAACTGCACCAGTAACAAGTGAGCTATGTCAAAGTGTTGATGATAAACCAATAGTAAGCATGGGTTATATGTTTGCATATAGTCAAGCAACAAGTTTAGACTTAAGTAGTTTTGATACAAGCAATGTAACTGATATGGATAGTATGTTCTATGGAAGCCAAGCAACAAGTTTAAATTTATCAAGTTTTAACACAAGCAAAGTAACAGATATGCGTGGTATGTTCATTGCAAGCCAAGCAACAAGTTTAGACTTAAGTAGTTTTGATACAAGCAATGTAACTGATATGAGTTGGATGTTTCAAGTAAGCCAAGCGATGAATATAAAAGGATTAAATAAATTTGATACCGCAAATGTAACAAATATGATATATATGTTTTCTGATAGTCATGCAACAAGTCTCGATTTAAGTAGTTTTGATACTTCAAAAGTAACAGATATGAGCAATATGTTTCAGGATAGTCAAGCAACAAGTTTAGATTTAAGTAGCTTTGATACTTCAAAAGTTACTAATATGTATATGATGTTTGATAATAGTCATGCAACAACTGGTTACGCAAAAACATGCGAAGAAGCCGCTAAATTTAATAGAAGTTATAATAAACCATCAGGTTTAACATTTATAGTAAAGGATACTACATGTTAGTATTCTTTTTTATTTGCTATTTTTCGACAAATTTCAACAAATAAATTTTGTAGAATTATGTTGGTGATTGAATTATGTTTGATTGTATTGTTTTAAATGTTATATTTGTTTTATTTCCATTACTTTTGTATTTAATATATATTGTATATTTAAATGTACTTGAAAAGAAAGGTAATAAGATATCATTTTATCTTGCTATAATTTCATCAATTTATTTAATGCTTAAGTTCTCACATTGTCCGGATGCGGTAAAGATAATATTATTAATGTTAGTTGGTAAGGAAGAGGGTATATTTTTCTTAATAGTTTCCTTTTTTATATCCATTTATTTTAATGACTTTATACCACTTGCGTTTTATCTACCTATTTATATTATTTGTTTTATATTGCTTAAAGATAGAAAAACAAGGTTGAAAGAGATTGTATATTTAATTTGTGCTTTAATATTTATAATAGTTAGAAGTTTTTATGTTGATAATTATTTTTATAATATTTTGTATTTGATTATGAGTTGTGTATTTATTTCTATGCTTAATAAACTTGAGAAGACTGTTAATTTGTATGGTACGATGAAGAATATTGTTTATGAAAAAGAGTTTAAGAATTCTATATTTGAGATATCTCATGAAATTAAAAATCCAATTGCAGTATGTAAGGGTTATTTAGATATGCTTAATTTAAATGATACCGCTAAGGTTAATAAGTATATTCCAATTGTAAAGGAAGAGATAAATAGAACTCTTGTTATGTTAAATGATTATATGAAGTTAGATAATTTATCGGTTGATAAAGAAATTATGGATGTATCTGTGCTTCTTAATAATTTAAAGGGGTCTATTGAGCCATTATTTTATAATAAGAATATAGAGGTTAATTATGATATTAGTGATGAGGAGTTACTAATTGATGGGGATTATGATAGATTAAAACAGGTATTAATTAATATTATTAAGAATAGTTGCGAGGCAGTAACAAGTGGGGGAGTTATTAGTATTAAGTCTTATCTTAAGAAGTCTAAGGTTGTGATTGAGATTAGGGATAATGGGTGTGGAATTAGTTGTGAAATACTAAATAGACTTGGTAGGGAATTAGTTAGTACTAAAAATGGTTGTAGTGGCTTAGGGATTAAACTTAGTTATGATATTGTTAGATTGCATAATGGGTGCATAAGATATAAGTCTAAGGTTGGGGTTGGTACATTAGTTAGTATTGAGTTGCCTATTATAAAAGAAAAAATCTAGAAATTCTAGATTTTTTTGTTATTTAATCATAAATGGATCAGCCTCAGTACCTGTTCCTGATACATATATTGTATCACTTCTTAATGATATAACAGGTAATGTTGCTCTTGTTAAATATGCTTGTCCATATTGTAATCCTTCAGTATCGTCTATATAGTAAGCACCATAAGTATTATCTTTATAAGCAGTTATTGTCCATGATTTTTTATTTAAGAAATTATAGTTTTGACAACTTATACTATTTGAAATAGAGCAGTTTGAATCTAAACTAGCATTTACATAATCTTGTGCGGTAATTGTTGATACATATACATTGTCAACTTTACTTGAACATACATTAGTGTCTACTTCATTTATTTTTCCTGTACATACTGAATGTTTAGATAATTTCATCATCCTTGGAGCAGTAAATAGTGTTAGATTATTATCAATATAATTATCTAAGAATTCTTTTAATCTACTTACTTCAAAGTTATTAATTCCTTTTGCATCATTAATTTCTTCATTATATCTATCATCCCATTTAATGTAGTAATCAGATGTAGTTATATCACTATAAATCATTTTGATATTGTTTGCTTCATCTATACCAATTATTCTCCATTTGCTTTCTGCAAATTTAACATAGTTATTAGGATTTTCTCCTCTAAATACATATTTACCATTTGAGTTATATAAACCATTACCACTTGTTACTTGGTTTAAAAGTAACTTACTAAGTAGTGTATTTGTTGCTTCAGTCCCACACTTTAATGTTGCTGAGTAACCATATGTTCCTCCCATATTAATTACAGTTACATAAGATGGACAACTAGCACCATCACTTTTATCACTTATGTATCCAGCACTTACCAAAGTTGAAATTGGTATTGTAGTTGTTGCATATTTATCTTTTGGATACATATTAGGATTCTTTTCTAAATAACTTTTAGCAGCATTTTGTAATGATGCTTCTGTTATTTTTGAACCCTTGCCTCCTACGATTAGAGCAACTATTACAATAATAACGATTAATGCGACTATTGATAGTAAACATATTTTAAATAACTTATTTTCCATTAATTCTTTAAATTTATCCATAAAAAACACCTCAATTAAATTATACATTAAAATTTATCTATTTACAATCCTATATAAATTAAAAGATGGAGGATTGTTTAGTCTTATATTTATAGTTGAATTACCAATACCACTTGATATATAAAGGTTAGTATTATCTATTTTGTAATAACTATTATAATATTTTCTTGAATTTTCTTTTGTATATACACTTCCTATAAATGGTAATCTTACTTGTCCATTTAGTGAATGCCCCGAAGCAATTAAATCAAAATTGTATTTAAGTACAGAAGTTACACCATCAGGATAGTGCGTTAATAATATTTTATAATTATATGTATTTAGATTTATATTTTCTTTAATCTCATTTGTTAAGCTTTTATCTGGTGAAATTCCAGATAAAAATATTGTTTCATTTTTTTCATTATATATTACTTCATATGTATCATCTAGTGATATAAAGTTTGAATTACTCATAATTGTATCAAATGTTTTATATAATAAATCTTCATCGCCATTTACATAGTATTTGCCATAGTATGCATTTATATTTTTTAAATTTTCTATTAATACATTATCTATTTCCTTATTATATTTTGTATTTTTATCTACTAAGTCTCCAGTAAATAATACAATGTCTGGTTTAGTTAAATTTATTTCTTTTACTAATTTTTTTAGTTTTTTTTCATTAGTCATTCCATAGTGCAAATCAGTTACATGAACAATTTTTAGACCATAGAAATTACCAATATTGTTATTTATTATTTTATATTCTTTTACCTTAATACCCATATTACCAATGTATCTTAGTAATATAAATAGGGTTGCGATAATAAGAATAACAAGGAATATTATTTTCCATTTCTTTTTTAGTTTCATAGTTACCTCACAAAGTATAGTAGTAATAATATTGTGTTATGCATAAAGTGTATTGTTATTGTAGACCATATATTTTTTGAATCTATAAATATATACATGAATACTGCACCAAAAGACCCATAAGGTATTATGTATAATAAGTCTTGTAATGATTGATATGTACCAATAACATGTGCAATGCCAAAGATTAGTCCGGATGCGATAATGGCTAAGGTTTTGTTTATGAATATATTTTTAATAGTTTTTCTATATATTAATTCTTCTACTATTGGTGCACATATACATACTGATAATGCTGAATATATAGGAAGAGTATCTGCAATAGACCTTACTGCTTGTTCATTGTTTGATAGTTCTTTTCCTGTTATAGCAGTTATTATAGTGTCTGTTAGTGTCATTAGTATTAATGCTAGCATATACAATTTTACATATTTATCTAAATTATCTATAAAGTTTTCTTTATAATTTTTTAAATCTTTCTTTAAATCATCCTTATATATTAATACTAGTGTAATAAGTGGTATTAATTCTAATGAATAAATTAGTATTATTTTTACTAATCTTGATGCATTCATGTAATCAAATTTGAATAAATCAAATAAGAAAAATGCAATGTCAGAAAAGAAGTAATAAAATAAAAATACCATAACTCCTGTTATTATTTGCTTTAAATATTTCATTTTGCCTCCAATCTTAATAATTATAGCATGTTTCTATTGTTTTTTAAAGATAATGTGTTATAATATTTGTAGCAGCGAAGAGTGGGACAACCCACTCTTTGAAATTTATTTGGAGGAAGTATGGGTTTAGAAGATAAGATTAGAAGTGTTATTGAAGAAAAAGTTAATGAAATTGGTATTAATATCGTATCAATTAAATATGAAAAAGAAAATGGAGTTAACTATTTAAGAATATTTATTGATAAAGAACCATTTATAAATATAGATGATTGTGTTAAAGTAACTGAGATAGTTAATCCAATTTTAGATGAGTATGATTTTATAGATGAGCAATATATGCTTGATATATCTTCAATAGAAAAAGGAGGGAATTTATAATGAACAAAGAAGAATTTATTAAGGCTGTTGATTTTGTTGCGAAAGAAAAAGGTATTTCTAAAGATATTATTTTTGAAGCAATGGAGTTAGCATTATTAACTGCTTATAAGAAGAATTTTGATTCTAAAACTAATGCGAGAGTTGATATTAATCGTGAGACTGGTGAGATTAAGGTTTATAAAGTATTAACTGTTGTTGATAGTATAGATGAAGAAGATCCAGAAGCATATGCGAAAATATTAGAAAGTGATGCGGATAAGATAGTAAAGGGTATTAAAGTAGGTGAAACTATTGAAGAAGAGATTACACCTAAAGATTTTGGTAGAGTAGCAACTTCTACTGCTAAGCAAGTTATGACACAGAAATTAAGAGAAGCAGAAAGAGAAAGTATTATGTCTGAATTTGAGGGAAAGCAAGATGAGTTACTTGTTGGACAAGTTTCAAGAGAAGATGGTTTAAATTACTATATTGATTTAGGTAGAGCACATGGTATTTTACCTAAGAAGGAATTAATACCAGGTGAGAAAATTGAAATGGGCTCTTCAATTAAAGTATATGTTACTAAGATTGAGGATTCAAAAGGACCACTTATCTTGTTATCAAGAAATCATTTTGGATTTGTTAAAAGATTACTTGAGCATGAAGTACCTGAATTTGCAGATGGTACAGTAAAACTATATAGTGTTGCAAGAGACGCTGGTTCAAGAAGTAAAGTTGCTGTTTATTCTGATAATCCAAGAGTTGATGCGATTGGAGCATGTATTGGTGAAAAGGGTAGTAGAATTGCTAATATAATGAAGGAATTAAATGGTGAGAAGTTAGATATAGTATTGTATGATAAAGATCCAGTTAAATTTATTAAAAATGCACTTAGTCCTGCTAAGGATGTTAATGTTCTAATTATGGACCCAAAAGAAAATGCAGCGCTTGCAATTGCAGATGGTGAACAATTATCACTTGCAATTGGTAAGAAAGGTCAAAATGTAAGGCTTGCATCTCGTTTAACTAAATATAAAATTGATGTTAAGACAAGTGCTGAATTAAAAGATATGGGTATAAATATTGGCTTTGAGGGATAATATGAAAAAGATACCACTAAGAACTTGTTGTGTAACGAAAGAAAAATGTGAAAAAAGAGATTTAATTAGAATTGTTAGAATGCCTAGTGGAGAAGTAAAAGTAGATTTAACAGGAAAATTAAATGGTAGAGGAGCGTATATTAAGGCTGATAAATCAGTAATAGATAAAGCTAAGAAATCTAAGGTGTTAGATAGACATTTAGAGGTAAGTGTTCCTGATACTGTTTATGAGGAGTTAGTTAGTATAGTAGAAAATAGATAAGAGGTGATAATTATGATGAGTGTAAAAGAATATGCTTTAGATGTAGGTAGAAGTGTAAAAGTAATATTAGATAAGTGCAATACTTTAGGTTTTTCTGCATCAAATGAAGATGATATCTTAAGTGAAGATGAAGTAATTGATCTTGATAATGCTGTTTATGAAGATAATGAAGAAGAAAACTTAATAGATAAAGCAGAAGAAATAGTATCTAATATGAAAAATGTAGATGATACTGTTCATGTACAAAAACTTAAGAAGAAAAGTGATATTATAAGTGCAAATGATTTTAAAAAAGAAAAGAAAGAAATGTATAAGCATAAAGAAAAATTAATGTCTAATGCACCAGTTAAGGAAGATAATAAAATTGTATATGAAGAAAATATGACATTGTCTAAATTAGCAGAGAAATTAAATGCTAATCCTATTGATTTAATAAAGAAATTCATGTCACTTGGAGTTATGGCTAATTTAAATAGTGTTGTTTCTTATGATGATGCTGAATTAGTTGTAATGGATTATGATAAAGAATTAAAAAAAGCAGAAACAATGGATGCTAGTAATTTTGAGAAACTTGAAATTACTGATGATGCTAAGGATTTAGAACAGAGGCCTCCAGTTGTAACAATAATGGGACATGTTGACCATGGTAAAACTAGTTTACTTGATACTATAAGAAGAAGTAATGTAGTATCAGGTGAAGCAGGTGGTATTACTCAACATATTGGTGCTTATCAAGTAGAGAAAAATGGTAAGAAAATTACATTTATTGATACTCCTGGACATGCAGCATTTACAGAGATGCGTGCTAGAGGAGCAGCAATTACTGATATAGTAATTATTATAGTTGCAGCAGATGATGGTGTAATGCCTCAAACTAAAGAAGCAATTGATCATGCTAAGGCTGCTAAGGTGCCTATTATAGTTGCTGTAAATAAAATAGATAAACCAGATGCAAATATACAAAAAGTATTAACTGAGATGACTGAGGCAGGTTTAACGCCTGATAGTTGGGGAGGAGATACTACATTTGTAAATATTTCTGCAAAAACTGGAGAAGGTATTGATGAGTTATTAGAAACAATTTTGTTAACTGCTGAAATGCAAGATTTAAAAGCAAATAAAAATAGGTATGCTTTAGGTACAGTTATAGAGGCAAAACTTGATAAGAACGTTGGATCTGTAGTAACTCTACTTATTCAAAATGGAACTCTAAGGTTAGGGGATCCTATAGTAGTTGGTACTTGTTTTGGTAAAGTTAGAACATTAAAAAATGATTTAGGTGAACAAATTGCGCATGCACTTCCATCTACTCCAGTTGAAATAACAGGTTTAAATGAAATACCTTCTGCGGGGGATAAGTTTATGGCTTTTGAAACTGAGAAACAAGCAAAGAGTATTGCTGAGGCTAGAAAAGAGAAAATGAAAGAGAAATCTAATAAGAATAGTAATTCTGTTAGTCTTGATGATTTATTTTCTAAGATTGAAAGTGGAGTTAAAGAAGTAAATATTATTTTAAAAGCAGATGTAAAGGGTTCTGAAGAAGCAGTTAGAAATGCTTTAATGAAAGTAAATGTAGAAGGTGTTAGAACTAATATAATTAGAAGTGGTACTGGAACAATTACTGAAAGTGATATTGTTCTTGCAAATGCATCAAGTGCAATTATTATTGGATTTAATGTAAGACCATCTTCTAAGACTAAAGAATTTGCTAAGGAATATAATGTTGATATTAGATTACATAATATTATATATAAAGTAGTAGAAGAGTTAGAATCTGCTATGAAAGGTATGCTTGACCCTGAATATGAAGAAAAAGTATTAGGTGAGGCTGAAGTTAGACAATTATTTAAATTTTCTAAAGTTGGTACGATAGCAGGTTCTTATGTAACAAATGGTATTATTAAATCTAATTCTAAGGCTAGATTAATGCGTGATGGTGTTGTTATTTATGATGGCAGTATTAATTCAGTACAAAGAGAAAAAGATAGTGTTAAAGAAGTAAAACAAGGATTTGAATGTGGTATAACTCTTACTGATTATAGTGATATAAAAGAAGGGGATATAATTGAATCTTATGAAATGCAAGAGGTAAAAAGATGAAGATAAAAACAGAAAGATATGCTAGTCTTTTATTAAAAGAAATTAATGATATTTTATATAATGAAATACATGATGAAGATATTATTGGTACTACTGCAACATATGTAAAACTTGCTGATGATTTAAGTTATGCTAAGGTATATTGTTCAGTATTTAAAACTGATAAGAAAGATAAAGCAATTCATGATTTAAATAATGCTGAAGGTTTTATTAAATCAATTCTTTGTAAGAAAAAATTACCACTTAGAATAATACCTGATTTAGAATTTGTATATGATGAATCTATTGAATATGGTATGAAAATAGAGAAGATATTAGAAGAAACTAAGAAAGAAGATTAGTTTCTTTTTATTTTGTGTGTAGTCTTGGTCTTAAATGATTTTTAGTACAAAAATAAAAAGACCTATTTGGTCTTATTTAATAAATATTCTTCTAGTGTTTTATTATTTTCATACATATATGTAGCATGTGAAATACCTACATATCTTATATGCCATGGTTCATTTTTATAACCAGTAATATTTTTATTTTCTTCTGTATACCTAATAATAAATCCATATAAATGTGCATTATCTTTTAACCAAGTAAATTCTTTAGTATCACCAAAACTTGTATATGGAAGAATAGTATTATATAAATCATATGCATAACCAGTTTGATGTTCAGAATGTCCTGCTCTTGCAGAGTAGGTGTCAACTATTTCCTTAGTATCATTTCTTAAATATCCTTCATATAATTTTTTCTGATATTCATAATCTCTATATGCAGATACTATCTTAATATTAAGACCAAGAGAAAATGCATCATTATATAAATCTTTAAAATGATTATAAGCATCACTATCACCCTTAATATTACTATTTATAGCATAAGGATAACCATAATTAATTAAATTATTTGGTACATAATCTTCATCTAAATAATAATATTTATTTACAAGTACTAAGTCAGTATACTTATTAATACTTTCAAACTTCTTTTCATAAAAATTATAATCTAAATTTAAATTAACATTTTTTACGATTTCATCTAAAGATAAATTATTATTCTTTTCTTTATATGCATTATATCTATCTTTATTTTCTTCTTTATAAGTAGTTATTTCTTTAAAAACATTTACTTCATTATTCATATTATTATCCCCCAAATTATTCTTTACAATAATTATATAAATGTTTAATGAAATTATTACTAAAATAAGAATAATAAATATAATATTTTTCTTCATATTACCACCATTTATATTATAATATATTCAAATTTATTAGACAAGAGAATAACATTTACGTTTAGATTTAACTTTTCTTGTATTTTTATCTGCAATCACTGAACCTTCTTTTGCTTCTGTATATAAATCATCTTTTAAAGGTAACCAAAGATGCAATCTATAATCCCCCTTATCATCAGTTACATCAACCCACTCAGCAATAATGCCTTCATCATTTTCACAAACATCCAAACCATGTTTATGCATAATGCCTTCTGAGTTAGAATTAGTTAAATCTGTCCTTGCGTATACTAAGTCAAATCCATTGTAATATGCGTATTCAATAGCAAAAGAAACAAGTTCACTACAAGCACCTCTTCCTCTATATTCTTTTAGAGTAGATAATCCGTAGAAATATAGATTACTTGGAATGTGTGCATCACTAGATTTAAAATCTACTGATACATTTTCTTCATTGTAAGTGCATCCATTCATAGATACTGGTCTTAAATGTTCATCTAAATATAAGAATAACTTACCATTATCATTATATAATTTTAATTCTTCACAAGCAGATTCATATGTAATTTCTTCTCCATATTGTTCTTCAAATGATTTTAATAAACTCATAAGTACATAAGCACTTCTATCTGAGTAATTCATAGTTGCAATGTAACAACCATTATCTAATTTTTTCCATATTTTAAATTCATGTTTATCATTAAATATTTCATTGTAAAATTCTTTCTTATTCATAAAAACCTCCAATAAATTTCTCATATATTTTGTATAATGTATATAAACTATCTTTATTTACAAACTCATTTTTGCAATGAGGAAAATCACCAATTGGGTTCATAATTATAGTTGGAATACCTTTATCACTAAAGAATATCGCATCAGATGTAGTTTCACATCCTTTTATAACAATCTCTTTATTAAGAACATCACTTGCTTTTTTAATATAATTTTTAACATATTTATTATTTAAATCAGTAGTAAAAGCACTTCCAATAGTTAATACTTCAGTAGTAACTGTATTATCAATATTTTTAATAAAATTAATAATATCATCTTTATCTTTTTCTAAGTACCTAATATCTAGTATTGCTTCTGCATAATCAGGAACCTGATTATTAGACTTACCACCATTTAATTTAGATAAGTTAACACTTGTTATAAACTCATCCTTAGACTTAGGAATAGGGTACTTAGTTATTATTTTATTGTATACATCCATGAGTTTTAGAATTGCATTAACACCTTCAAATAATTTAGCTGAATGAGCCGGTTTAGTTTTAGTAGATAATTTTAATTGTATTAAACCTTTTTCTTCACTGATTAAATCAAAATTAGAACCACCATCAGGTACGATTGCAATCTTACTATTATAAATCTTAGATAACTCATTTGCACAATTACCATCTATTTCTTCATCACTTGTAATAAATAAAGCAATATTTAAATCAGTTTTAATATTTTTAAGTAGAGTAAGACAAACTGCAACCGATGCCTTCATGTCTATAGTACCTCTTCCATAAATATTATCTTTATCTTCAGTAAAGTCGTATGTATCAGCATGCACGATATCAATATGAGTACACATTATAACATCTAAATCATGACTATTTGTATTTGATAATACTAAAGCCTTTTTATCTTTAAACTTATATTCAGTAATTAAAAGATTGCTATAATTCTTTTTAATATAATTAAATAACTTTTCAAATTCATCTTTATTTTCTTCATAAGTTTTAAAACTTAATAAATCTTTTAATGTTTTAATAATTTCTTCTTTCATAAATCCTCCTTCAAAATTAAAAGACCCATGTACTTGCATACATAGGTCTTAAATCATTTATAATTTAATCATATGGACACAAGCAACGTAAAACCACTTGTATCCGAATTCTTATTATTCTTCCACAAGTGTAATATGTCTATCGCGTCTTCTTAATGATAAATTAATAAACTTTTTCATAAACATTTCCCTTTCGATGAACGTATAGTAGCACATTTTTAATTTCTTTGTCAACACCTATTTTTAAATTTAGAATTCTCTTAGTAATAATAGTGCACATATAACATAAATTTTAATGAGGTGTTTTATGAAAAAATTTATGTTGTTTTTAATACTATTATTTGTATTTATAACTCCAATTTCTGCTGAGGATTTAACTTTAAATGCTAAGAGTTCAATACTAATTGAGGCTAGTACTGGCAAGATATTATATGAAAAAAATAAAGATGAGAGATATGCCCCGGCATCTATGACAAAAATGATGAGTTTAGTTATTATTATGGATAATATTTACAATGGTAACCTTAGACTAGATGAGATGGTAAAAACTAGTAAAAATGCATCAGGTATGGGAGGTTCGCAAATATTTTTAAAAGAAGGAGAAGAAATGAGTGTTGATGATATGCTTAAAGGTATCACGATTGGGTCTGCAAATGATGCGACTGTCGCACTTGCTGAGAGAATTGCCGGATCTGAAGAAGCATTTGTTAAAATTATGAATGAATATGCTAAGAAACTAGGCCTTAAAAATACTCATTTTAAAAATTGTACTGGTCTTGATGAAAATGATCATTATTCTTCGGCATACGATATGAGTGTTATTGCTAGGGAACTTGTAAAACATGATAAAATACTTAATTATTCATCAATATACGAAACATATCTAAGAAGTGATACTGATAATAAATTTTGGTTAGTTAATACTAATAAACTAGTAAGATTTTACAAAGGTGTAGACGGGCTTAAAACTGGTTATACAGATACTGCCGGATACTGTTTAACTGCAACTATTAATAAAGATAATATGAGGGTTATAGCAGTAGTTATGGGTGAAGATAGTAGTACAACAAGGAATAGTGAAGTATCTGGATTACTTGATTATGCATATAATCTTTATAAAAAAGATACTTATATTACTAAAGAAGAAGTACTTGGTAATGCTAAGGTTGAGAAAGGAAATGTAGAATATGCTAATATAGTTACTAAAGATGATATAAGTATTATAAATAAAAAAGAGTATAAAAGAGGAGAAATTAAGTTTGAACTTGATTTAAAGAACTTAAAAGCACCTATTAAAAAGGGAGATGTAGTTGGTAAAATCAAGGTTATAGAAAATGGTAATATTATAAGCGAGGCAGATGTTACTGTTGATAAAAATATAGATAAAGCAGGGTATTTTACTATGTTTATAAGAAATTTAAAAGAAATAATAAGCGCAAATATATAGTTTGCGTTTTTTGTATGATATAATTAATAAGAAAGAGGGTGAAAAAATGGCAACAATAGAAGATTTTATGAAATTAGATATTAGAGTTGGTAAAATAATTGATGCTAAAATATTTGAAAAGGCAAAAAGACCTGCATATCAACTTAAAATTGATTTTGGTAGTGAAATAGGAATAAAAAAGTCTTCTGCTCAAATAACAGAAGTATATAAAGTAGATGATTTAATTGGGAAACAAGTTTTAGCAGTAGTAAATTTTCCACCAAGACAAATTGCAAATTTTTTATCAGAGGTTTTGGTACTTGGAACATATAGTAAACAAGGTGTAGTCTTAATAAAACCTGATGAATTAGTAGAAAATGGTGATAAATTAGGTTAATTGCTACGTTTAGTAGCATGCTTGAATTAGTTGATGAAAGTTATGAAATAGATACAAATGAAAATATAAAAGAAAAATTAGATGCAATAAATAATGAACTAATAAGAAGAAAAGAAAGAAAAAATGAAATAATAATAAGCGAGGTATTTATATGAAAAAAATATTAATTGTTGAAGATGATATTGAATTAAGAAATGAACTTGCTATATTTTTAAATAATAATGGTTTTAATTCGGTTTGTTTAGAAAATTTTTCTAATACTTTAAATGACATCTTATCTATTAATCCAGAATTGGTTTTACTTGATATTAATTTGCCTGGGTGTGATGGTGAATTTATATGTAGAGAATTAAGAAAGAAATCAAATGTTCCAATAATAATTATTACAAGCAAAGATAGTGAACTTGATGAATTAGTAAGTATCAATAATGGAGCGGACCATTTTATTACTAAGCCTTTTAATATACAAATTCTTCTTGCGAAGATTAACTCTTTATTAAATCGTTCTAGTTTCACTAATACTGATATTATTGATGCTAAGGATTTTATTTTAAATGTGAGTAAATGTACTATAGAAAGTAGAGGAGTATGTATAGAGTTAACTAAGAATGAGTTTAGAATTCTAAGGTATTTAGTTTTAAATAGGAATAAGATTGTTACTAGGGAAGATATAATGAATAATTTATGGGATAGTGATTGTTTTATAGGTGATAGTACTTTAACTGTTAATATGACTAGAGTTAGAAACAAGTTAGAAAGTATTGGTTTAAAAGAATTATTAGTTACTAAAAGAGGTATTGGGTATATATTAAAGGAGAATAGTAATGAAATTTAGTGATTTTATTAAAGATAAAATGCTTTCAATTATACTTCTTCTTTTTGGATTAATTACTATAGAAATATTTTTTATGATATATACACTTCCTATATTTATTAAAATATATACTTTTTTAATAATAACTATTATGTACCTTGTTGGTATTATGTATGAATATATAAAAAAGAAAAGGTATTATGAATATGTATTTAATATGTTAAATGAATTAGATGATAAATATTTAATATCAGAAATTATAAATACACCTAGTTTTACTGAAGGTAAAATATTAAAAGATATACTTATGGATATATGTAAATCTATGCATGAAAATGTAAATAAGTATAAATTAAATGAAATTGATTATAAAGAATATATTGAATTATGGATACATGAGATAAAGATACCTATCGCAACTACTAAGATGATTATTGAGAATAATAAGAGTAGTGTTACTAAGAGTATATCTGAAGAAGTAGATAAGATAGATAGTTATATTGAACAGGCACTTTATTATGCAAGGAGTAATAATGTATATAAAGACTACTATATTAAAAAGTGTAAGTTATCTGATATAGTAAATGATAGTATTAAGAAGAATAAAGTATCTTTAATAGAGAATAAAGTTGAAATTAGGGTTCATAATTTAGATTATAGTGTTAATACTGATAGTAAATGGATTATGTTTATTTTAAATCAAATTACTGAGAATAGTATTAAATATAAGTCTAGTGATTCTGTACTTGAGTTTTATGGTAAGAAGAACAAGGATAATGTAATTTTATATATAAAAGATAATGGTATTGGTATTAAAAATAGTGAAATAGATAGGGTATTTGATAAGGGGTTTACTGGTACGAATGGTAGACTTGATTTAAAGAAGTCTACTGGTATTGGGTTATATTTGTGTAAGAAGTTATGTTTAAAGTTAGGTATTAGTATTAATATTGAGTCTAAAGTAGGTAAGTATACAATTGTATCTTTAGTATTTCCAAATAGTAGTTATACTAATTTATCTTAATGTTACAAAATTGTAGGATTTCTGTAATGTATTTCTATCGCAACTATTTTTCTTAAAGTATATAATTGGTTGCGAAAGGAGAAATTATGAAAAATATATTGGAAGTTAAAAATGTAGAAAAGTATTATGGAGGTAGGTCTAATTTAACTAAGGCAGTAGATAATATTAGTTTTAATGTTAAGAAGGGTGAATTTGTAGGCATAATGGGTGCGAGTGGTAGTGGTAAGACTACTTTACTTAATTGTATTTCTACAATTGATAGAGTAACAACTGGTAATATATTTATTGATGGTTTAGATATTACTAAGTTAAAAGGTAATAAATTAAATAAGTTTAGAAGAGAAGAACTTGGTTTTATATTTCAAGATTTTAATTTATTAGATACTCTTACTGCTTTTGAGAATATAGCACTTGCGCTTACTATTCAAAAAATTAATGCTAATTCTATTGAAGAAAGAGTTAATGATATAGCGGAAAAGTTAGATATTAAGGGTATTTTAAATAAGTATCCATATCAATTAAGTGGTGGTCAAAAACAAAGAGTAGCTTCCGCAAGGGCAATAATTACTAATCCTAAATTGATACTTGCAGATGAACCAACTGGGGCGCTTGATTCTAAGTCTGCTAAGCAGTTATTAGAAATATTTACAACTTTAAATGAAGATATTCATGCGACTATATTAATGGTTACACATGATGCATTTACAGCAAGTTATGCTGATAGAATTATATTTATTAAAGATGGTAAGATATTTAATGAATTAGTTAAGGGTAATGATACTAGGAAAGAATTCTTTGAGAAGATAATTGAAGTACAAACTCTTCTTGGAGGTGAACTTAGCGATGTTATTTAAATTATCATTAAAAAATATGAAGAAGAGTTTTAAAGATTATGCTATATACTTTATTACCTTAGTATTAGGTGTTTCAGTATTTTATATGTTTAATTCTCTTGATTCCCAAGAAGCAATGCTAGAAGTTTCAGCATCAACAAAAGAAATGATTAAACTTATGATTAATATGCTTTCTATGATTTCTGTATTTGTTGCAGTAGTACTTGGTCTTTTAATTGTATATGCGAATAGATTTTTAATAAATAGAAGAAAAAAAGAATTTGGTATTTATATGATTTTGGGTATGAGTAAGAAACAAATATCTAGGATATTACTATTTGAAACATTATTTATTGGTATTATTTCTTTAGTAATTGGTCTTATAATTGGTGTATTTTTATCTCAGTTTGCATCAATCTTAGTTGCTAAGTTGTTTGATGCGAATATGACTAAGTTTGAATTTGTATTTTCTCTATCAGCATGTATTAAAACATGTATATATTTTGCAGTTGCTTATTTAGCAGTTATATTATTTAATGCATTTACAATATCTAAATATAAATTAATTGATTTAATTAATGCGAATAAGAAAAATGAACAAGTTAAGATGAAAAATCCAGTTGTTTGTACAATAATATTTATTATATCTTCTATAGTTTTAGGATATGCTTATTATTTAGTAACTAATAAAATATTTACTGTTAAAAATCTCAATACAGTAACAATGATGGTTGGTATTGCAATATTACTTGGTATTATTACAACTGTACTTATTTTCTATTCTATATCAGGTCTTATGTTAAAGATTTCTCAGTCTAATAAGAGTTCTTATTATAAAGGTACAAATATGTTTGTTCTAAGACAAATACATAATAAGATTAATACAACTGTTATAAGTATTAGTGTAATATGTTTAATGTTATTTATGACTATTAGTGCATTATCTTCTTCTTTAGCGCTTAAAAATTCAATGCAGGAAGATGTTAGAAAAATGACACCGGTTGATGTAGTTATTAATAAATCGGCATATTTAGATGATAGTAAATATGATAGTGCTTTAGTAAGTGATTCTAAGGAAAGTATTATTTATTCTTTAAGTAAGAACAATATTGATGTTAATTTATTAAAAGATATTAAAGAAGTACGTGTATATGAGGTTGATAATATTACTTGGAATACTACTTTAGGTACAGCTTCTGATGAGGTTAAGAATAAGTTTCCTAGTATGAAATTAGATACTAAAGAACAAATTATGAAGATATCTGAATATAATTTTATTGCAACTTTATATAATTTACCTACTTATTCATTAAATGATGATGAATATATAATAGTATGCAATTATGAAAATATTGCTAATATTAGAAATTTAGGTCTTAGTAAAAATACTATTATAAATATAAAGGGTAGTAGTTTAAAGCCTAAGTATGATAAGTCTATGGATGGATTTATAGAGATATCTACAAGTCATACTAATGTTGGAATTATTCTTGTTCCTGATAATATTAATTTAAGTAATGATGAACAGGTGTTGTGGGTTTTAGCTGCTAATTATAATGCTTCTAGTGATAAAGATAAAAAAGAAATTGAAAAAATATTTGATGAAAGTGCTTTAGAAAGTATTGATGGTACTACATTAAAATCAAGTACTAAAATTCATATTGTAGAAGCAAGTGTTGGTGTATCTACCATAGTTGTATTTATTGCAATATATTTAGGAATTGTATTTTTAATTGTTAGTTGTGCTATTTTGGCATTAAAACAATTAACTGAAGCATCTGATAATAAGCAAAGATATACAATACTTAGAAAAATAGGGTGTAGTAATGAAATGATTAATAGTGCTTTATTTAAACAAATTGCAATATTCTTCTTACTTCCTTTAATTCTTGCAATTATTCACTCTATATTTAGTATTAAGTTTGCTATGTCTATATTTGATACTCTAGCGTCTAAAGAGAAACTTTTACCATCTACTATTATGGCTGTTATAGTTATTGCAGTTGTATATATTGGTTATTTTATGGCAACTTATATTGGCTCTAAGAATATAATTAAGGAAGATTAAAACAATTTAATATAATAAATAATTATACATTTGTTGGTTATAATATAAATGTATAATTTTTGTATTTGAATATAAATAAATTAATGATACAATTATAATAGAAAGGAGTATATATGAAAGAGAAATTAAATAAGTTTTTTGTGTCTTCTATTATATTATCAATAATTATGTTTATAATAGGAATGATATTAATTATTTATCCGGAGGTATCATTTTTAACTATTACTTATATTTTAGCAGTAATGTTAATTGTAAATGGAATATATTTCATTTTTGATAAGGAAACAAGTATATTATTCTCTTCATTTTTAACACTTGGTGTTTTAGAAGTAGTACTTGGTATTATAATGCTTAGAAATCCTGATATAGTTAAGACATTATTTCCAATTGTAGTAGGTATTGTAATGATTACTAAGTCATCACTTGATTTAAGATTATCATTATTACTTAATGAAAATGGTTACAAAAACTGGTTGATATTATTTATATTATCAATTTTATCTATAGTATGCGGAATAGTAGTAATTGCTAATCCAACTATTGGTAGAGTTGCAATAACATCTTATATTGGTTTCATTATTGCATTCTATTCACTATCTGCATTAGTTGATACATTTATATTTAAGAAGAACATTAAGGATATAATTAAACTTATAGAGGGTTAATTAATCCTTTTTCTTTTAGTTACTTTACATATTTTAGAATTTTGTTCATTTACTAATATACTTGATAGTGATATAATTAAATTGGAGGTTGTTATATGTTTTGTAGTAATTGTGGTTCAGAAATAGAAAAGAAATATAAATTTTGTCCTAAGTGTGGAGAAAAATTAGAAATAAATAATGAAGAAGAAAAACCTAAAAGAGGAAGAAAGAAAAAAATAGTAGAAGAAGTCCCTATAGAACTAGAAAGTGAAGATAGTGCTTTAGAAGTAAGTAGTAATGAAAAATTACTTGGTATTTTATCTTATTTAGGAATACTTTCTTTAATACCTTATTTTTGTGGCGATAAAAGTGAGTTTGTAAAGTATCATGCTACTCAAGGTTTAAACTTATTTCTAGTTAGTATTGTATATTTTGTTTTAAATCATTTGTTATCTTTAATTAAGATAACTAAGACAGTAGTGTCTTTTAATGGTGTAGTTGGTACGGGAAGAGTAACTCCATTTATAATTAGATTTCCACTTCTTATGTGTGGAATATTCCTATGCATAATATCTATTATGGGTATTATATATGTATGCCAAGGTGAAAAGAAAGATTTACCAGTAGTAAAAGATATTAAAATAATTAAATAGTGTGCCTGACAAAAGGTGCGCTTTTTTTTATTTTTTTTATGTTTTAATAAAGAAAAGGAGATGATAATATTGTAGATGAGTTATCCATTCAGATTGAAAATAATAGTAAGATGATTTATAAACTTGCTAATAGTTTTTCGTATAATTCAAGAGAGGATTTGTATCAAGTTGGAATACTTGGGTTAATTAATGCATATAGAAAATATGATAGTAGTCTTGGTATAAAGTTTTCTACTTATGCTTATCCATTTATACTTGGTGAGATGAAAAAGTATATAAGAGAGAATAATGGTATAAAGATTAGTAGAGATATTATATATTTAAGTAAAAGATTAGATAAATTAATAGAAATATTAAAGAATAAAACTCATAGAAATCCAACTACTAGTGAACTAGCAAGTATATTAGAAGTTTCTGAATGGAAAATAGTTGAAGCACTTGGAATTAGAAATTGTATAAAGAGCCTAGATGAATATGTAAACGATGATGAAAATATATCTTATATTGATACCATCAAGGTGAGTGATGGTATTGATGAAATAGAATTTAATGATATGTTAAGTACATTAAGTGATACTGAAAGAGAAATAATAAGTGAGAAATATTTTTATGATAAATCTCAATCTGAGATTGCTAGTAATTTAGGATATTCACAAGCTAAAGTTTCAAGGGAAGAGAAAAAGATATTAGTAAAATTAAAGAATTATTACAAAGTATAGAAAAATCTAATGGTTTTTCTATTTTTTGTGTATTCTTGGGCTTAAGTAATAAAATTTACAAAAATTAAAAAAATTACAAATTTATTAAATTTGTAACTTTTTTATAACTAATTTATTAAATTTGCTTAAACAGATTTCTAAAATTGTAAGTGTTTTTTACTTTAAAACCTTAAAATTTGCGATTTGACATATATTTTTAAGTTGATATGATGACATTGGAATACTTAACATTAGGTGATTGCCTTCTTGATTTTTAGTGATGAAGGGAGGTATGTGTATGGTCAAAGATGTAACAGTCTTATTACTTGTAATTATCCTTCTTCTATTTGTGGTACGCTACTTATAGTTGAAATAAAAAAATTACCTAATCATAAGGATTAGGCATTTCTCATTTATGGGCAACACCTAATACCAGGTTAAGTGTTCCTTTTATATTTTATGAAGAATCTCTTCATGTATTCATGATAGCACATTTTTTAATATAAATCAATTGATTAAAGAATTATTTTAGTGTATACTTTATGTATAGTAGAAAGGGTGAAATAATGAAGAAGAAAAATGGGTTTACTTTGGTTGAATTACTAGCAGTAATAGTAATACTCGCAATTATCTTAGTTATTGCGGTACCTAAAATTACTGACACAATAAAAAATTCAAAGATTGCATCATTTGAGAGTAGTGCGAAAACTATTGCTGCGCAAGCAGAAAAGAAGAAAATGGAGAAAGAAATACTAGAAGATACTGGAAGTATTAGTTGTAGTGACATTGTTAAATTAAATGATACTGATTATGGTAATTGTAGTATAACTTTCGATGGTAATACTGCTAAGGTTAGTTTAGTAGGAAAGGGTAAGTTTGAAGGACTATCAGTAATAAATGGTACTAAAGATAATGCAACTGCTGGTGAAGTTAAAATGCCTGAATATGGTAAAGGAACAACATTTATAAAGGCTTTATATGATAGTGATATATTAAGAAAAACAAATGGGCTTAAGAAAGACAATACAAGTGATGCAAATATAAGGTATGAAGGAGCAAATCCAAATAACTATGTATCATTTAATGATGAGCTATGGAGAATAATAGGAGTATTTGGTGATAACATTAAGTTAGTTAGAAGTGAACAATTAGGTAAATTATCGTGGGATAGTTCGGATTATTCAGTTAATATTGGTGATGGAGTAAATGAGTGGAGCCAAGCCGATTTAAAAGAATATTTAAATACAATGTATTATGGCGGAACTAGTGTAACATGTTATGGCGGAAGAAGAAATGTAACTACGACATGTCCAAGTGGTAACATAAATTCATCTGCAAAGTCAATGATAAATAATTATACTTGGAATACAGGTGCAATAAATTATGATGATACAACAATTGTAAATCAAGAAACATTTGCACTAAATACTGTACCATTTTATAATGCTGAAAGAGGTTCAGTAACTGGTAAAATATGCACAAGTGGAGATTTCTGTAATGACACAATTGAAAGAAAAACAACATGGCCGGGTTATGTAGCATTACCATATACAACTGATTGGGCATATGCAAGTAGTGAGACTGCATGTGCAACTAATATGAAAGATGGTTTTGTTGCTGATACCTTGAATGTTGATAATATGACATGTAAGAAAAATAACTGGATGCATCATGGTAGTACAGTGAATGAAGGTATGTGGATGCTTTCGCCTGGTGCTTATTCCGTCTATGCTTACTACGTGTGGAGTGTCTCTGGTTCTGGAAATGTCTACAAAGCTTTTGCGGATATTGCACTTCCCGTTTTCCCATCCGTATATCTAAATACTGAAGTCAAAATAACAAGTGGAAGTGGTTCAAGTAGTGACCCATATATACTTGGTGTATAGATTAAGTGCTAGTTTACTAGTGCTTTTTTTGATTGATTAATTGTTTAAAATATTTTATACTTATTACAGGTGGTATTTATGAATATGAAAGTACTAAATGATGATACTCTACTTAATTATTTGTTAAGTAATAAGTGCGGTAAATCTAAAAATAATATTAAGTCACTACTTAAAAATAAATGTATATATGTAAATAATAAGTGCGTAACTAAATTTGATTACAAAATTTATAAAAATGATGTAATCTCGGTAAAACAAGGTAGGTGCGAAGTTGATATATTGTATGAAGATAACGATTTAATTGCGGTAAATAAAGAAGCAGGTTTATTAACTGTATCAATTGATAATAAAGATACAAAAACACTCTACAAGGAAGTATCTAAGTATGTAAAAACTAAAAATAAGAACAACAAGGTATTTATTGTAAATAGATTAGATAGAGATACTTCTGGAATTGTTTTATTTGCTAAAAACCAAGAATTTAAGTATTTATTACAAGGTAGTTGGAATGAAATTGTAAGGGTAAGAAAGTATGATGCGATTGTACATGGGTGCTTAAAAAGTGATGGGCATATTGAAAGTTATTTAACTGAAAATAAAGAGCATATCGTACATTCTTCGAATAATGGTAAGAAAGCCATTACTGATTTTAAAGTTGTTAAGTCTAAGGATGAATTTAGTTATATAGAAGTATATTTATCTACTGGTAGGAAAAATCAAATTAGAGTTCATTTAAAAGAATATGGTTATCCAATAGTTGGTGATAGAAAATATGGTATTAAAGATAATTCTAAAAGATTAATGCTTCATGCATCATATCTTGAATTTTTTAATCCTAAAACTAATAAAATTATAAAAATTACTTGTGATTGCCCATTTAAGGACTTTATTTAGGAGGTATTTTTTTATGAAAAAAATAATAAAGATAACATTTTTATTTCTATTTGTAATACTTTCTTGTGGATGTGGTAAGGTAAATGTTTCGGTTGATAGTAAGTCATTATTTTATATGGATACATATATTCAAGTAAAGTTATATGATTGTGCGAATAGTGAAGAAATATTTAATAAAATAGATAATATATATAAAGAATATCATGAATTAACTGATAGATATAATAGTTATGATGGTATTGTAAATGTATATTATTTAAACAACGTGCTTAAAAATAAAGAAAGTATTGAAATCGATGATAGATTAGCAGACTTAATACAATACGGAATTGATGCTTACACTAAAACTGATGGCTACATTAATATTGCGATTGGTAACCTTGTAGATATATGGAAGCATTATAGAGAAGATGGTACCAAAGTTCCTACTAAAGATGAACTAGAGAGTGCAAATATTGATATAAAGAATATAAGCCTTAAGAACAAGGTATATAGTAAAAAGAAGGATGTTAAGATTGATTTAGGAGCTTATGCTAAGGGGTACGTAACTGAGATTGTAGGTGAGTACTTAGAAGAACAAGGTATTAATAAGTATTTAATTAATGCTGGTGGTAATGTGAAGGTTGGTTCTAAGTATAATGATAATCTATATAAAGTAGGTTTAGAAGAACCTTTTAATACTAGTAATGTTTATGATATTATTAATGTTGAAAATAAGTCTATAGTAACTAGTGGTAGTTATCAAAGATATTACAAAGTAGATAATGTTATTTATAATCATATTATTAATCCTAAGACATTATATTCTGATAATTATACTAAGAGTGTTACAATTATATGTGATAATTCTAAAGAGGCAGATATATTATCTACTTATATGTTTATGTTACCAATTGATAAGGGTTTAGAAATCATTAATAATTTAGATGGAGTAGAAGCAATATGGTATGCTGATACAATATACAAGTCTTCTAATTTTAGTAAGTATGAATAAGAATGATATTATATTAATATTAACTGTTAGTTTAATTACTATTTTATTATTCGTAATACCAACAAGGAATAGTAATTATGCTTATGTATATTATGATGGTACTAAGATTAAAGATATTAGTTTAGATAAAGATGATAAGTATATAGTACAAGGTTATAATGGTGATATAGTAATTGAAGTTAAGAATAAGAAAATTAGGGTTGTAGAAGAGAATTCTAATAATCATTTATGTAGTAAGCAAGGGTTTACTAATAGTATTCCTATTGTGTGTTTACCTAATAAAATAGTTATAGATTTTAGTAATGATAATAATTTAGATACAGTTATGTGAAGTAGTTATGAAAAAGATATTTAGTGTTATATTGATTATTGCTTTTTGTTTTTTACTTCTTAGTTTAATACCAACTAAAAATAATAATAATGAAAAAATTAATGAAGAAAGAGAAAAGATTAGTTGGGAATTAGTAAGAAAAATAAGTAACACTAAAAAAATAATTGTAAAGAATAGAAATACTAATGTTGTATTAAAAACAATAGATGGCAATTTAGTTGAAGATATTATATCAATATTATCAAATGGTTATGTGATTAATTCAAAGGATGTTGATTATATTTTGTCGTATCATATTATGGAATTGTATGATGATGAATTATTGATTGATACTATTGTGATATATCCTGATTGTGTTTTGTTTGAAAGTAATAATACTCGTTATGAAATAGATATGGATGCATTTTTAAAAATAATTGAATAGTAGTGAGGTAGTTATGGATACGAAAAGAATAAGCAAGTTATCAATGCTTTTAGCGCTTTCTTTGGTGCTTAGTTTGGTTGAAAGTTATATTCCAATATTAAATGGTATCATACCGGGTTTTAAAGTAGGATTTGCAAATATAGTTGTTTTATTTGCGCTTTATAATTTATCTTTTAGGGAAGCAATTAGTTTATCAATACTAAGAGTTTTTATTATGGGAATTCTAAGGACAGGGTTGTTTTCAATAACTTTTACTTTTAGTTTAGTAGGAGCGTTATTAAGTGTTATTGCTATGTTTTTAGCTAAAAATTATACTAAGTTATCTATAGTTGGTGTGAGTATTATTGGTGCGATATTTCATAGTATTGGTGAAATAGTTATTGCTATGTTATTTTTATCAAATACTAATATTGTTTACTATTTACCAATTCTTTTAGTAGTATCTTTATTAACTGGTTCCTTAGTTGGTATTATTACTGATAAAATATTAAAGTATTATGATAATTATTAATATAAAGTTAGTTAATTCTAACTTTTTTTAAAGTGCAATAAATATATTTCAAAGTGCAATTTTTGCACTTTGAAATTGTAATATGGGTAAGTACTTAACAAAAAGTACATTATGTTATTTATTACAAATTTAAGAAAAACAAGGTAGAAACTTGCAAGAATTTATATTTTGGGTTAAAATATAGGTTGTAAAAGGAGAATACGTATGGCAGTTAAATATGATGACAATTCGATTAAGATATTAGAGGGGCTTGAAGCAGTTAGAAAAAGACCGGGTATGTATATTGGTTCTACTGATAAAAGAGGTTTGCATCATCTTGTATGGGAAATTGTTGATAATAGTATTGATGAAGTTATAAATGGGTATGGTAATTATATTAAGATTATAATTCATAGTGATAAATCTGTATCAGTTTCTGATGAAGGTAGAGGTGTGCCAGTTGGTATGCATTCAAGTGGTAAGAATACTATGGAAGTTATTTATACTATTTTGCATGCTGGTGGTAAGTTTGAAGAAGGCGGATATAAAGTATCTGGTGGTCTTCATGGCGTTGGAGCATCAGTTGTTAATGCTCTATCTTCTTGGATGGAAGTTACTAGTAAAAGAGATGGCGGAGAATATTTTGTAAGGTTTGAAAATGGTGGCCATGTTGTTATTCCTCCTCACAAAGTAGGTAATACCAATAGAACTGGTACGACAGTAAGGTTTTTGCCCGATAAAGAAATATTTCAAACTACGACTTTTTCATTTACAACTATTTGCGAAAGAATGCAGGAAAGTGCGTTTCTTCTTAAGGGGCTTACAGTTGAGGTAATAGATGAAGAAGATAAAAAACAAGAGAAATTCCATTATGATAATGGTATTGAATCTTTTGTTGAATATATAAATGAAGATAAGAAAACTCTTCATAAGGTAATTAATTTTGAAGGTATTAAAGATAGAATTGAAGTAGATATTGCGATGCAGTATACTGATAGTTATCAAGAAAGTATTGTGTCATTTGTAAATAATGTTAAAACAATTGATGGTGGTACTCATGAGGTTGGCTTCAAGACTGCCTTAACAAGGGTGTTTAATGACTATGCTAAAAAGAATGGCTATATAAAGTCTAAGGATAAGGCTTTTGAAGGTACTGATGTAAGAGAGGGATTAACTGCTGTTATTTCTTTAAAAATTCCAGAAGATTTATTGCAATTTGAAGGACAAACTAAGGGTAAGTTAGGTACTCCTGTTGCAAGGAATGTTGTTGATAGTATTGTATCTGAGAAATTAGAATTTTATTTAGAAGAAAATAAAGAGGTTGCAGTTAATATTATTAATAAAGCATTAAAAGGTAAAAGTGCAAGAGAAGCAGCAAGAAAAGCTAGGGATGAGGCTAGAAAGTCAAGTGGAACTAAGAAAGAAAAGATACTAAGTGGTAAATTAACTCCTGCGCAAACAAAAAATCCTAATAAAAATGAATTATTTTTAGTAGAGGGTGATTCTGCGGGTGGTTCTGCAAAGCAAGGTAGAGATAGAAAATTCCAAGCAATTCTTCCTCTTCGTGGTAAGGTTATTAATACTGAGAAAGCAAAGATTGAAGATATATTTAAAAATGAAGAAATAAATACAATGATATACACTATCGGAGCAGGTTGTGGTAAAGATTTTAATCTTGCTGATTGTAATTATAATAAAGTAATAATTATGACCGATGCTGATGATGATGGTTCTCATATCCAGTGTTTATTACTAACTTTCTTTTATAGATATATGAAACCACTTATTGAGGATGGTAGATTATATATTGCGATGCCACCACTTTATAAACTTGATTATGGTAAGAATAAGCATGAATATATATGGACTAATGAGGATTTAAGAGAGAAAAGTGGCTATATAAATATTCAAAGATATAAAGGACTTGGTGAAATGAATGCTGACCAGTTATGGGATACTACAATGGACCCTGATAAGAGAAGTTTGATTAAAGTTAATATAACTGATGCTGTTTTAGCAGAAAAAAGAGTAAGTGTATTAATGGGTGACCAAGTTGAACCAAGAAAAGAGTGGATTGAGGAAAATGTAGAATTTTCTTTGGAAGATGATTATAAAATAAATAATAAGTAGAAAAATGTAAATATTTGTGATAATATTAAGTAGAGGTGTATGATGAAAAAGATATTAAAGATTTTATTAGCAATTATTCTTGTATGGATTTTATTTTTTATAATTGATTTTATTAGCATTAAAACAAGTAAGAAACCAATTTTTGTAATTAATAAGACTATTAATAGAGATAGTAATTCAACTGAATATAAAGGACTTGGTTATAAAGTTATCGTATGTGAAAAAGATGAAGATAAGAAAGTAACTATTGGTGGATTTGGTCTTAAAAATTCATGTGAAGTTGAAGTAAAGAAGACTGATGCTGAAAAATTTAGTGATGAATATACAAATGTTGATAATACTAATTTATTTGTTTATAGAACAAGTAGTGAAATAATCAATATATTAAAAAATGGTACTGGTATAGTATATTTAGGTTTTCCCGGGTGTCCTTGGTGTCAAGCATATGTTCCTTATTTAAATGAAGTTGCTAAAACTAACGGACTTGAAAAAATTTATTACTTTAATATATTGGAAGATAGAAAGAATAATACTGATGATTATAAAGAAATGGTTAGTTTATTAAAAGATTATTTATCTAATGATAGTGAAGGCAATAAGAGAATTTATGCTCCATCAATTATAGCAGTAAAAGCAGGCGAAATAGTTTCATTTGATGATGAAACAGGTTATGATACTAAAGGAGAAAAAGATCCAAAAGATTATTGGACTGAAAAGAGAGTTAAAAAATTAAAAGAAAAATTAAATAAAATGGCTAAAGAAGTTGCAAGTAATACATGCAGTGATTGTAATAAATAAGAGATAAAGAAATTTATTTCTTTTTTCTTGACTTTATTATGAATATAAATATAATAAAAAGCAATTGAAGAGGTGTATTATGAATAATCAAATAAGTTTATATAGAGAACAATTATATTATGAATTAACTCATTATGATAAAAAGAATAAATCTAAGATTAGGTTACAAGATGAATTAATTGAGAGAATAATATTTAATGTAGATGATGATTTAAGAAAATCTTTTGTATTTCCTGATAGATTGATGAAAAATATAGACTTTACGGATGTATCATTTGATAACTTTGATTTTAGAGGGTTTGATGCTGAAGGGTTTTATGGAATTACTATTAATACTGATAGTATATATAACAAGGATTTAAGTTATTCTATTTTAAGAGGTGTTAGTATAGTAGGTAGTATCGATGGTATTAATATAGAAGGTACTGATTTTTCAGGGTGCATATTCTATAATAACAAGGTTAAAGGTAAGAAGTAGTATTTTGTATGTACCAATTATGAAAATATCACTATTAAGACCAATTGATGCGATAAAAAAGTAAAAAATTGTTGACAATTGCATATAATGTGTTATATAATTAATTCGTAAAAAAAGGAAAGCGATTTATATCCACCTGAGAGCACGTAGTTCTAGGTACAAAAGCCAATAATTAATTCTATTTATATTATGTGAGTTTTTGGGTGGATATTTATCTACCTTTTTTGCTGGAAAAAATGATTTTTCGTATGGAGGTGCTTACTATAGCAAAGGAAAAAGATTTACCTATCAATGGTGAAATAAGATGTAGTCAAATGTTGGTTATTGGACCAAAAGGAGAGCAACTTGGAGTTAAATCAAAAAGTGATGCTTTGACACTTGCTGATTATGCTGGATTTGATTTAGTACTTATTAATGAATCTTCTAATCCACCAGTTTGTAAATTAATGGATTATAAGAAATATAAGTATGAAAAGAAAAAGAAGCAAAAAGAAAATGATAAGAAGCAAAGAGAAACTAGTTTTGAAGTTAAGGAATTTAGATTATCAGTTACAATTGATAAACATGATTTTGAGACTAAGATGAATAATGCTAAAAAGCATTTAGAAAAAGGAAACAAAGTTAAGGCTTCAATAAGATTTAAAGGAAGACAACTTGCACATACTGAACTTGGTGAAGAAGTTTTAAATAGATTTGCTGAGGGATTAAGTGATGTTGCTGAAGTAGAGTCTAAACCAAAATTTGAGTTTAAATCTATTTATATGGTTTTAGCACCAAAAAAATAAATGAGGAGGAGAAGTTATGCCAAAAATTAAAACACATAAAGGAACAAAGAAAGTATTAAAAGTACGTAAAGGTGGTACTATTTCTATGGGAAGACCTGGAAGTAGACACAATACTGGTAAGAAAAGTGCAGTAGCAAACAGAAAAAATAGAAAGGGTTCAGTTTTATCTAAGTCAGATGCTAAGAGATTAAAAACTGTAAAAATTAAGTAAGGAGGTAAATTATGGCAAGAGTTAAAGGTGGAACAGTAGCAAGAGCTAGAAGAAAGAAAACTTTAAAAGAAGCTAGTGGTTATTTTGGAAGTAAACACAGATTATATAAGACTGCTAAGGAACAATTATTACATTCTGGAGTATATGCTTATAGAGATAGAAGACAAAAGAAGAGAGATTTTAGAAAATTATGGATTACTAGAATTAATGCTGCTTGTCGTGAAAATGAAATTAGTTATTCTAAATTCATAAATGGTCTTAACAAAGCAGGTTTAACTGTTAATAGAAAGATGTTAGCAGAACTTGCAATTGATAATGAAAAAGCATTTGCTGATTTAGTAGTTATTGCTAAGGATGCTTTAGAAGGTAAGGAATATAAACCAGCTAAGGTTAAATTAGAAAGTAAGAAAGAAGAAAAAGTAGAAGTTAAAGAAAAAGCACCTGCTAAGAAGGCTGCTGCTAAAAAAGAGACTACTACTAAGAAAACTACTACAACTGCTAAGAAAGCACCAGCAAAGAAAACTACAACTAAGAAAGAAACTAAGTAATTGGTTTCTTTTTTTGTGTATTCGTGGGCTTAAATAATACTAATATTATTTTAAGATAAAGTAATTTATAAAAAACTTTATCTTTTTTTTAATTTTTTAGGGGAAATTAAAAAGTTTTAGGGAATATTCCATATATAGAGTAATTACAAAGGAGGATTAAATGAATTACTATGATGAAATAAAAAAAGAATTAGTAAATAATGAAATATATAAAAGAGTAAAAGATTATTCAAAGAACAGACATGATTTAAGTACGTATTACAATGTAGGTAAATTATTAAGTGAGGCAGGTAAGAGTTATGGTGATGGCATTATTAAGGAATATAGTAAAAGACTTACAAATGAATTAGGGAAAGGTTATGGCATTAGTACATTAAAAAATATGAGAAAATATTATATATTATCAAAAAGCCAGGCACTGCCTGGCCTTTTGACATGGTCACATTATTGTGAATTGTTTTCAATAAAAAATATAGATGAGATTAGATATTATATAGATATTTCTATTTCACAAAATTTAAGTTATAGAGAATTAAGAAATAGAATAAAATCAAAAGAATATGAAAGATTAGATAATAAAACAAAAGAAAAACTAATTAATAAAGAAGATACTATAGTAAGTGATTTTATAAAAGACCCAATTATAATTAATAATAGTTTAAATTATATAGAAATATCGGAAAGAGTATTAAAGGAATTAATATTAAATGATTTAGATAATTTTCTTAATCAATTAGGTAATGGTTTTTGCTATATTGGTTCTGAATACAAGATTAAGATTGGAAATACTTATAATTATATAGATATATTACTTTATAACATTGAATTTAATTGTTATGTAGTTGTAGAGTTGAAAGTAACTGAATTAAGAAAAGAGCATATTGGACAAATTGAAATATATATGAATTATATTGATAAAAATGTAAAAAAAATTGGTATGGATAATACAATTGGTTTAATAATATCTAAGTATAAAAATGAGTATATAATTGAATACTCAAGTGATAGTCGTATTAAAGTAACTACTTATTTGATAAAGCAGAATTAACTGAATTTAAAAAGGTGTGCCACTTGCACACTAATTAACATCTCGACATTATTATGAATTTTTCTCAATTAATGAAAATTATTTAAAAAATGATTTAGTGCTGATTATTACTTAACTATAATGCGCCAATTTTATTTATTAGGTAAAAAGTTGCGACATTGTCGCAACAATTGACATGGTAACATTATTATAAAGAATTATATTTTTAAAGAATAAAAATGGTCGGCAATACCGACCGAATTAACTTGGTGTCATAATATTAGTTAAAACAAAAAAGAATTAGATTGTTCTAATTCCGTCAATGTTATTTGTTATTTTATCAATAAATAGTATTCCGTTTAAGTGGTCTAATTCGTGCTGGAAAGCAATTGCAAGTTCTTCTCTTGCTCTTATGCTAATTTTATTGCCATCAATGTCATAGCCTTCAAATTTAACTCTTGCGTATCTTTTTACATATCCTTCAACATCTCTATTAACTGATAAGCATCCTTCTCCCGCATCAGCAGCAATTTCTTCTTCTGAATGGCTTACCATAACTGGATTTATAATAACATAAGTATCAAATTTTTGCTCTTCATCATCTTCTTCGGTTACTTCATGTACAACAACAAAATATCTTTTATTTATTCCAAGTTGTATTGCAGCCATACCCATACCAGGTCTTAGATTGTATTTTTCAGATAATTCTTCAATTTGACTATCATATAAATATTCAATCATATCGTTAATCGCATCTTTATCTTTTTGAGATAAAGGAAATGTTACTTCCTTACTAATATTTCTTAATCTTTTATCTTTTTCATCAAGTATGTCTTTCATTTTAATCATATACTTCACCCCAAATTCATTGTTATTTTACCATAAATAAATAAAAAAATAAATAGTTAGTTTTTCTTTAAAATAAAAGTATTTTTTGATATAATCTATACAGGTGGTATAAATGAAGTTGTGTGAGGTTGATAAAAGTAAAATATCTCCAATGATGTTACAATATATTGATATTAAAGAAAAAAATATGGATGTTATTTTATTTTTTAGATTAGGGGATTTTTATGAAATGTTTTTTGAGGATGCTTATATTGCATCAAAAGAACTAGAACTTACTTTAACTGGTAAAAATGCAGGTTTAGATGAAAGAATTCCTATGTGTGGTATTCCTTACCATGCAGCGTCAATTTATCTTGAGAAATTGGTTGAAAAAGGGTATAAGGTTGCGATATGTGAACAGGTTGAAGACCCTAAGACTGCCAAGGGTGTTGTTAAAAGAGAAGTAATGCAAATAGTATCTTCTGGAACAGTTATGAATAGTGATGCGCTTGATGAGAAGAGTAATAATTATATTGGAAATGTGCTTGATTTTAATAGTTCGTATGTAATATGTTATACCGATTTATCTACTGGTGAAGTAAATGTGAAAATGATTAATCATGATACGGATACTTTAATTAATACTATATTATCTTTAGGGTTAAATGAAATCGTGTTTAAATCAGATTTTAATAAGTACGTAGTTGATACTCTAAGGAATAAGTGTAGATTAAATGTAAGTATTAGTGATTATGTATGTGATACAGATGAATATAAATATATATATGACTTTGTATTAGATGAAAGATATATTATATGTATTAATCATTTATTATCTTATTTAATAGATACTCAGAAAAGAAGTTTAACTCATTTGCAAAGAGTTAATATTATTGAAAATATTTATTTAAATATAGATGTTAATAGTATTCGTAATTTAGAATTAGTTGAATCTTTAAGATTAAAAAGTAGAAATTATTCATTATTATGGTTACTTGATAAGACTAAGACTGCAATGGGTTCAAGGATGCTTAAGAATTGGATTTTAAATCCTTTAACTAATATCGAAGAAATTAATAAAAGGTATGATATTATTAGTACTTTAGAAACTGAATTTATATTAAAAGAAGAGTTAAAGAATTATTTAAATGAAGTTTATGACTTAGAAAGATTATGTGGTAGAATTTCTTATGGTAATACTAATGCGAGAGATTTAATACAACTTAAGAATTCTTTAAAAGTTCTTCCTGATATTAATAAAATATTAACTGATTTAAAGTTTTATAAAAACATTGAGACTTTAGAAGATTTATATAGTTTACTTGATAAAAGTATTGATGATGATGCTCCTATAACTATTAAAGAAGGCGGAATAATAAAAAGAGGTTATAATTTAGAACTTGATAGTTTAAAAGATAATAGTAAATCTGGAAAAGATTTTGTTGTAAATATGGAGAGTGAAGAGAGAGAAAGAACAGGTATTAAGAATTTAAAGGTTGGGTATAATAAAATATTTGGTTATTATATAGAAGTATCTAAGGGGAATATACCTTTAATTAAAGATGAATATAATTATGAGAGAAAACAAACTTTAGCAAATTGTGAAAGATATGTTACTCCTTTATTAAAAGAAAAAGAAGCAATGATATTAGGTGCGGAAGAGAAGATTATTAATCTTGAATACAATTTGTTTATTGAAATTAGAGATATAGTTAAGAATTATATTAGTAGAATACAAGTAATTGCTAAGACTATAGCAGAGATAGATGTTTTGCAGTCTTTAGCGTGTGTTGCTGAAGAAAATAATTATGTAAGACCAGTTATTAGTGATAAAAGAATTATAGATATTAAAGGTAGTAGACATCCAGTTGTTGAGAAAGTATTAAATACTGAATATGTAGATAATGATATTTATATGGATGAAAAAACTAATATTTTAATGATTACTGGACCAAATATGGCTGGTAAATCTACTTATGAAAGAGAACTTGTTATTACATCTATAATGGCTCAAATGGGTTCTTTTGTGCCTGCTAAGAGTTGTATTATTCCTATATTTGATAAAGTATTTACTCGTATAGGAGCATCAGATGATCTTGTGTCAGGCGATAGTACATTTATGGTTGAAATGAAAGAAGCAAATATAGCATTATTAAACGCTACTAAAAATAGTTTAATAATATTTGATGAATTAGGAAGGGGTACAGCAACTTATGATGGATTATCAATCGCACAATCAATAATTGAATATATTCATGATAATATTGGATGTAAAACACTATTTTCAACTCACTATCATGAACTTACTAAATTAGATAAACACTTTAGTGGTATTAAAAATGTACATGTTGCAATAAAAGAAGAAAATGGTAATATTACATTTATGCATAAAGTAAAAGATGGACCTGTTGATAAGAGTTATGGTATACATGTTGCTAAACTTGCTAATTTACCAAGTAAAGTAATAAATAGGGCTAATGAAATATTAAATACTTATGAAAATAAAAAGGAAGTAGTATTTAGTGAACAATTATCAATACCTATAGAAACTATAGAAAAAGATAATATAATTGAAGATAAAATTAAGAATATAGATATACTTAATACAACACCACTTGATGCACTTAATTTTATTTATGAATTAAAAAAAGAAATTGATAAAAAAAATAATTGAAAATAGTAAAATCTATGATATAATTATTTTTATGTGTGAGGTGTTATATGGCAGATATTAATAGAAGTGAATTAAGAAAAATTATTATGACTGCACTTTATCAAATAAGTGTTTATAAATCAAGTAAGATTAAATATGATACTAATGAAGTTATTAAAGAATTATTAGAAGTTAAAAATGATTTTGTAAATGAAATAGTATTCGGTGTTTTAGAGCATGAAGATGAATTAGTAGATATTGCTAATAAGTATTTAAAAGATTGGACTATAGATAGATTAGGAAAAACTGACCAAGCAATACTTAAGATAGGTTTATATGAATTATTATATACTGATACACCTGATATAGTATGTATAAATGAAGCCTTAGAGTTAGCAAGCGAGTACTCTGATGATAAAGTAAAAAGTATGATTAATGCAGTACTAGATAACGTAATGAAAAATAAAGATTAATTTCTTTATTTTTTTTATAATATGTATTCTTTGACTTAAGTAGTTTATATTATATATTTATAAATTTATATGTTAAAGATTATAAGTTTTATATTATTTTGAATACAAGTAACATCCCCTAATAATTAGTTAAAAAGTGGTTGTTTTGATATAAAATGTTAAAACTTTTGTAAATTTTCGTCAAAAATAGACCTAAAAAACGCCCTCGCCCATTGCCAAATGGGGGGGGGTGTATAGTATAATAACCTTGTATAATAGAGGAGGAAATTATGAAGAAAAAGAAGGGTTTTACTTTAGTAGAATTATTAGCAGTAATAGTTATTTTGGCAGTTATACTAATTATTGCAATGCCAAAAATAAGTGATGTAATTAAGAATTCTAAGGAAGCATCATTAGAAACAACTGCAAAATTAATAGCAAGTCAGGCAGAAAAGAAATATACTGAAAATCAAGTATTAGATGGTTCAACTACAATAAAATGTAGTGATGTTGCTAAGATAAGTGATACTGATTATGAAAGTTGTAATATTACTTTTGATAGTAAAGGTAATGCTAAAGTAACAATAGTAGGTAAGGGTAAGTTTGAAGGTTTACAAGTAGTAGATGGAACTAAAGATAGTGCAAAAGCAAGCGCTAAGAAAGAAATTGTTGAAACTGCTGCTAAGTATTTTAGTTATGAAGAAGTGGAAGGCGGTATGTCAATAACAGGTTATAATATTGCTGGAGGAACTGATGTAGTAATACCATCACAAATAGATGGTAAGACAGTTGTTGCTATTGGAGATTTGGCATTTACAACAAGAGGTATTATACCAACACTTACTGCTTATAATAATGATTATAAAGTAAGTTTATTAAGTTATAATTCTAATAATAATTATGTGGTAAAACCGCTTGTAACAGATCTTAAAGGTTTAGGAATAACTTCGGTAGTGATACCTAATACAGTAACAAGCATAGGTAATAATGCATTTGCTGATAATAAGTTAACTAATATTACAATACCATCAAGTGTTATTGAAATAAGTCTTGAAGCGTTTTACGGCAATCAAATAAGTTCAATTACATTTCCTGATACACCAATCACTCTTGGCTGTAGAGTATTTGCTCGTAATCCAATTTCTGCAGATGAAACTTATAGTTTACCAAGTAATGTTACTTATGTATGTGTAAATTGATATTTTAATTTAGATTGTTAAAGAGATAGATTTCTATCTTTTTTTCTTGTATAATAATTATGGAGGTAAAGTATGGATGATATAGTTAATGTAGTTATTGAAATACCATTTAGGTCTAGAAATAAGTATGAGATAAGTAATGGTAAAGTTATGTTAGATAGAGTGTTGTATTCTGCAATGGGTTATCCTTGCGAATATGGAATGATTGAAAATACTCTTGCTAAAGATGGTGACCCTCTTGATATTTTAGTTATAGCAACAGAAGCAAGTTACCCAGGTTGTATTGTGCCTGCTCGTATTATTGGTTATTTAGATATGGTTGATAATGGTAAAGAAGATTATAAATTAATATCTGTTGTTGCGTGCGACCCAAGATATGATGATATTAAGAGTTTAGATGATATTTCTTCATTTACTTTAGAAGAGATTAAGAACTTTTTTGAAAATTATAAAAAGTTAGAAAATATAGATGTAAAGGTTGGTAAATATCATAGTTGTAGTGAAGCACTTAAGATACTTAAAGAATGTGAGGAAAGGTATAATGAGGAATAGAGGTTTTGAAATAGTTTCTGCGTATAAAGATAAAGGTATTAATATTCCAGTGAGAAAAACTCATGGTTCTGCAGCATACGACATAGAAGCAGCAGAAGATATAGTTATTCCTCCGTATCAACAAGGTATAAAGCCTACTTTGATACCTACTGGGTTAAAAGCTTATTGTAGAAGTGATGAGTTTTATATTCTTGCTAATAGAAGTTCTGGTCCTAAGAAGGGTTTTGTAATGGCTAATAGTATTGGTATTATTGATAGTGATTATTATGATAATGAGAGTAATGAGGGACATTTTTATTTTCAATATTATAATTTTAATAAAGAAGAGTTGCATGTTAAGAAGGGTGATGTTATAGGGCAAGTAATATTTATGAAGTTCTTAACGTGTGATGATGATTGTGCGGAAGGTATTAGGACTGGTGGTTTTGGTTCTACTGATAAGTAAAATATGATATAATTGAAATAGAAAGGAGTATTTATGATTATTTTAATTATTGTTTTAGTAATTTTGTTATTATCTATTAAACAAGTTAGTGAGTATGAAAGAGGAGTTAAGTTTTGTTTTGGTAAGTTTAAGAAAATTATGAACCCAGGATGGAATATTGTACTTCCTATAATTGAATCTTACAAGAAGATTGATATAAGGACTAAGGTAATTGATGTTCCTGAACAAGAAGTAATTACTAAGGATAATGTGTCTGTTAAGATTAATGCGGTAATTTATTATAATATTTTTGATGCTTCTAAAGCAATTTTAGAGGTTGAGAATTTTCATTATGCAGTATCACAACTTGCTCAAACTACAATGCGTAATTCAGTTGGTTCAGTAACTTTAGATGAGTTATTAAGTTGTAGAGATAAAATATCTGATACAATTTGTAAGATTGTAGATAAAGCAAGTGATGAGTGGGGTGTTAAGGTACATGATGTTGAGTTAAAGGATGTATCCCTACCAGGTGAAATGAAAAGAGTTATTGCTAAGGTTGCAGAGGCTGAGAGAGAAAAACAAGCTGTCATTACAAAGGCTGCAGGTGAACTTGAGGCATCTAAGAATTTAGCAGAAGCAGCAACTACTTTATCACAAGCACCAGGTGCACTTCATTTAAGAACTTTAGCAACTATTAATGATATTTCATCTGACCAATCAAATACAATAATTTTTGCAGTACCACTTGAGGTTTTAAGAGCATTTGAAGGAGATAAGGCAAAAGAATTAATTACTAAAATTAAAAATAAGTAACTAGATTTATCTAGTGCTTTTTTCTTTTTGTAAAACATATTATAGATTAGGTGATTTTAATGAAACTAACATCAATAGTACTGGTAGCAATTTCTCTATCTATGGATGCTTTTGCAATATCTATTTGTAAGGGTTTAAGTATGAAAGAAAATAATTATAAAAAGGCACTTGTAATTGCACTTTATTTTGGTTTATTTCAAGCATTAATGCCTATAATTGGCTATTTATTTGGTTTTTCAGTAAATAGTATTCTTAATAGAATTAATTCTTTTTTAGCGTTTATAATTCTTGTATCAATAGGTATTAGTATGCTTGTTGATTCTAATGAAAAACGTGAGTTAGATGACAGTGTTAATTTTAAGACAATGATTGTGCTTGCGGTCGTAACAAGTATTGATGCACTTGCGATAGGTGTTACTTTTGCTTTTTTAAATGTAAATATTATCGCATCATCAATACTAATTGGAATTATCACCTTTGTAATTACATTTTCAGGTGTCTTAATTGGTAATAAATTTGGATCAAAATACGCAAGTAGGGCACAGCTACTTGGTGGCATTATATTAATATTAACCGGTATTAAAATATTACTTAATTATTTAGATATAATTTAGTAATATTTTTCTTTTATTTGTAAATAATATAATTGGGAGGAAATTATGAAAAATTATAAAGAAGTACCATTTATTATTACTGGTAAAGATTTAGATTATTTAACAGATATGTTTCATTGGAATTATTTATGTTACAAGTGTATGAATAATGCATCTTTAGAAGTAGTTGATAAGGAAATTAAAAATATGATAGAAAAGAGTATGGCTTTATTTGATGATAATATGAATAATATTTTAGATACTCTAGGAGGCTCAAATGAATAAGGAAATTACTAATAAAAAAATGGAAGTACCAAAAGGAATTTGCTTAAACGACAAAGATTATATTGAAACATTATTAACTCATTTAAAAGATATGTCTAAAAATTATTGTGTTGCAATGAGCGAGGCATCAAATGAAAAGTTATATGATATGTATGCATCTATGTTTAAAAAGATTAGTAAGATGCAAAGGGACGTATATGAATTAATGTTTAGATGTGGATGGTATCCTATGGAATGTGTAGGTGATACTAAAATTAATTCTAAATATAATATGCTAACAACAGAGTACACTGATTTAGATAATAATTAATATTGAAAATTAACAATTAATGTAGTATGATTATAATGGTGATACTAATGAATTATGATTATAATAAAATTGTTAATTTTTTATTTGGAAAAGAGATAAAAGCATTAAATGGTGTTTTAGAAGAAGTAATTAATAGTAAATATACTTTAATTGATGTTAATACTAAAAATAAAATGTTTTTGTTAAACGAAAAAAATACTAATACTAGTTTTATATTAGAAAAAAGAGGTAATGGTATTTTAATCGCACCTGACTTATATTCAAATCTAAACTTTTCTGACAATTTTATTGAACTTACTGAAATTACTATTAATGAAAATAATGGTGATGCAATCGTATCTAAAATATTTAAACAAGATGATAAATTAGTTGCTTTTACAACTTCATGGCATTATAGTAATGATAGTTATACTGAGGCAGTAAATAAAATGATGATTATTAATAGTGAAGATATTGAAAAAATATCAGATAGGTATACTATTGAAACTTTTTTGAAATCCTTTTACGAAAAGAGAAGAGGTATTTTTAGTGATTTATACTGGGATATAGATTTGCTTACTAAGAATATATTTATAGATGCTAAGAGAATTGAGCGAGTAAATATTAATGATAGTAATTCAGATAAGTTTAATGTTTTATATAATAAATATTTAAAAATTGTTACTGATGCAGTTAATAAATCAAGGTAAAACTTGATTTTATTTTATTTTTAAGTATAATTTAGTTGGTGATGTTTATGAAATTATTACTTCATATTTGTTGTGGACCTTGTTCTGCGGCGTGTATTAAGGTACTTAGAGATGAGAATATTGATGTAACGGGTTATTGGTATAATCCAAATATACAACCATATACCGAATATTTAAATAGACTTGATGCTCTAAAAGAGTATTCGAAAATGATTAATTTAATAGTAATATATAATGATTATTATAATTTAAAAGAATTTGTTGATAATGTTAAAAATGATTTAAATAATAGATGTGGGTATTGTTATTTATCTAGGTTAGAAAGTGCTTTTAAATATGCATCTAGTAATGGTTATGATTATGTAACTACAACTTTATTAATAAGCCCTTATCAAAAACACGATTTGATAATTAAAACATGTGAATTCTTAGAGAAAAAATATAATGTTAAATTTTTATATAGAGACTTTAGACCTTATTTTTATGAAGGTAAGGCAATGTTTAAGGAAACTGGACTATATATGCAAAAATATTGTGGATGTGTATTTAGTGAAGAAGAAAGATACGAAAAAAAGATTAAAAAAAATACAGGACTATATGAATAGTTTTGTATTTTTTTATATAGTTATATAAATAAAAAAAGAAATCTTACTTAGATTCTTTTCTTATCTTCTTAGCATCTCTAGTTGTCATTACTACAGTTTTACCATCAATAGTAACTTTTTGTTTATTTAAACCTTGTTTCTTCTTAGTAGCGTTTAATGCATGAGAACGACTATTACCAAATAAAGGTTTTCTATCAGTTTTTACATTTGCCATAAATCTTTCCTCCTTTTTAGCGGATTTCCTTTATCAATTGTACCTTAAATATTTAAATAAGTCAATTGTTATCTTACTAAAAATTTGTTAAAATATAAATGGAGGCATTTATGAATTATATTCCACTTAGAGTAAAAACTAGTTATTCGTTTTTAAAATCTTTAAATGATATTAAAAAGATGGTTTCATACTGCAAAGAAAAAGGTATTGAAGCATGTGCGATATGTGATGATAATATGTTTGGTGTTATGGAGTTTTACAAGGAATGCATCAAAAATGATATAAAGCCAATAATAGGTATGGAACTTTCAATTGATAATGGGTTTGTTATTTTGTACGCAAAAAACTATGCTGGGTATCAAAATTTAACTAGAATTACATATGCTATGCAAAATACTCCTATTAGTCTTGATATTCTAAGGAAGTATTGTAGTGATTTAATATGTGTTACTAACTTAAGTATTGATTTTTATGATGATATATATTATGGATATACGAACTCTAAGGATAGGGATTTAAATAAGAAATGTGTATATGTTCCTGTAATACTATGTTTAGAGAAAGATGATATTAAGTATTTAAAGTATTTAGATTTAATTAAAAAAAATAAGAAGTTAAAAGATTCAGAACCATTTTTAATTCATAGTAATTGTTACTTTGATTTTAACTCTATTGATTATGAAAATGCATATGAAATTGCTAGTAAGTGCAATATAACATTTGAGGTTAATAAAAATTTATTTCCTAAGTACGAGTGTAAGAATGCTAAGGAGTATTTGTTTAATTTAGCAAAAAATGGGTTATTTAAGAGATTTGATGGTAAAGTTACTAAGAAATATTATGATAGGTTATTATATGAATTAGATATTATTGATAAGAATAATTTTAATGATTATTTTTTAGTAGTATTTGATTATGTTAGATATGCTAAGAAGCAAGGTATTTTAGTAGGTCCAGGTAGAGGTAGTGCAGCGTCTTCTTTAGTTGCGTATTCTCTTGGAATTACTGATGTTGATCCAATTAAATATAATTTATTATTTGAAAGATTTTTAAATACAGAGAGGATTACACTTCCTGATATAGATATAGATTTTGAGGCTAATAGAAGAGATGAAGTAGTTAAGTATGTAATGGAAAAGTATGGATATAATAGGGCTGCTTGCATTATTACATTTACAACTCTTGCAAGTAAGCAAGTATTAAGAGATGTTGCAAGAGTATATGATATTGATACTCACACTATTGATAGACTAGTTAAATATGTTCATAATAATTATTCACTAGATACATGTTTAGCTAATAAGAACTTACTTCTTTATTTGAAAGAAAATCCTAAGATAGATGAGATATATAGAGTTGCTATGAAATTGGAAGGACTAAAAAGACAGTATTCTATACATGCTGCTGGTATAATAATAGGTGGAGATATTCTTAGTGATTATATACCTATAATTAAGTATGGAAATTTTTACATAAGTGGTTATTCGATGGAGCACTTAGAAGAATTAGGTTTAGTTAAGATGGATTTTTTATCTCTTAAGAATTTAGATACTATTTTAAGTATAACAAAAAAAATTCCTAATGTTAATTTAAAAGAAATAGATTTAAATGATATGAAAACTTTATCTATATATACTAAGGCTTTGACTGGAGGTATATTTCAATTTGAATCTTATGGTATGAAACAATTTTTAAGTAAGTTAAGGCCTACTACTTTTGATGATATTGTTGCTGCTATCGCTCTTTTTAGACCAGGTTGTGCTTCTTCAATTGATGCATTTATAAGAAGGAAAAACGGATTAGAGAAAATTGATTATATTGATCCTTCTTTAAAAGATATCTTAGAAAGTACTTATGGAATAATTGTTTATCAAGAGCAAATAATGCAGATTGCTAATGTCATGGCGGGGTATTCGTATGGTGAGGCAGATGTGTTAAGAAGGGCTATGTCAAAAAAGAAAAAAGAAGTAATGGAAGGTGAAAGAGATAAATTCATAAATAGAAGTATTGAACATGGCTATAGTTATGAAACTGCTTTTAAAACTTATTATTTCATCTTAAAATTTGCTAATTACGGATTTAATAAAGCTCATTCAGTTGCGTATTCTATATTGTCAATGATGATGGCTTATTTAAAAGCATACTACAAAGAAGAATTTATGAGTGCTATATTAAATTCTTCAATTGGTATTGAAGATAAAACTATGGAATATGTATCAGAGTGTAGAAAATTAGATGTTAATATATTAAAACCTAGTATAAATATAAGTGGTGTAGAGTATAAAAAATATCGTAATTCTATTATTGTTCCTTTATCTATAATTAAAAATGTTGGTACTTTAAGTGCTAAAGAGATTATTAGAAAAAGAGAAAGTGGTGAATTTAAAAGCTTTAATGACTTTGTAAGAAGATGCTATTCAAATAATATTAATAAAAAAGTAATCGAAAGTTTAATTGATGCAGATTGCTTTTCTATGTTTGAATACAATCATAGTACACTTCATTATAATCTTGATGCTGTAATAAATTATGCAATGATATCAAAAGAAATTGATGATGAGTTAATTAGTGAACCAATTTTAGAAGTAAAAGAAGAGTTTGATAAGAGTGAACTTTTAGAAAGAGAAAAAAATGTATTTGGTTTTTATTTAGTAAATCATCCAGTTACTAAGTATAAATGTAATTATAATAATGTAGTAAGTAGTTCTGATATAGCAGCATATTTTGATAAATATATTAATGTTATAGGTATGGTTGATAGTATTAAAACAGTTGAAACTAAGAAAGTAGAAACTATGGCATTTATTAGTCTTCAAGATGAATTTGGTGTGATGCAAGTTACGATTTTTCCAAAAGAGTATCCTAAAATTAAGAATATTAATAAAAATGATATTGTATTTATAAATGGAAAAGTTCAAAAACGTATGAATAGTTATCAAGTAATATTGCAAAATATAAAAAAATTGTAAAATATAGAGTGATATGTTATAATTGAAAATAGAGGTGAATTTATGAATTCGAAAGATAAAATAATTGCTATAATATTAACAATATTCGTATCAATTATTTGTTTAATACCAATATATGATTTTAAAATATATGCTAAAGAGACACCTAAATCTTTATTTAAAGTATATTTAAATGGTAAAAGTATTGGAGTTATTGAATCTAAGGAAAAGTTAGAAAATTATATAAATAATGAACAAAAAGATTTAAAAGAGAAATATAATGTTGATACTGTATATGCACCTGCTGGTTTGTATATCGTGCCTTATACAACTTATAATGATACTGTTGTAGATGAAAAATATATATATGATGCTATAAAAGAAACTGAGAAGTTTACTATTAAAGGTTACGAGATTACTATTGCTAAGGATGATACTGAAGATACAAAAGGAAATGATACTGATATTAGTGCACAGAGTACTAAGAAAGAAGACAATACAAATGAAGATATAAAATTTTATGTATTATCTAAAGATGACTTTAAGAATGCAGTTTCAAATGTTGTGAAGGCATTTGTTAATGCTGATGATTTAGAAGCTTTTTTATCTGGTGAAGATATTGTTATTAAAAATATAGGTAATAAAATAGAAGATTTATATATTAAAGAAGATATAACTATTAAAGAAAAATATATTCCTAGTGATAAAAAAATATATTTAGATGAAAAAGAAATTACTAAGTATTTGCTTTTTGGTAAAGATATTGAAGAAAAGAAGTATAAAGTAAAAGCAGGAGATACAATTGAGAGTATTGCTGAAAATAATAAACTTGCCGTAGAAGAATTATTAGTTGTTAATCAAAATTTAAAGAGCAAAAATAATATTTTATCTATTGGACAAGAAATTTCAGTAGCACTTATTTCTCCAATAATAACTGTTGTTGAAGAAGAACATAAAGTAGAAGAAAAGGTAATCGCTTTCTCAACTACTGTTGAATATGATAGTTCTATGGTATGGGGTGCTACAAAGATAAAACAACAAGGTAAAGATGGAAGTCAAATAGTTACTCAAAAGATTAAGTATGAAAATGGTGAGATTAAGCAAGCATTAATTACTGATACTGAACTTGTAGAAGATGTTATAAATCAAGTAAAAGTAATTGGTACTAAAAATAACTTTGTTGTTGATCCATCAGATATTCCTACTTCTGGAGATTGGTTTTGGCCAACTTTAAAACCATTTATTATATCAAGTGGATATGGATGGAGATGGGGTGTTCTTCATGATGCTAATGATATAACTGGAACAGGACATGGTTCTCCAATTTTTGCAGCTAATAATGGAATTGTAAGTAAAGTGTTCTACGATGGTATAGGCGGATATCAAATTATTATTGCGCATGATGGTGATATATATACTTGGTATGCTCATTTATCTGCTCAGTATGTTAGAACTGGTCAAGAAGTAAAAGCAGGAGATAAAATTGGTGCTATGGGATGTACAGGTTCTGCTTGTACAGGTACACACTTACACTTTGCAGCATATAGAGGAAAACCAGGTGCAGGTGGAGTATCATTTGATTCATTAAAATTGTATAGATAGGAGAATATATGAAAAAAGCTTTATTAATATTATTAAGCATAATGATGCTTACTGGTTGTGGTGGTAATAAAAATGAGCAAACAACAGAGCCAAAACAATTACTACATATCAGTGATTATTTTAAAGATAAAGGTATTAATAATATTGGTACTTTAAAATGTAGTGCACTAAATAATGAAAAAATTATGTATGCAAATTATGCACTTAATTACTTCATTTTAGAAAATGGTGATACATACAAATTTGTATATGGTGGTAATAAGATTTATAGTAATAATGAACAATGTATGAAGATTACTACAAATGTAAAAGTTAAAACATTTAAGTATAAATATTTTTTAGGAACTGATGGTAATTATTATAATATTACTATTGATAATGATGATATTAAATTAGAAAAAGTAGAGTTAAGTGGATATGATGCAACATTGTATAATGATACAAGTGTAATTAATTTTACAAGTACAACTGTTCCTGATAGTTATACTGCACAAAGAGGTTGGTATTCAGCGTACTATGTTTTAAAAAATGATGGAATTCATAATTTAATTATATTAAGTTCTTATAATAATACAGGAACTCTAAATTATCAAATAGTTAATGATGAAATTCTATATAAGAAAAGTGATTATGGAAATATTAAGAGATTTGAAACTACATATAAAGAAGGTATAACATTAATCTTATCTGATACTGGTTTATATATTAAAGAAGAAGTAAAAACAGAAGAATGTAGTAAATATGCAGATATTAAATGTGAAACAAAAATGGTAAATAATGAGTTATATCAAAAATATAAAAATGATATTAAATATGTAGATAGTTATAGAATTATTGCTGATGATAATGGTTTTTATACAACAAGTTATTTGCTAGTTAAGTAATTATATTTATAATAAGAAGCATAAGGTGTAACAAATTTTTAAAAAATAGAAAAATATACTTGCAAAAACTATAAACATTTGTTATAATCTTTATGTTTTATGGCGAGATAGCTCAGCTGGCTAGAGCAATCGGTTCATACCCGATAGGTCAAGAGTTCGAATCTCTTTCTCGCTACCAAATGTAAATAGCAAGCCCTAGGGGCTTGTTTTTTTGTAGTTGATATAACAAAGATTATAAATAGTTTCTTAATTAAGTGTATGTATAATTTTTTACATAATATATATCATTATCCCTTATATTAAAAATATAAAATCAAGTAAAACAAAAGATGATTAGAAATGATAATCATCTTTAAAACAGTTTTTTATATTTGCTATATATAAGAACAAATTATTTCATTATAATTTCAATTAATTTTTTAGTACTAAAATTAGGTAAATGTTTATTTGATGTTGCAATACCAATATATCTGTTTGGTATTTTTTCTTTTAAATTTATTTCATATAATTGTTTGTTTTTTAGTTCTTCTTTAATATAATCTTTTGTAGCATAACCAATACCTAAACCAATCTTAGCAAATTCTACAACCAAAGAATAACTGGCTAATTCAATATTTGGTTTAAGAATGGTATTGTTTTCTTTGGCAAAATCATCTAAAAATTCTCTAGTATTAGATCCTTTTGATTGTAGTATTAAAGGATATTTATTTAATTCTTTAATTGATATTTCATTGTTAATTAAATTACTATATGTTCTATTTACTACGAAGCAATCTGTAATTCTTTTACACTTTGTTATTTTAATATCTTGACCATAATCTTTTTCATTTAAATTCAAGATTATAATATCTATTAATCCATTTCTTAGTTTTGAAAATAATTCAGATGATATATTAGTTATAATTTGAATATCTATTTTTGGATATAATCTATGAAACTCTTCTAAATATGGAAGTAAAAACTCCTTAGTTAAGGTTGTGCTTATGCCAATTTTAATACAACCAGTTTCTAGATTTATTAATTCAGTAAATTTATTTTCTGCATTTGAAATGTATTCAATAGCTTGTTTTATGTAATTGTAAAATTCTGATCCTTCTTCTGTCAATATAACCCCTCTTTTTGTTCTAACAAAAAGTTGCCCGCCAAGTTGTTCTTCTAAATTTTTAATTGATTTACTAATTGCTGGTTGTGAGATATTTAATTCTTTAGATGCTTTAGTAATATTTTTATGATTAGCAACAGTATAAAAAATTCTATATAATTCAAAGTCAATATTCATAATAACCTCCAGTTATGATAAACATAATAAATATGTATTTTAATTATATCAAATAAAGACGTATAATACAAGTAGATGGGAGGGAAATATATGATAATAGATATATGCGAAAAGTCTGGATGTGATAAAAGTACTTCAGCAAGTACTTTAATGAAGAAAACTAATATTAAGGAGAAAATAAACATGGAAAATTATAAATCATCACCACAAGTTTGGTTAGAAAAGCAAGTTTTTGAAGATAAATCAGCAATGGATACACTTAATAGATTATATTTTGATAATATAATAAAACCATATAGAGAAAGTGATAAAATTATTGATTTACATACACACACAAATTATTCGGATGGAGATTTATCTCCTTATGAATTGATAAGATTGGCTATAGAAAAAAGAGTTGGAATACTTGGAATAACGGATCATGATACATTGGATGGAATAAAACAAATTGATAAAACTAATTCATTAATAGTTGATAGTGGTATACAAATTATTGATGGAGTTGAACTTTCTGCAAAAGTTTCTAAAGGAAGAATGCATATACTTGGATATGATATAGACATTAATGATGTTAATATTAATAAAGAAATGGAAAAAATAAAAGATAATAGTATTAATTCAGTTTTATCAATAATGGAACAGATAAAAAGAGATTATGGCATAGTTTTTAAATATAGTGATATAAAAGAATTGGTAAATTCTAATCAAAATTTAGGAAGACCTGATTTAGCCAAATTATGTGTAAAATATGGATATGCTTCATCAATACAAGATGCTTTTGATAAGTATTTAATAGAAGCCTACAATAAAACTAGAAGTACAAGTAAAGGATTATCTTATCAAGAATGTATAGAATTAATATTACAAAGTAAAGGAATTCCAATTTTAGCGCATCCAAAATCTTTAGAACTTCCAGAAAAAGAATTTTTAATATTATTAAAAGAAATGATAAACTCGGGATTAAAGGGTATTGAAGTTTATCATTCTAGTCATACGAAAGAGGAAATAAAATATTATTTAGAAATTGCAAATAGATATGACTTATTAATTAGTGGTGGTAGTGATTATCATGGTAAAACTATTAAACCTGATATTGAATTGGGTACAGGAAAAAATAATGGAATTAGAATTAAAAAATTATCTTTACTTGACAAATTGAATAAATAACATTTGAAAAATAATAAGAAATAATATTGCATTTAGCTGAATGCTTAAGGTCTAGATATACTATATTCACGTATCAAATAGTAAAAAACAAGTTCATATTTTATGGGCTTGTTTTAATTTTATACTCCGAAAAATACTTTTTAAAAAATCTTTTTATGTAAAATTAGTATTTCTACAATATGTAGAGAAAAAAAGTATGTTTATTATGCTAAGATTTAATTGTAGAAGTGATTTATAATTTATAAATAACGGAGGTTAAATATGGCATTTGTATATAAAAAAGAAAAAAATTCATTAATAGTAGATGACCCAATATACGGAGAAATAATTGTTCCTTATCCTTTTTCTGAAATAGTTTTAACAAAAGAAATGCAAAGATTATCAGGGATATCACAAAATGGTTTTTCACAACTTGAATATAAAGAACTTGAGAATAATGATAGATTAAGTCATAGCGTTGGTGCTTTTTACGTAATGTCATTATTTTTGAATAGATTAGAAGAAATCTTAAAAAGTTTTAATATTAAACTTAGCAAAGATGATAAAGATATTGCGTTATGTTCTATGTTACTGCATGATATAGGGCACGGACCATTTTCTCATACATTAGAATTGGTAACTAATTACTCACATGAAAAACGTACTACAGACATTTTGCTTGGAGATACAGAGGTTAATAAAGCAATAACAAAGTTCTTTGGAGAGAAAAAAGTTAAAAAGATTGCAAGTTTTATAGCAGAGATTAATGATAGTCAAGAATTAGGTACGGATAGTTTTACAAAATTGCTTAATAATTTAGTTTCTTATCAATTAGATGCGGATAGAATTGATTATTTAATTCGTGATGCATATTATGTTGGTATTTCTTCTGCAATAGATTTAAAGAAAATAATTTCAAGTATGGGTGTTGTTGTAAATAATAATCAAGAATATGAATTACTAATTGATAGAAAGGGTCTTGCAAGTGTAGAAAATGTTTTATTGCAAAGATACCAAATGTATAGAGATGTGTATTTAAGCCCAATTTCAGTTTTAGGAGATTATATATTTAAAAAGATTATTGAACGATATAGAGATAATACAAAGTTGCATACTTTACCTGTTTCAAAAAGTTTAAAAACATTAGTTAGTGATACAATGGTAAGTAATTTAAATGATTTTTTAGAGATGAAAGATGAAGATTTTAATATTTCTTTTAAAATGCTATCTAAATCAAATTTAGATACTGTTATGTCTTACTTATGTGATTTTGATAATATAAAAGACTATATTTTAATTAAGAATGATGTTTCTGAAGAAAAAATCAAAACAAAATTAAAAGAAATATTTGGTGATATTGATTTAAGTGATACATTATCAATAATAAGTATTGATACTAAAACAAAATTATATAAAAAGGAACAAAAATTAAATGTTCAAAATGGAAATAGAATTATGGATTTAACTGAATGCACAAATTTAATAAGGCCACAAGAAGAATTAGAAAATACATATATTTTCTTTAACCCTGAATTACTTAGATTAGAACTTGGTTTAAGTGATAAAGAATTTAAAAAATATGAAAGCGAGGTAATAAAAATGATTGAAGAATTAAATAAAAAACCTGAAGAATTTGAATTAAAATATATAATTGATGAAAAAGATACTGAAGACTTAGATAAAGAAACTTTGATTAATAAGATTATTTCTGTTTTTAAGACTAATGGTTTTAAAATAGTTTCAGTAACAGAAAAACAAAATAATGATGAATATTATGATACTAGAGATTTAAAATTATATAAAAATGGTGGGTCACTTAGAATAAGAAAGGTTGAACAAAAAGGAAAAGAGAAAATAAAAGCCACTTGCAAAATGCCACTTGGAAAAGGTGAAGTTTATTCATCAAGAAGTGAAATTGAAGAAACATTAGAAGATGATAGTTTTGATGAATTTATGCAAAAGATGATTAGTTCTAAAGTGAATGTTAACTTTGATGACATATTAAGATTTCCTATATTAAATTCTCGTACAAAAAGAAAAGATATAGTATTAGATAAAAACGGAGTTCAAGTATGTTTATCATTTGATACTACCAAGTATACTAACCATCTTTTAAATGATGCTACAACAACTGATAAAATGATTGAGATTGAAGCAATTGGAGAACTTAACAATAGAATTATTCTTAATGAAATACATGAATTTATCGCATCTTCTTTTAGTAGTTTAGAAGTAAATAAACAAAGTAAATACGAAAGAGGTATTAATCGTACTTTACAACTATACAATAATTTAGAAGAAAACCAATCTATGGAAGAGTATTTTTCAATACCAACTTATGCATCTCTATCTAATGCTGATGCTTTAGTTAAAAAACTAAAACATGTTTAGTGTTATTTAACCTAAGCCATAAATAAAAATAACTCGAGTACAATATTCGAGTTTTAATTTTAAGCATTGCAATAGCAAATTTAAAGAAATTATTATATAATTAATATGGTGGTTGTATGAATATATTGCTTGTTGAAGATAATCTAGGTATACAAAAAGGACTTAGTTATTCACTTACTAAAAATAACTACAATGTAATAGTTAAATCTAGTATAAAAGATACTAAAACATATCTTGAAGATAATAAACCAAATCTAATTATATTAGATATCGCGTTACCAGATGGTAGTGGTCTAGATTTATATAAAGATTATATTAAATCCTTAAATATAAATACCATTTTCTTAACTGCAGATGATAATATAGACAATATTGTTTTCGCGCTTGATACCGGGGCATGTGACTATATTACTAAGCCTTTTGAAGTTAGAGTACTTATTGCTAAAATAAATAGAATTTTATCTAATAAAAGTCTTGTTATAAACGATATAGTATTTGATATTAATAAAATGGAAGTATTTAAGAATGACAAGGTAGTAAGTTTAACTAGTTTAGAGAAAAAAATACTTTTCTTATTAGTGTCTAATAAAAATAAAGTAGTTACAAGAGAGAACTTGATAAATTATATATGGGAACTTACTGGTAACGATGTATACGATAATACGATTACAGTTTATTTAAAAAGAATTAGAGAAAAACTTGATACTGATATAATAAAAACAATAAAAGGTATAGGATATAGAATAGATGAAGAGTAGTAATATAAAGTACATAATTTTATTCTCCATAGTATTATTTATTACAGCCTTAATAAATGTGTGCGAGTATAATACTTATAGAATTAACTATAATAACAAAATTTCAAGTATAATTGAATTAGTAGTAAGTAAGTATCAAGATATTAGTAAAGAAGAGATATATAATATTATTAATAATAAAAGTGATAAGTCTAATGTATTAAAAGAATATGGAATATATGATGATATAGATAACTTAGTAATTGAGAATGAGAATAAATATACATTTTATTTAGTAGTTAATTTAATGTTAGTTGTTATATTATTTATAATATTCTATATAATTATATTTAAAGATAAGTATTTATTTAATAAAAATATTAATAAATTAACTAAATACTTTAGTGAGATAAATAATGGTAATTATGATATAGATATTAATGATAATAAAGAGAATAATTTATCTATATTAAAAAATGAGATATATAAAACAACTATAATGCTTAAAGAACAAGCAAGTAATTCTAAGAAGGATAAGGAAGAATTAAAAGTAATGTTAGAAGATATATCACATCAATTAAAGACCCCTCTAACAGCAATTAATATTTATATAGATAACCTACTTGATAATGATATAGATTATAAAACTAGAAATGAATTTCTAAAAGAAATAAAGAAAGATATAAATAATATGAATTTCTTAATATTAAATTTACTTAAACTATCAAAGTTTGATACTAATACTATAAAGTACGAGATTAAGAAGTACAAGGTAGATAGTATTATTAGTAAAGTAATTAATAATTTAAGTTATTTAAGTGATTTAAAGAATATAAATATAAATGTTATTGGTGATAAGAATATAGTATTAAATTGTGATTATAGATGGGAAGTAGAAGCTATTAGTAATATAGTCAAGAATGCTTTAGAACATTGTTATTCTAAAGTAGAAATTAGTTATAAAGAATATAAATCATATGTAGAGATAAGAATTATTAATGATGGAGATACTATCAATAAGAAAGATATTAAGCATATATTTGATAGATTTTATAAAATATCTAATGATAAAGATAGTATTGGTATAGGTTTAGCGTTATCTAAAAGTATTATAGAAAAAGATAATGGTAAAATTAATGTTATAAGTGATAATAATAGTACAATATTTGAAATAAAGTATTATAAATATTAGTTTTATATGTATTCTTGGGCTTTATTAGTTTATATTACATTTATAAAAGAATTACAAAAAAGTAATTCTTTTAAACTTATATATTAAAGATTATATAGTTTTATATTATTTTGAATACAAGTAACATCCAGTTAAAAATAGCTAAAAAGTAGTTATTTGATATAAAATGTTAAAAACTTTGTAAATTTTCGTCAAAAATAGGCCTGAAAAACGCCTCCGCCCATTGCCAAATGGGGGGGGGTGTTATGCTATAATAATTACATAAAATAGAGGAGGAAATTTATGAAGAAAAAGAAGGGTTTTACTTTAGTGGAATTATTAGCAGTAATAGTTATTTTGGCAGTTATACTAATTATTGCAATGCCAAAAATAAGTGATGTAATTAAGAATTCTAAAGAAGCATCATTAGAAACAACTGCAAAGTTAATAGCAAGTCAAGCAGAGAAGAAATATACTGAAAATCAAGTATTAGATGGTAGTAGTACAATAAAATGTAGTGATGTTGCTAAGATAAATGATGCTGACTATGAAAGTTGTAATATTACTTTTGATGATAAGGGTAATGCAAAAGTATCAATAGTAGGTAAGGGTAAGTTTGAAGGTATGGCTGTATGCAATGCTAATAAGAATAGTGCATCTATATCTAGTGATTGTTCAACAAATGCATCTTATTTTACATATGAGGACACTACTATAGTAACTAACGTTATTGTTGAAGATGCGAATAAGTGCAAGAGTTATATTCAAACAAAGCATTTAACTGAAGAACAAGCAACAACGTTGTGTACTGAAGGTTCAATAACAATTGGTGAATCTACTGGTTCGTTAAAAGATTTAGTTGTAGTTGGTGCGATACCATCAAGTGATTATGAGACAGTAGGATTAAGAATAGAAACAAAAGATGGTATATCAATAACTGGTTATAATATAGAAGGAGGAACTGATGTAGTAATACCATCACAAATAGATGGCAAGACAGTTGTTGCTATTGGAGATAATACAAGTGATGGTCTAGGAATAACTTCAGTGGTAATACCAAATTCAGTGACAAGCATAGGTATGAATGCATTTAGATGGAACAAATTAACAAATGTAACAATTCCATCAAGTGTTAAAACAATAGGTCATAGTGCATTTAGAGGGAACAAATTAACAAATGTAACAATTCCTAGTAGTGTTATTTCAATAGATTACTATGCTTTTAATAGTAATCCAAATATTGTAATTACCAATAATTCGAGTATTGAAAATACACAAGATGTTTGGGATAAAATTTTAGGAATAGACGGGTCATGTTCTCCGAAAGTAACTATAACAAATAATATTATTGAAATAGGTGTGGGACCTAATTGCTAAAGTGAGTAATAAATCTCACTTTTTAAATTGATATTAATAATTTAAAATGGTATAATATTGTTGGGTGGTAAAGATGAAAGATATAAATGTATTAGTAAATGGTGGTATTAATGTAAATGGTTCTTTGGAATTGTTTTCTAATATTGAAACTTATGAGGAAAATCTTAATAATTTTTTAAATAGTATTAAGGAAAGAATTATTAGTTTAAATGAGTATAAAGAGAAAAATGATATGCATAATTATAATATTTTAGTGGATGCATTAAAGTTTGAAACTAAGTTACTTGGTTTTAATTCTTTATCTGAAATATGTAATAAGCAAACTGTTGCTAGTAAGAATAATTATGTTACTTTTGTTACTGATAATTTTAATGAATTAGTTACTGAATTAAATAGGGTAATTATGCTTTGTTTAAGTTATTTTGGTATTAGTGATACAAGTGATTATATTGTTTCTTTCGGTTCTGTTAAGAGTGATGATGCAATATTAGTAGTTGATGATTCTGATTTAATTAGAAATTTTATTAGACACATGCTTGATAGTTCTTATGAAATTAAGGTTGCTAAGGATGGTGTTGAAGCATTATATATTTTGTCTAATCAAAAAATATCTGGTATGTTCTTGGACCTTGAAATGCCTAATGTTAATGGATTTGAAGTTTTAAATTATATGGATAAAAATAATATGTTTGAAAATATTCCGGTTACTGTAATAACTGGTGTAGATGGTAAAGCGGAATTAGATAGGTTATCTATGTACCCAATTACTGATGTGTTGTTAAAACCTTTTAATGAAAAATCATTAAAGGATGCGATTGATAAGATGTTAAAAAAATAGCAAGTTAAAGTTTACTTGCTATTTTTTCATAGTTTTTAAAATTAGTTTTTGATATATCTTTTAGCTTATCTATTCCGTACATTTTTACTATTTTTACTCCAACCTCATCAACAAGGTTTGATGAACCAAGTGGAAGAGTAGTGTTTAATTCTTTGTTTAATTTTTTCATTTCATTTAAAAATATGTATCTACTTATTATTGATGAAACTCCAACTGATAAGCATTTGTCTTCTGCTCTTGGTGTCATTGTAAGATTTTTAACTCTATAACTGCATTTTTCTAAGTATTCAAAATATTTCTTTTCATTTACGAATTGGTCAACTACTATTTTATCATATTCAAAATTATTATTTTTAATAAGTGTAAATAATGCTTTGTTGTGAAGTAGTGCTTTTATTTTATTCATATTCATATTTTGATTGTATATTTCATTATATTTTTTATTATTTAGTATAATAATTATATGTGGTATTTTTTCAATTAGTTGTGGTGCGATTTTAATTATTTTTTCATCTGTTATTTGTTTTGAATCTCTTACACCCAAACTTTCTAAGAATGGAATATCCTTTTTGTTTACATAGGAAGCAGTAACAACTATTGGACCAAAGAAATCTCCAGTACCAACTTCATCAGACCCAACCGAATTTATGAAGTAGTAATCGCATCTATCTTCATCTTTTTCTATTTTTTTAGTTTCTTTCTTTTCTTTCTCAACAGGGTATTTGCCAGTTAATGCTCTTTCTCTTTCTTTCCACATGCTAGCATCTATATCAGCACTTATACCTTGAAAAACAACTTTTCCAGATTCATATAAAGTTACAACTGTATCTTCTTCATCTGCTTGAAATACTGCGTAAGGTGGTGTTTTATCTCTTTTTTTGTATTTAAAATATTCAACCATTTCATTTTTAGTCGCATCACTTACTTTATAACTAAATGTTTGTATTTGTGTTTTAATTTTTGCCATAAATATCACCTATGAACATTTTAACATAAAAACATTTATTTTTCTAGCAATATGTAATATAATATTAACATAGGATGTGAAGTATATGAATATAGTAGATACGATTATTTTGCTCGGGCTTTTATTAGGTGCGGCGACTGGATTTGTAAGAGGGTTCTTTAAACAGACAGTTATCTTTTTAGGAACTATTCTTGTTGTTGTACTTGCATTTCTAATAAAAAATCCATTATCTGCAATAATGTATCAAAATTTACCATTTTTTAGGTTTGGTGGTTTAACAGCGCTTAATATACTTGTTTATGAGGTTATAGCGTTTATTATTGCAATTACAATACTGACACTTATTCTTGCAATAATTATAAAAATTACTGGTATAATAGAGAAGATACTTAAATTTACAATTATTCTTGCGTTGCCATCTAAATTACTAGGTATGATAGTTGGTGTAATTCAATCAATTGTAATTATGTACATAATATTATTTATTATGTCACTTCCAACATTAAAGATGGATTTTCTAAAGGATTCTAAGTACACAGATGTAATTCTTACAAAGACACCTATAATTTCAAATATAACTAATGATATAGTTAAGTCATTTAATGAGATTGCTGAACTTACTAAAATCAAGGTTGATTTAAAAGATGTAGATAATACTAATGGTAAGATAGTTGATGTATTACTTAAAAATAATATTGTTACTATTGGTAATGTAGATAATTTAGTTGAGAGTAAGAAAATAAGTATTGATAATTATTCAGAATTAAAAGATAAATATAAGGAGGAATATAATGATTAATCATGAATTTAATGAAGATAAGTATGAGGAGATAATAAAACAAGGTGTAGTGTTATTTGATTTTTATGCTACATGGTGCGGTCCTTGCAAAATGCTTGCACCTGAACTTGAGGATTTAGTTAAGAAGAACAAGGATGTAAGTATTTATAAGATAGATGTAGATAAGCATAGTAATTTTACTAGGAAGTTTGGTATTATGAGTGTACCTACATTATTACTTTATAAAAATGGTGAATTAGTAAAAAAAATAAGTGGTTATATGCCATGCGATGAATTAATTAATTGGATTAATAGTTAGGAGAAGTTATGAAAAGAAATGTATTAAAATATATAGTTATATTTGTGTCAATTATGTTTTTAGTTGGATGTAGCAATAATACTGGTAGTGGTATTATAGATGGTAATAGTAAGATTAAGATTGTTAAAAATGAAGTATCTAATATTAAATTAGAGGAATATAGTAGTGATGTATTTTCTATGAAGAAACCAGTTGGTTGGAAAGTTGAAACTGGTGGTGAGGGAATATATTATGCGATAAGAGTATATGATGAGGCGGATACTAGAAATCAAATATTTTTAATGCCTAAGATACAGCCATTGCTTAAGAGTGATACTGCTAAGAAGCAATGGGTATATTATAATAGTTTATCTGGAGGACAACATAGATTGTTTGCTGAGGCAGTTGTACTTAATAAAGCAACTACTGAAGAGTTTTATAAGCAATTTAATAATGTTGCTAGTTTTATGAAAAACATTGATAATTCTTTTTCAAGTATAACTTTCCCAACATTTACAAATTTCACTAAACTTGATGAAAGTGCTTCTAGTGCATCTATGAAAAGTGTTGCATTAGATAGTAAAGTATTAAGAGCAACATTTAATAGTGAAAAAGGTGAACTGGGAGAAGGTATGTTTTTAGCGTCAATAGTTAATTTTGGTAATAATTATCAAATGGGTATTGATACATCATATTATATGATTTATGATATTATGGCAATTACTAGTGCAAAAGATAAATTTATTGATTATAAAGATATGTTATTAGAGTGCATAAATTCAATAAAATTTACTGATAGTTATGTTAATAAAACAATTGATGATGGTAATACTCAAACTAAAAATGCTCTAGCGTTATCCGCATCAATTCAAAAATCATTTGACTCTTATATGAGTGCTTGGGAAAATAGAAGTAAAACTTATGATATTATGAGTCAAAAACAAAGTGATGCAACTTTAGGATATGAAAGAGTTTATGATACTGAAACAAATGAAATATATAAGGCTTATAATGGATTTACTGATGATTATGATGGTAAGAGATACAAGTCTATTACTGATGATATGTATGCACAAAAGACAAGTGGTTATATAGAAAAGAGGTAATATGAAAAAGTATTTTGTAGTATTTGTTGCTGTATTAGCATTGTTTACTGGATGTTCTAAAGATAATGATAATAAGAACAACAAGGATAATAATAGTAGTAATAATAACAATAATAGTGTAGTTGAGAGTAAGAATTTAGTTGATGCTGTTTTAAAGAATAAAAATAAATCAGAAAATGATTATAAGAAATTTGTTGGTGGAGAGGTTTTAAATGAGAATACTAATTTCTTAGAATATGCTTTTATTTCTAATAATAAAGCATATATATATAATCCTGAAAAACTCAATTCTTCAGAGTTAAGTTATAAATTAGTATATGAAATACCTAGTGATATTACAATAACTAATGTAGGTATTCCATATGGTGCGGATATATATTTTTATGATAATTTGGGTGGAAAGTATGCAGTTTATGATGATAATACAGATAGTAAAATAGAACCTGGTTATAGTTTGTTTGAAAGAGCAATATATAAATTTAAAAAAGTTAATCAAGTTCCTTATACAGTTGCGCATAATTTAACAAGGGATTATGATTTAAGATGTAATATGTTTTATGCTAAAGATAATGTTTTATATGAGATACAAGAGGAGTATTATCACTTTACTGAAAAGAGAACTGTTCCAGCAACAACTTTTAAGGTAAATGGTAATTATGAAGGTGAAAAGATATTACATTTTTACAATGATAGAATAATGAAAACTGATAAAGGCTTTTATGAAATTGCTAGATATAGTGGTGATAATGGGCCTATAACTGCAACATTTAAGATTGATTTATTAAGTAAATTCTATGATGAAGTATTAACATTTACTTATGAATATGTAATATTAAAAGATTATACAATGATACCAATTGATGATGTTATGACAAATAGAGGTAAAACATATAATTATAATTTCTATGTAGATAGATTTGAAGAAGTAAAAGATACATTTGTTGAATAAACAGATGTATTTTTCATATACGATTAAAAAGAATAAAATCTAATCGTAAATGGAAAAATGTCAAAGGAAATGTTACTTTTGCAATTATAAAGTTAATAAAATAATTAAAAAAGTAACAAAAAATATTTCTTTTTGAAATTAAATATTGTATAATTGTTTTGTAGAGGTGTTAGATATGAGTGATTTAGAAAAGATTTTAAGTTTAGTACAAAAAAATGATGGTTATATTACAACAAAAGAAGTGGTGGAAAACGGGTTAAATAAAATGGCATTAAAAAGATTGTGTGATGGAGGTTTATTAGAAAGAGTATCAACCGGTTATTATTCTTTGCCTAATATTTTTAACGATGAATATTATAAGATTATATCAAAAAGTAAAAATGCTGTTTTTTCTTATGCTACATCTTTGTTTTTGCATGATTTATCAGACCGAACGCCATTATATTTTGATATAACCGTACCACGTGGTTATGGCGGACCTTTACAAAATATTGAGACAGTCTCACTTCATTATGTAGATAATAGTCTTTTAAACTTAGGAATGGAAATAATTAAATCTCCATTTGGGATGAACATTAAATGTTATGATGTTGAAAGGACTATGTGTGATATTATTAAAGATAGAAATCATATGGATAAAGAAATTTATTCTAAGGCTTTAAAATGGTATGCAGAAAGGAAGGATAAAGATATGTTAAAACTTGCTAAATACTCAAAAAGATTAAATATAGAAAAAGAAGTTGTAGAAATTATGCAATTAATTTTATGATGAATAGCGATAAATTAAATGCGCTTATTAAAAAGCGTGCTAATGGAAGCAACGATATGTCATTGCATCTTCATCAAATGTTTTTCTTTGAACATGTTTTAATGAGACTTGAAAAAAGTAAATATAGGGATAATATTATTTTAAAAGGAGGAGTATTACTTTCTTCAATTATCGGGAGTGATATGAGAACTACAAAAGATATAGATGCTACACTGAAAAGTATTGCTCTAAATGAAGAAACGATTAGAGATATATTTGAAGAAATATTATCTATTAATATAGATGATGGAGTTTCATTTAAAATTGAAAATATTAAAGATATTAGATTAGAAGATGAATATGGTGGTTATCGAATAAATGTTTATGGAAAATTTGATAAATTAAAAACATATTTCTTTATTGAAGTAACAACAGGTGATGTAATTACTCCAAGAGAAATCGATTATAAATATAATTCTATTTTTGAAGATAAAATCATCAATATTATGGCATATACGATTGAAACTATAATTGCAGAAAAACTAGAGAGTATTATTAGTAAAAATATTTCTACAACAAGGGCTAAAGATTTTTATGATATGTATATAATAGTAAATAAACACAAAGAAAAAATAAATAAAGATACTTTAATTATGGCAGTAAAAAGAACTTTTAACCATAGAAATACTAGATACGATATTGAATATTTAAAAGAAGTTTATAATCTTTTAAAAGATAGTGCAATATTAAAAGAACTTTTTAATAACTATAGTAAGAAACTCGATTATGCTAAAAATGTAAAATACGAAGAAACAATTGCTGCTATAAATGAAGTTATTAATATTTTAGAAACGAATTAGTTGCAATATAAGTAATATTAAAATACATTTGTTGAATAAATAAATGTATTTTTTTATATAATTAAATGGTGATACTATGTTTTCTAAGGAACTTAATAAGCGTATTAAAATAATTATATTGATTGTGTCTTTTTTATTTATTTTAGTTATATTAAAAGTTGGTTATATACAAATAGTTGAATATAAAAAATTGAATTCTAAGGCAACAAGTCTATGGAGTAGAAATTTACCTATTGAAGCATCTCGTGGTCTTATATATGATGCAAATAATTTAATTATTGCTGATAATATAACTACTACTTCTTTAGTTATTATTCCTAATCAAATTAAAGATAAAGAAAGTGTTGCTAAAGATTTAAGTGAAATACTTAATGTGAGTTATGATGAAATGTATAAGCATGTTTCTAAGAAAACATCTATTGAAAGAGTGCATCCTGAAGGTAGAAGATTATCATACGAGATTGCTGATAAGATTAGTGCCCTTAATTATGATGGAGTTTATCTACTTAAGGAAAGTAAGAGATATTATCCCTATGATACTTTATTATCACATGTAATTGGGTACGTTGGTATAGACAATCAAGGTTTAAGTGGACTTGAACTTGAGTATGATGATTATTTAACTGGTAGTTATGGTTCAATTAAGTATTTTAGTGATGCAAAAGGTAATAGACTTAATATGAGTGAAGTATATGAACAACCTAGTAATGGTATGAATTTACAATTAACTATCAATCTTGAAATACAAAAATCTATTGAAAGAGAACTTGATAATGTAGTTACAAAATACAATCCCGATAATGCTTTAATATTAGTTATGAATCCTAATAATGGTGAAATATTGGGTATGGCATCAAGGCCAACTTTTTCTCCTACAAATTATAAAAATTATACTATTGAACAAATCAATAGAAATTTACCTATTTGGATGACTTATGAGCCAGGTTCAACTTTTAAAATTATTACTTTGGCAGCATCCTTAAATGAACATGTAGTTGATTTAGATAACGAAACTTTTTATGATGGTGGTTCTATTCAAGTTGAAAATGCTAGAATTAAATGCTGGAAAGCAGGTGGGCATGGGCATCAAACTTATTTACAAGTAGTTGAGAATTCCTGCAACCCAGGATTTGTTACATTGGGTCAAAGACTAGGCAAAGAAAAATTATTTAGTTATATTAGAAATTTTGGTTTTGGTTCAAAAACTGGTATTGATTTAAATGGAGAAACATCTGGAATATTATTTAATCTAGATAAAGTAGGACCTGTTGAACTTGCAACTACTGCTTTTGGGCAAGGTGTATCAGTTACTCCAATACAACAAATTACAGCAGTCTCTGCAGCAATCAATGGTGGTAATTTGTATAAACCATATGTAGTTAAAAGAATACTTGAACCTGTTACTAATAATATTATTAAAGAAAATACACCTACATTAGTGCGAAATGTAATTGATAGTGATACATCAAAAGAAGTAAGAAGAGCACTTGAAAGTGTTGTTGCAAATGGAACAGGTAGAAATGCTTATATAGAAGGTCATAGTGTAGGTGGAAAAACTGGTACTGCACAAAAAGTTAATAATGGTGCTTACATGATAGGTAATTATATAGTATCTTTTATAGGTTTTACTCCAGTTTCTCATCCAGAAGTGGTAGTATATATTGCGATAGACTATCCAAAAGGTATTGTTCAGTATGGTGGTACAGTTGCCGCACCAGTAGCTAAAAGTGTACTTACTGATTGTATAAATATTTTAAATCTTGAAAAAGATGATGTTAAAGATAAGAATTATAATTGGAACGAAGTAAAGTATGAGAAGGTTCCTAATGTAGTAAATATGACTAAAGATGAAGCGTTAAAGGTACTTAGCAAGTTCAAGGTTATTACTGAGGGTAATGGTAATATAGTAGTTGACCAATCTCCTAATTATAATGATAAAGTAAAAGTAGGTGAAGAGGTAAGAATATATTTAAAGTAATATGTGTTGTTTATTTTTATAAAAAAAGAATGCTATTTTTGCATTCTATATTCTTTAGTAATGATACTAGGGTTACAGATTATAACTGTTGTACCTGGTTTAATAATATTATCATTTTCATCTAATTGAGAAGGTGTTGTGTAGTCCCATATTTGTTTTACAACATCAAGTGGAACATTAACACATCCATGTGAACCATTGTATAAATTTATATTAGTACCATTTTGGTCTTGGCCAAATGAATTTCTTGTTTGCATATCATGTATACCATATGCATTATTAGTAAGTATTTTATTATAATCATCTTCAGTTGCTTCATTTGTAAAGTTAATCCAATAATCAACGGGTACTTTGTATGAATTGTTTCTACCAATTAAGTATGTATTTAAAGTTTTATATTTTACATTAAATATACCAGTTGGAGTAGGTGAATTAGGAGATCCTGTCACAACACTACCTTGTAATTCTATAACTTCATTATTTTTAATACTTATAGTTTGATTATCAAGGTTAATTACTACAACATCATCTGGTTCATAAAATAGGTTACTTGTATTTACAAAACCTTCAGTATATATATCATTATAATGACATGAAATATATGAATTATTTCCATATTCTTTTAATACTTCACATCTCATATTAGCGCCTATAAAACCAATATCATTACCATCTTTATCATATAATGTAGTATCATTTTTTAAATAAGCATACTTTGCTTCCATAGTAGGTTCTTGTGTTTCAACTACTAAATCTGGTGTATTAGTTGGTATGATAGTTTCAATTGTTTGTGTATTAACTGGTTCATCAATATAAATTACTTCACAATCATCCATAGTAAAATGTTCTACTATTTTACCTGATGAAATTAATAAACCATATGATAATAATGCACTTAAAATTAGTGCTTTTCTTCCGTTATTTTTCTTCATAAATAAATTCCCCCTCTTTTTTATGGCTTATATTATACACATTTTCTAATTTTTGTCAAATTTGCTAGGGTATTTACATATTATTAAATAAAAGAGTTTTAATTAATAAAATATTATAGTATAATTGTTTTGTTATGGAGATGATTAAATGTTAATTTTAGCAAAGTCAGTATTATCATTAATGATTGGTTTTTTAGCGTCTTTAGTACTTGGTTTAATAATAGTGCCAATTTTAAGAAGAACACATATCAATCAAAATGTCAGTATATATTTAAAAGATGCTCATAAGAAAAAGGATGGAACTCCTACTATGGGTGGAATTATATTTATAATTGGAACTTTTTTATCTATTATAGCCCTTCTTTTTATGAAAAAAATAGATTTTTCACCTAATTTATTTATAACATTATTTGTATTTGTATCTTATGCTTTAATTGGATTTTTAGATGATTATTTAAGTGTTAAGAGGAAAACTAATATTGGGCTTACAACAATTCAAAAGTTATTTTTGCAATTGATTGTTGCGGTAGTATTTTTCTATATTTATATGAAGAGTGGTAATGATCCAGTTTTAGAGATTTATACATTAAATATAAAGATAAATATGGGTTGGTTTTATGGAATATTTATATTATTTGTATTATTAGCAGGTTCAAATGCAGTTAATTTAACAGATGGACTTGATGGTCTTGCTGCTTCACTTTCTTTAATAGCGTTTTTAGCACTTGGTATTATCGCTTGGGGTTCAGGATGGGTATCTGGTTATCAAGATTTAGCAATATTTTGTTTTATATTAGTCGGATCTTTATTTGGATTTCTATTATTCAATACATATCCAGCAAAAGTATTCATGGGTGATACTGGTTCACTTGCACTTGGTGCGACACTTGCAACTTTAGCAATATTAACTGACCATGAATTAACACTTCTATTTGTAATGGGTGTATTTGTGCTTGAAACATTATCAGTAATAATTCAAGTAATATCAGTAAAATTATTTCATAAAAAAGTATTTTTAATGACACCACTTCATCATCACTTTGAAAAACTAGGTTATGCGGAACCTGATATAGTAAAAGGTTTCTTAGTAGTTGGTTTCTTACTTGCAATGGCAGGTATAGCATTTGGAGTGTGGATTTAATGAAGAATAAAAATATAGATTTGGTTTTACTAATTTCTGTAATTGCGATATCTATATTTGGAATAATAATGATTTATTCATCTTCAAATATTTGGGCAGAATATAAGTTTAATGATGCTTTTAAATATTTAAAGATGCAGGGACTATTTTTAATAGTTGGAATTGTACTAATGATTATAATATCAAAAATACCTTATAAGTACTATTTGGACAAAGCAAATATCATACTAGTTATTTGTTTTGCCCTTTTAATTTTAGTTCTTATTCCAGGTATAGGTAAGATTAGAAATGGTAGTAGAAGTTGGTTTGGAGTAGGAGGACTTGGTATTCAACCTTCTGAGTTTATGAAACTTTCTTTAATAATATTTATATCTAAGTATTTGCATAAAAATGAAAGAAATAATATTAGTATTAAAAAAGATATATTACCTATATTATTTATAACTCTTTTAACTTTTGGTTTAATAATGTTACAACCTGATTTTGGTACGGGTGTAATAATTGTTATGAGTATAATTGGAATATTATTTATATCTGGTTTAAAGATGAAATTCTTTATTATAGCAGGTTTAGTTGGTGTAGTTGGTGCGGTTGTGCTTATATTGATAGCGCCTTATAGATTTGAGCGAATTCTATCATTTATTAATCCATGGGTTGACCCTTTAGGTACTGGGTTCCAGGCAATACAAAGTTTGTTTGCGATTGGGCCAGGGGGTTTACTTGGTTTAGGACTTGGTAATTCTATTCAAAAGCATTTCTATTTACCAGAACCTCAGACTGATTTTATATTTGCAATTATAAGTGAGGAATTTGGATTTTTAGGCGTTTTGATAGTGTCAGCATTGTTTTTAACAATTATATATAGAGGTATGAAGATATCTTTAAATGCGAAAGATTTATTTTCAAAGTATTTATCCTTTGGTATTACATTTTCACTAGCATTTCAAGCACTTCTAAATCTTATGGTAGTAGTATCCTTAATTCCAATAACTGGAGTGACTTTGCCTTTCCTTTCTTATGGTGGGTCTAGTTTGCTTATAACTTTATGTAGTATGGGTATACTATTAAATATAAGTAGATTTCAAAAATAATTGACAAACAAATGTTTGAGTAGTATACTTAATATGGTTGTGGTGGTTGTATGAATAGAGTGTACGCATGTATTGATTTAAAGAGTTTTTATGCATCGGTTGAGTGTATGGAAAGAGGTCTTGATCCTCTTAGTACAAATTTAGTTGTTGCAGATACATCTAGAACAGAAAAGACCGTGTGTCTTGCAATAACACCTTCTTTAAAACAATATGGACTAAGTGGTAGGGCAAGATTATTTGAAGTAATTAAGAAGGTAAATGATATTAATTATAAGAGAAGAAAAAATAATAATTATAAATCTTTTACCGGTAAATCTTACGATGATAATGAACTTAAGAATAATAAAAATTTGGAACTATCTTATATAGCGGCACCACCACAAATGAAAAAATATATGAAGTATAGTACTGATATTTATAAGATATATCTAAAGTATATTGCACCTGAAGATATTTTTTCATATTCTATTGATGAAGTATTTTGTGATATTACAAGTTATTTAAATACATATAAATTAACTCCTAAGGAACTTATTTCTAAAATTATTAAAGATGTTTATAATACAACTGGTATAACAGCAACATCTGGAATTGGTACGAATATGTTTTTAGCAAAGATTGCAATGGATATTGTTGCAAAACATACTGATGCGGATGAATATGGTGTGAGAATTGCCCAGTTAGATGAGATTGGTTATAGAAAATTATTATGGGAGCATAAGCCTTTAACTGATTTTTGGAGAATGGGACCAGGAATTACTAAAAAGTTAGAGAAGTATAGTATGTATACTATGGGTGATATAGCAAGGATGTCTTTAATTAATGAGGATTTATTATATAAATTATTTGGTGTGAATGCAGAATTAATTATTGATCATGCATGGGGATATGAACCAACTACAATTAAAGAAGTAAAAGAATATAAACCGAAGAGTAATAGTATTTCATCTGGTCAAGTACTGCATTGTCCATATAAATATGATAAGACTAAGTTAATTATAAAAGAGATGATTGATAATATTTCCTTAGATTTAGTTAGTAAGCACAAAATTACTGATACTTTGACGCTTACTATTAATTATGATTATGAAATGAACGTAGATTATAATGGTCCAAGGGCATTTGACCATTATGGCAGATGTGTGCCAAAGAGTGCTCATGGTAGTATTAAACTTCCTTATAAAACTTCATCTGTAGTAGTTTTAATGAGAAAAGTACTTGAGTTATATGATAAGATTATTAATAAGAATTTATATGTTAGAAAGATTACTATAAGTGCGTGTGATTTAACTTGTGATGATAATCTAAATAATCAAGTATGTTCTTTCCAACTTGATTTGTTTAATGATAATAGTTTTGAAAATGAGATTGATAAGAAAAATCAAGAGAATGAGTTAAAGTTAGAGAAAACTATATTAGAAATTAAAAATAAGTATGGTAAGAATTCTATTGTTAAAGTAATGAATTTAGAAGAAGGAGCAACTGGTATTGATAGAAATAATCGAGTAGGAGGGCATAGAGGATAATGGGTAAGTATGATGATATTATTAATTTAGATCATTTTGAACCAAAAAATCATAAGAGAATGTCTTCTTATCAAAGAGCAGCACAATTTTCTCCTTTTGCGGCATTAACTGGGTATGATGATTTGGTAAATGAAACTGTAAGAATTACTCATGATAAGATTGAGTTATCTGAGTATGAAAAAAGTTTAGTTAACGAGAAATTAGTTAAGATTAAATGCGATATTAAGTCTTTACCTTGTGTATCTATTACTTATTTTTCTAAAGACAAGGTTAAGAAGGGTGGATTATATAATACTATTTATGGGTATGTTAAAAGTATTGATATGATAAATAGATTTATAAAACTTAGTAATAATAGTATTATTTATATAGATGATATATACAATATAGAAATTAGTTAATATTGAAATATTTATTTTATGTGTATTCTTGGGCTTAAATAATATATATCTGTGTAGTGAAATAGTTTACGTGTTTAAAGTATTTTTTTGATATATGGTTGATTAATGTTTTATTAAATTATATAGAAATTTGTAAAAAAAATACTTGATTTTATAATTATTTATTGATAAAATATACTTTCTTTTTGTGAGGAGGTATTTTATGAATAACATTTTTATAGATAAAAAATTGGCTTTAGAATATATTAGAGATACTCTTCGTGCATCAAAAAATAAATTAGAATTTGTTAAACACGCTAAGTATCATCACAACACTAGATATCGTAATGCTGCGTCAGTTTGTCGTAATGGTATTCTTACTATGCTTGATTTGCGTAAGTATAAAATAGTATCTTTTTCTCCAGAAATGCTTAAAAAATTTGAAGATGATGATTCTCATGTTAATGGTATAGACGCGGTATCTTTATCTATTTCTGGTATGGATGATTTGTATGGTGATGAAGAAGAGTATAATCCTTTTGAACCAGATAAAGTTGATTTTTTAGTATCTAGTGAAGTAGTGACTTCAAGAAATTCTACTAATTATGGTAATGAGTTTTTATCTATAGGTAGTATTAGTATTGATAAAATTAAAGCCGTTGATATTAGATTAATCGAGTTAATGAATAAAATAGGCAAAAATTCATATTACACTACTGAGGGTATGGTTAATAAGTACAATGCCCTAATAGATATAGCACGTACAATTAAAGAATATAATTTAGATATTCCTCTAAGAGAAATGTCTTATGGCGAAGAGTATTCAATCGATATTGATATCTTAACAAGAAGGCCAAGGTTGAAAATTAAATAGTTTATATAATAAAATAGTCTACAAAGTGGTTTGCAGACTATTTTTTTAAAATTAAAAAAAGATATTCGGCGGGTCTAATTCCCGTAAAACATCTCATATCTAAATTATATAATAAAATTGTGACAGTTGTCAAGTGTATTTTGAGATTTGCTATAAAAAGTTAAATATGCAAAATTAGTGCTAAAAAATCAGAAAATTTAGGGGAATTTGAGAAAGTTTTGTGGAATAAAAATAGTAGGAGGTAAAATATGCACTATATAAAAAATAAAAATGATATGAAAATATTAAATGATATTTTAGAAGTAGTAACTCAAACAAAAGAAAAATCTGTTTTAATGCCAATACAATTTGTAAAACTTAGAGAAAATACAATTAAAGAACTTGTAGAATATGGAATACCAGATTTACCGATGATGCAGAAGAGTAGTCATTTAAGAGAAAATATTCTGACTAAAAATCAAGCGAAAGAACTTGGTTTCAGTATCAAAAACAAACATTTTCATGGTATTGGAGTAAGCATGTATTTAAAAATTATTAAATCATTAGAACATCCTGTTGCTATTTATCAATATATAAATAATAAAATTCACAGTACTAATAACTTTATAATAGTAACATCCGTAAAATTCAAAAATAATAATTATATAATACCTATGGAGGTTCAGAAAATGGGACAATACAATAATATTGAGATTAGGTTTAATAAAATTAAAACTATTTATTCAAAAGAAAATAGTAAATATTTTTCAAATTTATGTAAAAGAAATGTAATAAGAAAAATATATGATAATTCAAAAATATTATCCAAAATGTATGTACAGAAATAATTTTTAAATATTTTTCAAAATTTAGGGGAATTTTGCTTGTGAGTGCGGAATAAAAATAGTAGGAGGTAAAATATGTATAGACATTTAAAATTAAGAATGTATCCAAATAATTTTCAAAAAGTAATGATTGATAAAAGTTTTGGGTATACGTATAGTCATTATTTAGTTGAAAAGAAGTATGAAAATGATAGTACAATTACTGAAGAAAAAAATGAGTATAGTACTTCATTTAAAAATAATACTTTTGATATTAGTGATATTGGTTTTGATGTACTTAAGAAATATGTGCTTCTTCCTGATTTTGGTTGGGTAAAACTTAAAAAAAGGATTAATTTTAGTGGTGAAATAGTTAGTGCGGAGGTATCTAGGGTTAGTGATAGATATTATTTAGACTTAATCTTTAAGGCTAAGGAAAAGAACGCTAATTTAGTATAGCGTTCTCTTTTTCTATAATGTCTGCAAATCTTTCTTTAAATAGTGGAATATATTTCTTTTTAACATCTGGATATACAACTTCTGTATTTGTTATAGCATCATATATATGCTTTATTTCAAGTATGTTTTTGTTATCGAATATAGCGTATGAAAATGCTTTTGTAAGTATTGTTAAGCATACATCTGGGTATCTTGATGCGGATTCGAAAACTCTATTGTATTCAACAGTCATTTCAACAATGAATTGCATTATTCTTTCAATATTGAAATTACTATAGTTAACCATTACTCCTGTTTGTCTTTCTATTTTAGGTAATGAACCAACTAATATTTTAACAGTAGCAGGGCCATCTGGTTCACATACTTCTATTTTTTGAAGTCTTCTTAAGAATGCCTTATCTTTAACTATATAATAGTCGTATTCATCACTAGTAGTCGCACCAATCATCTTGATATTTCCTCTTGCAAGGGCAGGTTTTAAGATATTAGCAAAATCTAGTCCACCTTCAGTTTTATTACCAATTAATGTATGTGTTTCATCAATGAATAATATAACTTTATCCATTTGTTGTAATTCTTCTACAAGTATTTGTAATTTCATATCAGAAGTACCTGTTTCATCAGATATATTACCAACAAGTGCGGCAGTATCAATCTTTAATATTGTGTATCCTTTAAGCGCATCAGGTACCATGTTATTTTGTATTCTATAAGCAAGGCCTTCAACTATTGCAGTTTTACCAATACCAGGTTTACCAACTAAAATAGGTGATTTTTCTGGTGTGAAAAGGATTAAAATCATTTGTTTAATCTCATTTTCTCTTGCGATAGCAGGATCAGCATAGTAAACCTTTTTTGTTAAATCTTCCGCGTATCTTTCTATTAATGATATTTTTTCGTTCATATTATCACTTCCTTAATTAAGTATATCAAAAAAAAATAACATATTCAATTGTATTATTTGTAAATATTATATATAATTAGTATGGTGAATGATATGCAGAGATATATGGTGCTTAATAAAAATTTAGAACTAGACCCATCTGATAAAAGACACATAATACAAGTTATGAAAATGAAAATTGGTGAAGAATTTGAGATTGTATTTGATAAGCAAGTATTCTTATGTAGTATTACTAGCATTAGTAAGAAGGATTTGACGTATCAAATAGTATCTAAATATGATATAGATAGCCTTAAGAAGTACAAGGTTGTACTTGGTGTATGTTTAATTAAAGAACAGAAGATGGATTATTTATTGCAAAAAGCATGTGAATTAGGTGTAGATGAGATAATACCTATTATTAGTGATAGAACTGTTATTAAGATTGATAATAAGAAGGATAATAAGATTACAAGGTGGAATAGAATATTAAAAGAAGCATCTGAGCAATCTTTTAGAAGTAGTGTACCTGTTATTCATGATATTATTAGATTAAAAGATATAGTTAAGTATGATTATTCATTGAAAATGGTATGTAGTACGAAAGAAAAAGATAATTTTATTAAAAAAGTATTACAAGATAATAAAAAAAGTGATACAATGTTAATAGTAGCAGGACCCGAGGGAGGACTTAGTTTAGAAGAAGAAAACCATTTGATAGAAAATGGGTTTATACCTACAACTTTGGGGCCAAACATATTAAGAGCTGAAACTGTTCCTTTATATGTACTTAGTGTTATAAATTATGAATATGGTGGTGAATTATGATTAATAATATAATAAATTATTTTGAAAGTTTAAATGGAGTTGGGCAAGCACTATTTATAGTTGGTGTTCTTTTGGTCATTACTTTTATTGCGCTTTTAATAGTTGTTTTAAAACCAGAACCAAAATCAAAAAAAGTATATGGAGAAAATTCATATACTCATTCTGAGGCGGAACTTGAAGAAAAGTTAAAAGATATTGATAATATTACTGATGATGATATTAATATTGATAATGATAAAACAAGGAATTTAAAGAGTATTGTTGATGAGTTAAAGAGTGTTGAGAATAAGAATACTACTTTAGAAGAAATGATTGAAAGATATGAAGATGAGCAAGAGAATACTGCGATTATCAGTGTTGAGGAATTGCTTAAAAAGAATAAACCATTTTCATATGAAAGAAGAGATACTAGATTGCCATATGATAATAAAAAAGATGATGATATGCTTTTTATTGATGATACAGATGAGTTAAAGAAAATAACACCTGAAGATGAGAAAAAGTATGTAAGAGAAAGAGAAGTATTCTCATCAGTGTATACTCCTACAAATAAAGAAGAAGATAATGAAGAATTGTTAAATTCTTTAAAAGAATTTAGAAATAATCTATAAATACTAGAAATAGTATTTATTTTTTGATAAAATAGGTGCGGTGATTTTTATGAAAGTTGCAATTTATACTTTAGGATGTAAAGTTAATTTATATGAATCAGAAGTTATTATGAATTCATTTAAAAAGAGTGGTTATGAAATAGTAGATTTTGAGGATGATGCTGATATAGTAATTATAAATACATGTACTGTTACTAATACATCAGATAAAAAGAGTAGAAATATAATAAGACAAGCAGTTAAAAAACATGAAAATGCAGTTATAGTTGTAATGGGTTGTTATAGTCAAGTAAGAAGTGCTGACATTAAAGAGATAGATGGTGTAGATATAATTATTGGCAATACTAAGAAGTCTAAGGTTGTGTCTTTAGTTGAAGAGTATTTAAAAAATAAGAAAAGTATTACTGAGATTGATAATATAATGCATACTGATTTTGAAGCAATGGAATTAGATACATTTGAAACTAGAACTAGAGCATTTGTTAAAATACAAGATGGGTGTAATAATTTTTGTTCTTACTGCATTATTCCTTATTCAAGAGGAAATATTAGAAGTAAAGAAAAAGATGATGTAGTAAGTGAGATTAAGTGCTTAGTTAAAAATGGATATAAAGAAGTAGTATTAACAGGTATACATACAGGACATTATGGAAAAGATAAATATGATTATGATTTTAGTGATTTACTTAGTGAACTATGTAAAATAGATAATCTTAAACGTATTAGGATATCTTCTATAGAAATAACTGAGTTGGATAGTAAATTTATAGATGTACTTAAGAATAACAAGGTTATTGTTAATCATATGCATATACCTTTACAATCTGGATGTGATAAAACATTAAAAGAAATGAATAGAAAGTATGATACTAAATATTATTTAGATAAGATTAATTTAATTAGAAGTATAAGACCTAATATTTCTATTACTACTGATTTAATAGTTGGTTTTCCTAATGAAACAGAAGAAGATTTTAATACTACATTATCTTTCTTAAGAAAAGTTAAGTTTAGTAAAATACACGTGTTTCCTTATTCTAGAAGAAAAGGTACTAAAGCTGATTTAATGGATAATCAAATAGATGAGCAAACTAAACATAAAAGAGTTAAGGAAGTATTAAAATTATCAGAAGAATTAGAAATAGAATATATGAATAAGTTTATTAATACTGATGTTTTAGTATTAATAGAAAAGTATGAAAATGGTATTATATCAGGTCATACTGAAAATTATATTCCAGTTAAAGCAAATGGAGTAGAGAGTGATATAAATGAATTATTAATGATACATATAGATAAGATGGAATATCCATATTTAATTGGAAATAAGTTATAATTTATATGTATTCTTGGGCTTAAATAGTATTTATTTGTGTAGTGAAATAGTTTACGTGTGTAAACTATTTTTAATATCGAGTTGATTATCATGTAGTTAATTATTTTCAAAATAATTGTTTACATATGTATGAAAGTTATGATACAATTAAAACATAGGAATAGTCTATTTATACAAGCAATTAAAATAGGAAGGATTGGAGGTTAAAATGAATAAAAAATTTAAGAAAATTATTCAAGTTTTTATAGCATTAATAATAGTTTTTTTAACAACGGGAAATACAAATGCGGCAATTAGATATGATTTTTACAGAGAATTAGCGCCACTGGGTGGATTTTATGAGGGAATAAATCTACCTATTGGCGATGATGGAATTACACCAACTCTATTTAGATATATAAGAGTTAGATTTGAACCAGGTTCTGGGCATGGCGATAAAATAGATGTTTATGCAATTGCGTCAAACAGTTATCAAAGAATTTATTTGAAAGAACTAAAGGGAATTAAATTTTCTGGAGACAGGTCTTTTATAATTGATTTTAAAGCAAAAACTGCAGATGCAAGACCGGATGCAACAATTACAATCGATTGTAATCCTGTAACCAAGGATGGAATTACATATTCTACAGATGATTATTGTATAGCAAATGAAAACTACACTTATGGAATTAGAATTGAAAATAAATCAGTATTTGGTGGTAATGCAATAGTATATGGTGGTTATAGTTTTGAAAATTAAACACTAAATTTGCAAAATAGACTATTCCTTAAAATTTAAAAATAGTAATATTATATGGTGAGGTATTTATGATAGAGTTAAAAAATGTATCTAAGAGTTATAGGCTTGCAAATGGTATAGAAAAAAAAGCACTTAATTGTGTTTCATTAAATTTTCCTGATACTGGGCTTGTTTTTGTTGTTGGTAAAAGTGGTAGTGGTAAGTCAACTTTACTAAACATTATTGGTGGCCTTGATAAAGAAGATAGTGGAGAGGTTGTAATTGATGGTAAAAGTTTAAAACACTTTAAAAATGAAGATTATGATTATTATAGAAATGAGTATATTGGTTTTGTTCATCAAGAGGCTAATTTAATACCTGATTATAATGTTTATGAAAACATAATGATTTCCTTAAAACTAAAAGGAATGAAGATTAGTTATGAAGATTGTGATAAGTTACTTGATTATTTAAGTTTAAATGGTCTTGGTAATAGAAATATTAATGAGTTATCAGGTGGGGAGAAAATGAGAGTTTCTATTGCAAGGGCTCTTGTTAAAAATCCTAAGATATTAATTTGTGATGAACCAACTGGGGCACTTGATTTAGAAACTGGTAATCAAATATTTAAAATTCTAAAAAGCGTTAGTAAAAATAGATTAGTAATCGTTGTTACACATGATATTAATAACGCTAAAACATATGGCGATTATTTAATTCAAATTGATAATGGCAGTATTATTAGTAACAATTTAGTTTGTGAAACACTACCAAGTGCTTCATTTAGAAGTACAAGGTCTAAGTTGCCATTTAAAGAAAAATTTAGATTTGCTTTTAAAAATTTATTTAATAATAAAGTCAAAATGTTCTTTTCATTATTGCTTACTTTTTTATCGTTTGTATTCTTATTAATTGCTTTAAATTTTAATAATGTTGATATAGCATATACTCAATCCATTGTATTAAATGATTTGGGATATAATAAAGTTTTGATAAAAAAATATGACTATGATAGCAACAATATACATTATGATAGTTATTTTACGAATGAAAATGTCAAAAGTTTATCAAATGTTCTCGGTGAAAACTATGTTAGAAAATATAGAATACAACACAATGGTAATTATTTAGAATTTAATTATAATTATGAAAATATGCTTGCTAAAAACGGATACAGTCATGATGCATATTATTATCACGACAGTAACAAAGATAGATTTGTTGTGTATAATGGTGAGGATTATGATATTATCGGAAGAAAACCAATTGAAGCGGATGAAATTATGATACATAGTTATCTTGCAGATTTATTTATGCATGTTGGTATTATGTCTGATGGTAGTTATTATTATCCAAAAAGTTACGAAGAATTATTAGATAATAAATACATAGATTTTGGCAATTATAAATTAAAAGTAGTTGGTATAATTAGTGATGATTTAGAAGAGTATGAATACGCTAAAAATTTAGAAAGTTATGCAAGAATGATTAGTTATTCTGCTATTACAGGCGCAATGATTATTAAAGATAAAAAATATGAAAAATTTCTTAATGTTATTGTTGAACCTTCATATAATATTTATGTATCAGAGAAGTTTTTAGATAGTAACAATTATAAAAAAGATACAATTATGGCAAATGCTGTTTTAATTGTTAATGATAAAAATTTAAAAACTTATGCTATTGGTTCTTATTTAACAAATGAAATTATGATTTATAATGGAAACGATTATTCTACTATAAATCGTCTTGATGACAATGAAATAATATTAAATACTAAATATCTAAATGTTATTTCTAATGGAAAATATAGTAGTAAATTAAAAGAATATTTAAATGAAAACAAAGATAAAAATGAAAATGATTTTTTAGTTGAATATATGAAGGATATAGATATTATCAATAAAGATGTTTCTATAGAATTTGTAAAAAAAGAATCGTATATGAAAATTAGTAAATATGATAGTTTAAAAGTTAAGGGCATTTCCTTATCAAATGATATTATATATGTTTCAAATAATATAGGCAGTGAAGCATTAACTGAAAATGTACTTAATACCGAGATAGAAGTAAGTGATTCGGATGATAAAAAGTTAGAAAATATTTTAAGAGCATTTCCAACTAACTCTCATAATAAAAATTTAATAAAAAATAGTAGTTTTATGTCCTCTACTTATGTTTCTTATAATTTAAATTTTTTGTTTGGTTCGATTGATACATATGATATTGTATTTCTTATGCTAACTGGTATATTTGCTGTTATTGGTTTTATTGTAATTCTTAATTATTCATTTAGTATAATAAGAGATAATACTAAGACAATTGGTATTTTAAGAGCAATGGGTACTACAAAGAGGGATATTAATAATATATTCTTATATCAAAACTTATTTGTTTTCTTGTTTTCATACATTATTTCTGTTATTTTCGTATTATGTTTAAAAATATATGCTAATAACTTTATATCAAATCTTTATGATTATAACTTGATAGTATTTCCATTATCATTTAAAATATTACTAGTAACAGGCGGTTTATCATTAATTATAATATTTATTGCTAATTTGTTTATAGCAAATAAAGTATCATCTTTAAATCCGGTTGATGCGATTAATCAATTATAAAAGCAACGAAAATTCGTTGCCTTTATTTTAGTTATTGATTAGTCTAGCACCAATTACTATTACTAAGAGAATAAATAATACCAATATTATAGCAGCGCCTGATCCTATGCCACCATATCCATAACCTGGGTATGCGTTATAGGCTTGGCCACCACAACAGGAATTAGGTGATCCATAAGAGTAACCACTGTTATATCCATAATAATACATAATACACTCCTCCTTTACTATTTCTAATATAATTTATTATAAATGTTTGTAAATTGTTATATTAATAACCTAAAAAAGAAGAAATTTTTTTAAAAATGTGGTAATATTATATAGAGGTTAAAAATATGATAAAGATATTAAGAAGAATTGATAAGCCATTATTTTTTGTGACATGTATTATGTTTCTTTTTGGTTTGCTTATGATATTTAGTGCATCTTATGTTAAAGCAATTACTACGCTTGATAATGCATATTATTACTTAATACGCCAAGGTATTATATTGCTTATATGTTTTGTTGTGTTTTTAATTGTGATAAATTTTCCAACAGGGCTTTATAAAAAATATTATAAGTTTATATTATTTATGGCTGTTGTTTTATTATTGCTTTTGTATCCTTTTGGTATAATAGTTAATGGTGCAAAGAGTTGGTTACCACTTCCTATTTTTAATTTTCAGCCTACTGAATTTGCTAAAATCGCAATCATCATATTTATGGCTTATTATTATGATAGGCATAAGAACAACAAGGATGATTATAAGATTGCATTAAAACCTTTTGTTTATGTTATATTTATATGTGCCTTAGTAGCAACACAACCTGATTTAGGTAGTGCGATTATAGTATTTATGATATCTTTTGCAATTTTTATAAGTGTTCCTTTATTTCCAGAAGTTAAAAAGAAAACTAATAAGATAATTGGAATATCAATATTAGTTGGAATTATAATTGTTTTATTACTTTTTTTAAATGGTAAGAGTGGACTTTATGAGTATCAGTTGCAAAGATTTAATTTCTTAAAACCTTGTCAAAGATATACTGAAGTAGGTACAGGTTATCAAGTATGTAATTCATATATTGCAATTAATAATGGAGGCTTATTTGGTGCGGGTATAGGTAATAGTACTCAAAAATATCTATATTTACCAGAATCTTATACTGACTTTATATTTCCAGTAATAGTGGAGGAATTAGGTGTTTTAGTCGGAATATTAATTCTTCTTGTGTATGCATATATAATATTTAGAATACTTGGAATTGCTAAAAGATGCTACTCACTATCTCATTCAATGATTTGCTATGGTGTTGCGGCATACATTTTTGTGCATTTATTTATAAATTTAGTTGGGGTACTTGGGCTATTGCCACTAACTGGTGTTCCACTTCCGTTCTTATCTTATGGTGGTTCTTATGCTTTATGTTTAACAATTTCTCTTACAATTGTACAAAGAATTAATTATGAAACAAGTATTATAAGGCAGGAAGAAAAATTAAAAAATAAAATTAACGAAATTTAGGGGAATTTTAATACCAAATCAGGAAATATATATATGAGGAGGTATTTTTTTATGAAAAAATTTTTAAAATATTGGTATTTACCTTTGATAGTATTAGTTATGATTTTTATGTATGTGATAAATAATAGTAGTAATAATGATAATGTTTATGCTTCTAATGGTGTTGAAGCAAAAGAGAAAAAAGATGAAGATAAAAATGTTTTAGTATCTAAATATTACGTAGACATTAAAGGGGAGGTTAAAAATCCAGGTATATATGAGGTTAGTAGTGACGCAAGAATTAATGATGTAATCAAATTATCTGGTGGTCTTACTAAAAATGCCGATGTAAGTATTATTAACTTATCTAAGAAGGTTACGGATGAAATGGTTATAAAGATTTATTCTAAGAAAGAAGTTAGTGATGCTAAGAATTCTATTAATAAAGAACCAGAAGTAATAGAAATTATTAAAGAAATCGAAAAAGAATGTGTTTGCCCAGTTAGTAGTGATATTAATACTAATAATTCTAAGGATGGTAAGATTAATATAAATACAGCAACTAAAGAAGAACTTATGACTATACCTAGAATAGGCGAAAGTAAGGCAGATATTATAATTGAATATAGAAATAATAAAAAGTTTGAGAATGTTGATGAGATTAAAAATATATCTGGTATAGGAGATAAATTATTTGAAAGTATTAAAGAATATATTGAAACTTAAAGTACTTATACCTGTTTGTATATTGCTTTTATCAATATCTTTTTTCTATAATAAGAAAAGTATTTATAGTAACGAGACTAAGGTGTATGGATATATTAAAAGTTATAAAGTTGTAAATGATTATGTAACTTTTTATTTAAGTTCTAAAGAGGATTTAGTATGTACTTATAAGTCTAGTACTTTTAATTATAATCTTGGTGACTATGTTTTATTAGAAGGTTCATTAGAATTACCAAGTAATAATACGATATTTAATTTATTTAATTATAAAAAATACTTAAAATATGAGAATATTAACTATATATTTAATGTTAGTAATATTACTAAGTTAAAAGATAATGAGAACATATTCTATAGTATTAAAAACTATATTATGAAAAAGATTAATAGTAGTATTAATAAAAATTATTTATATACTTTTATACTTGGTAATGATGATTTTATAGATAATGATGTAATAGAAAGTTATAGAGTAAATGGTATTAGTCATTTATTTTCTTTATCAGGTATGCATATTTCAATATTTACAATGGTAATATTAAAAATATTTAATAAATGTAAGTTTAAAGATTTAATTGCAATAATATTTATTTTGTTTTACTTATCAATCACATATTCTGAATCTATTCTTCGTGCAAGTGTTATGTTCATATTGTTTAAACTTAATAAAAAACTAAAACTTCCTAATATTAACATTATGATTTTAACTTTAATAATTGCATTACTAATTGATAAATATATTATTTTTAAGATGGGATTTCAATATTCATATTTGACTTCTTTATTCTTAGTATTGTATAGTGATTTGATAAAAAGGTATAAATTTAAGACTTTAGTAACCTCTCTAATCGCTTTTTTTGTGACCATGCCAATAACTATAAATAGTTTTTTTAAAGTAAATTTCTTATCAATAGTTCTTAATGTAATATTTATTCCATGTGTTTCAATTCTATTATTCCCTTTGACATTATTAAGTGTTGTTTTTTTACCAATTTCAAATATACTTCATAAATTTATATTAGTATTTGAAAATTTTTCTATATTCGTATCTAAATTTGATGTTCTAGTAATAGTATTTCCAAAAATTAATATTTTATTTATTCTTATTTACTATATTGTACTTTTATTTGTGTTAAATTCTATATTGAAACATACGTATAAAAATATATTTGTAATGTTATTTGTTATATTATTTTGGAAGTACAAGGTATATATAAATCCAAGTTTGACAGTTACTTATATCGATGTTAGACAGGGTGATAGTACTTTAATACAATTACCTTATAATAGGGGAGTAATACTTATTGATATTGGGGGAGTAAAAAATTATATAGATAATACAGTTAATGAAAGAGTAGGTGAGAATATAGTAAATTATTTGAATTCTCTTGGTATAAGCAAAATTGATTATTTAATTCTAAGTCATGGTGATTTTGACCATGTTGGTAACTTTTATATTATTCAAAATAAAATGAATATTAAAAATATTGTTTTTAATTGTGGAAATTTTAACAATTTAGAGAAAGATATTATTAAAAATATGAATAGTTATTGTAGTTGTATTGATAGTATTAAACTTAATGGATATTTATTTAGCTTTCTTAATACAAAAACATTTGATAATGAAAATGATAATTCAAGTGTTATTTATACTGAATTTGCTGGTTATAAGTTTATGTTTATGGGAGACGCTGGAGTAGATAAAGAAAAGGATATATTAGATAAATATAATCTATCTAACGGTGATGTATTAAAAGTAGGACATCATGGTTCGAATACAAGTAGTGGTAAAGATTTTATAGATAAAATTAATCCAAAATATTCGATAATTAGTGTTGGTAAGAACAATAGATATGGGCATCCCAATAAAGAAGTATTAAATAATCTAGAACAATCAAAAATATATAAAACAGATCAAGATGGAAGTATTAAGTTTAAAATAAAAAATAAGAAATTAAAAATAGAAACTTGTAGTTCGTAGAAAGTCCCAATATTGTCGGGAAAATATTGAAAGGAGTAGATATGAATTATTATAATGAGATAAAAGAAAAACTAATAAAGAGTGAAATATATGATAGAGCAAAAGATTATTCGAAAGATAGAAATAAAGTTAGTGTTTATTTTGAAACTGGTAAACTTTTAAGTGAAGCAGGGAAGGAATATGGTAAAAACATAATTAAACAGTATTCTAAAAATCTAATGTTAGAAGTTGGTAAAAAATATAACGAAAGAACACTTTATGGAATGAGAAAATTTTATGAAGTATTCAGAAATGAAAAATTGAACCCACTGGGTTCAAAATTGAGTTGGAGCCATTATAGAGAATTAATAACTATTAAAAATATTGATGAAATTATATATTATATTTTTATTTGTGAGAAATATAATTTATCAAAAAGACAGTTGCAAGAAAGAATAAAAAATCATGAATATGATAGATTAAGTGATAATGTTAAAAACAAACTGATTACTAAAGAACAACTAAATGTCAACGATTTAGTACCTAATCCTATTATTATAAAAACGAACTCATTAAAAGAAGATTTATCAGAATATGTGTTAAAACAATTATTATTAAATAATTTAGATGACTTTTTAAATCAATTAGGGATTGGTTTTACTTATGTTGGTAATGAATATAAGATTAAAATAGATAATAGATATAACTATATAGATTTACTTTTATATAATATTAAGTACAAATGTTATGTAGTTGTAGAATTAAAAATTACTGAACTTAAGAAAGAACACACAGGCCAAATTATGACCTATATGAATTATATAGATAAAAATATAAAAACTATTGAAGAAAATGATACAGTAGGAATTATCATTTGCAAACAGGATAATTACTATGTTATAAAATATTGTTCAGATGATAGAATAATTGCAAGGGAATATGAATTAGTTTAATTAAGAAAATAAAATTTTGTATAAAATTGTGGCGACTTTAACAATTTAGAAAAAGGCATTATTAAAAATATTAATAGTTATTGTAGTTGTATTGGTAGTATTAAACTTAATGAGTATGTGTTTAGTTTTCTTAATACAAAAAAATTTGATAATGAAAATGATAATTCAAGTGTTATATATTTTAATTATTTGAATAATAAATTTTTGTTTATGGGTGATGCGGGTATTATACGGGAAAAAGCAATATTAGATAAGTACAAACTTGATAATATTGCTTTTTTAAAAATTGGACATCATGGTTCGAATACAAGTAGTGGTAAAGATTTTATTAATGAAATAAATCCTAAATATTCGATAATTAGTGTTGGAAAAAGCAACAGATATGGTCATCCCAATAAAGAAGTATTAAATAATTTAGGAAATTCAAAAATATATAGAACAGATCAAGATGGTAGTATTATGTTTAAAATTAAAAAAAATAAATTGAAAATTGAGACTTGTGGTCTATAGAAAGGAGTAATATGAACTATTATAATGAAATTAAAAATGAATTAATAAATAATGAAATAAATAGAAAAGTTAAAAGTTATTCAATTAATAAGAGTGATTTGGATGCATATTACAATGTTGGAAGAATGTTAAGTGAAGCAGGTAATCATTATGGAGAAGGAATAATAAAAGAATATTCGAAGAGATTAACATATGAATTAGGTAAGGGTTATAGTAAGAGAAATCTATGGCTAATGTTAAAGTTTTATGAGTTGAATGAAAAAGTGCAGACAGTGTCTGCACAATTATCTTGGTCGCATTATTGTGAATTACTATCTTTTGATAATACTGATAAAATTAATTATTACATAGAATTAGTTAAAAATAATAATTTATCAGTTAGGCAGTTAAGAGAAAGAATAAAATCTAATGAATATGAAAGACTTCCGGAATCTACTAAAAATAAATCAGTAGAACAAAAAGAATCCGATATAGTTGATTTTATCAAGAATCCAATTTTGATTAAAAATAGTAATAAGTATGATATATTTTCAGAGAAAGTATTACAAAAATTAATTTTGGAAGATATTGAAAATTTTCTAGAAGAATTAGGAAATGGATTTACATTTATAAAAAGTGAATATCCAATTAAATTAGGTAATAGATACAACTATATTGATTTATTACTTTATAATATTAAATATAGGTGTTATGTAGTTGTAGAATTAAAGATAACAGAACTTAAGAAAGAGCATACTGGACAAATTATGACTTATATGAATTATATAGATAAGAATATAAAAACTATTGAAGAAAATGATACAGTAGGAATTATCATTTGTAAACAGGATAATGAGTATGTTATTAAATATTGTTCTGATGAGAGAATTATAGCAAGAGAATATGAATTGGTGTGATATAATAAGTATGGGATGTGATACTATGGCTTTACCAAAAATTGTGTTTAAAGAAATGACTTTGCAAGAAAACATAGATGTTATAAAGTGGGCATATTTTGAAAACAATGGAGCATTAAGCGTTCATGATTTTACAATTAAATACTTTCCACAACTAGCTAATTTGGATACAAACCTATCTAGAAATGAAATTTATAAAGTTATAGAAGAAGTAGTTACTAATGATTATAATAAACATAAACATAGAATAAAAAGTGAAACTGAAAGATATAACACACTATGGGAGCAATATAATGATAGTTATTTTAAGGCATTATCATCATATTTGAATATAAAATGGCCAAATAATTTAAAAGAAATAAGTGCAACTGTTGGATTAATTCCGATTTTTCCAAGATATTTAGACAATTTTTCTTTTTCAATTGGTACAGGCGTTGATGATTCTAAATTATTAGAAGTTTGTGCTCATGAAACCCTACATTTTTTATGGTTTGAAAAATGGAAACAAATTCATCCAGAAACGCCAAGACGTGAATATGACTCACCATATTTAGTATGGCAATATAGTGAGATGGTAACTGATCCTATTTTGAATAATAAACCATTTTCTACAATGTTTGAATTTGATGAACGAGGATATGATAGCTTTTATGAACTTGAAGATGATTCTAGTAAAGTTATGGATAAATTGAGAAACATCTATAGTAAAGATATATCAATTGAAGAAAAAATGAATGATGGATTCAATTATATTAATCGAGTTTTGAATAAAGATAAAGATGAAAGGATTGCGAAAAAGTAATCTTTTTTCTTTATAAATAAAAGCATTGCATTCGACTTACTAATTGACAATCAGCACATGGTAATTTTGACCATTTTGCCGATGTTGGCAAAATGGTTGATATAGGTTCTAAGACCATGAAAAAAGTTATTAGGCATTTAACAATGAAAAATTGACACCATTGGTGTCAAAATTATTATGAAATTGCTATAAAGTGACATTATCATGCTAAGCATAAAAAGTAATATATTAGTATGATAACTCCATAAAGTAAAATTATTGAGATAATATACATTATTGAATTGATTCTCATTTTCTTTATTGTTATATATATGACTAAAACAAAAAGTAATATACTAATTATAAGCAAAGAAATTACTTTTATCCAAAATAGATAAAGAGATAATGCAATAATTGATAAAAAGTTGACACATACTATAAAAATACTTTTGCTCTTTTTTATAGATAAAAATAATCTTTTTAAAGCTTCTTTACTTAGATAGATAATTAAAATAATTGATACAAGTAACAATGATAACCCATTATTATTAGTACTATAAAGAAAGAAACTAAGAATAATTGATATCAAGACATAAATCCATAATATTTTTCTAAATAAATTATTGCTTTTTGTAGAAGTTTCAATTATAGAATTGATACTTTCATCACATTCACTGGCTTGTATCTTTTCAGTCTTCGTTTCGCCACTAATGAACTCAACTAAAGAAATATTAAGTATATTGCAGATGTCTTTATATAATGACATATCAGGCATACAAATACCATTTTCCCACTTAGATACACTTCTACCAGAAACACCTAACTTTTCAGCCAACTTTTCTTGCGTTAAACCATTTTCTTTTCTCTTTTCTTTAATAAATTTTCCTATTTTTTCCTGTTCCATTTTCTCCTCCTCATAACTAAAGTTTATAATATATACAAATATAATAACACGAACTAAAAGTTCAAAAAAGTAATTTTTCTTAGAAATCAAATGATAATATCTTAAACTTAATAAGCCTCGTTCTACAAAATGTAGATAAATATATTATTAAAACATGATATACTTAGTATGTGGTAATGAATATATGATTACAATTGGTGAAAAGATAAAAAAAATAAGAAAGTCTAAAAATATTTCTCAAGATAAACTTGCTGAACTTTTAATCGTGTCTGATAAAACAATATCTAGTTGGGAATGTGATAGAACAGTGCCTGACATTAATATGCTTATTAAAATATCAAGTGCACTTGATTATAATTTTTACGATTTTATAAATGATAATGAAATGAAAATGAGTAATATTGAGTATGGCATTAAACTTAAGTTTGATTACCTTGAATATAATAAATTATTAAAATCAATGAGTAGTAATACAAAATATATTAATCAAAAAGATATTTATTACATTTCTAAATACGAAGAATTTAATGATAAGTGGTTAAGAATAAGATGCGAAAATAATAAATATCATTTATCTCTTAAGAAAAAAGAGGATGATAATTGTTTTAATAAAAATGAAGTAGTTTTTGATGATTTAAACAGTATGAAGATTATACTTAATAATATTGGTTTAACTGAGTATGGAATTATAGATAAAAATAGAATTACTGTTATATACAAAGATAAATTTAGTATTTCATTTGATAATGTTAAAGGTATTGGTTATTTTGTAGAAATTAAAAATATATCTGATTGTGATGATATTAAAACTAAAATAAAAGAAATATATGAGTTACTAGGTGAGTTAAATATTGATATAAAATATATTGATACTAAAAGGTATTTTGATTATTTGTAGGAGATTATATGAAAAAGTATGAATTATTAAAATTAAGAGAATTATTAAATGAAGAGATAAGCAGAAGAAAAAGGATTAAGGAATTATTAGAGTGTGATTTAGTAAAAGAGTATTTAAGTATTACTAATACTCCTTGTGTTAATTTAGATATTAGTGATATAAGGGGTATCTTAGGTAATATATTGCTTAATTATAAAGTAACTAGTACCAATAATATTTATGTTGCAACTAGAGCATATTTCTTAGACTGCACCATAAGTTATCAAGAAACTAATTATTTTCGTTCTAATGTACCAATAAATTCTTTAAAAGCAGAAAATAAAATATATAAGGATATTGAATCTGAGAGTATTGTGGTCGCTAGTTCTTTAAGTGATAGTAATATGCCTTTAATATCTAGATTTGAAAGTGAAAATATCATTTTAAATCCATATAATACATCTGATAATAAAAATGGATATGATGATGTTCGCTTAGATTTCTTTTCATCGTCAGTAGAACAAGGTCAAGCCAAAGCTAAAAAATTAATTTTAGAAAAGTATAAAAAAATGTAACTATTTTTTATTTCTTCACATAATATGTATTGTAACACGTAAGTGTTTATATAGATTGAGCCCTAATTAGGGGCTCTTTATTTTATATAAATTTTGTTAACTTTAATCTAAATTCTTCTGGATTAATATCTAGTGTTTTAAAACAGTAATTGTATAAGTCTAATATTTTTTCATACATTTTTTCTTTGTTATCTAATTTGATACAGTCTAAGTATCTATTTATAAATTCACTATCAGGAAGTTTGTGAGTATTTGGCTTAATGTAGGATGCAAAGTAATATTCATCAGTAATAAGTCTCTCATATTTTGCGATAGGGAGTTCTATAAAACCAAATATTTTAGAATATGTATTTCTAATTCTTTCTAATGTATTATAATAAACTGAATAAAAACTATCACTATTAATAACTTGCATTAAGTCATCTATTTTATTTTTTATTGAAATTATATTTAGTTTATCTTCGTCATCAAAATGTTTTTTAATTTGAGTTAAATAAATCTTGTTTACATAGTTAATAAATTCATTTATTTCTCCAGTTTTATCAATTAAAATCTTTGATGTTGTAAATTTAGTTAAATGTGATGGGTCATTATTTTCTATCGCTTCTTTTGTGTATTTATACAAATCTTTTAAATTATATATAAAATACTCAATTCTAATACCTTCTTCAATATGAGAGCCAAAGTATGATGAATTATCATTCTTTGTAAAAATCATTAAGTCGATATCTGAGAGAGTATCTGCTTGATTTTTAACATAAGAACCATATACAATCACACCTATATAGTCATCATTTTGATTTTCATTTAAAAATTTAAAAACAATATCTTCATAATTCATATACTACTAAAATTCCTTTCTTTTTTATAAATAGCAATCATCTAAACACCAATTGCATTAAAATTATACATCATTTTTAAAACTATAAACCCTACAATGTGTAGAGTTTATAAATACATTTAAATTTACTATTTAGCCTATTAATGATATAATTAAGAAGGTGATTTTTATGAGCAATGTCTATTTACTTTACGGTGAAAATGATTATTTAATTAATAAGAAAATTGAAGAAATTAAGAATAAATATAATAATTATGATATCGTTTCATATGATATGACTTTAGATAATATTTCTTCTGCTGTTGAAGATTTGTCTATGAATTCTTTATTTTCAACCGATAAGATAGTAATTTGCTATAACTGTGTATTTTTAAATAATACTAAATGCGATATTGACCATAAAATAGATTATTTAAGTGAATACTTAAAAAATGCTTCATCTAACATACTTGTTTTGGTAACTGATACTCTAGATAAAAGAAAGAAGATTGTAAAAGATTTACTAAAAGAAAATGCATATGAGTTTAAGAACTTAAATGATTATGAATTAAATTCATTTATTACTGATTATTGTAAGAAAAATGGTTTTAAAATAAGTAGTGATGCTTTAATGTTATTTAAAACTAAACTTACTAATAATCTGTATATTATTTGTAGTGAACTTGATAAGTTGTTCTTGTGTTGTGATAAGACTATTAATAAGAGTGATATTGAGCTTATTACATCAAGGATGATTAATTCTAATATATTTGATTTAATAAATGCGATAGTTAGAAAAGATATTGATAAGTCTTTAGAGTTATATGATGATTTAGTACTAATTAATGAAGAAGAGATTAAGTTAATAGTAACTCTTGCTAATCAATTTAGATTAATATATCAAGTTAAGAATATGTTTAAATCTGGTTATACAGAGGCAGATATTGCTAGGGAATTATCTGTTCATCCATATCGTGTTAAGGTTGCTAACGGAGTATATATAAGTAATGAAGATAATATTAAATATTTAAGTAAATTATCTAAATTAGATGAAGATATTAAGACTGGTAAAGTAGATAAAAGGGAAGGATTTACTAATTTTATATTAGGGTTATAGTTTATGAAAAAAGTTGAGTTACTCGCACCTGCGGGAAATATGGAAAATTTAAAATATGCAGTTATGGCTGGATGTGATGCGGTTTATCTAGGACTTAAAAAATTTGGTGCGAGAGCATTTTCATCTAATTTTAGTGATAGCGAGTTTATAGAAGCAGTCAATTATTGCCATTTGTACGGAGTTAAAGTATATGTTACTTTAAATACAATTATATATGATTATGAAGTAGAAGATTTCTTAGAAACTGTTGATTTTATACATAAAAATAATGTTGATGCGGTACTTATTCAAGATTTAGGAATGCTTGATTTAGTTAGAAAAACTTATCCAAATTTAGAAGTTCATGCATCAACACAAATGCATATTCATAATTTAGATGGTGTTAAAGTTCTAGAAAGACTTGGTATTAAAAGAGCCGTTTTAGCGCGCGAGACATCTATTGATACAATAAAATACATTAAAGAAAATAGTAATATTGAATTAGAAGTTTTTGTTCATGGAGCATTATGTGTTTCTTATTCTGGTGAATGTTTAATGAGTAAATTTATAGGTGGTAGAAGTGGTAATAGAGGAGAGTGTGCCGGCGCTTGTAGACTTAGTTATGATGTAGTTGATGGTAATAATAATATCTTAAATAAGAATAAATATCCAATAAGTACTAAGGACTTAAATACAATTTACTATATAGATAAACTTATTGAAAGTGGGGCATCATCCCTAAAGATAGAAGGACGTATGAAGTCTAGGGAGTATGTTTATATGGTTGTAAAATTATATAGAGATACTATAGATAATTATTATAAGACCGGTAAGGTTATAGTAAATGAGGATGATTTATTAAAATTAAAGAAGATATTTAATAGAGAGTACACAAAAGGATTTTTGTTTAATATTAAAAATAATGAATTAATAAATAGTTATAGACCTAATCATATGGGTGTTAATGTGGGAAAAGTGCTTAATTATAAAAATGGATATGCTACAATATTGCTTACTGATCATGTTAGTATTGGTAGTGGTTTAAGAGTTCTATCTAAGAATAACAAGGATGTAGGTATACTTGTTAATGAGTTTTATAAAAATAATAAATTAGTAAAAGATGCTTATAAAAATGATATTATTAGTATTAAAGTACATGATAAAGTATATAAAGATGATATAGTTGTTATTACTAATGATAAGAGTATTAGTAATGATATAGAAGAATATATTAGGAATAATAAAAGAAAAGTATTAATATCTGGTAAAGTAAGTTGTAAACTAGGTAATATTACATTAGAAGTTAGTGATGGGGTTAATAATGTAGTTGTTAGTAGTAATAATGTATTTAAAAGTATTAATAAGAGTACTACTAAGGAAGATATTAGTGTTAAATTAAATAAACTTTTAAATACAGTTTATAAGTTTAATAGTCTTGATATTAATATTGATAGTAATTTATTTATTCCTCTTAAGGAAATAAATGGTCTTAAGAATGATATGGTTATGTTACTTAATGATAAAAGATTATATAAAATTAATTATGTTAAGAGTAAATATTATATAGATTTACCTGATTTTAAGAAAGAAGAGTTAATTACTTGTTATACTATTAATATTAATAATCTAGATAAGAAGTATGATATTGTTTATACAGATAATAATTGTTTACCTAGAGTAATTGATAAGTATGAAAATTATAATAATGTTATGATAGGTGAATTAGGTGGTTTTAATAAGTGTAGTAATGTTACAACTGATGTATCTTTTAATGTAGTTAATTCTTATGCAGTAGCGTTTCTTCATAGTATGGGGTCATCATGTGTTACTTTATCTTATGAAATGACTGATAGTGATATAGAGAATTTAGTTAATAGTTATATTAATAGATATAATAAAAGGCCTAATTTAGAGTTAATAGTATATGGTTATCCAGTTATAATGTGTTCTAAGTATAGCTTAAATAAGGAATATAATAAAGATATATTGTATTTAAAAGATAGATTTAATAATAAGTTTAGAGTTATTACTAAGAATAATATTATGTATGTATATTTTTATAATAAGATAGATAAGTATGATAAAAAGTATTATGAAATGGGAATAAATAGACTTAGATTTAATTTAGATTAAATTATGTGTATTCTTGGGCTTAAATAGTTTATATTGCATTTATAAAAGAATTACGTTTTTGTAATTCTTTTAAATTTATATATTAATAATTAGTTTTTATATAAAAATATTTTAGTATTCTTTTTTTGTTTTATTAAGTTCATAAGTATTTACAAGTATTGTTAAATTATTATATAATACTTATATACTAGGAGGAGTTTTAATGAGAAAAGTTTATACTAGTGTTGACCTTGGTTCTTCAACTATTAAGATAATGGTAGGCGAGATATTTAATAAGAAGTTAAATGTACTTGGTACCGCTAAGGTTGAGTCAAGGGGTATTAAAAAGGGTGTTATAGTGGATGCTAACGAGATAATTAGTTCTCTTAGGGAAGCAATTAGTAATATTGAGAGTAAGTTAAATATTACTATTGATAAAGTTATTGCTAGTGTGCCTTCTTATTATGCTGAGTTTGAAATTGTTAATGGTTCTGTTGATATTAATTTAGATGATGATAATAAGGTAAGGGGAAGTGATATTGTAAATGTGCTTAAATATGCTGCTAAGAGTAAATTAAAGCCTGATAGGGAACTTGTTAGTATTATTCCTATATATTTTACTTTAGATGGTAGAAAGAACATATCTGACCCAAAGGGTCTTGTTGGTAAGAAGTTAGGTGTTAAGGCAATGATGGTTACAACACCTTCTAAGAATGTTCAATCTATTATAAGTATATTTGAAGCAATGGGAATAGAAGTTGTGGATGTCAATCTTGGTTCAATTTGTGATTATCAAGAATTTAAGAATAACTTTACTAAAGATAATTTAGGTGCTATTATTAATATAGGTAGTGATATAACTACTGTATCTTTATTTAATAAAGGTATAATTGTTAATTCTGAAATAATACAAATCGGTGGTAAAAATATTGATAATGATATTTCTTATGTATTTAAAGTTGATAAGAAAAATGCTGTTAAATTAAAAGAAGGTTTTGCAACCGCTCATAAGAAATTTGCAAGAATTAATGATACTAAGGAAGTATTAGGTATTAATAATGAATTAGTTAATATTAATCAGTATGATATATCAAAAGTTGTTATGTCAAGGTTAACTGAAATATTAAAATTAGCAAAAAAACAAAGTTACCTCTTAACAAATAGGGAAATTAGTTATATAATTATAACAGGTGGTACAAGCGAAGTGCCTGGTATGTCTTATTTAGTAGAGGAGTGCTTAGGTAGTAACGCTAAGGTTGGAAGTATTGATACTATTGGTATACGTAGTTGTGAATATTCAACTGTATCTGGTTTAATTAGATGTTTTGATGGTAAATTGGAACTTCGTGATAAAGAATTTACAATGATTGATTTTGATGATGAAAATAATAAGAATATGAATATAGATAATAATTCTGTACTTTCTAAAGTATTTGGATATTTCTTTGATAGTTAAGGAGGAAAATATGTTGGGACTTGAAATGGATCAATTAGCAAAAATAAAAGTAATAGGTATTGGTGGAGCAGGAAATAATGCAGTAAATAGAATGATTGATGCTGGTATTAAGGGTGTTGAATTTATTGTTGCTAATACTGATTTACAAGTATTAAATAGTTCAAAAGCACCAATTAAGTTACAAATTGGTGAAAAATTAACAGAAGGATTAGGTGCAGGTGCTAAACCTGATGTAGGTCGTGAGGCTGCACTTGAATCTAAAGATGCAATAAAAGATGTTTTAGCGGGTGCTGATATGGTATTTGTTACTGCTGGTATGGGTGGTGGAACTGGTACAGGTGCTGCCCCAGTTGTTGCTGAAATTGCTCAAGATTTAGGAGCATTAGTTGTAGGTATTGTTACAAAGCCTTTCTCATTTGAAGGAAGAAAAAGAATGGAACAAGCACTTGCTGGTTTACAAGAATTAAAAAATCATGTTGATACTCTAATTGTTATACCAAATGATAGATTAAGAGATATTATTGATAAATCTACTCCAATGTTAGATGCATTTAGAGAAGTAGATAATGTACTTAGAAGAGGTGTTCAATCTATATCTGACTTAATAGCAGTAACTGGTCTTGTTAACCTTGACTTTGCTGATGTTAAAGAAGTTATGAAAGATAGTGGTAATGCATTAATTGGTATTGGTATTGGTACAGGAGAAGGAAGAGCAGTAGAGGCTGCTAAACAAGCAGTATCTAGTCCACTTCTTGAAGCATCAATTACTGGAGCAACAAGTGCAATTATTAACGTAACTGGTGGTGCAAATCTTACTTTATTTGAAGTAGAAGATGCTGCTGAGGTTATTAGAGCCGCTGCTAATACAGATATTAATACAATATTTGGTGCTGTTATTAATGAGAATTTAAAAGATGAAGTAATTGTTACAGTAATTGCAACAGGATTTGATAAAGAAACAGAACCAATGTATTATGATAATAGAGGAAAAAGAGAAAATATAATAAATAATGATGATAGTGATGATGATGATTCATCTCCACTTGATATTCCTCCATTCTTAAGAAATAGGAAATTTTAAAAGACTTCAATTGGAAGTCTTTTTTCATGAAAACATATTATTTAAATAAATCAGAAATAAGTCTCAATTAAATAAAGAATTTTGGCATATATGAGCATCTAATTCATTTTAATTAAATATTTCCTCGTTTTTATAAAATAAAGTTTATAATTTTAATTCATGTCTTTAAAAATAATAATAAATTTGGTATACTATATGATAGGTGGTAGTATGAAAAGTGTTTATTCATATACGAAAGATGAATTGGTTACATATTTTGAAGAACTTGGTGAAAAGAAATTTAAAGCCGACCAATTATTTGATTGGTTATATAAAAAAAGAGTTACTGATTTTTCTAGTATGATTAATCTTAATAAAAAAGTAATTGCTAAGTTAGAAACTGATATGTATATTGATAATTTAGAAATACTAAAAATAGATAAAGGTTCTGATGTTGCAAAATATCTTTTTAAACTTAGTGATGGTGAGAAAATTGAAGCAGTTGTAATGTATCATGATTATGGCATTAGTCTTTGTATATCAACTGAAGTTGGTTGTAATATGGGATGCGCTTTTTGTGAAAGTGGCAGACTAAAAAAGAGAAGAGAACTTCATGTTAATGAAATGGTATTACAAATACTTGCAATTGAAAAAGATATAAATAAAAGAATTAGTCATATAGTTTTAATGGGTATTGGCGAACCTTTTGATAACTATGACAATGTTGTTAAGTTTATTAATATTATTAACGATAATAAAGGAATTGATATAGGAGCAAGACATATAACTGTGTCTACTTGTGGAATAGTTCCTAAAATAAAAGAATTTACAAAATTAAATACTCAAGTTAATCTAGCAGTTAGTTTGCATGCTCCAAATGATACTATTAGAAATAAAATAATGCCTATAAGTCGAGCGTATCCTCTTGATGAGTTAATGGGTGCCTTAAAGGAATATTTAAGTGTAACTAATAGGCGTGTTACTTTTGAATATATTATGTTAAAAGATATAAATGATACTAGGGAATGTGCTTTAGAACTATCAAGGTTAATTGGTGGCATGAATGCGTATGTTAATTTAATTCCATATAATGAAACTGAAAATATTGGATTTAAAAGAAGTGAAAAAGTGAAAATTTTAGAATTTTATGATATACTTAAGAAGAATGGTATAAATGTGACAATAAGACGTGAGTTTGGAGGATTAGTTTCTGCTGCTTGTGGTCAATTAAGAAGTCACGGATAGGAGATTTATGAAAACAATTAGTTTATCAGATCCAGGAAGGGTTCGTAGTCATAATGAAGATAATGTTTTAGTACTTTCAAATGCTAATTCTGAATATATTTTAGCAGTAGCAGATGGAATGGGTGGCCATAAAGCTGGTGAAGTTGCTAGTGGTATAGCAATTGATTATTTAAAAACACAATTTGAAATGCTTGATACCCTTGGTAATAAAGAAGAAGCAATATCATGGATTAGAAATATTGTTTCAGAGATTAATGATAAAATATTTAAATATACATATGCTCATGAAGAAAGTAAAGGTATGGGTACTACTTTAGTAATTGCAGTTTATACTAAAGATTACTTATTATTTGGTAATATTGGTGATTCATCTGGTTTTGTATATGTAGATAATAAGTTATTTAAAGTAACAAAAGATCATACTCTAGTTAATTTATTAATTTCAACTGGTGAGATAGCGCCTGAGGAAGCAAAATTTCATCCTAAGAAAAATGTACTTATGAAAGCACTAGGTGCGGTAAATCCTGCAGAAGTTGATATATTTGAAGTACAAACTAAAGTAGATGGAATACTACTTTCATCAGATGGACTTACTAATATGCTTAGTGTAGAACAAATTGAAAATGTATTAAAACTAGATACTACTTTAGAAGAAAAAGGTAGAAAGTTAATTGTAAAGAGTAATAATAGGGGTGGCACTGATAATATATCAGTAGTAATGTTAGAATGTGGTGGTGAATAGTAATGATAGTTAAAGGTCAAAAGATTAATGATCGATATGAAATAATTAGAGTTATTGGTGAAGGTGGAATGGCTAATGTTTATTTAGCTAATGATACTATATTAAATAGAAAAGTTGCTGTAAAAGTATTAAGAGGTGATCTTGCAAATGATGAAAAGTTTGTAAGAAGATTTCAAAGAGAAGCCTTGTCAGCATCTTCATTAAATCATCCAAATATAGTTGAAATGTATGATGTTGGTGAAGATGATGGTAATTTCTATATTGTAATGGAATATGTTGATGGTAAGAATTTAAAACAGCTTATTAAAAGAAGAACTAAATTATCTTTAACAGAAGTTGTTGATATTATGAAACAACTTACTGATGGTATTGCGCATGCTCATGATTCTTTTATAATTCATAGAGACATAAAACCTCAAAATATGCTAATACTTGATAATGGGTTAGTTAAGATAACTGATTTTGGTATCGCGGTTGCGCTTAATAGTACACAACTTACACAAACTAATTCAGTTATGGGTTCAGTTCATTATCTTCCTCCAGAACAGGCAGCAGGAAAAGGTGCAACATTCAAAAGTGATATCTATTCACTTGGAATAATGATGTATGAATTAATTACTGGAAAACTTCCATTTAGAGGTGAAAATGCAGTAGAAATAGCATTAAAACAAATGAAAGAACCAATTCCAAGCATTAGAGAAGATAATAATGAAATTCCCCAAGCAGTTGAAAATATCGTTTTAAAAGCATGTGCTAAAAATCCTAAAAATAGATATGATACTGCAAGAGAAATGTATAATGATTTATGTACTTGTTTAGATGAAGAAAGAAAAAATGAACCTAAACTTGTATATAAATATCCAGAATTTGATGAAACAACTAAGGCAGTAAAAGAAGAAGTTAAGGAAATAAATGAAGTTAACAAAGAGGAAAGTGATGTTTCTATTAAAAAAGTTAATAAAAAGAAAAATAACAATTTAACATGGATTTTAGGTGGTATAGTTGGTTTTATTTTCATTGCAATTGTAGTTGGCCTAATATTACTTCCTAAACTTACAAAAGTACCTGATGTTAAGGTACCTGACGTTTCTAATATGACAGTAGTTGAAGCAGAAAATATCCTAAAAGAAAAAGAATTTGTCGTTAATGTGAATGTTGTTGAAGAATACAATGATACCATTGAAGAAGGAAAAATAATTAGAACTAGTCCTGATATTAATCGTTCAATTAAAAAAGGTAGTGAAATTACATTATATAGGTCTTTAGGAACTGAAAAAATTAAAATTGAAGACTATACTGGCATGAATATATATGAAATTAAAGCAAAATTAGAATTACTTGGACTTAGTGTTACAGTTGAATCTAAGGATGTTGAAAATGTAGAAGATTATACTGATAAAGAAGATACTATAATTGACCAAAGTATTAAAGAAGGAGAACTTTATAAAGGAGACCAAATATTCTTATATTATCCTAATATTGTAGTATTCCCAGACTTAACAACATACACTTTACAAGAAGTTCAAGACTTTGCTCTAAAATATGAACTAGATTTGCATGTTGTTGAAATTGAAACTGAATCTATTGAAGAAGGAACAATAATAAGTCAAAACAGAAAAAAAGGTACATTGATAGTACGAAATGCTGAATTAACTGTTAAAATAGCAGTAAAACCAAAAATAGAAAATGTGCCACAAGAAGAATTGGATATTAATAATGGAAGCAATAATAATTAAAAATATAAGTGATTTGTATACAGTAATGGATGATACTGGTTGCTATGACTGTAAAGCAAAAGGAGTATTTAGAAATAAAAATATAACACCTACTGTAGGTGATAAGGTATTATTTGATAAAGAACAAAAGATTATTACTAAGATATTAGATAGAAAAAATATCTTAGTAAGACCACCTGTTGCTAATATAGATATTGCAATAATAGTAATGAGTGTTGTAAATCCAGAATTTTCAACTAACTTAGTAGATAAACTTATAAATATTATTGAGTACAATAATATCAAGCCAGTACTATGTTTATCTAAATTAGATTTACTTAAGAACAACAAGGATGAAATAGATAATATAATTAATTATTATAAATCTATTGGTTACCTTGTGTTTCTTAATACTGAAACTAATAAAATTAAAAAATTAATTGATGGAAAGGTAGTTGTATTAACTGGTCAAAGTGGTGTTGGTAAATCATCATTATTAAATAAACTAGATGCTTCTTTAGAACTTAAAACTAATGATATATCATATGCATTAGGTAGAGGTAAGCATACAACAAGACATACTGAATTAATACCTATATTTGGTGGTTTTATTGCTGATACACCAGGTTTTTCTTCTTTATCTTTTATAAATATGACTAAAGAAGATATAAAGAATAACTTTGTTGAATTTAAGAATTATACATGTAAATATAGAGATTGTATGCATATTAAAGAAGATGATTGCAGTGTTAAGGATGCAGTAAAAAGTGGTGAAATAATGCAATCAAGATATGATAATTATGTAAAATTTATAAGTGAAATTAAAACTATATATTAAAAGTAAATGTTTTTTGAAAACTTCATCTTTTTGGTGGAGTTTTCTTTTTTGCTATGATAGAATTGTAGCAAGAGGTGATAAAATGAAACAAGATAAAATGCATTTAATTAACAAAATATTTAATAATGAAACAATTAGAACAGTATGGGACAAAGATGATGAGAAGTATTATATTAGTGTTGTAGATATTGTAGGAATTATATCAGAAAGTAAAGACGGTCGTAAGTATTGGAATAAACTAAAACAAAGATTAAAAGAGGAAGGTAATGAAACGGTGACAAATTGTCACCAGTTGAAATTAAAAGCACAAGATGGAAAGTATAGAGCAACGGATGTAGTTGATATTGAAGGTATGTTTAGAATAATTGAATCAATTCCTAGTAAAAATGCTGAACCTATAAAACAATGGTTAGCGAAATTAGGAAGTGAAAGAATTGATGAAGTATTTGACCCATCACTTGCTGCACAAAGAGCCATAGATATATATCGCGCTAAAGGTTATGATGAAAAATGGATTGCTAAAAGATTAAAAGGTATCCAAGATAGAAAAGAGTTAACAGATGTTTGGCAAGAAAATGGTATAACTGAAGGAAAGGAATATGCTATATTAACTAACGAAATCTATAAAGAATGGTCAGGTATGACTGCCAAAGAGTACAAACAATATAAAGGCCTTCGTAAGGAATCTTTAAGAGATAATATGGATAATATTGAAATAATACTAACTGATTTATCAGAAGAAACCGCAAAAAGACTTGCAGAAAAACACAAACCACAAGGTTTAGAGCAAAATAAGGAAGTTGCTAGAATGGGAGGACATGCTGCTAAGGTTGCAAGAGAAGACATAGAAAAGAATTTAGGAGAAACAATTGTAACAAAGCAAAATAGATTAAATTACGAATATAAAGATGCATTGGAATTAGATGAAAAAAATCACAAAAAATAATTAAACTTTTAAACTTCATTAAATTATGGAGTTTTCTTTTTATTTATGATATCATTAAAGTGGTGATAATATGGTAAAAATTTCAGCATCTTTATTATCTGCTAGAGATAATTTAGAAAAAACTATTGATGAGATAAATAATTTAGATATAGATTATATTCATTTAGACATTATGGATGGAGAATTTGTACCTAATACTTCTTTTACATATGAAGAAATTAAAACAATAATTAGTAGTATAAATAAGCCACTTGATGTTCATTTGATGGTTAAAAATATTGATGAATACATATATAATTATGCAATGCTTAATACTGAATATATTACTTTTCATTATGAAACAATACATAGTTTAAAAACAATAAAAAAGATAAAAGATTATGGTATAAAATGTGGTATAGCAATTAAACCAAATACTAATATTGAAGAAATATATGACTTACTACCATATATAGATTTAGTACTTGTAATGAGTGTTGAACCAGGTAGAGGTGGCCAAAAGTTTATTGATGGTTCTCAAGATAAAATTAGAAAGTTAAAAGATAAAATTAAATCCTTAGATTTACATGTAGTAGTATCAGTAGATGGTGGTATAAATGATACTACAGCAGAACTATGTAAAGCATTTGGAGTTGACATATTAGTAATTGGTAGTGCTCTTACAAATAATGATAATAAAAGAGAATTTGTAAATAATGTAAAGTAAAATAGAATTATTATTTATATATTGACCATAATAAAGTTATATGATAATATTATATTGTAAAAATATAGAAAGGGTAGGATATTATGAAAAAGAATGGTTTTACATTAGTAGAATTACTAGCAGTAATCGTTATTTTAGCAATTATCTTAGTTATAGCAGTTCCAAAAATAAGCGATACTATTGATAATGCTAAAAAAGGAAGTATGGCTTCTTCAGTTAAAATGATTGCTGCTGCTGCTGAAAGAGAAAAGATGGTTCAAGAAACTTTGGGTTCTACATTTACTGATACTACATGTATAGGCGAATGGGCAAATTTAGATTCAACTCAATTCTCAGCATGTTCAGTTACATTTGATGGTGATACTGCTACAGTTACATTAACTGGTGCTGATGCTGGTAAGTTCCCAAAATGGACATGTGCTGGAACTAGAAGTTCTATTACAAGTGCAAAGAGCACAACTGCTGCACCAACTTGTCAAAATTAATAAAAAGGTTTATTAATTAAACCTTTTTAATATTAAAAGTACTTTTAATATTATAAGTAATTGACTAAAATTTGTAAAAATGATATCATTTTAGTGTAAAATATAGAAAGGATGGTAAAGTGATGAAAAAGAATGGTTTTACATTAGTAGAATTACTAGCAGTAATCGTTATTCTTGCTATTATCTTAGTTATAGCAGTTCCAAAAATAAGCGATACTATTAATAATGCTAAAAAAGGAAGTATGGCTTCTTCAGTTAAAATGATTGCTGCTGCTGCTGAAAGAGAAAAGATGGTTCAAGAAACTTTGGGTTCTGATTTCAAAGACAAAGCTGAAAATGGTTCTATAGATTGTGCTTCAGTTAACAACAAAGTATGGTCTAATATAGATTCAACACAATTCTCAGCATGTTCAGTTACATTTAGTGGTGATAATGCTACTGTTACATTAACTGGTGCAGCTGCTGGTAAATTTCCAAGCTGGACTTGTACTGGAACTAGAAGCGACATTACTTCTGGAGAATGTAAATAATATAAAAAGACGTTAAGTCTTTTTTCTTTTGCATAAAATCATAATTCTTGTGCACAATATGTGTGAAAGGAGTAATATGAAAAAGAATGGTTTTACGCTAGTAGAATTGCTTGCTGTAATAGTTATTCTTGCTATTATCTTAGTTATAGCAGTTCCAAAAATAACTGATACTATTGATAATGCAAGAAAGGGTAGTTTGGAATCTTCTGTTAAGATGGTTGCTGCGCAAGCTGAAACTCAAAAAACAGTTGCTAATACTTTAGAAGGTGTTACTTTTGCTGATACCGGTGATTGTATTGGTAATGGTGCTGAGTGGGCAGGACTTAATAGTACTGATTATGATACTTGTACTTATACAATTGCTGATGGGGTTGCTACTGTTACTATTACTGGTAAGGGCAAATTTAATGGTTATACATGCACAGGTACTAGAAGTGCTATTACAAGTTGTGCGAAATAAGACCTTTGGTCTTTTTTTCTTTCTCTAAATATTATATAATTATCTTGGTGATGTTTATGTTAATAATTGGGTCTCATGTTTCTTTTAAATCAGATGATCAACTTGTTGGAAGTGTTAAAGAAGCCTTATCTTATGGCTCAAATACTTTTATGTTTTATACAGGAGCGCCTCAAAATACTATGAGAAGGCCAATTAATGGTAAGTATACGATGGATGCTTATAATTTAATGTATAAAAGTGGTATTGACCCAGTTAATTTAATTGTTCATGCTCCATACATTATTAATCTTGCTAATAGAGATAATTATTCTTTTAATGTTAGTTTTTTAACTGAAGAAATTGAAAGATGCGAGGAACTTGGTGTCTTAAAAATGGTTCTTCATCCAGGTAGTCATATCAAAAGAGGCGTTGAGGAGGGTTTAAATGCGATTGTAGATGCTTTAAACGCAGTTTTGAATAAAGATACATCTGTTTTCATTTGTCTTGAAACCATGGCAGGAAAAGGGTCTGAACTAGGTACGAATATTGATGAATTAAAATATATAATAGATAATGTTAAATATAATGAAAAATTAATGGTATGTCTTGATACATGTCATTTAAATGATTCAGGAATTGATATTAGTAAATTTGACGACTATTTATTAGAATTTGATAAGAAGATTGGAATTAATAAAATTGGATGTGTTCATGTAAATGATTCTAAGAACGAACTAGGTAGTCATAAAGATAGACATGAAAATATCGGCTACGGGACAATCGGTTTTGATAACTTATTAAACGTTATATATAATAAAAAATTAGAAGGTATTCCAAAAATCCTTGAAACACCATGGATTAAATATTCTGATAAGGAAATATATGCTCCATACAAATTTGAAATTGAAATGATAAGAAACAAAGTATTTAATGAAAATTTAAAAAATGATTTAGCAAAAAATTACGGAATGAAATTCTAAAATCATACGGAATAAAAATGTAAAATGTTACCGAATATGATTGATTTTTATGCTTATATATAGTATATTATAAATGGTGATAGTGATGAAAATTGATAATTATAGAAAAAGAATTGTAGATGAACAAATAGAAAAATATTTAAATTTGTTTGGTGCAATATGCATTGAGGGGCCAAAATATTGCGGAAAGACTTGGGCCGGAAGATATCATGCCAAAAGCGAAAGTTTGCTTTATAAAACTACTGGTGGATCATCAAATATTGTTGAACTTGCTAAAATCTCACCACAATTAGTTTTGGAAGGCGAAAAGCCAAAACTAATAGATGAATGGCAGGAAGCAACAAATTTATGGGATGAAATAAGATATGATATTGATAAAACAGGATTAAAGGGTCAATATATTCTTACTGGATCATCTACACCAAATAGAAATGGTATTTCTCATAGTGGAGCCGGAAGATTTGGCAAAATATATTTAAGAACAATGTCATTATATGAATCTGGTGATTCAACAGGTGATATTTCATTAGAAGATATTTGCAATAATAAATTCATATCAAAAAATACAGGTGAAGTCGATTTAAAGAAATTGGCATATTTAATAATTAGGGGAGGATTCCCAGCTAATTTAAATTATAATAGTGAAGATGCAAAAAAAATAATATGCGAGTATGTTGACTTAATTATTAATGATGATTTATATAGATTAGATAATGTTAATAGAGACAAGCATAAAATAAAATTATTATTAAAATCGCTTGCTAGAAATGAAAGTACAACCGCAACAAATTCTACATTAAGAAAAGATATAAAAGAAATAGATAATGAAGACATTGATGTTGATACAATTGCAAGTTATTTAAATGCACTTGACAAATTATTTTTACTAGATAACGATGAACCTTTTTCACAAAATGTAAGGTCAAGTGTAAGAGTAAAACAATCCGAAAAAAGGCATTTTGCTGACCCTTCTATTGCGTCCGCAATATTAAATCTATCAGAAGAAAAATTGATAAATGATTTAGAAACTTTTGGTTTTTTATTCGAAGCAATGGTTGAAAGAGATTTAAAAATATATGCTCAATCATTTGATGCCAAATGTTATCATTATCAAGATTATCTAAATAGAGAAATTGATGCAGTCATTGAACTTAAGGATGGGGATTGGTGTTGTTTTGAAATAAAATTGGGTGCTAATGCTATTGAAAATGCTGCTAAAAATTTGTTAGAAATAAGTAATGCTATAAAAAAAGAAAATGGTAAAACACCAAAAGTATTATGTGTTATATGTGGAATGAGTAATGCTGCTTATAGAAGACCTGATGGCGTTTATGTTGTGCCAATTACATCATTAAAAAATTAAAAGGAACTTAAAAATAGTTCCTTTTTGTGTTTTCATATAATTCTTTTAATTTTCTATATGTAGTTTCCTTAAGAGAATTTTTGTTTTCCTCTATTACTTTTAAACCATCATCATATATATCTTTAAATCTTGTTTTGATATTATGATAAACAACTTCTAACTCATTTTTATCAAGAAGTATATTTTTCTTTATTGCATAATTTACAATATCCTCTCTTTTAAGTCTATCTACATAGTTCTTAAGTACGTTATACATATTCACCTCATATTATTATATGTATAATGATAATTTAATTAACAACAATAATAATGGTGGTTATATGAATTCTAGACTAAAAATTATTTCCTACGTAGTAATTTTATTGTTTTTGATTATTTTAATTTCTTTATTTAATATAATGATTATACACCATTATGAATACAAAAATGCATTTGATAGTATTGTTGCTAGTGAAATACAAGGCAGTACTGCATTACGTGGTAGAATTTATGATAGAAACAATAAATTATTAGTAGATAATACTGGTATTAAGAGTATATATTATAAAAGAGAATTAGGTACCTCGTATGAAATAGATTTAGCGCATAGACTTAGTCTTGTTTTAGAACTTGATTATAATCTTGTTACTGATTCTATGCTTAAAGACCTATATTTAACAAGTAAACATGATGAACTAATTACTGAAGAGGAATTTAGGATGCTTAAGGAAAGAAAAATTACTTCTAGTGATATAACAAGGTTAAAAAGAAGTAGAATTAGTAAGGAAGAATTAGATAAAGTTGATAAAAAGACTGCTTATATTTATTATTTAATGAACAATGGTTATTCTTATGAAGATAAACTTATTAAAAAGAATTTGAATGATAATGAGTATGCGGTAATATATGAAAATATTGATGATTATAAGGGTATTAAATTAAAGATGGATTTTGATAGAAAATATATTTATGAAGATACTCTAAGAGGAGTTTTTGGAAATATATCTAAAAATAGTATTCCATATGAACTTAAGAATTATTATTTAGATAAAGGTTATAGTATCAATGATAGAGTAGGAATATCTGGTTTAGAATATTATTATGATGATTATTTAAAAGGGGAAAAAAGCGTATATAAAAGTATTGATGGTAAATTAACGGAAATTAAGAAAGAAAAACAAGGTAATGATTTAGTACTTACTATTGATATTAACTTGCAGAAAAGTCTTGAAGAAATAATTGATAATGAGATTAAGAAGGCTAAGGATGAACCTAATACTGAATATTTTAATAAAGTTTTTGCGTTAATTTGTAATACTGATGGTGAAATATTAGCAATGGTTGCTAGAATTATAATTGATGGTAATATTTATGATTATACTTCATATTTTGTTACTTCTTCTGTAACAGTTGGGTCAGTTATAAAAGGAGCGTCCATTTCTGTTGGATATAAATATGGTGTTATAGATATAGGTAGTGTTTTAAAGGATGAATGTATTAAATTAAGTGGTACTGGTACAAAGTGTTCTTGGAATAGAAATGGACTTGGATATTTAAATGATATTGATGCTCTAAAATTATCTTCTAATGTATATCAGTTTAAAACTGCAATGATGATTAGTGGTTATAATTATAGTTATAATGGGTCTTTTTCACTTAAAAATGATGTTTTTTTAAAGTATAGAAGTATGTTTAATGCTTATGGATTAGGTGTTTCTAGTGGTATTGATTTACCAAATGAAGCACTAGGGTTAAAAGGTAAAAATGACACATCAGGCTTACTTCTTGATTTTTCAATTGGTCAATATGACACGTACACTCCTCTTCAGTTAGCGTCTTATATAAACACTATTGCAAATAATGGCACTAGAGTTAGATTGTTTTTGGGTAAGAAGGCTAAGGATGGAAGTGGTAATATACTTTTTGAAAATAAAAGGGAAGTGTTAAATAGTATTCCTCTTGATATTAAGTACATTAATAGAATACAACAAGGTTTTAAAAGTGTACTTTCTTATGGGGGTACTGGATTTGGTTATATTGATTTAAAATATAAGGGTGCGGGTAAAACTGGTACTTCTCAAAGTTTTCTTGATAGTGATAAAGATGGTATAATCGATAAGGAAACTATAACTTCTACTTTTGCTGGGTATGCTCCTTATGATAATCCCGAAATTAGTATAGTTGTTATTACTCCAGATATAAGTCATGTGTATGGTAATTCTTATCTTTCTTCATTAAATAGACGAATTAGTAATAAAATTAGTAAAAAATACTTTGAAATTTATAAATAATTTGCTATAATATAAAAAGTTGGAAAAGGAGTGATTTTTATATGGCAAAAGCTGGCAATAGAGAAAGAATTACTTTAGTTTGTACAGAATGCAATGAAGAAAACTATAGAACAATTAAAAATAAGAAAAATAATACTGAGAGATTAGAATTAAATAAATATTGTTCTAGATGTAACAAATCTACAAAACATAAAGAAAAGAAATAGTAAACTTAAGGAGGGTTTTGCATGGATAAGAATTTACATTTTGGCTATACAACTGAAAATATTATTAACGATATGTCAATTGATGCATCTAAATTAGTTAGTACTAATGTAAATAATAATGTTGTTTTAGTTAAAAGAAATCCTAATGTAAAAGTTAAAAAAATAGGAATAAGGAGAACTTATGGTAAACGTTAATGATATTAAAAATGGTATGACTATTGAAGTTGATGGTAATATTTATACAGTTTTAGACTTTTCTCATATCAAACCAGGTAAGGGTGCTGCTATCGTAAAGATGAAACTTAAGAATTTAAGAACAGGTGCAATTTACGAGCAAACTTTTAACTCTGGTACTAAAGTAGGAAAGGCTATGATAGAAAAGAAGACAATGCAATATTTATATGCTAATGGTGATAATTATGTATTTATGGATATGCAAGATTATTCTCAAATAGAATTACCTTTATCTCAAATAGAGGAAGAATCTAAGTATTTAACTGAAAATAGTGAAGTTGATATTTTATATTTCAATAATGAAATGTTGGGTATCAATTTACCTGAAAAAGTTGAATTAGAAGTTGTTAAGACTGAACCTGGTATTAAGGGTAATACAGCAACAACTGCAACAAAAGAAGCAGTTTTAAATACTGGTGTTACAATTAGAGTACCTTTATTTATAAATGAAGGCGATATTGTAATCGTATCAACTAAAGATGGTAAATATGTTTCAAGGAAGTAGTAATACTTCTTTTTTTTGTAATATTTCTATAATGAATAAATAAAATATTATAGAAAGGAAAGTTCTCATGATAAATAAGAAAAAATTATGGTTTTTAACTTTATTTAGTTTGATTTTAGTATTATCTGTATACTATGTTACAATGCCTAGTAATCTTTTATCTGTCTCTGATATTAAAGAAGATACAACTCCTACAATAAATATTGAGGAAACTAATATGTTAGATGTGTTAAAAGAAGAAAATAATGAACACGTTGCAAAAGAAATTGAAAGTTTAAGAAAAATAATTGTAAATACTGATACTCCTATTGAAGAAAAGAATATAGCGTATGAAAAAATACAAAAACTTGAAGAAAATAAAGGGAAGGAAGAGAAAATAGTTTCTTTGATTAAAGAAAAGTTGGGATTTGATACTTATGTTGAGATTAAGAATGCTAAGGTAAATGTTGTAGTATCTAATAAAGAACACTCTTATAAAATTGCTAATGATATTATTAAATTAGTATCATCTTCATTTGATAGTGATAAAAGTGTAACTGTTAAATTCCAATAAATACCAGTTATTTATTTATAAAATATGAAAATACTAATAATGTAGCCTAGTAAAGGAGATGTTATTAGTGTTTTTTAAAAAAATTAAATTAATTCTTGTATCTATAATGCTATTAACAATGCCTATAAATGCTCTTGCATACTCAGATTATATCTATGCATCTGGTAAGAGTGTTGGTATTAATATTAAACTAAAAGGTATTATGGTAGTTGGTCTTTATGAAGTAAATGGTGTTTCTCCAGGAGTTATTGCTAAGATTAATTTAGGTGATAGAATTATAAAAGTAAATAATAATGATGTTAATTCGATTAAAGAAATGACTGATGCAATATCTAATTCTAATAATAAAGATAGTGTAGAAATTACTTATTTAAGAAATAATAAAGAATATAAAACCAACTTAAAACTAATAAATGATAATGGAATATACAAGACTGGTCTCTATGTTAAGGATACAATCAGTGGTGTTGGAACACTTACGTATATAGACCCAGGCACTATGATGTATGGCGCTTTAGGCCACGAAATAATTGATAGAAATACTAAAACTATGGTCGATATAGATGATGGTAAAATATTTAAATCAAGTGTTACTGGTATAACTAAAAGTACAAATGGTAATCCAGGTTCTAAAAATGCATTATATTATAGCGATGTAGTATATGGTAATATCAATAAAAATACACATAGTGGTATATTTGGTAATTTTAGTGCTAATACTGATAATTTAAAATTATATAAAGTATCTAATCCAGTTTTAGGTGATGCTAAGATATTAACTGTTATTGATAATGATACTATCAAGGAATATTCTATTAATATAACTAAAATTAATGAGTTCAAAGAAACAAAAAATATATTATTTGATATAACAGATACTGAGCTTCTTAATAAAACTGGTGGTATTGTACAAGGTATGAGTGGGTCTCCTATAATACAAGGAGATAATATAGTTGGTTCAGTTACACACGTTGTTGTAGATAATCCAGAAAAAGGATATGGTATATATATTACTAACATGCTAACTGAAGCAGAAAAATAAAAAGAGTTCTAATTTGAACTCTTTTGCTTTACAGGTTTTCTTGTTGTTTCATCAATATATTTTAAATTCATATAATCTTCATTACTTGCTGGTAAATTTTTCTTTTCCAAGTACTTAGTATGGTTATAAGAAACAAAGTGATATATTACTGCAAATATTGGAGTACCAATAATCATACCTACAAAACCAAACATTTCTCCAAATACAACGATAGAGAAGAGTACCCAAAATCCTGATATACCAGTATTATTGCCAACTATTTTAGGTGTTAAAATATTACCTTCAACTTGTTGTAAAACAATTATTAAAATTGTAAAATATAATGCTTTAATTGGACTTGTTAGTATTATCAATATAACACCTGGTGCCCATCCAATAAATGGCCCAAAGAAAGGAATTATATTAGTTACTGCAACAATAAAACTAATAAGAAGTGCATATGGCATTTTAAATAAAATCATACCTATATAGCATCCAACACCAATTAAAAACGATGTAAATATTTTTCCTTTAATAAAACCAATAAATATTTTATGAGTATATCTCGCACCTTGCAATAAAACATTACCTTTTGATATACCAAATATTGTATAAGTAAGTTTTTTCATACCTGCAATAAACTTATTTTTATCAATCAATATATAAATAGAGAATATTATACCCAAAGTAAAATTCTTTAAAAATGCATACATATCAGTAAGACCAGTTGTAACATTTGTCATACTCATACTTGGTACTAAAGTTTTACTTAACCAATCTAGAATTGAATCAGATGAATTATTAACCGTATCCATAATAGTCTTTTCAAGTGCTGGAGAAGACTTAAGTATATTTTCTAACCATGCCTCAATACTATCCATATTAGAAGACCAATTCTCAATTATTCCTAAAATACTAGTTACTAATTGAGGAATTAATTTATATATAATTAAAAATACACATATCAATAATATTATAATAGATACTGAAATACTAATTATTTTAGATATCTTTTTTATTTTATCTTTATCCTTATATTTCTTAGACAATAACTTAATAAATCTTCTATCAAAATAGTTATATAAAAGATTTAATAAAAATGCAATTACAATACCATATATAAGCGGAGTAAACATCTTTAAAATATTACCAATGCCAGCAACTATTTTATCAATTCTAAATAATAGAAAAGCAAATAATATACTAATACCAATAACAGATAGAGCAGTTAAAGCCCAACTTACATATTTATTATCAATTTTATTTTTCATACTAACCCCACAATAATGGAGATGCAATAGAAATTACTATACTAGCAACCATTATTATTAAAGCAGCCCATACAAATACTTTACCTAATTTTTTCATAAACTCACCTCAAGAATAATTATAACATAACAAGGAATAAATTAAAATTATTTTAATATAATTTGTTGAGGTGAAATAACTTGAAATTAATAAATTTAATAATGAACGATTTAAAAAAAGACAAAAGTATTTATGTATCACTCATAATCGCACTTTTAATATCATTTATATTTGGTATGTTTTTTATAACCATACTAAGTAGTACTGATAAAGTAACATTAAAAGAATATATAACTAATTTCTTTACTAGTATCAAACAAGGTAAAATAATTAGTTTATATAAAACATTAATAAATAATAACCTTGGAATTCTTATAACAGCAATCTTAGCATTTTCAGTTGTTCTTTTCCCACTAGTAATAATTATTATTTTCTATAAAGGTTTTACCTTAGCATTTACAATTACATCTCTAATATATACATTTAAAATAAAGGGAATAATTTTAGCGATTGTATATGTATTTCCAAGCCTAATATTTAATTTGGTATTTTATTTTATAATGTGCTACTACTCATTTAAACTATCGCTAATATTATTTAATAAGGTAATTAATAAGGATACAACAAATATAAATAAGTTCTTAAAAAAATACTTAGTAATAATCTTAATATGCATAGTTTTTGTGTCATTATTTAGTTTATATGATACATATTTACTTCCAAGCCTAATAAAATTGGTTTACTAATTTAAAAAATAATGTATAATTATATTGGGTGATTTTTATGAAAGTTGTAATTGGTATGAGTGGTGGAGTTGATTCTTCTGTAGCAGCATACATCCTAAAAAAACAAGGCTATGAAGTAATAGGTTTATTCATGAGAAACTGGGATGCATCTATTAATAATGATATTATGGGTAATCCTACATTAAACAACAATATATGTCCTCAAGAACAAGACTATAACGATGCTCTTGAAGTATGCAACAAACTCGATATACCACTTCATAGAATAGATTTTGTCAAAGAATACTGGGATTATGTATTTACGTACTTTCTTGATGAATTAAAAAAGGGTAGAACACCAAATCCTGATATAATGTGCAACAAATATATTAAATTTGATCTATTTATAAAAGAAGCACAAAGACTTGGAGCAGATTATATCGCAACAGGTCATTATGCAAGATACGATGGAAAATACTTATTAAGAGCAATTGACGATAATAAAGACCAAACTTATTTTTTATCACAAGTTACAAGTGAACAACTTAAAAATGTTTTATTTCCAATTGGAGATATGGTTAAACCAGAGGTAAGAAAAATAGCAGAAGAAATTGGTTTATCAACTGCTAAGAAAAAGGATTCTACTGGTATATGCTTCATTGGAGAGAGAAACTTTAAACAATTTTTAGAAAACTATTTACCAAATATTCCTGGTGACATTGTTAATATTGAAACAAATGAAGTAATGAGTAAACACATCGGACTTATGTATTACACAATTGGGCAGAGAAAAGGCCTTGATGTTGGAGGCACAAAAGATAAGTTATTTGTTGTTGGAAAAGATTTAAATAAAAATATTCTTTATGTTTGCTTAAATGAAGATAATGAGTATTTAATATCAAACTCCTGCTTAGTAAGTGATGTGAACTTTAATTGTGAACTAAGACCAAAAAAATGCACAGCAAAGTTTAGATATAGACAAAAAGACAATGATGTTACAATAGACTATCTTGACAATGGAGAAATCATTGTAAGATACAATAATGTAAAGTCAGTAACACCTGGACAAGCATGTGTTTTATATGATGGTGATAAATGTATTGGTGGAGGTATTATAAAAGAAGTAAGAAAAGACGATAAAAAGTTATGGTACCTTCTATAAAAAATAGAAATGTAAAGTGTCATTTATTTGACACTTTTTTAAATTTATGCTACAATTAGAGCATAGGGTAGGAGGTACATATGAAATATTTAAATGAATTATTAAAAGAATTAGGAATATCAAAAGTAAAATTGGCTAGATATTTAGGCGTATCAAGACAAATGGTTTACAATTATCTTGAAATGGAAAGCATCGAAGAGTGGCCAAAAGATAAAAAGATTAAGTTGTTATTATTATTTGGTGTAGATGAATTTAAGGATATTCAAAATATTAAGCCAACTAATGATTATATAATGAAAATTGATAAAAAATTAAATACTATTGATGGCAATGATAATTTATATGCTGGGGAAATTAATTATAATGTTAAAAATTTAAATAAAAAGAGCCAAAGAGTTCTAGCAGATATAATTTCATTATTAAAAGAAAGATTATCAGAAGACGATAACGAAGGTACTAATTACAATACATTTAGATATCTTTACAATTTCTTACAAGTTATGGATGATGTAGAAGAATTAAGATATATACTAGCGTACTTTGCTAAAACAAATGGTTTAATTAATACTAATGAATATGCATTTAATGAGGAAAATCAAATAATTTTTGAAGGTATTATGTATCAAGCAATATCATTATTTAATAGTAAAGGTTTTTCAAAATCAAAAGTAATTGAAACACATAAGAAATTTGAAGCAGAGATTGCACAAAGAAATGAAGAAAAATTATCTAGAACTCAAGAATTATATACAGTTAAACAACAAGCATTAAAAGAACTAGGCTATAGTGAAATAAATGAAAAAAATGCATCTGAAGTTTTCCAAAAAATTGCAGAAATTCAGTCAAGAAAAATATAATAATTTAGGGGAATAAGTCCCCTTCTTTTAATATAAAGAGGGGAGTAGTATAATTTATCACTTTTGTAATAAAACCCATAATATAGGTAATTATATGCCATTTTAGATGATATATAATATAAATACAATCTAAATAATTTATTTTCAAAAAAATTAATTAATATAAAAGATTATTAATTTCAAAAAATTGTGTAGTCCCCTTTCAATTATTTTAAAAAAAAGGAGAGTAGTATTACTACAAAAAATAGTCTCCACAAGAGCAATCGAGATATAATTTAATGGGTAATTACCCATCTCGAATTAAATTACGAGATTACGTGAAATCAATCGAAATATGTTTTAATGAACAATTATACATTAGAATTTAAAATATGATATTTAAAAGATAAAAATAAATACAAATTGCAGTTTAAGTATTATTAAATAAATATTTAAAATTAAATTAATTTATATTAAACAATAATACATAATCTATAATATTTAAGTATATAAACTATGACAAATATTAGTCTAAAAAATAATCATAAGAAATATAAATATAATTTCGTATAATACATATTATGTTGACTTCTAAATTCCAGGAAAACAACTTCTCCACCAAAATAATCTAAATATTTATTTTGAAAGTTAATATCTTTCTTATCAGTTAGTTTTTGGAATATTTCAAAGTCTTTTATATTATCTAAATCTAGGTAACCAACTATAGGTTGTTTTAAATTAGTACTATTTAAGTACTTTCTATGACCATACAAGCGATTATCGTTCTCTTTAGTCATATACTTCGATAAATAACCAATTATGTTAATATCAGTTAAATTATCTACTCTAGCGAAGCCATAAGTCCACCCTTTAACATCATATCTATTTTTTAATATCTTCCCTTTTTCATTCTTTTGAGGTAAAATGATATTAGGGTCTTTACTTATGTCTAGATTAGTAAGTAGGTGGTAGTGTACAGCTCCCCTCTTTTGATACTCTGGAACGCAAACATATTTAAAGTCCTTTTTTATTCGTTTAATATATGTTCGCCATATATTAAACTTTTTATTTGCTAAAGCAATATCTTGCACATTTTCGGCAAATGTCAAAGTTATAAAAGTTTTAAATTCTTGCTCGTTCGCTTTTATAAGTCGTTCTAAGTGAAATCTACTACGTAATAGATTTTTATACTCTACTTCACCTACTTTAGAAACTTTTTCTTTTAATTTAGTTTCTTCTAGTAATTCTTTATTTTTAAATAAATAATTTTCATCAAATTCGACACTCTCTAGATTAGTGTCTTTTTTAGTTTTTGTTCTTGTTGCATATACTTGAAAATAGTCTCCACAACTAATAAATTTTACATTATATTTTAGTCGATTAGTTTGAGTTATGAGACTACTATCAAGTAATAGAGAAATCAAAGATTTCTCTTCCTGGACTAAGTCCCCAAATATTTTATCAATTTCAGTTTTATTCATATCAACTCCTTATTTTCTTCACCACATACACATACACGGAGTGTATGTGGCGAAGAAAAATAAAAAACTATAAGTCATTTACAATTTCAAATGTATCATACATTTTACTTACAATTTCAGTAGGTTTCCAAACTATACGACCTATAGTAGGACATTCCCACTCCAAAGTATCTTTATCTAAACACATATTATAGGCATCACCTACAATAGTAAGTTGTAAACCTATTCTATTAAGAAATGGTTTTCTTAATGTAGAAAACATAAATTTAACTGGTCTACGTAACCACATTGGTAATTCTTTCCACTCTTGAGTTATTAAAATAACAATTCTATGAGTTTTCCTGGACTGATTAAGCCAAGCATAGAACTGAGTATCAGTCCTGGAATTTTTATCATATTTACGACTAATTTCATCAATAAGATAAATACAATACTCATCAGTATCATAATAGATATCACATATCTTATCAAAATACTCTATTTCATAACCAGGTATATTTAAACTCTTCATATTAGTTTTAATCTTATAACATAAGTTCTTATCTTGTGCCATAATCAATGGTATGGCTCTAAAACTCTTATATGTACCTTGTTTACCACATATAGCATATACACCAAATCTATCGTCTAATGGCTCAATACCCTTTTTAAAAAAGGTATTCCACTCTATTTTTAAATCTCTTGTTTTCCAAAATATAAATATCATTATTGATATTATAATTATTATTGTCATTGTTACCTCCATTTTATTATTAATATTGTTACGATATTTAATCTAACTTATTTTATTATTATTAATATTGCTTAATATTAATCATTTTTTTATTATTAATCTTATATGTTTTACATATAAGAAAGTTATTGCCCTACTATTATAAATTGTGTTTCAGTTATTCCAATTTCCTTTATGATAATAGGTACCCATTGTTATGTTTTAAAAATACATGGGAGCAAAGCGTTGGTACGCTTCGCTCTATTCCCATTAAATCACTTTTATAGTTTTGTCAAGTATAAAATGAACTTTTATTAATATTAATAGTAAATAATCTATTAATACGTTTTAAGTGATTTATTTTTAACATAACAACGCCTATTATCAAAAGTTTTCTCGGCATAATCTGTCTATAATTTTAAATACTTATACAAAGAATAAATACATACTTTCTTTATTGTAAAACTACCAAAATTTTATATTTTTTATTAATCTAAATATCCATTGAATACTAAGAGTAGATACATAAATTGTAAATCTTGCAACTTCAATAGATAAAATAAATAAAAGTGTTACTAGCAACGTATTAGGTAAAGCACCTAAGCCCCAAAAAACACCAACAAATAAATCATTAATATTACTTGTTAATTCAAGAACCTTATCACTTATATTAGGCATTAAAGTTGTAAATAATAAATTTAAAGGTACACATATTACCTTTACTAAAGAAATCAATATATTTATTATAAAAGTAAATAAATATTGACCTAAATTCGCTAAACTAGACATTGTCAAACCCCCAACACTCAATATTCATTGGTTCCATTCGTATAACCTTTTCAAACCAACCATATAAAAATATAAAATAATTTATCAAAATAATTGTACTAGCGATAGAACCAACTCTTTCAAAAAAAGTAGTTGCTTTTATTTCTTCATAAATAGTATTTATACAAGGTATTGACATATTTTTATTAACAAAAGGTAGTTTAATTGTTAAAGGTGTACATACACTACCACTTAAAGTATTAGTCAAAGTTTGTAATACATTTAAAGGAAGTGTTAAAATACTATCAATAGGACCTCTATCTATTAAATCAGGCATATTTAATAAACCAGATAAATCAAGACCAGTATCTTCAAAAGTTTTTTTAATAATACTATCAATAGTATCTATTGTACTATTACTATCATAAGTAATAGATACAGGACTATCGTTAGGACAATGATTAACATTTAATTTAGGTATTAACTTAGTTTCTTCACTAGGCATAGTTACAATAAATTTAATATTTGCATATTCAAGTTTAGAAGAAGAACTAGCATAATGATAATCAATAAAACAACTATTACCTAAACATTTAAAATCATAAGAACCAATTAAATTTGCTTTTGAATTATTTTCAAAATTAACAATAAAATCACTTTCAGTATAACTAAAATCTTCGTTCCAAGTAAACGAAAATACACCACGAAGGCTTTCACTATCATTAGTTATGTCAGTAGGAAAACGTACATTTCCCTCTCTAATAAAAGTTACACTTTTAGGATTAGTTATAGTTGAAATTCTTTTATAATCATTATCATAATTAGTACAATAACTAGTATCTTGAATAAAAGAACTAATTTTAGTATCTTGAACACTTGAAAGAAACAAAGTTTTTTTACGAATTAATTTATTAGTATTATTCATTTTTATAGAAATATAACCAGAACCACTAGGCAAATTAGATAACTTATAATCATAAGTACATAATGTTGTATTACCATCATTTTCTTCACAATAAGAATTTTTAGTATCAACAATTATATCTACACCCTCAGTATTAGAACTGAGAGGAAAATTAGAAAGTAAATTAAAATCTTCAGTATACTTTTCAAACATTGCAAATTGAATTCTACCCTTTAAAGAACTATCAAAACCATTTTTATTTATATTAAAAAATAAATCATTTAAACCAATATCATAATCTCCTATTGTGTACATTTGTGGTTTATAATTATTAATACCAAAATTATAATAATTATCTTGCATTAAATCTTGAAAACCGATAGGATTAACATTACCAATTTTAGTACCATTAGGTAAAATAAAGTTATTAGTTGTATTAAAATTCGAAGATTGATTAGCAGGCAAAATGAATTTATCTTGAGTTTTAAAATTATAATAAACAATAGGAAAAGAAGAACCACCTCTAAAGCCACTATTATCTACTAGACAATTATTATTATCTAAAGATTGACAATAAAATGCACGAGTTAAAAAACCAGAACCATAAGAACTAGAACCATACTCTATCATAGTGGTAAAACTAGTATCTTTATACAAATAATTACCACGAACAAAATCACTATTTTTTTTATGCCATTTACTATTGCTATCAATACTATCAACAAAATCAACATAAGAACTAGATTTTAAAAAATAAATAGGATAATTATTATTCCAAGCAACATAAGAAAAACCAATATTATTAAAATAATCACCATAAGGAATAATATTGAATTGACTATAATTTCCATCTGTTGCACTATTGTATAAACGTAAAGTTATAACTACATTATCATATGAAGATAAATAATTATTATAAAATTCAACCGCTTTTTCTTGAACCCATTTAGAATTTCCCCAATTAGGAAATTGAGAAATAATATTATCTAAAGGACCATAATTAGAACCAACAACGTTTATATCTTCGGCATTAACACTAAAAACAAATAAAAAACTAAATAAACAACTTACTAAAAATTTCTTTAATATTTTCACACTTACCACCCCCTATAAAATAACCTAAAAAAAATATTATAAAATAAAATATTAAATTAACAATTTTATGCATTTTATATTTAATCTTTAACATATCAATATTCCTTACTTATAAAATAACTATCGCCATCTTTTTCATGTATCTTTAAATATTGACACAACATAGAAAGACTTTTAAAAGGCATTTTAATACTCTCTAAACCACTTCTACTTATAAATTGTAAATAATAAACTTGTTGCATATTAAATACTCCTTTTTTTAAATAATTTCATAATTATATAAATAGGTACACACACTACAAATATAACAAATACTAAAAATATAAACAAAACATTATTAATATCATTTCTATAATAAAAATCATTAGTTAATTTATCGCTATTAAGGCAAACTGGTATACTCTCAGTAAAGTTTTCTACACCCTCAGTATAATAATAATTAGAATTATAATAATAATCTACATACTCACTAAAACTATTCAAAACAGGTTGACTTTTATAAGCCCTAATTGTATCACTATCTTTTACATACACACATACATAATTTTCTAAATCAGGTACATAAATCATTATTTAAACTTCCTTTCATATATCTTTTTTTCTATAATTTCGAAAATAATACAAGATAAATAACCTAAAATAACTCCAATAATAAAATTAAAATTAAAGAATTCCATTAATAACACACCTCTTTTCTAATTTTTTTATTATAGTGTAACCAACCAATAAACCCCCAACAACATAACCAGTTGTAAAACTTATAATATATTTCATAATTTAAACCTCCTCAAAATCAGATACTTTCCAATAATCAACACCCCAAAAATCAGTATCATAAATTATTTTTTTATCTTCCATATTTCAAATCATTAATTTGCTCTTTTAAATAATCAATAATCAAATACATATGATTAATATCAACATAATTTCTTGTAGTTTTTTCATGGTCTTTTAAACAAACAGCACGTATATTTGATAAATCTTCTTTTAACTCTTTTATTTCTTTTTTTATTTTTTCATAATCTTCATTTTTATTCATAATAACACCTACTTTCTATCAATATTTTTTTTCTAAACTAACATTAGAATAAACTAAATACTTACTTTTCTTTTTAATTCTATAATCAATATAAATAGTTAATAAAAAGATTTTAACTACACAATAAATAAGTAAATATAAATAACCCATAAAACACCTACTTTCTAAATAATAAATCACCTATAAAGCCAAATATCAAACATAAACATAAAATAATAGGCACTATTTCAATTAATTGTACTAACATTTGCATTGATAAATCAAACAAATTTAACCAACCCCTTTCTTATAAAAAATGGTGGGAGTATTATAACTAAAACCCCCACCAATTTTACTAGTATCTACTAGAATTTTACTTTTGCTTTTCCAGCACCATTTACTAGTCTTCTTAGGAAATATAAACCTAATGCAACAGGTACTAGTTGTACAATTAATGGTACTAATTCGCCAATTGTTGCAAACATAGTTGCAGAAGTAAGACCATTCTCACCTGTCAATGCAGTTACAACACTTGTCATTGATAACCAACCCCTTTCTAAATTTTTATATATAACATAAGTAAAAATCAAATATCGTTTATGAAAGGAGACTGAAACTTATGTATATATCATTTTTTAAACCTTTTTATTACGTATTCCCTAGCAAATGAAGTCCAAAGGACTTTCAATATAAACCTGATAAAGAAAAAGTAAAGAATAAATTTAGTCATATAATAGAAGGTCTATGAAGTGAATAATTTTATCTACTAGGGAATTACGTTTTTCTTTTTCTCTTTCTTTATCTCTCACAATAATTTCATAAGTCGTTTTAGTATAGAAATGTTTATCTATCAAATATTGAATAGATACTATTTTCCAACCATTGCCATTAATACTATCAATTTCTTTATTACAAAATATATAATTATGTAATTCAAATATTGTTTTGTATTCTTTAGTCAAATAAACTATAATATGCATTAAATTTTTAAATCGCCAATTTTTTTAATGTAAGCTCTTAAAGAATTTTTACCATTGGCTTTTAAACCAATTACTGCATTAGTTTCTTTCATTATAAATGGTCTAATCTTTTCTAAAGCATTACCATTTAACCATGCTTCTAATGAAGAATAACCAACAAAATTTTCTTGATTTTCTAATTGAGTTATATACCCTATTTTTGTATATACCTCGCCAGTTTCATTAGAAACAATCTTTTGTACATTAATAACTATTATTTTTAAATCTTGTTCCATTTTTACTTTTTCCTTTCTTAAATATAATATTGCAAGGTGTACTAGCAATACACTTCTTACAATTAAAATATAACACATAAAAAGTGTATTGTAAATACACGAATTAAAAAAAATAAAAAAAATAAGATAAACTTAATTTAGGTGAAGAAAAATGTATATAAAAGCAAATGAATATAAAGCAAATGAAATTTATAAATTTATTAGACAAGCAACAGGTAAAACACATAAAAAATTTGCTGAAGAATTAGGAAAATCTGAAGACTGGTCTAAATCTAATGAAAATGGTAGAAATAATTACAAATTTAATGACTTACTTAAAATAGCAAAATTAAATAATATAGAAATATTAATCATAAAGAAGGACTAAAAAAAACATGAAAAAAAGTAAAAAGAAAATTGATTGTGAAAAATTATGGAAATTAGAAAAAGAATTAGAAAACAATGCAAAGTGTCCAAATTGCAATGATTACACATTAGTAGGAACAAACCCATTTGAAATAAATTTATTATGCAGTAAATGTGGAAAAATATATAATGAAAATTTAAAAGCAATATAAAAAAATAGCGATTTTAAATCACTATATTTTTTTATCTTCAAATTTAACCCAATAATTTAAAAACTCTTCTAATGTCATATAAGGCAAATGAATTTCCGATAAAGGAATATTATTCTCTAATATATATCTATACAAAAAACTAAAAGAATAACTTTTACATAAAACTTTATATTTTCCTTCAGTTAATTGATATATATAAGAACCAACATAAGTTAACCTATATTTATATTTAGAATTTTTATGTAAAGTTTTTAAATTATAATAATCTTTAGTACTAGTAAATTTCATAAAATCAACTCCTTTATACTACATATTATGTTGACTTCTTATAATTGAAGAATACAGTAACATTAATATAATTACTGTATATTATCTTTGTATTTGCAATATGGATAGTTACTACAACCAATGAATTTTCCATAACAACTTTCTCTGATAGTTAACATGCCACCACAATTTGGACATGTTTTTTTATTATCAAAATATTTACGGGGTTAAATAGTTTCATTTTTTTTATTTTGTATTAATTTCTAATTTTTTTAACTATTTACTATAATTATAATTTATGTACTATTACCAAAATTTACTTTAAATCATGTCTTTTTTAAATAATTTATATCATAATTTTATCTTTCAAAAAAGTAACACACTACTCCCCTTCTCTATGTTAAAATGAACTTTTCAATTATTTCATCTTTATTAACAAAAAAGAACTATCACTAGTTCCTTTTTTCTAATCTTATACCTAATTCTATGCCATTAAGGTCATAAGTATTTTCATAATTTTCATCTGATTCAATTAAATCTATTGCAAGAGTTTCTTTCTTAATAAAATCAATATAATTTTTAATAGATTTATTAAATTCATCATTATGTGAATAATAAATATTAATATTATCCATCATTTCATAATCGTTTGTTTTTCTTATTTGTTGAACTTTACTTATAAATTCTCTTACAATTCCTTCATCAATTAATTCGTTTGTTAGAGTAGTATTTAATATTATGAAATTATTGCCTTCATTACTAGCATTAAATCCTTCTTTTGAATTAATTCTTATATCTAACATATCATAAGAAATATCTATATCGTTACCACCAATATTTAAAGTAATTGTGTTACCATTTTCTAAAGTACTTATATTATCTTGAGTAAAATCTTTTAGTTTATCTTGGAATTCTTTTATATTTTTACCAAGTATTGGTCCGCATACTTTAAAGTTAGGTTTAATATCGTATGAAATATACTCATTAAGGTCTTGTGTAAAAATAACATTTTTTACATTTAATTCTTCTTTAATTAAATCTACTAAGTCGTTAATTATTGCTTTATTTTTACCATCAAGGATTATTTCACTTATTGGTTGTCTAACCTTAATTTTAGCCTCTTCTCTTGCATTTCTACCTAGAGAGATTAATTCCCTTACTAAGTCCATTTTCTCTTCAATAGCCTCATTTATTTTAGTCTCATCGTATACTGGGAAATCTTGTAGATGAACTGATTGTTCATTTGTTAAATTAGTATATATTTCTTCTGATACGAAAGGTACAACTGGAGCGATTAATTTACATAATCCTTCTAGTACTTCATAAGTAGTATTGTATACTGCTTTTTTATTGTCATCTAATTCAGAAGCCCAAAATCTTCTTCTATTTCTTCTTATATACCAGTTTGATAAATCTTCTGATACAAAATCAGTAACACTTCTTACAACTTTAGTTAAATCATAAGAATCATAAGCATCAGTACAATACTTAATTAATTTATTATATTTAGATAAAATCCATTTATCAATTTCTTCTCTATTTTCATATGGAACATTGAATTCTCTTGGGTCAAGTTCATCTGTATTTGCATAAAGTGCAAAGAAATTGTATGTATTTTTTAATGTATTAAAGAATTTAGAATATACTTCTTTTAATCCTTCAACATCAAATTTAATTGGTGTCCATACAGGTGATACATAAGGCATATACCATCTTATAGTATCAGCACCATATTCATTAATTATTTCAAATGGGTTTATAGCATTACCCCTACTCTTATGCATTTTTTGACCATATTTATCAAGTAATAAATCATTTACAAGTACATTTTTAAATGGAGATTTTCCAGTTACAAAAGTTGATATTATTAATAATACATAGAACCATCCTCTTGTTTGGTCAATTCCTTCAGAAATGAAATCTGCTGGAAATTGTTCTTCCCATAATTCTTTGTTTTCAAATGGATAATGATATTGTGCGAATGGCATAGAACCTGAATCAAACCAGCAATCCATTACTTCTGGAATTCTATTCATAACTTTACCACAATCAGGACATTTAATATGAATATCATCTACGTATGGTCTATGAAGTTCAATAGTCTCATCAATTTCTTCGATTGATTTATTAATCAATTCTTCTCTTGAACCAATCATTTCCATGTGACCACATGAACATTTCCATAGTGGAATTGGACAACCCCAATATCTATTTCTTGATATAGCCCAATCATTCATATTTTCAAGCCAATTACCAAATCTTTTTTCACCTACATAAGATGGATACCAATTAATTTTCTTATTATTTTCTATTACTTTATCTTTAAATTTAGTAGTTTCTATATATAAACTTGGTTTTGAATAATATAAAAGTGGTGTTGAACATCTCCAACAATGAGGATAATTATGATTTAATTTTTCTTTTTTAAATAATTTATCATTTTCCTTTAAATATTTTATAATTTCTATTTCTAAATCTTTATCCATTACAAATCTAGAAGCCCATGGGCCTTCCTTGTATGTACCATCTTCTGCAACTGGGTTAATAACTGGCAAATCGTATTTTCTACCAACTTCATAGTCATCTTGACCAAATGCAGGTGCGATATGTACAAGTCCAGTACCATCTTCCATAGTTACATATGTATCACAAACTACAAAGAATGCTTTTTTATTTACATTTATAAATGGTAATAATTGTTCATATTCAGTATACTCTAAATCAGTTCCTTTATAAGTTTCTAATACTTCGTAACCTTCTCCTAGTACTTTATCTGCAAGTTTTTTGGCAACTATAAATTTGTATCCTTTTGAATTTACTTTGATATATTCTTCATTAGGATTAACGCATATTGCAACATTTGCAAGTAAAGTCCAAGGTGTTGTTGTCCATACTAAGAAATATGCATCTTCATTTTTAAGTTTAAATGGAACAGTTACTGTATTAACTTGTACATCTTTGTATCCTTGTGCAACTTCATGTGACGCAAGACCTGTACCACATCTAGGACAATAAGGTAATATTTTATAACCTTCATAAATTAATCCCTCATCAAAGAATTTCTTTAAAATCCACCACTCTGTTTCAATATAGTTATTGTCATATGTAACATATGGATGTTTTAAATCAATGAATTGACCCATTTCTTCAGTTAAATCTCTAAATGCCGCTTCATTTTCCCAAACGCTTTCTCTACATTTTTCATTAAATTCTTTTATACCATATTTTTCAATATCATTTTTATTAGAAAATCCCAATTTCTTTTCAACACCAAGTTCAACAGGTAATCCATGTGTATCCCATCCAACTTTTCTTACAACCCTATATCCTTGCATAGTTTTGTATTTGCAAAATGTATCTTTTAATAATTTTGCAAGCATATGGTGAACACCAGGCATTCCATTTGCAGTTGCTGGGCCATCATAGAATACAAAGTTTTCACAACCATTTCTATTTTCTATTGTTTTATTTAGAATATCTTCTTTCTTAAATTTTTCTAGTATGTCTTTTTCTACTAAATTAACTTTCTTTTTTGATAATTCTTTAAATTTTTTCATAAATCCTCCCTTAAAATAATAAAAAAATCTATAATCTAAGGGTTCAATAAGAACGGTACCACCTTAGTTCATAGATTTCTATGCTCTTTCATTTTTAACGCAATTACGCGGCCAAAAAAGGCTTATCAAGAGTGATACATACATTACTATCTTCCTTGTTCTCACCAAACCCAAGTTCTCTTAAAGTTTTATAATGTAACGTCTCCATCAAATAATTTTATAAATCTTCTTTGTCTAAATCATCAATGATATTAAGTTGTTCATTAATCATCATTCTCATTCTATTTTTAAATAAATTAATATTTTTCTTAAGAATTAAAGAATCTTGTTCAACTTTTTCTGCCCTAACTAAGGCATCACTAATAATTCTATTTGCATTTTTCCTTGCATCATTTATTATAGCATCTCTTTCAGAAATTGCAAGTTTTTTTATATAATCTCTTTCATCAAGTGAAATATTTACTCTGGAATTAAGTTCACGTTCGATATTTTTATGATTTTCAATAGTAGTTTCTAATTCTTTTATTTTAGCATCTTTATCTAAAAGCTCTTTTTTAATAGATTCTTCTTCTTTAATTATTGCTTCAACTCTTCTAATAACATCGTCAACAAATCTATTAACTTCATTAACATTATAGCCATGTATACTCCTACTAAATTTCTTCATAAAATCACCCTTAAACTACCAATCAGTATCTTCGTTCTCTTTACCTTTTAATTCATCACTTTCATTAGTTATCTTACCTTGTACATTTATATTATTTGGTGCGCATACAAATATACCAGGTCCAATCTTTTGCATATCTCCACCAATTGCATATATACAACCGCTTAAGAAATCAACAATACGCTTTGTTTGATCTTTAGTAACTCTTTTTAAGTTAACAACCACAGTATGTCTATTTTTTAAATGGTCTGCAATTTGTTGAGATTCTGAGTATGCTCTTGGTTCAAGAAGTATAAGTTTTGCACCTTCACTACCTGATGTTTTTAAAGCATCCTCATTGCTTATATTATAATAATCTTCACTTACTTGATTATCAGAGTCTGTTCCTTTAAAAAAATCTGTTAATTTTAAACCCATTTTATCATCTCCTAATATAATTATATAATAACATATTTATTAATTTTTTTAAATATTTTTTAAATATTTATATTCCTAACATGCTAATTATTTTTAAAGCATCTATTTTAAGTATTATAAATATTAAAGCACTTATACCTAAATAAGGCCCAAAAGGCAAAATATGTTCACCTTGTTTTTTTAAGTTAATGACTGATATTGGAAGTGCAATAAATGCTGCTAAAACAACAGAAAATAAAGATAACTGATATCCAAGCACTAATCCAAATATAAGCATTAATTTTATATCACCACCACCAAGTGATTCTTTTTTAAATACTGCATCTCCAACTACCTTTAATAATAGCATTGATAAAAAAGGAATAAGCATATTTAAAATAAGATTTAAAACACTCTCACCATTTATAACTGATATTATAAATATTATACTTCCAAAAAATATTAATACTTCATCTGATATAACCATATATAGTACATCTGATATTATAGTAATAAGTATCATTGATGCAAATAATATATATATAAATGTCTTAATAGTAAGTCCATAATTATAATATATTAAAGCAAATATTAATCCTGTACATGTTTCGAATATCGGATAAAATATTGGAATTTTTTTACCACAGTTTTTACATTTTCCACCTTGAAATAAATAAGAAAATACTGGTATTAATTCAAGTGCAGTTAATTTATGATCACACTGTGGGCAGTGTGATGCTGGTTTTATAAGGCTCATTTTAAGTGGTAACCTATACCCTACTACATTGAAAAATGAGCCAAATACTAAACCAAATATAAAGAATACAAATAAATAATATGTTTCCATAAAACACCCCTTACGTTTGTGAAATTTGTTGATACATATCAAACATTGGTAACACTACTGATAATAACACAACACCGACAATTACTGCAAGTATTATAATCATTACTGGTTCAATAAATGCTTTAATTTGGTTAACTGCATTCTTGTGTTGTTCTTGATAATAATTAGCAACCTTATCCATCATTGGCCCTAACTGACCAGTTTTCTCACCTGTTAATATCATTTCATAAGCAATTACTGGAAAAGCCCAATGGTTTTTAAATGAATTAGATATTGCCTCACCTCTTGCAAGGTTTGTAATTGTATCAAAAATTAACATTTTATAAACTTCATTATTAGTTATTTTACTTAAAACTTCCATACAATCTGTAATATATACATTATGATTTAATAAAGATGCGAAAGTCTTAGTAAACATTGTAATTTCATTATAAATAATTATCTTACCTATAATTGGTATATTCATTAATATTGTTTGTACAACAGTTTTAAATACCTTAATTGTTTTAAATAATACTATAAATATTATTATAAATACTAAAAGTCCAATTCCTAACATAAGAAGATTCTTTTTTAGGAAATTACTTACATTCAATATTGCAACTGTAATTGGAGGTAATGTTGTACCTAGTGAACCGTATATATCAACGAACTGAGGAACAACAAGCACCATTATATAAACTAATACAGCAATTGCAAAGACAAGTACAACTAAAGGATAAGTTAAAGCACTCATCATTTGTTTTCTTGTTTTTTCAATCTCTCTATAATAATCAGCCATATCATCCAAAGTTTTAGGTAAATCACCTGTTAATTCAGATGTTTTAATCATATTTATTAATAATCTTGGGAATATATTTCCTTGTTTTTGTAATGCTTCACTGAAATTTTCACCCATTGTTAGTTCATAAATTAAAGATTTGTATACATTTTGTTGTCCTTTTTTCTTACATTGTTTTGACAATATTTTAATAGATTCAACTAATGTAATACCTGATTTTAAGAAAGTTGATAACTGTGTTAGGAAAAAGTCTAACTCAGATGCTGTAAATTTTGCAGTAAATAATGTGAAGGTTTTTGAAATGTTTTTTTGAGGTGTGATTTCATAAACTTCATAACCTTCAGCTAGTAAGAATGAGTGAACATCTAGTTTTGAAAATGCTGCAAACATACCAGTTTCAACTTTACCGGTTTCCCCATTTTTAGCAACATATTTATACATTATCTTTTCATCACTACGTTCAGCATCAGAACCTTCAAAATCGATTAATAATGTTTGTCTTTGAAGTTCACGTCTATTTTTTCTATCTTTTACAAATGATAAATTATTATACCATTCAGTTATTTTTTCTTCTAAAGACTTTCTTTCCTTCTTAGCCTTTGCCCTACTTTCTTCTTGGGCTTTTTTAATTAATAGTGCCTTTTCTTTTCTTTCTTTTCTTGCTTGTTCTCTTTCTTTCTTAATCTTTTTGTTCTTTTCCATTGCTTGAGAAATTTTATTTAATTTTCTTTTCTCTTTTTCTTTTTTATCAGCAAGTTCCTCTTCAAATTCTTCCTTTATTTTTTCTTTTCTTTTTTCATCTTTTAATCTTTTAGCTTCTTCTTTTTCTCTTTTCCTTTTCTCTTTTTCTTCTAAACGTTTCTGTTTTCTTAATTTTTTATCTTCTTTGCTTTTATTAATAGGTTTACTTAAATCAATATTATCACTAGAACTTAGTATTTGTTTTTCTTCCCTTAATCTTTTCTTTTCGGCTTTCTTTCCTTCTAAAATACGTCTTTGTTCTTCTTTTTTAGCTTTTTTTTCTTTTTCTAATTCTAACTTCTTTGCTTTTCTTAATTCATATTCTTGTTTTTTCTTTTCTTCTACTTTTTTAAGTTCAAGTTCCTTAAGTTTATTTTCTTCTTTTCTTTTTTTAAAATATTCTTTTAATCTAGCAAAGAAACTTTTTTTCTTATTTTTCTTTTGTTGTTTTTCAATTTCTTTTTCTTTCTCATAAGATGCTTTTTCAATCTTTTTTAATATATCTTTTTCTAATTTAAGTCTATCTTTTTTAAGCTTTTCTATTTCTTTAGCGCGCTTTTTTTGTTCACGGATAAAAGAAGCATCTTCATGCTTTTTATTGATATCGTCAATTAAATGCGAATTCTCATTGCTATTCACAATATCACACCTCCGATTAGCGTACCCCTCTATACTAACTAAGTATAACACATTATAATTAAAAATAAAACTTTTTTTTAAAAAAAACATATAATATTTTGAGGAGTGATAAACATGTATAATCAAATTCCATATTCTTTTTACAATCCGGGCAATTACGCAACATTAGGATTAAACCCGACAACAACAAGTGGTATTGCAGGGCTTGCTAAAAAAGGTCTTAATTGGAGTTCATTTTTAAATAATGCCGAAAGAACTATGAACGTTATTAATCAAGCAATACCAATATACAATCAAGTTAAACCAATGTTTAGAAATATGGGTACTGTATTTAAAGTAATAGGAGAATTAAATAGTGCTCCTACTGCAACAAATGCTGTTAGTGGTGCCGCAAAGTCTGCAGCAACTACAGGACCTCAGTTCTTTGCATAGATTAAAGAAAAAAATTCTATTTTTCATAGAACTTTTTTAAAAACTTTAATCTTTTTTTTATCTTAAATCTTCTTAACAATTCATTTTTAGGCACTATTTTTAATAATAAAATACATTTATTTATTTCATCTTTTATATAATCATTTGATAAATTATTATCAAATACACCAATTTCTAATTCATAGGGCTTGTATTTCTTTTTACCTACTTTAAAAGATGTAATTACATAATATATATTTTTATCTTTTGCAACTACTTCCTTATCAATATAGAAACCTTTTTTTACCATAAATTTTCTAATTATTTCTTGATTAGTATTAGATTGAATTACTATTTTTTTAATTCTCTTATCAATATTTTCAAGCATTTTAGTAATAGTATAATGCCCCATTCCTGATATGACTATTGTATCTATATCATTTGATAAAGAGAGTGCTTCTAATCCATTTTTACATGTTAGCAAAACATTTGTACATTTATATTTTTTAATATTTTCTCTTGCCATATCAAGAGCACTTTCTCTTAAATCAGAAGCATAGTAAGTTTTATTGTTTTTAAGTGCTAAAGAAATAGTCATTAATGCATGGTCACAACCAATATCAATAACTGTATCTTCTTTATCAATTAAATTTTCTATAGCATCTAGTCTTTTTGATAATTTAATCATTAAGATAATCCTTTAATTTCTTAGAACGTGATGGATGTCTTAATTTTCTTAAAGCTTTTGCTTCAATTTGCCTAATTCTTTCTCTTGTAACACCAAACATATTACCTACTTCTTCAAGAGTTCTACAAGTTCCGTCTTCAAGACCAAATCTTAACCTTAAAACTTGTTCTTCCCTTTCAGTTAAGGTAAGAAGTACTTCTGCTATTTCATCTTTCAATTTTGAGTTAATAGCGTATTCTTCTGGGCTCATGTTTGATTCATCTTTGATAAAATCAGCAACACAAGAATCCTCATCTTCTCTAGTTGGTTTCTCTAGTGAGATTGGGTCAACATCTATTTTGATTATTTCTCTTACCTTTTCAACTGGTAAGCCCATCTTATCAGCAAGTTCTTCTTCGGTTGGTTCTCTATTTAGCTCAAGCGTCATTTGTCTTTGAGTTCTTTTTAATTTATTAATTGTTTCAACCATATGAACTGGTACCCTAATTGTTTTTGCTTGGTCAGCAATTGCTCTTGTAATTGCTTGTCTAATCCACCAAGTTGCATATGTTGAAAATTTATAACCTTTACTAGCATCAAATTTATCTACTGCCTTCATAAGACCCATGTTACCTTCTTGAATTAAATCAAGGAATGATAAATTTCTACCTACATATCTTTTAGCAATTGATACTACTAAACGAAGGTTTGATTCAGCAAGTTGATTTTTAGCCTCTTCATCACCATCTGCAACTCTTTTTGATAAAGCAAGTTCCTCATCTAATGACAACAAACTTATTTTACCAATTTCTTTTAAATACATTCTTACTGGATCATTAATACTTACAGTCTTAGGTATACTTAAATCTCCAATAACTTCTCCACCTGATGCGTCTTCAGAATCATCTTGATCTTCAGATACAACATCTATTCCCATATCATGAAAAGTATTGTATAACTCATCAAGAGAATCGCTATCCATATCAAGACCGCGCAAATGATCAGCCAATTCTTCAAATGTAATATAACCTTTTTCCTTACCTATTTTAATTAATTCCTTTTTTCTTTCTTCAAACGTTTTAATCTCACTCATATTTAACATCTCACTTTCAAATCTAATATCTCGTTCATTATCTTAATTTTTTCATCTTCATCTATTGTATTTGCAAACTCTTTATTAAGTTTTTTAATCTCATTTTCAAAATTATAATTATTAAGTTGCTTAATATAATCCATTATCTCATCTGTTGTATATTCTTCCTTAATATCTAAAGTATCAATCTTATTAACAGCATCTAACAATTCCTCTTTATCAGTTAAATAACTTATAAAGTCTGCAATCAAAAAATCACTATGTCTATCACAATAATAAATAATTTCATTTGCTAAAAACCTAAATTCCCTTGTAGGAAAATAACATTTATTATTCTTATAAATTCTTCTTACCTCACTACTCCTTAACATATAAAATAGTAAATATCTTTCTGCCTTATCATATTTATTTAATTTTAAATGTGTTCCATTTGGCTTATTTATTACTACCTTGTTATTACTTTTTATCATCTTCTTAATAGCAATTTCACTAAGTTTCGTCTCGTTGCTAACTCTTTTAATTATTATTTCCTTAACCAAATTATCAGTCTCATTATTTAAAAGAGAAACAACATTCTTAACATAGTTAGCAACATCCTTGGTATCATTAAAATTAGTTTCACCTTTTAAAGATAATATCTCATAATCTAAAAGCGACATCGCATTATCCATACATTCTATAAACTTATCTTTACCATACTTATTTATAAATTCATCTGGATCTAAGTTTTCTTTAAGTCTTATTATCTTAGTAGAAACATTTGTACCTGTTAATTCCTTTACACAAGCCTTAGTTGCTTTTTCACCTGCTTTATCGCCATCAAAGCAAAGAATAATATTAGAAGATAACCTCCTTAGTAATTTTGCTTGGACTGCTGTTATTGCAGTACCCATACTAGCAACAACATTGTATATACCTATTTTATAAAGTGCAATAACATCCATAAAACCTTCAACAATTATTATGCAATCCTTTTTTCGGGCACTTTCTTTTGCACGATGATAATTATACAACAAATTCCCCTTTTTGAATATATCACTTTCCTTAGAATTTACATATTTTGCATTACTTTCAGTTCTATATATTCTTCCTGAAAATGCATTTACTCTTCCTTCTAAGTCATAAAGAGGAAACATTATTCTATCAATAAACGTATCATGTATAACATTTTCATCATTGATTGTACATATCCCAGAATCTAGAAGTAACTCATCACTATATTTTTTAGTTCTATATATTTGCACTAATTTATTTTTAAGAGATACTCCAATCCCAAACTCTTTTATTACTTCATCAGTAAATCCTCTATTTTTTAGGTAGGAAAGTGCTTGGCTTCCTTCTTTTGTAAGTAAATTGTTTTGATAATATTTACACGCAAAATCATAAATCTCATACATTGAATTTATTTTATTGTTAGTCTTTTTTTCTTGATAATCACCAATATCAAGTGGCTCACCTAATCTATCAGCAAACTTTTTTAATACTTCAATAAATGATTTATGTTCATAATTCATAACAAAGTTAAAAACATTACCATGCGCACCACATACAAAGCATGTATATATTTGCTTTTCAGGAGAAATGCTCATTGATGGATTATGATCGTCATGAAAAGGACATACAGCAAAATAATTCCTACCTTTTTGAGTTATAGGAATATATTCACCAATAATATCAACAATATTAATACTTCTTCTTATCTCATTAATCTTTTCTTCTGATATTTTCATAACAACACCCTACATATATATTATTCCGCACTCGAAGCCAAAACTCCCCTAAATTTTTGAAAATTTTTTTATTTTTTTCATTTTTTTAAATATTATACTATAAAATTAAAAGAATGCAACAAAAATGCACCCTAAATATTGTTAAAAGAAACATATTTTACTTCTTCATACTTATGACCACTATATAAATAAATATTATCTAGTTTAAATGATAATTCTGATGATTTATTTGGAGAAATAACTATATCATAATTAGCATTAAATTTACCAATTTCATTTTTTAAATTATCATAAAATGTTATATTTATTGAAGCAGACTTATTAGCATTTGTAATATTTTTAATAGTTCCAAAAGATAAACTATAAGAATTATCAACTTCATTTTTAATAAATTCATAATTACTATATTCAAATACATTGTTTTTACCATTTATAGTAGATGAGGTACTAACTAAATTCTTATTACTTGAAGATGCAATATTCTTACAATTATAACCAAGATTTACAAAATAATCTTTAATACTTGGATATTTATTAGTAATTCCATTAATCTTATTTGCAAACGACCCATTATCGTTAACTATAACACTAATGGTTTTACTTTGCTCATTATAATTAATATTTGCCAAAGACTTCTCAATTGTTGTACCAAATATACTTATATTATTCTCATATAGAGTTTTCCATTTATTAAAATTATCAATATTATCAAAACTATAATCTACAGTTATATTAATTTTATCTAATTTATTTCCTTTAAAAGTGCTTAATACACTAGTATCAATATTAGTTTTTAAAGTAGTATTATAACCCTTAAAAGTACATAATAAATTAGTTTCTTTAGTAAATTTTAATCTAAATATGTATAGAAACACTAAAAATATAATAATTAATGCAATAATACTTATTAAAAATACATTTCTTTTTTTCATAAATTCCTCCTAATTATTCTCTTTCAAATATGGTTTTATTTCTTCTTCTGTACCATGATTTACAATATAATAACAAACACCCACACCAAGTACTATAAAGATTAAAAATATTATTAATAACTTACCTAAAGAAATACCTTTTTCTTCTTTCTTTAATTTCTTTCCACAATTAACGCAATAATCTTTAATGTCAATCATTTCTTGACCACAATACGGACATTTCATTTCTTATACCTCTTTATAAAACTTTCTTTAAATTCTAAGAAATTATCTTTTTTTATACTTTCTCTAATATCTTCTGTTAACTTAATTAAAAATCTAATATTATGTATTGATAATAATGTACCAGCAAGCATCTCATCACACATAAGTAAATGTCTTATATATGCTTTTGTATAATGCTTACAAGTATAGCAATCACAATCACTTTGTAAATTAGTATAATCCTCTTTAAACTTAGCATTTTTTAAATTAATTTTACCATCCTTAGTAAAAGCATTACCATGTCTCGCTATCCTTGTTGGTAGTACGCAGTCAAACATATCAATACCACGCGCAACACCTTCTAGAATATCAACTGGCTCACCAACTCCCATTAAATACCTTGGCTTATCACTTGGCAAATGCATAGTTGAATCACTAATCATTTTATACATTATATCTTTAGGTTCGCCAACAGAAGTACCACCAACTGTATAACCAGGGAAATCCATCTTAACAAGTTCTTTAGCACTATATTCTCTTAAATCAGCGTATTCACCACCTTGGCACACACCAAATAGTAACTGATCTGTTTTATGTACATCCTTACCTCTTTTAGCCCATCTAAGTGTCCTTTCAACACTATTTTTCATATATTCATAACTAGCAGGATAAGGAGGACACTCATCAAAACTAATAATGATATCAGCACCTATTTTTTCTTGAATTTCTATTGATTTTTCAGGAGATAAAAATAACTTCTTACCATCTATTGTACTTTTAAAATATACTCCTTCTTCATGAATATCTTTAGGTTTTGCAAGAGAAAAAACTTGAAAGCCACCACTATCAGTTAACATTGGACCATCATAGTTCATAAACTTATGAATACCACCAGCATTATAAACTATATCTTCACCTGGTCTTTCCCATAAATGATAAGTATTTGCAAGAATTATAGCACTTCCACATTCCTTAACCATTTCAGGTGTCATGCCTTTTACTGTTGCTTGAGTACCAACAGGCATAAACATAGGTGTTTCATACTTTTTACCTCTTAAAGAAATAAACCCGTATCTAGCATCACTTAATTTATCTTTTTTAACTAATTCGTATATACTCATAACTACTCCTTTATCAACATTGCATCACCAAATGAGAAAAATCTATATCTTTCCTTAACAGCAACACTATATGCATTTAATATATTTTCTTTACCAGCAAGCGCAGAAACAAGCATAACAAGAGTTGATTTAGGTAAATGAAAATTAGTAATTAAATTATCTATTGCTTTAAATTTAAAACCAGGATATATAAATATATCTGTAAAACCACTGCACTCTCTAAATTCATTATACTTATTCATAATTGTTTCTAAAGTTCTTACTGAAGTTGTACCAACGCTTATAATCTTATTGCCATTTTTCTTAGCATTATTTAAAATTAAAGCAGTTTCTTTACTCATAGAATAAAATTCACTATGCATTTTATGCTTAGTAACATCACTTACATTTACAGGTCTAAAAGTACCAAGCCCAACATGAAGTGTAATACTAACTACTTTTACCCCTTTATCCTTAATCTTCTTAAGCAATTCTTCAGTAAAATGAAGTCCTGCAGTTGGTGCGGCAGCACTACCTAAATTCTTGGCATATACAGTTTGATACCTTGATTTATCACTTAATTTCTCATGTATATAAGGAGGAAGAGGCGCTTCACCTAGTTCATCTAATATTTCCATTAAAATACCATTATATACAAATTTAAAATGCCTAATTCCTTCATCAAAAACGCCTACGCATTCACATGATAACTTATCACTTATTTTAACAATTGTACCAATACTTATTCTTTTTGCAGGTTTGCATAAACATTCCCATACATCAGAACCAATTTCCTTTAACATAAGTATTTCAATAACCGCACCAGTTTCTACTTTTGTACCAACAATACGTGCGGGAATTACCTTAGAATCATTTACTACTAAAACATCATCTTTATTAAGATAATCAATTATATCATAAAAATGCTTATGCTCTATTTCGCCAGTACTTTTAGATAAAACCATTAATCTTGATTGATCCCTATTTTTAATAGGAGTTTGTGCGATTAAAGATTCATCCAAATAGTAATCAAAATCATCAGTTTTCATATAAAACACCTCGCATGCAATTATACCAAAAAACATTAAATATTACAACAAAAATAGGATATTACTATCCTATTTTACTAATACTTTATCATTTTCTAAATTTAAATCTTTATTATAAATTTGAAAATCAACTGGTATATAACTTAAGTACGCTTTTACATAATCTAATTTACTCATAACAACATCTTTTTTACCATTTATAAATAAATTATTATAACAAGAATCAGTTACTATATAATCAATACCATCTTTTTTACTATAATAATCAACATTATCAAGCATATATGATAAACCATAATCAATTAAACCAAATTCTTTTATAGTATATCCATCTAATATAGAAGATATATCATTAAAGGCATCAGTACCATAATTCAATACTTTATTATGTTCTGATAATTCTACATCTTCATTATTAACAGACAAACTACATAAATATTCATCTGTATATAAATCATATAATTTAAAATAATTATAATCACTTGTTTCGTTTCTTGCAAACATTACTTTATCATTATTATTACTATCTTTTAATACTAAAGTAAATATATCACCTGGTTTTAACATCTCATCTTCGTAATTAATATTAACATTGCTTAATCTTTCATTTAAAGTATCATCATCAATTCCTAAAACAGTATCATATTTGTATTTAATATTATTAGATGAAACACCTAATTCTTTTGATGTAACTTGAAACTCTGAAACAACATATTTAGAATAAATATACGCAAGTTCATTAACAGTATAAAACTCATTTTCATGATTATAAGCTTCACTACATTGAGATATTGTATTATAATTATAAGTTCCCGTTGTGCCATATTTATCAATTATTTCTTCAAAATATTCTCCAAAAAAAGTTATTGAATGATAGCAATTACCAATACTAATAATTTTATTATCTTTTAAATAATCAACACAAGGTATTATTTTACTAGTATCTACATCATATTTAGCAGAAGTATAACTTATAATTAAATCATCATAATTTATTTTACATACTACTTCTTCAGTAAATGGATCATATAAATTAACCATATTATTATCATCACTAAACCCGCTTGATAATAACATTATAGTTTTATAATCATCATTTTTATCTTTTAGAACTAAAGAAAAAATTAATAAAGAATTAACTTTCTTATTAGGATATTTCATATCAATATTACTAATTCTACTAAATACTTCTTCATCACTAATATTATAATAATTACAAAAATAATCATGATCTTCTAAACTAAACACTAAATTATTTACTTTTTCTAAATTATTACTAGATAAAGTAAGTTCTTTAGATGTTTCTTGAAATTCTTTTACAACATATTTAGAATATATTTTAGCAATGTCTAATACATTGTAGCTACTTTTATTAAATGAATTATTACATTGATAAACTGTATCATAAGTATAATATTTATCTATTTTGCCATATCTATCAATTATATCTTGAAAGTATTCAATATAAAAATTTATTGCATAATAACAACTACCAATACCAAGTATTTCTTTATCATCAAAATAATCTAATTGTGTATTTATTTTGCTACAATCTATTGCATATTTTCCATTATTATCTTCGTTATATTTAAATTCACTATAATCAAGTTCAAACATAAAACACTCAGTAAATATATCATAAAATCTTAATTTATTATTTTGATTAATATAAAGAACGTAAAAAGTCTTATAATTACCATCTTTATCTTTTACAGCTAAAGACAATAATTTATTAATATCAATCTCTCTATTTGGATGCTTAATTTCTAAATTATTAATACGAGTATTAAGTTCACTATCACTTATATTATAATAATTAGATAAATAATCAACATCCTCTAAACTATTTTGTAAAGGAGATACAACTTCATTATAAGATATTTCAGAATTATTATTATTATTATTATTACATCCAGTAAGTATTCCTAAACTAAGAACTAAAGCACCTATTCCTGCAGTAACTCTATTTTTATATTTATTATTTTTAATTAATTTCATAAGCCCCTCCTTAAAATTACTTTATATTATACATGTTTTTAATGATTTGTCAAATAACTCCTGTTTTAAGATAGTGTTTCCAAAGTATGGAGAAATGTAAAACTAGAAAACAAACTAAAACTTCTTGTTTACAAAGCAAATAAAATTGATTTAACTATAAATGATTATTTTGATTTAAAATACGGAATAAACAATCATAAAGAAATAGTCAATAATATTAATAGTTTAACAAATATAAAATATGACCAAAGATTAACTACTAATCGTACTCTCGATTATTCAATTAATGTTCCTTTTCCTAAATTTGATTTACAAGATACTAACAATTTTTTTCCTTATATTCAAAACTATTCAACAATTCTCTAATTTAAAAAGAAATAGATATTGACTATCCACTTCTTTTACTTTAAAATCTTATTAATTAAATTATAATTTCTTTTTGGAAATTTTTCTCCACACTTATTCTACACTATTGCTTAATTGCAATATTTTAAAAATCAAAAAAACTAGTTAAAAACTAGCTTTCTTGATTATCTAATATAGATACATAATTTCCTGCAAATTCAAAATAAGTATCATCATAGAAAATAACTTTTAATGTTCCATATCCCTCTATATTTTTAATTAGTTTATTATAAATATATACTTTTGAATCTGAATACTTATATATTAATTGTCCATCTTCTGTTATAAGTGCAATTATGGGTTTTTCATTAAATATATCTTCATCAAACTTTATATAGCCCTGTATCTTGACTTTATTATCAAGAACATCTTTTATAATTTTACCACTTGTTAATGCTGCAGTATTATCATTAAATATTATATATTTATCATATAATTCATAATAATCTTTACTATACAATAATCCATAATCCAAAGCATACATCTTATTATCATCACATAGTACAACTGGAACTATTTCTGATGAAGAAACATAATTAACATTTAAATTGGTGAAATTAGTCAATTTGCTTTTTAATTGCAAATCATAATACTTTATTTCTTTTAAATTTGTTGTTTCTAAAACAATTTTATACACTTTATTAGTTTCTGATAAAGCATATACAATTAATTTATCATTATAATTTACATTTCTATATATTGAAATGAATTTTTCATTATTAACTCTCTTTTCAGTTTTAGTAAAATCATTAGTAATATTTAAATATCCATCTAAATCGATATAAATTTTTCCGTATAATGTTGAATCATTTTTCAATATTTCATAATCGTAATTGGTATATTTTTCATAAATAATATTATCTTTATATAATTCTAAATAATTGATATTAGAATCTATATTAGCATTATCAGTTAAAGTATTTATAAATCCAGTACTATCAAGAACATCTTTACCTTTAAATACTAGGAATGTTATTACTATTAGAAATATAATTAATAATGCAATCATAAGTTTTAAAATATTAACCTTTTTCATAAATTTACCTCCTGTTATATACTATACAGTCAACTTCTTTTATATATATCACTAACTAATTGATTTTTATAATTATCTAAACCAACTCTTAACCCAATTAAAAACTTTTGTAATAGGATTTGATGGTGCTGGTTTTGGTTGTGGTGCTGGTGCTGGAGTTTTTGGAGATCTGCTTCCACTAGAACCTTTATTTGATGAGTCAACTAAACCCTTTTTTAAGCCTCCGCTAGAACCGCTACCACTATTACCTCCGCCGCCCCAGTCAAACTGCCCACCATTATTATTATAGCTTCCAGTATTACCACCTGTTACTTGACCATTTACTAACGTTCTATTTCCATTTCTATCATTTATTTGAGTAACTGTATCGCCCGATATTTCATCTTTGAAATCTGACCTCATACCGTTGGAACCTGCACTTTGAGATACATCCCCATGTTTATAACTGCCACTCTCATCAGAATGTCCGAAAGCGACTGTTCCAAGTGGAGCTTTTTCATGCATTTGCTGTTCTGTTAAATAATAAGTTCTATTACCATCTTTATCTTCAGTCCACCAATTATTATAATTACCTCCGCCAGAACCACCGGAACCACCTCCAGAATATGAAGGCGCAACATATTTATTTACTTTTAATGTACATGTTGCTGTTTTACCATTTGATGCGGTAACAGTAATCGTTGCAGTTCCTTCTTTACTTGCTTCAACTACACCTGTTGATTCATTAATTTTAGCAATTGATGAATCACTTATTGTCCATTTCATATTAGTTTTAGTTGCATTATATGGTTCGTATGATGATTTTATTGTACCTTTAACTCCAGTATAAATTGTTGTATCACTACACTTAACACTATCAACATTACCATCCCATACTCTTATTGGACATACTGCACTTTGATTTAATGTTGTTGTTGCAGTCATTGTTGTTTTTTCTTCTTCTGTACCACTTAATTTGCCTTTTATTACAGCCTTTGAAAAACCAGTAACTGTTCTTGGCTGTGTAACACTAAAACTACTAAATGATAATAAACTAGCATTACCTGGTGTCCATTTTATTTCTCTATTTGTTGCATTTGATGGTATATAATTTGGATGAAGTACAACTTCAACATCTTCAGGTATTCTTATACCACTTACTGGATCACATTTTACATATTTAGAGTTATCACTACTTGGTTCTTTTTCTCTTAAATCTTTTGGTACATAAACCTCTACTGCTGTTGTACATATATCTGCTCTAACCCTTTTTGTTATTGTTTCATCGATATTTCTTATTTCTCCAGTCTTTTTTAATGTATATGTATAAACATATTCACCAATTCCATTATTTACAACATATACTGGATTTGCAACCAATGTTTCTTCTTTCTGAGTCCATTTTCCACACTCACATACACTATACTTAGCAGTTACATCTACATTTGATTTTTGTTGTCCAATACATACTGCATTTTTTAAATCAGTATCACTAAGTCCATCAAATTTTAAATCTCCTGTAATACATTCTAAGTCATTATCATTTATAAATGTTACCCCACATACTCCATCTTTAATTGCATCTTTATTTTTATTATTTATCTCATTCCATTCTTCTTCAGTAATTCCTAAGAAATCAAGAACTTCACTTAACTTATATTTAGTTTCAATTATCGCATCAACTCTATTTGTTAAGTTAAATTCATCTCCCTTTATTGATGTTACTCCACTTCTTACTTTTACTGACATAAGGGGTGGTAGTTCATTTATATTTTGTACTGATATTGTATAATTACCGGCAGTAATACTTTGTGAGAATCTTCTTGCAAGATTCTCAACAAACTTATCTTCAACTATTCTAAGTGTTCCACCTAGTCTATAGTAACTTAAATCAATTGAATCATGGGCAGATGCTTCAGTTGATTCTTTTAAAACATAGTACACTTTATCATTATCTACAGTAACATTTTGAAATAGATTTATACATACTATTCCAAATATTCCTAAGATAATTATAAGTACTCCCCAAAACGCTTCTTTCATACTAAATTAATTTCCTTTTCTATCAAACATTTTGCCCATGTTATTTATAAATATACTTTGTTCTTTACTATCTAAATTAAATGTATCATATTTATATAATTCATTATATTCTCTAACTTTTCTAATGCCTGCTCTATCTAGATTTATTATAAATCTTTCTAAAGTATTATTTGTTGAAAATACTATACTTTTTGAACTTGTAATAATACTTTCATTACCCTTCCAGTTAGAACCTGCTTCTCTATCTGGGAATGGCTCTTCTAACGCTACTATTCTATATTGGAAAGCTGTATTTCCATATTTAGAATAATTTTCATCTGCTTTAACATTAGTTCCTCCTTGTGGGAACATCAAATTATTTACTTGATAATAACAATTTACTGTTAAATTCCAATCAGTATCATTAATTGTTTTTGTATTTAAATTTGTAGCAGTCAATGTTAAAGAATAACCATTATCATCTTTATCATTTGAAATTGGTCTTGTATATTCATTTAAATCAACAAAGAATCTATCCATACCTTCACAAGTATTGTCGCCTTTAGTTGTTTTTATTTCACCAGTATATTTCTCAATAAAAACTTCTTTCATTGTATATTTACCATATACCCTAGATGTTGATGTCCATCCATTTGTAGTTGTTTGAGCTCCATCACAATTTTTTGTAGAACTATTATAACCACATGAATAATAATTTATATTATCTTTTACAACATTAGTATAATATTCATCAATATCTTTGTATTCATAAGTTACATTCTCAACATTTGTTGATGTTTCAACTTTTAGGTTTGCTTCACCATTAAAACTATACTTACTTTCATATTCATTTCCAGCTTCAGCATAACCATCACATCTTGCTTTTTGTTCATATAAAGCATCAAGTTCTTTTACTTTGTTATTTTTTGCTGTTGTATCAGTTAAAGTCTTATATTCATCAACTAACTTCTGCATTTTATCTTCATAATTTTTATAGTTATACTTTGCAGTACACTTTCTCACTCCACTTGAATAAAGTGGATATGAAAAGCTCATACCAGCTAAAACCTTTTGAGTAGGTTTAATAGAAAAAGCAATATCTTCTGTACATGTTATTGTACAAACATCATTCTTAAGAACTTCTTTTTCTTTAGTGGATTTAAATTTAGTTGTAGATATTTGAGTTGGACTACAAGTTAAAGTCCTATTGTTACTAGTTTGATTATCACTTGCAACATCACAAACATCTAAAGCACTTACCATTAATGGCATTAATAGTAACGCAAATAATAATATTTTTTTCTTCACTCTCATAATACACCTTCCTATTATTTTATTACAACATAATTGTACCACATATAATACTAATTAGTAAATAAATAAGATTTAAAAAATTTAATTATTTCATCATTTATAGATATTAAAAAATATTCTCATCTAGATATTATTTTTAATACTAGAATTGTTACAAGCAACGCACATATTGGTAAGTTTCAATTACTTCGATATAAATTTATAAATATTACTTTTTTGCCCTAATTCAGGATATTATGCAGGGTGATTAATATGATTTTTTCTAACTTGAAACACGAAATATAAAAAACAATTTACTGATAATTTCATTTCTTTATTTATTGAAACTATTAAATTTTTGCCTTTTGATGATTCAAAAAAATACACCTCCTTTCGGAAGTGTATTATGACATTTTTATAATCAACTGTTTTTCTATCATTTTAAATTATGTACTAAAATATTATCCTCTGTAACATAATAGTTATGATTATCTTCTACAGACAAATTATAAACTGTTTCTCTAATTTGAATATTTGTAATACTATCAATTGTGTAATATTGTCCTTCTTTATTCATTACAACATCACCAACATTCAAATCTTTTGCGGCAATCCAATCGTATCCACTTTCGGTTTTTACATAAAATCTATGTAAACTTGTTACTTCAATTATATTGCCATTTACTAAAAGCTTATACAATGTTTCATTCATATCATTGTGTACAAACGTTTTTAATACAGTTTTATATTCACTTGTTTTTGTAAATTCATTATAAGATAAAACTTTTTCTCCAATAGTAATTTTATCAATATCTTTGTAACCAGTTTCAGTAAGCACTTTTGTTCCAGCTAAGAAACATCCACCTTTTCCACTTGGCTTGTAGGTTTGTTTATTACCAGAAGAGTCTTTTGTAACCATACTAACCGTTGTTTTGCCAGAAGTATCAGTTCTTCTAGTAACTGTTTGAGTACCGCCACTTGGAGTTTTATTTGTAGTATTTACAATTATTCCAGTACTAGTATAAGCTCTATCTACCGTTGTTCCAGTGGTTTTTGTTTCAACAAATCTTGCTCCTTGAGATGATGAACCGGCTAATCCAACCTTAGAATATTCTTTATTATTATAATTAATTTTTGCTTGTCCTTTATAAGCTACAAGTTCAGCACCCTTTACAGCCTCATCATAAGTTGGATATTCCTTTACTGTACCATCTTGAGATACGACACACCATTCTTGACATGTTTTGCTTCCACCACTACTAGGACCTGTTCCTCCACCACCACCGGAACCTGAACTATTACCCGGATTGCTTGGCGTTTGTGGCGTTGCCTTTGAATCTATCTTAGCAGTACATGATGAACTTTTCCCACCGATTGTAGCAGTAATCTTAACTTCACCTGCTTTTTTTGCAGTAATATTACCATTTTCGTCAATTGTTGCAATATTTCTATCACTTGATGACCAAGAAACATTTTTTTCGGTTGCATCGCTTGGAATTGGCACTGCAGTTAATTTAAATTTATCACCTACATATGTAGTTTTAACAATACATGATCCACCATCTACTACATTAGTGTCACCATTTTTAATTTGCACTTCTTTAACAGGAACTGATTTCTTAACAGTTATTGTATCTTCGGCATAACCATCGGACATATTACCTGCCTTATCTACTGCCCATACTTTAACTTTATATGTTTGATCAGAATCAGACTCATTTATAATCGGTATAGTTGTACTTACTTTATTTGTCGGAGTATCAGAACAAGTTTTCTTTAATTCTCCTTCAGCAATAGAACAAGATTCATTTATTGTTACTTCTTTATTATAAGTTATTTCTTGACCATCATTTAACGTATATACAAACATACTAACTTGACTTGGTCTAACTGATACATTATCAAATGCTGTAACATTTAACAACACTTTTAATGAATTGTTATCTTTAACCTCTAAAGTTGGTGCTTGAGGTTTTACTGTATCAATATTTATATATGCCGGATTTGTTGTCCATTCACCAACGTTACCTGCTTTGTCTACTGCCCTAACATACATAAATAAAATCTTTCTCGCTGTTTCTGTATTTTCAGATACTTCTACACTACCAAATGTATCATTTATTGTTACAGGACTTGTTATCTTAGGACCTTTTTTACCCATTACATCATCATATGTATATTCATAATGATCTAATCCTGATTCGGAATCACTTGCAGTATATTCTACTTTTAAAGTAGGAGTATTATGCCATGAATTTTCTTCATCTGACCAATCATGTATAAATTTAACTGTTGGACCAGTTCTATCTAAGTATAATTTAACTGGATCAGACCAAGGTCCTGCAATACCATCAGTTGATACTGCTCTTATACATATTTCGTTTTTGCCTTCTGTTTTCCAAGATAAAGTTCCTTCATTAATATTATGTGTTTTAGATACTTTTTCAGTTGTATTCTTACAATCTTTTGACCATTCAAAATGTCCAATCTCAGTACCTTGTGCAGGTATAGAAGAGAACATTAAGTCAATTGCAGTTGTAGTTCCACCTGCCCATACTCCATTTGTGTTATGTGGATTATATGGTACAGCTGAATTTGTATTTATTTGTACTTTACCAGGTGCTAACTTAGATACATCTACATTTGGATCATCAACTACATATACTGTTAAATCTTTAGTAGTTTCTTCACCACCATCTACTTTAGCAATTACTGTTATTGTATAAGTACCTTTCTTACATGCTTTATCTTCACCATTTTTTATTGTAATGATTGGTGCTTTATTACCAGTAGTTGTAAATGTTACTCCACCTTTTTTTAAATCAGCTTCTGTAATATTACAATTATCATTTCTTACACCAACATTAACTGGGTTTTTACCACCTATTGTTACTTTTCCTTCTTTAATTGTAACAACTATACTCTTATCTTGCTTAATAGTACCATTTCCATGAACTGCAGTATAGATTACTCTATATTTTCCTGATTTACTCCAATCAATAGCACTAACAGTTTCTTTTGTTTCATATTTTTCAATTTTTGTTGTAACTGTTACAGCGTTACCACTTTCATTAACTGCTTTTGGTGCAGTAATTAAGCTATCACTGCCTTCTCCAGTATAAACTTCAATATTTTTCTTATCTTCAGTAAATCTTACTGCTGCATTTTGTGAATTTGGATTTTTAACTGTTACTGTTCTAGATGCTGAAGTAGTTTTACCAGCACTATCTGTAACTCTATACCAAACTTTATATATACCAGCTGCATTAGTATTAACCCTTGATGTATCTGTAACAAGTTTACTTGTTATATCTCCATCTTCTTTATCATAAGCAGTTGCTCCTAAATCTACATACTCAGTACCAACATTGATTACAACTGAATTCTTACCAATTAAAGTTATTACTGGTGCACTATTAGAATCACTATTTCCTTTATTATTATCTGGACAACTTGTTGTAACTATTACTGCTCTATAAGCAATAGCTTGGTTACCAGAAGAATCTTCTACTTTGTATACAATTCTAAATGCTCCCATTAAGTTACCAGTTACCTTATTTGTTACTACTATCTTATCTGTAATATTACCATCAACATTATCAGTTGCAGTAGCACCTGGTTCTAGATAATTACCACCTTTTACCATACAATATGGATTTGCTCCCTTTAATGATATTTGAGGAGTTACACCATCTAATACACTACCCATACTTATATCAAGATTACCTAATTCTTCAAATATAACTGTTCTTTTTTTAGAAGTTGTATTACCTGCAGTATCTGATACTGTATATGTTAGTTCATATGTTCCTGCTTTTGCATTATTAACAGTACCACTTATTACTACTTTATTTGTAACATCTCCATCATAATCATCTGTTGCAGTATATCCTGGATCTACAAATTCAGTACCTACTGCCATAGTGATTTCAGCATCACCATTTAATCTTAATTCTGGCGCTGTTACATCTTTTGAATTATCAACTAATTCGCAATAATAAGTACCATCAGCATTCATTGTAATTCTAACGCTATTGTTAAGTGAATAATATTTTGATTCTGTACTCTTCTTAAACAATCCTCCATTATAATATGGATTTTTAATTTGAGTTTCAATCAAGTTCTTATCAGCAAGTGCTTGGAATTTTACAATTCTTGCTTCGCCAGCCTTTACAGAAATTGATGTATCTGACATGATATATTCTTTAGCGGCATCACATATTCTATTTGTAAGTGTAGCATATTCTTCATCACGCTTAGATGAACTATTAGAATTACCACAAAACTTCAATAACAAAATAATAATAATTAAAATAATTAATACTAATAATAATATTTTTAACCACTTATTATCTTTTTTCTCTTTTTCTTCATATGTCGTATCACTATAATTATTAGTTGAATAATTGCTATTTTCGTAATATGAATCATTATTGTAGTAATCTGTTTGTTCCATTTGCTCATTAGAACTACTAAATTTATTTTGACTATTTTGACTATTTTGACTATTTTGATTGTTCATAAATTATTCTCCTTTCTATTTTTCAATTACTGTTAAATATGAATATGTAGATTTAACTTTATCAAGAGTTAAATCACCCCACTCAGTATCTGACATAGTATAAATAACATAATTACCCTTACAAGTAATATTTTTAATAGATGCATTATTCTTTAAAGATTCTTTATCTTGCTCACATTTTTCATTAGCAGTATTTTCATCTTTGTATTCATAATAATGCTCTACATTTGTAATTTTGCCATCTTTATCATGATAATATACTAATTTGTATATATCACCAACAGCTAAAACAAGTTTGTTGTTATCAGTATACATCTTATCGATCGTTTGTGCTTGAATATCTTTTTCAGATTTTTTTCCACATCCTGATAACGGAAATACTAATGTACATACCATCAGTGCTATTAAAAACTTCTTCATACTAATTCCTCCTATCTTTCTAATATTAATTATATACTTTACATTTTATTTTGTAAATATTATTTTGCTTTTTTTGAATAAACATCTGTATTACCCAGTTGAAAATATTCTATTGCATTAGTAACATCAATATTGTTTTCATATTTTTTTCTTATTATTTCTATTTCATAATCATTCAATTTGTATGTTTTTACAAATCTTATTACTTGCTCTTTGCAAGATTTTAATATATATTCAAATATCTCTTCTCTAGATAATTTTTTTAATATTTCGATATTCGATGCCGAATACATATCATAATAACCATAGTAATCATCATCATGGCAAACAATGTTACCAAATCCTCTTACCATGCATACACTTACCTCTTCTTCCATTGCTGGAAAATATCTAAAAGTATCTTCCAAATTCTTGCAAAAATGAAATCCATGTCCTTCGTTTCCGAATTTAGGAACTTTATCACTAGAATATATACCACCTACTAAAAAGGGAATGCCATATCTATTAGTCATATCTTTATTAAAACACTTATATCCTATTTTTTCCATTATCGCATTTCCTTTCTAAAGACATTTTAGATATCATTTCCATAAACAACCAAACTTCTTCATCACTAGAAACGCTATAACCACTATTTTCTAGTATTCTATGTATAATTTTACTTGCATTATCTTTATTTACAAATAAGCTTAAATTGTTTCTAACATTATCATCATTTGTAAATGCTTCATAACTGCCATTTTGAAGCAAAATGAGTGCTCTTGAAAGTTGTATACCATCATATTTTTCTAAAGTTTTTAAAGAAGCATTAATTAATGATTGCTTTTCTTCTTCATATACTAAATTATCTATATCTAATGGTGTTAAACCATTTTCAACAATTAAATTTCTTATATTCTTATCTCTTGTAAATACTCTATAATCTCCATTTGAAATAAAATGTCTAAGCCTTGATATTGCATTTTTTATTCCTTCAATTCTTGACATCTCATAGAATGTATAATCAAATACTTCTTTTTTATTATTATCAGAAACATCATACTTATCCTTAGATATTAATCTTCTTAAATTGTTAGACACTTCCATTTGATGCTCTGGATTAGTAGCAACATCTACTTGACTAAATAAATCTAAATATGTACTTTTAGGATTTAATGCAGTTAGGAATATACTTGTAACATCATAATAATTAGTAAGGCCATCATATACATCTGTAAATCCTTTATTTAGGCAAAATTCATTTATTCCATTTCCATTTATAAATATTTCATTAAATTTATCATGAACATACTGATAAAATGAGAAATATGATGCATTATCAAGTGAATTACTTTTATCTAAATCTTCAATATACTTAGAAATCCAATCAGACACAACCATATTGTAAGATAAATTACCATCCCAAGTTACTGCAAGAGGTCCAACTTGAACAGAAAAAGGATTAGATTCAATTAAACCTTCAGTTAAGTCTTTATTAGAAACTACAAAGTCCTTTATTTTTAGTATATCTTCTTTATTCTTTACTCTTAATACAACATCATCAAATCTTGTATCACTAGCAACTTTTGAAACGTGAGTAATATTATTATCTGATACAAACGAGAATAATTTTGTAACAGAATTACTTATATGTTCTTTATCAAAAGGAACATATAATTTTATACAATTATATACATAAGCATTTTGTGGAATGCTTTTAAACTGACAAAAATATTTCCAATTAGGCGCTACAAATACATTTAAATTTTTACAATCGTAGAATTTTTCCTGCCATAAAGAGAAATTATCGCGAACGCTTTCTCTTTTACTATTTAATGCAATTAAATTTGAGTAGACAAGTTTAGAATCAACTTCAATACCATTTTTAGATACTTCACTAAGTAATTTTAGAAAATCGTCAATCTTCTCTATTCTCTGCTTCACGAGTCTTCTTTATAATCTCCTTTAAATCAAGCGTATCTTCATTAGTATATTCGTTTCTTTCAATCTCTTCATCTTTAATTCCAAGATTAAATTCAACTATTTTTCCATTAATTTCTATTCTACCTGTATTCATATACTCACCTACAATATAAAGTATAGCATAATTTTTTTCAAATGTAAATTGTTGTAAAATTAAAAAATATAACTAGAATTTAACTCTAATTATATCATTTTTAAATACTTCACAATTGCAATTAATTTTAACTATTTCACAAGGATGTCTTGCACTATCCATTAAATTACCTGCTTCATCTTTTATATATTCTACTTTAACATCAATTTCTTTTTTATTAGGGCCAAAAATAGTAACAGTATCTCCTACTTTAAAATAATTTCTTTGTTCTAAAGTAATTTCATTATTTTCATAAGATAATACAACACCTAAGAAATCTTTATTAGTTACTTCTTTTCTACCTAAATAATATTGGTCATTCATACCAGGTTTTTCTAAGAAAAACTGTACCTTAGATTCTCTATTTGAGCACCTGTATAATTCATATGCATATTTTTCCATGTTAGAAACACTACCAGTTTCATAATATTCATCTATTATTCTTCTATAAACACTAAGGACTGTTGAAATATAGTAAATAGACCTCATTCTTCCTTCTATTTTTAAAGAAGTAATACCCATGTCTATTAACTCTGGAATATGAGGAACCATTGTTAAATCTTTTACGGTAACTGTAAAATCATCAAATATTAAATTCTTATTTTTATCACACAAAGAAAAATCCCATCTACAAATTTGACTACATCCTCCTCTATTTGAATCTCTATTAGTAAAATAATTAGATAAAACGCATCTACCACTATATGAAACACACATAGCACCCTCAATAAATACTTCTAAATCAACATTACTATTTTTAAGAATACTTATCATATCTTCCTTAGAAGTTTCTCTTGCTAAAACAACTCTTTTAGCGCCTTCTTCTAACCAATAATTGCATGTTTCATAATTAAGAGTACTTTGTTGTGTACTTATATGTACTTCAAGATTAGGAACAACCTCTTTAACAAGAGATATAACTAATGGATCAGACACTATAACCGCATCAACCTTTGCATTATAAAGCTCAATTAAATATTCTTTTAAACCAGAAACATCTTCATTATGAAAAACAATATTTACTGTTATATATACTTTTTTACCTAGACTATGAGCATAACTGCATGCTTCTTTTATCTCATCTACTGATAAATTATCAGCATTAGCCCTTAAACTATAGTTCTTACCACCACAATAAACTGCATCCGCACCATACATAAAAGCCCATTTAACTTTTTCTAAATTACCAGCAGGTGCGAGTAACTCTATCTTCTTCATTATTTCACCCTATAAATACTTTCTTTAAATAAAAAACCAGTAAATAAATCTTTCTTATCAAAAACATAACCACCTTGTGCTTCTAAGTACTCATCTATTATATTATTAAAATCACTATCATTACGCATAAGACCATTTAGTATAATATAATCTACCTTGTTATTCTTAAGTTCATGAAATACATTAATTGAATTAAGCACATCTTCTGTAATAAAAGTACAATCTTTTTCTTCATATATTTTAAAGTATTTATCTCTTTCTTTTTCATATAAATTATATATATCACTCTCTTTAACCTTGTTCTTATAGTTAAAGAAATTAGTAAGAAGAAGTCTATTAGATTCAAATATTGGAATATGTCCATAAGCATATACATAAATATCCATATCCGTATTCTTCTTAATATCAATATAATCACTAAGCATTAACTCAGTTGATAAAAGTGCTCCACTTACTCCTTTTTTATTCCAGTAGTTACATGTGTAATAATTACAAGGTAAATGCATAGATGACCAAATTAATTTTAAGTTAAGATTTAAGTCTCTATTCATTTTAAATACTGATACATCTTCATAAAATACACCAGCAATATCTAATTTTGATAATTCTATTAAATTATTTTTTAAATCATCTAACTCATTATTATGTATTAATTTATTTATAGAAACATATACCTTGTGCTTACTTTTAAAAGACTTTATACTATCAATATCTAACTTAACACTTTGGAATATTGAGTAATTTTTAAGTCCAATAATAATACCATCAATGTTCTTGTTTTCTAAATCTTTAATATTTTCTATACTTGATGGATGAACTAAGATTTTCATAAAACCACCTCATCTTCATGTTTAATAATACATTTTTTTCTTAGAAAAGTAAAGTTTTTTCAGTCAACTGAAAAAAAGTACCAAAATCTGATACTTTTTTCATTATTCACTTTTTGTTCCTTCTTGTAATTTATTTAAAATATTTTCAATTACTTTCCATTCTTCATCTGTTTCAATTGGCCCAAGAACTGGGTTTTCTTCTTTTGGGTCAAATGTAGATGCATATACTTTTTTATTACCCTCTTCATCAGTTGTATTATCAGTATAAACTATATAATTTTTACCAGTTTCATCTGATTCAAATGTAAACAATGCATTACATGTTATTTTTTCACCTTTATCATTAAATATTTCAAATTCATTTTTATTTTCCATAAGTATCCTCCATAAACATTTTACTATATTTTATATAGTTTATCAATAATTTCTTTAATTATATGCTTATAATCATGAGATAAAGCATTATCATAATCTTCCATACACCCATTATCAGATACAATTTTTATTGAATAGCAATCCTTATAAAATTCAAGTATTGCTCTTAACTCCATATCAAATAATGTATTAGTATGTTTACTATCAACTACAAAATCCATAGATGTAGCACAAGATACACACTTTGCACCTTGTACTTCTAAGGTATTAACCTTAGTACTATCTAAATTATTATAGACGTTTCTATAGCAATAAGAGTTATTAACAAAGCATACTTCACCAACTTTAATATTTGATGTTGCGCCTGCATAACCAATATTGATAATTGTACCTTCAAACTTAGTATCTTTAAGTGTTTTGATAACATTTGTAATACCAATACCAGTTATAAATACATTATCGTAATATTCAGTTGGTATTAATGCCCTCTTTTCATCTTCAGTTGCTACTAAAATAGTTAAATTATTCATAAATCACCAATCCTACAATCTATCTAAATAACCTTGCAATATAACTGTTGCAGCCATTTTATCAATTACTTTTTTTCTTTTTTTTCGGCTCATATCAGCATTTATAAGTATATTTTCAGCAACTTTCGTAGTAAGTCTTTCATCTTCTAATACAACATCATATCCAAGTTCATTTTGTAGTAATTCTTTAAACTTTAATATGTATTCACCACGTTCACCAATTGTACCATTCATATTTTTAGGTAAACCCAAAACAAGTTTATCTACTTCTTTTTCTTTAATAATCTTTTTCAAATCTTCTATTAAAGAATTAAAATCATCATCATGGTGAAGTACAACAAGGGAACTTGCAATTGTACCAGTTTTATCTGAAATTGCAAGTCCAAGAGTTTTTGTACCTAAATCTAACCCAAGATATCTCATATATTCTCCACTTTATCTTTTACATAATCTATAATCATATCTACATTCTCAGAATTTGTACCTCCACCTTGACCAAATGTACGAGAACCCCCTCCATTACCATTTGACTTAATAGATGCATCTTTTATAAGTTCACCTGCAGATAAATCACAATTTGATTTACATAAATAATTAACAGAAGAATCTTTTACATTAGCAACAAATATAATACCTTTAGTCATTTTATTAAATGCATTATCTACTAATGTTTTTAATATACTTAAATCATAATTATTTACTCTTTTTACAATATACTCAATATCATTAACCTTAGCTATATCACTAAAGTCTTTATTTTCACTTAAAATCTTACTTTCCTTTTTAGCATTAAATTCTTTTTCTAAATCTTTAACCTTGTTTCTAACCATTGCTACTTCATTTCTATTAAATATTATATCTTTATAACAAGTTGGATTAGAATTATCAATATTAACATTAAAATTAATATCTATATCCATAGAATTAGCATCATCTACAATACCTTTTGCTTTAGTTAGTAATTTAACCATTTCATCATTATAAGGCTTAATTACATCAAATAATTCTTTTTCAATAAGTGTATCAGTTACACCTTCAATTCTGTATACATTTGCACCTTTAGATTCATATGATTTAATTGCAAATCTCTTTATATCACCAACATTTTTAACATGAGTACCACCGCATAATTCCTTAGAATCATATAAAGTTACAACTCTTACTGTATCACCATACTTTTCATCAAATAATGCATCAGCGCCAGTCTTTTTAGCGTCACTTAAACTCATTTCTTCTGTAACAGCTGGTGTGTTAGTTCTAATTTTTTCATTAACTAAATCTTCAACTAAGATAATATCTTCATCTGTAATTTTCTTAGGGTAAGTAAAATCAAATCTTAAGCCATATTCATCAACCTTAGAACCTGCCTGAGTAACATCATAATCAAGTGCCTCTTTTAAAGATTTATGCATAAGGTGAGTTGCTGAATGATTTTTCTCAATTGATTCTCTTCTTTTTACATTTATTCTTGCAGTTACTTTATCTCCTACTTTAATACTACCTTCTAAAACATTAACAATATGTACATGTTGTTTATTAGGAGATGTAATCATATCAATAACTTCACATTTAGTATTTTCATTATATATATAACCAGTATCAGATACTTGACCACCCATCTCAGCATAGAAAGGAGTTTCCTTTAGTATTACATATCCTTCATCTGTTAATTCATCAACAAGTTTATCACCTTTTATAAGTGCGATAACATAAGTATCTGTTTGATAATCAGTATAACCGGTAAACTTACTTTCTTCAGTAAATTTAAGTAAAGCCTCATTTTGAATATTCATACTTGCTTCACATACTCTAGCATTTCTAGCCATTTCTTTTTGATAGTTCATACATTGGGTAAATTCTTCTTTTGAAACACTATAACCTTGTTCTTCTAAGTACTCGCAAGTTAACTCAAATGGGAACCCATATGTATCATATAACTTAAATGCATCTTCACCACTAATAACTTTATCCGTAGAGTTCTTAATTAATTCATTTAATTTTTTCTCACCAGACAATAATGTTTTTTGAAACAATTCTTCTTCTTTTCTAATTATTCCTTTAATGTACTCTTCTTTTTCTAATAATTCAGGATAGTAACTTTTCATAGTTTCAACAACACTAGGTACGATTGATTCCATGAAATTACCCTTAATTCCTAAATCATGACCAAATCTTACTGCTCTTCTTAGAAGTCTTCTTATTACATAACCTCTTCCCTCATTTGAAAATACTGCACCATCACATATTGCAAAAGTAAGTGTTCTTATGTGGTCTGCAATAATTCTTATTTCTTTTTGATTATGATATTTTTTACCACTTAATTCTTCAATCTTACCAATTATTTTCTTAAAAAGGTCAGTATCATAAGATGAAGTTACACCTTGTAGTACACAAGTCATTCTCTCTAAACCCATACCAGTATCTATATTTTTAGATGGAAGTTCTTTATAATCCTCTCTTTTAACACCTTCCTTAGAGTTAAATTGACTAAATACATTGTTCCATATCTCAACATATCTCATATTATCAATTTCTTCTTTTAGTAATCTTACTCCAAGACCTTCTTTATCAAATTCTTCTCCTCTATCATAGAAAATTTCAGAATCTGGTCCACAAGGGCCTTCACCTATTTCCCAAAAGTTTGATTCTAGTCTAACGATGTGACTTTCATTAACTCCAAGTGATAACCATTTATTATAAGCATCATCATCAGATGCATATACTGTAAAATATAGTTTCTCTTTTGGAAAACCAAAATACTTATCACTAGTTAATAATTCATAAGCCATCTCAATTGCTTCATCTTTAAAATAATCACCAATTGAAAAGTTACCAAGCATTTCAAAAAATGTATGATGAGTATCATCACCAACTGATTCAATATCATTAGTTCTTATACATTTTTGACAACTAGTTAGTCTTTTATTAACAGGTATCATAGAACCATCAAAATACTTTTTTAGTGGCGTTACTCCTGCATTATTCCAAAGCAACGTTGGATCATTTAAAACAAGAAGTGACGCACTAGGCATAATTGTGTGTCCATGTTCCTTAAAAAAGTTTAAATAAGTTTCTCTAATTTCATTACTATTCATTGCTCTCATTTTGCACCTCAAAATCTTCTACTTTATTATCTTTAACTATTTTTACAACCATATCTTCAGCATTCTTAATCTTATCTTCACATACTTTGACTAATTTCATTGCTTCACCATATTTATTAATCGCATCATCTAAATTAACATTACCACTTTCAAGTTCTTTAACTATTGCTTCAAGTTCACTTAAAGCCTCCTCAAATGATTTTTCCATTTTAATCCTCCTTTATACTTAATACATTTGCATTAATAATTCCATTTTTTAAATATATATCTATTTTATCATTATTTTTAATATTTTTAATATCTTCTATACATTTTCCTTCTTTTTTTATAATTCCATAACCTCTTTTTAAAGAATTTAATGGATTTAATAACTCTAATTTATTAATATCTATATCTAATTTATTAATCTTATTCTCATAAATCAACCTTGGATTTTGTAGTATATAACTATTTTTACACTCAAATAAATTAATTCTTTTATAAGACAATATATCATTAAAACATTTAACAAGTTTAATCTTTTCTATATTTAAATTCTGACTTTTAATATTGTACATATTTATAGGATTTAAAAGCACAGAACTATTTTTTAATTTAAGTACTTCTTTCTTATAATTATCTATCTTATTATTAACTGAATTAGTAATTCTATTGCAATAACTATCAATAGTAAGCATTACATCTTCAATATTAGGAACAGCAATCTCAGCAGCAGCAGTAGGAGTCGCAGCACGCATATCAGCAACATAATCAGCAATTGTAAAATCTATCTCATGCCCAACTGCACTTATAACTGGTATTGGACACTCATATATCGCCTTAGCAACAATCTCTTCATTATAAGCCCATAAATCCTCAATCGAACCACCACCACGACCAACTATTAAAGTATCAATATCATAATTACAAGCCATCTTAATTTTATTTACAATATCATCCTTAGCGGTATTACCCTGCACTAAGGATGGGAATAAGATTATTTCACAAAGAGGATACCTTCTTCTAATTGTGGTGATTATATCCCTTATTGCTGCTCCGGTAGACGCGGTTACTACTCCAATACGCTTAGGGAACTTAGGAATTGGTTTCTTCTTATCTAAATCAAACCATCCTTGTTTAAATAATTTCTCTTTTAATTCTAAGAATTTTTTATATAAATCTCCACTACCACTTAATTCCATACTTTCAATATATATTTGATAAGTACCAGATCCTTCATAGACACTTATTTTTCCTATTGCATTTACCATATCCCCATCTTTGAAATTAGTACCGACTCTTGATGCAGTGCTTCTAAACATAACCGCAGCAAGTCTACTAGTTTCATCCTTTAAAGTAAAATAACAATGCCCACTAGGCATTTGTACTTTAAAATTAGATATTTCACCAGATACGAATACTTTACTAAAAAACTTAGAAGCATCAAACTTCATCTTTATAATTCTATTAAGTTCACTAATCTTTAAATACTTTATATCGTCCATACTTACAACCTCTAAATTATTATAACACAGGAACAAAGAAAAAAGAATACTAGTTCGTATTCTTAAGTTTACAAAACCATATAATCTTTAACATATAAATTTAAAAGAATTACAAAAACGTAATTCTTTTATAAATGTAATATAAACTATTTAAGCCCAAGACTACATAAAAATCTTACATATTAATAATATAAGTAATATAACAAGCACAATCGTACCATTTATCTTATCTTGTTTAGAAGATTTATACTTAACACCAACAGCCATAGAAGCCATCGCACCACCAATTAATCCTCCAATATGCGCAAAGTTATTAATACCACTTGCTGCAAAACCTATTGCAAGGTTTAATATTATAATTGGTAATATTTGCTTAGTTATCGCATTATTTAATGTTACTCTATAATTATAACCAAAGTATAAAAGTGCTCCCATAAGTCCAAAAACTGCACCTGATGCTCCCGCACTTGTAACATAATCACCTAAGAATAACAATGATATTAAATTACCTATTATCGCACTCATTAAATATATAAATAAATATTTTAAAGTACCAAAATAAGATTCAATATCTCTACCTAAGATATAAAGAGCATACATATTACATACTAAATGCCAAAAACCAATATGTAAAAACGCACTTGTAACTAATCTATAATAATCACCTGCTAAAACTAGTATCTTATTTAAAGCACCAAATTTAAGAAGTGTCATTGTATCTTCAGACCCATTACCAAGTATATACATTAAAATAAATACTATTACATTTATTGCAATTAATGCATAAGTTGCATAAGGAGTATGTTCCTTAAATACATCCTCAGCTTCCCTAGCATCCTTCATATTCTTAGAATTAATATCATTAGTAATCTTAGTAAATAACTCTATACCATCTTCATTAAATTCTAAATTCTCTTTTAAATCAGGAAAAGCATTATTAACTTTCTCATCATTAATTATATCTAATTCATCACTTACTTTAATACAATCAACCTTGTTCTCATCTTTTAGGTCTACATTATCACCTAAATCTAAGAAAAAAGATAAAGTATTCATAGACAATGAAAATGTTTTTAACTTAATCCTATTCATTATTTTTTTAGTCTTAAACATATCAAAATCATATTGCTCATTATTATGAATATACCCAGTATTAATTCTAACAATTCTATATGGTGCATCCATATTTTCAAGCCATATTTCATTGTTAACACCTCTTAATATTACTGGGTTATATCCTTCTTTTGTAATAAAATAATGTAATAATTTCATAACTAATAAATCTTTATCTCTAAATGAAATTTCTGTATTCATATATTACCTCACTTAAACATTTTTACTATATCATAAAATTCTTCTGGAGCATCCTTAGTAAATTCCATATATTCATGTGTTATAGGATGATTAAACCCAATTGTCTTAGCATGAAGACATTGCCCAAAATCATTAATAACCTTTTTCTTACCATATAATGGATCATTTACTATTGGATGATTTATATAATTTAAATGTACTCTTATTTGATGAGTTCTACCAGTTCTAAGTGTACATTCAATTAATGTAGCATCATTATATCTTTCAAGTACTCTTAAATCAGTAATTGCTTCTTTAGAATTAATATCAGTTACAGCCATTTTCTTTCTATCAAATAAATCTCTTCCAATAGGAGCATCAATAGTTGCTGTATCCTCATTTATAACACCATATACAAGCGCTATATACTTCCTATTAACTTTCTGTTTCTTTAATTCATTAGATAAATACAAATGAACATCATCATCCTTAGCAACTAATAATAAACCACTTGTATCCTTGTCTATTCTATGCACAATACCAGGTCTTACATCCCCACTACTTAGATTAGTATGATACATAAGCCCATTAACTAAAGTATCATTATAATGTCCATTCGCAGGATGAACAACCATACCACTAGGTTTATTTACAACCAATAAATAATCATCTTCATATACAATATCTAAATCCATCTTAACTGGATTAATATCACAAGATTCTTCTACTTCATTAACTTTAATCTCATCATCTACTCTAACTATATAACTATTTTTAATGGACTTATCATTAACTAAAACATTACCACTTTCAATTAATTTTTGTATCTTACTTCTAGTAGTTTCTAGTTTATCTATTAAATATTTATCAATTCTTATATCACATAAATCATTTTCTACTATTATTATTCTCATAACTATCCCCCTTTATAAATAAAATATAAATTATTATTATTGCACCAATTACTATACACATATCTGCAAAATTAAATATTGCAAAAGAATAACTAGAAATATAAAAATGAATATAATCAATAACATACCCATATATAATTCTATCTATTAAATTACCAATAATCCCAGATATAACTAAAGAATACGCAATTAAATCAACCTTAGTGATATTACTATCAGACATAATATATTTAATTAAATATATTATTGCAATAATACCAAGTATTATAAAAAAATATCTACTACCTGACAATATACTAAAAGCACCACCACTATTAGTTACATAAGTAATATTTAAAAAATTAGGTATTATATTAACACTATCTAATACATTTAAATTACTTACAACTATATATTTAATACCTTGATCAATTATAATTAACAAGCCTGATAACAATATAAGCAATTTCTTCATTTAATCACCTTATAGAATTATAACATATTTATAATAAAAATAAAAGACTACGCATTTATAGTCTTATATCTTTACATCAAAATCTTCTACTGTACCAACATCACTAATTTCATAATTTAATACTAAATTATTACTAGTAACATTAATAGTATTATCATTAACTACACATATATTTAAATCATCTTTTGCAAAACACTTATCTTTAACCTTAGCCTTATAACTTAAGTCATCAATATAATTAATAAACAAATATTTATTATCCAAACCAGGTATAATCATATCATTAAATTTAACATACATACCTTGTTCTTCCTTATAAAAATCTGAATAATACATATAGTACTTAGTTTCATCATAAGTAATTAAATATTTATTATCATATTTAACAACACTAACCTTAGACTTCTCATTATTAAAATCAATATTAATATCATACTTATAGTTAATATGGTCCTTTATCACTTCGGAAGGTTCTGGACAAGTGACTTGGTTTTTACTACTTTTATTATTAAATACTAAGATTACTATTAATACGATAAATATTAACGCAATCGCTACCTTAGAATAATCTTGGTTAAATGCATCGAACTTCTTTAACATACACTACTCCAATATTCTTCCAACTAATAAATCCTTATTAACAACACCATTTAAAAATTCATTAGCGTTCATTTTTCTTTTACCTTCTAATTGAAGTTCAGTAATAATTACCTCACCATTAGATGTCTTAACACCTATACCATTATCATATATTTTTATGATTTGACCAATTAATGACATATCTGAAACACTTGTACCATAAGTACACTTCCATATTTTTAATCTTCTACCACTAAGCATGCAATAACAACCTGGGAAAGGATTTAAACCTCTTACTTTATTAATAATTTCTCTAGTTGTTAAATTAAAATCCAAATGCTCATCTTCTTTATTAATAACCCATGCGAAAGTTGCTTCACTTTCATTTTGCTTAGTATATGCTGCAGTACCTGACACTATCATAGGGATAGTTTTTAATACTAAATCTTTACCTAATATACTTAATTTATCATGAAGAGTTCCAACTGTATCTTCATCTAATATTTCTATTTTCTCTTGAGTAATTATATCACCCGCATCCATCTTAGGAACCATCTTCATAATTGTGACACCAGTTTCTTTATGTCCTTCTATAATTGCTCTATGAATTGGCGCGCCACCTCTTAATTTTGGAAGAAGCGATGCATGAATATTAATACATCCATACTTAGGATAATCAAGTAACTCTTTTGGTACTATCTGACCATAAGCACAAGTAACTATCATATCAGGCTCTAACTTAATTATATCCTTGTACTCGTTTTTAATATTCTCAGGTTGCAACACAAGAATATTATTCTTAAGAGCGTACTCTTTTATTGGACAATACTTAACTTCATTTCTATTACCTACTTTATCTGGTTGACACACAACCGCAATAACATTATAAATAGAATTTATTGCTTCTAAAGCAGGAAGTCCAAACTCTGGAGTACCCATATAAACTATCTTTAAATCATTCATAAACTCACCTAAATCCACCTTGTATTTATTACTGTAGGTTCTACCTCACAATCATATTTATCTTCAAAATCACACGCATAATCTAAAACAGCAGTAGATAAATCTAATTCACTATATAATATCGAAGAAACATCTATTGAATTTCTTAATTTACGAGAAAAATCATAATCTTCAATATATTTTTTCATCATTTTATCATACTTAACAATTTTTTTAATATTATCTTCATTAGAAACATCAACTTTAGATACTATTAACTTATAATATTCAACTAATTTCTTACTAAATAAATCACTATCTAAAAATTCACAATTCGTAATTAAATCATAATATCTACAATAACTTTTAATCTTATTATTCATAGTATCACCCCTTAAAACAATTTTATAACATCTTTTATTGTAATAACAACTACTAATATCATAAGAAGCACAAATCCAACAGAATGGATTGTATTTTCAACTTCTTTTTTAACTGGTTTTTTTCTAATTTTTTCAATAATTAGAAATAATGCTCTACCACCATCAAATGCTGGGAAAGGTATTAAATTAACAAATCCTACATTTATAGATATATACGCAGTTAAATATATGATATTTTCAAATCCTGCTTTTCTTTGCTCACCAACTACTTGATAAATTCCAACTGGTCCGGATAAACTATCAAGACCTAATCTACCAGTAAATAAAGAACCAATTATTTTACCCATTGACCTAAATAATGATGAGAACTTTTGAGTAGCATACTTAAATGAAGGAATTAAACCCTTTTCAGTCTCACCACCCCATCCAAGTCCATAAATATAGCTTTCACTACCATCTTCATTCTCAACCTTAGTTGGTAATACTGATACACTTTTCTTATTATTGTCTTTATCAACTAAATCAAGTTTAATTGCTTCACCTTGCTTAGTAAGAGTAATTTCTAAGATTACATCATCTAAAGTTCTAGTTCTTTTACCATTTACTTTTAATATAGTATCTCCTTCTCTTACATTTACTTTATAAGCATTATACTTGCTATCAACATTAGTAACTACTGGTTTTTGAGATACTGAACCATATATAAGTGCCATTAAGAATAAAAGCACAAAACCAAGTACAAAGTTATTAAATACACCTGCAAGAACAATTACAAATCTTTGCCATACAGTTTTTGACTGCATTTGTTTATTCTTAGGAATATCTTCTTCCTCTTCAATATCTTCACCAGCCATTTGAACAAATCCACCAATTGGAAATAACCTAATTGAGTATGTTGTTTCATCATTTTTTCTATTAAATGAATATATCTTCGGACCCATACCTAAAGAAAACTCATAACAATAAACACCATTTTTCTTAGCCATCAAGAAATGACCTAGTTCATGAATAAATACTGTAATACCAAGTATTAAAACAAAATATATTAATGTCATTAAAATGCCTCCTTATATAAATAACAATATCAATGTATACAACAATAATACAAATATAATACTATCAAGCCTATCTAATATGCCACCATGCCCAGGCATTATATTAGAAAAATCCTTAACCTTAAAATGCCTTTTAATTGATGAGAAAACTAAATCACCAAATTGTCCCGCAACAGACAAAATCATAGTCATTAAAATAAGCACAAAAATATTTATTTTACCAATCGTAAATACATAAAATAACGTTGCAATTAAGGTACCAAATACTAAACCACCTACAAAACCCTCAACAGTTTTATTAGGAGAAACACTTGGAATTAACTTATGCTTACCAAACTTTCTACCTATTAAATACGCAAAAGTATCAGTCATAGTAGTTATTAATAAAAGATAAAATACTACTTCTAAAGACCTACTTCTTACAAATACAAATAAACTAAATACAAAACTTATAAACAAAATACTACTAAACAAATAAAATACATCACTAATATTATAAACCTTGTCGTCATGATAGAAAATAAGTGGTATAAAGCACACAAACAAAGCAATGATTAAGTAACAAGTATTTACAAGTACTACTCTACCAGCATTAAAATATCCAAATAAAAACATAACTACGTACATAATATAACCTAAATACTTCATATATTCAGGTATCTTAGTATACCTTAATAATTCCCACATACCAATAAGTCCAAGTACTAATGCCAAAGCATTAAAATAAATACCACCTAATAAAATCAAAGGAATTGTAATTAATAATGCAATAACCGCACTTATTACTCTAGTCTTCATATTATCACCCTAATAAAATTATATTACAAATGCAAATAGATAGCAATAAATTTTTTAAAAAAAGAATAAGATTGAAAATATAATTAAAATATGCTATCATGAATACACGAAGAAATTCTTCATAAAATAAAAGTAACACCTAACCCGAATTTAGGTGTTGCCTATAAGAGCGTGCCTAATTCTTCTAATTAGGCGATTTTTTTACACTATTATAAATAGCAAAAAATAATAGAAGGGTAAATACTAATAAAAGAATCGTTAAATCCTTGACCATAAACATACTTCCTTCCCTTTTTATAAGAAGTAGGCAATCATCCTAATGTTAGGTGTTGTAATCATTATAACAACTTAAAAATATATGTCAAATCACAAATTCAACGACTTTTAAACAAAAACTACTTACAATTTTAGAAATTATCTTAAGCAAATTTAACAAATTTATCACAAAAAAATTACAAATTTAACAAATCTCTAATTTTTTATTTTTTTCAATTTTTTTATTTTAATTCTACCTAACACATTTTATAGTAACATTACTTGGAAGACTATAATTACTATCATTTATAATTGGATTATCATTAAATACCATACAACCAAGCGTTATTGGTGTATCAGGAAATGTGATTGAAGTTATATGATTATATGCAAATGCACCCTCACCTATACTTGTTACGGTATTAGGTATCACCACTGAAGTTAATCCTAAACCCAAAATCGTGTTGTAAAGTGGTTTTACCACATAATTATTATTGGAATTATAACTTAATAGACTTACTTTATAATCATTATTATAAGCAGTTAGTGTTGGTATAACACCCCTTGTTGTAAATGCCCAAGCTGCAATAGCAACAACTGTCTTACCATCTATTTGTGATGGTATTACTACATCACTATTTTCGTATGTTACATTTAATCCTGCACTTTCATAATCCCTTGATGGTATTCTACCTCCTGATACTATATATTTTAACGAAATAGTTTCTCCGTCAATTGTTATTGAACCTCCAGTACACACCGTTGTTGCTTGTTCTTCAGGCACACCTTGAAAGTAATTTTTACACTTATTCGCATCTTCTACTTCAACATTACTTACTGTTCCAACTTGGTAACCAGTTATTGAAATACCACCTTCTACTTCTTCATAACTAAAATACTTAGCAGCAGTTTCAACAATTTCTTTCTTAACACTTGCTTTGGCACTATCCTTCGTACCATCATATATAGCAAGTCCTTCAAATTTACCCTTTCCTACTATTGTTACTTTAGCATTTCCCTTATCATCAAAAGTAATATTACAACTTTCATAATCAGCATTACTTATCTTAGCAACATCACTACATTTTATTGTGGTTGAACTATCTAATACTTGATTTTCAGTATATTTTTTCTCCGCTTGACTTGCTATTAACTTTGCAGTTGTTTCTAATGATGCTTCCTTAGAATTCTTAATTACATCACTTATTTTTGGCATTGCAATAATTAGTATAACTGCTAATATTACTATTACTGCTAATAATTCCACTAAAGTAAAACCCTTCTTTTTCTTCATAATCTTCTCCTTTATTTTACAAGGTTATTATACTATACACCCCCCCCCATTTGACAATGGGAGTGGGCGTTTTTTAGACCTATTTTTGACATATTTTTACAAAAAATTTTAATATTTTTTAACTATTTTTAACGGGATGTTACTTGTATTCAAAATAGAACCTATAATCTTTAACATATAAATTTATAAATATATAACACAAACTATTTAAGCCCAAGAATACATAAAATAAAAAAAGAAACAATTTCTTATTTCTTTTTTAAACATTATTAGTTTTCTTTAATAAATAATCCATAAAACCCTTTAATTTATCAAATATAAATAAACTACATATAAATAACACTATAAATACAAGTATTGTTTCAATATTTACTAAACTTATATTAAAGAAATTATATTGGAATATTGCACAATAACCAAACGCTATTAAAAGGAATGCCATTAAAGTACCTCTTAATAAATTATAAGGTTTACATATATTATTTAAGAATATAAATCCTGTTGTTGCTGTTAAGAATACAGTTAATGTACTACATAATTCACTTGATAAACCAAAATTTAATTCAAATAATTTAATTATTACTACATTAAATACTACTGTTAGAGCACTAGGTACACTAGTTAAGAATATCTTTTGTAAGAAATTACCCTTAACTAAATCAGTATTAGGTTCAAGTGCTAAAATAAATGATGGTATACCTATTGTAAATGTAGTTATTAATGTTAAATGTATTGGTATAAAGAAATATTCAGTATTAAGATATATACACGCTAAAATAAGTAATATTGTAAATATAGTTTTACTTAATAATAATGAAGAACTTCTTTCAATATTATTAATACTTCTTCTACCTTCTTTTAATATCTTAGGTAAATTATCTATCTTAGAATCAAGTAATACAAACTTAGATACATTTTTAGCAGCCTCAGACCCATTTGCCATTGCTATAGAACAATCTGCTTCTTTTAATGCCATACAGTCATTAACACCATCCCCTGTCATAGCAACAAAATGACCTTGTGACTTTAATATCTTAATTATTTGTTTCTTTTGGTCAGGTCTAACTCTAGCAAATATATTATAGTCATTAACTATATTAGTAATATCTAGGGTATCTATTTTAGACATATCTATACATTTAATATCTTCTATACCTGCTCTCTTAGCGATACTAGAAACAGTTTTCGCACTATCACCACTAATTATCTTAATATCAACACCTTGTTCTTTAAAATAATCAAGTACTTCCTTAGCGTTCTCTTTTACTTTATCTTGTATAAGCACAAACCCAATAGGTTTTAAATTAGAAGTATTACCAATATTCTTACCACTTGCAAGCAATAATACTCTATAATCATCTTGATATTTATTAACCTCTTCAAACTCTTTATCACTTAAATTCTCAGGACTACCTAAAAAATATGTAACATCTTCAAATCTAACTGCACTATATTTTCTACTACTTGAGAAGTTTAACTTTTCTTCAACTTTATATCCATATCTTTTTTCAACATATGCTTCTATTGCTTTAAATGTAGGAGATGGGTCATCTAGAGCATTAATATAATTACCAAGTATTTCTTTTATATTATCAATACTATTATTCTTATATGGAATTATATCTTTAACTTCCATATTACCTTCAGTAATCGTACCTGTTTTATCTAAGCAAATAATGTCTACACGAGCAAGACTTTCGATTGAATATAAATCTTGTACCAAAATATTATATTTTCTTAATCTTATTACACTTACTGCCATTGCAGATGACGTTAAAAGTACTAATCCTTCTGGTATCATCCCAATTAATGCTGAAACAGTATTCATAATCGAATCAGAAAAACTATAAGTAATATTCATTTGATTTATAAAAAGTAATATACCTATTGGTATTAATAATGCACTTAATACTTTAAGCATTTTATTAAATGAATTATAAATAATTGAATTAGTTTCTTTTATATATTTACTTTCCTTAGTTATCTTAGAAACATAATTATCAGACCCAATATGCTCTACTTTAGCAAAACAAGAACCTGATACTACAAAAGAACCACTCGTTAATTCATCTCCCTTTTTCTTTGTGATAACTTTTTCTTCACCAGTTATAAAAGATTCATTAACTTCTATTTCTCCATCTAATACTATAGAATCACATACTATTTGATTACCAATTGTATATAAACATACATCATCGAGTACTAAATCTTCTTTAGTAAGTTCTATAATATTATTATCTCTAACAACTTTAATCTTAGATTCTGCTATAATACTTAACTTATCAATAGTCTTCTTAGCAAGTATCTCCTCACCAATACTAATCAATGTATTTATGAATATTACATTTACAAACAAACAATTCTTTAAAGAATACAATATTCTACCACTTATAATACCGCTTATTATAACTAATGAACCAAGTAATATATTTAAGAAATTAAAATATGTAAATACATTAGACTTAACTATTTCCTTAACTGTTTTAGTTTTAGGTTCCTCATTATAATTAACATAACCCTTATTAATTCTATCTTCTACTTCTCTACTTGATAAACCAGTTATAGTTTTAACACTAGAAGCACTATTAGTATCTTTTTTGATTTGCGTCTCATCATTTGATACTATTACTTCATTAGTTTTACTACTTAATTCTTTATTTGTTACATTTTTTTGAACTATCATACTAGAATTTGCTTTATCATTTGTATTTTGTATGTTTGCTTTTTTACTACTTTTATTACTTTTACTTCGTGCACTTTCACTATTTTCAGTTTTGATAGTTTTGGTTTTCACACTTGTTCTTTTAGTAGTTTTACTACTTTTGCCTTGTACGTTTTCTTTACTTTTAATTTTACTTTTCTTATTTTTAATATCCTTTGTTTCTTCTTTATTTGTTACACTCTTCATACCACACCTACTCTACATTAAAAGTATACACTAAAAAATAAAAAAAAGATAGATAAACTATCTAATTTTCATTTGGCTGCCTCGGTTAGATTCGAACTAACGAATGATGGAGTCAGAGTCCACTGCCTTACCACTTGGCTACGAGGCAAGAAAAAGATTAAACAGAATCAATATTAATCTTTACTCTTCTATTACCATTCATATAAGAACTTGCTTGAACAATAGTCCTAATTGAATTAGCAATTTTACCACCTTTACCTATTACAGAACCAATCTCATCATTACTTACTAATACTTCTATTAACATAGAACCATCTTCAGTAGGCATTTCTCTTACAGAAACACTATCAGGGTCCTTAACTAAAGATTTTACTAAATAACTAGTTAACTCTACTAAATTCATAACTATTTACCCATCTTTTCTTCATGGAATTTTTTCATAACTCCACTTCTACTTAAGATATCTCTAACTGTATCTGTTGGTTGAGCACCATTTTTTAACCACTTCATAGCCTTCTCTTCATCAACAGAAACTACTTCGCTACCCTTAATTGGATTATAAGTTCCAACTGATTCGATAAACTTACCATCTCTTGGATATCTAGAATCTGCTGCTACTATACGATAAAATGGTTTTTGCTTAGAGCCCATTCTTAATAATCTTAATTTAACTGCCATAATATTTCCTCCTTGTTGTATTAAATATAGCACACAATAACATCTCTGTCAACCTTTTTGGTTAACATTATATTATTTTATATAATTATTTTATACCACTATAGAAAATAAAAAAGACAATATTACTTGTCTTCTTTAGATAATACTTTTTTACCTTTGTAAAAACCACATTCAGGACAAACTCTATGTGGTCTAATTATAGCACCACAGTTAGTACATTTAGTTGTACCGTTAGCATCTACTGTATAATGAGTACGACGCATTCTTTTTCTTGTCTTACTTACTTTTCTAAATGGAACTGCCACTTATCTCACTCCTCCTTGTTATCCAAATATAAATATTTGTTATTCTTCTCTTATTAATTTCCAGCCATCACCTGAAGTTAGAGAATCATCTATATCCTCACTTACAACTCGAAGTGGGATTTCTAGTACAATATTTTGCCATATAATTGAAATAATATCAATATTATTTTGCATAATTTTTACATATTCTTCAAAATCTTCATCATCATTTGACAATTTTACCTCAGTATTTATGTCAAATGGATAATCAACTTCCTTTAAAGTAATACTACAAGGTAATACCATAGTACCTTTAATATTAAGCATCATATTATAAGAAGAATCAGTAATTCTCTTGATTACCGCATGAACATTTACTGGACTTAATCTAATAATATCAGTATCTTTATATAATTCACTATCTAAAGTAACTGTATCATCATATACAAGTTCATCTAAAGTTCTATTTTGTAATCTTGTTATATCTAACATAATGACCACCGAAATAAATTATACTAGAGTTTTATTATTTTTGCAATACCCAAGAGTAAAAGATAAAGCAAAATTTATCATAAAAATAAGCAACAAATGTGTTTTATTACTAAATAATAACTAGAAAGAATTAACTTTCTTTTTTATTACTTGATAAAAATGTTACTTTTTCTGCAACTACTTCAGTTACATGTCTTTTCTTTTCATCAGGCATTTCTAACACCCTTGTTTGAACTCTTCCTTTAACACCTAAGATATCACCTCTTTTACAATACTCAGAAGTATTTTCAGCAATACCAGTCCACAATACACAATCAATAAAATCAGTTTCATACTCACCATTAGAATTCTTATAACTTCTTGGAACAGCAAGTGTAATATTAGTTACTTTCTTACCTCCTTCAGTTTGTCTTAGTTCAGGATCTTTTACAAGTCTCCCTACAATAACTATTTGATTTAACATAAAATCACTCCTTTCAAGTACATAATATACGAATTAAAAAAAGAGTGCAAATCGCAAATTTCGAGGTTTTAAAGCCAAAAATGCTTACAATTTTAGAAATCTGCTTAAGCAAATTTCAAGATTTTGAGCACACTTTTTTACAGATTTGGCAAATTTGTAAATTTTTAATTTTTTTAAAAAAAATTCATATATCACTATATGAACCACTCGTTTCACTAAATTAAACAAAAAAATGACCCAAGGCTTCGAAAGTTTCCTGGGTACCAATCACAATAAATATATCATAAATAGTATTTTTAATTAATACATTTTTACTTAAAACTTAAATTTTAATAACTTGTTTAACTCAACAGCATATTCCATAGGTAATTCTTCTCTAAATTCATCAATAAATCCCATAATAATCATTTCTCTTGCTTTATCTTCATCAATTCCTTTAGTTTCTAAATAAAATAATTTTTCATCACTTACCTTAGATACTGTTGCTTCATGTTCTAAACTAGAAGTATCATTTAAACATATATTCTTAGGAATAGTATCACTCTTAGATAATTCATCTAATAATATAGTATCACATTTTACATAAGCCTTAGAGTTACTAGCATTTTTACTAATTCTTACAGTACCTCTATATGTTGCATTACCACCATTTCTTGCGATACTTTTTGCAATAATATTACTCTTAGTATTTGGTGCATTATGTATCATCCTAGCACCTGTATCTTGAATTTGGTTATCATCTGCCATTGCAATTGATATGCAAGTACCCTTCGCACCATCACCATTTAAAATACATGCTGGATACTTCATATTAATCTTAGAACCAATATTACCATCAATCCATTCCATCAAACCATTTTCATCCACAATAGCCCTTTTAGTAACAAGGTTATATATGTTACTAGCCCAGTTTTGAATAGTTGTATATCTACATTTAGCATTTTTACCAACAAATATTTCAACTACTGCTGCATGAAGACTATCAGTAGTATAAGTAGGTGCTGTACAACCTTCTATATAATGCAAATCAGAATTATCATCTACTATTATTAAAGTCCTTTCAAATTGACCCATATCCTTAGTATTAATTCTAAAGTAACTTTGTAATGGCCTATCTAAATGAGTATTTGGTGGAATATAAATAAAAGATCCTCCACTCCAAACACATCCATTTAATGCTGTAAACTTATTTTCATTATATTTAACTAGTTTATTAAAATACTTTTTAAATATTTCAGGATATTCTCTTAATGCTGTATCAGTATCAGTAAATATTATACCTTTACTTCTTATATCTTCAAGCATATTATGATATACACTTTCACTATCATACTGTGCTCCTACACCACCTAAATATTTCTTTTCCGCATCAATTAATCCAATGTCATCAAATGTATTTTTAACATCACATCTAACACTTTCCCAGTTATTAAATGATTTATCTGATATTCTCTTATAATATGTTATGTTATCAAAATTGATATCAAGTTTAGGTCCGAAAGAAGGCATAGGCATTTCTTTAAAGCATTCATATGACTTTAATCTAAAATCCCTCATCCAAACTGGTTCACCTTTTATACGAGAAATATCTTTTACAACCTCTTCATTTAATCCTTTTTTTAGTTCAATCTCACTATTTAACATGCAATCTACCTCTTTTATAGCATGTATAGCATAATGCTTTATAACTATCGTTTGAACCAAGTACTACTTGATCACCATCATAAACTATTCCATTATCATCATATCTTGCATTTACAATTGCTTCATTACCACATTCACACTTCTTAGGAAGACTTTCAATTTTAGTTGCGAGTTCAAATAATCTTTTTGAACCTTCAAACATATTAGTTTGAAAATCTGTTCTTAAACCAAAACAATAAACTGGTTTATCCATTTCTTCAGAAATTGCTTTTAATTCTTCAATTTGTTTTTTACTTGCAAACTGAGCCTCATCTACAATAATTACATCACAAGACAATAAATCATCTATAAACTTTGTTGTAATTCTTTCAGTAGGTGAAAAAACTTTACAAGGTGCTTCTATACCCACTCTTGACTTTATAATATCTTCACCATCTCTCGTATCAATACTTGGTTTTAAAAGTAAAACACTCTTACCACTTTCAGCATAAGAAAAACTAAGCATAAGCGCAAAAGCACTCTTACTACTTCCCATTGAACCATACTTAAATACTAAATCTGCCATACTATACCTCCAAAATACTATTTATAACATAAGATGCACACATAAACCCTGCAACAGGCGGAACCATAGATGTAGACCCAGGAGTCCTATCTTTAATATGTATACTTTTTTCTTTTGAATAAACTACCATTATTTTCTTTTTCTCATCCTTAAACTTATTTCTAATAACCCTAGCAATAGCATCATAACTAGTATTCTTAATATCAGTTATTTCTAATAACTCAGGATGAAACTTATTACCAGTCCCCATACAACTAATAAACCTTGTACTTCTAACTAAGCACTTTCTAATAAGTTCAATCTTAGTTGTTACAGTGTCACAACAATCTATAATAAAATCAGGATCATACTTAAACAACAAGTCAATATTATCAGAATTGATAAATTCTTCAATACATATAACATTACAATCAGGATTAATATTAAGCACTCTTTCTTTAGCAACTAATACCTTAGACTTACCAATATTATTCCTTAAACTAATTATTTGTCTATTTAAATTAGTAACATCAACCTTGTCCTTATCAACTAAGATAATAGTACCAATCCCTATTCTTGCTAATGCTTCTAGAGCACCCCCTCCTACACCACCTACACCAAGTATAAGTACCTTAGAGTTCTTAAGCAATTCTATTTTATCATCACTAAGTATTTTTCTTAACCTGTCATTCCACATATAACCACCAATAAGATTATACAACAAAATTGTATTAAGTAAAAGAAAAGAAATACAAATTAGTATCTCTTTATTCACTTATGTACGTGATTTTAGCATAGCCATTGTCTTATTAATCACATTTCTATCTTTTTTACAAACAAAAAAATCCTACATATATGCTATAGCGATAAACCCCGATAAAAATACCAGGTGGGCATCCCCATATAGTTTTTAGGATTCTCACATAAATGTGAGCATTCAACACCAACTATACTTTAAATTCCCTATAAATTCGCTTAGTTCGGATTTATGATAACATATATATAGGATGATTTAATTATACATTATTTTCTATCTTTATACAAGTCATTAAAGTCATACTTTACAGAATTTTTTATATATCCATTTAAAGTGTCTATATTTACGTTTTCAAGACTTCTAAAAATATTTATATCTGCATTTCTATTAACAAGGTTTAATTCTTTAATTAAATCTTTTATATATTTCCTTTTGGATGAATTTTTCTTTTTAGATATACTACATGCACAGTCTATAAATTCAAGGTTATTATAATTAACCCATGATTTAATATCATCTTCTTTCACATAATAAAGTGGTCTTATTAATTCCATACCTAAAAAATTATCACTTTTTAGTTTTGGTGGCATACCACCTGTTTGACCAGCAAATAGAATATTTAGAAGAGATGTTTCTATAACATCATTAAAATGGTGCCCTAAAGCAATCTTATTGCATCCAAGTTCCTTAGCCTTATTGTATAGGCAACCCCTACGCATTCTCGCACACAAATAACAAGGTGAAGATAAATCACTTTTATCTACTACTTCAAATATATTAGATTCAAATATATTTATATCAATACCCATTTTTGATGCATTTTCTTTAATTTTATCTAAATTTTCTTTTTTATAACCTGGATTCATGCATAAAAACACTAAATCAAATTTAAATTGACCATGTCTTTTTAATTCATCTAGACATAACGCTAGCAAAAAAGAATCTTTACCACCTGAAATACATACTGCAATTTTATCATTTTCTTCTATTAAATTATAATCTTTTACTGCACTAACAAATTTACTCCATATTTTTCTTCTAAATTTCTTAATTATGCTTTTTGTTATTTCCATCTAAACCCTCCAATCTTTCATATAAATCTTCAAAATCTATTTCTCTATATTTCTTTACTTCTTTTTTAAGCACTTTAATTTTCTCTAATTCTTCATTATAAATATTAACCTTACACTCATAAATTGAGTTAAATATATGAATTAATTCACCTAGAGAAAAAGTATCAAACATATATGAAAGTCCTTTTAAATCTCCATAAACAGATGCATACTTATCTAAATATTCTTTTTTAATTCTACTCTTTTCTATATTTTTATCAAAATTATGTAGTGTACTTTTTAATTGAATTATATTATCCTTAATATTTCTTTTTTCTTTACTAAATATTGGTAAGTTTGAAAGCCTTTCTTCAAGAATATATAGTTTTCTTGTTACTTCATGGTTATAATCTATCATTTCAATTAATGTTTTTAATCTTATTATAATTTCATTAAGTATTTTTAGTTCCTCTTCTTTATTTAGTTTATCACTTTCTAATGTTTCTAACTTATGGACTTTAGTAATATGCTCTTTTTCTAAACTTAAGTAATTAGTACCATTACTTAGATTTTTTAAAATAAGCATATCAATATTGTCATCTAATAATGATTTATTAAACTTATCTATATATATTTTTCTAACTCCATCAGTAATATTATGACTATTAAAGTATAAACATAGAAATTGTCTATACTTTTCTTTAAGATAAGTATCTGTTTCATTAACATAATCTTTGTATATATTATCTATTTCTTGATAATTATTTCCTTCTAAATCAGTTCCTGATATACATCTATTTTTATTAAAAATTATTTCATAAGTGTTTAAAACAAGGTATTTAATTGTTTCTTTATCTATTTTATTAGTATAAAATAACCCTAAATCATTATTAGAGTTTTCACATATTACATGTATAGTTTTAAGTTCTTTATCTTCACTTATTACTTCTACTAAAATTGTATAATCATCAATTTGGAACTTCAAAATATCACCAAGATTAATAATAGCAAAAATAATGCATTTAATCAATACATTATTATATTTCATCTAGTATTAGTATATTAAAGTAACTAATGAGTTCTTCTTTGGTATATCTACAATTATTTTTAATCCACTCAATGCCAATATTTACTATCGCACCTAGATAAAATTTAGTTATAACTTCACTTGGAACGTGAGCATTTTTTACTACTTTGTCATCTTTTATTCTTTCATTTATATCTCTATTCGCAACATCATAAAGTATATCCATAAGTATTCCATTTCTATTATTTACAAGTATTGCCTGATATATATCCTTTTTATCTTCTATATGGTCAATAAGTATTTTAAGCATTTCCATAAAATATTCTTTTGTATTTATATCATTTTCATTAGTTTTAAGTGAACTAAGTAATGCTTGTTTTAAATCTTCTACCATTGTAATAAGTAATTCATATTTATCGTTGTAATGAGCATAAAATGTAGATCTATTTACTAATGCTTTTTGACATAAATCCGAAATTTTTATTTCTTCAAAAGTTTTTTCTTTCATTAATAATAGTAATGCTTCGTATAATGCTTTATTAGTTTTAACAATTCTTAAATCAGTTTTGTCCATAAAAAATCACCAAGTTAAAGTATAGTATAAAAACATACAAAAGTAAAGTTATCATACATTTGTTGTTTATTTATTGGTACATAAATAGAAAAGTGTTGGTTATCATACAGCATTTAAAATATGATAGTGATTTTTTTTGAAAATAATAATAGACTTAATTGTCGGAGGGATGAAAATGAAAAAATTTGGAAAATTTGTTTGCAAAAACAAAAAATTAGTTGTTTTAGTGTCCGCAGTTCTACTAATATTTTCATTTATTGGTATGAACTTAACTAAAGTCAACTATGATATCTTAGTTTATTTGCCTGATGAGATTGAAACTATTCAAGGTCAAAATGAACTAACTGATAATTTTAAGATGGGTGGCTATTCAATTGCGATAATCGATAATATGAAAAGTAAAGACATCTTAGAACTTGAAAATGACATTAAAAATGTTGATGGTGTTTCAAAAGTAGTAAGTGTTTATGACGTCATTGGAAATATTCCAATTAGTATGTTTCCAAATGAAATCCAAGAAAGAATTCACAAAAATAATTCAGACTTGTTACTTATAACTTTCACTGATTCAACATCAAGTGAAAAAACTATTGATGCGGTAAGAGAAATAAGAAATATTACCGATGGCAAAGTAAAACAAGGTGGTATGAGTTCAATGGTACTTGATACGATGAACTTATCTGAAAAAGAAATTACAATATATATTGCAATTGCAGTTGTACTTTGTTTAATTGTACTTAGTGTATTCCTAGATTCTTATATCGTACCAGTACTTTTACTTCTTAATATTGGATGTGCGATAGTATTCAATTTAGGTACGAATGTATTTCTAGGTGATATATCTTATATCACAAAAGCATTAGTTGCAGTACTTCAATTAGGTGTTACAACAGACTTCTCTATCTTCTTATATCATTCTTATGAGAAAAAGAAAAATAGTTATAAGTCCAAGGATGATGCGATGATTGATGCGATAAGTGAGACATTTAAATCAGTTACAGGTAGTTCACTTACTACTATAGTTGGTTTCCTTGCTTTATGTGCAATGCAATTAACACTTGGATCTGATCTTGGTATAGTTATGGCAAAAGGTGTATTAATAGGTGTTATAGTAGTATTAACTCTATTCCCAAGTTTAATATTAATGTTTGATAAATTAATTGAAAAAACAAAACATAAAGAGTTAGTACCTAACTTTAATAATTTAAATAAATTTATTATTAAACATAAAAATGCTATATTCATAATATTTATTATCCTTGTTATACCACTATACCTTGCTAATTCTAAGGTAGATGTATATTACAAACTAGATTCTTCATTACCAAGTACACTAGAGAGTGTTAAGACAAATGAAGAATTAAGAGATAAATTTAATATTGTAAGTCCTGAAATAATAATGATTAATAAAGATTTAAAAAGTGATAAAGTAAGTGATATGATTGATGATATAAAGAACCTTGAAGGTATTGATTTTGTATTATCATTTAATGATATTAAAGAATTAGGTATCACTGAAGATATGCTTTCTTCCGATATTAAAGATATATTTGAAAGTGATAAATATGAATTAATACTTGTAAACTCAGATTATGATGTTGCTACTGACGAACTTAATAATCAAACTAATGAATTAAATAATATTGTTAAAAAATATGATAATGATGCGATAGTTGCAGGTGTTGGTCCGCTTATGAAAGACTTAGTAGAAATATCTAATACTGATTTTAATAATGTTAATACTTATTCAATAATATGTATTTTCTTAGTACTATTTATTGTACTTAAGTCATTAAGTTTACCATTCTTATTAATTGGCGCAATAGAATTTGCAATATTTGCTAATATGTCAATATCATACTTTGGAGGTACTACTCTTCCATTTATCGCACCAATTACACTTGGTACTATACAACTTGGAGCAACAATAGACTATGCAATATTAATGACTACAACATATTTAAGGAATAGAAACACAATGGATAAAAATGAAGCAATGCTTACTACTCTTAATTATTGTGGAACTTCAATTCTAATAAGTGGCATGTGTTTCTTCGCCGCAACATTTGGAGTTGGATTATACTCACAAATAGAAATGATTGGTTCATTATGTACTTTAATTTCAAGAGGAGCATTAATTAGTATGATAGTAGTTATTACTGTACTACCATCTATATTAATGATATTTGATAAATTAATATTAAAAACAACAAAAAAGGAGAATGTTTAATATGAAAAATATAAATAAAAAGATGGCAATATGTATGCTTGTATTATCAATGTACACACCCGTATCTGCCCTATCTAAAACAGAAACTGTATATTCAAAATTAGATTATAATGGAGAAGTAACTGATACAATTGTAAATGAGTTATTAGTAAATGATAAAGAATTAGACACAATAAATGACTACTCTACTTTAACTGATATTATAAATATTAGTGATGATAATGAATTTACAAATAATAACAATAAATTAACATTTAATGCAATGGGTAAAAATGTAATGTATCAAGGTAAAAGTGTAAAAAAATTACCTATTACTACAATAGTTACTTATAAATTAAATGGTAAATCTATTAAATTAGATGATTTACTTGGTAAAAGTGGTAATGTTACTATTAATATAAAATATATAAATAATGAAAAACATGGTAATTTATATACACCATTTGTTATAACTACAACTACTATGATAGATAGTAATAATAATTCAAATATTACTATTAATAATGGTAAAACTATAGAAAATGGTTCTAAAAACATTGTTGTAGGTATTTCCGCACCTGGTTTATATGAAAGTCTTAATTTAGAAGAATTAAAAGGTTTAGATACTATCACTATAAATTATGATACAAAATCATTTGAACTTCCAAGCATTTATTCAGTAGTAACTACAAAATTACTTGAGACTGCTGATTTATCTAAATTTGATAAATTAGATACTTTATATGAAAGTACTTCAAAATTGCAAGATAATATGAACTTAATATGCAAGGGTTCAAATAACCTATCACAAGGAAGCGCTACATTATTAACTGAGTTAAAAAGTTCTATAAATACTATTTCTAAAGATAAAAGTGATGCTCTTAGTGATGAGCAAATAAATGGTATTACTAAAACTACATTAGATACTATTAACAAAACATATACTGATAAATATAAAGAAAGTATTGCTAATAGTGCATGGGAAGAAGTTAAAAAATCAATGCAAAATAGTAGTGATAAAACAGTTGAAGGATATGTAAAAGAAGCTGTTACTAATGCAGTTACTAATTATATAGAAACTAATTATAAAGAAGATTATGATAAATGTATCGCTGGACAATTAGAATATTCTAAAACAGGTGTTGCAAATGAAAACCTACTTAGTTGTAAAGTTATTGAAGAAGTTAAAAATTCAAATGAAGTAAAACTAATAACACAAGCAGTCTTAAGTGCATCTTCAAGTGTTGCTAATAAAACAAGTATGTATATTGCTGAAAATGTTTCTAAAAGTGTATCAGTTAATACTTCAGTAGAAACTGCTAAAAAAACTGCTACTATGGTATCAGAAAATGTTTCTAAAAACGTTTCAAATGCTGTAAAAGATACAATATTAAAAAACACTGTATCATCACTAAATGAACTATATACAGGAATTAGTAAACTAGATAATGGTATTAAAGAATTAGATACAAGTTTAAATACATATAATGAACAAGGTATTAGTGAAATATCTAATATAGTTAATAATAATGTTAAAACTTTAAGTAATAATGTTAAAGAATTAACTAAACTAGCAAACAATTATAAATCATATGGTGGTTCAAAAACAAATGGAAGTACTAAATTTATAATGGTTATAGATTCTAAGAAAAAAGAAGAAGAAAAACAAATTGTAAACAATGAAGAAACCAAATTAACTATATTTCAAAGAATTATAAATCTATTTAAGTAGACAAAAAAATGTCTACTTTTTTTATGTAAACATTTTAGAAAAAATATTAAATATACCCTCAATACCTTGTTTTATATACTTCTTAGTCTCTTTAGACACTTTAGTACTCGCTTTAGAAAAAGAATTAGAATAATCAACTCTACTACTAATATAATTATCAATATCTACTTCCTTGTTATTCTTAACATCATCTTCAAATCTCTTAATATCTTCATTGGTAAGCATAACCTTTTTATGAAGTTCATACTCATAATAATTACTACCAACTGATATATACATAGTTAAAAATATAACAAATAAAAATATAAATATTATTTTAAAAGTATTTTCATATTTCATTTAATTTCCTCTTTTAATATTAAAGATACTAGTTCTAAACTATTTCTAATTTTATACATAGAAGTATTACTACTTCCAATATATAACTTAATATAGTCTATATCCTCACTATAAAGTTCACTAATACCTTTAACTTTTTCATTTAATAGCTTATTTAAATTATATGAAAACTCTAAATAATTATTACTCGTACCAATATTAATATAAGCATAATTACTAATATTTATTTTATTACTCTTATTAATACTAATATCTATAAAATACTTTAGACTAGGATACTCATCCTTAGCCTTCTTAATTAAATTATCTATACATACATTTTCATCAATATTGTTTAGTTTGCAATAAGAACTAATATCAATATGTTCCTGTACCGATTTGATACCATTTTTATTTAAAAAACTAGTAAGCAAATAAGTAGATGTCTTAGTACTTGGTTTTATGTTATATTCACTCTCGTAATACGTAGTAGTTGATGCAAAAACATATACAACTGGGTCTTCATAAATATTAGGCAAATTATAACTATTATAATCACTATTTATTTCTATAAAATTCATAAAATTAAACCTCTTACCAATCGTATCTACAACAGTTTTATAAAAATCATTTCCATATGATTTAGATAGTAATATTTTTAAATATTCCTCATTAGAAATATTAACCATACTAAGTAGATAGTATATTGTAAGAGATGTTAAAATCATGATTAATAATATGCACAAAATAGATTTTATAATATATTTTTTCATAATCTCACCATAATTATAATACTAAAATACTAAATTAAAATTTGTCATATTTTGAAATTATATATCACTTCATTTAAAGAAATACTAATTAAATCACTAAGTTTATCAATTATAAAATCAATATCCTTAGACGTAACAATCATATCATCTACATTCTTAATTATGTTACTTATGTCACACACTGTTGGAACCCCAATTGCAATAACTGGTATTCCAAGAGTTTTTTTATTTAAAGCAACTCTCTTATTATTAACTCCACTACCCGGATGAATTCCTGTATCAGTAATTTGAATTGTTTTATTAAGTCTTGAAATCGAATTACTTTTTAAAGAATCTACTACAACAACAAAATCAGGCTTAATCTTATCTACAACACCCTTAATTATATCTTTAGTTTCAATACCAGTTTCTCCTGTAACACCTGGTTTAATCGCACTTATTTGCTTATTAGTTTTTATACCTAAAATAGATAAATGCCTAGTAACAATAATATTGTCAATTACTAAAGGCCCAAGACTATCAGAAGTACATTTACTATTACCTAGACCAACAAAAAGAACATTACTACTATTAGTTAACTTATTAGTTCTAAAAATACTTTTTAAACAAGATACAAGCACACCCTTAATATCATTATCAAAAACATCTTTATATTCAATTGTAATATATTTTCCCATATCATAAACCTTGTTGTTCTTAACACTAACACTAGTTACTTTAATATTATTCTTAATCTTTACAGAGGTAACTACTCCATTTGCCCTTACAGATACCGCCTCTATAAATAAATCACTTTTCTTCATTAATATCACCAATATTAGTATGAGTAATGCACTAGTTTTGTATTCACACCTTAGACTTCTTAAGTATTTCACTTAAAATTTTTTTATGCAACACTTACTTAACATAGTAATTTTTAAAAATATCAATACTACTATAAATGTTAAAAATACTCCTCATTATAATTATTCTAGGTTCACACACTAAATTCCCCTAAAAAATAAAAAAAAGATAAAGTTTTTTATAAATTACTTTATCTTAAAATAATATAAGTATTACTTAAGCCCACGAATACACATAAAAAAGAAATGACTATTGCCATTTCCAATTCTTAACTATAGGCATATCTTCACCATATTCTCTTATATAAGCCTTATGTTCCAATAATTTACTAATACACCACTCATTTAAAGACGCCCTTCTATCACCTAAAATATCTAAATATTTTAAAGCATCCATTACTAAATGATATCTATCTAATTCATTTTGAACCCTCATATCAAAAGGTGTAGTAATTGTTCCTTCCTCTTTATAACCATGAACATGAATATTTTTATTTTCTCTTCTATAAACAAGTTGATGAATTAAAGAAGGATAACCATGGAATGCAAAGATAATAGGTTTATCTTTAGTAAATAACATATCATATTCATCTTCAGTAAGACCATGAGGATGTTTTGTATTAGATTCTAATTTCATCAAATCAACTACATTTATAACTCTAATCTTTAATTCAGGATAATTTTCCTTTAATATAGATACTGCTGCCAAAGTTTCAAGTGTAGGAGTATCTCCACAACAAGCCATTATAATATCAGGATTTTCACCATTATCAGTACTAGCCCAATCCCAAATACCAATACCCTTTGTACAATGCTTAACAGCCTCTTCCATTGTAAGCCATTGTGGTCTTTCGTGCTTAGATGCTACTATAACATTTATATAGTTCTTACTCTTAACACAATGATCAAAACAAGATAAAAGCATATTAGTATCAGCAGGCAAATACATCCTTACAATATCTGATTTCTTAGTTACTAAATGGTTTAGGAAACCTGGGTCTTGATGAGTATAGCCATTATGATCTTGTTGCCAAATATGACTAGTTAATATATAATTTAAACTAGATATTTCTCTTCTCCAATCAAGTTCAGAAGTTACTTTTAACCACTTTGCATGTTGAGAAGCCATAGAATCTACTATTCTAACAAATGCCTCATAACTATGGAAAAATCCATGTCTACCAGTTAATAAATATCCTTCTAACATACCTTCACACATATGCTCTGATAAATAACTATCTATTACTCTACCTTCATTAGATAAAAATTCATCATAATCATACTTTTTACCCATGAATTGCCTTTTAGTAACATCAAATACATAATTTAATCTATTAGATAATGCTTCATCAGGTCCGAATACTCTAAAATTATCAGGATTCAATTTAATTAAATCAGCAACATATTTACCAAGCTCTTTCATATCTTGAGCATTAGTTTCTCCTCTTTTAACCTTTAGAGCATAATCTCTAAAATCAGGAGTTCTTAATTCTTTTAACAATAAACCACCATTAGCAACTGGATTAGCACTCATCCTTCTATTACCAGTTGGATGCATACACTCTAACTCACTAATTAACTTACCATCACTAGTAAACAATTCTTCTGGATGATAACTTCTTAACCAATCTTCAAGTAACCTTAGATTTTCAGGGTTATCTCTTGAAATACTAATAGGCACTTGGTGTGCTCTAAAAGTACCCTCTATTACATTACCCTTTACTTCTTTTGGCCCAGTCCATCCTTTTTTAGTCTTTAATATAATCATTGGATAAATAGGTCTTTCACTACTATCACTTGATTTAATTCTCTTAATCTCACTAACACACTCATCAAGCGCTAAAGCCATATCTTCATGAATATTACCATTATCTTCTACTATAATTGGATTATAACCACATCCTTTAAAGAAAGATATTAATTCCTCATTAGAAATTCTTGCAAAAATAGTTGGATTAGCAATCTTATACCCATTTAAATGAAGTATTGGTAACACAACACCATCTTTTTTAGGATTTAAAAATTTATTACCATGCCATGATGTCGCAAGAGGACCTGTTTCTGCCTCACCATCACCAACTACACATGCCGCAATTAAGTCAGGATTATCAAGTACCGCACCAAATGCATGAGATAAACTATAACCAAGTTCACCACCTTCATTTATTGAGCCCGGTGTTTCGGGTGCAACATGAGATGATATTCCACCTGGAAAACTAAATTGTTTAAATAATTTCTTTAAACCATCTTCATCCTTAGTTATATTTGGATATACTTCACTATAAGTGCCCTCCAAATAACTCTCAGCTACCATAGCATTACCACCATGACCTGGTCCAGATAAATATATCATATTTAAATCATATTTATTAATTATTCTATTTAAATGAACATATATAAAGTTCTGTCCTGGTACAGTTCCCCAGTGACCAACTATATTTCTCTTAATATCTTCAATTCTAAGTTCCCTTTTTAATAAAGGATTATCAAGCAAATATAACTGACATGCTGACAAATAATTTGCAGCCCTTAAATATTTATCTAACTTAATTTTTTCTTCTTCTAACATAATATCACTCCATTTCATTTTTTAAAACTATCTAAACTCTGTGCTGAATTAGGATACACAAATCTATTATTATTAGGGTCTGTTTTCTCATCTTCCCTAGTAACTAAACCATCTATTAAATCAAAATACATATTCCCACCATCTGAAATAAAATATATTTGATTTCTATCTGCCATAGCATTTGCTCTAAACTCACAAAAATAATTATTTCTAACTCCATGATATAAGCAATCAGTTACAGCCTTTCTAATTGCATTAGGGGCATTATTATCAATATATTGAGAAAATCCTACTTCCCTATCAGGTGTAAACACATAAACTTCATACTGACCATGATCCGATAACTTAGCAACTAAATCCCCATCATTATGATACTGCCACCTACTAGAATCTAATCTATTTACCATTACACTTACAACCGCCAAAGCTTCATCATAAGTTTTAACTGCTCCACACTCAGAAGACACCATACCACATACTAAATCATACACAATAAAATTATCAAGTGCCCTTTCATAATCCTCAACACCCGTATCTTCATACCATTTATAATAATATAATTCATTCTTAATTAATTCCCTATCATTATCAGTAACACTATATCTCTTATTACCAATAGTTACATAAAAATGATCATCTCTCTTATCACTATACATACTTAAATCATAATCATAATAATAAGGATTTAAACTAATAAAAAAATTATTAAAATCATCATAACTTAAATCTATAACCTTAGAAATAGGTATTACCATCTTAGATACATCTTTTAAATTAAATTTATATAAAAACTTTTTATCACCCAAAATATTACTTAATACTTCATTCTCATAATACCTAGATACATTTGTAACAATTAAAGATAAATCATTAAAACTAATATCACCACTTTTAATAAGTTCATAACCAATATTACCCATATCAGAAAAATCTATCTCATTAGTTAATATCATATAAGGCAAATAAGTATTTAAAAATTCTTCTTTATCTATATAATTATTCTTAATACAAGTAGATATAACCTTAGAATAATTATTACCAGACTTAACTATCACATCTAAAACTTCATCGCCACTCATATTACCATGTATTAAATTAATTAATAATGTACTTTTACTATTTAAATAATTAGTATCACTAATTTCATAACTTGTACTATTACTATTATTTAAAGCATGTGCATCAATATGCATCAAACTAGTACTTATTAAACAAGCACTAAGTCCTGCTGTAAGTCTTCTTATATATTTATTACTTCTTATAAGCCTCATACACACCTCCTATAGTACATATTTATTATATATTTTTTAACAAAAACAATCAATAAAAAATAAAAAAAAGCACTAGTAAACTAGCACTTAATTTTATAACTCAAGTATATATGGGTCACCACTTGTACCACTTCCACTTGTTATTTTGACATCAGATTTTAGATATAAGGATGGAAAAACGGAAAACGGATCAGACGCATTGCCGATGGAGATATGCCCATCACCAAAGACAGCCCACGCAAAGCGACCATCGGCGGAATGAGCAAAAGGTGAAAGCATCCAAATTGCTTCACTATCGTTACTTCTATGATGCATCCAGTTATTTTTCTTACATGTCATATTATCATAATTACCATTAGCAGCATCATACCCATCATTAATATTAGTTGCACATGCAATCTCACTACTTGCATATGCCCAATCAGTTGCATATGGTAGCGCAACATACCCTTGCCATGTTGTTGTCCTTGTTATTCCATCATTACAATATGGTCCACCTGAACACACCTCAGCATTTGATGTACCTCTTTCATCATTATAAAGTGCTACAGTAATTTGGTTTGGTTTTGAATTTCGAATATAACCTATTATTCCAATATTCCACATATGATAATCTATCATTGATTTTGCAGTTAAATTCAAATTACCAGTTGGACATGTTGTAGTTGCATTCCCCTGATTACTATAACATGTTACATTCATTCCACCATAGTACATCGTATTTAAATATTCTTTTAAATCAGCTTGGCTCCATTCATTAGCACCAAGACCAAAGTTAATAATAAAATCTGATGAATCCCATGATAATTGTCCTAATTCTTCACTTCTTATTAATTTAACGTTACCTTCAAATACACCTATTATTCTCCATAATTCATCATTAAATAACACATAGTTATTAGGATTTGCTCCTTCATATCTTATATTCTCATCACTTGTATTATCTTTCTTAAGTCCATTTGCTGCTCTTCTTGAAGCATCATCATATAACTCTTTAATGTATTCAACGGCTGTTTTACCCGATTTCTTAATATTATCGCTAATAAAAATTTTATATACATTAAGTCCAATTAAAATTAGATTTAATACTAATAACACAATATTTAATATTTTTATTTTTCGATTACCATCCATATAAACGTACACTCCTCTATTTTTCTTACTATATCTAAAGTATACACTAAAATTAATTTTTAATCAATTAATTTATATTAAAATGTTATTCTTTAAAATATTTGTAGATTTTTATTGAAAGTGCACAAATAATATGCAGTAAGTTTTAAAAACGTATATAATATTTTCTTATGCAATTTATTTGTCATTAAGGAAGTATTAATGTGACAAATTACTCGTCTATGATATAAAAATATAGAAGATGAATTAAATAATAAGTCAATTAATCAAATCAATTTCGAGATAGATGTTATTAAGTCTAACAATTACCAATGAAAAATTGAACAAAGTTTTAGAATTATGAAAACTGAATTTAAATTTAGATTCTAACGATTCATACTCACAAAATTATGTAAGAACTGATTTTGAAGCCATACGAAAAAAATAGAAAATATACATGTTTTTAAAAAAAAGTTCAAGTTGAGGTTAAACAACAAAATACCAAGAAAAAAAGAATTAGTTTACACTAATTCAAATATTAACAATTTTTCACTTTAAAATATATGGGTCACCACTTGTACCACTTCCACTTGTTATTTTGACATCGGATTTTAGATATAAGGATGGGAAAACGGAATGCGCAAAAGACGCACGATCGCCGTCGACATACCCATAACCTTCGACACTCCACACGTTGTAAGCAAAGCCGGAACGTGCAAGAGGCGAAAGCATCCACATTGTACTACCATGATACATCCAGTTGTTTTCCGTACATATCTCATCAAAAAAACGACTGTAACCTCTTTTAAAGTTAGTTGCACATGCAGTCTCACTACTTGCATATACCCAATCTGTTACATATGGTAACGCAACATACCCTTGCCATGTTGTCGTTCTTGTTACTGTATCATCACACCAACTATCACTTGTACATATTTTTCCATTTACTGAACCTCTTTCAGTATTATAAAATGCAACAGTATTTAGTGTGTTTGTTTCTTGATTAAAAATTGTTGTATCACTTCTATTTATTGCGCCTATATTCCAAGTATAATTATTTATCATTGATTTTGCTGTTACATTTAAGTTACCAGTTGGACATGTCTTAGTTGAATTATTACTATCACCATAACATGTTACACTAGTTCCTCCATAGTACATTGTATTTAAATATTCTTTTAAATCGGCTTGGCTCCACTCATTAACACCATAACCTTCATTAATCGAACTATCCGAACTATCCCATGATAATTTTCCTAATTCTTCACTTCTAACTAATTTAATTTTATCTCCAAATACGCCTATTATTCTCCATAACTCATCATTAAATTTTACATAATTTTTTGGAATTGCTCCTTCATATCTTATATTTGCATCACTTGTATTATCTTTCTTAAGTCCATTTGCTGTTCTTTTTGAAGTATCATTATATAACTCTTTAATGTACTCAACAGCCATTTTATCCGATTTCTTAATATTATTACTTTTATTAATATTATCGCTTATAAAAGTTTTATACACATTAAGTCCAATTAAAATTAGATTTAATACTAATAACACAATATATAATATTTTTATTTTTCGATCACCATTCATATAAATGTACACTCCTTTATTTTTCTTACTATACTTAAAGTATACACTAAAATGTTTGATATTGCAACATAAACTACTTAAACCCAAGAATACACATAAAAAGAAATTAATATTTCATAATTTCTTTTATTATTTATTCATTAATACTTATTATTTCGTTATAATCTTTAGTTTCTTTATAAGATACATTTATAGTATCATTATTTTTTATAAATGCTACTTTACTATTAATTTTAATAGATACTCTATATATATCCTTGTTATTCTTAAAATAGTAATAAGTATTACCATCAATTACAACTTGCTTTAAGTCTGTAACTGTTACTTCACTATTCTTTAATAAATCTTCATCAATGCCTTTTTCATTTATGTAATTATTAGCAGCAGTCAAAATACCTTTATTCGCATCAGTTACTACTACTTTTTGATAATCTTTAACATCAACAAATGCATACATTTTTACAAGTCCTGCATTATCTTTAAGTGACATAAGATATGTTGGATTACCATTTAAGTTTATTAGTAATGGAAATGAAGATACATATTTCATTTGTTGTACTTGCCCTTCAGCTGATGCCATCGCACTATACTCTTCCGCACCAGATATTTCATAAAATTTAGTTTCTTTAGTTCTTAAGTTACTAAGAATAAAACCAATATTAGATTCATCCGCTACTACTGATGTTATACCAGTATACATATATACATCATCATTTAATATTGTGTAGTTATATCCAGTAGTTGTCGCTACTACCTCTTTTTGACCAAATATTGTATTTAAAAAGCCATTTTTATATGCTCCCCAGTCATTAACTTGTTCAATTATTAAATCAGCGTTATATACATGGTCTACCCATGAAGGTATATCTTCTAATTTATATTTTGTAGTTTTACCAGTAACTGGGTTAAGAATAATCGCACCAGTTATATCTTTTCTAATACCAATTCCTGTATATTTAACTATTGGTACGATATAATATGGATTGCCTTCATTATCTATTTCAAAGTTTGCTCTATCAAATATTAATGTTGGATACTTAAGCCTTAAATATCTATTTAAGTTCTCAAATAATATTGCAGAATTTGAATACTTCATACCTTTTTCTAATCTTACTAATTTAGTCTCTCCACTAGTTGAATCAACTGTAATATATGCAGGAATACCACTCTTTCTATTAGTTAAATATTTTATTAAAGATGAATACTCAAGAGGAGTAACCCTTACAATCTTATCATTGTAATTTATTTGAGTATAAGCATCTGATACTGCAAACTGGCTTACTAAATCAGTCATCTCACCCATTACTCTATCTCCTAATTTAGAAGAAGAATCCTTATCAAGAAGCGGAATATGATTAAAGTCAACCTCAGAAATATCTTCTTTAAAATTGCTGTTCTCTACTGTAATCCTGTTATGATATGCTTTTGAATTAAATATTGGTGACAAAACTAAATTAACAAGTACTATTATTGGTATTATAGAAATACAAACAAAGAATAATATTTTAGTTTGTTTACCTACCTCAATTCTTTTAAATTTATATACTGCATAATTAGGAATACTAACTAAAATAAATACTCCTAGTACTAAAAAGATATAAAAATAAAATAATGGTGAAGTCAAATTAATTGGTGGCAACATAAAATAATAAAATAATAATGCTGCTAGTAAAGTTATTAAATATTTTTTCATAAATCCTCCCTATAAATCATTGTATGCATCACGCGTACAAAATGAATTTTCAGATACATATTCATCACATATCAAACATGCCTCAACATCATAACCATTAACTATATTCTTAGTTACTTTTGCAAATGCCTTACATTCATTACCAGAACTAGTATCAATAATTTTACTCATATAATTTTTAGATACCAAAGTATCCATAGTAATATATTTTTCAGTTCCTTCAAAAACAAAATCTTTATCATAATCAATATAATCATTACAAGCATTTACTAATTCATTTTCTTTAACCTTGTATATCTTAGTATTATTTTGCTTTAATATTTTAATTACATTTGGTATAAATAAAGTTACTATTAAACCAAGTAATATAATAACAACTAACAACTCAACTAAAGTAAATCCATTTTTCTTCATATTATTCCTCATATCCTTCCGTTTGATAATTTTCACATTTAATGTATGGCTTTGCTGTATTATTGACTATATCTATTACTACATAACCATCACATACCGCACTCTTATTTTCTAAGTCATACACTTCTCCAATCAAAGATGAAGAAACAAGTAAACTTTTTTCAATTGTAATCTTATTTCCTTCAATATAATTATCGGTAACATACTTTAATGCTGCTTCTTCTAATCTTTTTTCAATTTCTTTATACCCTTTATCCCTATTCGTATCAAGTATACTTGAGAATTTAGGTATAATTATCATCATTAAACCTGCTAGAATACCAATTACTACTAAAAGTTCAATTAAAGTAAAACCATTTTTCTTCATAACTCACCTATCCTTATATATATTTTAACACAATAAAGAGTAATTGTATATTATTTTATTTTGGGGTATAATGATTTAGTAAAGGATGATATATATATGGATTTTATTTTAGAAAAATTATCAAAATTAATAAACAATACAATAAAACCTTGGTATAAGTTATATGGTAATAATATTCCCCATACACTTAATTATAGCGAAGGTTCTATGTACGATGCTTTTTTAGACGCTGAAAAGAAGTACCCTTTTTATAAGGCTTATAATTATTTCGGCAAAAAAGTGAGGTACAAAAATTTAAACAAACAAATTATAGAATGTGCAAAAAGTTTAAAAGCAATCGGCATTAAAAAGGGAGATAGAGTTACTATATGTATGCCTAATATGCCTGATGCTATAATAATGTTTTATGCAGTTAATGCAGTTGGAGCGGTATCAAATATAATTCACCCATTATCGAGTGAAAATGAAATACAGTTCTTTTTAAGGAAAAGTAGTTCAAAATGTATATTATGTTTAGATAGTATATACCCTAAGGTAAATGCTATAATAGAAAATACTAAAGTTAAAAAAGTAATAATATCTAGAGTAACAAATAAGATGCCACTACTTTTAAAAATTGCGTACCCTTTTAAAAATAAGATACCTAAAATTAAATTTAATGAGAATGTAATATCATTTAATAAATTTATAAAACTAGGTAAAAAATACAAAGATAATTACATTGAAAAAGTAAAAAAACATGATGATGCGGTAATTTTATATAGTGGTGGCACAACTGGGGACGCTAAAGGTGTTGTATTATCTAACCTTAATTTTAATGCCCTTGCAACACAATGTTTTAAAATGGCTGACCCTACTAAACCTGGTGATAAAATGCTTACAATCATGCCAATATTCCATGGTTTTGGTATTGGGGTATCAGTACACACTGAACTTACAAATGGTATGGAAATCATATTGGTACCAAAATTTAATGCTAAAGATTTTTCAAAATTAATAAAAAAATACAAACCAGAATTCTTAGCAGGAGTTCCTACTATGTATGAAGCATTAATTAGTAGTAATGAAAAATCAAAAACTTATCTTAAAAACTTAGTAAATGTAATATGTGGTGGTGATATATTAACTGAATCACTTAGAAATAAGGTAGATACTTACCTAAAAGAACATGGCGCTAAAACAAATATTAGAGTTGGTTATGGATTAACTGAATGCACTGCCGCATCATGTTTAACTCCTAGATTTTACTTTAAAGAAGGTGGAATTGGAATACCACTTCCTGATATGCTCTACAAAATAGTAAAAACTGGTACAGAAAAAGAAGTACCTATAAATACAGATGGAGAAATATGTATAAGTGGTCCAACTGTAATGAAAAGATACCTAGATGATGATACTGAAACTAAAAAAGCACTAAAAAGACACAGTGATGGGAAAATCTGGCTACATACTGGCGACTTAGGATACATGAATGAAGAAGGATTAGTATTCTTTAAATCAAGACTAAAAAGAATGATTATATCAAGTGGTTATAACATATACCCACAATACATAGAAAAAGTACTACTAACTCATCCTGCAATAGATAACTGTGCAGTCATAGGAATTCAACATGACTATAAAAAAGAAGTTCCAAAAGCGTTTATAGTACTTAGAAAAAATTTTGATAATACAGAAGATTTAAGAAACGATATAAAAAGATACGCAAGTAAATCAATTGCAAAATATGCATTACCTGCAGAATATGAATATGTAGAAGAATTACCAAAAACCAAATTAGGAAAAATAGACTATAAAAAACTATAGTCTATTTTAATTTACTAATAAATCACTTACAAAAATATCAAACTTATCTTTAACCAAAGATAAAATATAATTAAGTTCACTACACTTATCTTTATAATCTTGATACAAAGGGATACTATTTAACTCACTAATCAAATTACTAAGTTCTTCTTCCTTTTCTATTGAAGGATATCTAACCAAATACTTTTCCATATCCTTAATCTTCTTACTTAAAATATTAATATCACTACACTTACTAACTTTATAAGATAAATCTAAATATTCCTTATAAACATCACTATCCTTGATGGTATCAATAAAAGTATCAATACAAGATAATAACTCTTTATTCATCTAAAACACCATCTAAACTCCATGTTTTACATTCAGTTATCTTAACCTTAGCAATCTTACCAATGTAACTAATAGGTGCGCATACATTAACTAATTTATTATTAGAAGTATATCCGGATAACATACCCTCTTTTTCACTCTTGCAATCAATTAATACATCAACTACTTTATTAAGTAATTTCTTGTTGGATTCAAGTGAATACTTATTTATCAACTCATTAAGTACTTGTAGTCTTTCTTCTTTTTTAGAAAGAGGAATACTATCTTCCATCGCTGCCGCTGGGGTACCAACTCTCTTTGAATAAATAAATGTGTACGCTTGGTCGTATTTGCACTCGTTTACAATACTTAGAGTATCATTAAAGTCCTCATCTGTTTCATTTGGAAAACCTACTATTATGTCAGTAGTTAAACATAGATTAGGAATATTTTCTCTTAATTTATGAACTAGTTCTAAGTAACTTTCTCTTGTGTATTTTCTTCCCATTAATTTTAAAATTTTATTACTACCACTTTGAACTGGTAAATGTACATAAGGAAGTACATTTTCATTATCTCTTATTACAGAAATCATATCATCAGTAAAGTCCCAAGGATGACTAGTAACGAATTTAATTCTTTTAATACCAGTCTTAGCAACATCCGATAATAAATTAGCCATATTGTAATTATAACCTTCTATATCTTTTCCGTAAGCATTAACATTTTGACCAAGTAATGTAACTTCTTGGTAACCTTCACTAACTAAATCACTTACTTCTTTTATAATATCTTCTTTTAATCTACTTCTTTGTTTACCTCTTGTATAAGGAACAATGCAGTAAGTACAGAACTTATCACAACCATACATTATATTAACCCATGCTTTATATTTACTCTCTCTTTTTATAGGAATATCTTCAATAATGTCTCCTTCTTTGCTCCAAACTTCAACTTCTAAAGCATTTTTATCAATGCTTTTTTTAATTACTTCTGGAAGTCTATGAAGATTATGAGTACCAAGAACAAAATCAACATGTTTATTTTTAGTCATAATCTCATTAACAACAACCTCTTCTTGAGCCATACATCCACATACACCAACCATTATTGGTCTTTCTTCTTTTAAGTGTTTAAGTCTTCCTAACATACCAAAAACTTTATTATGAGCATTTTCACGAATTGCACAAGTATTCAATATAACTAAATCAGCATTATCAATGGTATTAGTCCTAGTATAACCCATACCTTCTAACATAGCACATATATTCTCAGAATCCCTTTCATTCATTTGACAACCATAAGTCTTAACTAAATATTTTTTATTTTTACCAATCTCTTTTAACTCATCATCTATTCTAAAATTTCTAATAATATTTACTTTATTATGAGTTCTTATTCTAGCATCTTTTAAATTAGGTTTTTCCATATTTCCACCTCACTAAATTCTAACCTATAATAACACATAATTCAAAATTTAACAATTACATATTTACTTTTTAAATCAAATATAATAAAATTAACACACAGATACTTTTCAAGTTTTAATTTTATTTATTATTACCTGATTATTAATGTAACTTAAGAAGCGGTCGTGACCCGTAGGGTTGCGGCTGTTTTTTATTAGTGTCTTGAATAATTTTTTAAAAATACTATAAAAAATTTATGAAGTAGTTCAATCGCTAATTAGAGGTCTGTTTTTTTGCAATAATAATTTTTATAAATATTTCTTTACTTTCTACATATAATATAGTATAATGTATTTGTAATTACATTTGAGATTAATCTTGGTCCGTATTTGGGACTGATGGTTAATCTCTTTTTTATTTTCTTTTATAAATTACAATAACATCGTTATTTCTTTTTACCATTACTTGGTTTACCCATTTTCTATCTTTACTTTTATAAATAAGATTTAATTGTTTATTAATACTATCTATTGTTATTTTGCCATTACTTATATCAAATATGAAATTATTTGATTGATTTTTCTTTTTCTTGATTGCTGAGTCGAGTGTATGATTTCCACATCCTACTATTTCCTTTAAATCCCAATATTCACCTCTAAATAAATAATCAGCCGTTTGAATACCATCAGGTTTATTTATTCTAGGCAGCATATATATCTCACCACCAAAAGTATTTTCTAACCAATTTGCCACTTCTAGTTCTTTTAGTGAATAATCTAGTACTACATTTTTATTATCTACTTTATATTTAATTCCATTATGCATAAAATAAGCCAAGTCCAAAACATCATGTGAATTTGGCGTTGCACTTGTAACCCAAAAAGTTGTGACATCATCATAGTTTTTCATATTCCTCCAAGTAAAAAAATAACTAATAAATTTTAGTTACAAATTTTTTCACTTATATTAAAGTTATACTTAGATAGATTAATTATATCATAAATTGAATAATATTAATACTAAATTAACATTCTTTTGATTATTTCATTTATGTTTTATTCTCACATAATCTCTAAATTACAAATTTATAAATATATAACATAAACTACTTAAGCCCAAGACTACACAAAAGAAAAAAATAATTAAAGTTGATTAATTATTTTTTAAAAACTCATATAAATTCTTAGCAATATCACTTGGTAATACTACTTCCAAATCACTAACACTTGCTTCCTTCATCTTAGTAACACTAGGAAACTTCTTCAAAAGTTCTCTTTTTCTTACCTCACCAATACCAGGCACATTATCAAGCATAGAAGAAAGTGCACCTTTACTTCTAATGTTCTTATGATAACTAATAGTATAATTATGAACCTCATCTTGAAGCCTTTCTAACATATGAAATAAATTGGAAGTTTTATCAATATCATATATTTTCTCTTTATAAAGTAAACTACTAGTTTTATGGTGCTCATTTTTAATAAGACCACAAACAGGAATATCAAGGTTAAGTGAATTAAGCACTTCCTCTGCAGCATTTATTTGTGCCTTACCACCATCTACAATTATCAAATCAGGTCTTTCTAAATTATCCATCAAAACCCTAAAATATCTTCTATAAATTACTTCCTTCATCAAATGATAATCATCCTTCGCATCACTTACAATTTTATACTTTCTATAATTATTCTTATCAGGAATACCAAGAGTAAACACTACCATACCACTTACAGTATAAGTACCAAATAAATGAGAATTATCAAAAGTTTCAATTCTATTTGCAGAACTAATACCAAGTAAATCTTTTAATTCACAGCATGCATTTAGAGCATTCTCATCATTAGCCTTAACAAGTTCAAACTTCTCTTTCAAAGTATTTAGGGCATTCTTATTAGCCATCTCAACTAACTCTTTTTTCTTACCCTTAACAGGCTTAATAACATTTATATTAAGTACATCTTTAATTAAAACATCATCAATAATATCAGGTATTAATATCTCTTTAGGCTTAATATTATTTTTATCATAAAAACTAGAAATAAATAAAGTTAAATCTTCTACTTCATCAGTAATTATTGGATAAATACTACTATTTCTTTCAATTAACTTACCACCCCTTAAAAATAATACTTGAATACCTATATAACCCTTATATACTGCATAACCAAAAATATCTCTATCAATATTATCATTTAAATCAATTAATTGTTTTCTTAAAGTAACATTAACAAACTCCTTTAACTCATTTAACTCCTTAGCCTTCTCAAAGTTAAGCTTACTAATAGCACTTTCCATCATTGCATCTATCTTATCAAGTACTATTTTATCTTCTCCCTTTAAAAACCTTGTTATTTCAGATACCATACTATCTATTTCTTGTTTATCTATCTTATTACAGCAGTACCCAAGACACTCACCTATATGATAATACAAACACTCTTTTTTACCCATGGTTTTGCACTTTCTAAGAGGATACAATCGATTTAATAACTCAATTGTCTTCTTAGCAGCCGTACTATTAGGATATGGTCCATATAACTTATGATTTTTCTTTCTTAATTTACTAGGTCTAACTATTAATAATCTAGGTACTTTTTCATCAGTTATTTCAATATATGGATAACTCTTATCATCCTTTAAAAGCACATTATATTTAGGATTATGCTCTTTAATTAAATTAATTTCAAGTAATAATGCTTCTAGTTCAGAATTAGTAATTATATATTCAAAATCAACTATATTACTAACAAGCACCTTAGTCTTACCAGTATGAGAACTCTTAAAATACGAATTAACCCTATTCTTAAGGTTCTTCGCTTTACCAACATATATAATAACACCATTTTTATCTTTCATAAGATAACAACCCGGTTTATTAGGTAGCAATAATAATTTTTCTTTTAACATATAAACACCTACTTATATTTAGTATATACAATTTTTTTAAAACGAGAAAATAAATTTATGTTTAGCATTCTTTATAATATAGTCTCTTCGTCATTATTCCCTCTTCACTACTATATCTTATCACAAAACTCATTTTAAGAAAAACTATAAAATTATTCAAATTTTATAGTTGGATTTTCTTTTTCTTCTTTCTTTATTTCAAAAAATAATTCTTGTTTAAAACCAAATATACTTGCAATAATATTAGATGGGAAAATCTCTAAATTATTTTTATAATTAAGTACATTTTTATTATATATACTTCTTGATTTTGCTATACTATCTTCAATTTCACTTAAATCATCTTGTAACTTCATAAAGTTTTTATCAGCCTTTAATTCTGGATACTCTTCTTTAAGCATCATTATCTTAGATACTTCATTACCAAGTCTTTCATTCGCATCAATACTATCTTTTTTACTTTCGGCATTTATTACTTCACTTCTTGCCTTAGTAATACTAGTAAGAGTATTTTTCTCATGCTTTGAATAACCTTTTACTGCAGATACTACATTAGGAATTAAATCTGCTCTTTGTTTAAGTAATATATCAACACTACTCCAACTTTCTTTTACTTTATTTAACAATTTAGTAAGTCTATTAAATACTGATATTATATAAAATAATGGTATTAAAATAATTATAAGACCAACTATTATCTTAGTAATACATTCACGAATTATTGCTTCCTTCTTAGAATTTCTATTATTAATTTCAACTATTTCACCTTGTTTTTTATCATTTAAACTCTTAATCTCATTACTCTTATTAGAATTAACACTTTGTTTTTCACTAGATTTCTTTCTATCAGTCTCAAATTCTTCTTCGCTTTTCTTACTTGTCAAAGAACCCTTTTCACTTTGTAAATTAGACCACTCATCACTTAATTCATAAAATTTCTTTGATAAACCATTTCTATAAAACTCCTTGTTTTTAGCAACATTAACATTAATTATTTTCTTACTAATTTCACTTTCTAAATTCTTATACTTAGTATCGATATTTGAATAAATAGTTTCATAATTTTTATCTATTTCATCAAGTTTTACTTGATACTTATCATTAATATCTTTTTCTAAGTTTAAATATTTGTCATTTACTTCACTAATTAAACTAGATATTTCTTCACTAGTTAATTCCTTAGTCTTCTTAGTATCATTAATAGTTTTAAAATTAGGTACGATTACATAATAACAAGACAAAAATATAATTAGACCATACATTAATACACTTAATATTATTGATATACTCTTTTTCATAAAACACCTCTTTCTCGTAATTAAATTATACTATACTTTTATAAAAAAGAAAAACCCTTTTTTAGGGTTATATTTCAAATTCAACTGATATTTGATAATTGTTACATTGTTGTGTACATTTATACTCTTTATATAAAAATTATTTTTTGTATCCACGCGTTTGTAGAGTTTAAAAAAATCATAAATAGCAACACGATTATTTACGAATAAGTTTTAACTTTAAAGCAAGATTAAAAAAATAAAAACCCTTGAATATCAAGAGTTTACATACATATGGCGTCCCCGATTGGAATCGAACCAACGACCTATCGCTTAGGAGGCGATCGCTCTATCCTACTGAGCTACGAGGACACATAAAAATTATAGCACAATTACTTATTATAATAAAGTATAAAAATAATTAAATTGAATATAATAAATTTGGTTAACCAATTGACAACAGCATAGTATCATGCTATAATGTTGTTATTGAGTGTGGTCGTGCTGACTTAACAGCGCGGTCGCACTCTTTTTTTGTAAATTCTAAATTTGTTATCTTTTATTATTATTATCATATTAACAAATTGTGTATCTAATCTTTTATACAATGTATCAACTAATTTTATTGCTTTTTTTATGCTAATTTTTGACCCTGAAATATCAAAAATAAAATTATTGCATTGTTTCTTTTTCTTATATATAGCGTGATAAAATGTTTGATTACTAAAACCAACAATTGTTTTCAAATCCCAATAATCACCTCTAAATAAATAGTCAGACGTTTGTATTCCGCAAGGGTTATTCACTCTTGGTAACATATACAATTCACCACCAAATGTACATTCTAACCACCTTGCCATTTCTAATTCTTTTATAGAATAATCCAATATAACATTTTTATTATCTACTTCATACCTAGTCCCATTACATAAAACAGTTCTCAATTCAAGAACCTCATGCGAATTAGGTCTAACATTTCTAACCCATTTCTTAGTAACATCTTTATAAGCCTTTTTCATAAACCTCCTAAAGAACTAAATAGTTTTCACTTAAATTAAAGACATCACATATTGATATTAAAAATACCTCTCATTATAATTATTCTAGGTTCACACACCAAATTCCCCTGAAAAATAAAAAAAAGACAAAGTTTTTTGCAAATAACTTTATCTTAAAATAATATTAGTATTATTTAAGCCCAAGAATACACATAAAATAAATATTATTCACCCTTTATTATTAATGTACTCTTATTACTTAAATCTAAATTTTTAATAATATAATTTAACTCTTTAATATTCATACTCTTTAATAAATCATAAACATCAGTATATAAATTATTATACAAAACTAAATTATTTAACATTAACTTATTAGTATTAGATATATCATCAAATATATATAATAAACTACTAATATTAGACTTAATCTTTCTAGATAAATCACTTTCAGATATATTTATATTCATTAAATGATTATCAATTTCCTTAATAATTTTATTATAACTATTAGATTTAAAAGATAATATAAATGCTTTATGAGTATCTGTATCTAAAGTATCAATATCTATTTTAGTTTCAAGTAATTTATTCTCAGTTGTATATTCATAAAATAAAGATGTTTCATCAAATAATATATTAAATATTAAAGATAAATATAAATTTAATTTCTTTCTATCTATATCCTTAAACTTCTTAAGAGGTATCTTATAAGCATGCGCAATATAAGGCATAGAGACATTACCCTTTATTATTTCTTTTTTCTTATATACCGTATCCTTCTCATCTACACTCTTAATACATACATCATGACTAATTGTTTTTTTAGTACTTTGATTTAATCTTACTATTTCAAATGCTTCTTTATAATCAACATTACCAGTAATAATTAAAAACATATTCTTAGGATTATAAAAAGCATTGTAACAATTATACAAGTCCTCTTTAGTAATCTTTTTAACATCTGATGCATAACCACCTACTGGATATTTAACTGGATTTGTATTAAATAAATTATATATAGTTCTTTCAAATATAGTATTATCTGGCATATCATCATACATCTTTAACTCTTCAATAATTATTCCTTTTTCTTTTTCTACATTTTTATCTGTAAAATAAGGATTAGCAACAAAATCAAGTAAATAATTTAAATTATCCTTAAAGTTCTTACTACCTGCAAAAAGATAAGAAGTATTAAAATAATTAGTAAAAGCATTAGAATAAGTACCAGATTTATTAAAGAAAGTAAAAGGATCTTCACCACTTTCTTGTTCAAACATTTTATGCTCTAAAAAATGCGCAATACCATTAGGTACTTTATATTCTATACCATCAACACTAAATTCATAATTAGCACCCCCATACCTTGTTGTTAAAGTTACAAAAGCATCATTAACATTTTTGTAAGGAATAACTACAACATTAAGCCCATTATCAAGAGTTTCTGTATATACATCTAAATTATAAAATTTAATCTTACTTTTCTTCATTATTATTCCCCCTTAATAAATAAATCATTGCTACTTTCATCTTATGAGATAAATTAATTATATCTTCTTTAGTAACACTTCTAAATTTCTCTAACTTAACCTTAGCCTTATCAGCGCCAAACATTTCAATACCAAAGTAATAGTTAATAATATTAGATGGATTATCAAATAAAGATTCAATAGAATTAATCATTTCACCTCTAGCGTTTTCAAGTTCCTCATCAGTTACACTTTCAAATACTATTTCTTTATTAATCATCTCAATTACTTTTTTATAATTTTTATAATCAATTCCCGCATAAATTAAGCATAATGAATTAGGTATCTTAGGCATTGCAGTTACAGTATAAGCATAACTATTTTTTTCTCTAATATTAGTAAAAAGCCTTGATGTTGATGCTTCTCCTAGAATTGATGTATACAATGGAAATACATATCTTCTTTCAAATATAGATAAATTTATTCCTTTTAAAACTACTGATAATTTAGATTGCTTAATATTCATATCTTCTATTACTTCTTTTGCATCATAACAATTACCATAAGTTATAAACGCATCAAACTTATTACACTCGTTTTCAATTTTAAATTTATTTTTAAAAGTATTAATTATTTTATCTTCATCTATATTGCCAACAACAAATATATCTATTTTATTATTTTTAATAACATATTTATAGTACTCATATAAATTACTTACATTTATCTTATCTAAGTCCTCTTTGTAACCCCATAAGTTAAATGAAGCAGGATCGGTTTCATCCATTAACTCAACAGACCTATTTAATGCATATTTAGTAGTATTTTCTTTCATTGAATTAATTACTAAATCTAATCTATCATATATTTTATCAAATGATTTCTTATCAAATTTATTATCACTCACATTTGGATTTAATAATATTTCAAATAAAAAATCAAGTGCTTCATCTAGTAATTTATCATCACTAAACTCACTATCTAAAAAGTTAATATCAATATAACTATTAACTAAAGAACCAAATGCAATATTAGCAAATCCAAGGTTCATCGCATATAAATCTTCTAATTTAATAGACAATAATCTTTCAGTATTATATTTCTTTGTAGATAAGCATAACATTTGAAATAAAAATTTTCTAATAGTTATCTCATCTTTTTTTAATCTATCTGCAAAATTAACAGACACAGTTGTAGTTTTAAATTTATCAGTCTTAATTAAATGCAAATTATAAGACCCCATATTAATTTTTTTATATTTCATAAATCCTCCCCTATTATTATGCGAAAAAAAATACAATTTATAGATTTAATGCTGTTACTAATGCTAATTCTATCATTTTTATTGTACTTTTTTCTCTATCTATACTAGACATACTCTCACTTGTAACTAAATTATCAGATACCGTAAGAATTGTTGCTGCATGTTTAGCAAATCTTCTCGCATTTACAAATAACGCAAAAGACTCCATTTCAACTCCTACACAATCTAAGTCTAAGAACTTTGAATAACCATCATTATAAAATGCATCTGTATTATGAATATTTGCTTTGGTTATATTAATACCATATTTACTAGCATTTTCCATAATAATATTATTTAAAGTATCACTACCACTAATATTATCTAGACTATATCCTAAATTTCTACCATAACTTGTATCACTAAAAGACTTATCTACTAAAAGAACATCATTCAATTTTAGTTTATCAGTATACGCTCCACAAGTACCTATTCTAATTATATAATTTACATTATAATCATTAAATAATTCATATGAATAAATACCCATAGAAGCATTCCCCATACCACTTGCCATAACAGTTATTCTTTTATTTTGAAAATAGCCAGTAAAACCATACATACCTCTAATTGTATTAACTACTTTAGCGTTAGTTAAATACTTTTCTGCTATCATCTTAGCCCTCATAGGGTCTCCTGGCATCAAAACTATATTACTTATATCTTCACGAGAAGCACCAATGTGTGTTGACATATCTTATCACCATAACAAGTATACCAAATAACATACCCTAAAATCAATAACACTTTACAATATTTAAATACAAAATAAAAAAGTATACATTTAAGTATACCAATCCTTGTACTTCTTAAGTTCGCACCATATATTTTTATTTACTAATCGTTACCAAATAATATTTTATAAGCATCCATATAATTACTTACTTCAATATAATTAATTCCATTTTTTATTTCATCTTCTATTTCTTCTAAATCTTTTTTATTTGCTGTAGGAATTATAATTGTATCAATATTACCTTTTTTAGCACCAATAGATTTTTCTTTTAAACCACCTATTGGAAGTATATTACCATTTAATGAAATTTCGCCAGTTGCTCCTATATTATTAGCAACCTTTTTCTTTTTAAATGCACTTATTATTGCTGTAGTTATTGCAATACCAGCAGATGGTCCATCTTTCTTAACCGCACCATCTAAAGCATGAATATGTATATTACTATTAGATAATTCTTCATAATCTATTCCAAAAGTATTACAATTTGCTTTTATATAACTAAGAGCAATTTCACAACTTTCTTTCATAACATCACCTAATTGTCCAGTTAGAATAATCTTACCATCGCCTTTATAATATGTTACTTCTACCTTTAATGTTTCTCCTCCAAAAGAAGTAAACGCTAAAGCATTAAAAGTACCAACACTATTTTCAAGTACTAAATTATCATTATATTTATAAACACCTAAATAATTAGTAATGTTCTTTTCATTAATAATATATTTTTTCTTACTACTACCCTCTACTATATTAGTAGCAATCTTCCTTAGAATTGATGCTATAGTTCTATCTAATTCTCTAACGCCTGCTTCCCTCGTATAATTCCTTATAATGCTTAATAAAGAATTATCTGAGAAACTAATACTTGTATTAGTAAGTCCGCATTCTTCTAAATTCTTTTTTATCAAATAATCTTTTGCAATATTTAATTTCTCAAAGTCTGTATATGAAGATAACTCTATAATTTCAAGTCTATCTCTTAGTTCAATAGGAATATTCTCAATATAATTTGCAGTTAATATAAACATTACATTAGATAAATCAAATTCTTCTTCTACATAACTATCAACAAATGTCTTATTTTGCTCTTTATCAAGTACTTCTAGTAGTGCAGACGCTGGATCCCCTTTTAAATCTCTAGTCATTTTATCAACTTCATCTATTAAAAATACCGGATTATTAACCTTAGCCTTCTTAATTGCTGTAATAATTTTACCAGGATTTGAACCAATGTATGTTCTTCTATGTCCCATTATTTCGGCCTCATCTGATACCCCACCAACTGATATCTTAACAAATTTTCTATTAGTTGCTTCAGCAATAGATTTTGCTAAAGTAGTTTTTCCTACACCAGGAGGACCAACTAAACATATAATTGGACTAGTTTCATTATTACTTAACTTTTTAACAGCAAGATATTCTATAATTCTATCCTTAATCTTCTTAAGCCCATAATGAGTTCTATCTAATATTTCCCTTGCTACTTTTAAATCATCATTCTCTTTATCCTTGTTATTCCAAGGCAAGGACAACATAAGATCGATGTAATTTCTTACTACGCCCACTTCTGGAGAATTAGAGTTCATTAATTCATACTTTTTAATCTCATTATATATTTTATTCTTGATACTATCTTTGCAATCTAGTTTATCAACTTTCTCTTTAAGCATTAATGCATCATTTTCTTTAGAATTAACATCTCCTAATTCTTCTCTAATAAGTTTTATTTTTTCTCTTAATATAAATTCTTTTTGACTATCATCTAATACTTTTTTTAACTTAACATCTATTTTCTTATCAAGTTCCATTATTTCTTCTTCAGTCTTAATATCTTCAAAAAGCATTATTACTCTTTTATATGGATTAATCGTATTTAAATACTCTAATCTTCTTTCAAAATCAATTGGTAAATAGTTAGCAGTAATATCACTAACCTTAGAGATACTATTGACATTACTTATTTCAGATAAAATACTATTTGACGCATTAGGAACCTTGTTGATATATGCTTCAACTCTTTTTTGTATTTTTCTTATTAATGCTGTTTCATCCATTGGAGACATTGCAAACTGAGTTGTTGACGTGATAGATGCACTTAATATATTTGTTTCATTTTTATAATCTTCATATGATAAAACATTTACTCTATTTAAACCTTGTACAATAATCCTGATGTTTTTTCCAATAGCCATTTTCATTGTAACTTTAACTACTACGCCAAGTTTAGGCAAATCAGGTATTTCAATACTTTCTTCTAAAGGGTTACTTGGAGATACTATAAGTAAGTGGGAGTCATGATTTTTTTCTGAAAGTTCAAGAATATGCTTATCAATGGGGTTGTTTAAATCAAGTCTAAATTCGCAATATGGTAGTATGACTGCACCTTTTAAAATGATAACTGGTAAATTTGTTTTAACCATAAGCTCACTCTCCCAAAACAACTCTTATTATACATATAAAATATTTTTTGTCTATTCAAAAATCATAATTTTTTAAACTTTTTTTCAATACAAAAAAGTACCACAACATTATAGTACTTTTTGTATATAAATCCATAGAAAAAAGAATGCCTTTTAACCAGCATTCTTTAGCGCAAGTGTTATTTTAGGATCAACCATATATTGAAGTTCATCAATACAATTTTGATTAGGAACGTACACAGTAACACTATCAGCAGATAAATGATATAACAAATCTGCAATATTACGACTAGAAAATTTAGTGGTATCAAAACTTGATAAATCGATAACTGTTGCATAACTGTTCATAAATATTGCATCATATTCTGAAACATTACTCATATCAAAACTTGATAAATCAATAGGAGAAGAACTACTTTTACATTTCTTTTATAAGTAACATGAATTAGTTATCTTTTATTTCGGATTATTACAATACCAGAACCGCCTGATGTGGCAGCGTTATAATAACCTCCACCGCCTCCACCAGTATTTGCCTTTGCAGAACCACAACTTCCTCCATTACAAGATGCACCTCCACCGGCAGAAGGATTAAAGCTATCATAACCTGAAGTTCCACCTCCAGAATAAGCATAATCAGTACCCTTTGTACAACTTGAGGTTGTTCCTTCACCAAATTCACAAGTTGTTGTTTTTTGTCCAGTGCCTGCTGCCCCCGCTTTGAAATCGCCGTAGCAATAATTATTACAATTTCCAGAATTACCATAGGAGCCACCAGCACCGCAAACTCCTCCGCCTCCGGAACCACCAGAGCCACCATATGAACCGCTTCCAGAGTTTCCTCCTTGTGCTACATACGTTGTGGAATCTTTAAAGTATGATGCATCACCATTGCTTCCAGCTCCACCACCAGAGCCAACATTTACAGCATAACTTCCGGTAGATATAACTTGACTTTTGTATGTTTTAGTATAGCCACCTCCGCCGCCTCCATTATCAGAGCCGCCGCCACCTCCACCTACTAAGAATATGTCAATCGACATACCTGTATTAAATTTAACAGTACCACTTGTTGTGAATTTTATTCTCCAATTACCACTGCCATCATTTAATAAAGTACAATTTCCACTATATTCAATATAAGGTGTTGCACCTGCGCTTGAATTTTTACATTTATAATTCTTAGACAAATCTTCATAAGTTATAAGTGTTTCTTTCCACTGAGCATAAATTGTTTGATTACTTGTAATTTTTACAATAGTTGTTTCAGTTATCTTGCTTCCACCTGTTTTTGCAGTATACCATCCAAGAAAAGAATAACCTGCCCTTTGAGGTGTTGGAAGTGTACCATATTTAGCATTGTAAGTTACAGATTTTGAAGTCTCACTAACTGTTCCTCCATTTGCATTATATGTTACTGTATATTTCTTTGCAGTATAAATTGCTTTTATAGTTGTTTCCTCTGAACCAATTGTTATGGTATTACCACTTAAAATACTATTACCGCTTATTAATTCCCAACCTGAAAAATCATAACCTTCTTTTGTAGGAATATCAAGTGTTATAGATGTTCCTACTTTATAACTTCCTGCTTGATTATTACCAGTTCCTCCATCTAAATCTATATTCAATTTTTGTTCATTTAACTGATATAATGCCTTAATTTTCATGTTTTTAATACCTAATGTAAGTATATTATTATTAATACTACCATCACCATTTACAATTTCCCAACCTGAAAAATCATAACCTTCTTTTGATGGTGATATTAATTCTAAAGTAGTATTTCTTTCATAACTACCTGCTTGATTATTACCAGTTCCTCCATCTAAATCTATAGTTAAACTAATATTAACAACTTTTCTACAATTAAGATCATCTTTTGTGCCTTCACATTTATAACCTTCTAATTTTCCACTTCCTACTAATACAATGTAAGGAATATGATTATTAAATGTTAAATCACAACTATTGTAATCAGTATCATTTAATTTAGATACATTTTCACAATTAATATTACTTGGATTTTCTAATACTTGATTTTCAGATTGTTTCTTTTCTGCAGAATCAAGCACTACTTTTGCTGAAGATGTTATTGTTCCTAACTTAGAATTATCTATTATATTAACAATTCTAGGTACTGCAATAACAAGAATAAACGCTAAAATAACTAATGACGCTAATAATTCTATTAAAGTAAAACCCTTTTTCTTTTTCATATTCTTCACTACCTTACTATTAGATAGTATACCACAACTTAGTATCTTTAAAATATAAATTCATAAGAATTAAATATAAACTATTTAAGTACAAGAATACATAAAAAAAAAAGCACTACATTTGTAGTACCTCCTTATTAGTTATTTTCTTTTAAGAAATCTAATGTTCTTCTCATTTTTAAATCATATTTAACAACATCTTTTGAACCAAATGCTTTTAATAATTCTTCTTTAGTCATTTGATATTGTTTAGCAAGTCTATCTACTTCTTCATCTACTTCACTATCAGTAGGATCAATTTTCTCTAATCTTGCTATTTCATCAAGCATATATCTATAAGATACATTTTTCTTAGCCTCATCTTCTAATTCTTTTTCTAAATCATCCATAGTCTTCTTAGTAAATTCTAAGTATTGATTAATATTTAATCCTTGCATTTGTAATCTTTGATTATAAGTATCAATCATTCTATGTATTTCTTCATGAACTATTTCTTCTGCCAATTCTATTTCAGTATTTTCTCTAACACTTTCTAATACATCATCTATAAACTTATTGTCTATTTCATTATTCTTTTTAGTTTCAAGTTCCTCTTTGCAATGTTTTTCTAAGTCTTCTTTAGAGTGAACACCTTCTAATCCAAGGTCATCAAAGAATTCTTCATTTATTTCAGGAAGTACTCTTGTCTTAACTTCATGAACTGTTACTTTAAATACTACTTTAGCACCCTTTAATTCTTCTGATGGATAATCATCTGGGAAAGTAAGCTCTATATCTTTAGTATCACCATCACTTAAACCAATTAAAGCATCTTCAAATCCAGGTATAAAAGTATTTGAACCGATTTCTAATGGATAATTTTCTCCTTTACCACCTTCAAAAGCTACTCCATCTTTAAAGCCCTCAAAGTCAATTACAGCAGTATCTCCCTTTTCAATCTTTCCTTTTTTAATCTCTATTTCAGCATATTGGTCTCTTAATCTATTAATTTCATTTTCAACTTCTTCTTTACTTACTTTAGCACTTTCCTTCTTAACTTTTAAACCAGTATATTTATTTACTTTTACAGTTGGTGCGGTAATTATAGTAAATTTAATTTCAACACCATCTTTAGAAATACTAATAATATCAACCATTGGTTGTACAACTGGTTCTAGTTTAGATTCTTTTAATGTTTCTGTATATAAACTTGGCATAATTGTATCGATTGCATCATCGTATAAAGATTCTACTCCAAATTTCTTTTCAAAAATATTTCTTGGACATTTACCTTCTCTAAAACCATCTACTTTTACCTTTTTAACTTTCTTTTCGAATGCTTTATCTAAAGCTTTAGTCCATTCTTCTTTTTCTATTTTTTTAACTATTTCATGTCTATTTTCCATATTTTCCTCCAAATCAACATATATTATATAAAATTATAATAAAAAAAGCAACTTATGTGCTTTATTTTTTTATTATTTTACTATATTATAACTCTTTTCTTAGTAATACTTTTTACTTTCTCATCATCATCAAAAACTATATCTACTTTATAAATACCTGATTCATAATTATCAAATCTTTTGTGTGGTATTTGCCTCATTAATGAAGGTGTTCTAATAAGTTCTACATTAGATACTGTCATATCACAATAAGTATGTTTATGTCCAAGATGTATTAAATCTGGTTTATCTATAATAGAGTTAACATATTTCTCCATTTTAATACTTGAACCAGTCTTAGAATCTCTATCACCATGCATAATAAGCATATCAAATGTACCAATTTTTACTCTTCTTTCCTTTGGTCCAAGATATATAAGTTCATTTCTTACATCACATATTTCTTTAACTATATCTCTATTGTATGTCTTATATAAATATTCATCATGATTACCATTTACAATAAATGTTTTTCTATCACTAACAGGATAATAATGAAGAGAATATCCTAGTTGTCCTTCATAAGTTGTTTCTTTTAAATGCTTTTCATAATCGGCAACTGGTACGAATCCATCAGTAAAATCTCCGCAATGGAAATAATAATCGCAAGGCATATCATACACTCTTTTAATTTTATCTACATCATCATACTTACTTGAAAGATGGGTATCACCTAAGAATATTAAGGATAATTTTTCTTTATTATTTGGAATTATATAAGTAGTTTTATCTATTTCATATGGTTTATGTATATTACCATCTAAATCAAAATTAAATTTTATACCTAGCATATTAAGACACATAAATATTTCATCTTCTGTTAAATCAAGTGTTTCTTTAATTTCAAACAAACTTTTCTTTTTCTTACATAAATATTTTAACTTATTTAATAATTCTTTATCCATAATACCCTCTCAAACATGTATTATACTTAAAAATTAAAAAAAAGCAACTAAAAGTTACTTTATATCAACAAGTTCAATTTCATATTGTCCATTTGGACTTTCAACTGTTACTTTAGAACCCTTCTTCTTTCCTAATAATGCTTTTGCGATAGGAGATTCATTAGATATCTTGTTTTCAAATGGATCTGCTTCTGTGCTTCCAACTATTTTATATTCTTCTAAATCATCTTCATCATCATATCTAATTACAACAGAAGAACCTATTCTAACAGTATCTGATGCTTCTTCACTAATAATTGATGCATGCTCCACCATATACTCTAATTCTTGAATTCTTCCTTCAATAATTGCTTGTTCTTCCCTTGCTGCATGATAATCAGCATTCTCAGATAAATCACCAAGAGCTCTTGCTTCCTTTATTGCTTTAATAATTTCAGGTCTTTTAACTCTCTTTAATTCATCTAATTCATTTTCTATATCTGTAAAACCTTTAGCAGTTAAAAATACTTCTTTCTTATCTGCCATAAATATCACCTCTTCATTTTTTTATCTAGTTCATAATACAATTTTTTAAATACATTGTCAAGTCTTAATTATTATATTCATAATTACTTAATTTATTACTAATTTTTAATAGATACTGAAATACCATCTCCAATTTTATAAAACTCAGTAGTAAACTTCTTATTTTCTTTTAAATAATCAATATAATTCCTTATCTTATTAACTAATTGTCTAAGATTTCTACTCTCAATTCTCTCATCAGACTCAACCATCCCATGAAATCCAATATTATCTGAGATAATTACACCATTTTTATTTAAATTCTTAGAAAACTTCTCAAAGAAATTTATATATTGAGCCTTAGCAGCATCAATAAATATTAAATCATACTTATCAGAAACATCAACTAAAGATGCATCACCAAGCACTAAAGTAATTCTTTTCTCAAGACCAAACTCCTTAATATTTTTTAATGCTTCTAAATATCTTTCATTATCTCTTTCAATAGTTGTTACTTTAATCTTATAATCAACAAGTGCCATTTTAATAGCAGAATAACCAATAGCAGTACCAATTTCTAATATATTTTTAACATTATGTTCTTTAATATACTCAGTTAAAAATTCAATACCTGTTTTTTCCATAATGGGCACATTGTGTTCCTTAGCGTACTTTTCAATACGTTTTATTTCCTTATCCATAATAATCCTTCTTTTGTAAAAAATAGTAACTTCAACAACTTGAAATTACTTAGTAATAATATACTTTTTTTTATTCTTTGTCAAGTTTTTTATACTTTTTTAAATCTTTAAAAATAATTATTATACTTTTTTATAGGATTTTTTATGGTATTTTTAATATAATTTATGATTTATTATTTTTGGTTTTTTAGTGTTATTTTATGATTTGTTATTATTGTTTTGTTAGTATTATTTTGTACTTTATTATTTATATATTTTATTAATTTTTGTTTTTATGTCTATTCGTGGGCTTTCTTGGTTTATGTTTTGTGGTATAAACTTATATTTAACAGATGATGTATCTTGAAATTGTTGTTTAATTGTGGTATGTTGTTATTAGAAAAGGAACTGCTGACTGGTTTTCCAGTCGTAATAGATAAACTTGTTTTATCTAGGGCAGCTCCTTTTTTTCATTGTTAAAAAAAATTCTTTGTTCTAAACAAAAGAAACTATTATCTAGTTCTTTTTCTTGATTTCCAAGGCTTTTAGTATTACTGCATTCTTATTTATTGTTTTGTTTCTTATTGTTATAAGATAATCCATCATTTCTTGTTGCTGTTTTTCTGTTTTCAATTTTGGCATAATTGAATTTACTGTATCCTTGTTTGCTCCTTGTTGTTTCAACTCTTGTATTAGCGTCTTTTGTAATATCGTTAATTCCATCAATATTTACTCCTTTCCAAATCTATTATATACTAATTCTTGTAGGATTTCCATCCAAGAATAAAGCAATTAATTTTTAATCATCAATGTAGTCAAGTATTTTAGTGAGATATTAATAATTTTCACTTAATACTCTTTTTATAGTTTCAAGTTGTGCCCTAAAAGTAAATCCATCATACCATTTAATATATTGGTTTAAATCTTCTAATTTAACAAATTTTCTTTCACTTGTTTCCCATTCTTTTACAAATTCTAAAACATCTTTTACTCTTGCTATATACCTTAATTGATAATAAGTTTCATCATTTTCAACTACTTCTACTGCTCCTAAATACTGAATTTTGTTAATACTTACACATGCCTCTTCCATAATCTCTCTTATTAAAGTTCCTGTAGTATATTCATACAATTCAGGATGACCTCCCGGTATTGTCCAAGTATCTTTGTTTTTAACTATTAGCAATTCATTGTTATCATTAAAAACATAACCACTAACTTGTTTATATTTTTGGGTTGTTAAATCAAATTTTTCAATCCATCTTATTTTACAATTTTTAGATAATACTTCATAATTATTCATAATCTCTACCTCATACACTTTAATTATACCAATTATTTAACTATAAAAGAAGGACTAAATATTATCCTTCCTTATAGTTTCAATTATATTTTGTTTATTAATTTTATTAAGTGAATATTTCATAATAACAAGTATTAGTACAATAACTGATAAAATACTTATTAATATACCAGTTATAGGTAGATTATACATTACTTTATTAATACCAATATTCATAGATAAATACATTATATATGATAGGAATATACCAATTGGAATACCTATTAATAATGATTTAAAGCAAGTCATAATACTTTCTAAAAATATCATCTTATTAAATTCTTTATTAGTCATACCAACACTTTTTAACATTGCAAATTCTTTACTACGAAGAAACATACTAGTTGTAATTGTATTAAATATATTAGTAATACCAATAAGTGCGATTACAGTAATAAATCCATATAAGAATATTGCAATTAAGGTATATAAAGACTGTATTTCTCTTTTTTCTTTATCTAAATTATGAATTCTATAACTATCATTATCTAATATTTTTTTAATTTCTGCTTCTACATAATCAGGATTAGTACTATCAATAAATATATAAGTATATTCACTATCTGCTAACTTATCCATTACTTCATCACTTACAATTAATTCAATTCTTGCATATACTTCATCACTAAACATAGGTTTTATATCAGTAATTTTTATAATACTTAAATCAATAGTACTATCATCTAATTTAATACTTATAGTATCATTAACCTTGTTATTACTAGTAATAATCTCCTTTTTAATACTAGGATTTTCACTATCAGTAATCATAGTCTTATTTATTAATATTACCTTATCTTTAGCATCTTCATAACTCAAATTTAGTTTATCTAAATAGTTTTTATAAACAGTACTTCCATGTGAAGATATAAATGCATCAAATAAATTATCATTACCATCTAAGTAGTCACTAAAGTCTTTGGATAATTTAATACCAGTAACGTCTCTTGAAGCGTCTCTTTTTGCATCAATAGATTTAATACTATCAATTTTGCTTATTGCATCAATTTGAGTTTTATTATCACTTTTTACTCTTAAAGATATATTATAATCAGCATCAGGAAACTCAATTGATATTTGCTTAAATGCATAATTTACAAAAGATGTTGTTGCGATAAAGACTGAAATACATACGATTAAAGATATTACTATCGTCCTGTACTTTTTCTTATTTCTCTTAATATTTTTATAAGATATTAACCCACCAATACCAAATAATTTCTTAACAAATTTTGATTTTTTTAAACCAAACTTTTTATTTTTTATATCATTACTATTACGCACAAGTGCAATTGGGGAGGTTTTTGATGCTCTCTTAGCACTTTTTATTGATGATAAATATATCGTTAAAAAACTTAACACTACAGCAACTATAATTGCAAGAAATGATATATTAAATGTAAAGTGCATAAATAATTGTTCACTAAGTAGAGAGTTACATACTTTAATTAAGATAAATGATGCGAATAAACCAGATATTATTCCAATTGGTATACCAATTAAACCAAGAATAAAACCTTCATATAATACGCTTTTCTTTATTTGTTTTTTAGTCGCACCAACACTTCTTAACATACCAAACAAAACTTGTTTTTCAGATACTTGTATATCAAAACTATTTTTTATACAGAATACTGAAGTTACAATAATTATTAACGCAACTACTACAAAAGTAGTATAAAGCATGCGTACCGTATAATCATTTGCAGGCATGGTTTCTAAATATATTAAATTAGAATTTTCAGAAAAAACAAACTTTGCTTTACTTAATTCTTCTTTAATCAAGTCGTGTTCTTTATCGGTATTGTATAACATACCGCCTTTAGTATCTTCATACAATTTCTCACTTATACCCAATATATTAGCAGTTACTCTATATCTATATTTTAATCCTGTTTTTGTATACCTTACATAAACGGAGGATGAATAATGATTTTGAGTTCTATTTGTAATAACAGTATAACCAGGTGATGAATATTGTTCAATACCATATATTGGTCTTTCAATAATACCTACTACTTTATATGATTTAGTTTCTTTTGTGATAAGTTTTTCAGTATTATCATATGAGCAACTTGCATTAAGTGTATAACCATCACTTACTCTTTTACCTATTTTTAAATCTATGGTATCACCTATTTTTAAATCAACTTCACCATTATTTTTTAAGTGCTTAGCAATAACAATTTCATCACTATTTTCAGGCATCTTACCACTTATTAAATGAATTGATAAATTTTTATAATCATTATTATCAATACCTAATATATGAACATAAGGTTTATATTCATTTTTAGAATTAATTAAAGCATAACCAATATCTTCAATAATACTATAACTTTCTATCTTTTTATTCTTTTTAATTACTTCTAAATCATCATCACTAATATCATAAAATGCATAATGATAATTACCTCTTTGTTGTATATAAAAATTATATAAAGAACTTTTAAAACTAGATATTAAAGTTGATAAACTTGTAATCAATGCGACTGAAAGAATTATACCTATAATTGTTACAATAGTTCTTTTTTTGTTTAATTTTAGATTACTTATAGTTAATTTATTCATTATTTTCATACTATTCACTCACTATTTTTCCATCTTCAATTTTTATAATTCTATCAGCAGAGGATGCGATATCTAAATCATGCGTAATCATTATTATTGTTTGTTTGTATTCTCTATTTGATTTTTTAAGTAAAGATACTACTTCCAAAGAAGATTTTGAATCCAAGTTACCAGTAGGTTCATCCGCAAGAATTATTGCAGGATGAGTAATCAATGCTCTTCCAATTGAGCACCTTTGTTGTTGACCTCCTGATAAAGAATTAGGCAAATGATTTTTTCTTGATTGTAATCCAAGATGAGAAATTAATGCATCTAATTCGCATTTATCTATTTTTCTTCCATCTAAATCAAGAGGCAGTGTTATATTTTCTTCTACATTTAAAATAGGTATCAAATTATAAAATTGATAGATAAGACCAATTTGTCTTCTTCTAAATATTGATAATTTATCATCATTTAATGAATATATATCATTATTATCAATGTATACTTTGCCATGAGTTGGTCTATCTACACCTCCTATTAAATGAAGAAGTGTTGATTTACCAGAACCTGATGCGCCTACAATCGCAACAAATTCGCCCTTATTAACACTGAAACTTACATTATCAAGTGCGACAACCCTAGTTTCATTTTTTCCATATATTTTTGTTAAATTTTCTACTCTTAATATTTCCATGAGCACCTCCATGATTTGATTATATTATATAGTAAGTGACATCTAAGTGACAATATGAAAAATTTGAATTATAAATATTGAAAAATGCAAATACAGTGACATTTACAGTGACATTTGTGGTACAATAGTTTTAGTATGGGAGTGATGTAATTGAAATTATTTGATGAAGTTAAACCAATATATTATATTGACAAAGAAATGGAAAATTTATTGCAAGATATAAATGAAAAGATTAAAAGCATAAATATTAATGATAAACAAAAAAGAAAATACATGATTTCAAAATCTAAAATAAGGTCTATCCATTCTTCACTTGCAATAGAAGATAATTCATTGTCTTTATTTGATGTAGAAAATATATCAGAAAATAAACGAGTATTTGGCAAAAAAAATGAAGTTCAAGAAGTTAAAAATGCAATTGAGGCATACAATAACATAAATGATTACAATTATAAAAGCGAAAAAGATTTATTAAAAGTACACCAGTTAATGATGAAATACTTTGATGAGGATAATGGTAATTATAGAAACCATGGTGAAGGAGTTAAAAGAGGAAACGAAATAATATACATGGCACCTAATTCCATTTTGGTTCCATCTTTGATGAACAGCTTATTTGAATATATAAGTAGCAGTAATTTAAATATTATTATTTTATCTGCAATTTTCCATTATTACTTTGTTGCTATTCATCCTTTTTCGGATGGAAACGGAAGATGTGCTAGATTTTGGGTAACATTAATGTTAATAAATTATGATAAATGTTTTGAATTTATACCATTAGAAGAAGAAATATACTTAAATCAAGAAAAATATTATTCATCAATTGCGGAATGCCATAATAACGGAAATGCTAATATTTTTATAAAGTTTATTTTAAAAACAATTAATACATCAATAGATAAATTAATAAAAAGTAGTAATTTTGTTCTAAATGACATGCAAAATAGAATTATTGAATTGATTACAAACAATAATAAAATAACGCAAAATGAAATGGCTAGTGTAATTGGTGTTAACGTAAGAACTATTAAAAGAAATTTTAAAATATTAATTGATAATTTAGTCATTGAAAGAATTGGCTCTGACAAAACAGGTTACTGGCATATATTAAAGTAAAAAAAAGATGAAACAAATCATCTTTTTAAATGCTATAAGTATCATTATATCTAAATTCTTCATTAAATATAAACTCTTCTTCATCACTATCAATATAACCAAGTATATATTCATTAGGTAAATAATAATTTGGTCTATCATCTAAATTCCACTCATTTGGTATATAGTCCACTTTACGAACTGCATCATTAATATCTTCTTTTGCTATACCAATTATTACAAGGTTACCATTTTCTCTATAAGTACCCTTCATACCTTTTTCACCTTTTGAATAAGATATTGGGTCCTTATAAAATTCATCTGGTAATTCAATCATTGTTGTATATAATTCTCTTTCTACCATATATAAACCCTCATCTAATATTTCATTACAATCAGTATTAGTAACATGATAGAAATATCTAATATCTTCTTTTTCTAAAAATTCATTTAATAAATCCATATTATTTACACTCTATCTTCTCTATTCCACCCATATATGGTCTTAGAACTTCTGGAATAGTTATACTTCCATCTTCATTATAATTATTTTCAATAAATGCAATTAATGCTCTTGTTGATGCTAAAACGGTATTGTTAAGAGTATGTAAATAATAATTACCATTTTGTCCTTTTGCTCTTATACCAAGTCTTCTTGCTTGAGCATCACCTAGAGTTGAACATGAACCTACTTCAAAATACTTTTGCTGTCTTGGGCTCCATGCTTCTACATCACAAGATTTTACTTTTAAATCTGCTAAATCACCACTGCAACACTCAAGTTGCCTTACTGGAATATTCATACTTGTAAATATTTCAACAGTATATCTCCACATTTTTTCGTACCATTCCATACTTTCTTCAGGCTTACATAAAACAATCATTTCTTGTTTTTCAAATTGATGAACTCTATAAATACCACGTTCTTCAATTCCATGTGCTCCAACTTCTTTTCTAAAGCATGGAGAATATGAAGTCATAGTAATTGGTAATTTTGCCTCATCTATTAATTCACCTTTAAATTTACCAATCATAGAATGTTCTGATGTTCCGATTAAGAATAAATCTTCACCCTCTATTTTATACATCATAGCATCCATTTCTTTAAATGACATAACTCCATTAACAACATCACTTCTAATCATAAATGGAGGTATGCAATAAATAAATCCTTTATTAATCATAAAATCTCTAGCATACGCAAGCATAGCAGATGATAATCTAGCAATATCTCCCATTAGATAATAAAAACCATTACCTGAAGTTCTTGCAGATGCATCTTTATCAAGACCATTTAACTTATTCATAATATCTGCATGATATGGTATTTCATAACTTGGTACTTTTGCATCTAAAAATCTTTGTACTTCAACATTCTCACTATCATCTTTACCAATTGGTACAGAAGCATCAATTATATTAGGTATTTTATACATAATATTTTTTATTTTTTCTTCAAGTTCTGCTTCTTCTACTTCAATACTTTCAAGTTCTTTATTAATTAAAACTACTTTATCTTTAAGTTTTAAACCTTCTTCTTTTTTACCCTCACGCATTAAAGCACCAATATTATCACTAATAGAATTTCTATCTTTTCTATCATTGTCTGCCTTAACTTTTAACTCTCTATACCTTTTATCAAGTTCATATACTTCATCAACTAAAGGTAATTTTTCATCTTGAAATTTTTTCTTAATATTTTCTTTTACTAAATCCCTATTTTCTCTTATTAATTTAATATCTATCATAAATCCTCCCATAAAATAAAAAAGGACAATACCATAGGAACGAATTATCGTGGTACCATCCTAAATTATACTTAATTAAATAACGGTTTTTAACCGGGCACAAAGCCACTCTGGAGTAGATTCATAAACTCATATAACTAATTTTCACCAACCATTAGTTCTCTTTGATATACTCATTTACTACTATGTTCCATCAACGTTTTACATATAAATAATACATTTATTTATCAATATTGTCAATATCAGTACTTAAATAATCAGCAAGTTTATAGTATGCATCAGTATTCCATAAACTAAATCTTTCTTTATCAGGATAATTTGCAAGAGTTTTATCGCATCCATCAGGTATAAAGATAAAATCCCAACTCCATCCATATTTACCACTTTTCTCTTTTGCAATCGTACCCTTAGTTATCGATTTAAATACAACAGGTTCACAACCATATTTACAATATGCGAACGCTTCTACAAAAGATGCTCTTCTATTTTCAATACCATCTAGTAGTTTTAATATGCAATCTTCTCCTAATAAATCATCCACATAATGAGTATATGGTCCAGGAAAACCATTTAGAGCATCTACATATAAACCACTATCATTTTTTAAAACATCACATTTTAATTTACTACTTGCTTCCTTGGCAGAATACATTGCAACCTCTTCTACAGTATTTGCTTGAATTTCAGTAGTATCCATCTTAACATTATCAATTTCAAAACCAAGAGGACTAAGTATGTTTTTAGCACTTTCTAACTTAGCCCAATTTCCTGTTACATATGTTATTTTCATATTACCTACTTTCTAAAACAATTAATGGAACTGTCATTTCTTCTTTTGAAATACCTCCATGGTCCGCAATTAAAGGAGGCTCTTTTACACCATCAATTGAATATCCTACACTTTTTTTCTTATAAAATACTAAAGTATAATCTCCAAGGTAATCATTTATATTTTGATGTTGTTTTCCTTTACCAAACAATCCACTATCCAAAAATTTCTTTTTAGTGTACAAGATATATTCACCTTCAAAATATTTATTCATTGCATTTTTAAATTTATTCTTCATACCCTTTTTTATAAAAAATGTAACAATTCTTGTTTCAATAGAAGGTGGCATTTTTAAGCAATCATTTATCTCTGGTATTTCATTTATATATATTTCATCAACATTAACTGCACCATGGTCTGCAGAAATAATTACAACACTATCTTCTAATTTATCAACTAAGTTTTTTAAATTATTTTCAATATTTTCTAACACTTCTTTAACACAACTACATTTAACACCATTATGATGAATTGTATGGTCTGGTTCATTCCAATAAGCAGATATCAAATTTCTATCGTTGTTATTGCAATGATTTTTTATTTTATTACATAAATCTTTAAAATCTTCTGCACCATCTTTTTGAATATTTTTCGGAAATACTTTATGAAATTTTATATTCTTATTTTTATTGCATATCTTCTCATAAATAGTTTCGTACTCCAAGTTAATACTTTCAGGTCTTTCTATAATTTGTTTTCTTGTATAGAAATCTTTACCAGAGAATAATTCAATTATACTATTATATTTTTTAAAATAAGGCATCCAACCTACCCAACCATTTTCTAAAGGTGATAAACCAGAGTGAAATGCAGTTGTTGCAGCAGCAGTAGTTGGTGGATATACAGATGTCACACTTGTTACTATATTTTTTCTTAACAAAGAGTTTTCATCCAAATTTTTTTCAATAATATCAGTACCTAAACAATCTAATATTAAGAATATTACATTTCTATATTTTTTTCTTAATATATTATCAAGTTCACTTAATGACTTATAATTAGATTTAACATCATAATTTTTAAGTATTGATGAACTAATTGATAAAATACTTCTATCATAATTTGGAAAACATATATTTTTATTCATTTAATCATCTCCTAACACTTTTATATTTTCAAATTTTTTTAAAAATTAATTTATTAACTTATTTTTTATACAATTAATTTCTTCATTAGAAAGTCCAATAATATTTAAATAATTTTGTATATTATCATATTTTTCATAAAATAATTCAATTGTTTTTTCCATTGTTTCCATTTCGCTTCTATTTACAAAGAACGGAACATCATAATTTTTATTGTGTTCTTTTCTAGCAAGCATTCTTATATATGTATAACTGACTTCATAGTCAGCAATAATATCATCATCGTATACATCTGCAAGCATCAAAAGAAGCATGCTAATAATTCCTGTCCTATCTTTCCCTGCTCTGCAATTATAAATAACTCCACCTTTAGAATTAGCAATTGTTTTAAATACTAACTTAATGTTATCATAATCATTTATTATATTCATATAACAATTAGGAAAATCATCTTGAGATTTAAAAAATTTATTGCCAACTAAATTAATATTATAATAATCAAAATAATCTTTTAAACAATTAGGATTACTAATGCATTCGTCTTTTTTTCTTAAATCAATTACTGTCGTGAAATTATTATCTTTTAAAAATTTTATACCATTATCAGTAATATTTGTTGGTAAATCACTTCTAATAAATCTAAGTAATTTTACCTCAATACCATCTTTATTAATAATCCAACCAAGGTCTCTTAAATTGTTATTAGTACCTATCTTATATCTTTTCATTATTGCACCCCCTTTTATTTCTTAATATGTTCCTTTATTTTACTTTTTGCTAGACTTGTTTTAGCAATATCTAACCAGTCCTCTCTAGGACCATAAGATAACTCATTTGTAACTATTCTTACTCTATCTTTATTTTGAAGAACATAATGGGCAGGTACATATTCATCATTTACAAATGCTCCAACCATTGTATTACCAATATCTGTATCCAATTTATACGCATAATCTATTACTGTTGAACCAATTGGTAATTCTATAATATCTCCTTTTGTTGTATATACATATATTTTATTTGCAAACAATTCATTTTTTACTTGATTTACAAATTGTTGATTATCTCCAAATATTGAATTTATTTCTATTAATGATTTAAAAAATTGATATTTTTGTTTTAAATCATCTTGCATTACATCTCTTGCTTTCCCTTTTTCTATATCCCAATATGCAGTTAGTCCAAAAGAAGCAATCTTATCCATATCAAATGTTCTTATTTGTGTTTGAACTAATCTATCTTCAGGACCAAAAACTGTTGTATGTAAACTTCTATACATATTAGTTTTCGGATTACATATATAATCTTTAAATTTATCATTTATTGGTTTATATTTACTATGCACTAAATACAAGCCAATATAGCAATTCTCTATTTCATCTACCATTATCTTAAGTGCTAGTAAATCATGTATATCTGATAATTTATGTCCTTCTGATAATCTTTTATATATTCCATAAATATTCTTAGTTCTTACCTTTATTTCATTTGGTATATTTCTATCATTTAATAGTGTTTCAATCTTATATAGCATTTCTTTTAAAATATCACCAGAAGTCTCTTCTAATCTTATCTTTTTTTCCCCAATTCTTTTGTATACATCTGGTTTTAAATACTTTAAAGATAAATCTTCTAATTCAGATTTAATTCTATATGCTCCAATATAGTACGCAAGTGGGACAAATATTTCCATTGTCTCAAGTGAATTTTCTTTTTGCTTAAATTCAGATTTAAATTCTAATGTCCTCATATTATGAAGTCTATCTGCAAGTTTAATTATAATTATTCTTACATCATCCGTAATACCTGTTATAATTTTTCTAGTATTTGCATAATTTTGGTCTTGCTTAGAAGAAAAATTCATTTTAGCAAGTTTAGTAACACCATCTACTAAATTAGCAACATTTTGATTAAAATCATGAGCAATATCTTCTTTCTTAATATTCGTATCTTCTAGAGTATCATGCAATAACCCTGCACACACAGTATCACTATCAGCATGCATTTCAGATAGAATATACGCAACATTAAGAGGATGACTTATATATGGTTCTCCACTTTGTCTTACTTGACCATTATGAAGATAACTTGCATAGTCATATGCCTTTTTAACATCACTTATTGCATCCGGATTATACTCACTTAAATTTTTTAACAAATCATCAATTGTAATATTGCTCATATTGCCTCCTTTGAATAGAAAAAATCGGCATCAAAACGCATAACACGTTTAGATACCGATTGCAACAACAAGATTACAGCATGTAAAAAGAAAGCCTTTAAATTCATATTTCTTACAATTTTCTAATTCCACACTTAATCCCTTATTCATACAAAAACCTCTCTAATAAAATTAAGTCTAATTTATCATTTTTATACTTGTATGTCAACACATTTTTATTATTTTTTTACATAAAAATTCACTTGCAAATATATGTATTAAAACCATCTGTTTTACAAAATACTGTTATAAGAAAATTAGAATTATCTAAATAGTTTTATTCACTAGAAAAGCCTTCATTATTTATCAAATTCTTCTTTTGCAAGTTTAATAATATTTTTTATAAATTCGTCTTTACCCTGTGTATATAATTTTCTTTCATTTGCATATTTGTTTGCCAAAGACACTTTTAAATCATTATATTCTTTTATATAATCAGGATGACTTAATAAATATTTCTTAAAATATAATTGATTAAAATAGGTATCACTATTCGTAGTAGTAAAATGTATATAATGACTTCTAGCATTATCAGGTCCTTTAGCAAAGAATATTCTGCCTATTACTCCTTGCTCTTTCCTATTTTCATAACTATATGGTTTTAATAGTTCTTCAATACAAGGTATCTCATTTAAAGATTTAATAACTATTAAAATATCAATTATTGGTTTTGCTTTTAAACCAGGTATAGAAGTACTTCCAACATGGTGTATTTCTATTATTTTATCTTTAAGTACACTTTTTAATAAGTTTTCTTCTTTTTTATATTCATTTTCCCAGTTTGGATTATAATCTTCTAATTTAACAATTCCTCTTTGTAAAGCCATAATCATCCTCCATTTTAATATTCTAATTTATTTATTATTTTTTCATCTTTTGAATTAGCAAACAATCACAACACATGACATTGATTACAATATTCTTATTATCAACTATAAACTCAATACTAGATATTTTTTAACAATATCATATAATTTGCAAGACAACAGAATATTTTTTATTACAGATGCTTTTATTTGGCTTATTGAGTGCCTTCCATCAACATTATAATTAAAATGAATGTATAAATTTATGAACAGTTCATCTTTTATGCTGGGCAAACATCTTATTTTATCCCTAATCTTATTTAAGTATTTATCTATAAAATTATAATCATTTAACTTTTGTTTTCCTATTTAATTGTACCTTTTAAACGATTTTATCATAACAAATTATTTCCTTTTAACCTTATTTTTAACCTCTGCATAATTTATAATCGGCAACAAAACTCTACTTAATTTTTCGCACATGTCTGCCTCATATACTTTTTCCTTACAAAAATCAGTTACTTGTATAGTTTTGATATTAGCACTTTTTGAAGATATTATTCCTCTTTTTGAATCTTCAAAAGCAATACAATTATCGCTCAAAACATTTAATGAGTTGAGCGCCATTTCATATGCATCAGGCGCAGGCTTAAGTCTTTCTACATCTTCTCTTGATACAATAACATCAAAAAGCGTTTCAAGTTTCAATTTATTTAATAACAAATCTATAAACTTTCTTCTACTTGTACTTACAAGAGCCAAATTTAAACCCTTATTTTTTAGTTGTTTTAACAATTCAAAATTTATAGTCACTTCATTTTCATCTAATAACTCTATAAACTTTTGCTCATACTTTAAATAAACTTTTTGCATAATCAATTCATCAGACACATCATAACCAATTATTTTATCTTCTTTTAATTTTTTTATTAAATTTGCATTTTGCTTTAATTCATTTTCCTCATATTCTTTATAAGTGATTAGATAATCATAATCAGTTTGTATTACTTCTCTAAAACTTTCAAAAAATTTTTTTTCACTATTTATTAATGTGCCATCCAAATCAAATAAAATAGTAGTTAATTTTTGTGGAGGCATAGCATTTGTAAAAGTTTTATATGCTGAAAAATCACAATAAGGTGAATTTGCATTTTGAAAGTTCAGACTTTTAAATTTTAAAACAAATTCTTTTAACTTATCTTGTAAATAATCAACACTCAAATCATCTTTACAATATAATAATTCATATTTAACAAATGTTCCAATGCCATCTACTGTATCAACCATTACATTATATTCAAAATCACCATCATTTTTAGAATATATTACTCTTGTTTTGTTTACAATGGAATAGCTTAAATAACCCAAAGAAAACAACAAATCACTAATACTTTCGTAATTAGAAATATCTACATTAATACTATTCACTGTCTTTCCATGATTATTTAAAAAATCCCTAGAAGCTCCTTTGAACGCAACTTCTAGATGTTTATTATCTGTAATACGCATCCTTAAACAAGACCTATTCTTTATAAAATTGCCATTAATGTCCACAAAATATTCATCTATCTCAAATTCTTCTTTTACTTTTTTAAGTCCACATTTATTAATAGTACTTAATAATTCATTATAACTATCACAATAAAATTTTTCTTCATTTTCAATTTTTTTACTCATATAAACCTCTTAATTTAATCTTCTATATTTCAAATATTGATTTAAAACTAATCTAAAATACATTAGATATTGTTTTTTATAATCAAAAGAATACTATTAATTTCTTTTAAATCTTTGTTATTTATAATTATTGATTTTTTTAAATCAACTTTATTTTTCTTAATTACTTGATTTAGTGATTCATCATCATTATATATAATATTATTTATCTTAATATTCATTTTTCCAAAAAAATGAGTAAAGAATACTTTATTTGTTTTTGTTATAAACAATTTATTTTGAGGAAGTTTATCAAGTAATTGCATCGCCACCAATAATTCTTTTGAATCAAATATTACATTGTTTAAATAGTCATCAATATAGGACATTACAATTGGACATAACTCATCATTTTTTCTGAATAAACCCCATTTAATAGTTTTCTTATAATCATTACTAAATTTTTCCTTATATTTTTTATAAAAATCCTTTTCATATTTAAAAAGAAACTCATCTAAACAAATATATATATTCTCTATCTTTTCTTTAGGTTTAATCTTTTTAAATTTGTAATCAGCAACAACATCTCTATATGGTCTTGTTTCTTCTTTTAAATTAAATTCAGAAAAAGAATTTACAAATTTTCTTAATGCAATGTTTAATTCTTCTTTTTTTGATTCTTCTTGTTCGGAAATAATTTCAAATTCAATAAAACCGCCTATATTTGGTAATGTATCAATCATTATGCTATACCTATATTTTTCATCAGTTTTAAAGAAAGTATATCTTTCTTTTTCAACTTTGCAGTATGAATAAAATCCTAATGAAGTAAATAAACTAACAAAGTTGTCATATTCATTTATATCTGCTGATATATTATTTTCTAATTTACAATATTGACCCAAAAGTGATGAAGATTTCCCCTTGAAAGTTATTTCCATATCTTTATTATTAGTCTTACGAATTCTAAGACATGTCCTGTTTTCAATAAATTCACTATCAATATCTGTAAAATATTCATCATTTTCAATTTTAATAGGTAATTCTATAAACTTCATATTTTTTATTTTTTCAATTATCTTTTTGGGGTTAAAATAATAATATTTTTGTTCAGTTTCTACTTTTATTTTCATATTATTTATCCTTCCTTATTTTAGCAATCATATAAGTTCCTAAAATATTAGTAAACTTATAATAATCAACGCTATGATTATTAAAATTATGTTCAATAATTTTTTTGAATTGAGATTCATTTAAAAAACAACTACCAGCATCTTTTAAAAACTTAGTATATAACCACTTATTCAAAAAATTAGGTAATCCCCCAGCTTCCCTTGGATTACATATTTCTACTATTAAAACTTCATACTTAGAAATTTTATTTAATAATAATAGCATATTGTTTATTGCATTAACATCATTCATATGATGTAGTGTATTTTTACAAAAAGCAACATCATAACTACAATCTTTAATATTATTAAAGTTTGCATCATCATTAGTATATACAACATTTTCATTCGTTTTTTCTTCCATGTACTTTATGCAAATGTCATTACCCACAATAAGTTCATAATTTTTATTTAAAGCAATATCAAATATATCTTTGTTATCACCGCAAGATATATCAATAATTGATTTTTTTAACGGTAGAAGTTTTGATATTAATTCATTAAACTCTTTTTTTCTTCGTTTTTTATAAGTAAGAAGATATTTTTTTATAAATTTTTCATGAAACTTATACCTTCCAATATATTTTTGACTAGTTTGTATCTCTTTTGAAACACTACTTGATAAGTAATACATTTCAAAATGTTTTTTGTGATAATCTACAAGTTTTTTATATTTAGAAGGAATTTTTTTTATGTCAAATCTTTTCAGTTTTGTTGTCAAATTATTTACAACCCTAATTGCTATAACAAGCGTTGAACCACAAAAACAAACAGGGTAGTAATTTATTATATCTATTTTATATTTTTTACTTACTCTTTTGATTAAATTTAAAATATCTTTTTGATTAACATAATCAATAAATCTGTTTTCACTTAAATAATAATAATACTTATCATCATACACTAAAAGTATAATGTCTTTCTGAGAAATGTTGAGATTAATTTTTTTTAAATCATAGTGTTCTTTATAAAAATCATATATATTATTTTTCATATTCAATTTCCTCATCAATAAACATTTGAGCAGTTTTTGTAAGATTATTATCTATTTTAACAATATTTATTTCCATTTTTGGAAACATAAAATCAATATCAACTTTCTCAATAATACCTGCTTTAACTAAATAGTCAATTGCCGGTTCAACAACATAACCAATTCCAAGGTTTCTTCTAACAGAATCAATAATTAAGTCCTCTGTTCCAAATTCAAGTACAGGAACAATATCTAAACTTTGCTCATCAAATATCCTATTCAAGTTTTTTCTCAAAGAACTTCTTGCAATTGGAAGAATAATATTTTCGTTTTCAAGGTCATTAATTGTTTTAATGATTGCATCGTTTCTTGTAGATTTTATAAAGCATGTCTTTAAAGCACATATTGGAGTTATAGATATATTATTGTATATTGTATCTATTGGTGCTGCATCTATAATAAAATCGACTTTTCTACTAACCAATTGCTCAATCAATTGGTTAGTTGACATATCAATTAATTCAATTTTAATTTTAGGATGTTTTAATCTAAAGTCATCAATTTTACTCATCAAATAATTTCTTACTATATGTGACTGAACTCCAATAACTAGTGTACCTTGTTCAACATCATTTATAGCTATTAAAGCACGCTCGCAAGTTTCAAGTAAATCTTTTGTTTCTCTTAAACAATTATATAAAATTTCACCAGATGGTGTCAAAGATATTCCCTTATTCGCTCTATAAAAAAGTGCTACATTTAATGTTTCTTCTAATTTCGACATACTCTTACTTATTGCTGGTTGTGACATATATAATTTATTTGATGCTTCAAGAAAACTATTTGATGTCGCAACTTCTAAAAACATTTTTAAAGAATTTAAATTTATTTCGTTCATATCAAATCACCTTAAAATTATTATAATTTCAATTTGATATAATGTCAATTGTCGTTTTTTTATATTTGGTATAACTTTAAGTAATACTAAAAATAGAATAGCAATTGCTATTCTATAAGTCATTTTCAATAATATGCTCATATGTCTTTTTTACATTTGTTAATTTGTTTTTCAAAAAATCAGGTTTAATTGAAGATTTTTTTATATCTTTTTTATCAATCCATTTGTATATTATATTTTTTCCTTCTTCTATTCCATTAAATTCATCATCTTTCATCAATTTAGAATTATCAGGAATGTTTACTAAATAACCCAAAATATATTGATGTTGAACCTTTCCAGCAAATTCAAAAAAATATTCAGTAAACCATAATGGTCTTTCAACCACTGCATTTTTTTCACCTGTTTCCTCTTCAAGCTCCCTTAAAACCACTTCTTCGCCAGTTTCTAATGTTGCAATTGCGCCACCAGGTAAAGCCCAGTTTTCATCACCTTTTCTTTTTTGAAATAGTATTTTGTTGTTTTTAATTATAACGCCAACAGCTCTACAACTAAATTTAACATTTCCTATCATTAATCTGATATCATCTTTTTCCATATTTTCCTCCTATTTTGATTATATCATATATTATGAAATAATACATTGTAAGTATTTTTTAACACTATCTGTATTATTATCACCAATTATAATTGTTGCATTTCGTTTCAACTCTTCACAAGAGTTTCCAACAGCAACTTTATTGCCTGATACTGCAATAAATAAGGGTATATCATTGGCATCGTTACCAAAAGCCATCGTATTCTTTGCATCAATATTTAACAATTTCATTAAATATACTGCAGCTGTTCCTTTATTAGCATCTTTGGGCAATATACTAAACCAATAATATCCATTTTCGTATGCATTGTCTCTTTGATACTTAATTTCACATAAACCTTTTATTTCAGCTCTTAAAACGTTTAATTTTTCATTACTACCCTTTATCATGCATTGCTTAACATTTTTAATAAAACAAATATAGTTTTCTTTAGTTATTTCTATCTCTTTATCTTCAATCGCTGCAATTAATGACAAATCATTTGCCAGCGCTAATTCATAAATTTTTAAAATTACATTTGAATCTAAAGTTAGATTATATAACACTTTATTTTCATAGTTATCATATAACTCTGTACCATATGAAGAAATGAAATATCTAAATCCAAGTTCATCACATATTTTCTTGACTTCACTTCGAGCTCTACCTGTTGTTAAGATAATATTTTTAAATTTTTTTAATGTCTTTTTTGCTGTTTCAGAAATTTCCCCAGTATCACGTGCAATAGTACCATCTATATCAACAAATAACAATTTTTCCATAATTTCACTTCCTTTTAATTATTTGATATTGTTCCTCGTATTGTTCATATTCCATGTTTCCACATAAATATTCAACAAACAAATTGCTTTTTTTATTCTTTGATAAATCTAATTCAAAATCAAACAATTCTTTAACAATAATTTTAACTTTTAACAATATAATTTTTAGTTCTTCTTTTGGCATATAAGCAATTGATCTTAAAAAATAATTAGTAACATTTGCTATAGCTAAATTTTTATTTAAATAATAATTTTTATATTCATCACTATCAAGATTTTCCTGTGATAATTTACTTCTATATATTGAAGGTACTAGATCAACATAAACCAAATTACCATTTTTTATAATGAAATTTCTCATATTTAAATCTAATGCAGCATCAGAAGATAAAGTTTTTCTATAAATAATAAGTAATTTTTTATAACAATTAAGTTTATCATCTATTAATACATCTTTTTTTTCCATATAAGATGCAAGACTTTCTCCAGGAATAAATTCTTGAATTTCAATATTTTTGCCGAATATTTTTTTATCAAAATAGAGTCTTGCAACATCAATACCTAATTTTTTTAAATCATCATAATATGCTTTGTGATTACAATCAAAGCTTAGCAGTATATTTTTTGAATATAAATCTGCAACATTCTCTATCTTAAAGACTTTATCCTTGATAACTATTATTTTATTAAAAGAACCCTTCACTATTTAAATTCCTTTTTCAGAATTTTTATACTTTCTTTACAAAAATCAGAATCAAGTTTGTTTCTCTCATAGCACCAATTGACAGCAGTATAAGCATCAAATATATTATAAAAATTAATCCTTTCGAGAATAGAATTGTCTATATTCTTAACACTTTTGTAGCCTTCCATAAATATATCAAATTTTTCTTCACTTAATATCCTTTTCATTTTTAAAAAGTCAAATGCAGGATCTCCACTTTTCATGCTTTCAAAATCAATCAAATACTCTTTATCGCCAAATATTATATTACCAACCCTAAAGTCAAGATGTAGTATAACATTTTCGTATGTTCCCTTGATTGACTCAATTGAATTAATGATAGAACCATATATTATTTCGTTATTATCCAATACATTTTCTAAATTTTTATTCGATTTTTCAGCATATTTATATAAATAATTAATCCATGATTCGTTATTTTTGTCCAAAGGTTTAATTGTATGTAGTTTGCCTAACAAAATACCAATCTTAAATATTTGTTCATCAGATAACAATTCAATATCACTATCTGAATATGATTTACCTTCAATGAAAGTTATAACATTGTATGACTTATCATTGATACTACCTGAAAAAACCAATTTTGGAGCATTAACTTTATCAGATATATATTCAATATACATTGCCTCACCTTTTTGTTTTTCCTCATTATATAAAATTTTAAATATGTATTTTTGTGTTTTTGAATAAGCAATATATACATTCGAACTATAAGAGTTTGTCACTTTATCTAATCTATATATTACAATATCATGTTTTTTAAATTCTTCAATTATATTTTTTTCAATCATGTTACCTCTCCGTTTTAGTATAAATTATCTCTTTTTTTAAAATTATATTTTTTAATTTTTTTATTGAATATTTAATAAATCCAATTGGTCTAAAGCAAAACCAAATAAATGATAGCAAAATTGCTAGCAATGATCTTAATTTATTATCATCATTAATTCCAATAACTTTTAATTCGATGTAAGAAGATAATGACCACAATACAGGAATTAATAATGTAACAATATTAAACAAAGTAAAGTTTTTTGTTAAGAAAATATAAATATAATAACTAAGAAACATATATGGGATTATACAAAATTCAAATATATTTGCAGTACCTGCTATAGCCATTTTCAATTTATTAATATAATGTCTTTTTGCTTTTTTTATTTCACTTACATATGTCAAAATGCCCTTAAATATTAAAGTTGAACTACTAAAATATCCCTTTAAATCATTTGGAATCAAAGAATAATTTGGAGTATATAAATATTCACATTTTTTACCATATATTGAATATCTGTATCCTAAAGTTAAATCATCAACAAATATTGGAAACAAATCATATTGAATCAATGTACTCAATTTTAGATGCATGCAAGCTCCCATAAAATATTTTGGAACATTTAAATTTAATAAAGTACTTAACTGAAATTTAAATTTTTCAATAGCAAGAGACCTTACCATATGTTGTAGACTATAAATTGTCATTATAATGCTTTTATTAGTCATTTCCGAATAATTTTTTATTGCAAGAGGTATCTGTTGTACCATATCTGGCTTATTTTTATTTTGTACTACTTTATTGAGTTCATTAAAAGTATTTTTTTCTGGTCTCGAATCGAAATCAAATACAGAAATGTAAGTATTATCTAAATCTATATTCTTTGACTTCAATTGTAATATTGCATAATTCATTTGCGATGATTTATTACCCTCTGTTTTAGGGTAATGAAGATGTAAAAATCTATTATCCTTTACCTTTTTTAAATACTCATTTACAACTTTATTAGTTGTTTCACTTTTTATGTTATTTTTTTTGAATTCATTTTCTTCTTTTTCAGTTGTAATAATTACATATTTTATATTTCCTTTGTATTTAATATTTTTAAACCAATCAATTGTTTCTTTAACAATTTTCTGTTCTTTTAAGGCAGGAAGCAAGACATAAATGTCGACATATTCTTTTACCTTGTATTTTTTTTGCTTTTTTATAATTATCTTATCAAGCAAAATAGTCATTAATAAAACAAATGGAGCAATCAGATAGATATATACAATTATTTTAAATGCTATCATATTGTGCACCCCCTAATTGTTTATTTAAAATTTTAATTCCTTGTATAAAAAACGCTAATTGTCTTTCTGGATAATCACTATGAAGACTTATCATTGATATAAATAACAAACCCTCAATTAGTTCAATATCATCGATAGAGATACAATTTTTATTAATTATGCTATCAAAAGCACTATAATTTGATGCTTGTTTAAAAAACTTAAGCTTAAATCCTTTTTCGTTTTCATCAACTGTAAATAGATCATTTATAATTTCATCATATCTACCATGATAACAATGTCTCAACTTAGCAATATCGTACCTATAATCTCCATATATTGTATCAATGACGAAATTACCCCTAGGATCAATGAATTTAAATATCATATTTCTTGGCGAAAATAATATATTAGAAAAAGCTGGATCTCCATGAACAATTGAAACATAATTAATAGAATCATTGCATATTCTAATTATTCTCTTTTCAAGTTTTTCTAAGCATTTATTTATTCCTAAATGTTTTTTTCCATCAATTATAACTTCATCAGATAATACAATATCTTTTCTATCCCATTTATCAATTCTAGATTTAGTTTTTTTAATAAGCATTTCCTGCATATAGTCTCTAAATGATAGGGAAATTATTTTGTTTTTACTATATATATTCATCAAGTTTTCAAATAATTTTTCAAAAATATAATTTTTGTTATAATCCATCAATGGATAAAATGTAAAATATTCAGATAATGTTAAATAATCATAATATTCAATCCCATATTCATTATCAAATTTATTATTTTTATAAAATTTCGGAGTTATTTTTTCAAAGTCTGTATTAGCAACTTCTTTATACCAATTCATTTCAGAAGAAATTTTATTCCAAGTACTCTTTTTATGTAGTACTGATAGATTATCAAGAAATAAAGAATTAAAGTTTCGACAATTAAAATTCTTTTTGTTTGTCTCCATATAATTTTCTAAAGTTCCTATATCTTCCCAGCTAGTTGTCTTTTCAAGATAAACATCTTCTTTTTCCATATACTTATAAAAATATGATGACAATTGATATTCAGCTCCATCTTTATCTTCTTCTAATATTTTCTTTAATAATTTGTAATTTTTAAAATAGTATAACCCAATAGCTGCATAAGAAGCATTAGTTTTTTGAGGTTTGTCCTCTAAATTAATTATTTTATCGTTACTGTCAGTACTTATCATACAATACATATTTGCCTTTTCATTCGCAATTTTTTGGCCTACAATAAAACTTTTAGAATAATCAGTCGGATATTCGCATAATGTATCGCCCAATAGTAGAATTGTTTTTTTCTTTATTAAATCTTTTGTCATTCTTAATGCAATACCAGGCCCAGAAAAGTCTCTTTGAACAACATATTTAAAATCAATTTTAATGTTATTAAATGAATTTTTCATAAATTGTTCTATTAAATACCTATTTTCATCATTTACAACAAATGTTATATCTGTTAATCCATCTTTAATTAATGGAATAAGCATGTTGTATATTGATGGCATTTGTTTAACACTTAACAATGCTTTGGGCATATTTAGTGTTAAAGGATACAATCTTGTTCCGTGACCTGCCATTAACACAATTAATTGTTTATCTTTATACATATTATCACCTCATTATCTTATTTATCAATTTTTTACTTTTTTCATTTTCCACACCAATTAAATCACCAGGTTTATGAAAATCACTTCCACATGTAGTTAATAAATCATATTTTTTTGCTAAAAATTCGTAATACTCGTTTTTCATTTTAGAATTCTTACTTAAATTTGTTATTTCAATTCCCATTAATCCTATTTCCTTCAAATGAGATATAAAACAATCAAGTTCTTCATCAGACAATTTCAAAGTACAAGGATGCGCTAGCACAGGTATTCCACCACTTTTTAATATTACATTTATAGTATCTTCTAATGGAAATTTTGCAGTTGGTTCATAATACTTTGACATTTTTCCAGTATATAAATCACCAGCCTCGCTCATGCTTGAGGCATACCCTGCTTCTACAAGCATTCGTCTTATTAATCCCTTACTCATATTGCAATTTTTATATTTATCTAAATTTAAATTAAATTTGTAATCATTTTTTAAATGTTCAAGTAATCTTTTGCATATAAATAAATTTTCTAATTGCACTTTTTTCAAGTATGTTTTAACCATATCAATATCATTTATTCCATATCCTAAAATATGCATGTGATTATATTTCTCTATACTAAACTCTATTCCAGGTAATAAAATCGTTTTACACTTATTATCAAAGTTGTTTAATGTTTGATTCTCGGTTATAAAATCATGATCTGTAATACACAAGCATTCTAATCCTAATTCATTTGATTTTTCAACTAATTTAGAAGGTTCAAAAACACCATCTGAATTAGTGGAATGTACGTGTAAATCGTAATACATTTGATTTTTCTCCACTTAATTTCTTTAAATGTAAGTCTAATTCGTCAAAAGTTTCTCCAGATTGTTCAACTCTTTTAACATTACATCTATTTAAAAAATCAGGATTAGTATAAGTTACATTAAATAGTTCATTTAAAAAACGTTTGTTTTCAATAACACAATTATCAGTCATAATATTATCATAACCTAAGTATGATACAATATCTGGTTCATCATTTATTGTAATTGACTTTGCATTCGCATTGTATTTTGGAAGAAGTATTGTATTCAATTTTACAATACTATGAACACAAACATTAAACTTCTTGCTAACATCATCATTATTTAGATAAACTTTTTCTTTATCACCATCTCTTGCTATTTTACAGTCTGAAATATCAAACACTTTTTCTGCATCATCTAATATTATTCCCATTGAAAAAGGAATACCAACAACTACCACATGATCATCTTCTTGTTTTAATGCAAGTCTATCATTTGCTACATAATCATATCCACGAGATAAAAGATTTAGTAATGTAACTGTTTTACCTGCACGTTTATTTCCACTAATTACAAAACCTTCACCATTTCTGCTTGCACATGCACCATGAAGTATTACATAACCTTTCTGCTGCAATGTTTTTGTTAATATTGAAGTAAACATTCTTTTAGCAAAATCCTTATCTTTTTCATCATACCTAGACATATAAATATTTATATTATCTTCAATTTTGTCAACATAACTAAACTCAATCTGATTGCTTTCTTTTATTGGATAGTCTGTTTTTCTTTTAGACCCAACAATATAATTTATTGCAATATCCTCTTTGTCATTTGTTTCTTCATAGTAAGACCCAAAAAGTTTAATAAGATTAATTACCACATTTGGATTATTTGACCTTACTTTTACATTAGTGTCATTCACTTTGAAAGTATGCTCTACAATGTTATTTATATTTCTATCGTCATTACATATTTTGTTTAATTCAAAAAAGTCATGTTCAAGAAATTCCTTAGGTCTTATACTTCTATCATCAATGTAAAAGCCCTCTTTGCCTGGCCATTGTTTTCCACACACAATCTCATCAAATGGTATATTCCATTCTTTTAACCATAATTCTAATTCAGGTTTTGTAAATTTATTTATCAAATCCAAATTACAATTATAAGTATTCATGTTTCTAGATGTAAACAATACAATTTTAAATCCTTTCTCTTGATATTCTTTTAATTTTTCAATCATTTTTTTATAAGGAATCAAATCCTTATAATTTTCATTTGTCTTTTTGATTGGACACAATGTCCCATCAATATCGACAATGATACTTTTCATCAAATCACCTCCACACAATTCAATCATAAAGGCAATTTTCAAAATAGTAAACTAACAATTTTTTATAATGATTTTTACTATTTTTTTTAATAATTTAAATTTATATTATGTAAATTATTTATTATTAATTTTATTTTTTTTAAATAATAGAAAGTAGTTTTTGTATAATCTCAATTTATATAAGTATATCTTTTTTATTGAACAAAAAACGATTTTTTCATAATAAAAAGCAATTTTTTACGTTTATCTTTATGATTAATTGAAGTTATATAACTTAAAGATTTTTTTAATATAATTTAAACACATAAATATATAGATATAATTCATATTAAAAAATTATAATATTTAAAACTTTATACATTAAAAACAATATTTTTGCATAAAAAAAAGTACAACAAGTGCACTTTTAATAATTATTTGCTTTTCTCTCAAAGAAACTTTTTGGGTGTTTACATATTGGACATACTTCTGGTGCTTTCTTACCAATTACAACATGTCCACAATTTCTACAAATCCAAATAGTATCACCATCATTTGAGAATACTAAATCATTTTCTATATTACTAATTAACTTTCTATATCTTTCTTCATGTTCTTTTTCTATTTTAGCAACACCTTCAAATAGATAAGCAATTCTATCAAAACCTTCTTCTTTTGCAGTCTTTGCAAATTCAGCATACATATCAGTCCATTCGTATGCTTCTCCATTAGCTGCTTCTTCTAAGTTGTTTAATGTATCTGGTATTTCACCACCACATAATTCCTTAAACCATAACTTAGCATGTTCCTTTTCATTATTTGCAGTTTCTTCAAATATTGCTGCAATTTGCTCATAACCATCTTTTCTTGCTTTTGATGCGAAATAAGTATATTTATTTCTTGCTTGTGACTCACCCGCAAAAGCCGCTAATAAATTAGTCTCAGTTTTACTTCCTTTTAATTCCATAATTTATACCTCCTTAATAATTATTTTATCATATTTATTATGTATATGTGAATAATTTTTTACTTAATGCCTAATTCTTTATTTTTTCTAATAATTTCCTTAGCCTTCTTAATATTTTCTCTAGTATAACCTATTAAAGAATTGTTGCATTTATCAGTAAGAGTATTAATAATCTCTTCATATTCCATCTTTGATTTCTTTGTAAATGCATCATTTAACGCAATATGATTTTGCTTACCATATTTATCTACAACCATTATTGATTTTATAGTTTTTATTCCATATACTCTACTATTAAATTCATAAATCCATATTACATCTTTATAATCTATATATGAAAACTTCATACCAAAATTTATTATATAATTCTTAGTTAAACATACACATGAATTATCATAGTAAAATGCTTCTTCATCATTCATTTCTTGTTCTAATTTACTTATTATATTACTATCTAATTTTTTAATTCCTGATTTATAATTTATCTTTCTAACTATAGTTATAATAAATAATATAATACCAAAGATTAAAGCACCAAAACCAATTATAAAGAATATTAACCCTCCACCTGATAAATCTTTAGTTGTATCTAAATATACTGTACCAAAATAATTTTCAAAATCTGCAATAGTTAATTTTTCTTCATCACTAAGTTCAAACATTTCATTATAAGTATCTATTGCTAGTTCTTTAACATCTTTAGATACTAGTGCAGTAATTCCTTCTACTTTAATAAAATCATCTTTCTTTTCTTCATTATATATCTCTTTATACTTATCTATAGTCATATACATTATATATAAATACTCACCATCAGTTGTAAAATAATAAGCATCAGTCGTATCATCATATACAGCAAATTTAAATAAATTTCTCTTTATATTTATTTTAGAATACAATTCATCCTTAGCGGTAATACTTTTATCTTGTATAATTGTCTTTAAATCTTTTTCATTTTTCTTATCTTTTTCATCAAACAAAAAACTAACATAAAAAGATATAAATGCCGCAACAATAATAAATACACTTATCAATATTTCTTTAGACATTTTTCTTTCAGCATTAATTATTTTTTCATTTGTAAACATTATTACTACACCTCTTTACTTATTTTTCTCTAATTTACTATTTATTCTATTTCTAAGTTCTATCAAATATTCTTTTCTACCCTTAAAATTAGGGAAAGCCTTAATAAGTCTTTTGTACAAGAAATTTTTATTTAAGAACTCTTCTTTAACTAACTCTGATATTTGTTCAGTAGAATCTTTTTCATGCAATTTAATACTACTTCTAAATTTATATATAATTTTAAATGAAATAATATTATCTGCTATATATATTGCACTTAGTATTACCGCTAAGATATATGTTAAATCTGGTGATAACTTAGCAAGTAAATTTACAAATACTGGATTAACAACATATATAATAAGCATACCTAGTAATCCAAAAGGTATCATAGTTTCTAAACATATTCTTCCATTAATATTAAATTTTCTTCTTGAATAATCCCACCATCTTGCTTTAAAAACTTTCTCCATTATGTAACTTGTAAAATATTCAAGTGTTGAACAAATTACTATTGACATTGTAAATAGAAGAAGTGGATCGGATTGATATTTACTTAACAAAAGTATCATTAATATCGCACCATGACCATATATTGGACAGTATGGCCCGATTAAAAATCCTCTATTTATAAACTTATGCTTTTCAATTAATTTGCAAGTAACTTCAAGTAACCATCCCATTATTGAATAAAGCATAAATAATAAAAATAATGTATCATAACTATAACTCATAATGTACTCCCTATAATATTAACTGCATTATCTAATAATTTATCTAAATATTCATCACTATAATAATTATAACTAGACAATACCTTGTCCTTCTTATTTAAGTAATTAATTACATTTATAACATCTTGATTGTTTATATTAATCTCCCTAATAACCTTAGATTTTTCTACTAAATCATCTACATTCTTAATATCTATAATATTATCACCAAAATTATTATTAAAAAGTTTAAAATCATTTTGTTTTAGAATTCTTAACTTTTCTTTATTTTCACTTGTATGCACTTCTTTACTATAAAAATCATTATTAAATATATAATCAGTATACAAATGAGTATAATAACCAAGCACTACTTTATTATTCATAAAGTCTTTATACTCATCATAAAAATCACTATAACCCTTATAAGTATCTTTATTAAAATGAGTAATATTATGTGATATTTTATTTGATATATCAGTTACTATAAAAGCATTATTAATATCAGGCAATATATTACCAAATAAAAATTCTATGTATTCATTATCTTTTAATTTTAACTTACTATTTAATCTTTTAGCAACTTCTAGATGTGTTTTCCAATTAGGCATAATATCATCCTTTCAAATAATATTATACATTAAAATATTAATAAAAAAAAGATGTTATTCAACATTAACACCTTTCTCTAATTCTTTTCTTGAAGAATAACTAATACCAATAATTATTAATATATATACAAACATCAATATAAATATTAATGGCTTAATAATAGTTAAATTACTTATACTATTTGATTTAAATATAGACATAACATCACTATTAAATAATCCAACTATAAATATAGATAATACTACTAACAATTGACTAATTATATATACTATAAAACCAAATAATACTGAATACCCTACCTTGTTATTACTTTTTCTAAAGCCAAATATTATTCCAAGATAACCGGATACTAAACCAGCAAATATTTCTAAAAATAACATTATTATTATAAGCACTATAAATACATTTGAATTTATATTTATAGATACTAAAAGAGTATCAAGCATATTAATTATATTAGTGTAATTTTCTTTTGTATAAAAAGCAATTAGTAATGATACTACTATTACTACAAATGTTATAAACATATTTATAAAACCAAGTAAGGATTTTGATAAATATATTTCTTTTTTAGTAACTGGTAATGTATGTGTTAAATAAGACTCGTCTCCATACAAAGTTTGTTTAAATCTAACCCAGTTACGCATAAGTGTATTTATAAGTGAACTTGCAAGCATAGAAAACATAAATCCCATACATACTTGTCTTATAATTTCTATAATTATAGTATTTGTTAAACTACCAAATATACGAGTTAATACCGCACCAATAAATGATAAAATATAGAAAACTGATATTGACTTTAATAAATCTTTTAAATCATATTTTAATAACTTCCCTAGCATTTAAACATCCTCCTAAATACAAAATCAATAGATGCATTTTCCTCTTCTCTTATCTTATCCGCATCACCTTGTAGTATTATTTTTCCATTATCAATTATTACTACTTCATCAAGTATTCTTTCGATATCAGATATTAAATGTGTTGAAATTAGTACACTCGCACCATCATTAAAATTAGTCAATATAGTATCTAATATATAATCTCTTGTTGCAGGGTCTACTCCACCTAATGGTTCATCTAAAATATATAAATCTGCATTTCTTGACATAACTAATACAAGTTGTACTTTTTCCTGCATACCTTTACTCATTTTAGATAATTTTTGATTAATATCAAGATTTAAATCATTAAGTAATTTTATTGCTTTTTCTTTATCAAAATCAAAATAAAAATCAGAAAAATAATTAATTACTTCAATAACTTTCATACTCTTATTTAAATAAGTTCTCTCAGGTAAATAAGATATTACTTTCTTAGTTTCAACGCCTACCTCGCAACCATTTACCAAAATCGTACCACTATCTTTTACTAATAAATCATTAATTAACTTAATTAAAGTAGTTTTACCCGTACCATTTTGACCAAGTAATCCAACTATCTTACCCTTCTTAATTTTTAAATTAATATCATTTAACACAACCTTGTTGTCGTAACTTTTATATAAGTTTTTAATTTCAAGAAGCATTCTTACCATCCTTTCCTAGGTAACATATCGCATCCTCCTTAGAAATACCAATTTTACTCATAGATAAAAAATAATCATCTATAATTTTTTGTGCGCACTCTTTTTTCAAATTATCAATAATTTTTTTATCTTCCGTAACATATTTTCCATTAGTTCTCTCAGTATATATTAGTTTGATATTTTCAAGTTCACCTAATGCCTTCTGCATTGTATTAGGATTTACTTTAAATAAGGACGCTAAATCACGAACTGATGGCAATCTCTCTCCACTTTTAAATTCACCACGGATTATATAAGTTTTTAAATAATCAACTATTTGAACATAAATTGGAATATTATTATCAAAATTAGTATTCATATGTCACCTCCAATTGTATTACTTAACTAATACAATAATATTGTATACTTATTTAAAAAAAGTGTCAATAGTAAAAATAGAACATCAAAGTTCTATCTTAAAAAATCCTTCTTTTCAATTCTTTTTTGTTTTCTTTTACATTTAACCTTAGTTTGATATTCATAATGTCCTTCAGGCATAACTGCATAATACCTCTTCAAACCTTTGTAAATTTTTTGTGATGCATCAAGTGATTGTTCAAAACTTTCAAAAGAAAATTTTAACTCCAAATCACCTATTTCATCATTCATATAAGAATTATAAACACCCTCATCATAATACACACCTACTGCACTTGGTTTGCTAGAATAAGCAGGTTTACGATTATAATTAGTAACATTAAATAAATTCTCATCAATTAATGGACTATAATCCTCACCATTAAAATATATTTCCATACCATTCCCTCCAATTTTATTATACAAGAAAAAAAGATAAAAATCTATCTTTTTAACAATCTAAATTAAAATATCAATTATTCACAAGCATTAACAACAACATTACTTGGAAAACTATAATTACCATCTTCCATAATTGGATTACCTCTAAACGCATTACAACCAAGCGTTATTGGTGTATCAGGAAATGTAATTGAAGTTATTTGATTATTTTCAAAAGCATTGATACCTATTTCGGTAATACTTGATGGTATTGTAATATTTGTTAATTCATTACCAAAAAACGCATTTCTATATATACTTGTTACTGTATTAGGTATCACTACCGAAGTTATTCCTAAACCCGAAATCGATATGGAAAGTGGTTTAACCACGTAATTATTAGAATTATAACTTAATAAACTTACTTTATAATCATTATTATAAGCAGTAAGTGTTGGTATAATACCTCCTGTTGTAAATGCATTATCTCCAATAGTAACAACTGTCTTACCATCTACTTGTGATGGTATTACTACATCAGTTCCTCCAGCAATATTATAACCTGTTATTTTTATACCTTCTGTTGCATCTACTTTTAATCCTATAGTTTCATAACTATAATCCTCTAGAGTTGAAACTTCAAGTGCTAAATCGTTAACAGTAAGAGTCTTATTATTTATTGTTAGTGAACCCGTTGTACAAAAAGTATTGGCTTGTGCTTCAGTACAACCAACTGGATTTTGCATAAACGTTTTACATTTGTCTATATCTACAATTTCAGCACTATGAATTATTGGTGTATCTTCATAACTAAAATACTTAGTAGCAGTTTCAGCAATTTCTTTCTTAGCACTTGCTTTGGCACTATCCTTAGTGCCATCTACTACTTGTAAACCTTCAAACTTACCTTTACCTACTATTGATACTTTTGCATTTCCCTTATCATCAAAAGTAATATTACAACTTTCATAATCATTTGAATTTATCTTAGCAACATCACTACATTTTATTGTACTACTACCATCTAATACTTGATTTTCAGTATATTTCTTTTCAGCCTGACTTGCTATTAACTTTGCAGTTGTTTCTAATGATGCCTCCTTAGAATTTTTAATTACATCACTTATTTTTGGCATTGCAATAATTAGTATAACTGCCAAAATAACTATTACTGCTAATAATTCTACTAAAGTAAAACCCTTCTTTTTCTTCATAATCTCCTCCTTATTATACAAGGTTATTATACTATACACCCCCCCCCATTTGACAATGGGCGAGGGCGTTTTTTAGGCCTATTTTTGACATATTTTTACACAAAATTTGATATTTTATACTAAAACGACCACTTTTTAACTAATTATTACGGGATTTTACATGTATTCAAAATAATACTAAAATCCCGTATGTGATTGAAAATATAATTAAAATAGTTATTATGAATATGTGAAGAAAGTCTTAATAAAATATAAAAGAAACACTTAACCAGTAATTAGGTGTTGCTTTACAACAAAACTAATCCTTATGATTAGACATTTTTTATATTCTACTAAAGATAGTGAACTATAAATAATAGAAGAGTAAGCACTAATAGAAGAATTGTAAAATCCTTCACCATGCACATACCTCATTTCATTTTTATAAGAAGTAGGCAATCAATAATTAACATGATTCACCAATAACATTATTAGGAAAACTATAACTATCATCATTTATAATTGGATTATCTCTAAATGCATCACAACCAAGCATTATTGGTGTATCAGGAAATGTGATTGAAGTTATTTGATTATTTCTAAATGCATAAGCACCTATCGAAATAACACTATTTGGAATTGTTACACTTGTTAATTGATTGCCACTAAAAGCATAGTCACCTATTTTGGTAATACTTGATGGGATTTCCACATTTGTTAATTTGTTACCATAAAATGAATTTTCACCTATACTTGTTAAAGTACTTGGCATTACTACTGAAGTAATTCCTAGACCATCACCTGTATTACTATCATAAAATGCCTTATCTCCAATAGCAACAACTGCCTTACCATCTATTTGTGACGGTATTACTACATCTGTTCCTCCACCATTTTCGTATGTTATCTTCAATCCGGCATTCTCATAGTCACTTGATGGTATATCTCCTGAGATAACATCTTTTTGAATTGTATATCCATCAACCTCACCTCTACTGCAATAATTATTTGATTGTTCCTCATCATAAGAAAAATTTGTTTGAACATAATTTTTGCACTTATTTTCATCTACTACTTCAACATTACATATTGTTCCAATTTCAAATCCTGTTATTGAAATACCATCTATTGTTTCTACTTTTAATCCTGCTGTTTCATAGTCACTTGATTGTATTAAATTAAGTGATACTGTATCTTGTAAACTCGAACCATTAACTGCTTGATCAGTTGTACATAATGTTGTTACTTGTTCTTCGGTTAATTTAAATTTAGATTGAATATAACTTGTACATTTAGCAGTGTCTTCGACAATAACATTAGATACTACAGGTATGTCTACATAACTAAAATACTTAGCCTCAGTTGAGCAATCACTAGTTATAGATGCACTATTCTTACTTGCATTACATACAGCCATACCTTCAAACTTACCCTTTCCTACTATTGATACTTTTGCATTTCCCTTATCATCAAAAGTAATATTACAACTTTCATAATCATTTAAACTTATCTTAGCAACATCACTACATTTTATTGTACTACTACCATCTAATACTTGATTTTCAGTATATTTCTTTTCTGCTTGACTTGCTATTAACTTTGCAGTTGTTTCTAATGATGCTTCCTTAGAATTCTTAATTACATCACTTATCTTAGGCATTGCAATAATTAGTATAACAGCCAAAATAACTATTACTGCTAATAATTCAACTAAAGTAAAACCTCTCTTTTCCTTCATAATTTCCTCCTCTATTATACAAGGTTATTATACTATACACCCCCCCCCATTTGGCAATGGGAGAGGATGTAAATAGACATAACTTTACATGCAATTTGCAAATTAATATACAAATCTTATAATCTTTAACATATAAATTTATAAAAATGTAATATAAACTATTTAAGCCCACGAATACATAAAAAAGAAATAATCATTTTTAGTTTCCTTAATATTATATTTATCTACAAATGAAGAAGTAGAAATAGATACTATTAAATCTTCTAAGATATCAGACACTTCAAATCTTTTTAACATGGTTAGTATTTCTAATCTATTACTGATTATCTCTTTAATATCACTTTTAGAAAGATATAGATTTTTATCTTCTAAGTATTTATTTATTTCATATATTTTTTTATCATCCACAACCTTGTTATTCATTATTTCTTGTAACATATTTTCACCTCATATACTTAATACACTAGTAATACAATTATTACAAGACTTGAAAAAAAGTTGATTTTGTGGTAATATGTAAGTAGTTTGAAAGATAAATTCTTTCTTTTTTTATAGTTTGAAAGAAAAAAAGTTAGCATTAACTAACCTTCTATATAACTTAAAATATCATCTATATTCGCATCTACCTCTTCATTTGCAAGTCCAATAATGGGTCTTATACCATCACTAGCATGAAAATCAGAACCAATTGTAGATACTAAAGCATTATCAATAGCAAATTTATTCCATAATTTTACTTCATTTATTTTATTATTATTCCTATCTACATAAACATAATTACCTTCAATCGCATGGCAATCCATACTTTTAAGTATTTTTAAAACTTCATCACAAGACAAATTATCTTCATATTTGTACGCAACAGGATGCGCCAAAACAGGCTTACCACCATATTTTCTTATAATATCAGCAGCATAAGAAGGAGTAATAGTTTCTTTCTTAACATAACAAGGACATCCTTCGTTCATAATAGTTTCAATAAATTCACCCTTATTTGGAATATGATTAAAATATTTAATCAAATTATCCTTGTTGTTCTTATTATTAATTACATCATTTGCTATATGCGCCTTTGTAACTGCATCTATCTTATCAAGGGTATTTACATCTAATATAAATCCAACACTTTCTAACTTCTTACTAACATCATATAAATACTTATGCCTTGTACTTCTTAAGCCACATAATATATCACTAAACTCTTTATTGTTTATATCGATATTATAGCCAAGGACATGTATTCCACATTTATTACTTTTAGTAGATATTTCTATACCCGGTATCAATTTGATACCTTTTTTCTTAGCGTATTCTATTAAGTCTTCTGTATATGCACTTATAGTATCATGGTCTGTAATAGATATAATTTTTACATTATTTTTGTATGCTTCATCTATTACTTCATACGGACTAAGCACTCCATCTGAACAAGTTGTATGTATATGCAAATCTATCTTTTCCATCCTTCAATCCTCTTTCTAAAACTTTTTTGTAATTCCTCTGTTTCAAATCTTCTTAAAACTGAATCAGGTGCGACACTTATAAATAGCTTTTCTATTTCTTCTTCAGTAAATTTTGATAATAATGTACTTCTTGTTTCTTCTAGTAATTCATCTAGTTTTCCAAATCTAAAAGGGGTAAATGAATATAAATAATCTAATATAAAATTATAAGCCTCATCATCATATTGCCACTTTTTTCTAAGTGAGTGCGGATGTATAGGCAAATAAGGAACTGTGTTATTTTTTATTGCATTTTCAATAACACGTGGTGCTTCTTTTAAAATATTTACAAACTTACTATACTCTATAACATGTATATCAAGCGGCAAATATTTATCAGGCATTTTTCCGCTTATTAAATCTTTTGCAATTAATGAAAATTCTCTCATTGTTCTTAGTGGGTCAACATCAGAAGTATACATTTCCTCTTTATTAAATTTCCTAACAAGCATTTCTTTTGCTTGACTTATTTTGCCATCTTCACAAATCATCCATATATCTAAATCAGGCAATCTATTTATTACTTTTCTAGGTTTTAACTCATCATCCATATTTGGACATGGCTTACATAATATTTTTAAATCGGGCATGTTAAAATAATTTTTCTCCATGCAATCAGCACATACCCAGTACTTTTTATCACTTTTAGATGCATGAAAAGCAAGTTCATCATTATATCTTATTTGTTCATTTATAACAGGTAAATCACCATTTAAATCCTCTTCTAAAACATAAAATGGATATCCAGTTGCAAAACTCCCCTTAAATCCTATTGTACTTTTCATAATTGTTACAACTTTTATTATATTTGAGGCATAATACTCTCTTTTTAAATCTGTATTACATTTTTCAAATAAATTTGATATTGCTGAAATATAAGTACAAAATTCAATTGGTAAATTATTCATCCAATCACCTCCCTACACGTTTGTTTAATAAAATATCAAAGTAAAATTCCTAAATAATAATTAAATTAGATTTAATTTATCACTTTTATTTATATATGTCAAATATTTTAAAATATGAATACATGCAATTAATCATTTTTATTGCATTTGCTTTTCATATTTTTATTTTTCAAAAAAAATTATCTCATTTACAAAGATAATTTTTAATAACTATTTTTCAAAAAACTCTTTTATTTCATCAAATTTAACTTGGTTTTGTTCACCTGTTACCATATTTTTTATTGTTAAAGTATTAGTATTAATTTCATCTTCGCCAATAATAACTGCATATTTTGAATTCATATTATCAGCATACTTTATCTTAGATTTAAACTTTTTATTAATGTAACATATACTTGTGGAAATACCCAATTCCCTTATTTTTTTAGATACTTCGAGGCACATTTTATAATCTTCTGTCATAGGAAGTATCATAACATCAACTGGTGAATTTATTTCATTATTTATAATACAATTTTCTTTTAATTGATAAAATAATCTTGTAAGACCAATTGATATTCCAACACCAGGTAATTTTTTATCAGTATAATAAGTCGCTAAATCATCATACCTACCACCTGAACATACACTGCCTATTTGTGGGTAATCTACTAACTTTGTTTCATACACAACACCAGTATAGTAATCAAGACCTCTTGCGATTGTTAAATCGATTGCAAAGTACTCTTCATCAATATTCATTGCTCTTAATGAATTTATAACTGTTTCTAGTTCATTAATACCATTTATAAACGTTTCATTTTCAATATTCAAATTCTTTAAACTATTTAATATATCATCATTAGAACCTTTAATTTTAATAAATGACAAAATTTTATTTACTATTTCATCAGTTAGATTTATTTCTTTTAACATGTCAATTAAATCATCTTCAGAAACTTTTTCCATTTTATCAATTATTCTTAAAATATCTTGATACTTATCAGATAAGTTTAAGTTTTCAAAAAATCCATTTAATATTTTTCTACTATTAATTCTAATAACAAATTTACCAATATTCATCTTAGTAAAAATATCATAAATAATTGATGGTATTTCAGCATCATACATAAGTGATAATTCGCCATCACCTATAACATCTATATCACATTGATAAAATTCTCTAAATCTTCCCTTTTGAGGTCTTTCACCTCTAAAAACTTTACCTATTTGATATCTTTTAAATGGAAAAGATAATTCATTATATTTTGCTGAAACATATTTTGCCAAAGGCACAGTTAAATCAAATCTTAATGATAAATCATTATCACCTTTATTAAATCTATATATTTGTTTTTCAGTTTCACCACCTGCTTTTGCAAGCAATACACTAGAATACTCAATAATAGGAGTATCAAGTGGGTAAAAACCATATAACTTATATGTGTCTTCTATAATATTTTTAATTCTATCAAATTCAATTTGATCAAGTGGACTTAATTCCATAAATCCAGACAAAGTTTTAGGCTCAACTTTATTCATAAATTCTCACTCCTTGTTCTTCTATATTTTACTAAAAAAAAGCACTTATTACAATAATAATAACTATTTTCTTTTTATAACATACTAAAATATCACCTACACAAAAGAAAAAACACTATAAAGTGTCTATTCATTTTTCAATCTCAATCATAGCATTTAAAACAACCATATTGTAACATACTATCTATATTAATAAATTCAATTCTGTTCGGGTTTGAAAGCCCTAACATTACCAAATAATTCAATTTCTTCAGTATCCCTATTATAAATCATTGCACCATCATCATATATTGCATAAACATTTTTGCTCTTCTCATTTGCAACTTTTTGTAATTTAGATAAATATCTTGAATTATTTATTGTATGAACATCAATATAGAATGGATCATCAATTACTCCAAAACCATCATAAAATGAAAAATACTTATAAAAATTATTTTTTGCTGTTATAAAATATCTTTTTAATTGTAATTCTGTTCCAGCACTTTCACCAATTATAATTCCTTTATAATGTTTTATATCATAAAGAATTTCAGTACCATGAACAACTTTACTAAAAAACATTTCGGGATTACCACCTGGTAATAATATAACATTAGATTTTTTTATAATCTGTTTTAATTTTTCCTTCGAATCACTATAACAATTACACACAGTTATATCATTCTCATTTATGCCTATCTTTTTTAGTTCATTTATATATCTATTATATCTTTTTTCTCCCTTTTTAAAAAATTCATTATCTAATTTTTGAGCATCTATTTCAACAGGAAATGCCCAAGGAAAAATCGCAACTTTTGAATTCTTTGGAATTATTTGTTTTAATTTATCACTAACTAAATCCATCCCCATTTCAATTCTACTAAATAAAACACTATACATTCTTCTTTATCCTCTCTAATTTCTTAGCAGCCATTTGACCGCATCCAACATTAATTTTGTCACAAATACTTTCAAATTTTGAATTTCGAATATTTCTTTCATCCAACATTTTATGTAAAATTCGTATCGTTATTCTGATAATTTACTAAATTTACCATTTTCAATTCCATTATAAGTACTTATTTTTACTTTATCATCATATTCTAAAAAATTCAATAATTCTATAAATTTTTTATTTCTTCATATGTTAAATTTTGCACAAAATTTTTATTTAACCATTGTAACACATTTGAAATGCTATCGGGCATCCAACTTGACATGACATACATAAATGGCAAGTATCTCCATCAGCAATAACTCCTGTTTCAATAACAAAGTTGTCATTTGTTATTTGTAATATTTTTATTGATTTATCAATCTAACCACATGTTCTATCAATTATTTTCATAATAAGCCACCCTTATACATTTTTTTCATTATTTTAATATTATTTTGCATATTAGTATTGTAATTTAATAAAATATATAAAATTTCTTCTATTTTTGCATCTGGATTTATTAATTCAGATGCATTTAAAATCATTGATTTATATAAATTTTTTATTTTTGTTTCACTTATTCCATTTAAATAACTAGCTACTGAATCTGACCAATTACAATTTTTATTATGCCATCTTAAATTATATAAAATTAGTAATGCCTTATATTCTTTCAATAATTTTTTTTCATATTGATTTTTAGCATTTTTTAAATCCATATTTAAATAGGGATTAGCTATAAATGATAATCTTTTATTTGAAGATATTGCTGCCAAATAATTCATAAAATACATTGCAAATAATTGATGATTACTAGCAATATAAATTTGATTTTGTTCTTGCATTAAATTAAAATAATTACTCCAAATAAAATCAACATCAATATTAAATATTCCTTCACGTGTGTCAATTTCAAATCCTGTATTTCTACCTTTAGAAATAAGAATATCGCTATTTTTGAAATTTTTACTTAATTCCTTCATTTCCTTTTCTAAAAACAATGGACATATAGACGGGATAATTGTTTCATCCCTTATCTCAAGAACTAATGACTTCTCTTGATATTTTTTACATTCTTTACCACAGTGATTGCATATTATTTTTCCATTTTGTCTAGTGTATAATTTTTCATTATTAATAGATTCACATAGCATATCAACACGACCACATTCACATCTTATTGTTTCTTTGGTTTTAACTTTTATAAAACCATCATAATACATTTTTTCAATTATATTTAGTAATTCATCACTATAATTTTTATCAATAAAAACAGAATCATAGTTTATGCCTGAATTATTAACATAACTCAAATAACTGTTTAAATTAACATCTTTATTTTCATAACTATGTATTGTATTAAATCCAATATTCTTTTTAATTGATAGTGATGACCCAATATAGTCCATTATGGTTGGTGATATCATCATCCCAATATTTGTTTCTTGTTGCGGTTTAATTGGCAAAGTTAAAATTATTGTATCTTGTTTATTCATTTGTCATACCTCCTAAAAATTTATAACACATATCATACAATTTTTTCTTATATAAATTCAAATCGTCTAATATATTATTTTTATTAAAAATTCTTTTATAATCATTATTGATATCTACAAGATTCAGTAAATCATTTGAATGAGAACTCAAATCGATTTGTTTTAAATCTAGTATATACTGTAAATCTTGAATGACACCCAAATATTTATAAAAGTAAATAAATATTTTTTTGTCTAATTTTTTACTATTTGAAAAAAAACAATCAATAGTAAATTCATTAACATCTTTTTCCATTCTAAAATCGATAGCTAATAATTTATAAAAATTAAATAATACACATGTTTTATAAATAGATTTTAATTCACAATTTTTTATTTTATTAATTGAAGAATCTATATATATATTGTTTTTACTAATGTCTTCTATTAAATCTTTTTTAAATTTTTGAATATTACTTAAATCATTACATACTTTTCTTTGTAAATCAAATATGTTTTTATACTCATTTGAATAAATAAATTTAAAACAATAAGTCCATTCATTAATACAATCTTTTGTATCGTTTGAATTTAAATATTTTATAACATCATTTAAATTTCTAGTTGAATTATACATTTCAAATAACAATTTTTTAGAATTTTCTCTACATGGTATATTTAAAATTCCATCATCAAATACTAATTTATATAAATTATCATTTTGTAAATTTAATCTTTTATTTGATATTAATGGTAAATAAACTACCAAACTATGTATTTTATCTTTCCCTCTAAATTTTAAAACCTCTTGTATAATAAAATTGATTTTATCTTCAATATCAATAATATTTTTATAATCACAACTACATGTTAGATAATTTATATCAACATCGCTAAATAAAGTGTTTGAATTTCTTCCTAGACTTCCACTAAGAGTAATACAAAAATCAATTTTATATATTTTTTTGAATTCATTTGCCAATTCTTGTATCATCCGAATTATATAATTTCTATATCTCATATTAATATCAACGAAATCTTTAATCGTTATTTTTTTATAAATATTTACATATTCATTTCTCAAATTAATTATTCTATTTTGATATTTTTGAATGTATTTTAGTTTGATTTTTTCATAATCCAATATTTTCATGCTTTATCACCATTTTCAACTAATAATTTTCTATTAAATTCTTTTAATTTCTTTTTAGCCAAGCTAGTTTGAGCTTTCTCTAACCAGCCCTCCCTAGGACCATAAGATAACTCATTTGTAACTATTCTTACTCTATCTTTATTTTGAAGAACATAATCAACTGGTACATATTCATCATTTACAAATGCACCAACCATTGTATTACCAATATCTGTATCCAAATTATACGCATAATCTATTACTGTTGAACCTTTTGGCAACTCTATAATATCTCCCTTTGTTGTATATACATATATTTTATTTGCAAACAATTCATTTTTTACTTGATTTACAAATTGTTGATTATCTCCAAATATTGAATTTATTTCTATTAATGATTTAAAAAATTGATATTTTTGTTTTAAATCATCTTGCATTACATCTCTTGCTTTCCCTTTTTCTATATCCCAATATGCAGTTAGTCCAAAAGAAGCAATCTTATCCATATCAAATGTTCTTATTTGTGTTTGAACTAATCTATCTTCAGGACCAAAAACTGTTGTATGTAAACTTCTATACATATTAGTTTTCGGATTACATATATAATCTTTAAATTTATCATTTATTGGTTTATATTTACTATGCACTAAATACAAGCCAATATAGCAATTCTCTATTTCATCTACCATTATCTTAAGTGCTAGTAAATCATGTATATCTGATAATTTATGTCCTTCTGATAATCTTTTATATATTCCATAAATATTCTTAGTTCTTACCTTTATTTCATTTGGTATATTTCTATCATTTAATAGTGTTTCAATCTTATATAGCATTTCTTTTAAAATATCACCAGAAGTCTCTTCTAATCTTATCTTTTTTTCCCCAATTCTTTTGTATACATCTGGTTTTAAATACTTTAAAGATAAATCTTCTAATTCAGATTTAATTCTATATGCTCCAATATAGTACGCAAGTGGGACAAATATTTCCATTGTCTCAAGTGAATTTTCTTTTTGCTTAAATTCAGATTTAAATTCTAATGTCCTCATATTATGAAGTCTATCTGCAAGTTTAATTATAATTATTCTTACATCATCCGTAATACCTGTTATAATTTTTCTAGTATTTGCATAATTTTGGTCTTGCTTAGAAGAAAAATTCATTTTAGCAAGTTTAGTAACACCATCTACTAAATTAGCAACATTTTGATTAAAATCATGAGCAATATCTTCTTTCTTAATATTCGTATCTTCTAGAGTATCATGCAATAACCCTGCACACACAGTATCACTATCAGCATGCATTTCAGATAGAATATACGCAACATTAAGAGGATGACTTATATATGGTTCTCCACTTTGTCTTACTTGACCATTATGAAGATAACTTGCATAGTCATATGCCTTTTTAACATCACTTATTGCATCTGGATTATACTCACTTAAATTTCTTAACAAATCGTCAATTGTAATGCTATTCATCCAATACCTCCCTTGAATAGAAAAAATCGGCGTCAAAACGCATAACTCGTTTAGACACCGATTTTATTAATTTTTGCATAATTCACATAAATAGCAGAATTGCAGCATAGAAAAGCAGAACATCTTTTTGAAAAAATATTCCTTTTAATAAAATTAATATCAATTTCCATACCTAATCCCTTAATCATACAAAAACCTCTTAAATAAAATTAAATCTAATTTATCATTTTTATTTTTATATGTCAACATATTTTCTTCTTTTTTTCAAAAAAAAGTACTTATTACAATAATAATAACTATTTTCTTTTTATAATATATTAAAACATCACCTACACAAAAGAAAGAGCACTATAAAGTGTCTATCCATTTTTCAATCTCAGTTATATCAGTAACAAGTTTATGTGAATTATAATCAGTATCAAACACTATATTAATACAATCTACATTATCATTAGTTAATTTCTTTATATCATTAAATGTATGACCTAACCATCCTGCATTAGTTGCATAAGCCTTTACTATTTTATAATTAAATATAATCCTGTTTTTGCATTTTTCGTAATATCACCTTTCTTCTTTTAAAATTCTTTCTTTAAATATATTTCTCTATTTTTTATTAGCATTTTCTCTTGCTAGTTCTATATTCTTAGATGCGACAAATGTACCTTTTCCTTGAACTGACCTTATGTATCCTTCATTTTCTAGTTCATCATATACTTTCTTTATAGTCATTACATTTATTTTAATATCACTTGCAAGCGTTCTAATTGAAGGGATAGCATCACCACTTTTTAATTCATCAGTTATTATTTGGTTAATTATTTAACTTTTTATCTGTTTATATATTGAAACAGTACTACTAATAATAATTATTTTTCATAAAACCTCTAGTATTATATACATTATATAACACTTATCAATAAAAAAGAACTAACTAATTTGTTAGTTCGATAACTTATTATTATCTTCTCTTTTCTTTGTAACAAATACATACAATAATATTATTACTAAAGCACTTATTTCTACTAATAAAACATTTAATAATTTACTACTAATATCATCCTTGTTATTACTATTATTAATAAAATTATCACTATTAGAATAACTTACCATCAGTATAACTATCAATAGAATAATAAAGACCATTTTCAGAATCACCAGTAATTACTCCATCTTTATATATTTTATATGAGTTATAACTTAAATCTTTAGTTGTGTATAACAAGGTTTTAATATCTTTATTTGTTTTAAACGCTGTTATGATTTTATCATTTTCATCTTTAATAACTAGTAAAGTGTTTGCTGAAATTGTTTCATTAAATGTTACATATATGTTTTTTTGACTAGAACTATCTATTCTATCAGCCATATTACCTGTTGCGATAATAGTTCCTCCATTTATATATGTTCCTTTATCAGAATCAAGTCCAGAATCACCACTTTTATAATGTGAGAATGCATAAATAGTACCTCCATTAATAGTTAATGTACCATTAGAATCTATTGCATCCCCTTCGTCCGCATCATCTAATACATTTGCATATAAAGTTTTAACATTTATAACTAAATCATTTCTTACATTTTTAGCTTGGGAAGAAGTTGTTGTGTTTAAGCAATCATCCATCGCATTTATAACATAATCTCCTTTACCATCACCTAAATATAAATTACCTTTAGTTTCAATTCCTTCTTTATTTTTACTAGTAACATTTAAATAACCATCTCCAGCAAAATATAAATCTATATCAGAAGATATCGCACCACTTGCTTTATAAAAATAATATGGATCTCCATCTTGTAAATCTTCTTTATCTGCAGTTACTTTAGCAAATAAAATATTATCAATTTGTTTACTTGTATAAATACCATAATATGAAGTATAAATATCATAATTATTTTTTATATCCCCTGTATAATTAGAAGAATATTTATCTAATTCATCACTACCAACTAGACTAACTTTTTTTAATTTACCACCTTCAATATAATTTTTTGAATTACTAACTGAATAAATAGTTACTTTACAATCAGTATAATTTATATCTTTATTATAAACATATATTGCAGGTGCCTTTTTAGTATCAGTATCAATAGATACATTATTTAAATATAGATTAATATTACCTTTAAGTTCATTAGTATTAATAGCAATCATACCAACAAATTTACCACTTAATTCATAATTACCAATATTATTTATATTTAAGACTTTAATATCAAGGTTTTTAATTTTAGTATCATTTGAATTATTTTCAATAAAATCATCTAAGTCTGAACTTTTAACAGAAGATACTCCATCAAATAAGAAATTTGTTATATATACATCATCCAAATTATCACTATTATAATCTTTTATAAAATCTTCTAAGTTATCATACTCTTTAATACTCTTATTATCTATTTTTAAATTATCTAAATCAATATTTACTTTACTATCTGCAAGTACATTTGTATTTAAAATAAACAAACTAACTAATAAAATTCCTAAATATTTAAAAATATTTTTCATTTGTCCTCCAATCTAATTATTATTATTATTTTGATTATTTCCACTTGGCATATCAGGTGGTGTTTGTCTATCTATTTCTTTTATATCATTTCTAAACCCATCATCCTTGTTATTCTTAGATGCAACTGTATAAGCATATATAGAACCAGTTGATATAATCGCACCTAATAGTAATCCAACTAAAAATATTACAATTTTTTCTTTCATAAATTCCTCCTTCAAATTAATAATATAATATAAATATGTGAAAATTATGTAAAAAAAAAGAAAAATCAATTAATCTTTCTTTATACTCAAATAATATGTTTCTAATATTTTTAATAATGTAATTGATATTATTATTGAACCAATTATATCACTAGCCCAGTGTACTCCAGATAAAAGTCTTCCAAGAACAATTAATACCATTGATATAATTGATACAATGTTGATATATTTATAAATCTTTTTATTATTAAATAAATATTTATTTATTAAAAGTGCACTTCCACAAATACAAATTGATAATAATGTATGACTAGATGGATAAGATGCTTCTAAAATACCATCTATAAGAACAGGTCTATAATTAATAATGCATTTTTCAAAGAAAACATATATTAATATTACTACAACATAAAGTATTCCAAGTGCGATTAGTTCTTTATCAACTTTTAAACTTTTTCTATCAATTACTTGAATTAATCCAATAACTGCATACATAAGAGCAATTAAAATAGGAATAATACCAAGTATTTCAGTTATCTTATATAAAGTCATATTATTTCCAGTTAGATTAAATACAAAACTATTTAATGAAGAAAATCCGACTACTGAACCATTTGGTCCGATTATAGAAGTATCAACGTATTTTACAAGTATAGTATATGTAATTGATAATAAAACAAGTAATATACATATTAATGAATTTTTTCTATTTTTCATAAAACACCTCTTTTAATAATTATTTATAAAATCTTAATACTTGGTATTGATAATAATCATTGTTATCTAAATAACCAACAGAAATACCTTTTCCATTGTATGCTGTTTCACCAGTTGATGATTTAGTTTTTGCTTCCTCTAATAATGCAGCAATAGAAGTATCTGTTACTTCATTATAATTTGCTTTTATTAAATATTTAGCATATGTATTAGCAGCATCACCATACTTACTAGTTTTATTTACATAAATAAGCATATAATCTACAATGTCAATATTTTTATCTCCAGTATATGTTTTTGGAACAACTACTAAATAAACACCATCAAGTAGTCCATACCAATATTGATTATTTTCTTCAGTTAAATAGTCAGCTGATGCGGGATTTAAAGAAGAACTACCATTATCCATTACTTGTGTATTAAATTTTGCAACAAGTACATCAATGCTTTCTTTTTCAACAGAGCCATACTTTTCATAACTTTCTTCTAAATCCTTTTTAGCATCTTCAACCTTAGAATTTCCACATCCAGTTACTCCTAAAATAACAAAACCACACATTAAAATAGTAAATATTTTCTTTTTCATAATAACCTCCATCTCTTACTATATATAATAATAGCATAAAAAATCATTTTATTAAATAAATTATTATCCCTTGCCTATTTCATACGAAGCAGTTAAATAATTATTATTATCTTCCAAATATAAAGTTCTTCTAAATTCCAAATTATTTTTAGATAGACATAGTTCTAAAAAACATAAGAAAATTCCAATATCAATTTGATTATAATAATCAACCATCATAATAGGCATAATACCTCTTTTGCCTTCTTTTTTATATCTATATACTTTTATTTCGTTATGTGATGTTTCTACCTTCCAAGGCTGTGTATTACATGAACTTGGTGCATAACGAACAATATTTGCAATATCTAAATAATCTTTACCGTTCCATATTTCTTCTATACTCTTTCTTTTACTTTTAAACATATCTTTTCTAAACTTTAAAGGTGAATTTACCTTGGCAATTGCAATCATTATTACAAAATCTAAACCATCATATTTCATATCAGTAGGTTTACCAATTCCAAACCATAATGTACCAATATTTTTTGATACTAGATACAAATCCATTTGTTCACCCAAATAACCAATATTTTGTAAATACAAATCCTTCTTTTCAGAATAGAACAAAATAGAATACTCTTCACCTCTTTTACAGATAGTATTATCTTTTACTATTTTAATTTTAACATTTATATCATTTACTAATGGCTTTAAACTATAAAAATAATTCTCAATATCCTCTAATTCTTTAGAAGTAATATGCTCATTTCCTATATCTTTAAATAAATGAAATGATTTTCTTTTGTAAATCATATCGTAAAGATTATTGTTCATATAATTATCTCCTTTCTATTTTCCTAAAAAATAAATAATATATTAATATTCCATCTATTACAATATTATTGACGCAATTGATACAATGTTAATATTTTTTACTCATTTTCAATAACTTTTTCAAGGAAAATTTTTTCTTCAAAAGCACCACGTTTTTCATTTTTTTTGTCTGCAATTTTTATAACTTCATTTAAATTTTTATTTTCTAAATTAGCTAATGCTCTAATTACTTCTAACATATCAGCTAATTCTTCTACACGATTATCACCTGTTGCTTCAATTACTTCTTTATATTCTTCATATAATTTTTTTTCTAATTCTATTTTATATTCAAATTCATCTAATATTCTTACAATTGGTGTTTCTCCATTTCCTTTTATTATGTTTGGAATTTTATCTCTTACTAGTTTATTATATATTCTTTCCATCTTCTATCCTCCTTAATAATTTTTTCAATAATTCTATTTTCTTATTTTTGAACTTGTTCCAAAATGGAACAGTTGAATTCTTATCCAATTCATCATCATCATTATATATGTTTTTTATACCACTTATATCGACGTCGTATACATACAATACTCAAACAAGTCTCTAAATATTTTTTTATTTTTCAATGCTTTTTCGATGCATCACTGAAACACACTCCACATGTTTAGTCTTTGGAAATAAATCAAATAATTTCATATCAACTATATCGTAATACTCTTTTAAATAATTTAAATCTCTTGCTAGCGTAGTAGAATTACATGAAACATATACAATTTTGTTAATGTTATTATCTACTATGGTTTTAAGTACCATCTTATCTACTCCACTTCTTGGTGGATCTAGTATTACTGTATTAAAAAGTCTAAGGTTTGGTAAATTATCTTCTACTCTACCACTTATAAATTCAACATTACTGCATTTATTTAACTCACTATTCCTTTTAGCGTCTTTAATAGCACAATCTATTATCTCAATACCAAGTACCCTACTTACTTTATCAGGAATATATATAGATATAGACCCAACTCCACAATATAAATCAAGTACACAATCTTTATTATCTAATACATCTTTTACATAATCATAAAGCTTAATACACATATTAGTATTCTTCTGAAAAAAAGATGGATTAGAAATAATATATTTCTTATCTTTTAAAGAAATAGAACTATATTCATTAATTATAGGTTTATTATTTATATATAAAGAATTAAATAAAACCATATTCTTAAACTCATCAATCAAATTAAAACTATTACTCTCAATATTAATAATAATATTATCATAATGTTTAATACTAATCTTACTAATATTATTATCCTTGTACTTCTTAATAAAGCACCTTATATCACTAAGAACTTTATTGATTGTATCATCTGCAATATAACAATAATCTATATCTACTATAGTATGAGTATTATTCTTATAAAAACCTATCTTATCTTTATCTACATTTAAGGTAATATGATTTCTATAATTATATTCCCTATCATATTCTATATCTATATTATCTATTTTTATATTAGCAATATGTTCTAAATTATTAATAACCTTGTTCTTCTTAAACATAATCTCATTATCATAAGTTGTATGCATTAGATTGCATCCCCCGCACTCATAATAATACTTACACTTAGGAATTACTCTATCCTTAGACTTAGTAATAATATTCTCTATATTAGCAATATTATATTTCTTATGCTCATCTACAATATTAATATCTACTACCTCACCACATAGAGCATAAGGAACGAAAGTAACTTTATCACCAACTCTACATATACCTTGTCCTTCATTATTTAAATTATTTATATTAACTTTCATAAAACACTTCCTACATAAGAATTATATCATGTTTTTTAATACTTAAAAAGAAAAATGAATACATGTTATTTACTCGCATTATTTTAAATTAAATTATTAAAAAGTAAGTTTTAAATTTGTATACTTTAAGTATACCATGTCAATAATAAAAATGGTGAAGATTATGCTTGATAATATTATTAAAAAATTAAATGAAAATCCAGACTTTGTTGTAAGAAAAATTAATATTAATAACTGTGATGTAACTTTTTTGTTTTTTGAAACTCTTACTAGTACTAGTAACATTAATGATTTTATTTTAAAATATACAAGTTATTTAAAAGCAAATAAGAAATTAATATTAAACATAGATAAATATCTAAGTACTTATGTACCTAATTTTAAAATTAAAAAATTAGATTTAGAAGATGATATACTTACTAATTTATTCTCTGGTTTTGTAATAATGTGCATATCTAATAATTTCTATTCTATGGAAGTAAGAAGACAGTTAGATAGTGGTATTGAAAAAGCAAATAATGAGAAAGTTATAAAAGGTCCGAAAGATGCTTTTTGTGAAAATTATCAAACAAATATTGGTCTTATTAGAAAAAGAATTAGAACTGATGCGCTTGTTTTAAAAGAATTAAATGTTGGTAAAATTAGTAAAACCAAGGTTGGTATTATATATGATAAAGATATATGTGATATTAAATGTGTTGAAAAAATTATTACTAAGATTAAAAGTATTGATATAGATACTATAATAGATAGTAATTACATTTATGAATATATAAAAGAAGATAAAACTTTGTTTCCAAGTGTTATTACAACTGAAAGACCTGACTTAGTTTCTTATAAAATACTAAATGGTAAAGTTGCAATAGTTGTTGAAAATACCCCATATGTACTTTTATTGCCTGCTTTTTTTATTGAGTTTTTTCATACTATGGATGATTATTATCAAAATACTAAAAACACAGTACACATGAGAATTATTAGATTTATATCATTTATAATTGCAGTAATGTTACCTGCTTTATATATTGCTTTAATAACTTATAACCATGAAATAATTCCTCCTTCGTTACTCATTAATTTTACAATGCAAAAAGAAGGTGTTCCTTTTCCTACAATACTAGAAGCATTAATTATGAATGTAATATTTGAAATACTTCGTGAAACAGATTTAAGGACACCATCTACTCTTGGGTCTGCTCTATCTATTGTAGGTGCGATAGTCTTAGGTGATGCGGCAGTTGAGGCAGGTTTAGTTAGTCCAATTATGGTAATAGTTATTGCAATAACTGCAATTAGCGAACTAATTTTTAGTACTAACGAAATGTCTAATGTAGTTAAATTATGGAGACTTTTATTTATTATTTTCGCAGGTCTATATGGTATGGTTGGTGTATTTGTATGTTCAATACTTATGACTAGTTCTTTATCAAGTGTTACATCTGTTGGTTATCCATACCTATACCCTTACGCACCATATAATAAAAATGATTTAAATAACGCAATAAGACTTACAGAAAAATATAAATTAACTCTAAGAAATAAATTAACTTCATTTAAAAATAAGATAAGAGGTAGAATATGAAAAAGAAAATAATTTTAATAATTTTAATAATTTTAATACTACTTTTAACTGGATGCTCTGACTATAAAGAACTTACTGATATGGCAATTGTTCCTTCTTTTGCAATCGATTATAAAGATAATAAATACCATGTTATTGTGCATGTACTAGACGCGAAAAAAGAAGATAAAAAAGCAGAAGTAATCTTGTATGAAGATACTGGTGATACCCTTCATGAAGCATTTAGAAAAATATCATTAAAATCTCCAAAGAAATTATATGCTGGCCATGTGAATACAGTTATAATATCAGAAAATATTGCTAAAACCGGATTATCCAAGGTATTTGATTTTATATTAAGAGATGCTGAAGTAGAAAAAAGTTTTTCATTTTTAATTACTAAAGAAGATATAAATGAAATTATGAATATATCTACTCCTATACAATCTATACCAGGAGAACATATAAGAGAAGTATTAAAAAACTCATCTAAAATGGAAGGAAATACAAACGATATATCATTTGATTTATTCGTATCAAATACCCTAAAAACAGGTATTGACCCAGTACTTCCAATTATAGAAATAGAAAAAAAGAAATCAGATAATGAAGAAATAAATAAAGAAAAAAGATTAATAATAAGTGAAAAATTAGCAATATTTAAAGATGAAAAATTTATAAACTATATAAATCCAAATTCATCACTTTCTTATAACTTAATAAAAAATAAAGTAAATAATAATATACTTACATTTAAATGTGATGAAAATAACTATACAAGTTATGAAATGCTATTTAATAATACTAAATTTAAATACATAAAAAACACTAATACCTTAGAGGTAGATTATGATGTAAAAGGTATTATTTCAGAAATAAATTGTAACATAGATATAACTAATTCTAACACTATAAATAAATTAACCTTAAACTTAGATACTTATCTTAAAGATATTACTAATAATCTATTTTTAGATATAAAAACAAATAATACTGATATTCTAGGAATAGAAGAATTTATTTATAGAAATGATTATAAATTTTATAAAAAGAACAAAGATAATTTTAATAATCTACTTAACAATATGAACCTTGTTGTTAAATCTAAAATAGAATTTATTGATGAAGGAGCACTTAAAAAAGGAGATGAAAAGTATTAATAATAATTATAATAATAACAAAATTGGTTTATTTGAATACTATGTACTAATTGTATTAACATCTAAACAATTCTTTAATGGTATTATATTTCAAAAAGTACTAGGTATTTCTAATCAAGATATATGGATATCTCTTATCCTTGGCTTTATTTTTGGAGTACCCTTTGTATTATTACTATGCTATTTAAATAAGTTACAAATTAATTTATTAAACACTAAACTAAAGCACATCCTTGTTCTATTAATATCAATCTCTTTTATGATTTTACTAAATGATTGTATAAACTTTGTATCACTAAAGTACTTATTTGAAACAAAGAATTTAGTTATAATGCTTCTATTTATCATTTCATGCTTAATTATAGCAAATAAAAATATAGAAGCAATCGGAAGATGCGCAACTATAATGTTTTATTTCTCAGTATTATTATTTATAATAAATACTATTGCAGTTTCAAAATACATTGAACTAGATAATATAAAACCAATACTTACAAATGGAAATAACATCTTAAAAGGTGCATTATATTTTATGATATATACAATTCCATCCTTGGTATTCTTAAATATAATACCTAAAAATAATACACCTAGAAATCAAAATAAAGTCTTAATTGCAGGATATATAACTTCTTACATAGCAATGCTTGTAATTACAATATCAGTTATTTCTATTTATAACTATACTTACCTAGAATTATTTAATTACCCAATATATTTCGTACTAAAAAAGATAAATTATGAATTCGTATCTAATGCAGAAAACATCCTAGCCTTATACTTCATAACTGAGTACGTATTCTCACTAGTAATATATTTATATATAATTAAAAACTACATATTCAAATTTAACATAAAAATAAAAAACACCTTGTACTTCTTAAGTATTGCTATATTATCACTAATATCCGTATATTTAATAAGGAACATAGAGGTAATCAATCTATTTTATTATGATTTACTCACTTATGTACTTCTAGCAGTAATTATAGTGTTTTCTCTTTATACAATTGCAAAAATAATAAAAAAGAATACTAACACGTAGTATCCTTTACTATAAATTTTACTTGTATTTAAAAACCTATAATCTTTAAATTATACATTTATAAAAATTAATTATAAACTACTTAAGCCCAAGAATACACAAAAAATAAACAATTATTTATTTCTTTTATTATTAAACATATATTGTATTACTATTCCTGAATATTCTTTATAATGCTCTTTAGAATATTCTTTTATTTTATTCATATCATCAAGATTATAATTCTCTTTCATATATTTTTTAACCCATGTATCTATTGGAAATACTGAAAATCTATTATATCCAAATAAAAGTATACAAGATGCTATCTTCAAACCAATACCTTTAAAACTCATTAAATAATCTATCGCATCATTAGTATTCATATTATCTATTTTATTTATATCTTCATAACTAATATTTTGTATAAATTCATAAATATACTTACTTCTAAAACCTAGTTTACACTCTATATAATCATTAATACTAAGTTCCTTTAATTTATCTAATTTAGGAAATAAATAATAAGTTTTATCTTGAAAATAACAAGGTGTACCATATTTTATAGATAATAAATTAATACTATTTGCTATATTTTTTACTGTATTATTCGCACTTGTCATATAAGATACTATAGTCTCTAATTTAGGCGTATTCATTATTCTAAAACCAATAGATGATTTTATAATATTATCTAAACTTTTATCCATAAGTAAAAGGTTATTATTTATTTTATTATAATCAGTATTTAAACCTAAGTAGTAATTTATTACATTTAATAAATTATCTTCATTTGAAGATGTAATAACAAGGTAATCATTATATTCTTCTATTAATACTATTCTATCTTCTAAATATAATAAATATTTATTATTATTTATTTCATATCTAAATATTTGTCCACAAGTAATAGTATTATATAAATCAAAATTATTGTTAATTTTTATCATTTAAAAAATCCTTTATTTTAATACATAAACTTTCTACTTCACTACTTCTAAATATATCATGAGTAACATTATCAAGCACTATAATCTTCTTTCTCTTAGACTTAATCTCATCATATAATGTTTCACTACTTTTTAGAGGTACTACTATATCTGCACTACCTTGTATTATTAAAGTAGGAACATCTATTAAACTAGGCAATAACTGAGACTCAGAAACTAAGTCCATAAATTCTTTTATTACTGACTTTGGAAATTGTACTAATCTAGATAATACTTCCTCTTTACCATACTCTTTAAATACTTTTGGGCTATTTAAAAGTGCAGTCTTAGTATCAAAATCATCTTTATCAAAAGTAAAATACTTAAATGCAGGCGCTGCTAAAACTAATCTTTTTACTTCTTTATGGTGAACTGCTAAGTAAGTTGCTAAAACTCCTCCCATACTATGTCCTATAACACTTATATCTTTATAACCATTATCAATTAATCTTTGTAAATGACTTTCACATGAACTAATCCAATCTTCTTTTTTAACTTTATTAAAAAGTGTTCTATCATGTCCTGGCAATGTAAAAGTATATGTATCAAAATTATTAAGTTCTAAATATGTTGCTAATGCTTCCTCATCATATACTCCTCCTGCAAAACCATGAATTATAAGTACTGCTTTTCTTTTCATAACTCCTCCTAATCTAAGTTTAATTTCTTATTTATAATTTTACTTACAATAAACATTATTATTATAATAATACCTACTTTTATTAATATCATTGGATTTTTTAATGCTTCAATTAAGGATGTTCCAACATAACCCCAAAATGCTACTAATGATATTTTACCAATCATTAATGCTGGCAAAAACTTATTTACTTTCATATTTGATACTCCTGCTACAATATTTACTAAAAAAGCAGGTGTTATCGGAAGTGAAATTAATAGCACTAAATTTGAAAATGACATCTTATCTATCATTGTTAATAATTTATTTGCAAACTCATATTTTCTTAATTTTCTATCTACAATACCCTTAAATATTGTTTGAAATAAATAATATGATATCATGCATCCAATAATTGTAAATATCCATGATATTAAAAATCCAATTACATAACCATAATTAACACAAAGTACAGTTATAAATAAACCAAGTGGAAGTGGTGGGATGATAGATTCTGATACTATAAGAAGACAATCAAGCATCATACCTAAAGACCCAGTTGTTGTAATTAGATTAATAATAAAATCATATATCGCATCCATTTTAATCACCATTATTATTATGTTATTTTATAATCATTTTATCAGTTTCTAAACTATCAAAATACAAATGATTATTATCCATATTCAAACTCTTAATAAGTTTTATCTTATCAGTCTCAAAACCAATTTCCCTATCTAATTTAACTCTCAATTCACTTAATACTCTAAGTAATAACTTATCCTCTGCAATAACTTTAGTATCTTTTATAATATAAGCATACTTCCTTAGAATTTCATCTTGTAAACTTTTAGGAATATTCTTAGTATAAATATCATTTATATTGCCACATTTAGGACATATCCATTTAAATCTAACAACTTCGCAATTATCCTCATAATCTAAAACAGGAATAATATCACTATCATTAAACTTAATTAAATCACTACATCCCCATTCAATACCAGTTAACCCTGTTATTTTAGTATCAATATTTTTAACACAGCACATACCAATAAATTGCATAATTCCCACCTAACAATAAAATTATAACATAAATATTATTACTTTAATATATTTTTATGCTCTAACTCCTTTAAACTTTTATTAGGCCTTTCCATCTCCTCAGGCATCGTACCACCATTTTTCTTAATAACATTTCTAATATTCTTACCAATTTCATAATGAGTAATATTACAATTATTCTCACCTTGTACATTATCATTTTTTAACTAATGCTTCAGTTTGTGAAATTCTAAATAAATTTGCAATAAGTTCATCACTACACATATTATCAAGTATGACACTCCATACCTAAGTCCTTTTCTCTTTGCAATATCATTTGCAGTTTCACCATTATATAATCCCCTATATCCATAATTATGAAACCTATCAAAATTTCTAACACCAGCATTCCTTGCTGTTATATTTAAAGAACGATTTCCCTTTTTAGTAAGATTTCTTTGATAAAGTCTTTTCTCATCTTCAGTTAAACTACTATACTCCTTTTCACTCAATTCCTGCAATCTAGTTTGTATCGCAAAATAAGTTTGTGCGAGTGCGATTACCTCTTTTTTAGGGTTACCATTCATAACAATTAAGTAACACGCATATCTTGACAATTTATAATCTTTTACTTCTCTTGTTGCACCTTTTGCTAATTTTATCATTTTGCGTTGTACCGCAAAATGATCATCTACATTATATTTACTTTCATTGCAAGCAATTTTAGCTCTTTCAATTAAATCACTTATACTTCTCCATTGACAATATCCCAATACTTTTTGTAATTCTCTTGCCAACCAATATTCAACACCAAACTCATCAAAATGTTTTATATCATCAAATATTTTTTCAGTATATTTCTTTTCTATCATTATTTCCTCCATTTTCAATTTACATTTATTCACATTTTATCAAGCAAGAATATGTTAATATTATGTAAACCATTTTGGTGGAGCCGACAAATTGGTTTAGTACAATTCAGCCATATTTTGCAAGCATTTTTACCATTACATTTTTTCACTTTTTATTTTTGTTGTACTTTTGTAATTTATTTATTAATCTAACAAACATATTTATAATTACAAATCATGTCAACATTTGTACATCATTTTCCTGACGTCGGGAAAATGATCCAAATCAATTTAGTCTTGGCTTTACTATTATTTTATTCTTAATTCCCTCCTTTCTAAAAATACTCTCTATATGTTTATTCCCTAAAACTTTTAAATTTCCCCTAAAAAAATAAAAAAAGATAAAGTTTTTTATAAATTACTTTATCTTATAATAATATTAATATTACTTAAGCCCAAGACTACACATAAAAAGAAAAAAAGGAGAAATTACTCCTTATCTAAATAATCTATTGCTGATAATGCTGCTATCGTACCATCATTTACTGCAGTTGTAAGTTGTCTTATCTTCTTATCCTTAACATCACCTGCAACAAATACACCATCCATACTAGTTGTACATGAATTATCTGAAGATATATACTTATAATCATTTAAATCAACTATACCATCTAAGAATTTAGATTGAGGCACTAAACCAATTGATATAAACATCGCATCAGTATCTATTTTAATATCTTCACAAACATTATTTATAACTATTGCTTTAAGTTCATCTTCACCAATAATTTCTTTAACAACACTATTATAATATATTTCTACATTATCTTTTTTCTTTAACTTATCACCAAGAACTTTCTCACCAGTTAAATCACTAAGGTTTTGTATAACATATACTTTCTTACAAATATCTGATAAAGTCATTGCATTTACTATTGCAGAATTACCTCCACCAATAACACACGCTATCTTATCTTTATAAAAAGCTCCATCACACGCTACACAAAAATGTATACCATTACCAATTAACTCAACTTCATTTGGAAGACCAAGTAATCTGTATCTAGCACCTGTTGCAATAATAACTGATTTTGCTTTAAAACTAGTATTCTCACATATTACTTCCTTAATCTTACCACCTTTAATACTAGTTACTTCCTCAAGTTCAATATCTCCACCCAAATTAATTACTTGATCATACATATTACCTGTTAATTCAGCACCACTAATACCAATATAACCTGGGTAATTTTCAACAAGTGGAGAAGATGATATTTGACCACCAATATTCTCTTTTTCAATAATTAATACTTTTTTTCCTGCTCTAAGAGCATAGATGGCTGCAGTCATACCTGCAGGACCACAGCCAATTACTATAATATCATACATTTTTATTTATGCTCCTCTATATATTTTTTAATATTAGATAAATTATTAATTCTCTCTACATTATTATCTTTAACTGCTACTAAAGTAGGCGCTTGTTTAACTCCAAGATTAATAGTTAAATCCTTATTTTCTTCAGCATCTACCCATTCATATTCCATTTTTGCTTTCTTTAATAATTCTTTAGCCATCTTACAATTTGGACATGTCTTAGTTCCAAATAACATTAATTTATCAGGACTATCACATTTACTTATTTCCTCTTTAGTATCTTCATAATAATCTTTACCATTCAACTTAGACTTATTTAAATCATATGTTTTTCTTTGCTTAAATTCTTCTGTCTTACCTGCATTCCAGTTCTTAACTGGTCTATAATAACCAGTAATTCTACTATATATTTCAGTTTCCTTACCACATTTTGGGCAAATATTTACTTCACCATTTATATAACCACAACTTTCACATACTGAATAAGTAGGGCTCATTGTATAATATGGTAACTTATAATTTTCAGCAATCTTTCTTACAAGTTCAGCACAACTCTTCCAATCTTTTAATCTTTCACCTAAGAAAGCATGGAATACTGTACCAGATGTATATAATGTTTGTAATTCATCTTGAATATCTAGTGCTGAGAAAATATCTTCAGTATAAGATACTGGTAAATGAGAACTATTTGTATAATAAGGAACACCATCACAATCACCTGCTGTAATAATTTCTGGATATCTTTCTTTATCATGTTTAGCAAGTCTATAAGTAGTAGATTCTGCTGGAGTTGCCTCTAAGTTATATAAATCACCATATTCTTCTTGATAATCAGATAATTTTTCCCTCATGAAATTTAAACATTCCTTAGCAAACTTTTGTGTCTCTTCATGAGTTAAATCAGCTCTTAACCATTTAGCATTTAAACCAACTTCATTCATACCAATTAAACCAATTGTTGAGAAATGATTATCAAAAGATCCTAGATACCTTTTTGTATACGGATATAAACCTTCCTTTAATAATTTAGTAATTACATTTCTCTTTACTTTTAAACTTCTAGCAGCAATATCCATTATTTTTTCTAATCTCTTATAAAAATCCTTTTCATCAGTTGCTAAGTACGCAATTCTAGGTAAATTAATTGTAACAACACCAACAGACCCAGTTGATTCACCTGATCCAAAGAAACCACCTGATTTCTTTCTTAATTCTCTTAAGTCAAGTCTTAATCTACAACACATACTTCTAACGTCACTTGGTTCCATATCACTATTTATATAGTTAGAGAAATATGGAGTTCCATACTTAGCAGTCATTTCAAATAATAATTTATTATTCTCTGTTTCTCCCCAGTTAAAATCTCTAGTAATTGAATATGTTGGAATTGGATATTGGAAACCTCTACCATTCGCATCTCCTTCAATCATAACTTCAATAAATGCTTTATTTATCATATCCATTTCTTTTTGGCAATCTTTATATTTAAAATCTACTTCCTCACCACCAATAATTGCATTTAATTCCGCTAAATCATTAGGCACTGTCCAATCTAATGTAACATTAGTAAAAGGTGCTTGAGTACCCCATCTTGATGGTGTATTAACTCCATATATAAATGATTGAATACATTGTTTAACCTCTTTATATGATAATTTATCAATCTTAACAAAAGGCGCTAAATAAGTATCAAATGAAGAGAATGCTTGAGCACCAGCCCATTCATTTTGCATAATACCTAAGAAATTAACCATTTGATTACATAATGTAGATAAATGTTTTGCTGGACTACTAGTAATCTTACCAGGAACTCCTCCTAAACCTTCTTTAATTAATTGCTTTAAACTCCAACCAGCACAATAACCAGTTAACATAGATAAATCATGAATATGAATATCAGCATTTCTATGTGCATCGGCAATCTCATCATCATATACTTCACTTAACCAATAATTAGCAGTAATCGCACCTGAATTACTTAATATTAATCCTCCTACTGAATAAGTAACAGTAGAATTTTCTTTAACTCTCCAATCAGTAACATTAACATAACTATTAACTATTTCTTTATAATCTAATAAAGTAGTCTTAATATTTCTAATCTTTTCATGCATTTTTCTATACAAAATATATGCCTTAGCAACCTCAGTATAACCACTTTTAGATAATACTGCCTCAACACTATCTTGAATATCTTCAACACTTATAACATTATTCTTAACTTTAGGTTCAAAATCAGCAGTAACTTTTAACGCTAAAAAATCAACTATATCATCATTATAATTAACTTCCTCTGCTTCAAATGCTCTTCTTATTACATCACATATCTTATCCATTTCAAAAACAACTGTTTTTCCACTTCTCTTTTTAACTTTATACATAAATCCTCCTACAAATCTCTAAAATATATATTTTTATTATTAATTTCATTTTTCATTTCAACTAATTCATTCTCATTAAAAGAACTTAAATTTCTATTAAATACATCATTACTATTCTTAAAATTTTGAATATAATAATTTGAATTACTACTTATATAACTAAGTATTTCTTTTATATCTTGAGTACTATGAAATTCTTTTACAATAGTAGTTCTAAACTCATAATCAATACCACTATTTTCTATAATACTAATACTTTTCTTTATATTATCTATATTAACTTTAACACCACTAGTAATATCATACTTAGAATAAATATTCTTAATATCCATTGCAATATAATCAACTAATTTTAAATCAATTAACTGTTTTAATAACTTAGGATTACATCCATTAGTATCAATCTTTACTAAATACCCTAAATCCTTAATCTTCTTAATATAGTCCTTTATATCAGCATGAATTAGTGGTTCACCACCAGTAATACATACTCCATCTAAAATACCTATTCTCTTTTTTAAGTATTCATAAATACTATCAAAACTAATTTCATTATAATTATTAGTAACTAATCCAGAATTATGACAAAAAGGACATCTTAAATTACAACCACTAGTAAATATTGTACACGCTACTTTATCAGGATAATTAAGTAGTGTTAATTTATCAAAACCACTAATTTTCATACTTTATCCTTATAAACCCTAGATTATTATCTACAGCACTCTTTAATATCTCAGATATATATTTATAAGTAGCATTCTTTCTTACTTTAACTACATAATTAAATCCACCATTAGAGTAATACTCAATATTACTAATTGTTTTTAAATCATCTATATATGAAGATAAATTCCTATATTCTAAGTTCATACCATATATTGACTTATCAATCGCATTAAAATATTTTAAAACCTCATAATCACTAGTTTCACTTAATACAAAATTAAGTTTAAACTCATTAGAATAACTATTACACTTATCATTTAAATATTTAAGTACCTCTTCTAATTTATCACTACAATCAAGATTTAATAAAGCCTCATACAATCCAGAATAACCAATTTCTAAGGTACCATTTTTATATACCTTCCTTACTTTTTTATCCTCTAACTTAGAACTATCCATAAGTGTATTATATTTAAATAAATAATCATAATTCTCTTTAAATCTACTAGAAATATATTCAAATCTTTGAATTAATTCATTTCTAACTAATTCTAAGGTATTATCTAAATTACTATAGAAACTAGATAAATCTTTACTCTTTAAACTAAGTCTTGCAAGATTAATAGTAGTCTTATAAATATTCATCCTACCAACACTAGTTGAATATCTCTCTAATATATTCTCAGCAATCCTTAAACCATTAGAGAAATACTCTACTTCATATTTATAATTATCATTACTATTAAATAACTTATTATAACTTGCATTAAAACTTACACATATATTTTTCTTAAGACATATTAATTTAGAAATAAAATCTAAATCATTACCCTTATAAATAGTAGAAACATGTACTAAAGTATCAATTTCATTTATACATTCAAAATATAAATCAGTTATCAATTTCCCTTCCTTAGAGTAACAAGTACCAATACTTATACTATAAGAAGATTCCAAATCATTATTTAAAATACTTAAATACCTCTTAATATCATTTTTTAACATATTCTTTAATTTTAAAATACTAAGATTATAAGCATAATCAAATATTTTTCTAGTTCTTTCATTTAAATAATTATCAAAATCATTATAATTTATAAAAATAGTAGATAATTTATTAATTTCTTTTACAATACTCTTAATATTTATGTAATCAATAAATCCTTCTAATTCTAAGAAATTATATAAATTCTCTTCAAATATTTTTTTAAACTTATATATCATATAAGGCTCAAGCAAATAATCAAATGATGGTATTAAAACCTCTTTTAATACTTCCTTTTTCGTACCAATAGAAATATCAGTTAATATATCAAAATAATTATCATAATCTTCAATATTAGTTAAATCTAAGCATACATACCTTGGAATACCAAGTACATAATAATCTAAATCATGTATATATATAATTCCCTCTTGATACATTCTTGTATATTTAGAATCAATTAAGTACGCTAGTGAATACTCAGATGATATTGTTTTACCAAAATTATTAAGCATTTCTCTTTTAGTACTCTTATTATCATCCTTAGCGGTAAGTACTAGTTTCTCAGTTGCTTTTACAAACTTATGCTGTTGCTTTTTCTCAAACACTTCACGAGACGCTGCTCTTTTAATTCTATAATCATTAAAAGCATTATATACATTTAAATATTTCTCTTCTTTTAAAATATTCTCAATTATATCTTGAATATCTTCAACATTAATAGTCTTTCTATCACTATACAAACTTTCTATTCTATCAAGTACTTTACCATAAATAATATTAACCTTGTCCTCCATATTTTCAGTATACACATCATCAAATGCACTCTTAATGGCAACAGCAATTTTACTACCATTAAAAGATACCCTTTGACCGCTACGTTTGACAATAGTTAATTCATCAAATACACTACTCACATTCCACCTCCCTCTACGATACATAATCATTATAATATAGTTCTAAATATATTGCAATGTTTTTTTTTAGATTTTTTTAAGTTTTACAAAAATGGTATTTTTACATTTTACATTTTTTTGGAAAAAAAACAAAAAAATAAAAACTGTGTCCAAACACCAGTTTTTATTTTTGTTAGCAAAAAGATTTAAAACTATTAAAATCATTTTTTCAACACGAATCATTAATATTTACTTTTTAATAATAACACACTTTAATATTATTTTAAAGTCTTTTCTATTTCTTTTATTAATGATATAATTTATATAGTTGGAGGCAAGATATGAATACTTCAAATATAAAAAAATATTTACCACTTGGTACGGTTATAACTATTAAAAACAATGATTTTTTCTATATGATTGTAGGATATACACAAAAAATTAGTGATAAAACATATGATTATATAGTTGTTAAATATCCAGTAGGTTTTGTAGATTTTAATACTTTAACGTTTTTCAATCATGACAATATTGAAGAAATTATCTATTTAGGAAGTTATAATGATAAAATGAATAAAATATTAAAACAAATTAAAGAAAACGAGGTGAATTTATGAGTTCTGCTGCAATTATGGTTTTGATAGTCAATCTACAAGCAAAAATAGATGCTTTAAACGAAGCAATTGGACACTTAAACAATGCATCCGCATCATATAGTCAATTTCCGTCTGTATTAGAAGAAATTGGTGCAGGTTGGAAAAATTCTATAGTTATAAATGGTGAAGCTGCTGATAAAGGCAAAGCAATGGAACATGCAAAAGAATTTCAAGGATTTGTAGGTGAAATTGGAGCTATCATTGGAGTTATTTCTGCTAAATTGGCAGAATATAATGCAAGACTTGCAGAATTGTGGCAACAATATTGGGCTGCCAAAAAAGCAGAAGAAGAAGCTGCTGCTGCCGCCGCTTATGCAGGAACTCAAATTAATGGTCATAGAGCTGGAGACAGTAGTGCAGTTGCATGTTTTAAAAAGAATACAAAAATCCTTACAAATAAAGGATATGTAAATATACAAGATATAAAAGTTAATGATTTAGTAATGTCCTACAATATAGATAGTAATAGTAATGAATATTCTAAAGTTATAAAAACATTTGAACACAAAGATACAAAAGATTATTTATATAAAATAACGTCTAAATCAATTGTTATCGAAGCAACGAGTAAGCATCCAATATGTATTAAAAATAATAAATTAGAATATATTGAAATAGAAAAATTAAAAATAAACGATAAGTTAGTTGATTTAAATGGCAATTTATATCCAATTGATCATATAGAATTTAATGAAATTATTGATACTTTCTATAATTTAGAAGTAGAAAAAAACCATAACTATTATGTTACAAAAAATGAAATTTTAGTTCATAACAAAAAATAACTATCAGATAAAACTGATAGTTTTAATTTGGCTTTTCAATTTTTAAATGTTCATATGCTTTCTCAGTAACAATTCTTCCTCTTGTACTTCTCTTTAAATAACCCATCTGCAACAAATATGGTTCATAAACATCTTCAATAGTTGTTACTTCTTCACCAATAGATGCAGCTAGTGCATCTATTCCAACAGGCCCCCCATTAAACTTATATATTATTGCTTTTAAAAGAGCAATATCTACTTCATCAAGACCCATTTCATCTACTTTTAACCTAGATAAGGCAAGTTTAGTAATTTCTAAATCAATACTACCATTACCCATTACTAATGCAAAATCTCTAGTTCTTTTAAATAACCTATTTGCAATTCTAGGAGTACCCCTACTTCTTTTAGCAAGTTCATAAGCGGCATCATCATCAATTATAACATCAAGTACTCTTGCAGTCCTCTTAACAATTTGCATAAGTTCTTCTACTGTATAATAATTTAATTTAGAAATTATTCCAAACCTATCTCTAAGTGGTGAAGATAAATCTCCTACCCTAGTTGTTGCTCCAACTAAAGTAAATGGTGGTAAATCTATTTTAATATTTCTACTATTACCATCACTACCAACTATTATATCAAGTGTAAAATCCTCCATAGCAGGATATAATATTTCCTCAATATACCTTGGCATTCTATGTATTTCATCTATAAACAATACATCACCCGGTTCCAAAGTTGATAAGACTGCTGCTAAGTCACCACTCTTTTCAATAGAAGGCCCTGAAGCTGTTTTAATATTTTTATGTAATTCATTTGCAATAATATATGCAAGTGTTGTTTTACCTAAACCAGGAGGCCCATATAATAAAACATGGTCAAGAGTTTCTTCTCTTAATTTAGATGCTTCAATAAATACTTTTAAATTTTCTTTAACCTCAGATTGTCCAATATATTCATCAATTGAATCAGGTCTAATAGTGCCTTCAAATGTATCTTCTGCAAGTTTTCTTTTACTAAGTACACTTTCTTCCATATTATCCTCCTATTTTAATAACAATTTTAATGCTTCTTTAATCTTATCTTCAACACTATCTTCCTTATTAAGTTTAGGTAATATCTTCTTAATTTCAACATTCTTATAACCAAGTGCTACAAGTGCTAAAACAACGTCATCATCACTTTCATCAATTGTTACTTCTTCACTACTTTCTAGTTTACCTTTTAAATCAAGAACAATTTGTTTAGCAACTTTATCTCCAATTTTAGGAAATTTCTTAAGATATAATATATTTTCTCTATTAATTGCATCTATTATTCCACTAATTGAACCAGTTGCAAGAATAGGAAGTGCCATTTTAGGGCCAAGTCCCTTAACATTTATTAATTTTAAAAACAAATCTCTTTCTTCAATCTTGTTAAATCCATACAAAGAATGTTCATCTTCTCTAATATGTTCATATAAATATATTTTGTATTCAATGCCCTCTTTAAAGAAATATGGATTAGCAACATTTATTTTATAACCAATATTATTGTTTTCTAAAACTATGTATGATGGATTAATTTCAGTTATTATTCCAATTAAATAAGAATACATATTACACTTCCTCTCTATGATGATTATAGCATGTCTTTATATTTAAATCAATTATATTTCGTACATTTGTTCTTAATCTTTGTATCTATCAAAAGTAATATTCTTAATATTAGCTTCTTTTATATCTCTTAAAATTAAAGAATAAACCTTGTCATAATCAACTACGCCACCCTTTAGTAAGCATCCTCTATTTTTACCTATTATATCTAGAGTTTCTAAATAATCTTCTTTATTAACACTATCTATTCCATATCTTTCTTTTAATTTAGAATTATAATATTTATCTAATTTATTTAAAATATGAATAGATATGTCACTAAGTTTTAGTACTTCTTCTTTTATCGCACTCATAGACGCTAAATTAAGAGCAACCTCATTATTATCAAGTCTAGGCCACAAAATACCAGGACTATCTAATAATTCAATATCATTATTTACTCTAATCCAATTTAAATTCTTAGTAACGCCCGGCATATTACCTACTTGTACTGCTTTTTTACCAACTAATCTATTAATTAAAGTGCTTTTACCAACATTAGGAATACCAACTATCAATGCTCTATGACTTCTTGGTTTTAAACCCTTAGCAATTCTTTTATCATCTAAAGGTTTTAATATTTCTTTAGTTTTAACTAAAATCTCATTTATATTCTTATTATTTAATAAATCAACAGGTATTACAACATAACCTTGTTGTTCATAATCACGCAAAAACTTATCAGTTTCCAAATTATCACATAAGTCAGTTTTAGTAACAACTAATATTTTAGGCTTATCTTTTAGTAAATCATCTATATCTTTAATCTTAGATGAGTATGGTATACGAGCATCTATTACTTCATAAACTATATCTATTAAATTATAATTTTCTTTAATTAATCTCTTTGTTTTTGCCATATGGCCTGGATACCAATTTATATTTGTTTTATTATCCATAGGAATCACTCCATTTCCATTCAATTATAGCATAAAAAAGACGAAATTTATTACTATTTCGTCCATTTTTAAGTCATTTTTATGTTCTTGGATATGTTGTAATCAAAATTATCATAAACATTGTCGGGACATATGACAAGTATTTAAATTAATTATTTTCATTCACTAATTTACAGTTAGAAAGATCGGCTAAAGTATAATCTTATAATATCTTGTTCCATCTTTTTCATCAAGCAATATTCCACCATTTTTCTCTATTACTTTTGCTGAACCAATATTTCCAGCAGATGATTGTCCATAAACTTCTTTAAATCCTAATTTTCTAAATTCATCCAAAGCAAGTTTTAACATTTTGGTTCCATAACCTTTATTTCTTTCAGATAATCTAACTCTATAATAGAAATTACCTGACCACTTCATCCAATTATCATCAATTTCAGTTCTTAAACAAATTAATCCTACTGGATCATTATTTACATACATTATATATGTTATTGTGGGTGTATCATCATATGTAACCTTATTATTTTTTCTACTTATTTCTTTTTCTAAATATTTAGGAAATTCATCATAACTTAATCTAAAGCATTCATTAGTCGAACCCAATTCTTTTGCTGGAATATCTTGATACATTTCATACACATCTTTTCCCATTTTTAAATTAAGTTCTTTCAAATAATAATTCATATAACTCACCTCAATTATTTTTATTATTAGGTGGCGTAATCACCTTACTAATTTCTATCACTTTTTGCATTAAAAATAGTCTATTTTTACTAATTTTCACCTATTTTAACATATTTTTATACAAAACATGCAAGATGTTAATTCTTGTAAGTCCTTATTTTATCGGGGTTTTCTTCTATTCTTGGATAAATCGTAATCAACCAGTTAATTGTAATATTTGTATAATCTTTTTCATTACTACTGTTTTCTCTTTTTTCTTTTCTTACTTTTCTTTTTTGATACATATCCATTTTAATCACTTTCTTTTTAATCACACGATTTAACAAATAGTTTAAGCATTTGTTTTTAAAGCTTTTAACTTAAAAGTATTATATCACGTATAGTACTGATTATTAAACGAATTAAAGTTAAAGAATTTGATTATTTCATGATTTACTATATAAAATTTGATTATTTTAATGGTGTAAAGTATCTATTTTTATGGTGAATTAACTTACTTCTTTTTATTATCCAAGTTTTAGAATATGGAGATTATTTATTAATCTTGTATAACAAACATAAATTTAATTGTATTTTACTTGCTTTTACCAAAAAACATTATCCTTATATTTTGCCACTTTTAATTTATGCACCTATTTAAAAAATAGATATAAAAATCTTATTTGTCAATGTTTTCCAAATACGAAGCTATATTTAAAAATGAAATCATTTCCAGCAAAATTTCTTTAAGGAAAATATTTTTAAACATTGAAAAAAAAGCAACTATTATTTAAAAATGTGCTTTAAAATCTTCTCTTTCAGTTAATATGAATAACAAATTTATTTCTAATTTAACTCTCCCTACCTATAAACTTTCATATTAATCATACTTTGCTCACATCAAAACATCATTTTAGCATTTAATAAGTGAGGTTTTTAAGTATCTTCATTATTTTTCTTTTGTTCTACATATCTATCTTTTAATTTTAAATATATTTTATCATCTACAATATTTTGTTCATAAACATATCCATTACCTTCTAAAGTAATATCTATACCAGTTATTTTTTTATAGGTTTCTACTTCTCTTTTTGAATAGCCAATAAAATCAGGTATTTCTATATTTTTACTATTTGTTAAAATAAATATTTTTTCATCTTTTGATACAACTTTGTTTTTTGGATAAGTATCTACTATTTTATCACCATCACCAATTACTACTATGTCTTTAAACTTATCTTTTAAATTATCTAAAACCATCACTAAATTTTGATTTGAATAATCATCTATTTTAAATGTTGTTGCATCAGTTTCTTCATTTTTAAATATACTTCTATAGTTTGCAATATCTTTAACAAGTCCTTTTACAATGTTCGATACACCTTTTTGCGTATATGTTTTTTTAGTTGCTACATAAATAATTATTTCCGGATCATCTTTAGGAAACATACCAGCAAATGATCTTATATAGTTTACATTATCGTAATAATATCTACCTGTGTATGGATTTGTATATTGTGCAGTACCTGTTTTACCTATTAAATCATAGCCATCCATTCTATATGATGCTCCTGTTGAATAATATAAGTCGTTATATATTACTTTATACATTAATTCTTTTATATTATTTACTGTTTCACTTGACGCTACTTTACCAAGTTCTGTTCTTTTACCTTCATAAACTAAGGCATCTTCTTCATCTACTATTTTTGATACAATGTAAGGTTTTAACATCACACCATTATTTGCAATCATAGTAAGTGCTTGAACCATTTGAATTGGTGTAATTGTAATACCTTGTCCAAATCCAGCATTTGCAATTTCTATTGCTTTATTATTTTTTTCATTTAATGTACCAGTAAGTTCATAAGGAAGTTCAATACCTGTCTTTTGGCCAAATCCCCATTTTTTAAAGTATTCTTTTAATTCAGAACCTGTAAAATAATCTTTAGTCAAATATGAAATACCTACATTTGATGATAGCATAAATCCTTCATCATAAGTTATTTCACCAAATCCATCTGTTTTCCAGTCGTATATTGTATTCTCACCTATTTTTATAGAACCTGATTTAAATGTTTTGTTTCCATCGTACATTTTCTTTTCCATAGTCGCCATATAAGTAAATATTTTCATAGTACTACCAGGTTCAATTGCAAAAGATACAAGTGGATTTAGATAGTTTGTAATATTTTTTATATTTGGATTAAATGAAGGATATGAAGTACTACCTAGTATTGCACCTGTTTTAGCATCTGCAACTACTGCAAATAACCAATCACAAGGATATTGTTCATATGCTTCTTTTGAATATTTTTCAACAAAAAATTGTATGTTACTATCTATTGTTAAATAAATATCAACCCCATCTTTACTTTCTTTCACTTCTTCTTTAGTATTTGGTATTTTATAACCATTTACATCTTGTTGATATACTATAAAACCATCTTTACCTTTAAGCATATCATTATAATATTGTTCAATACCCATCTCACCAATCATTTCACCATCATCTGTTGTTTTTACATATCCAAGGATGTATGATGCGAAATCATCATTTTGATAATATCTTTTATATGAAGATATAAATGATATACCAGGTAATTTTAATTTTTCTATTTCTTCTTTCTTTAACTCAGTAATACCTCTTCCACCTGGACCAAGTTCAACTTGATATGCATTTCTATTAAGCAAGTATAATATTGCTTCCTCACTCATTCCAAGGATTGGTGATAGTTCCTTAGCAGTCTTTTCTTTATCAACAACATGCTGTGGTGTTTTAAAACCTTTACTCCTACTTTCTGATAAGTATGCTATAACTGTATAAGAATTTATTGTTCTTGCAAGTACGTTAGAAGAAGAATCATATATAGTTCCCCTTTTAGCATATGTTGTTTTCTTTCTTGTATTTCTATTAGCAACAAATGTTTTTAAGTCAATACCATCTATCTTAGGTGATATTCCAAGGTATAATAATCTAGCAATTACTACAACAAAAAAAAGAAGAATAAACGCAATTAACAGCTTACTAACTCTAACTTTATTAACATTTAATCTCCTTTTCATTTAAACACCTCTAATTGTTTGTAATTACTATAACGTTATCACTATTATAACTCAAACCTTCACTTTCTGCAATAACATCTATGTTAGCAAGTGATTTTAATTCATTTACTTTCATAGTTAAACTCTCATTAGAATTCTTTTGAACATTAATATTTCTTTTTAACTTTTCTACTTCAAGGTTCATATTTGACAAAGCTGCTTTTGATAAAACAACAGTTACTGGAAATAATAATAGTACAACTGTACATAACTTAATTAGCATTTTTTCTAATCTACACAATCTAACTTTCTTTTTCTTTGCCATAATATTACCATCTTTCTTTTATTTTATTCTTATTTAATTTTCCTTGCTATTCTAAGAGTAGCACTTCTACTTCTATTATTATTGTCTAATTCTGTAGCACTAGGAGTTATTTTCTTAATTATCTCTAGTTTTGGTAAGTATTCATAAGGTATATTTGGTAATCCTCTAAATACTTTATTTATTTCACTATTCTTTTTAAATATATCTTTACATATTTTATCTTCAAGAGAATGAAATGTTATTACACATAATCTTCCATCAACATTTAACATATCAATTGCATCTTTTAAAGCACTTTCAAACACTTCTAATTCTTTATTTACTTCAATTCTAATTGCTTGAAAGCATCTTTTAGCAGGATGTGTTTCTCTTTTATATTTTTCAGGCACACTACTTTTAATTATATCTACTAATTCTAAAGTAGTTTCAATAGGCTTATTTTTTCTATATTCAACTATGTGCCTTGCAATACTTTTTGAGTATCTTTCTTCTCCATACTTATAAAATATAGTAATTAATTCTGATTCTTTGTAATTATTTACAACTTCATATGCAGAAATTGGATTTGATTTATCCATTCTCATATCTAGTCTAGCATCATGTTGATAACTAAAGCCTCTTTCTGCATTGTCAAGTTGCGGTGATGATACTCCTAAATCAAATAGTATACCATCTACTTTTTTAATATTTCTTTTTTCTAATTCTTGTTTTAAATTAACAAAATTAGATTTAATAATCTCATAGTTACTTCCAATTGAACTAAGTATTTTACTACTATATTCAATTGCATCACTATCTTGATCAAAGGCATAAAGCCAACCCTTTTTATTCCTCTTGAGAATCTCTTTACTATGACCAGCATAACCTAATGTACAATCAACATAAATTCCACCATCTTTTATGTTAAGGCCTTCAATAGCTTCATTTAACAAAACACTTATATGCATATTACACCTCAAATAAATGTTCTGCTATTTCAGAAACATTATCTATACTTTCATTTAGATAATTATCAAATGCCTCTTTAGACCATATCTCGATTCGGTCATTAACACCAATTACAACACATTCTTTTTCTAAATGAGCGTAATCAGTAAGCGGAGATGGTATTGATATTCTTCCTTGTTTATCAAATTCGCACTCCGTTGCAGCAGATAGAAAAAATCTTTGGAATGACCTTACATCCTTTTTTGTAAAAGATAATTCATTTAGTTTATTTGTCAAATTATTCCAAGTATTCTTTGGATAAACAAACAAACAAGCATCAATTCCTCTAGTTACAATAAATGAATCCCCAAGATCATCACGCAATTTCGACGGCATTATTAGTCTATTTTTATCATCAATATTATGATGATACTCTCCCATAAACATATTAATCCCCCACTTTCTTCCACTTCTCTCCACTGTCTACCACTATAATACTATTTTATTAATTCTTAGTCAATGATAAAAATATAATTTAAATATATTTTTTATATAAAGTGTAAAATATTGACAAATAAAAAAAATATTATATAATAGTTAGTTAAGGAGGGACGATATTATGAATAAAGAACAAAGTTTAAAAGCAGTTGATAAAGTTATAAATGCCTATAAAATAGAAAGAGCAGTTGATGTATGTGATGCATTTTCTTATGACGTTTACGCTAATGCATACAGAATGCATGCTCCACAAATAGCAAGTCTTTGCAATGTTAACCCAGCAATTACTGGAGCACTTATTGCCGGATTAGTGTCTACAAAAGTATTAGAACTTGCTGTATTAAAAAAGCATTATTTAACTCATGAAATTAATAAATATAAAACAATGAAAAAATTAATTGAAGAAGGAAGATACTCTTTAGAAGGAGATACTGAAGAACAATTTCAAGAAGAAGTTGCTAAAAATTGGTGCAAATAAAAACACGGAAAATTCCGTGTTTTTTATTTTGTACAACTTAAACTATCTTTAGTGCCTTCACACTTATAATCTTTAAATCTACCATCACCAATTAATGATATTTTAGCAACATTATTATCAAATGATAAACTACAACTTTTATAATCAGTTTTTACCAAATTAGATACACTTTCACATGTTATATTTTTATTCTCATCTAATAATATGCTTTCAGTATATTTCTTCTCTGCCAAATCAAGTACCAAAATAGCAGATGATTTCATACTATTTAACCTTGAATTATCAATAACTACTTTCATTGAAGGTATTGCAATAATTAACATAACTGATACAATCACAATACAACAAAGTAATTCTAATAATGTAAATGTTCTATACTTTTTCATAATTACTCACCTATATATGTTACTTTTGCATAACCATTTCCTTGCTTACTACAATTCTCAGTTGGTGATGATTTTGTACATGTTGTTGATATAGTTTTAGTTGCAGCATCAGAGGATGCGGTACAGTTATAACAATACATTACTTTACTTGTAAGAAGTGAGTTGCCTATGTAGCCAGAGCCACCTGCAGCACCCGCTCCTGCACTTCCATCACTCCTTGCAACCATTCCTCCATAATATCCAGCACCGCCTCCCGCATAATGATTATCACCTGTTGGTGAACTTTTTTCTCCACCAATACCAAATCCTGCTCCACTAGTTTGTGTACCAGCAACACTCGAATTGGTTCCAACAGTGTTTTTATAGCCTGATGTTCCACTTTCTCCTCCACCAGAACCACCATAACATTTTGCACCAGCAGAATTATAATTATAGTACATTGCTCCGCCACCTCCACCAGCAACAATTAAAATACTTTCTTTTTTTGTTTCTAATGTTGATAGCAATCCAGAAACTTTAGCAATATGAGTTGCTCCGCCACCACTTCCGACATACCCAAATGTGTCAGCAGTTTTTGCTTGTCCACCCCCATTATAGCCACCAGCACATGTTACTAAAATTTGACCTGTAGACGCAACACAATTTGATACACCATGACCGCCTATATTTATATAAATTTTATCTCCTTCGTTTAAATATATAGTTCCATTTGAATAGCCACCATAACCTCCAACTACACCAGTTACTGTACCTCCGTTACTTCCTCCTGAAACATTTCCTCCTTGTGCACCCCATACTTCAAGTTGATAATTACCTGATAAAGGTGCTATAAAGGTTTGTTCCGAATTAGAATAGAAAAATTCTTCTTTACTTCCAACACCAAATTTCTCTATTGTAATATTCTTTGAGATATAACTGATTTTTGCGTATCCCGAACCTATTTTTGCACAATTTTCTATTGCAGTTTCATTTGTGCATGTTGTAGTTTCAGTTTTTGTTGAATAAGCATCCAATGCATTGCAATTATAACAATACATTACTTTATTTGTAAGAAGTGAGTTGCCTATGTAGCCAGAGCCACCTGCTGCACCCGCACCAACTCCTCCATCACCATTTGAAATCTTACCACCATAGAAACCGCCTCCACCTCCGGCATAATGATTATCACCTGTTGGTGAACTTTTTTCTCCACCAATACCAAATCCTGCTCCACTACTTTGCATACCTGGAGTACTTTCATATGATCCTACTGTGTTTCTATAACCCGAAGTTCCGCTTGCTCCGCCGCCAGAACCACCATAACCTTTTGAACCAGCAGAATTATAATTATAGTACATTGCTCCGCCGCCTCCACCAGCAACAATTAAAATACTTTCTTTTTTTGTTTCTAATGTTGATAGCAGTCCAGAAACTTTAGCGATATGTGTTGCTCCACCTCCGCTTCCGACATAACCATATGTGTCAGCAGTTTTTGCTTTGCCACCACCATTATAGCCACCAGCACATGTTACTAAAGTCTGACCTGTAGATGCAATGCAATTTGATTTTCCTTTATCGCCTACATTTATATAAATTTTATCGCCTACATTTAGATATACTACACCTTTTGAGTAGCCTCCATAACCGCCAATAACTCCGGTTACTGTTCCACCATTACTTCCTCCTGAAACATTTCCTCCTTGTGCTCCCCATACTTCAAGTTTATAATAACCTGACACAAGTATTTCATAAGTTTGCTCAGAACCAGTATATGCAAACTCCTCAACTGCTTTTAACCATGTTGCTTTAACGCTTACATCTTCATAACCAAATGTTAATTTGTTTCCACTTAATACTGCATCACCACTTACTATTTTCCAACCAACAAACATATAATTTTCTTTTGTTGGTGTACCTAAATCTAATGTATTTCTAGTATAATACTCACTATTATAAGTTGTATTACTTACGCCACCATCTAAATCAACATTTAATTTTACTGGCGTTCCTACCCAATTAGCAACAAGTGTTGAATTCTTAGTTCCTAATTTTAATACGCTACCTTCTATAACAGCATCACCAGATACTACTTCCCATCCTGCAAATCCATAATTTTCTCTTGTTGGATTTTCAAGTAATACTTCAGTATTTTTAGCATATCCTCCACTTATATCTTTTGATAATTTACCACCATTTAATACTACTTTTAATTCTATTAATTCATTTTTATCTATTGTATAATTTTTATTCTCATCAACAATTACTGAAAATATCATTTCTTCTTTTGTAACTGGATTTATTATTGGACAATCTAAATAATTTTTACATAATTCATTTTGTGTTATTTTTCTTGGTATTTCTAAACCATAATCTACTACATAATCTTTTGCAGCAAGTATTATTAATTCATTTATTTTTTCTAATGATTTTTCTTTATTGTTTTTTAGTGCTCCAATAAGTGAAGGCACTGATAATGTTAATACTATTGATAATATTACTATTACTGCAATTAATTCTATTAATGTAAAAGCATTTTTCTTCATAAGCAACCTCTTTTATTATGTAATAATTGTATCATAAAACAAAAAAAGATTAAACTATAATAGCTTAATCTAATTATATTTTGTAATTCTATCTTTCCAACCGCCTCTGCTAGGAAAATTAATTAAACTCCTTGGATTAACGGTTCTTGCAACATATGCCGATTGTCCTCTATATTCGGTAAATCTAAGTCCTGTTGAAATTGCTAAGTGAAGATGTGGCCCAGTTACATTACCTGTTGAACCCATCATACCGATTACAGTATCTTTTGATACGATATCGCCTACTTTTACAAATGTTCTACTTAAATGTGCATATGATGACGAATAGCTTTTACCATTTATGTTGTGGTGTATTGTTATTTGATTTCCACCCCATTTGTCATACCATACTGCTGCTACTTTACCATTTGCAATTGAATAAATCTTATTTGCTGAACCAAGTCCATTTGTAAGGTCAATTCCTTCATGTATTCCAGCACCAGAAATTAGTTTTCCATTTACATATATGTCGTATCTATAGCCGTATTCACTTGATACTCCACCATATTCAAATGGTCTCCAGAATTGTGTATCTGGTGGTAATTTAGTATTAGCACACACACTTATATCATCATTTTCACTACATCCAGCATCAACATACATTTGAATAATTTTTTTTGCGTTTCTTATTTCATCTTCTATACTTATACTTACTTCATATAGTTGCACCTTTGATGACTCTAAGGCAGTTAATTTAGATGCTAAAGAATTTCTTCTTTCATCTAATTCAACTTGTTTATTAGCAAGTTCTACTTTAAGATTTTTAGCCTCTTCAATCTTTTCATTCATTTCTTTTATTAATCTTTCATTATAACCTGTTATTTGCTCAGTTATCGCATATCTATAAATAAAGTCGGTAATGGATGTTGAACCAAACAAATACTCAATATAAAATGAATTACCAGTAGTAGTTTGAAGTGATGCCATTAAACTTTTACTACTTTCATCTTTTTCTTTTATTTCTTCATTTAATCTTACTATTTCTTCTTCTTTTTCTTTTATAGTGTTATTAATAGTTGCAATTTCATTATATATTTGTCCAACCTCATTTTTAACACTATTAATTTCATTTTGATTAAGTGTTATTTTGTTGTCATTTTCTTTCTCTTTTAAGTATTTATCATCAAGTTCTCTTCTTAAATCTGCAATTGTTTTAGCCTCTACTTTAGGAGAATATGCAACACTTGGTATAATTGATAATACTATTAAAATAATTGTAATTATTTTTTTTATATACTTCATTACTTATTTCCTTTCACTAATCTATATAGTTTCTTTAATTGTACACTAAAGTTTGAAAAAATGAAATACCAAAATTTATTGATTGACATGTCAAATTCACCAACAAATTCTAAAACTACTGGATTATACTTAGCCTTAGTTTTTGATAAATGATCATCAAATGTACCATCTACACCCTCTAAATCAGCATAATCATAACCTCTATTTAACATATCTATAAAACTATTAATATGAACTGATGCATTAGTATTTAAATACGGAAATACTTCTTCAAAAGTACCAGCATATAAATACTCAACTTTCTTTATACCTTTTTTATTAGGAGGAGTTATAGCAAGAGTTGCTGCTATAGATATAACATTACCATACTTTTCTTTTGCTATCTTACAATCTCCTAATTGACTTTTATATTTTGTAATTAAAGTCTCATCCTTAGACTTATTTATTTCGCAACAAAGAAACTCACTAAATTTATCTACATTAACACGTGCAATATACATATAAGCATCACTACCAAATGCATCCATTATTCTCTTAAAGTAGTCCTTATTTCTAAGAGAAATACCTTGTCTTGTTTCTGTACTTTTTATTATTCTATAAAAATCATCTAAGTATGAATTATCATGAACGCATATAAATGAAACACCTCTTTTAGTTTGAAAATCACCATGATATCTTTTAGCATTTCTTTTAAAATGATTAAGTAAACTTGCCTCATCTAATTTATTATTATCTTTATCTATTAAACTAATAGCCATATTAAACCTTGGCTGTATATAAGCCCCAACATTTTTCTTAAACCCGCAATGTTTATAACCAGCCTCTTTTAAGTTTTTAATCTTTAAATCACTATTAACCTTGTAATTCTTAGGACATTCCTTAGTATCATTATTAGTTAAAGTATCAAAGTATTCTTCACTTACTGCAATTAATGGATCTATCTTTACAACGAATGCTTTAATCTTTTTAGCGTACTCTTTTATACCTTTTGTAAATTCTATTACATCTTCCTTAGACTCATAGTTTAATAAAAATCCTTTTGGACTATAAATCATTTTTAAATTAAGAGGAAATTTTTTGATAAGCAAAAGTGCCGCACCAACTAACTTTTTATCTTTGTAAAGCCCACATAAAGTATTATCCCAATCAGATTTTACTTTACTCCACCTATAATCTTGAGTAATTGGACAACATGAATAATTATTTGTAAATTCAATATATTCTTCTTTACTTATATTCTCTTTAAATTCGTACATATTATCACCACTTTAATTATACTACATTTTTTAATTAAAAAAAAGCATACATAAGTTGTACACTATTTCTTTTTGCTTTTTGTTTTAGATTTCAATTTGCTTTCATTTTCTTTTTTTAAATACTTATCTATTTCTTTAACTTCTTTTACTCTATTAATTAAAGTAATATCATCAACTGAAAAGAAATCACATAAATAATTGAAAAAGTCTATTTCTCTTGCTCTATCTTCTTCATAGTGATGAGACATTATAATAACATTTTCAATATCTTTTCTTGGCATTTCTATACTTCTTACAATAAAATCAATATCTTCTTTTGTAACTCCATCTAATTTTTTTTCTAAATACAAATAAATATTTTCAATAGTTTTCTTTTCTTTTCTATTTTTAAATAAATTATTTATGCTGTCATCTGGTTTTGGTTGAGTATAAAATTCTACCATGTTAAATAAACTTGAATCAATCAATGAAATTACTGTATCAATTTCTTTATGTTTTTCCAAATCTGCCTCTATTTCTTCATTTTTAGTTTCATAAAGATAATAAAGATTTAAAGCATCACTTCCAGTAATTTGTCTTCTAATCTCAGAATTCCATTTATAATTTATATGAGGTATCAAACTTTCAATTAATAATTTTCTTTCTACATCTATCATTTTTACCTCCTCTTACCTAGTACTTTCATTTGTTCTAGTTCTCTTTTTAATAAATTTAAATCAGCATTGAATAGCATGCATATATGTGCATAATATTCATCTTTTGTTTCGCAACAAGAAGTTTCTAGTACATTATGTATAGTTTTAATAAATGAAATATCATGTTTTGATAAACCAAGAGTATTAAATATTTCAATTTCAGGTACATATCTTGAAAACTCACTATCTAAAGTATTATTTATTTCTAAATAACTTACTTCTAAGGTATGTTTTATTTTTCTATTTTCTAATACCTTTTCTTTTTTAGAACTAACAATTCTTCCTATTTGAGAATTATTACTTAGTAAGAAGTCTAAGGATGAGTGAATATCTAAATCTCTAATAGTTTCTTCTTCTCCTAAATTCATTATGTACTCTAACTTTGATATATCTAATAAAGTTATATGTCTATTAAATCTTTCTATAAATAATTTATCTAGTTCATAGTAAAAATTTGATATTATTATTTTTCTTCTTATTGCATCATTCATATTATTCCCCCAAATCTACATTGTGATATACGTTTTGTACATCATCACAATTATCAAGTAATGTTAATAACTTCTTAAATATTTCTAAATCTTCACCTTGTAATGTTGTTTTTTCTTTTGGTAAAGTAGTTATTTCATCAACTTCAAAATTTATATCTTTTTTATAATTTAAAATAGCAGTTTTAATTTTAAATAAATCTTGTGGATTACCATATAAAGTAATTGTATCTCCATCAACTTCTATATCTGCATCCACTTCCCCATTAATAAGTGCTTCTAGTGTTTCATCTTCACTTAAGCCTTTAAATCTAAGAATGCATAAGTTATCGTACATATAAGATACAGACCCTGATGCGCCTAGTTTGCAATGTGCTTTTGAAAATGCTGCTCTAACTTCTCCAACTGCTCTATTTACATTATCAGTTAAGCAATCTATTAATATTGTTGATGCTCCTGGTCCGAATCCTTCATAACGAAGAGAATCATAATCTTCATTAACACCACTATTAACTTTATCAATTGCTCTATTTATAATATCACTAGGAACTTCTGCTTTTTTTGCTTTTTCTATTAATCTTTTTAATGTAGGATTAGCATCTACATCTGTACTTTTCTTAGCAGCACTATAAATTTCTTTTGCATACATTGCATATAATTTACCTCTTGCTGCACCTGTTTTTTGCTTATCAGCTGCTATACTTGGATATCTACCCATAAATTCACCTCAATCTAATTTTATTTTACATTTTTTTAGGTATTTTGTAAATCTCTTTTTAATATATGTATATATAAATCCTATAATTATTAATACTAAAGTAACAAATAAACTCTCATTAGTATCTTCATCCTTGTTCTTCTTAAGATTGTACTCTTCTCTAGCATCATCATTCCAAATACCAATGTGCTCTTGTTTTGCAAGTACTTCGTGGTCTTTAAGTAAGTCTGTATATTTATAATTACCATATAAGTACGCTACTTCAGCATATCCATTTCTTACTAATTTATCTTGTAATAAATAATCATCAACAAATACCCAAGCAAGTAATCTTTCATATTTATCATACTTATCACTATTACTATCATATTCAAGTTCTATTTTTTTAGCATTTGTAATTAAATTGCATGTATAATCACTTGCATCCTTGCCATAATACTCAACTTTCTTTTTTGGATGCACACTCTCAGGAGTATCTACTGCAAGCATTCTTACTATTACTTCTTTATTCTTAACTTTAACCTTGATGGTATCACCATCGACACACTTAGAAAATGTTACTTCTTCTTTAGCATAAACAAAAAAAGGAAATAACATTATTATAAATAACGCTACCTTTTTCATTTTAATACCAGCACTTTGATATATCTATATTTTGAGATAATGGCGTTGGTGATGGCATATCAAGTTTTAGTTGCATAGGAAGTTTAAATGCGACACCAAATGCAACACAATTACCTGGTTGCAATACCTTAAATTTAGGTACCATCTCTTCAGTAATATTCGGAACCATTTCTCTTATGTAGTTCAAATCTTTTGGATGTTGCATTCTAAATACTAAGAAATTTGTACACTGGGATATAGCCGTTTCGCTTATTTCTGATGGTCTTTGACTTATCATACCAAGTATTACTCCGTATTTTCTTCCTTCTTTTGTAATACGTTCGAAGATATTATAGCCAAGGATATTTATATCATTATCATTTTGTACATATCTATGTGCTTCTTCAAGTAGAATATGTATTGGGAAAGATGCTCTATTGTCTAATGCTAAGGAATATTCAAATAATAATTTAGATATTATTTTTACTAATACTTTTGCGAATCTATCATCTACATAACTTATATTAAAGTTAATTATTTGTTTTTTTTCTCCATCCTTAGACCTAACTAATGAATCAATAAATTGTTCTTTTGTAATATATTTATCTATGTTAAAGTACTCTTTGTAACTACCATTCATTAAGCTTTCTAATCTTACTTTTAATACATGGTTATCATCATATACTTTATCACTTTTTAATATACCTTCTGAAATTAATGCAAAGTCAAATGCTTGATTTAAATGTTCTAGTGTAAATGGAAATGTACCATCTGGTAATTCTAATTTTAAGTCTTCTTTAATAAACGAATTAAAGAATTCACCAAGTAATTGCATTTCTTGTAATTTACCATCTTTATCTATAATTAAACATTGTCTAAGTGGTCTTGTCCAACCAGGTACTACAACCTTAGCATCAAGGTTTAAATCTTTTGTATTAAAAGATGTTAAAACGGCAAATATTTGGTCTCTTATTTGAGAAGGAGTTCCACCGCTATAAAGAAGTTCATTTAATGCTTTTGCAATAATATCATTTTTATAAGTGATAATTTCCTCTTCATTTCTTGCAAATACTCCAACTAATTTCAATGCTTTTTCAATTATTGGAAGTTGTGTTGATTTTGTTGCATTTAATAAAAGTGCAATATCATCAACATCTAAAAGCCATAGTGGTATTTTTAATAACTCAGTTCTAGCATCTGAAAATTCTTCAACCTTAGTTGTATATACTTTAGAAACATTTTTATCATTAAATATAAATGTATCATTATATTCTCCGTACGCATCAAACAAGAAGAAATTAGCATTTTTTGGGTAAGTAGAATCACTAAATACATTTTGTAATAATCTTGCCATACCATGTGATTTACCACTACCTGTATTACCTAGTATTGCAAAGTGATTACTAAATAAATCATTAACTTTCGCATATACCTGATATCCATTATATTGACTTAGTCTACCAATATAAACACTTTTTTCATTAGTATTTCCAACCATTATAGGTAGTTCATCGTTTCTAATTATTCTACATACTGACATATAATAAGGTTTTTTTGAAATACCTGGTGTGAACTTAGCATTTTTTATCTCGCCTAATAATGAAATATGCGCAGTAGTTTTTTCAATAGATGCGATTTCACCAATTATTGTACTTCCTTCCATATCAAACGCTACATGGTAATTAATTATTCCTCTTTTTTGTTCATCAGTTAATGTAAGTTCAACTACTACAGTTGATTTACCAATTTCTATTACTTTTCCTATCATTTAAAATCCCTTCCCTTTATTTCTTTTAAACAAATTCATTGATTTATATTTACTAGTTTTTAATCCACTAGTTATTTTATACTCAATATCATCAAATATTCTTAGGTACATTATTGATAAAATTACATCGTTATCAATATCTTTATTTTTTTCATATCTTTTGTTAAGAATATTTATAAAACTATCATACTCATCTAATACATAAGCATACATTGCTAAGTTATCAAGTGATTCAATATCTAATTCATCTAAATCATTATCATATTTATTTATATAATTTTTATATTTTAACCATTCTATATATTCACTTCTTGATTCATCTTCAAGATTAGCATAATTATTAACTATAACAATTATGTATGATGTTACAATAAATACAAATAGTGCGATTAAAAAATATTTTATTGCGACATTAGATATTACAATTATCATTGATACAACAAAGTAAAATAATGAATCATCAACAAGTGGTTTTATTCTTTTAAAATATTTAAGTGGAGCATTTTCATATTCAAAATCAGAAATCCACTCTTTAAAGCACTCATATACATATACTGGGCTTTGTTTGCATAAAAATGAAAATTTTTTCAATGATAATTTTTCTTTATCACCCATTTGATTAAATAAAAATTTAATACATGAACTTTCTACTTTTGTAAGTTCAATATCCATTTCCTTGTTATCAATGAAATGATAATCAGTTTTATTATATCTAACAAGTGATATTCTTTTTTTATTTAATAGTTCTAGGATTGTTGAAATAAATACTTTATAGTCTACCTTTTTACTATATAAATATCTAATATTATATGGGTGATTATTATTTGGAGCATCTATTCTTAACTCATTTGTTACTATCTTTTTATCTAGTATTTTTCTTAATTTTATAATATACCATATTGTATACGCAAGCCAAAATATTGACGAAATAATTATAGCCAAATAAAAAACGGTTGGAAATAATATAAATAATAATAATGCTGCAATAATAACTATTTTCATAATCTCACCTATACTATAACTTAATTATACATAATTTGTAATTATTTGTAAATTAGAACGAGGTTAATAATTAAATTTATTTCATTATGCCAATCACTTTGTGATTGCTTTCTTTTTGTTGTAAAATAATAATGTAATGATTTATAATTTTATGCTCTCTAAATGATACAAACCTTATTAAATATAAAAATAAAATTGCAAGTAAAAAAATTATTTTTTTAAGGACTAATTTAATAAATTTTTAAACCATTAAACGAATCTTAAAATGCCATACCTAAGATTTAGGTTATGATATTTACAATTGCACTAAATGTGATGAAGAAAAAATTATTTCTCATATATATATAAATCTAGAATTTGTTCTGCATATGCAATAAACAACATCATCTTCTTTTTTTCATAATTGTTTACATGCAAACACAGGCATATTTTTAGATAAATTAGATTTTATGGCACCTAGCAAAGTTCTACCAAAATCTCAACTTAAATCAATAGATTAATTTTCAAAGAAAAAAATATAATTATTTCAAAAATAAATAAGTGGAGTTTAATGATTATGCTAGATTTTAAAGCACTGCCCTTATATATAGAAAAAATACTAAATAATTAGTACTTTATCTCGCATTACGAATTATTACAACTCCAGAACCACCTGATGAACCATACCCACCAAATCCATATTTATACCCGGTACCATCATCACAAGCATTTTCCCAACGATTACCAGATCCACCTCCAGCACCTGTATTTTTGGCGCCCGCAGTTGAAGAGGTGACTGTTGCACCATAACAATTTCCACCTGAAGCACCTCTACCACCACCATAGGTTGTTTGATGCCCGTTTGCACCATAGTGACCTTGATAACCGTTATCAGCAAATACACAAGTACTTCCATTTGTTTCTAGGAATTCACATTGACCTGCTGCGACAGTTGTACCACCTGCTGTTGCCACCACATCAATAAATGAACTATCTTTTGATGGCTCTCCTACAACAACGGTATAATCTTCATTGCTTGTTAAACTAATATTTGATGATTTTATTGTTGCTCCTCCTTTACCAGGATTATCAGCAACATGATATCCATTACCTCCTGCAGTACCTCCACCTACCACAAATGCATCTATCTTCGAATTTACATAAAATCGTAATGTTCCACTTGATAAGAATTTAATTCTCCAACCATTACTATCTTGTAATATTTGACAATTACCCGAATACGAAAATATTCTATCTACTGCTTCTCCAGCGTATGAGTTTGCACACTTATAATTACTTGAAACAGTATCATACGCTAAAGTTAAAATTTTCCAGTGAGCATATATACTATGATTATAATTTTTTAAAACCGTTGTATCTTTATCAATTAATACCCCACCAACTTTTTCTGTATACCATCCTAAAAATTCAAAACTATCTTTTGAGAGCTGTGGAAGTGATCCATAAGTTGATCCATTTAATACTTTTATATATGCTTTTGTATTTGAACCATCATTATAATCAAGAGTTACTTCTATTGAATTATCATTAATTGGATTTTCTTTTGAATTATACAAGTACATGTATTTAACATTATCAAAACCTTTTTCTAAATCCCCCTTTATTGGCAATGTTAAAAGTACATATGCATTTTTATTTTCCTCACTTGTTTCATAAAATGTTATACTCATATTACTATATAATTTATAATTCTTAGGTATTTCTTCTTTCATAGAACCATAAGTAATTATATTATCTTCTAAATTTAGTCTTACTTTACCTTTATTTTTATAAGTTATATCAAAACAATTATCTCCACAACTATATAACTCAGTAATAGTATCATTTATAAAATCTATTTCAATATTGTTATTAAGTACTGTCTTAAAAGCAGTTAATGAATTTCTTGCAATATTTATTTGTTCCTTTTTTTGTATATTAGCAACTGTTTTAAAAAGTGCAATGGAAAGAGTTGTAATAAGCACTAAACTAACTAATAACTCTACCATAGTAAAACCATTTTTCTTTTTCATAAAACACCTCTATTATGATTTAATTATAGTTATTTTTTTACTTATAGTCAACTAGTATACAAAACATAAACTATCTTATGACATAAGACCACACATAAAAATAAAAAAGAAACAAGTTCTTATTTATCACTTAATACTTCCATTATAAGTGGTAACATTTGTTTCTTTCTAGATATTATTTTAGGTATAAATATACCTTGATAAATTGCATTTAAATTAAAACTATCTTTTATTATTTCCTCAGACTTACTATTATAAATTACATAAGATCCTTTCTTAATAATATCAGTTATAAATAATGCACTCACCCCCGGATTAACACTATTCATCTCATTTAACTTATTAACATATTCATCTATATTATTCTTAATTTCATCAAAATCCATAGTAACTAACTGACTAATACTTAAATGTACTTTACCAACAGTATAAGTCTTATAATCTTGATAAATTTGTTCATTTACAGAAAGTCCACTAATAGTTGAAGATGCCTTTAACATTTCATAACCATATGACTTAATATCAACCTTAGACATAATAGCAAGTTCCTTAGCAACCTCTATATCTTCATCAGTTGTAGAAGGAGATGTAAATAATAAAGTATCAGATAATATTGCAGATAATAATAATCCTGCTATATCATAAGGCATTTTAACTTTATTTTCTTCATACATAGTATAAATAATAGTTGCTGTGCAACCAACAGGTTTACATCTAAAACTAATAGGAATAGTAGTACCAATAGTACCTAAATTATGATGATCAACAATTTCTAATATATTAGCTTCATTAATACCTTCTATAGATTGATCATAATTATTATGGTCAACTAATATTACTTTTTGCTTTTCATACTCATTAGACCAGTTTAAACATATTAAACCTAAACATTCATTTTTATGATTAATTACTGGATAATTAGTATGCTTAGTTCTCTTAGTTATTAATTGAAAATCATCATAAAAATCATCATCATAAAACGTAATAGGATTAGAGCACTCATTAATACTTTTAATCTCATTACATAAACTAATTACATTAGCAATTTCAAAACTACTCTTATTAGTTCTAATAATAGTAACTTTATTCTTAATTGCTTTTTCTTTTAAATCATCTTTTAACTCATTATCAAGCGCTAAAATAATTAACTTAACCTTAGACTCAATAGCATAGTCTATTACTTTGTATCTATCCCCGATTACAAGAATAGTATCATTACTAAATCCAACTTTATCAGCAAATGTACTATTTTGATAGCCAATAAGCATCATCTTACCTGTAATTCTATCATCATATTTAGTTATAGTCTTAGCATCCAATACTTCTAATATATGATCTAAAGTTGTATCTATATCTTCTTTATTTCCTTCTACTAAAAACTTAGCAACATCTTTCATAGATACAAAACCAGTCAATTTTTTAGAATTATCAACAAGTGGCACAGCAGTAATACTTTGCTTCTGCATTACATTATAAGCATCATATATTGTACTATTCTCATTTACAACTGCTTTCTTATCATATTTAATATTTTTAATTCTAACCTTTACATCATTTAAATATTGTGGCTCATTAATATTAAAGTATTTTAAAACAAACTTAGTTTCATTATTCAAATGTCCTGGTGCCTTAGCAACTGTTTTATAACCAAGTGCATTTTTTAAATAAGATAACGCTATAGAAGAACAAATACTATCTGTATCCGGATTTCTATGTCCAAAAATAAATGTCTGCATATTTCACCTCTTTAATCTTATAATATATAAGGATACCACAAAATTAAAAAAAAAGCACTATTCAATTGTGAATAGTACTCCATTATCTTTATTTTCTACTTTTATTTTGTAACCATATAATTCTAAACTATTTTTAACAATAGAAAGTCCTAATCCAAAGTTACCTTTAATACCCATTTTGTATTTAGTAAACACATCTCTAATTAAATTATCCGGGATTGCTTCTCCATCATTATAAAACATCATTTTATTCCTCTTAAACGTAATCTTTATATTTTTATCCGCATAACGTATAAAGTTACTAAGTAAATTATCTATTATTATTCTCCATGTATCATAAGTTCCTCTTACTTTATTTATCTTTTTTATATCTAATAAGAAATTAACATCGGGTCTTTGTATTTTATACTTTGTAATTACTTCATTTAATAATTCTGTAATATCAATTATTTCATAAGATTCTTTTGTATCTTTTAAATAATTAATTTTATTTAATTCTAAGATTTTATTAACATCGTCTGATAATGTTTTTATCTCATCACCAATCGTTTTAACAGCATCTTCATACGTAATTATTTTATCATTAGCAGCTTCAACATAACTGCTTATAACAGTAATAGGGGTTTTTAATTCATGAGATAAACTCTGATACATATCATTTTTGTACTCTTCTTTAGTATTTATTTCACATCGCATATATTCAACAGAATTAATAAGGGAATTTAATTCGTCGTTTATAGTAAAGTTATATGAATGAGTATAATTATTATTATTTAAATTATTTACTTTTTCTTGTATTTTAGTAATCTTATTTACAATGTGATTATTCCAAATAACAAGCACAAGAGTAATAATAAATATTGTAATTGACACTAAAGGAAGAATTATACGTCTTAAATTATCCTCTAAATTTTTTATGTAAGAATCATCTGTTATAGATATTACCTTGTCATTCTTAGTATAGTAATAAGTATTACTATCAATATTAAACTTACCCTTACTATTAGTAGCAACAAGTAATATGTTATCAACATACTTCTCATCTATCATCTTATTAAAATCAGATGATACGTATACGCCATTATTATTTTTAACAATAAATACAATGTTGTTCGTATTTTTATCTTGATATGACAATGGTTGACTTAATAAGTTATAAATATTATTTTCGTAAAAAGGAGTGAGTAATTTAGGAAGAATTACTACAAGTGAGATTAAAGATAACACTAATGAAATTAATACTAGATATCCTAGTTGTTTTTTTAAATTTAAATTTTTAATATAATTTACTATTTTATTCATACTAATCTATAGCCATATCCATATATAGTGTTAATATCTAAATCTTTCATTTTGCTTCTTAATCTCCTTACTAAGTCATCAACTACTCTATCATTTCCAAAAAAGTCTTCATCCCAAATAGAATTTAATATATCTTCTCTTTTAAAAGATTTACCTATGTTATTTACAAGTAACAATAATAGTTCAAACTCTAAATTTGTAAGTTTAATCTCTTTATCGCCAATAAATACAGTTCTTCTATCTGAATCAATATTATAATTTTTATAAACTATTTTATTAAGTGAGTTTCCATATACTCTTTTAATTATATTATTAACTCTTAAAACAAGTTCCTTAGGAGAATATGGCTTTGTAACATAATCATCACTTCCTAATTCAAGTCCAATAATTTTATCTAGTTCTTGATCACGAGCAGATGTGAATATTACTGGTGTCAACTCATCTTTTTTTCTAATTTCTTTTATAATATCGTATCCACTTATATCATCAGAAAGCATAATATCAAGTATCCATAAATCAACATGACAAGATACATTTAATGCCTCACTTCCACTATGACATTGAATAACATTATATGAAGCCTTTTCTAAATAAGTCTTAATAAGGTCATTTAATTTAATTTCATCTTCAACTATACAAATTGTATACATAATATCACCTCTTACATTATATCATTTTTTTCATTTATCACCTCCAACAATTTAAGTATAAAATATTAATTTGTTTAAAATACTATTAAATTATGTGAAATAATGTGAAAAAAAGACTACTATTAAGTAATCTTTATACTCCTCTATTTATTCCCCTACTTCGTAATAATATTTTTCTAATATTATCTACTGGCACAACTGAAAATGCAAATAAAATAGTTATAATAAGTTCTTTTAAAGTTAACCCTGACGTTCTAAAGACAGAACCACCATAATAAATCATTACTATCTGCATTGCCACTATAAATACTATAATCAACATAAATACCTTGTTCTTCTTAAGATTAGACAAAATATTAAGCCTATGCGTTCTTGCATTAAAAGCATTAAATACATCAATAAAAATTAATAATGCGAAAAATGCAGTCATAAAGTATTTATCAGTACCACTTTTCCTATATAGATTATAAAATATTGGCAATTTTAAAAATAATATACATAATAAAGATGAATAAAGTCCAGTAAATACTATTTGATTTATCATATATTTATTAATAATTGATTCAGTTTTCTTCTTAGGTGGTTCATACATATATTCTAAAAGTGCAGGTTCATAAGAAAATGCTAAACCTGCAAGAGTGTCCATAACCATGTTAATCCATAACATTTGTATTACGGTAACTGGTGTTGAAACACCTATGAAAGGTCCTAGAATAGAAAGTGATAATGCACAAAAATTAGAAGTAAGTTGTAATATTATAAATTTTCTAATACTTTTAAATATTGTTCTTCCATATAATATTGCTTTTGAAATTGATAAGAAGTTATCATCTAGAATAATTATATCAGATGCTTCTTTTGCAATCTCAGTACCACTTCCCATTGAAAACCCAACATCTGCTTTCTTAAGAGCAGGCGCGTCATTAACTCCATCACCAGTCATACCAACAACATATCCTGCTTGTTGTGCAATAGTAACTAATCTACTCTTATCAGATGGTAAACTTCTAGCAACAATTCTAATTCTAGGTAACTTACTTTTAATCTCATCTACACTCATATTAGATAGTTCTTCACTAGTTACAACAAGGTCATTATCTTCTATTAAACCAAGTTCAATACCTATTGCATAAGCAGTATCTTTATTATCACCAGTTATCATAATAGTATCAATTCCTGCATTCTTAACAAGTTCAATACCCTTTATTGCTTCTTCTCTTATTTCATCTTTTAAATAAGCAAATCCTAATAACCCATATACTTCATTTTTATATGCTACTACAAAAGCAATAACTCTAATACCTCTCTTAGAAATATCTTCTATTTTTTTAATAACCTTGTTCTTATCAACTAAGTACTTTCTATTACCAAAATCATCATAATAGTAGTTGCACTTAGGTAACAAAACTTCATAAGCACCTTTCATTAATCTATAACCATCTTCAAGTACTACTTTTGAATATTTGTTCTTAGATGAGAATAATACCCTATCTACAACTTTTCCTTCTATATTCTTACCTACGAATTTTAAAAGTGCTCTATCAGTTATGTTGCCACCTACAATTTTATTATCACTATATACACTTTCATTATTTAAGCAAAAAGATTTTGTTACTAAATTGTATAAAGGTTTATTATTTTTTAACTCATCTATACTATCATATTCTTTTAAAGAAGGAGTTATAAATCTAATTACTTCTAATTTACCTTTTGTAAGAGTACCTGTTTTATCAGTAAATAATAGATTAAGACTTCCTGATGTTTCAATGCCCATCATCTTTCTTACAAGTACATTATCTTTAACCATTCTTTTCATATTAGATGATAAAACTAATGTAATCATCATAGGTAGTCCTTCTGGCACAGCAACTACTATTATTGTTACACATAAAGTAAGTGCATATAAAACATGAGAAGACATTAATCTAAAATTAGTAACAGTATCTTTAATAAGATTAATATCAAAATTATTATTTATCACTATTACTGAAAATAAATACGAAAAAAATACGAAAAAAGCACCAACATAACCAATTCTACTAATTATTTTTGCTAAATTTCTAAGTCTTAATTTTAAAGGGGTTTCAGGTTGCTCTTCTTGTATTTCAAGAGATAATCTACCATAAAAAGTATCGACACCAACACTAGTAACTAACATGCTACCCATCCCACTAGCAACAATACTACCCCTTAATATCTTGTCATTCTTATATTTGTACTTTTCTTTTGACTCCCCATTTAAACTTGATTCATCTAGACTAATACTTCCATCTAACAAACATCCATCAGCAGGTACTTTATCGCCAACAGATAAAGCCACAATATCATCAACAACTACATCATCAATATTTATCTCAATTATCTTACCATTTCTCTTAACCTTGCATTTTAACTTACTTGCCTCTTCCTTTAATGCTTCAAATGCTTTATTACTTCCATATTCTGATATAGATGAGATAAAAGATGCGAGAAATATTGCAATAACAATACCTATTGTTTCATACCAATCAAAACTTTTAATAAGAAAAATCACTTTTATTGCAAGTGCAATTAGTAATATTTTTATAATTGGATCTCCTAAAGATTCAATAAACAATTTTAAAAATGATACTGGTTTCTTTTCTACTAAAGCATTACTTCCATATTTTTTTCTAGATTCAATTACTTCTTGTTCACTAAGACCATTACTTTTCATAGGACCTCCTAGAACAATATATTAAGTAAAGTAATTTTTTAGAAGAAAAAAGATACTATTTCTAGTATCAAATATATTTTACTTTTGGCATTGGTTTGTCAAATGCTACTTCACTATATCTTTCAATATTTTGTTCTTCACATAGTTCTTTATATTTATCATCCCATGATAATCTATATGATTTATTAATATCTAACCCTACTTTACTAGTCCATTCTTTAACAACTTCCTCTGGATTTCTGGTAGTGCTTTTATTTTCTACTTCAACACAAACGCCAAATGGGTATTCATCAACAGAAATTTCTATTTCTTCATTTTCAAAAGAATTTCTGTATCTTTCGTAACTTTCAACAATACCAAAATGCATAACATTTTCTATAATATAAATAAAATTATCAATATCTTCACTGTTAATTCTAACTTCTTTTTCTTCTTCCTTATTTACATTTGTCTCTGTTGTACTTTTTAATCTTCTCTTCCAACTAAGTTTACACTTGGTATCTACTTCGTTTTTTGAAATTCTTAGTCTAAATCTTCCATCTATTTCTTTACTATAAAAATCATATTTACTATCACAATGATTATATTGAATTGTTTTTTCATAAGTTCTTGGCTGCTTTTCAAGTTCTTTTTCTTTTTCTAAATTTTTTAAAATATCATTTAAGTTGTCATAGCTATAATAAAATCGTACTTCGTACTCCATATTATTCACCTCTAATAATATTTTAACATATAGCAAATTAAAAAAGATACTATTTCTAGTATCAATTTATTCATATTTTCCATTTATTGCATTAATAACTTTGTCTTCACATACTAAACCAAGACTATGAAGATTATTAATACTTTCAAATCTTAACTCGTAGTAATTGTTTTCTGTCATTCTCTCTTTTTCTTCTCCACCTAAAACTGGAGTACCTTCTTTAATACAACAATGATAATAATGTTGTATTGAATTTTCATCTTCATATGTTCCTAAGTAACCTAAAATGCCTATCTTAATATTAGCTTCTTCCATCAATTCTCTTTTGACAGTTTCTTCTGGTGTTTCATTTTCTTCAACTCCACCACCTAGTATCGCATAATATTCTTTTATTATACCATCTTTAATTTTCCTTCTAAACATAACAAGTAATTTGTTATTCTCAATAATAATTGCTCTTGCAGATACTCTTTTCATTATTTTTTCCTTTCTTATTTTCAATTATTCTTAAATATTTTCAATAATACTTTTAATGCATTTTTTACTTCTTCTATTGTTATTATACTTTCGTCATCCAAAACATATATTCTTTGCATCCTATTAAAGGCATTAATAAGTTTATCATTAAATTCTAACTTCATATAATTAAAATCTTGTATTTTTTTATCTTGAGAAATACCACCAATTCTTGATTTTTCTTCTTCTCTTTTATAACTAATCAATTTATTTAGTTCTTCTTTGTTATTTAGCATTTTTTTAATATCATCATTTCTAATCATAATTGAAATATCGTATAAATGCTTTGATACATCTTCATACATATTTCTCTCATAATAAAACTCTGTAGCAAATATTTTATCAATAAATATTCTTTCTAATTTTATTATATCAATATTAAATTCAGATATATCATATTCTCCTTTTAATATTTTCTTTTCGTTATCTAAAGCATACTTATATATTAAAGGTTCAATAATATATGTACCAACAGGCTCCGATACTGTAAAAGATGTTGCTTCTATTTGAATTTTTCCCGATTTAAATAATTCATTCATACTAAATAAAGAATTATATTTATAAAAAGTAGTAATACTCGATTTTTTGTCAATTGTTTCATCGCATACAAGTTCTAATCCTTCTATTTTATACCCAAGTGCTGAATTTTTAAGCCTAGTTTTATTACTATTATTAGTTTCACTTTTATTATTTTTTACAGTTAAATCAATATCTTCGGAAAATCTATTCATATGATTTAGTATTTTATATATTGCCGTACCACCTTTAAAATACGCTTGTAATTTATCTTGCCTTTTTGATAACTCTTTTAAAACTAAGCAAACATAATAATCTTTTTCTAAAATTTCGTTTCTTATGCCAGTTCTATTGTTTACATTTAGAATTAACTCTTCTAATACTTCCTTACTTATTTTCATTTCCACCCAATTCATACAACTTTATTATTGGTTTTAAATTATTTATTTCATTGGCATATTCAAAAATCTTTTCTAATTCCAATTCATTTTCTTTAATATATTTATAAATTACTTCTTTCTCATCTGCTTCTATTTTAATATCATCTTTATTCATCAATATATCAAAAAGTTGTAAATACTTATAATTATCCTCGTTGATTGGAGTTTTAGGTCTTCTAATGGTTACACCTAATCTTTTATTATTATATTCATTAGCATTTGGACATTCATTTGTTACAATTAATATATCTTTCGGTACCTGTGTTGTTAGACCTAACTTATTGAAAAGATAAGCGCCCACAAAATAGCCCTTTCTACCATTGTTGTCACAAATATATTTTTTTTCAATAACTTTGTTAATATCTAATAATTTGTTGCCAAATTTACCTTTTATTGGTTTATAATAAATTCCCTTTATAAATTGAGATAATTTATTATCTTTAACAAGTCTATTTATATACACGTAAATCTTTTTAAAAGTATTTTCAAAATTATCTTGTACTAATTTTTTAAAATAATCTTTAATTTCCTCAATAAAAATAGGTTCATCATATGGACATTTATCAATATATTTAATTAAAATATCATTATAATTCATATATAAGCCTCCTTTTGTATTGTGTTATTGTTTTGTTTATTTATAAACCTTTTTTCACTTATTGATAACATTATATAATTTTCTTATTTTTTTGTCAAGTTTTTATATTTATTAACAAAAAAAAGAATTCCAACATTAAGTCAAAATTCATTTTTTATAATTACTTCTTCTTCCTAAAAAATGTACATATTACATAATATAAGAATACTACATATATAACTATTAAAAGCCATACAAGAATTGTATATATAATTCCACTTGAATAACTTCCAATTATATTTTCAATTGAACTATGAAAATATTTATTGATTAAATTTGTAAATTCAGGAATACCAAGCATATCTTTTATTTTGTGTAGTATTCTTAAAAACATATCTAGTATGCATATAACATAAACTACATTACTAAATTTCCTCATAAATATAATTGTTAATACAATAAGTAAAATTATTATTATCGCATCCATCTTTATCACCCATTTAATAATATCATATTTTTGTAACTTTTTTAAAGTTAATAATTAATAATTGTAAACAAATGTACACAAGTATTTAACATTTTTTTCACTTGTATTAGAATTAAGATAAGGAGGTCATATGAAAAAAATTATTGTATTATTAATATGTTTATTAGTTTGTGGTTGTGAAAATAGTATTATCACTGATGAGGCAAAATACAAAGATAATGCCTTTAAAGATAATAAAGAAATAGAAACAGTTTCTGATAGTATTGCAAATGATATTAATAAGTTACTTGAAGAGAATAACTTAAAGGCAACATTTAAATTTGTTAAACTTGAAAAAGTAGATGATAATATAAATGTATATTATGAAACTAAAAATGGGGTCGAGCTTTTAATAGATTATAATAAAGAAAATAAACTTGATAAAATTATTTTGACGGCACAAATTGACACAACTAAAATGGGTTATAAATTGACTGATGAATATTTAATGTCAAAAACATTTTTACTAAAGACTAAAGAATTAAATATTAATGAAGAAGATTTTAACACATTATCAGAATGTACAAAAGGTATTGAACCAAAAGCATGCACTACTGATAACATAACAGTTAAAGAAGCAAATGAAGCAACTTCATATATTCCAAGATTTGTAATATTAATTAATAATTAAGCACTCAATGCTTTTTTATTTTACGCAATATAAAAAATAGTTTACAAAGATAATTTGTAAACTATTTCATTATATAACATAAACTACTTAAGCCCACGAATACACATAAGAAAAAAAGACTATTTCTAGTCTTAATTTACTTAATGGTGTCCCCGGAGCGATTCGAACGCCCGACCGATCCCTTAGAAGGGGATTGCTCTATCCAGCTGAGCTACGAGGACATCAACCATAAGTAATAATACAACAAAAAAACTCTTTAATCAAGAGTTTTTAACACATTTTTTAAAATTTCTTCTTCTCCAACCCTAAAAACTACCTCATTCACATCATAATTGTCATCAATTGAGTAATTTATAGTATTAATTACCTCCTCTAAAATACTTTTATCTTCTATACTACTTAAAATATCTTCATTAAAAGTAAGAACCATTTGTTTATCTTTTATCTCATAATTTAATAATCTAGTATTTATATTAAGAAAACTCATTAAATTATTCATATTAGGTCCCTTACTTAACTCATCAACTATAATTTCAATTTTTTCATTAGAAGAATTATCTACATTTGTAACTGGTACATAATAATAATTATCATTATTTTTAGTTAAATAGTAAATTGTAGTTTTAGTAATATTATCAATAGAGTCAATATTATAAACCTTATTTATACCAATGTTTCTATCTAATATAGTTGGTAAATTAGTCTTAGTCTTAGGTAAAACTGTTAATAATTCACCTTCTACATATATAACAATTCCCTTTACTTCCTTAATAGATGTTAAACTATAAACAATTGCTTCTAACATAGATTCCTCTAGATTAGCGTCTATCTCTAATATTTCCTTAGAAAAATCAATCTTTAACAACCCTTCCTTTAACTCAATACTTTTAATCTCAGTACCAGCAGGAATTATACTTCTAAAACCATTTGGTATTTCACTTTCCTTTTTACCACCAATTATTAAATATTCAAGTAACGTTCTAACTTTATTAACAACATCTTTATTATCTTCTATTTTAACATTACATTTAGCAACATAATTATCTTTATTAACCATAAATATTTCATGTTCTAAACTATTAGATGAATATTCTATAATCTCTTTTCCATCTAAGTTAATAACTTTATCTTCTTTAGGAAATAAAACAAATAAGAAACATATAAATAAAAGTATTGTTGCAATAGAAATCTTTTTTACAGTCATTCTCTTTAACATAAATCCACCTCTAGTAAATATTATTCAAATAAATGAAAAAAAGTCTTACGACTTTTTATAATGATAATTCTCCTAGTTTAATGAGTTCAATAACTGCCTGAGTTCTTCCTTTTACACCAAGTTTTTGCATTACATTAGAAATATGATTTCTAATTGTTTTCTCACTAATATGAAGTTCATCTGCTATATCTTTAGTAGATTTATTCATAATAAGCAATCTAAATACTTCGTGCTCTCTTTTAGTTAATATTCCCTTTAACATACATCCTCACTTTCCATAGAAGAGGTATTAATATTATTCATATTATTGTATGTTAAATATCAAAATAAGTTCTACTTTATATACTCAAATTCATAATCTAATATTCTAACTGTATCTCCAGTCTCTGCACCTAATCTTGCAAGTTCATCATCAATACCCATACCTTTTAATTTCCTTGCAAATCTCTTAGTAGCATCTTCTGAATTAAATTTAGTCATCTTAAATAATTTCTCTACTACATCTCCTCTTACTACCCATGCATCACTTTCTTTTGTAATAGTAAATAATTTCTCTTTCTTAAATTTATAAAGTACATGAGTTTCAATTTGAGAATCTTCATATAAAGGTTCTTCCTTGATGGTATCAAGTAAATCTGCAATCTTAGTAATAACTACATCTAATCCCTTATTATCTATTGCAGATATAGGAAATACATCTACATTAACTTTCTTCTTAAATTCTTCTAAATTAGCATCTGCGCCCTCTATGTCCATTTTATTTGCTATAACAATTTGCTTCTTATTAAGAAGCTTCTCACTAAAATCAGCAAGTTCTTTATTAATAAGCACATAATCTTCATAAGGGTCTCTACCCTCAAAACCACTCATATCTATAACATGACATATTACTCTAGTTCTTTCTATATGCCTTAAGAATTTATCACCAAGGCCTTCACCATTAGATGCTCCCTCTATTAATCCAGGTAAATCAGCCATTACAAATACTCTTTCATCCTTAGTTTTAACAACACCCAAATTTGGAGATAATGTAGTAAAATGATATGCGGCGATTTTTGGATTAGCTCTTGATACTTGTGATAAAATAGTAGATTTTCCTACACTTGGCATACCAACTAAACCAACATCAGCAAGCATTTTTAATTCAACTTTGATATTACGTTCTTCTCCTGGTTCACCATGCTCAGATATGTCCGGTGCGGGATTAAGTGGGGTTGCGAACGCTCTATTACCTCTTCCGCCTCTTCCTCCGTATGCGATTATTGCTTCGCAATCACCTTCAGTTAAGTCGGCAATGATTGCACCTGTATCTAAATCTGATACGACTGTACCTTCTGGAACTTTTATGATAATGTCTTCTGCATTTTTACCGAATTGATTTTTACCACTACCATGTTCTCCTCTTTTACCTTTAATTTCTTTTTTGTATTTTAAATCAAGTAATGTTTTTAATCCTTTGTCTACTTTAAATATTACATTACTTCCTTTACCACCATTTCCACCATCTGGTCCGCCCATAGGTACCCATTTTTCACGTCTAAAAGCAGTACATCCATCTCCACCTGACCCTGCTATAACTTTTAATTTTACTTCATCTACAAACATACTATCACTTCCTATTTATATTATACCTAGTTTTAAAGAAAAAAACTAGATGCTATCTAGTTTCATAAATGCTAACTTGTTTTTTATCTCTTCCTTTACGTTCGAACTTTACATAACCAGCGATTTTAGCATATAATGTGTTATCAACGCCCATACCAACATTTGTACCTGGATAAATCTTTGTTCCTCTTTGACGATACAATATTGAACCACCAGTAACATATTCACCATCACCAGCTTTAGCGCCTAAACGTTTAGATTCTGAATCTCTACCATTTGTAGTAGAACCTTGTCCTTTTTTGTGGGCAAATAATTGAATGTTAAACTTCATCATGTTAACACCTCCTAATATCTATATTCTCTTTATAATCATTTTGTAGTTCTGTTAATAATTTAATCATATTATTAATTAAACTATCAACAATCTTATCATGTTTTAGTATTTCAATTTTTAAATTTTCACCTTCTGTTACTTTAATGTAACCTTTATCAATAGATAAAATACCATTTACAGTAGTAATAACAGTTGCACTTGTAGCAGCACACACTATATCTTTACCATAATCATCATAACAAGCATGACCTGAAATACTAATTAAATCTTTTTTTATAATAACTTTTATCATTATTTTTCAACTATACTTGTGATTTTAACTTTAGTATATGGTTGTCTGTGTCCTTGTTTCTTATGATAATTGTTCTTTTGTCTAAACTTAAATACAACTACCTTCTTTTGTTTACCATGTTTAACAACTTCACCTTTAACAACTACATTAGTTAAATATGGTTTACCAGCAACACCATTAACCATTAGAACTTTGTCAAAAACAACTTCACTTCCTGCTTCATTATCTAATTTTTCGATATAGATTTCAGATCCAGGTTCAACATAATATTGTTTTCCACCAGTTTCGATTATTGCTTTCATAATTTTACCTCCTTTATAACTTAGACTCACCGTTAAGGTACTTATAAAGTTTATAACCTTTTCCGAGCGGTTGAAGACCGAGGTCTTTCAAACTACTAAATAATACCATAAAATCTAGGGTTTAGTCAACATTTTTGCGTATTTTTAATGTTTTTTTAATTTCACCATCAAAAAAGACTAATAATCTAGTCTTTTAAAATGCATACTACTATATTTAACATCAAATGCAACTTTTTCTATCTTTGATGCATTTTTATAATAAATATCAACTGTTAATTTATTGCCATTATAATTTTTTACAAGGAATAATGAATTTAAATCATTTCCAACAGTAGTTAACACATCATCAGATATTTTTTCTAATTTGCCATTATTATATTTAGTCAAAGTACATGAATAATCATTTAAACAATCAGTATATAGCATATAATCATTGCCAATAGTAAAGAAACTATTAGATTTTTCATAAGACTTACCAATCTTACCATCTTCAATCATAGTTATTATACTATTATCTTCAGTAGTATAATAATTATATATCTTCTTTACACTATTTAAAAAATTAACATTACTATCAATTAATTTAATATCATCAGAAGAATAAGTTTTTACTGAATATAATTCACCTGCAGTATTTAAAACATAGATATAACCATTATTAGTAATTATCTCATCATTAATACCTACTGCATTTTCAAAAGGATCATATTCATACATTTTACCTATAGAACTTATAATATTAAGACTTATTTCCTTACCTTCTTTTACTTGTGATACATAATCAACATATTTACCATTTAATTGTCTTTCAATAGAACCAATTATTAATTTCTTTGTATTGTCATCAAAACCTACTATGTATTCAGTACCAATAAGTGTAAATGGAATTTTTTCATTTGTATCTAGAGTTGCTGTATTAACTACTTTATAGTAAAAATCAACTTCCTCTTGTTTTGAAACATCATATATTTCAACAACTAAATTCTTGTATTTACTCTTTAACTCTTTAATAAAAGTCATTTCTTTTTTACAATATTGATTAGCTTCATAGCAAAATAAATGCATCTTTATTTCCTTATTAGGCTTATCTTTATCACCTATATAATATTTTAATTCCACTTCTTCTTTATTAGCAGTTTTATAATAATATATTTCATTATCGATAATATACTTTTTATAATCTTCTAAAGATTTTAAGGAACTCATATTAACTTTATTATCTTGATTTATCTTTTTATAAATAATTGTCTTAGTATCAAAATTAACATTTTTAAGAAAAGTAACATCTTTTACAACTAACTCACTCTTACCATCTTTATAGTAATATATATCATTTAATTTATAATTACCTTGTTCTTTTCTAATAAGTTCATTTACTTCTTTATTTTTATCAGTAGTAGTCTTTACAGTATAGTATGAATTACTAGACCACTCATCATAACTACAATTATCACTTAAATATTCACTATAAGTACATAGAATTTTTTCTTCATTTGTAATTTCTAAATCTTTACCTAATTCATCATCATTAACAATTTTTAATTCATTATTATTGATTGTAGTGTAATAAAAATCATTTAAAATATTACTATTGTCTATATTGTTATTATATATGTTTGTAACATCATCTAAAATTCTATTATTTTCACCAGTTTTGAAATTATATGCATATAACATATAAAATCCCTTGCTTGCATCCTTCTCTCTAAAATAATAAAATTTATTATAATGAGCACTGAAATAATATGTATCTACATATCCTGTTGGTGCGACTGATATCTTAGTTTTAGAACTACCATCATTATTAGAATAATAATATACTTCTTCTTCATTTGAATAATAAGTATAAATAAAACCAGTATCTATTATTTGTTTTATATTTACATATTCATTTTCTTCAAATGACAATAATTTATTTTTGTTATTATTTTTAATATTATATACTATCAAACTAGTATCATCATAATATATTACATTTTTACCATCATAAGTAAATTTAGCATACATTACATTTGTCGCTATCTTATTTGTTTCCTTTTTTAAAATATCATATAAATATAAATTTTTTTCGTTTATATATACAATATAACTATCTGATGTATCTGCTATTAAAGCACTATTTTTCTCTTCATCATATTCATTAAGAATAACAATTGGTTTTTCCATACCCTCTTTAAAATATTTTAATTGTTCATTTTCAACAAACAATACTGAATTATCAATCTTTTTTGTATTTTTACTATTTAGCAATAAAAATGTAGCTGCACCACCAATTACTAATAAAGCAACTATTAATATTATTATTACTTTCTTAGATAAAGTTTTCTTTTCATCATTGCTTTCTGATTTCTTTTCTTCTTTCGTAATATCTTTCTTATTTTCTTTTTCTTTACTTCCCTTACCCATATTTACTCCTTACTACTTATTTTAATTCTATTATACAACATTGTAGTTTTTTATTCAATTATAGTTTTTTTCTTGTATGCTTTTTACTTAATGCATAATCGCTAACTTCTTTAAAATTAGTATCATAATTATATCTATTTTGACTAAATAATAACCACATTTCAGAAAAACTATAACCTTGTTCTAATAAGGCTTTAACCTCACTATTATTTATTGAAATATTATTTGGCTGATTATTTAAATCAACAAGGTTATTATCACCATATAATTTAGCTTGTAAATCACATTCTAACTTATCACAAAAGAAAGCGAAAATAGCTTCATTTGTTTTTCTTTCATCAAATTCCATTACTAAATTCATAACTTGTTCTTTATCTAAAAGATTATCAAGTATTTTACATACTGCTTCATGACCAAGTTTTTCTTTTTCTTCTTTAGATATTTGAAACAAAGTTAAATCACCTATACCTATTTCTTCTAATTCATGAACTGTAAGCATACATATTACTTTTCTAATATCAATATTATATTTATACTCAGAATACATTGCAATTGCTAACATCTGTGTTCCATAAATATGCTCAGCAACACTCTCTAATCTATCCCCTTTTACATTCCAATCTTTCCATCCTGTTCTAATTAAATGCTTTAACTTATTACAAAGTACATAAAAATTAAATACATTTTCACTTTTTCCCATAAAACCCTCCAATACCATTATTATACTACAAAATAAAAAGTAGTACATATCTTTTAATGACTACTTTTTATTTATTTTAACTTATATAAAATTATTTCTTCTTTTTATAAACTTAACTATTTCATACCAAAATACAGATAAAAATGAAAGTATAATAACTAATAACATTTCTTTTAAATTAAGACTTACTAGATTTAATATATCTTTTAATGGTGTATAAGTTATTAATACAATACCTAGTAATACAAGTACATTAGATATTATCATTACTTTATCTTTTACTAATTTTTTTATTGATTGATAAGCATAATCATAATTACTTGAATTAACTTGTACTAAGAATATATTAGCAAATATAATAATTAATAATCCAAAAGTTCTTGCTTTATTTATATCACTTTTCATAACTACATAATAAGTAATAAATGAGAATAAAAATATTACAAAGCCTTGAGTGATACTTTTAAATAAATTTCTTCTAGTTACAATTCCTTCATTTATATTTCTTGGACCTCTTTTCATGATATTTGTATCACTTGGTTGTCTTTCGAGTACAATTGAGCATGTTGGGTCAATTAATACTTCTAATATAACAATATGAAGTGGAAGAAGTAATAAATTAGTTGGCTCTATATTTAATATTGGTGCGATTAGAGATGATAACGCAATAGGAATATGAATAGCAAGAATATATTCAATTGCTCTTTTTATATTATCATATATTCTTCTACCATCTTTTATAGTATCAACTATGGTAGTAAAATTATCATCCAGTAATATTAAATCAGCAGCCTCTTTTGAAACTTCACTACCTCTACCCATAGCAATACCAATATCTGCTTGTTTTAGTGCAGATGCATCATTAACTCCATCACCAGTCATTGCAACCACTTCATTTATTTCTTGAAATGCTTTTACTATTCTCATTTTGTGTTCAGGAATAACTCTTGAAAAAATTGAAACATCTTTTATCTTTTCTTTTAATTCTTTATCACTCATTTTATCAAGTTCTAAGCCAGTAATAATTTTATCAGTATTTTTCATACCTATACTTTTGGCAATAGAACTTGCTGTTATTCCATTATCACCAGTAATCATAACTACTCTAACTTTTGCTTCATTACATATTTTTATATCCTCAATAACACTTTCTTTAGGCGGATCAATTAAACCAACTATTCCATCATATTTTAAAGTAATATCTTCTAAATTATCAGGTAATTCATTTTCATTAGGAAATGTACAGCTTGCAACTCCAATAACTCTTAATCCCCTTTTCTGCATACTTTTTACTTCATTATATATCTTATCAATTGCATCTTTCTTTAATTTACAAAGCCTAATAATACTTTCACAAGACCCCTTTACAGTTAACAATACCTTGTTCTTCTTACTCCACGCACTACCTACTACTTTTAACTCATTTGAAAAAGGGTACTCCTTAATTTTATCTAATACAAATATATCCTTTTTGTATATATCATGCTTTTTAGCATAATTAAACATTGCTTTTTCCATAGGATCATATGTTTCTTCTTCACATGATAAACACATATTAGTAATAAATTCTTTAACATTATCTGTTTTAACATCTGCAACTTCCATTATATTTTTTGTAATTGTTCCTGTTTTATCAACACATAACACTGATACTGCACCAAGTGTTTCAACTGAAGAAAGTTTTTTTACAAGTGAATTCTTTTTTGCAAGTCTCCATGCGCCCATTGATAAAAATACTGTTAAAACAACTGGGTACTCTTCTGGTATCAAAGACATTGCAAGAGTAACACCTGATAAGATGCTTTTTACTAATCTATCAGAAAAACTCAAATTAGATAAATTAATAAATGTTAGAATAGTAACTAGTAGGAATAATACTAAAGCAATTAGCGCGCATATTTTTACTAGGGCATCAGTTTGCTTTTCAAGGGGTGTTTTACCACTACTTGCCTTATTTATATTGATACCTATTTTTCCATATTCAGTTTCATTACCAATTTTATCTACTTTAATTATTCCAGTACCTTGTTCAACTAAAGTACCCTGATATACATAATTACTCTTCCAATAATCCTTAGAGTTATTATTATCGCAACTCTTAAAGACACCAACTGATTCTCCTGTCAAACTTGATTCATCAACTTTTAATCCACTACATTTTAATACATAACCATCTGCAGGTATTTTAACCCCTTCATGTACATACATAATGTCATTTGGCACGAGTTCGCAACTAGGTATTAATATCTTTTCATTATTTCTTAAAACTTTTATTTTAGGCTCAGATAAGTCTTTTAATGCATTTAAAGTTTTATCAGTTTTCCACTCTTGTATAATATCTATAATTATTATTCCAAAAATAAATATAAACATTATAACTCCATCTCTTACCTCACCAAGCGCAAAATAAATTGTTGATGCGGCAATAAGAAGCAAAAACATTGGTTCACAAATAATATGAATTATTTTAACTATAAAACTCTCTTTTTTATTAGTAACTATTTCATTTTTTCCGTACTTCTCCCTTAATTCAAGCACTTCTTTATCATTTAAACCCTTAATTTCCATATTATCTCCTCAAAAATAGTATATTCTTATATAATTAAATATTACTATACCAACTAAAAAAAATCAATTCCATCTTAAGAATTGATATTAAGTATTTAACTATTCAATTTACCTATTATTTTTTGGCAAATCAATTGCCCAATTTTCTAAATTTTTAATACTCTCCTCATGTTCTTTATATAATTCAATTAATTCTTTTGTTTCAATGTTTTCACTATCTTTTAGAATTTTTAAATTATAGTGTAAATTCTTACCAATTAGTTTATATCCAGTAGGTAACTTATCGAATTTATATTCATTTTTAAAGCATATAAGTGTTGCTTCCAGCCTCATTTTTAAACGTGTCAAATTCGCCCCCTTTAAAACTTTCATTACTTAATTCTTTCCATACAATAGAAATGAAATTATTTCTTAACCATTTTTTTACAACATCTACTGGTGCTTCATTTTTTACACTATTAATCATCTAAATTGTCTTTTTTAAATAATAACAAAAAATCAACTTCTTTTAGAAATCGTTTCGAAGTATTTTTCGGAGTATAAAATTAAAACAAACCCATAAAATAAGGGTTTGCTATATATTATTTGGTGCATAAGAATAGCACATTTGAAAATCGGCATAAATTTAGAAAAATTGGTTAAATTTATCATTAAAATATGAAAAAAATCTAAGGCTTCAAAAGTTTCCTAGGCACATCACGATAAAAAATATACACTATTTATTGTGAAAACGCAATACTTTTGATAATCCTTTTAAACTTAATTACATATCAATTATGAAATTATGCATTTTGATAAGGATTATGATTATCTAGATTTCTAACTAATTTTTTTACATTTTCATTTCCAACTGATGTAATTGTAGTTTTTATGTCTGGATCTTCATCCCAATTATATACTCCATCAATTTCATGGCTTTCTTTAAATGTTAAAGTAGATAAATCAACTTCCAACGATTTGTTATATTTTCCAAAAGCAATACTTATTATATTCTCGTAACCTTGAACTAATAATTTATAATTTGAATGGGCTAAATATCCCTTTGAAAAAGAACTAATTTTTAATTTTTTATCTTGTTGATATAAAATTGCTATTCTTTTTGAAAGAACACTATATAATTCAATTAAATCTTTTTTTATCGATTTTGTTCCAATAATTTCAGCCAAATCCATTTCAAACAAATATTTATTCATATCCTTGCATTGTTTAGGCCAAGTATGATTTTTAATTTGTTCATCTATGTGACTGTTCCAAATATTAGTTATAATTTCAACAGCAATATACTTTCCTACAAGTAAATTTTGTTCTTCTATTTCAATAGTCTCATCAATTTTTCTTTTAGGATAATCTGCTAACCATTCTCCAATAATATTTCTAATTTTAAAAGTTTGTCCTTCAAAATCATCATATTTTCCCAGACCATTATCCATAAAATACGTATTTATAACACTTCTATCAAAATCGCTTAATTTATAATTTGCTTTAATTAAATAGTCATTATCTTTATCACTGTATACCATATCCATATGTGGTATTACCTGTTTTTTATCAGTTTTCCAATCTATAGTTATAGACCAATCTCTTTCTACCTTACGTTCAAAAAATCTTTGAAACAACTTTTCATTTTCATATAATGAATCTTCAACTAACATCTTACTTTCAAAAAAATATAGAAAGTTTATAAACTCTGATGTTAAAAAACTTGGTTCATATCCATTTTTTACTTTATACATCATATACTCAACTATTAAGTCATCTACTGTTAATTTATGTTCTAAATTTACCATAAAATCCTCCCTGTACATGAATTATTATAACATATTTTTTTATGATTTTTACATAAACTTTTCGTGCATAAACAATTTAATTTTAACAAATATTTTTATTACTTTTTGGTACCAACTCGTGTATTCGTTTTCAGCAGGATAATGCGTCAGACAACAACTACCAAGTGGGTAGTTTATCCCAGTATTTAAAGGTTTTACAAGATATACTAATGTCATTTTAAATTTGTCTTACATCTGTACTAATAATTTATATCTAAATTCATGTCATTTTTATTAAAAATTGGTCAAAAGTATAAAAACCATTATAACATTTGTACTAACATTTGCTATAACAAAAAAGGCGATAAAGTAACAACGCTGTGTCCTAAATATTAATTTTTTTAAATTATATGGCCACAAAATTGGTACATTTTTTTATATTTTTATAATTGTTGATGATAGTACAGGTACTTCAATAATACCATAATGTATTATAATTATTAATTCCTTTTTTATTTAATATAGGTATTAATTTTAATGGTTCATTTAAAATATTTTCTCATTTATATCTTAAATAAAAAATACGATCATTATATTTTTCTTTTTCAATTTCTTGATAATCAATAGCAGGAAATTTAATTTGCAATTTCTTTATATAATTTATTACTTCAGTTCTAGTCACAGGTTTAGATATTTCAACTTGTCTAATTCCTCCATTAAATTCAATTTCTTGGTATCTATTTATCCAACCATTATTAAATAAGTTTGCATATATAATCTTTCCTTTATTAAATGCATACTAATCAACTCCTTTCAAGCATATAAAAAAGGTTAAACAAAATTAACCCTTTTTATATTTAAAGTCGATTAGTTCGACTAATTTCCCTATGGTGCCCTAAAGGAAGAAGTAGAACAACTCTAATTTTTTTTAATTAATCTTTTCTTCACAAACTGAGGTGTTTGTTCTAGTTTTACTAATTCATCAACTAAATGATTACAAACTTCTAAACCTGAAGAACTTATTGGATTAAATTCTATAATATCAATAACTTCTTTACCATCCATTAATATTTGTCCAACATCCAAAACATAACTACTAGGAAAATTTGACACAGAAGATATATTTTTTATTTGATCTTCAACAAACAATATAACTTCATTTGGAACTTCCGTTGGATAATCCACATATGATCTAGAAATGCTTAGTAAAGAATTATTTAAAACGAATACTCGATATTCTTTACAATCCATATTGTTTTTCTCATCTTCAATTGATTCAAAAACATCAGAAAGAAAAATAGAGTCTTTCAGAGACACGTTCCTTAATGTAGGGTTTGTTGTAAAATATTTTTCCCCTTCTAAATCTATATATCCAAAATGTTTCAAAATACAATGTGTGTGACTTTTTTTCACTGTTTTCAAAAAAATGTTTTTGAAAAACAGTTTATATTTCTCAGAGTTATTTTGAAAATCTTCATAAGTTGTTTGAATAACTCTTCTATGTACTGGTTGAATTTTCTGTGGCCAATTCATGATTTTACCCAAATCTTCTTTTGTTTGAATACTTAGTGCACCATTTTCTTCTAATTGGTTTAAAAGCTCCTTTTCAGTAGATATAAAACTCCTAGGAAATATAACCTTGTCTCTAATCTCAATTTCTTCACTGTCTATATAAAATTTCTTAGTATTTCTATCAAACACTATCAGCATATCTCTTTCTTTAGCAGCATCCATCAATTCTTGTTCTTTAGTTTTTATCCAAATAGTGTTCTCATCATCATTTTCACTTATACTATAATCTGTTGTACCTAAGCAAGGAACACTAAAACAAAAGTAATCAATTTTCATAAAAATTTCCCTCCAATATTAAGATATTAAACAATCACATATTATTTAGTAAATATGTAAGTGTGTTTTCTAAATGACATAGTCATTTTAATTTTATAAATACTTTAGCATAAAATTAAGTGTTTTAAAACTCGGACTATAAATAGCTCGAGTATCAATCAATTATGGTGCGAGAGATGGGAATCGAACCCACACGGCAATGCCAAAGGTGTTTGAGACCTTCGCGTCTACCTATTCCGCCACTCTCGCGCTTTTTAATTATACCACAAACATATCACACTTAACAAGGTATTATTTTATAATATTTTAGTACTTCAATTACAATAATTGTTACTGGTATTGCAAATACAATACCATAAAAATCAAATAAGTACCCTCCTATTAATATTGCTGCAATAGTTAGTGTCTTAGAAATCTTATTAGCGCTATTATATATCTTAGGACTAACTAAATATGCATCAATATTTGGTAGCACTATTGACACAATTGCTGTTTTAATAAGCAAATTCCTACTTATTACAGATGCAGTTGTAATTGCAACAATATTAGTTATTACTGAGCCAAAAAATGGTACAAAAGTATTAACTGAGTTAAGTATACCTAAAAGTATATAGTCAGGATGCCCTATCAATAAAAAAACAAATGTATATTCAACAAACTGTATAGCAAGTATTTTTATATTAGCAACTAAATAATTTTTAAGGGCATCATTTATATTATAAATAAGAACTTTATTTTTTAACTTATTTATCAAATCTTTTAAAAGTTCCATATTGATAAGTATACATATTGATAATATTACTATAAAAACAATCTTACTAAAAAAATTAAATATATTTTTAATAAGAAATACACTGTTATTTATAAAATAATTTATAATATTATTAAGATATACTTCTAAATTAATATTTAAATTGTATTTTTGGTTTAATTTATCTATAAAAACAAGGATGTTAGTAAACAAATCATTTAATTTAAGTATGAAGTTAGTATTAGGTATAATCATATAAATAAATAGTATGATTGTTGAAATTAAAGTACCATAAATAATAAATATAGATAATAGTTTATTAATCTTTTTATTTAATTTTTTATATATAGGATAAATTATATATGACAATGTAAATGATAGAAATATTATTAGTATAAAATCTAATATTTTATTTAGTATTCCTATTTTAAGTAATAAGTAGAACACAAAAATAAAGATAGCACAGTTTATAAGTATATAATTTGTACTATCTTTTTTCATATTATCTCACCTTTGAATCTATTATTATTGTAACAGGTCCATCATTTCTAATTGTGCAATCCATTTCTGCTTGAAATATACCAGTTTGTACTTCTATATTATTTTCTCTTAGTTTTTGATTAAATAATTCATACATACTTTTAGCATCACTTGCCTTCATAGCATTTACATAACTAGGTCTGTTACCTTTTTTAGTATCAGCATATAATGTAAACTGAGAAATAGATAATATTTTACCATCTATATCTTTTATTGATTTATTCATAACACCAAATTCATCATCAAATATCCTTAGATTAGTTACTTTATTAACCATATAATCAATATCAGTTTCGTTATCACTATGGGTAAATGAAACTAATATAACAAGGCCTTTATCAATACTTCCAACTATTTTTTCATTTACTTTTACATTAGAGTTTTTGCTTCTTTGTATTACTAGTCTCATTGTATTAACCTCTCTACTTCTATTACTTCTTTCATTTGATATAAATCATTTAAAAATGCTTTTAACTTGTCTACATTTTCAACTAATACTAATAAATTGTATGTTTGATAATCTGAATTATTAACTAAATTTATTGATAATATAGTTGCATTACTAGTTGATGCTTTTCTAATTAAATCAACTAAGATATTATCTTTCTTTATAAGTTTTACTACAACTTGAGTTTTATATTTATTATCTGATTGGTAGTTCCATGCGACTGGTATTATTCTATCGTCTATATCTACTATGTTATGGCAGTTTGTTGTATGTACAACTATACCATTTCCTTTTGTAATATAGCCAATTATATCATCACCTTTTACTGGTTTACAGCAGTTAGCAAGATTTACTTTAATTTCATCTACCCCAGATACGATAATATCATTTTTAGGGTTTGTATTAACATTTACATTAGTTATCTTATTAAGAATTATTTCATCTTTTGATTTTGTTTCTTTAGTTACAACATTTACAACTGATAAGGCATTATATTTACCATTTCCAACGCTTAAATAAATATCTTCTAAACTAGATTCTGAAAACTCATCTAAGACTAAATTTAACTTTTCATTAAATAATGAGAAAGGTGCTTTTTGTTTTCTTAATTCTTCTTTAATTAATTCTTCACCTTTTTTAATATTTTCTCCCTTATCAATCTTTGTATAGAAACTTTTAATTCTATTTCTTGCTTGAGATGTAAATACGATATTAATCCATTCTTTAGAAGGACCCTTTGAATTTTTATTTACATTTATTTTAACTATATCTCCATCTTTTAACTCGTAATCAAGTGGCACGATTGAATCATTTACTATAGCGCCTACCATTTTATCACCAATATTAGTATGAACCTTGTATGCAAAGTCTATAGGAGTTGCACCTTGAGGAAGTTCAATTACATCTCCTTTTGGTGTATATACATATATGTAATTATCTAATGCTTCTTTTTTTACATTATTAACGAAATCTTCATCACTAAGTGCTTCATCCTTGTTATTTTCAATGATATTTCTAAACATTTGAAGTTTTTGTTCCATAATGTTTTTTATAGCAGTCGACTCATCAATATGCTCTTTATAAGCCCAGTGTGAAGCGATACCATATTCTGCAATTTTATCCATTTCATAAGTTCTAATTTGAACTTCATACAATTCTCCATTTAAACCAAAAATAGTTGTGTGAAGTGATTGATACATATTTTCTTTAGGCATTGCAATATAATCTTTAAATCTATTAGAAAGGGGTTTAAATTTAGAGTGAATTAATCCAAGCGCTAGATAGCATTCACTTTCAGTATTTACATACACACGAAGCGCTAGAATATCATAAATTTCTTCAAACTTCTTATTGCCATTTTGCATTTTATTATAAATACTATAAATACTTTTACTTCTACCTTTTATTTCATGATTAATTGAATGTTCAGTTAAGATATCATCAATCATTTTTTTCATTTCAAGAACTGCACTATCACGTTCCTTCTTTGTATTATTTAATCTTGTAACAATATCATAATAAACATCTGGTTTTAAATATCTTAAAGATATATCTTCTAGTTCACTTTTTAAGTAATGAATACCAAGACGATGTGCGATAGGTGCGAGGATTTCAAGAGTTTCTTTTGCTTTTTCCTTTTGAGCATCTTCACTTATTGCCCAAAGAGTTCTCATATTATGAAGTCTTTCAGCAAGTTTTATAATAATCACTCTAACATCTTCACATAATCCAACTAATATCTTTTTGTAGTAATTAATATGATATTCAGAATCAGCAGATAAAGATAATCTATTAATCTTTGTAATTCCAACTACTAAAGACACAATCTCAGCATCAAAACTTTTACTTAACTCTTCTTCAGTTACTCCACCATCTTTTATTACTTCATGCAACAAGGCTGCACAAAGAGTTTTATAATCAGAGTGTATCTTAGTTAAAATATATGCGGTGTTAAGAGGATGGTCTATATAATCATCACCAGATAATCTCTTCGCACCCTTATGTACTTGATATGCATAATCATATGCTTTTTTTATCATATCAAGTTCATTTAAATCACTAATATAAGTCTTAACTTCATCAATAAAATATTCATAAGTCATTGTAACGTTTTCCATAATTCCTCCTTGCTTTTAGCAGTAATAATAATTATTCTTCAAAATAAGGTTCTCTAATATCACTAGGTATCTTATTAATAAGATAATTGCTAATATCATTTCCACTGGCTAAAAATATATCATTAACCATTTCACTAAGTGTAAGATTAATGCTATTTATCCACTTACTACTTGTTAAATAATTCCATATATCAGCCTCACTAACTAAGTATCCGAGTTTTTTTAACTCATACTTTTTAGTACGTAATGCAGGTTCAATCCTATCATATAACTCTTTAATAGATTTAAATTCCAAATTCATTTCGATCACCAATTTAATTATATAACAAAATAATAGAAATATAAAGAAACAAAAATCATAAAATTTAATATGAAAATAAAAAATACATTTATAAAATCAACTTTAATTCTTCTAATAGGAGGATTTGTTACTAAAATACTAGGTATGTTTATTAAAATAATTACTAATAGATTACTACCTACTGAAGGTATAGGACTATACATGCTTATTACTCCTACATTTATGCTTTTAATAACTATTGCACAACTAGGATTTCCAGTTGCAATATCTAAATTAGTAGCTGAAGAAAAAAATAATAACAAAAACTTAGTATTCTCTATAATACCATTTTCTATTTTACTAAACCTTGTTATAATGGTTATTCTCTTATTTTTATCTAACTATATTGGAACATATCTATTGCATGATAAGCGATGCGTACTAGCATTAAAATGCATTGGTTTTGTACTTCCATTTATTTCTATTTCATCAATTCTAAGAGGATATTTCTTTGGTAAACAAAAAATGATACCACATATCGTATCAAATATTACTGAAGATTTAGTTAGATTAGTAACACTTTTAATAGGTATTCCAATTTTTTTAAAAAAAGGTATTTCTTATGCATTATCATTTATAATTTTATCTAATATTCTAAGTGAATTAACCTCTATTTTTGTATTGTTTTTCTTCTTACCAAAGCACTTTAAAATAAAAAAAGAAGATATTACTCCTAAAAAAGATAATATTAAAAACATTTTAAATATTAGTATTCCAACAACAGGAAGTAGAATTATTGGAAATATAGGTTATTTCTTAGAACCAATAATACTTACATTTTTCTTACTTAAATATGGCTATTCAAACAATTATATAGTTTCTGAATACGGAATAATTAATGGATATGTAATGCCTTTACTATTGCTTCCATCATTTTTTACACTTGCAATTTCACAAGCATTAATACCTGTTGTATCAAAGTCTTACTCAGACAATAATATAATTTACACAAAAGAGAAAATAAAACAAGGTATCTTGTTTTCCTTAGCAATAGGCATTCCAGCAACTTTATTATTTGTATTAATACCAGATATTCCTTTAAAACTAGTTTACAATACCACTAAAGGTATAAATTACATTAGACTAATGGCTCCAATATGCTTATTATATTACATACAATCTCCACTAACAGCAGGACTTCAAGCCATGGGTAAAGCTAAAGATGGTATGACTGGTACATTACTTGGAGTATCAGTAAAATTAATTGTACTTATTATTGGATGCAATATCAGAATTGGCATGATGGGACTTATAGCATCTATAATTATAAATATCATAGTTGTAACTATATATGACTATAGAAAAATTAATAAATACTTAAAATAAGAACTTCGCTTCGAAGTTCTTATTCACCTATATATGTTACTTTTGCATAACCATTACCTATTTTTGCACAATTTTCTATTGCAGTCTTATTTGTACATGTTGTTGATATAGTCTTGGTTGCTTCATCGGATGATGCGGTACAGTTATAGCAATACATTGCTTTACTTGTAAGAAGTGAGTTGCCTATGTAACCTGATCCACCAGCCGCACCTGCTCCTGCACTTCCATCACTCCTTGCAACCATTCCTCCATAATATCCAGCACCGCCTCCCGCATAATGATTATCACCTGTTGGTGAACTTTTTTCTCCACCAATACCAAATCCTGCTCCACTAGTTTGTGTACCAGCAACACTCGAATTGGTTCCAACAGTGTTTTTATAGCCTGATGTTCCACTTTCTCCTCCACCAGAACCACCATAACATTTTGCACCAGCAGAATTATAATTATAGTACATTGCTCCGCCACCTCCACCAGCAACAATTAAAATACTTTCTTTTTTTGTTTCTAATGTTGATAGCAATCCAGAAACTTTAGCAATATGAGTTGCTCCGCCACCACTTCCGACATACCCAAATGTGTCAGCAGTTTTTGCTTGTCCACCCCCATTATAGCCACCAGCACATGTTACTAAAATTTGACCTGTAGACGCAACACAATTTGATACACCATGACCGCCTATATTTATATAAATTTTATCTCCTTCGTTTAAATATATAGTTCCATTTGAATAGCCACCATAACCTCCAACTACACCAGTTACTGTACCTCCGTTACTTCCTCCTGAAACATTTCCTCCTTGTGCACCCCATACTTCAAGTTGATAATTACCTGATAAAGGTGCTATAAAGGTTTGTTCCGAATTAGAATAGAAAAATTCTTCTTTACTTCCAACACCAAATTTCTCTATTGTAATATTCTTTGAGATATAACTGATTTTTGCGTATCCCGAACCTATTTTTGCACAATTTTCTATTGCAGTTTCATTTGTGCATGTTGTAGTTTCAGTTTTTGTTGAATAAGCATCCAATGCATTGCAATTATAACAATACATTACTTTATTTGTAAGAAGTGAGTTGCCTATGTAGCCAGAGCCACCTGCTGCACCCGCACCAACTCCTCCATCACCATTTGAAATCTTACCACCATAGAAACCGCCTCCACCTCCGGCATAATGATTATCACCTGTTGGTGAACTTTTTTCTCCACCAATACCAAATCCTGCTCCACTACTTTGCATACCTGGAGTACTTTCATATGATCCTACTGTGTTTCTATAACCCGAAGTTCCGCTTGCTCCGCCGCCAGAACCACCATAACCTTTTGAACCAGCAGAATTATAATTATAGTACATTGCTCCGCCGCCTCCACCAGCAACAATTAAAATACTTTCTTTTTTTGTTTCTAATGTTGATAGCAGTCCAGAAACTTTAGCGATATGTGTTGCTCCACCTCCGCTTCCGACATAACCATATGTGTCAGCAGTTTTTGCTTTGCCACCACCATTATAGCCACCAGCACATGTTACTAAAGTCTGACCTGTAGATGCAATGCAATTTGATTTTCCTTTATCGCCTACATTTATATAAATTTTATCGCCTACATTTAGATATACTACACCTTTTGAGTAGCCTCCATAACCGCCAATAACTCCGGTTACTGTTCCACCATTACTTCCTCCTGAAACATTTCCTCCTTGTGCTCCCCATACTTCAAGTTTATAATAACCTGACACAAGTATTTCATAAGTTTGCTCAGAACCAGTATATGCAAACTCCTCAACTGCTTTTAACCATGTTGCTTTAACGCTTACATCTTCATAACCAAATGTTAATTTGTTTCCACTTAATACTGCATCACCACTTACTATTTTCCAACCAACAAACATATAATTTTCTTTTGTTGGTGTACCTAAATCTAATGTATTTCTAGTATAATACTCACTATTATAAGTTGTATTACTTACGCCACCATCTAAATCAACATTTAATTTTACTGGCGTTCCTACCCAATTAGCAACAAGTGTTGAATTCTTAGTTCCTAATTTTAATACGCTACCTTCTATAACAGCATCACCAGATACTACTTCCCATCCTGCAAATCCATAATTTTCTCTTGTTGGATTTTCAAGTAATACTTCAGTATTTTTAGCATATCCTCCACTTATATCTTTTGATAATTTACCACCATTTAATACTACTTTTAATTCTATTAATTCATTTTTATCTATTGTATAATTTTTATTCTCATCAACAATTACTGAAAATATCATTTCTTCTTTTGTAACTGGATTTATTATTGGACAATCTAAATAATTTTTACATAATTCATTTTGTGTTATTTTTCTTGGTATTTCTAAACCATAATCTACTACATAATCTTTTGCAGCAAGTATTATTAATTCATTTATTTTTTCTAATGATTTTTCTTTATTGTTTTTTAGTGCTCCAATAAGTGAAGGCACTGATAATGTTAATACTATTGATAATATTACTATTACTGCAATTAATTCTATTAATGTAAAAGCATTTTTCTTCATATGCAACCTCTTTTATTATAATTATATTATACTATATAATCTCAATTTTTTTAAATTCTTTTACAACAAATTTTTACATTTTTTTCATCTTATGTATTGCATATAATTTTTTTTTATGATAATATAAAATTGTGATAGAGATATCACAATTCATACTTGATATTTAACGAATTGCCTTAATCTGCGCAAATAGATTATAGCCTTTATCAAAGTTAAACCACGATATCAAGTATTTTTTTTTAGAAAAAAACAGGAAAAAAATTATATTCTTTTCTGTTTTATTTTTATATTACTACTAAGAACTTTTTTATATTCTTCTAATTTTTCTTTTAATGTTTGCTTATCTTCTAAATGTCTACCTATTACATAAGCATCTGTAAAGTCTGTATTAACTCTATTTTCTTTTTTTATTTTAGTTTTATCAAATTTAGCATTTTTTGAACCTTTAAAACTTGAATTTGATACATTTATATTTTCAAATGCTCCATAAAATACTACATCTGTAAATTTACAACCTATCATAGATGCTCTATTGATTGTTTGTGGATTAATAACTGCATTTTTAGACCCTGTAAAATCTGTTTTATAAAGGTCAACACCATCAAATGATCCCTCAAATATAATATCATTACATACTGTACCAGCCAAAGTTTCATATTTTAATCTACTTGGGTTAACTATTGCATTTTTAGAACCTGTAAAGTTTGCAAATGAAATATAAGCATCATCAAAGTTTCCTTCAAATGTAATACCATTTAAAGTGCACCCATATAAACCATTATTAAGAACTGTTTGTGGATTAATTACTCTATTACCATTACAATTAGTAAAATCTGTAAAAAACAATTTAACTCCATCATAATTACCTATCATAGTAACACCATCTAATACTGTTCCATGTAAAGATTTACCTTCAATAGTTTGTGGATTAACATAAACATCATTTAAAACACCTTTGAAATTAGTATCAACTATATTACAATCACTTAATGACCCAATTATATAAGTACTATCTAACTTTGTATTATATAAATCTCTTTTCTTTATAGTTTGTGGATTAATTACTGCATTTTTAGATCCTGTAAAGTCAGCACTAACTATATTAACATCATCAAATCCACCAATGAAATTAACACCACTTAATTTAGAGTTTTTTAATGATTTATTAAAAATAGTTTGTGGGTTTATTGAAATACCAGTAAGATTACTAAAATCATAACCACTAGCATTAAAATTATCAAAAGATATACCTGTAAAATCTAATTTACTAAGTACTTCTTTAGATAACGCGAATGTATAACCATAACCAGTATTTTCAAATAATACATCACTAGATATAAAATCTATTGCTTTTAATTTATCTCCTTCATACTTTCTAACTAATTCATTAATTACTTCTCTTTTCTTTTGTATAATATCCATATTTCCCCTCCTAGGTATGAATTATTATACATTATTTTATTTATTTGTCAAATTTATAAAGCATATCTTTTTCATTAAAATACTTATTATTAACAATAAATATATTATTTCTGTACTTCATTATTTTTGATATATCATTACCATTTATAAATTTATTTCTTTTAAACTTAATATTCTTTATATATCTTTCTAATATAAAACTATTAAATATATACCTTAGATTTCTAAATTCTAAACTAACTAAAACTATAAGAAGTACAATGATAAGTACCATATTTATATTACTTGCATTTAAAAATAACAATAATATTATAAATATATAAGAGATATAAATAGATACCTTCAAGGCTTTTTTGTATGGTATAAAATGATTTATTATAGCATTTACTATCTTGCCACCATCTAAACTTACAATTGGTATTAAGTTAAAAAACATAATCGAAGTATTGTAAGTTAAAAATATCTTATAAGCATATGTATCTGTTCTTTTTATTACAAGAAATAATAACAATTGAAATATAACTCCACCTAATGATACTAAGAAATCTGATATAAATTTATTATTTAGATTACTTTCAAATATTGTAATTCCTCCAAATGGATAAATATTAATTTTCTTTACTTTGTAATTAAATAAATACCCAAAAAATATATGTCCTGCTTCATGAACTAATACAATAAGATACATAATAATAAATGCTTTAAATAATCCAGTTATAATACTTATAAAACCCAAAAAATAAAAAAAGGGATTAATATTTATCTTACTTAATAAACTCTTTATAATCTAATACCTTGTTATTCTTAGTAAAAGATAAATATAATTTATCATCTTTGGTAAAGCCAACATATTCTCCCTTTTTAATTTCATCATACACCTCTACCTTAGCATTTATATTAAAGTAATAAATATATACATCCTTGCTATTAACTATTACTAAGTCTTTGTATTTATCTTTGTTTCCAACAAATACAACCACTCCATCGTAAAATGCTGGTACATGGTAATTATTTTCTACAGTAAGTACTATAAAATCATCATGGACATCTATATTACTATACTCTATTTTCTCATAAAAAACCGGTTGTTCATTACTACTAATATTCATAATAGGCATAACATCACCTAAGTATTTGTTGTAAATAGTTTTTATTTTATTATATGGAAAATCATTAGATAGTAATTTTTCATTTATAAATTTCTTCGCATTATCGTATCTACACGCGATTATAGTTACAATAAAAAGAACAATAAGGATTAGTAATTTATTAAGTTTAGATGCCATATATTCACCAATAAATTATATGAACTTTAACATTATATATTCATAAGTAAATATAACAAGGATGTATAAATTATATTATAAAAATAAATATATATAAGATTAGTAATAAAATGTACATAACTATAACAATTTATATTTAATGTAATAAGTATAAGGTATTCTAAAGTAGTATATAAAAATATAATAAACATACTAGTAATTACTACATTAATATAATTATATTTTATATTTAAAAATATATACCTTGTTATAATGGCTACTAATATAAATAATATTATATAAATAGGTACATATGCATAAAGTACTGAATATAGAGTTCCCAGTATTATTGATATAATCATGTAGTCTCTAAATTCAAATTTATTATAAATTAATAGAAGTAGTATTAATGTTGTATAAATAGTAACATTGTTTTTAATAAGTAAAGTATTTAATATTAATGATATCATTTTAAAACACACACATACTTTATATCATTATATTTTACATTAGGAGTTGCATATGCAATATTATAAAGTCCATTTTCACTCCTTGTTATTCTTTTTACTTTACCTATAACAATTCCTTCTTTAAATGTATTTGTAAAACTAGTAGTTATAATATCACTATCATAATAATTGTCTATATCTTCTGTTATTTCACTTATTACTAATTCATTTTTTATTTTATCAAACTTAGATATTATCCCGTATATAGTTTTATCTTCCATTTTAATTCCTACAGTAATTTTATTGTTACTTTTACTATTAGTTATTAAAGACACTAATGAAGAATTATTATATACTTCTTTTACTACTCCTACTAGACCTTCATTATTTATAACTACATTACCTTTTGATACTTCTCTTTTTCCCTTGTTAATCATAAATTCATCATACCAAATACTAGGATTTCTATAAGTTACTTTAGAATATACACAATCATTTAATTTTGATATTTCTTTATATTCACTTATATCATTTTCTAAGGTATCTATGTAGTTATTAACTAGATTATCACTATATACTATTTTGTTATCTTTATTAAAAATATTAAATAATGCACTATAAGCATCTTTTATATTTGGTCTTAATAATAAAGCAAGTAATATCACAAGTAGAATTAATAACAATTTATAATTACTTTTTTTATTCATACTATCCCTCTTCAAAAAAACTATAATATTTACTATCTCCAATAATAATATGGTCAAGAATTGGAATATTATTTAATTTACCAATATCAATTAAGTGATTTGTTAAATCAATATCTTCTTGACTAGGAGTTGGGTCCCCTGATGGATGATTGTGAATACACACAATAAAAGATGCGGAATTGAGATATGCATATTTAAATATCTCACGAGGATGCGCAACACTGCCATTAATCGTACCTACAAATAGTAATTTCTTTTCAATTATATTCTTTTTATTATCAAGATACAAAACATAAAAATGTTCTTGCTTTAAATCTTTTACTTCATCTTTTATATAATTATAAATATCTTCGCTTTTTCTTATTTTATACTTATCTTTTTTCTTATCTTGATATACCCTTCTTCCAAGTTCAATTGCCGCAAGTAACTCTATTGCTTTTACTTTGCCAATACCATCAATATTTGTAATACTATTTACTTCTAAATTCTTAAAATTACTTATATCCTTAAACTTACTAAGTAAAGTAATAGATAAATCTTTAACAGACCTGTTTTTAGTACCTGTTTTTAAAATTATAGATATCAAATCTTCATTAGATACATTTTTCGCACCCAATGATAAAAATCTTTCTCTAGGTCTATCATTATTTGGAATATCTTTTATTAATACCTTATTCATAGTCCTCCTTTATCAAATAAGTAGTTACTTTAATACAGTTATCACTAGAGTATTCAATTATATACTCATTTTTATACTTAGATATTATTAAACCAAATGGCAGACAGTGTCTGCCATTTTTCACAAACTATATAAAATCGTCTCATATTTCTTAAGTTTCTTTCGCTATAACCCCTCTTTAATTCACTTGTAAGTCTTTTACTATATTCCTTAATAATGCCATCACAATAACTTTTACCTGCCTCACTTAATAATTTACCAACATTGTAATATGTACTTAAATCATGTCTGTTCTTTGAATAATCTTTTACTCTTTTATATATTTCATTATTTACTAATTCTTTTTTTATTTCATCATAATAGTTCATTTAAACCTCCTTTATAATTACTCTATATATGGAATATTCCCAAAAACTTTTAAATTTCCCCTAAAAAAAGAAAAAAAGATAAAGTTTTTTATAAATTACTTTATCTTAAAATAGTATTAATATTATTTAAGCCCACGACTACACATAACAAAAAAAACGGACAAATCCGTTTATTTCTTTATTTGGTGACCAGTACGAGATTCGAACTCGTGAATGCCGCCGTGAAAGGGCGGTGTGTTAAGCCACTTCACCAACTGGCCATAAAAATGGCGCCCCAACTAGGACTTGAACCTAGGACCCCTTGATTAACAGTCAAGTGCTCTAACCAACTGAGCTATTGAGGCGTTTAAATGGTGGGCCTGAATGGACTTGAACCATCGACCTCACGCTTATCAGGCGTGCGCTCTAACCACCTGAGCTACAAGCCCATTTCAACACAATTTTTTCAATCGACTACTTCATTTTATATTAAATATAAAAAAAAAGCAATAGTTTTTTTTAATTTTTTAATAATATTGCAATTTTTTATATATTTTATGCATTATTCATGATAAAATCTTACTGATAGGAGTTTTAATATGGGAATAATTTTTACATTTTTAATGGGACTTTTTATGTCCTTTGAGTCTATTACAGATAATGATTACTTTTGGCATGTAGTAATCGGTAGATGGATCGATACTAATCATGCTATACCAAATAGGCCACTATTCTCTTGGTGGGGAATGCAAAGCAATTTATCTTGGACAAGTCACGAATGGCTAACTGAATGGATTATGTATAAACTAGGAGATGCTGGTTGTATTGCAATAATGCTAATAATTTTCTTCTTACTATATGTATTGATGGCTAAATTATTAAAAGTTAAATTTAATAAAATATTTGATGTTAAATTAATATATTTATTACTTATGACTGTTTTCTTTAAAGTAACCGGCCCAAGACCATACATAATAAGTTTACTTTTCTTTGCATACTTATTATATGTATTATTTGGTTACTTAGATAATAAAAAGAAATTTAATAAATTAATATGGACACTCCCAATTATGCAAGTATTATGGGCTAATCTGCATGGTGGTTCTTCATCACTTCCATATGTATTTATAATTGGTATATTACTTTCTGATTTATTTATAAAAATATTTAAAATAAATAATGATAGATTTACAAGTTATAAACTAAATAATAAGCAAATAAAAACACTACTTATAAACCTTGTACTTATCATGATAGCAACATGTATTAGTCCAACAGGCTACAAACTACTAATATATCCATTTACTAATATGACTGATACTAACATGATAGATCTTATATTAGAATGGCAAAGTCCTAGTTTCCATGGTTTCTTAGGATTATATATATTTATAATGGTTGGAGTCCCTGTATTTAATATGATATTCTATAAAGGTAAATTTAAGTTTTATGATATTGCATTATTTCTATTAATGTTCTATATGGCACTTAAATCTCAAAGATTTATAGGAATGTTTGGTATATACTCTACTCATATTTTAGGTGAATACTTATTCTTTACTGATAAGACATATGATATTATTAAAAGACCATTTAAGAAATTTGAAGTGTTAATTAAATATTCATTTATTGTACTTCTTATATTAATCCTTGGCCTTACTGGTTATAAACAAATTAGTAACTTTAAACTAGTTGATAATCATGGATTTTATAGTGATGAAGCTGTAAAAAAGATAATCGAGTTACAACCAAAAAGAATGTATAATGACTTTGGTGCAGGTGGTTATTTATTGTATAAGTTAAGTGAGTACAATAGCCTAAATACTGAAATATTTATATATGGGCTTGGAGATGTATTCTCAAATAATATTCTTCCTGATAGTCTTAATTTATATGGTGTTAAAAACCCTGATAAATATATTGAGAAATATGATTTTGATGTAATGCTAACAGTATCTACTTCCCCACTACGTTATTATTTAGAAAAATGTAGTGATTGGGAAATATATTATAGTGATGATATGAATTACATATTTGTAAAGGCCTAAAAATGGCCTTTTAATTTGACTTTTTATTAAAAATATGTATAATAAGTGTTAATTTCAAGGAGGGGTTATGATTGATAATAAAATGATTGAATATCAAAGAAGAATTGCTAGAATTAATAATAAGATTAAAATACTTAGTGATAATGGTTATAATGTTGATAACTATAACTTAACTATTCAAAGTATAATTGATAGTTGTAATAATAATGTTACTACTATAGAACAAGGTAATGCTCAAGTACAAATTAAAAATATGAATGCTGATGCTATGTATGATGAGGCATTAAAAAAGTTAAAAGATTTAGAAAATGAAATTGCTAGTGAAGATGCTTATATTAAGATGAAAAAGACTTATGAATCTATTTTAGAATTATCAAATGAAAATGATATTGAAGATGATAATTTTGAACAATTAGATAGAACTTTAGTTATGGCTACTCATGAATTATCTAAATTAAAAATTACTGATTTTAAAAAAGGTCAAGAGTTAATTAAATTATTATATAAAGCATGCTACCACGTAATTAAATTAGAAATATGTAAATATGGTTATTCTAAGTTACTTGTTAAAATTAATAACTTAGATCGTGGTTGTGAATTTTTAAATAAAGTAATAAAAGAAGATTTAAATAGTTTTGATTTAGAGGATAAATCTAATAGTGATATTAAGAAAAGATTAGATGAATTATCTAAAAATGGACTTGATACAAGTTTATGTGATTTAGAATTAATAGTAAGATTAACTGTTAGAGATTATCCTTCTCTTAGAATAAAAATAAATAATGATTATATAAATAGATCTTCAGAAATAGATTGGAATAATACTAGACTTATATCTAAAAAAGATAATAAAAAAGATAGATTATCGCTTAAGAAAAAAGAAAAGCAAGCAAGAATTACTGCTGGAATTGCTGCTATATTTGCAAGTATTTCTTTTGTAAATGCTGTTAATAGTACTTCTGGAGTTGAAGATAATTCTCTACTTTATAGTGAAGGCGCTTATAGTATTATAGAAACTTATGATACAATTTCTGATACTACTCTTAAAAGTAATGAATATAGAGTAAAAGATAGTAATGTTATAATAGTTGATTATGGAAAAGTAGATAAAAATAACAAAAGAGAAGTAAAAACATATCATTTAAATACTTCTGTTTTAGATGTAGAAGATATTGCCATGATTGATACTACTGATTTAAACACATATGATAATGAAACAATTAAATATGATGATACTCAGTTATCAAGAGAATCTTATAAAGTAATTGAAAAAGTATTAAAAAGAGATGAAACTAATACAATGGAAGTACTTGATGAACATAAGGTTAAAATACATAATAAAATTATGCATATATGTGCTCAAGTATGTGCTGCAACAATTGGTCTTTCAATTTCAGAATTAATTATTAAAAGAAAAGAATTTAAAGAAAATAATATGGAAATAGATAAACTAGATAAAGAAATTGAAGATTTAATGAAAAAAAATGAACAACTTGAAGATATGTATGATGAATTATCTAAGGCAAATGATGTTGTTAAAACTATTCATAATCCATATAGAACAAAAAGGAAGTAAAAACTACTTCCTTTTAATATTACTTAACTTAATTATATATTTAGGTCTATCTTGTAATTCTACATGCATTTTAGATAAATATATACCTATAATGCCAATAAATAATGTATTAAGTGATGCTACAAACATAATAAGTGTACTTATTTGTAGCATTTCATTATTATTAATAAGCATCATTATAAACATTATAAATGTAATAAATGCAAGTATTACAGATACTATAACTGGTAAAACAAGTGGAAATGTTGAAAATGCTACTATACTATCTATTGAGTACTTAAATAATTTCATAAATGACCATTTAGTACTTCCTGCTACTCTTTCAACATTTTTATATTCTAACCATTTAGTCTTATAACCTACCCAAGAAAATATTCCTTTTGAATATCTATTATTTTCTTCAAGTTCTAGAATAGAATCAACCATTTGTCTAGTCATTAATCTAAAATCTCTCGCACCATCTACTATATCAGTAGTAGATATTTTGTTAATTAATTTATAGTAACAAGTTGCAAAGAAACTTCTAACTTTTGGTTCACCTACTCTTGTAGTTCTTCTTAAACCAACACAATCATAACCTTCTTTGATACCATTATACATATCTATAAGCATAGTTGGTGGGTCTTGTAAATCAACATCCATTACTGCTACATAATCACCCTTAGAGTTCTTAAGTCCAGCAAGCATAGCAGCTTCTTTACCAAAATTTCTAGAAAAAGATATATATTTAACTTTCTTATCTTCCTCTGCTAACTTTTCTAATATTTCTAGAGTTTTATCTTTTGAACCATCATCTACAAATATTAATTCAAATTTCTCCTTCTTCATTAAATCTATTACTTTATTTATCTCTTTTATAAAATATGGAATAGATTCTTCTTCATTATAACAAGGTATTATTAAACTTATCATACGTCCTCCTTAAATACATTGTATCATATTATTTTAAATCTTTCTATCTAATAATTTACCAGCTTTAAATTTACAATCAGAAGTACATATAAAGTCTTTAAATGTACATCTCGCACCCTTTAAATACTTCTTTATATCTTTAGCAAGAGGATTATTAGTTTCATTTAAATAATCACTATAATTATGTAATATTTCTTTAGTCTTATTCATTATTTCAAGTTGAGCAGAAGAACACAATCTTTCTTTACACTTCAATATAAAATCTTCATACTTACCACTCTCAGTAATTAATACAAGTTCACCTTGTGGATATACAGAACTAACTATATCCATATCATTTAACCACTCACTTACTAACTCTTTATCATCTTCAATTATAGGTGGTATAAAATACTCCTTTTTCTTAAGGATTTCCATCTTATAATCAAGAGTTCTATGTCTTTGCGCTTGCGCAAAGTATGCAAAAGATGCTTTATATGTAGTTTCATAAATATTAGAAAAATAATCCTTGTTCTTATCAAGATTAGTACCAAATAATGAAATAGTCCTAAACTTATCATTTTTCATTAAACCTTCATTTAATAAATTCAATCTTTCTAACTCAGATATAAATTCACCCATATATTTAGATAATTTCTCTTCAAAATCGTTTTTATTATCTTTACTCATATAAACTTTAAACCAACTAGCAATATAATTAATTTGCCTTAGACTTGTTGAGTAAATCATTTCAGTAGGCATAAACACAGTTACTAAGTATCTTGCATTTTCCTGCGCTAACTTTTCTACCTTAGAGTCATTAAACTCAGAAACATATAGTTCTTTTATTTTTTCTTTAAATATGTCAATCCATTTTTCATAAAGCATAGCTTCTGCTTCAGTTATAATACCTGAATCATCCGCAACAATCTTAGTATATCTAGCAGACTTTTCACTAGTTGTATATTGATGCTCATTATTAATAACCATAGCAAGTATCTTAGGTATATTTTTTATATTTAAGCTTATACTTATATGGTCATATACAGAGTGATGCCCATTATTTAAAGTCATTGCTACTCTCTTCTTAGTTTTTTCAGCACTTTCTTTTTGCAAATGAGAAAATCCTTCCTTGTCGTAGCAAACACCCGCAATTTTTCCTGATAGCATTATCGCATCATCAATATTAAATGTCCCGTTTTTATTCAAAAAATAATTTGGTAATAATTCTATTTTCATAACTTAACTCCTCTATATACATTGTAACATATATGCAAAAAAATAAAAGCAATAAAGAGAAAAATGTACTAATATTTACTCGATAAAAAAACAATCCATAAAGGATTGCAATATTCAACATGGTGGGGCGTTAGGGATTCGAACCCTAGACCCACTGATTAAGAGTCAGTTGCTCTACCAACTGAGCTAACGCCCCAAGCAAGATAGATTATAACACAAGACTTATTAAAAAGTAAAGATAAATTTGACATATTTTTATAGAAAATGGTAAAATTAGAAAAGAGGTGGGATTATGGCAAACTTTATTAGTCATATAGTCATGAGTGAGAAGTTGTACAAAAAACTTAATAACAAGGATAAAATTGATTTAGAAAGTCTAAAATTATTTTCTATTGGTCAAGATTTAACCTTTACTAGATTAAGTTGCTTTAATGCTACTCACAAGGAAGACCCTACTACTTTTTTTATTGAAACTATTAATTATATTAAAAATAATAATCTAGAAAATAATAAATTAGTAATGTCTTATCTGTATGGCCATATTGCTCATTATTCCCTTGATAAAGAAATTCATCCAATTGTTGGTGCATTAAGCAATAATATACTTTCTAAGTCAATTATAAAGCCACATACATACATTGAGTGTCTATTTGATAAATACTTATTAAAAAGCAATAAAATAGATGATTATTCATTTATTAATTGCAAAAGTGTTAATAACAAGGTATTAAGTAAATTAATAAATAATACTTATAGAACATCTTATGGGATGCTTGATATAAGAAGAATATATGAATCAACTATATTAATTATTAAAAGAGCAAACAAAGTACTAAATAGGCTTTATAATAATGATAATCTATTTAAAAAAATAACTAGAATAGATAAATATAATAAGAATAGTACTTTTTATAAGTTTGTTAATTCAAAAAATATTACTAAAAAAATATTATTTAGAAATATATTGCACTCTTCTATAAATGAGGCTTTAAAAATGATTGATGCGGTTAATAAGTATTTATACCAAGGTTATGATATAAAAGTATTATATGAAGTATTTACTGGTGTTTGTTATGATACTGGTGCGATAAAGAAAATAAATTATGATTATAACAAATTACCTATTAAATATAAATTATTATTACAAACAAAATAGTTTAGAAATGAATAAATATCAAATCTAAACTATTTTTTTAAACTAAAGAATCTACTAATATATTATCATTATTTAGTGCATCATATATTTATAAAAAAGAAGTTAAATTTAGAAAATTTTACTATTAACTTATTTATTTTCTTAACATAAACAATTACTTATATTTCGATAGTTGGGCAAGCAAGTTTGATAATGGCTTTAAGGATTCATCATATTCATTGAAATTGATGATATCAAAATTTTGCTTTATAATAATATTTTTTTCAATTTCTTTTATTTTTTCATAAAATAATATTTGTTCGTTTGATGCATTATGATTTGATACTAAATTTGATAAATAATTACCATTTTCATATATTACTTCTATATCAATTTTTCTAATATTACCATATTCACAATAATAACCAATTTGATAAAAATAGTCATCTACATAATTTGACTTAGCAATTGCAACAAATGGTATATTAATATAATTACCAAGATTTGCCGGTGTTTTATCAAATGCACTATTAAACATAAAAACTAATTCTTCCTTAGTAACTACTTTAAAATCAATAGTTTCTAAATCATCTATAGAAATTTTCCTATCAAACTTTTTATCGTTCAAAAACTTATTAATTTTTCTAATATCTTCTCTATATTGTTTAGAAGTCGAATATGAAGGATATGCTGCTTCAATTTTTGATATTTCATTTTTATTATCATCATACATTGGAATATAATATCCATCCAATGTCTTATATTTCAAGTTAATTCCATCAAAGACATATGACATACTTTCATTAAAAATATAGTTATCTAAAGTTTCCTTTGCATTTATATTCTTTTTGGGCAATTCTATACATAAGAATTTAAACCATCCATCTTTGTCAATCTCATCTGTATAACACTTTGAAACAAATTTAGGTATTTCTATTTTTTCCTCTTTCATTTTATTATTATTTGAACATCCAGTAATCAATAAAGCAAAAATAGTTACAAATATAAAACATGTTTTTTTCATATTAATATTTTCCTCCTTTCATCCAAAGTATAATCTAATTTTTAAAAAAATGGTAGTGCGAAATTTGCACATACCATAAAATAGAATAATTATAAATATTTTTTTATTATATTTATAAAATATTTCTTATACATTTCTTTATATTCACTGCAATTGTTTGTATAACAGGTCATTTTTTCATTTTTTATATTAAAAATCATATTCTCACTATTAAATTCGAAAAGATCATTTGTAATATCATATTGTATACTTATCTTATTATCTTTTAGAAATATTATATTATCTTCAATAATATAATAAATTTGAATATTATTTAATAACTTGTTGCATGCATCTTCATTACAATTAAATTCCTTTTTAATTTTTTCGGGAATTGTAGTATTTTTTTTGCTTTGTACTTGATTTTCTATATTATAATTATCCTTCCATTCTTCAAAAACTAAATTTTTATTTTTAAAAAACAATTCAAAATACAACTTCATTTCAACACCATTAACTTTTATATATAAATTATTTTTTAATTCATCAAAATTTTTACTATTAACTATCTCGTCACCATAATAAAGATTTACAAGTAATGAATCTGAGTTTCCATTAAATATAATAACATCTTTATTATTTTTTTTATAATATAATGTTATTTCATATATTTCTTCGTTTATGGCGCCTATTTTGAAATATGATGTATCCCTTGTAGTAGCGAGCACTCCATTTTTTATCACATATTCATTAGAATTAGTATAAACCTTATATATTTTTTCTGTATTATAAGTTTGAAAAAAGTAATAAACTAAAAATGCAATTACGATAATAACCAAAGTTAACAATGCAATCCAAAATAATTTTTGAACCTTTTTATATTTTGAATCTTGATTTATTAAATAATCAAATAATTTCTTTTGATGTTCAATTTTGTTTTTTTGGTTGGTTTTCTCTCCTGATAACAATTCATCTATTGTAACATCAAATATTTCACACAATATTTTCATTTTATCAATGCTAGGAAGCATTTCTCCCTTTTCCCATCTACTTACACGTGTTCTATCTATTGGTATCATATCAGCAAGTTGTTGTTGTGAATAATTGTTTTCTTTTCTTAACTGTTTTATAAATTGTCCTATTTTATTTAAATCCATAATACACTCCATAACTTTTTAATCATATTTCTATTTTAATATAAATTTAAAAATATAGAAAGAAAAAATACATAAAATTAAATATAAATTATTATTACAAACAAAATAGTTTAGAAATGAATAAATATCAAATCTAAACTATTTTTTTAAACTAAAGAATCTACTAATATACTATCATTATTTAGTGCATCATATAACTTATCAATATCTTCTTTTGTATTATAGAAATATAAACTTACTCTACAAGTATTAGTTACACCTATTTCATCTTTTAATATTTTAGCACAATGATTACCTGCTCTTACACATATACCTTTTTTATTTAAATAAGTAGCAGTATCTTGACTATGTACACCTCTTACATTAAATATAATACTACAAGAATCTATATCTTTATTGTATATATCAATATTATTTAACTTACTTAATTTTTCTATTCCATATTTTCTTAAACTTTTTACATAAGTTTCTATATTTTCAATACCAATTTTATTTATATAATCTATAGCAGCACCCAAACCAATTACACCTGCTATATTTGGAGTTCCTGCTTCAAGACGATAAGGTATTTCTTTGTATCTATATGATTTATCAGATTCAAAGTCATTATTCATACCTCCGCCTACATTTTGAGGTTGCATTTTTTCTAGTAATTCATATTTACCATATAATACTCCAACACCAGTTGGCCCACACATCTTATGCGCTGAAAATGCTAAGAAATCACAATCTAAGTCTTTAACATCAACTTTAGTATGAGGTATACTTTGTGCTGCATCTACAACAACAAGGATATTATTTTCATGTGCTAATTTACATATTTCTTTTATTGGTCTTCTATCACCTATTACATTAGTAACTTGTGCAATAGAAATAACCTTAGTGTTCTTAGTAATACTCTTTTTAACATTTTCTAAAGTTACTTCTTCATTATCTAACTCTATATATTTAATATTAATATCCTTTTTTATATTAAACCAAGGTAATATATTAGATGCATGTTCTGCTTTTGTAAGTAGCACTTCATCTCCATCTTGTAAGTAATTAGCAAAGAAACCAGTAACAATCATATTTAAAGATTGAGTAGCACCAGATGTGAATACAATTTCACTAGATTTATCTGCATTTATAAATTGTCTTACTTTTTCTCTAGTATTTTCATATTTAGTATCAACTATAAAACTTATATCATAATCTCCTCTATGTGCATTTGCAGTATAGTTTGTATAGTAATCAACAATTGCATTAACAACACTTTTTGGTTTAAAAGTAGTTGCTCCATTATCAAAATAAATTAAACTTTTATTAAGCATTTCAAAATCATCTCTATAATTATTCATTTTTTTCACCTCCCTATTTAATATTTAAAAATCCTTCTATTAATAATTTTTCACATTCTTTATAACTAATTCCTTTAGTCATAAGATAGAATATTTCATCTTTCGAAAACTTACCAATTGTTGCAGCATGTCTAGCATCAACATCATATTCATCTATATACATATTTGGTTCAATTTTACTATTATTTTTACTCATAACTATTATCTTACTTGTTTGATTTAAAACTGATTTCTTGTTACCTTTTTCTACTCTACTATTTACAATAAATTCTAATTTTGAATCATTTAATACAACACCATGATTTATAACATTACTAATAGTATTTTTATTATTATGATTTATATCTATTGTATAACTTTGATTATTTTCTGTTATAGTTGAAAATTTATAATCAACACAACTATTAATACCATCTAAATTAATTATTATTTTTTCAATTACTTCTTTCTCATTATATTTTTTATTAATAATTAAATGTGCATTATCTATAAGTGATATTGTTATATTATCAAATTTATGCTTATTTATATTTATAACAACTTCATTTTTTATTACTAAATTATTACTATCAAGTTCATTAATTACTTCATTATCTAACTCTATTCTATCCATTAATATATTATTCAAAATACTATTATTCCTTCATAATGCTTGCCTCATATCCATTTTCTAAAATAGAATTAGCAAGGTTAGCATCTCCAGTTTTTACAATTGTACCTTCATTCATAATGTGTACATAATCTGGTTTTATATATTTTAAAATATGTGGATAATGTGTAATTATAAGCATTGATGCATTAGTTTCTTCTCTATATTTAGATATAGAATCAGCAATAACTTTTAAGTTATCAACATCAACACCTGAATCTATTTCATCTAATATTATAAGTTTTGGTTGCAATAACTTCATACCAATTATTTCATTTTTCTTTCTTTCTCCACCTGAAAAACCTTCATTTATAGAAGAATGAATAGTACTTTTATCAAAATTTAATTCATCATAAGATTTCTCAAGTTCTGTTATAAACTTAAATAAATTAATATTACCATTATTTCTAATACTTAATGCAGTTTTTAACATATCAGCATTAGATACTCCTTCTATAGAAATTGGATACTGCATAGCAAGAAAAATACCTAATCTGGCAACTTCATCAGTTGTAAGTTTTAAAATATCATTACCAAGAAAATCAATATTACCACTTACTACTTTATAATTATCATCTCTCATAATAACTTTAGATAAAGTTGATTTACCCGTACCATTAGGTCCCATAATCGCATGAATTTCACCATCATTTATTTCTAAATTTAAATTTTTTAATATCTCTTTATCAGAAACATTTACACTTAAATTACTAATTTTAAGCATACTATCACCTCTTTATACTACTATATAATTTCTTCCATTTATTATAAATAGACTTCTCATTATACATAACCTTAATCTTCTTACTACAATTTACATACTTATTATAAATCTTCTTATCATCCTTAAGTAATCTAATTAATTTAATAAACTCCTTGTTATTCTTACCACAAAGATAATTATCACTATAAATAGACTTATATATTTCCAAATCCCTAAGTACAATTGGCTTATTAGTAAATGCCGCTTCAAGTACTACAAGGCCAAAAGATTCATAATATGAAGGCAAGAAGAAAACATCTGAGATATTAAGTAGTGTATTAACTTCACTTCTATCTAAAATACCTGTAAATCTTAAATTCGGATATGGATTATTATACACCTCTTTTATCTTTTTGTAACCCTCCATTAAAGGCCCAAAATTAAAACCACCAACCCATATAAACTTAATATCAGGATTATTTTTAGCAATCTCTATAAAATCAAGTACACCCTTAGCCTTATGCAGTTGACCAACACATATTACTATAAAATCATCTTTGCTATATCCATACTTCCTTCTATAATTTAAAATTTCTTTTTTACTAAAAACCTTAAACTTATCACTAGATACTATATTAGGAATATAAAATATCTTATTACGGTCGTAACCCATATCAACCATATCTTGTATATACTCGGGATTAACTACTACTAAATAATCTGATTTTAAGTAGCATCTCTTTACCCACCACGAATATACTTTTAAGCAAAATTTAGGTAATTTTAAAGTGCCCTCTAGTGAATTAGGCATAAAGTGTACATACGTTAAGGTAGTACCTTTAGTAAGTCTTTGTTTTATATAACTTATTGGATTTACAGTATGCATATGCATAATATCATAATTTAAGCCTTTATTCTTAACAAAGTCTATATCATCCTTACCATATTTATCTAATAAACCAGTAAGTTCATTATATGCAGTTTCAACACCCTGTCCTTTTATCGCATCTGCGATAGAAAGCATATTAACTTTAATTTTGTTCATAATATCACCGCTCTTTAATTATAACATATAAAATATATATTTAATTTAAAATTTATCTACAATATTATATAAATTATGATAAAATTATCTTGGAGGTAATTTTATGGATTGTGTTTTTTGTAAAATAATTAAAGGAGATATACCATCTTATACTATTTATGAAGATGAAATTGTTAAGGTAATACTTGATATTAACCCAGTTAACAATGGACATATGCTTATTATTCCTAAAACTCATTATGTAAACTTAATGGATATTGATGATTCTGTATTAGGTCATATAATGAATATTTCTAAGGAATTATATAAAAAATATAAAGATAAATTAAATATGGATGGACTTAGTATTACTCAAAATAATGATTATGGTCAAGAAGTAAAACATTATCATTTACATTTAATACCAAGATATGAAAATGATAATATTGAATTTATCAAACCTACAAACTTAGATAGTGTTGAAGATGTATACAAAAAGATGAGTGAATAACTCTTTTTTTTATAAAAAAAGACAAAGTTTACTATAAATTACTTTATCTTAAATGCGTATTAGTGCGACTTAAGCCCACGACTACACATAAAACAAAAAATATTTCGGAGTATAAAAAAACAAGCCCATAAAATAAGGACCTGTTATTTACATCTGGTGGAGAATAAGGGACTCGAACCCTTGACCCTCTGCGTGCAAGGCAGATGCTCTAGCCAACTGAGCTAATTCCCCAAGACAATTAGAATTATAGCATAGTAAAAAATACGTGTCAACAACAATTTAATAAATTTTTAAAAATAATTAAAAAGGCATACCTTAAAAAGTATACCTTACTTATTTAAATAATTACCTACTATATTTAGAATTCTTTTATATTCTAACTCTAACTCATTAAAATTACTATTAACATAATCTATATCATTATCTTTACTTTTTAATTCATGATTTAATGATAACTCTGCTAACTTAGTAAATCCAAAATACTTAGAATCACTTTTTAATGAGTGTACTTCTATTGCATAATTAGCCATATCATTATTATTCTTATAACTAATTATCTTATTCCATTTATCATTTATTCCTTTATACCAATCAGATAACATACTGTTATACATATCCATACTACCAAATAACTCTATTCCCTTATTATAATCTATATTATTTTCTTTCAAATAATCTTCCTTAGAATTATTATTCGATACTTCAGTATTTTCTACATGCTCTTCTTTAATATTATTTACAGGTTCCGAAGTATCAAATATATTTGATATTTTTTCTTTAATTTGGTCTTTTGTAAATGGTTTTGATAAATAGTCAGCAAAGCCAATAGATTTATATTTCTCTTCAGAACCAGATATTGCATCTGCAGTTAATGCGATTACTGGAGTTGTAAAATTAGGTATTTGTTTTAATTTTTTTATACAAGTTTCTCCACTCATAACAGGCATCATTATATCCATTAATATTAAATCATACCTATTACCATTTTTTATCTTTTCTAAACATTCACTACCATTATAGCATTCATCTATAGTTTTAAATCCTAGTGCTTCTATATTTCTTCTTGCTACTTTGATATTTAGTTTATTATCATCAACGACAAGGATAGATTTATTACTACAATCTATATTTTTAATATTTAAACCTAGATTTAATTTTTGTGTATTTGTTAAATCACTATTCATCTTACTTATCTTTTGTGGTATTTGTACCATAAACATTGAACCAGTTCCATATTGTGATGATACATTTATTTTACCACCCATTAATTCAACTAATTTCTTAGTTATTGCAAGACCTAGTCCTGTTCCTTCTGCAGTAGTATTTCTTTCTACATCTAATCTTTCAAACTTTGTAAATAATTTTTTTATATTCTCTTCTTTAATACCCATACCTGAATCTTGTACAGTAAGGATTATTGTTGATATATTATCTTTATTTATACATTTAGCGTTTACTTCTATAAATCCTTCATTAGTATATTTAATTGCATTAGACACAAGATTATTAATTACTTGTTTGATATGAGGTTTATCTCCTAATAACTCATATGGAATATCAGGTGCGATATTTACTCTAAAATCAATTTGTTTATCACCTATTCTTACTTTATTTACTCTACATAAAGTTTCTAATTCTTCCCTAAAGTTATAAGGCATTTCTATAATCTTAATTTTATCACTTTCTATTTTATTAATATCCATTATATTACCTACTATTTCAAGTAGAGTATGAGAAGCAGAAACAATATCATTTAAATCTTCCTTCATACTATCAGGACATGTTCCTCTTTCTTTTATATCTTCTGATAAACCTACAATTGCATTAAGTGGTGTCCTTATTTCATGTGACATACTTGATAAAAAATCACTCTTTGCTCTATTTGCTTTTTCAGCATTATTCTTAGCAATATTTAGTTCATTTATCATTTTTATATCTGGATTTTCAATTGTGAAATACATAAGAACTGTTATAAATGTTTCAACTGACGATATTATCAAAAGTTCAGGATTGATTTTATTAACTATTGCTGCAATTGAGCCAAAAAGCAAAAAAGTAATAACTGGTATTGTCTTTTTATTACCAATTTTCTTATGATATCTTGTAATAAAATAAATACATAATAATATATCTATCGCACTAATAACATAATTGAAATTAACACTTATTCCATAAGTATATGAAACTATACCATTTTTATATTGAATTTCGTATGGAAGAATAAACGCGGTTACCATTTCAACAATAAGAAGAGGTAACGCAACTTTTTTATTTACACTTCTTTGTTTGCAAACTACTATTAAATACAATAAAAATATAAAAGGCCATGTAACAAAATATACCATTATTAATCTTAAAAAGATATTAAATGCTAAAGTGGCATTTGGATTAAAGTATTTAAATAATGTAGATACAATTTCTAATGTTAAGCCACAAAAATTTGATATTATTAGAAATATGTAAACTCTATTTTCATCATTATCAATTCTTTGTTTTGATAAATAAACTACTCCTATCAAAACCAAATATATTAAACTACAAACACTAAATATAATACTACTTGTCATATTATCTACTCTTTTCTAATTGCTCTTCTCTAATTTTTTCATTGCATATCTTTTCTAATTTTCTATAATCAACTTTACCAACTGGTGTTAGTGGAAACTCATCTAATATTTCAATCTTGTCTATGCAATATTTTTCAGTTAATTTTTTACCGCATTCTTCTTTTATTGCTTCTATAATTTGATTATCAGTTAAATTTGTATCTGGGTTTTTAACAACATTAATATATGGAACATGACCACTTCCATGCTTTAAGTCATCAACTCCTACCACGCAAGATGCACAAACACAATCAAGAGCATCTAATACTTTTTCAATATCAGATGGAGATATCTTTATTCCATCATGTCTTATAATCAATCTTTTTTTACGACCTTTTAAGAATAAAACTCCTCTTTCATCCATATAACCAATATCTCCAGTATGAACCCACACTGTTCCATCAGCATGTTTTTGCATAGTTTCTTTTGTTTCTTCTTCATTGTTATAATAACCACTCATCATAGTTGGTCCAGTTATGCATATATTGCCAATACTTCCGTATGGAAGTTCATTATTATCATCATCAAATATTGCAACAGACATTTTAGGATAAGGAACACCAACACTATCTCTAACATCCAAATTAGGTAAATTTGTAACAGCCGCAGACCCAACTTCTGTTTGTCCATAACCTTCTAAAACCCTATGTTCACCACCTCTAGATGAAATTTTAGCATTAATGTCATCTTTTGTTTTTGGATTTATTTTATCACTACCACTTGCCATCAATTTTAAATGAGATAAATTTTTCCTATTTACATTATCGTTTTCTAAAAAATTAGTCCAATCAGCAGGTCCCGCTAAAACATGATTAATTTTATATTTCATGACATGTTCTGCAAATTTATCTGGTTCATAATCTGGAAGCATTATAATATCTAAACCAAGCGAAAGTGGCATATGTGTTGAAAGAATAAGATTATACGCAAGAAATGGTGGTACTTGGTTCATAAATCTTTCACCTTTAACATAATCAACATTTAAATACTTTATTTGTGTTGCCATATTATTAAATGTGTTATTAGTATGAATTACTCCTTTAGGTAATCCAGAAGTACCACTCGTATATAATATGCATGCATCCGTATTACCATCTACTACTTCTCTTATTACTTCATATTTAGGTTTTTCTAAAGAAAAATCTTTCCACATTTGAAATTTAGGATTTTCTATTTTTTTAGTTCTATTTGATAATTGGTAGAATTGTTTTACAAGTGGAGGTAGTGAATCTGCTGGTGAAACAACTACAACTTTTTCTAAGTTAGTTTTATCAATAATACTATTTATGTTTTCTAAAAACAAATCACATCCAAACATTAATTTTGAATTTACACCAGTTATTGCATTAATTAGTAAATCATCCTTTAATCTTAAATCGACCATATTTGCAATCGCACCTATTTTATTTAGTGCATAAAATATGAATACATTTTCAGGTACATTAGGTATTGCAATTGTAACTACGTCTCCCTTTTTAACACCATTTGCTCTTAATGCATTCTCAGTTTTTGCTATATTATCAATTAAATCTTTATATGTGTATTTTTTTCCAAAATAATATAACGCGACATTTTCCATATTATCCTTGTTACTTCTTGCCATAAAATCATAAGCACTCATATTAGGTACAGTAACTTCAAATAATTTCTCGTCATAAAATTGTAACCATGGTTTATCAATTTCTGAATAACCAACTTGTGGGCCATATAGATTTCCAACTGATATATCTCTTAAATATTTATATCTTTTTGTTTTTTCTTCATAAGATAATTCATAAATTTTTTTTTTTAATTTTATTAAATCTTCCTTATTCATACATACACACCTCTATTGTAATTTTATCATATAAATAACATAAAGTAAATAATTGCTTATTGTCAATTTTATATTATGTAACTTTTTACCATAAAAAAAGACAACACATTCGTATTGTCTTAAATTTTAAAATAATGAGAATAGTGTTAATACCACCATATTAGCAACTGCTATAACAGCAACTACTTTAAATGCCCATTTGAACCAAGTTGAATAATCAACTTTAGCAAGAGCAAGACCACCCATTATTGCTCCACAAGTTGGAGTAATTAAGTTTACAAGACCATTAGCAGATACTAAAGTCATAATTGTTACTTCAGTACTATATCCAAGATTTGCAGCAAGTGGCGCAATAATTGGAGTTGATAATGTTGCTAAACCTGATGATGATGGTACTAATATAGAAAGTACTACATGTAATACATAGTTAAGTGGTACGAATACTACTTCTGGTACTTTAGCAAGTAATTCTGTAGCATTATAGATAATATAATTATCTAAGTATGTTTGAGCCATAAGTACACTTGCACCTCTTGCAACTGCTATTACAAGTACAACACCAACCATGTCATCTGAACCATCTATAAATGTATCAACAAATTCTTTTTCTGTAAATCCATTTACAATTGCTATTACAATTGACATAATTAAGAACCATAAAGCTGATTCCATGAAATACCAGTTACCAAGTGAAGCTCCTGTTAACCATCCAGTAAAACCATTAAAGAATGTAACTCCAAAAGATTCCCAAGGAATAAATCCAATAATCATTATTAAGAAAGTTAATGCAAATAACAATAAAGTTACTTTTTGCTTTCCTGTTAATTTAACTTTTGTTGCTGCTTGATCAACATATTGACCAAAAGCTTCTTCTGCTTCTTTTTGTTCTCTTAAAGAAAGTATTGTTGAACCTTTATCTTTCTTAACTTTCTTTGCATACATTACAACAAATAATGTAGATATTGCATAAGTTGTAAGCCATAAAACTACTGCAATAAGAATTACTAATCCATTATTAGCTGCAACACCCTCAGGTAATGCTGATAGAGCAACACCTGTTGCAAAAGGGTTAACTGTTGAACCCAAGCAACCTGAACCAGCACCTAATAATATGATTGCTGAACCTACTAATGGGTCCATACCTGCTGCGAACATAGTTGCTGCAAGTAATACGTAGAAGCCTACTGTTTCTTCAAGCATACCATAAGTTGAACCACAAACTGAGAAAATAAACATTAATATAGGTATTAACCATAGTTCTTTTCCCTTTAATTTTTGAACTAGTACTTGAATACCTGTTTCTAAAGATTTTGTTTTATCAATAACTTTTAAGAAACCACCTAAAATCATTACGAATAAAACAATTTGAATAGCATCTTCAAAACCAGCAAGTGGTGCCATTAAAACTTGCGCTAATGTTGCACCAACTGTTCCACTACCATTTACTATTGTATCATCAACAAATGTAGCATTTGGTAGGATATGTGATAATATAGCAAGAAATACTATAAGTATCATTATAATAGAATATGCTGATAGCATTGTTCTATTTTTCTTTTTTGCCATAAATTTTACCTCCTTGTTATGACTGTACCATTTTTATTATTAATTGCATCACTTGCTTTTTCAAGTGAAGAAATTATTGCCATCTTGTTATTATCTTTTACAAATTCAATGCATGCTTCTATTTTAGGAAGCATACTTCCTTTTGCAAACTGATTTTCTTCTATATATTTGTAAGCCTCATCAATAGTTAGTGAATCAAGTTCTCTAACATGATCCGTATTGTAGTTAAGACATACTTTGTCTACTGTTGTTAAAATAAGTAATATATCAGCATCTATTTCTTTTGCAAGTAATGCAGCTGATCTATCTTTATCAATTACCGCAGCAATACCTTTTAATCCATTTTTTGTATTAATAACAGGTATTCCACCACCACCTACAGCTATAACAATATTTCCCTTAAGAAGTAATTCAGAAATAACATTTTTTTCAATAATTGCTTTTGGAATTGGAGATGGTACTACTCTCCTAAATCCACGTCCTGAGTCTTCTACAAATTGATAACCTTTTTCTTTTTCTATTTCTAAGGCTTGTTCCTTAGTATAGAACATTCCAATTGGCTTAGTTGGATTAGAAAAAGCACTATCATTTTCATCAACTAGGACTTGTGTTATTAAGGATACGCAATCTTTTTGCAAGCCCACTCTTTTTAGTTCATTTTGAATGGATTGTTGCATCTGATATCCAATATAACCTTGACTCATACTGCCGCACTCTGCAAATGGCATATCAGGAGTTTTTGCATCTCCATTAGCTGCATAGTCCATTGCAAGAACTATTTGTCCAACTTGTGGACCATTGCCATGTGTAAGTACGACTTCATTTCCATCACTTACTAATTTAACTATTATTTTAGATACATTAGCAAGTAATTCTAATTGTTCAAAAGGAGTTTTGCCTAAAGCATTTCCTCCTAAAGCAATAACAATTTTACTCATATTTTACCTCATTGTTGCATATATAACTGCTTTTATTGTATGTAATCTATTTTCTGCCTCTTCAAATACTAAAGACGCATCTGATAAAAATACCTCGTCAGTAACTTCCATCTCTTTAAGACCATACTTTTCATATATTTCTTTACCTATTGTTGTATTTAAATCATGGAAAGATGGTAAACAATGTAAGAATATTGCACCTTCATTTGCATTATTCATAATATCTTTATTTACTTGATATGGTTTTAATAATCTAATTCTCTCTTCCCATACTTCTTGTGCCTCACCCATTGAAACCCATACATCAGTATAAATTACATCTGCATTTTTAATTGCAATAGATGGATCCTCATTCATTTCTATTGTTGCCCCAGTAGTAGATGCAATTTCCTTGCACTTTCTTACTAATTCTTCATTAGGCCATAAATCTTTTGGGCCACATGCTACAAAATGCATACCCATTTTTGCACATACAACCATTAATGAATTAGCAACATTGTTTCTAGCATCACCCATAAATACTAACTTAATACCTTCAAGATGACCAAACTTTTCTTCAACTGTTAAAACATCTGCTAACATTTGTGTTGGATGGAACTCTGTTGTAAGACCATTCCATACTGGAACACCAGCATTTTTAGCAAGTTCTTCAACTATTTTTTGGTCATAACCTCTATATTCAATTCCATCATACATTCTTCCTAATACTTTAGCAGTATCAGCAATACTTTCCTTCTTACCCATTTGACTTGAACCTGGGTCTAAGTATGTAACACCCATACCTAAATCTAATCCAGCAACCTCAAATGCACACCTTGTTCTTGTAGACGTTTTTTCAAATAACAATACGATATTTTTATTTGGTAAGTACTTATGTTCAATACCACTTCTTTTCTTATTTTTGAAATCTTTTGCTAAATCTAGTAAATATCTTATTTCTTCAGGACTATAATCTAACAAAGTTAAAAAATTCCTTTTACTTAAATCTATCATCTAAATCCTCCCTAACAAGTGGCATACTCATACATCTTGGGCCTCCACGACCTCTTGATAACTCAGCACTGCTCATTTCAAGAACTTTTATACCATGTTCTCTTAAGATATTGTTAGTTATATTATTTCTATTGTATACAACTACAACACCTGGTGCGATACAAAGTGTATTAGTTCCATCATTCCATTGTTCTCTTTCTGCTGATGTTTTCTCTCCACCTGCACATGGAATTAATTCAATTTTTCTATTTAAATAGTGCTCTAGAATTTTTTCTAGACTTCCTTCTACTTTTTTAACATTTAAATCTTCATCACTTTCTGGAATATCACCTTCAGTTATTTCATAAACTTCTAAAGTGTTCATTATTCCTGGATGATATGTAAATTTATCATAATCAATTTGTGTAAATACTGTATCTAGATGCATAAATGCTCTTGATTCTGGTATCTTAAATGCCAAAACTGTATCAATACTGCAATTTGGATCTCTAAATAAATTTTTAGCAAGTTCATCTATTGCAGCAGATTCAGTTCTTTGAGAAATACCAACTGCAATAATATGACTATTTAAGTTAAGTACATCTCCTCCTTCAATATGATATGATAAATATCTATCATAATATTTAGGAACTTGATTTTTAAAATCAGGATGATAATTAAATATATACTCTGCATATATTGTTTCTCTTCCTCTTGTAACTGAATACATCTTATTTAGAATAATACCATTACCACAACTAGCAAATGGATCCCTTGTAAAATACATATTAGGAATTGGATCAGCTAAGAATTCAGACTCTTCAGACACAAAATCAACAAGTGATTTTTCAACTTCCCTCTTTGCTCTACTTATTTCACCCATTTTTATTCCAGCCATAGTTTTAAGTACTAATTCTTTCTTATCAAGAAAACTCTTTAGATATTCAAACACTAAAGTTTTATATTTTGGAGTTCTAATTCCAGCCTCATAAATGAATTGACGAATAAATTTACTTTCAATCTCATCACTTAATTCTAAAACTTCAGCCATTAAGTCTTCTACAAATACAACCTCAACACCATTTTCCCTAAGTATATGCACAAACTCATCATGTTCTTTTTGTGCATCTGGTAAAAAAGGTATATCATCAAATAGTAATCTTCCTAGAGTATCTGGTGTTAGATTTAATAACTCATTCCCAGGTCTATGAAGCAATACCTTTTTTAATGTACCAATTTCACTTTTTACATTAATTGCACTCATCTTATCCTCCTTCTAAAGTAGTACCCTACTATATACTAAGTATAACATATTGTTATTTTTTTTCAATGTTTTAAAAGAAAATAAGAGATTTTTTTTTGCTTGATAAACTAGTGCATAATTTATTGAAAAAAGAATTAAAATATGCTATCATGAATACATGAAGAAATTCTTCATAAAATATAAAAGGAACACTTAACCAGTTATTAGGTGTTGCCTTTGGATGACAATGCCTAATCCTTATGATTAGGCAATTTTTTATATTCCATTAAAAATAGCGGACTATAAATAATAGAAGAGCAAGCACTAATAAAAGAATTGTAAAATCCTTCACCATACACATACCTCCTTCCCTTTTATAAGAAGTAGGCAATCACCTAATGTTAAGTATTCCAATGCCATTATATCAACTTAAAAATATATGTCAAATCGCAAATTTCGAGGTTTTAAAGCAAAAACTAGTTACAATTTTAGAAATCTGCTTAAGCAAATTTAACGAATTGGTTATAAAAAAATTACAAATTTAAGAAATCTGTAATTTTTTTTGTTTTTTGTAAATTTTATTATTTAAGACCAAGAATACACAAAAAAAGACAAAGTAATTATCTCTTTGTCTTATCTAAGAATTCTTTTAATCTTTTATTTTTACAATTTTCAAATGCTTCCTCTTTTGTACCCATAAACTCTATCTTACCACCATCTAAGAATATTATCTTATCAGCGCACTCTTTTATAAAACTCATTTCATGAGATACTATTATAATTGTTATCTTCTTTTCAACTAATTTCTTAATTAAATCAAGTACATCATTAACCATCTCAGGGTCAAGTGCTGAAGTTGGTTCATCAAACAATATTATTTCTGGGTTCATAATTAATGTTCTTATAATTGCAACCCTTTGTTTTTGTCCACCACTTAACTCACTTGGATAATTATCTTTTTTATCATACAAATTAATGCTCTTTAATAACTTTTCTGCTTCCTTTATAGCAGTATCTTTATCCATAAGTTTTTCACATATAGGTGCGAGTATAATATTTTCTAAAACTGTTAAATGAGAAAATAAATTAAATTGTTGAAACACCATACCCATTTTTTGTCTTACTTGAGTTAGATTTTTTTTATTAGTTATATCAACTCCATCTAAGATAATGTTACCACTGGATGGTTTTTCTAATAAATTAATACATCTTAAAAGTGTAGATTTACCACATCCAGAAGGCCCAATTATCGATACTACTTCACCATTTTCTACATTAAAACTAACACCTTTTAATACTTGTAATTTATTAAAACTCTTTTTTATATTTTTAATTTCTAGCATTATTTAATCTCCTTTCCATAACATTAACTAATTTGGAAAGCCCAAGTGTCATAATTAAATATATTATTGCAATAATTATAAGAGGAAAAAAATAATCATAAGTTCTTGATGCGATAATATCAGATGCTTTAGTTAATTCTACAATACCAATATATGCTCCAACTGAAGTTTCTTTTAACAAAGTAATAAACTCATTACCAAGTGCTGGAAGTATATTTCTTATTGCTTGAGGTAGTATTATAAGTCTCATTACTTCACTATATTTAAGTCCTAAAGAAAGACCTGCTTCCATTTGACCTTTATCTATAGAATTAATACCCGCTCTTATTATCTCAGAAACATATGCTCCTGAATTAATACCAAATGCTATAACACCAACAATAAGGATATTTATATTTACACTTTTAAATATTACATAATATATAATCATTAGTTGTAATATTACTGGAGTACCTCTTATTATATCTACATACATCTTTGATATAGAATTAAGTACTCTAAATTTTTTATTTACTTCATAGTTATTTCTTATTATAGCAATAACTGTACCAATAATAATACCAATTATTACTGCAAATAACGCTATTAAGATTGTATGAAATAATCCTTCAAATATATATTTATATCTATCATCATATATAACTGAATTATAAAAAGAATTAAATATTTTTTCCATAACTACCTACTTAGTATGATTTATAATAAATTCATCTATCTTTCCATTATCTTTTAATTCATTAAGTACTTCATTAATTGTATTTAAAAGTTCAGTATTACCTTTTTTTACAATCATACCATAACTATCACTAGTTAACTCTTTATCTAAAACCATTAAATTATCATTAACTTTAACAAATTCTAAAGCAGGTAATTCATCCATAACTACACAATCAACTTTATCACTTTTTAAATCTTCTATTGCTTGTAAATATTTCTTTTGTCTTACAATTTCAGAATTTTTATAATTAGAAGTTACATACCCATCTCCAATACTACCTAACTGAACTGCAATCTTTTTGCCATCTAAATTATCAACTGTAATTCCACTATCCTTTTTTATAACTACTACTTGTTTAGATGTTGTATAATTTATAGAAAAATCCACTTCTTTTTCTCTTTCTTCACTATAACTAATTCCTGCCGCACCAAAATCCGATTTACTAGATTTTACTTCATTAATAATTGAATCAAACGCTACATCTTTAATTACTAATTTCTTACCCATTTTCTTTGCAATTTCCTCTGCAATATCAATATCAACACCAACAATCTTACCATCCTCATAATATTCATAAGGTGCGAACCCTGCCTCAGTTACCATTACTAACTCATTGTTGTTTTTCCCACAACCAGTTAATAAAAATAAAAACATAAAAATAATTAAAATCTTTTTCATACTTCCTCCTACTATAATAGAATTTTAACATAAATTAATATAAATAAAAAGTAGTAAACTATTATTTACTACATATATTTATTAATTGTTTTCATTATTTTACTAAGTTCATCAGGAGTAATTGCTTGTTCTTTATCAGTAAATGCCTTATCTGGCTCATCATGAACCTCTATTTCAAGCCCATCACATCCTGCTACAACTGCCGCTAAAGACAAAGGTTCAATCATATATCTTTTACCAGATGCATGTGAAGGATCAACAAATATTTTAAATTTACTATTATGTTTTATATATGGAACTGCTTCAATATCAAGAGTATTTCTTGTTTCATTCTCAAAAGTCCTAATACCCCTTTCACACAATATAACCTTGTTGTTCCCATTATTAGTAATATATTTACAAGCAAGCAACCATTCTTTATAAGTAGCACTTAGTCCTCTTTTTAATAATACCGGTTTATCTAGCTTACCAACTTCTTTTAATAAATCATAATTGTACATATTTCTCGCACCAATTTGTATTATATCAATATACCTTGCATACTTTCTTACTTGTTCAATAGTCATTAATTCAGTTACAATGGGTAACCCAGTTATTTCTTTTGCTTCAATTAAATAATCTAATCCAAGTTCACCTAATCCTTGAAAAGTATCAGGGTCAGTTCTAGGTTTAAAACAACCACCTCTTAAATAATCAACACCTAATTCTTTTAATTTTTTAGCAATTCTTATAATTTGTTCCCTTGATTCAACAGAACAAGGCCCTGCTATAACAGTTACTTTATTCATACTACCACCTTATATCATATTTTATATTGTACCATAAAAAATAAAAAATATATTAGTTTTTGTCACTAATATATTCTTCATTTACCTCTTTATCAATTTGTGTATCAACGTCTTCACTTAAAATATCCCACTCATCATCATCGTCTTCTACTAAAATCTTAGCCTTAGTATCACCAATAATTTCAATTCCTAATTCTTTATCAATAGTAAACTCAATATTTCCATCTACTATTGATGCATTAGAACAAGTAGGTTGTTTTAAACTTCTAACTATAACCTCAGTATCATCAGTAATACTACTATCACTCCTTGTTCTTACAGCCTCGCAAACACTATAATTAATTTTCTTATTTATTACATTAGTCTTAGTATCACCATCAAATGAATACCATATATTTACATCAAAAGAACCATCTATTACTATTTTACCAGAATTTGGGTACCCTTTAAAATTATGATTTATTACCCAGCATCCTAAAACAGTAGTAGGATTAATTTCTGGTGTGATAGTATATTTATCACTGTATACCTTTTTACCTTTACCAATTACAGCCTTAGTAACAATTTCCTTATATGTTGCCACTATACCCCTCCTCATTTTAGTTTATGACATATAATAAAAAAAGTGCCTATATTTTTTCTATCTTAACTATTATTACATCTTCCCCTATTTTTTCAATGTTATTAAAATCAATTAAAACCTCATCCTTAGCGGTAAAAAAACTAAAAGAAAAGTTTGACTTATCAACTACTAATGACAAAATGTACCCCTTATCATCAATTAAAATATCAGTAATATTCCCAATTTTAGAACCATCATTAATATTAATAACATCCTTTTTAGAAAGTTCAGACAATCGCATATAACCACCAATAAATTATATGCTTAAATCTTATTTTATAATCTTTTTCATAGTCTTAATCGCATCCTTTTCAATTCTTGATACCTGTGCTTGACTAATACCCAATTCTTCACTAATTTCAACTTGAGTTTTACCAATTATATATCTATCTAATAATATTTTCTTTTCTTTTTCTCTTAATTTATTAATCGCATCTTTTAAATATATACTTATGTCCCAACTATTAATATTTTCACTTTTATCTTCAAGTTGGTCAGATAAATATATTGTATCACCACCATCATTATAAATTGGTTCATACATACTTATTGGGTCTTTTAAAGAATCAAGTGCGATAATAATATCAATTTCATCAATATTAAGTAATTTTGCAATCTCACTATTAGTTGGTTCACATCCATTAATTGTAGTTAACTCATCTTTTAGTTTTAAAGTTTTATACGCAATATCTTTAATGCTCCTAGAAATTCTAAGACTATTATTATCCCTTAAATATCTTTTTAATTCACCTAATATCATTGGAACTGCATAAGTAGAAAATTTAACATTAAAAGATATATCAAAATTATCAATTGCTTTAATTAAACCAACACACCCAATTTGAAACAAATCATCTAAATTATCAACCCTATTATTGAATTTCTTTAACAAACTAAGTACAAGTTTTAAATTACCATTTACAAGTAACTCCTTAGCGGTATCATCACCATCTTTATATCTTTTAAATAATTCCTCCATATCACTTTGAGAAAGAGTTTTTAAATCACTAGTATTAATACCAGTTATATCAACTTTATTCCTTGCCATATTATCACCATTTATGTTATGAGAATAAAGCAAGATAAATATACAAGAATTATTTTTTTTGTATAAAAAAAACATTACATTTGTAACATTTTTATGACTTAACAACATTTTTTAATTTTTTAATAACTTTCTTCTCTATTCTTGATATATAACTTTGACTAATACCAAGCATATCAGCAACATCTTTTTGAGTTACCTCTTCATATCCAAATAACCCATATCTTAAAATCATTATCTTTCTATCTCTTTCACTAAGTTTATCTAATTCCTGAACTAATAATTTCTTCTCTATCTTATCTTCTAATTTCTTAGGCACAATATCTTTATCGGTTCCTAAAACATCTTCTAAATGTAATTCATTACCTTCCGCATCATAACTGAGTGAATCCTCAAAAGATATTTCTGATTTTCTTTTCTTATTTTTTCTTAAAAACATAAGAATTTCATTATCTATACATCTTGATGCATAAGTTGCTAATTTAATATTTTTACCCATCTTATAAGTATTAATACCCTTTATTAACCCAATCGTACCAATACTTACTAAATCCTCTAAATCAACATTAGTATTTTCATATTTCTTTGCCAAAAATACTACTAATCTAAGATTATGCTCAATTAATTTATTCTTAGCAATAACATCTCCCATCCTTGCTAGTTCTAAAGCCTCATCTTCTTCTTCCTTAGATAAAGGTGGTGGCAGAATATCACTACTACCAACATAATAAACTCCACGTCTAAATAATTTACTAATTATTAATCTAATAAACTCTTTCATAATCCCTCCATTTTATTATTAAGTATGCAATCAATACCATCAATATATATCTTATTAAATGAAATACCAACTAATATATCCCTATAAACCTTGTTATTAACAACTATTTTCTCTATCTTAATGCATCTTAATATATCACTATTATTAAGCACTTTATAAGGAACAATTAATTCCTTTTCATTTTTAATATACTCTTTAATTCTATCGTAACTTATTAGCACAATTGGTCTAAATTTGTATGGGTCAATTAAATTATTACCACTATCTAAATACCCATTTAAAATAATATGTTTACCACTATTAAAATATACACAAACCTTGTAATAGTACGTATAATTCTTTTTTATGGATTTCATCTCTTTTATATATAAATATAAAAGTAAAGGACTTGCAATAATTAAAAGTACAATGTTGATACTAAAACCGTTATTTATAAATATTATGCCACTTCTATCATAACTAAGTTCTGTGTTTATAAGATATAAAAATCCACCTAAGACTATACTAACGATGTATAAGTATATAAAGTTTTTAAGTGTATATTTTAAATCTCTATATTTAAACGCAACAATTACCATTAAAAATGCAATTACTATTTTAATTAAAAATAGTTCAAACTTAGTAATATTTAAAAACAATAAAAATATACTACTACCACCTGTTATTCCACCAAGAATAATTCTTTTTATCGAAACATTTCTTCTTAATATTAGAGATACTGATAGAAGCAATAGAAAGTCAAAAAATATATTTAATAAAAATACTAAATCAACATATATCTTCATAGTATCACCACATATATAATATTAAAAAAAAGACACTTAATATGTCTTATTTTGTTTTTGCAAATATTTTTCTACTATATTAAATATTCTTATAAATTCTCTTTCTAAATCATTAAAATTAGATTTAACATATTCATAATCATTTGCCTTAGATTTCATCTCATGATTATATGATAACTCTGCTAATTTATTAAAACCAAAGTACTTAGAATCACTTTTTAGTGAATGCACTAATGTTGCATAATTTGCCATATCTTTTTTAAACATATATAATTTTATATCTTCAAACTTATTATTACATTCTTTATACCAATCAGATAACATACTATTATACATATCCATACTACCAAATAGCTCTATTCCTTTTTTATAATCAATACCATTTTTCTCTAAATACTCTTCCTTGTTATTATCACGATTAATATTAGTACTTTCTTTAGAACTTATTTCATCTTTAAATATAAGTTCTAATTTTTCTTTTATTTGGTCCTTTGTAAATGGTTTTGCAATATAATCAACAAATCCTTCACTTATATACTTTTCTTTAGCGCCAGAAACTGCATCTGCAGTTAATGCGATTACTGGTGTTTTAAAACCTGGTATCTTTTTTAATTCTTCCATACAAGTTTCACCACTCATATTAGGCATCATTATATCCATTAGAATTAAATCATATGTATTTGTTTTAACTTTATTCAAGCATTCTATTCCGTCATAGCATTCATCTATTATAAAATTAAAATCTTTTAATGCTCTACTAGCAACTTTTATATTTATTTTATTATCATCTACTATTAATATCTTTTTACCATCATAAGAAATGTTTAAGGATTCTTTTTCTTCTTTTTTTGTTTCTTCACCAACTAGTTTACTTATCTTTTGTGGTATTTGTACGATAAATATTGAACCTGTTCCAAATTGTGATTGTACATTTATAGAACCACCCATCATGTCTATCATTGCCTTAGTTATTGCAAGACCAAGACCTGTTCCTTCTGCAGTAGTATTTTTTTCTACATCTAATCTATCAAATTTAGTAAATAATCTATTTATATATTCTGCTTTTATTCCTTTACCAGTATCTCTACAAGTAATAATTATATTTGAAATGTTTTTTTGTAAATCATTTATACATTTTACATTTAAATTTATTTCACCAGCATCAGTATATTTAATCGCATTTGTTAGTAAATTATTAACTATTTCTTTAACTTTACCTCTATCTCCAATTAATTCAAAAGGTATATCATCTGCAATATCTAGTTTAAAATCAATATGTTTATCTCCAATTCTAGTAGCAGTTACCTTACACATCTTAGTTATTTCTTCTTTAAAATTATAAGTACATTCAACTATTTCCATTTTATTTGCTTCTATTTTATTAATATCTAATATATTACCTACTATTTCAAGTAATGTTTGAGAAGCATTCATAATATCCTTAGAATTCTCAACTACTTCACTTGGTAATTTGTCTATATATGTCAAGTTATCTTCTGATAAACCAACAATTGCGTTAAGTGGAGTTCTTATTTCGTGTGACATACTTGATAAAAAGTCACTCTTTGCCCTATTTGCTTTTTCTGCTTGATTTTTGGCAAGTGTTACTTCATTTAACATTTTTAAATCCGGGTTTTCTATTGTAAAATACATTACTGCTGTTATAAAAACTTCTAAAGGCACAATCAAAAACATTTTTGGATTTAAAATTTGAATTATTGAAATAATTGAACCCAAAAGTAAAAATATACATAGTGGGATTAATTTTTTATCAAAATGTTTTGATGAACACAAAAATTTAATGCCATATATTATACAAATAAAATCGAAGAAAAATGTTCCAATATACAATGCATATAATGATAGACCATCTGCTGTTATTGTAGTTTCTATCATTATTGGATTTAGAGGTAAGACTAAAACTAATAAACAAAAAATTATAGTAAATACTATCAATATTTTACTTATCCTATTTTTAAATAACCCATACATATATTGTGAAAATGTTGCTATCCATAAGAGAATTGTTAAAAAATATACTTTTGACAATATTGTTACTAACAAATTATTTTTAGAATAGTACATAGTCAATGTTGTTACTAGACCAATAATAAGTTCTAAAAAAGAAACCATAATCAATTTACTATATATTTTTTGTTCCAAATTATTTGTCCTTTTTTTGCAATAAAATGAAATCAACACTAGTACAATATAAAATAAACCTGAAATATTTAAATAAATTAATCTATTCATAAATACACCCACTTATTTTCTTTTATTATATGGACATTTCTCTATTGACCAACTTTTAATACTCATATTATCTTCTTCAACATTAACAAAATATCTTTCGCCACTATATAAATCATTTTGTAAAGAATATAAGTCATTTTTTTCCATAGTATTAATTGGCATTGTTTCTACAAAGTCCCATACGTGTGGCAAATCTCTAAAATTTGCTTTATATTCACTTTTATGGTTATTTGACAAAAAGGAATTATTGACAATATTTTCAATTATTTGTTCCTTATTCAATTCATCACCAGTCTCAGCAAGTTCTATGACAACTTTTGGAACAACTCCATTGTCAATTTCAGAATAGTGTCCAACAATAGCAACATTTTTTATAAAAGGATATGTTTTAAAAACACTTTCTATTAGCATTGGATAAACATTGTAGCAATCATACCTTTGAAACATTCCATCTTTTCTTCCTAAATATTCAACATTACCAAAATTATCTATATGAACTTCATCTTTTGTTTTCAAATATTTTTTACCATCTATTTCTATTGTATTTATAATATCGGTTCCATCAAGTTTTCCACATGTCATTGTATCTGAATTTAATAATAACTCTCCTTGTATTTCTTCTTTACCAACATCCTTAATTTCTCCGGATGAAGTTTTAATTTTTGCATTTATTCCAGGCATAATAACACCGGAAGAACCAATCTTGTTGTATCCATCTATTGTTACTATTGCACAACCTCCCATTTCTGATAGCCCATATCCTTTTGTTAAAGGAACAATAGAACCATGAGTTTTAAGAAAATAATTTATTTTAATCTCTTCTTCAATTGACATAGGACTTCCTCCAGTTGAAGCATATGTAAAATGAGATAAATCAATGTTTCTATATTTCTCATCATTAACCAAACTTAGCCAACAAGCAGATGTTGCCAAAACGATATTTGGTTTATATTTAATCATATATTGACCAAAATCATTAGGATTAAACAATGGTATTTCTTGTAGTTCTAACCCTTGTGATAAACCTAAATGAACAGTATTAACCGAACCGTATCCTGCAAAATATGGAATGAAATGTAACATTGTCATACCAGGTTGATAATTAAACTTAGATAATTCATAATGATTTACTAATGAATTTCTATTATGGTCAGTCAATGGTATCGGTTTTCCAATTCCAGTAGTCGTTCCAGAAGTATGAGTTATTAACGAAATAGAATTTTCATCTTTAATATCATCTCCAGTAGTTTTATCATAATTTATTTGTGAAAATTGAGTGTTTTTCATTGCATCTTCATATCTTACAACATATTTATTAAATTTATTACCAACATTTAATAATTGACTTAAATATTGATATTTTCTTGGCATCAAAGATGTGAAATTTTTATCGTGTACTACAAAAATATTCCTTATTCCATATTCTTTAACTAATTCCTCGGCTTTTGAACCTACATTTTTTGCAAATAAGAGATCCAAAGAAATTATATCTGTAATTTTTTCATTTTCTATATATTTTCTTATTTGATCATAACCAATTGTAGGATCAGGAAATGACGCAATCGCACCCGTAATATCTGCACCATAATCAAAAGAATTCATTTTCATTATATTTGGCATAATCATCAAAACTCTAGAATTGTTTTCCTTAGTAATATCATAACCTGATAATGTTTTTGCTGTATTTTTCCAATCTTCAAATAATTCACCATATGTTGTTTTAGAATTATCTTCACTAATGGCTATATTATCTAACCTATTAGCATTTTTTTCCTCAAGAAACTCCCAACTTTTTTGTGGTTTTATTTCTTTATATTCATCCCCTATTGTTTCTTTATAATGATCAAAAACATGTTTGTTTTCCATATACTCCTCCTACTATTTCAAATTATAACACAAGACACACAAAAAAATATTGTTAATTTACAATTTGTTAATAAAAATAACTACTTGTTTTAAATAATTTATAAAAAATATAAAAGAATTTCAACTAGAAATTCTTTTTATTATTGTAATATAAACTATTTAAGTCCTAAGAATACACATAATACTATCTACTTACTTCACACCATTTTCCTTGTTGTTGTAATTCGTTTATTTTACTTATAAACTCATCATAAGTATTAGTAAAATATGTTTTACCACTACAATCTGCTATATAGAATAGATAAGTTGTATCTTCATATTCAATCGCACCAATTATAGAATCAAGTGATGGGTTTGATATAGGTCCAATTGGAAGCCCCATCTTAGATAAACATCTTGTATTATAAGGACTAGAACAATTATTAAACTGTTCTATAGTTAATCCACCATTTTTATAATCATCTAACTTATAAGCATAATAAGCAGTCATATCACTACCTAAAGACATACCATTTTTCATCCTATTTACTGATACTGATACCACTTTCTTTCTATCCGCACCAGGTAGAGATTCAGATTCTGCTATTGACGCTAAAGTAATTAATTCATGAATATTATAATTACTATTTTCAATTTCTTCTTTATAAGGACTTACTTTCTTATTAAACTCATTTAATAATGTAGTTATTATTGTATCTACACTAACATCTTTATTCATAAATTCATAAGTATCAGGAAATAAATAACCCTCTAATGGATAATATATACCTGTCTTTAATATATCATCAGTTAAAAACCAATATTTATCTATTAATTTCTTAGCATATTCCTTATCTTCAAATACTTTTATAACATCCTCATACTTATTATTAGTATTATTACTAATTATTCTAGCAATACCTCTTACATTTAAACCTTCATTAAAAGTAATTCTTAAATTATATTTATTAGTTACTTTACCATCATTTAAATATTTTAATATTTCTCTTGTATTCATAGATGTATTAAGTTCATAAATACCTGCTTGAAGATTATAATTAGAAAATTTTAAATATACTTTAGTAAAAAACTTACTTCTAATTAAATTATTTTCATCTAATATATTTATTATTTCATTCGCACTAGTACCATTTTTTATATTAATTTCTACATTAGTCTTCTTATTATCTACTTTACTTAAATTAAATCCAAATACCCCTATTCCTATATTAATTATAACTATTAATATTATTAAAATCACTATTATTTTATTCTTCATTTACTTCACCTTACTTAGTATAACATATTTTCTTATAAAGAAAAAGAGGCTTTTATACCTCTTGTATTACAGTTATAATCATAGGCTTACATTCAGTTTCTAAATATAAGTATTTACCTACTTCATCTCTAATTGCATTTTTAATTTTATTAAATTCTACGTAATTATTATTAGTATTCTCAATTATTTTCTCTAAAGATATTCTCTCAATCTCTTTAATTAAATCTCCACTATCTTTAACATATACAAAACCTCTAGTTAATATAGAAGGTCCAGCAAGTACTTCCTTAGTCTTCTTATTTAATGTAGCACATACGACTACTATACCATTGTCACTAAGCATTTCTCTATCCTTAAGTACAAGTTCACCGATATCTTCTGTTGAAGTACCATCTATCATTATATCATCAACTTTTATATGCTCGAAATTATTTTTCAACTCACCATTTTCAAAGCACACAACATCACCATTTAATTTAAGTAATATATTCTCTTTTGGAATACCTAATTTGCATGCGATATCAGCATTTGCAACTTGATATCTATATTCACCCATTATAGGAAAATAGTACTTAGGATTAATTAAATCAAGCATAAGCATTAAATCTTCAGAAGAAGCATGATAACTAATATTATTTTTAGATAATGTTACAACTTCCGCACCACATCTTGAAATACTATCAAAAATTCTAACAGCCGCTTTTTCAACAGAATCTGTAATAGAATCTAAGAAGAATACTGTGTCTGTACTTTTTATTTTTATATATTTATCATAACCATTCAATATTCTATCAAGGTTAGCAAATGGTCTTTCATTATCAGAACTAGATAATATTACTGCATCTTTATCATTAAGATTAGATAAATCGCCAATTTGTTCTCTATTTATAAATAGATAATTATTATCAAGTAAATACTTAATTGTTACTTGAAGTGTTTTACCCATAATAATAATTTTTCTATGTGTTTTAGATACTTCATCAAATAGTTCTTGTAATCTACATACATTATATGAATATGTACTAAAAATTATTCTTCCTTCATTTCTAATTAAAGCTTCTTTTATAGTATTTGCAATTCTATGATTAGGAGATGTATATCCTTTTTTCTCTGCATACAAAGACTCACTTAATAAACATAAAACACCTTGTTTACCAACATACGCTAGTTTCCCAATATCTGTTTTAAATGCACCTCTTCTAGTTGGATCAAATACAAAGTTACCAGTATATACAATCGCACCATCCTTGGTGTTTATAACGTATCCAACATTATCAGGTAGTGAATGTGTTAAATTAATTGGAAATATTGATATTTCACCAAAATTAATCTTTTTATGCGCAGAAATCTCTACTAGATTAGCATTATTAATTCCTACTTCACTTAACATATTTTTTATATAATCAATAGTAAACTTAGTACCATATATTTTAATACTAGGTATTTCTTCTACTATATTAGTAAGCGCTCCTATTTGTTCTGAATGTGGATGAGATATAAATATACCTCTTACTTTTTTGATATTATCTTTTATATAACTATAATCAGGAATTATATAGTCAACTCCTAAAAACTTTTCATCTGCATACTTTAGTCCTGCTTCAAAAACAAAAATATTATCATCTATTTCAACTACATACATGTTTTTAGAATTTTCGTTTAATCCACCCAAACTAAAAATCTTTATTTTACTCATAAATTACTTCCTTTCTTTAAATAAAAAGACAACACGAAGAAATTATAACAAAAAAAAAAGAATTTGTAAATAGATTGATACTTATTTACAAGTCCTTTCATTTAAATATCTACTACCTATTCCTTTTAATTACTACTTGCCTTTAGTATATATGGTGTATCCACAGTTCCATTTCCACTCTCTATTAAGACGTTAGACTTAAGATATAAAGCGGGCGCAGCACCACCGGAGCCAGCAGCAAGGTTGTGGCCAGCACCCCCAAAACCATTCACAAACCAGGCATAGTAAGCACCACTGGAGTTAGCATCAGGCGAAAGATACCATGTATCACCGCTTCTATACATCCAGTTATTGTTTATACATATGTAATTCTTTGAACTATCTTGTTTTTGCATGTTTGTTTCACAATCTGCTTCACTACTTGCATATGCCCAGTCTGTTACATAAGGAAGTGCAATGTATCCAGTCCATGATGTAGTTCTTGTAACTGTATCATTACAATAATCACCACTTGTACAAATTTTCCCTGTTTGCGTTCCTCTTTCTGCATTATAAAATGCAATTGTATCTGTCCTAGTTGCATATTCTACTGCACCTATTGCCCATGTGTGATTATCTATCATACTTTTTGCATTTTCATTTAACGAAGCACTTGGACATGTTGTAGTTGCGTTATTTTGGCCATTATAACATGTAACAGTTGTTCCACCATAGTACATTGTATTTAAATATTCTTTTAAGTCTACTACACTCCACTCATTTACACCAAATCCACTATTTACAGTAGAATCTGATGTATCCCATGATAAGTAACCTAATATATCTTTTCTAACTAATTTTACATTATTACCAAATACTCCTATTATTCTCCATAATTCATTATTAAATGATACATAGTTATTAGGATTCTTTTCATAATATCTTATATTAGCATCAACAGTATTATCTTTTTTAAGATTATTAGTTGCTGCATCAGTATTATATAAATTAGTTATAAATGCTACTGCAGTATTAGTTGATTCAGTTGATTCAACTGCACTTAAATTATCTTTTGTTCCATTAACTATTTTTAATCCTTCAAATTTACCTTTTCCTATAAGTGTAATCTTAGCATTACCACTTGCATCAAAATTTATTTCGCAACTTGCATAATCATCATTATTAATATTAGCAATATTACTACATTCTATTGGATTATTATTACCTAGTACTTCATTCTCCATCTTCTTCTTTTCTGCTTACGATATTATTGTTTTTGCACTACTCTCGAATGATGCTTTTTTAGAATTTTTTATTACATCAGTTATTCTTGGTACTGCAATAACTAGTATTACTGCAAGTATTACTATTACTGCAAGTAACTCCACTAATGTAAACCCTTTTTTCTTTTTCATAAAATTATTCCTCCTATTTTATAGAAGTATTATATCATGACCACCCTGCATAGTCACTTTTTAATGGCTGCGTTTAACACTGCTTACACAATTTTACATGATTATTATACAATTATTTAGTAAAAGGATGAAAAGAATAATCTTTCACCCTTTTGTTTTAATTAATAAAACTTATAATTTGAATTTATTTACAAGTTCTTTCATTTAATAATTCATCTAAATAAACAATACTAAAACCCTTCTTATTAGCAAAATCTATAATATTTTTAATTAAACTAATATTAGTTTCATCAACATAAATAATACTACCATTATCTATTTTAGATTTAATATCATACACATTATTTTTAGTTAATATTAAACTAGGATTAATAGTATGCATCCTATTCTTACTACATATATCAAGATTATCTTTATTTTGATTTAAATTAATACAATAAGTTGGCTTATTATAACTATCAGTAATAACATCATTTACCCACTCAATAGTAATATCATCATAATTTCTACTATTACCACCATTATATACCTTAGCATTCTTAGGCATATCTATACTACCATTATCAAGCATACTTGCATCTAAAAATACATTTAACTTTATATTATATTTACTTAATTCACTAACACTATTACTAATATATACTACTATAGATATATTTCTATTTACATTATTACCACCAACTATATAGTAATTATAAATATTTCTTAAAGATTTACTAGGTATTACATCCTTGTACTTCAAAAGAGTATCCCTATATTCATTAACCATCTTCATTGCTTCGTAACTCTTAGTAACATCAACACTACAACCAATTACACCTTGTTCTATTACGTTACCATCTATTTTAGCATCAATACTTTCTATATTAGTTACTTCCATAGTTCTAATTTTCTTCATAATAGGATCCTTAGCCTTAACAATGTTAGCAACCTTATTTGTATACACAAAACTAAGTACAAACATTAAAGTAATTAATCCATACTCTATACATTTTTTCACTTAAACCACCATTAAATAATATTAAAAAGAACTCTTATTTAGAATTCTTTTCATAATAATTTAATAATTTTTTATAAATACCTGGCTCAACTAAGTCCATAGTATTTAAAGTTAATTCTAAAGATTTCCTATATTCACCTTTAATAAATAACATTTCAGACTTATTTAAACCCTCATCAACATATTGCTTTCTACATCTAAATCTATTACCATACACAATCGCTGTTTCAGCAAGCATAGCAGTCTTAATAATTTCATTACTTGTATTATTAAGTTTAAATACTAAATCACGAGCAGTATCAACTCTAGTATTTAAAGTATCAATATTAATTGGTTTCTTATCAAGTTCTTTATTTACTTCTCTTACTGCTTCAATCGCTTCTTTTAACTGAACAAAATAATAATCAGGTACGATTGGAAGCTTATATTCCCTAATCTTATTTTTAGCATCATCTAAAAGAGTATTCATATCATTAAGTTGCTCTCTTGCTCTCTTTTCATCTTCCTGCATTGTACCAATAGATTGCATATAAACATCTATCTTTTCTTCTATTTTAGATAGTTTTATAACCAACAATTCAAGTTCCTTATTTAGTCTAGTATAAGGAAAACTAACTGTTTTAGTAGCGTTATACAAATTAGAAAAATCTTCATCAAGAATACCTAACTCAGAAGATAATATATCTAATTCCTTAATCTTATCATCACCAAGTTTATAATTGTATTTCGCATCTACTACCTTGCCATACAACTTATTCATAATATCATTAATTTTCTTAACCTTAGATTTAAATAATGTTACAGAATCCTCATATTCTTTTCTAGCAATTTTTTCTTTTTCAAAATCATTAAATACAGAATCCGTATACTCAAGAATAGTTCTTAATTCAAATAAAACATCCTCAAGATTTAAAACCCTAACCTTAGACATTGCAACATTTAACTTCTTATTAATTTCTTCAATATTATATTCAATATTTAAATAATCAAGTTGAAAACCTCTTCTAACCATATTTTCATATGTACTCTTCATTTCAACTAAACGCTTGGGTATCAAAGTAAGTGCCATCGCAACTATAGGAGGAACTTCATCAATAATTGTTTCAAAATGTTTAATCAAAGTTTCAAGAGCACTTACAAGTTTATTTACAGAAACATAATCTTGTTTTTCCATTAATATTTCAAACTCTTGAAATCTTTTTTCAATAGTTTCAATTTGTAAATCAATAGTCTTATCAATTGGAACATAAGTATTCTTACTAGTATTATATATTCTAATTGCTTCTCTAAATCTTTCTTTAAGCAAAGTAATCTTAGCTCTATTATTTTCTTCACATAAAGTTATTTCTCTAATCTCATCATATATTTTATTCTTTAAACCTTTTGCTTCTAACAATTTAATCTCAAGATTAATTCTTTTTAACGTATAGTTTTTATAGTCCTTTTGATCAAGCAAAAAATCAGCATCGATAATCATATCATTAATCTCTTTTTCAAGATTATCTTTCATACTATCAATTTCACTTTTCCATACATTGTATTTATCTTTTATTGCTTTATTCCTAGATAATTCCTCTACTTTCTTAAGTTCAGTCATAATAGGGGCATCTATAAGTTCATTTTTCTCTATATCATAATTACTTACTTCTTTTTTATATTTATTCTTAGTGTAATATTGTATTAAATTAAGCACAATAACAATACATAATATAGCAATGATATAATAAGTTATAATCATAAGTACAAGTTCATTCATAATACCACTCCTATTCTATATTCTATTTTAACACATTTTTCTACAATTTAGAACATATTTTTTAATTATTTAATACTTGACTAAATTTAAATTAAATATTATAATACATATGCTTTAAACATTTTTAAGCAGCACTGTATTATAAGTTATAATGCGTTTATTTGAAATATATTAGTAGTTAAACTGCTTTTAACGAACATTTAATAAACACCCTATAATAAATAGTATGGTCTATTGTTTTAAGTAAAAAACAAAAGAAAGGAGAAAATGTTATGTCTAGATACACAGGACCTGCTTATAAGAAAAGTCGTAGAATTGGTATTTCAGCATTAGAAACTGGTAAAGAATTAGTTAAGAAACCTTATGGACCAGGACAACATGGTAATGGTAGAAAAGGTAAATTATCTAACTACGGTGTTCAATTAGTTGAAAAACAAAAATTAAGATTTACTTATGGTATAAGTGAAAAACAATTAAGAAAGATTTTCGAAAAGGCTGGAAAATTAAAAGGTATTCATGGTGAGAATATGTTCAAGTTACTTGAAAGTAGACTTGATAACATAGTTTACAGAATGGGTATTGCATCTACAAGAAGAGCTGCAAGACAATTCGTTAACCATGGACACGTTGCAGTTAACGGTGTGAAAGTTGATATTCCATCTTTCCAAGTTAAACCAGGAGACGTTGTATCAGTAAGAGAAAATTCAAAAGAACATAAAGCAATGAAAGAAACTCTTGAAAATATTACAAGAAATGTTGACTATGTTTCATTTGATAAGAATAAACTTGAAGGAACTTATATAAGATATCCAGAAAGAAATGAATTAACTTCTGATATTAACGAATCATTAGTAGTAGAATTCTACAATAAGTAATATTAAAAAGAACCAAAAACGGTTCTTTTTTACATAATAAAAAGGAATATAAAACCGCAAGTTTTATATTCCTTCATTTATTATTCTTTTTAATTCTATTAATGATTTTTTTATACTTTTACTTACTGCTTGGTGAGAAATATTTTCTAATTTGGCTATTTCCTGTAAAGTCATATCATTAAAATAATACATAATTATTCTCTTTCTGTCTTTTTTATCTAATTTATTTATTGAATCATATAGTACTTCATTTGCTATCTTCTTTATAATCAAATCTTCTAACAATTCACTTTTATGTAATCTTCTTCTTTCTAAAGTAAATTCACATAATTCTGAATGTTCTATATGATTATCATATTCATTTAACTCTTTTAAATCATGTAATTCATATAAATCAAATAAATCATATATATCTTTAGTAACATAAACTTTATTTTTATTAAACTCAATCAAAAAACTATTTTCATCATAACTTAGTGTGTATGGATTGTCTTTATATTTTCTTCTATTCTTTGTATACATTTTTCCTCCTAACCATTTTTTTAGATGATTAGGAGGACCTCTAATATATAAAAAAATACTAGTCATATCTCGAGTTAAGATAAAACCAGTATTTTTAACCTTTACTTCATAGATTACTAACACGCAAACCACCAAATTAAAGACGATACTGCATGTCTTTTTCTACTATAAATAAAAATAAGCAATACAAAAAAATATACTGCTTAACTAATAACATTATAAATGATAAATTTATATATTTATAATATTATTTATTTATATTTACACTATTTTATTAAATTTGACTTATAAATGTTTTAATGTTATCAATCTTTTTTAATGCTTCTTCATATAAAGACTTATAATCATTTGTTTTCAAACTTTCTAACCAACTACCATCATCAGCAATCCACATATCATTATCTATTCTATGCCATATATAATTATCTCTACTTACCTGTTCTAAATCATTATATATTCCATCTTTTTTAACATATCCTAAAACTTTTCCACTTAAACTCGGACTATTTCTCACCCTTAAATCACTTACCTTGATTTTAATTTGTTTAATCGCCTCACATCTATCTTTTTCATCTATTATCATATTTTCAACTCTTTTCCACTTATATTTTGAATATTTAATTAATGTATCATTCTTTAAAAACAATGCATCAAATGGTGCGATTGTATTATCAAACTTATAACATAATAAATTTGTTAATTTTTTAGCCATTTTAAATTTTCCTTGTTGTACTTCTAAATGGCAATGAGTAAAAACGCCACCTAAAGTACCCATGTGAGAATACAATTCACCTTGTTTAAATAGGGTTCCTAATTTAGGAGGATTATTATCATGTGCAGTAATAACTGTCATATAATCATACACCCCATTTGCGTACATTACTTTATTTAAACTTTCAAATGCAACAAAACCACCATTAGATTTTTTATCAACATAAACTACTTTACCATCAAAAGGAGCATAAAGACAAGTATCGTTATATGGATTTAATACTCCAAAATCAATTGCTTTAGTATCTTTGTGAGTACCAATATTCATTGATTGAGATTCCCATGTTTTATTGATAGGAAATAACGCTATCATAATTTATTTTCAATCTTTATACCAAGCAATTTCCTAAGCTTTATAAAAGATTGCCCTCCATAATATATAATTCCAAGAGTAAATATTGTTTTTATGCCAAATAAAATATTCACTTCACTATTATCTATATTTGTAATAACAATATCTTCATTTAATGCCCCAGCAATATATAAAAAAATAATACCTATTATCATAGATATATATTTTATAAAACTCTTCAACATTTTGTTTTTATCAAAAGCACCTTTAATTTTAGCAATTGTTATCCCAAATAGCAAATTAGATAATATACAAAGAAATAATCCAAATGCAACATTAAACATATTTATCACCTCCTGTACTTGGTAATTCATATAATTTATTTACCATTGATGTTATCATACCATCTCCACCCAATCTATGGTAATTTTTATATATTTCCTCTACATTTTCTTTTATATAACTAGGACAATACCCAAGTTCTACATATAATTCATATAATCTTACTATTTCATTACTTAATAATGCCTTTATTCCACTCTTAACACCGATATATTGTTTAAACATATAAAGCAATAAACCAGTTACAGTAGTAAATAATACTTCTAACCAATAATTTAATACAAATTCCATTAATACCTCCTCTCAAATATAAAAAAGAGTTAAATAATTAATTTAAAAGTTAACTATTTAACTCATTAACATCTATTTATTACACAAAATACATCTTATATGTTATCTCAATATCACATAATACGAATTAAAAATTTACCACAAAATATATCTTTTTATATATAACCACTTTATATATAACCACTATTGTACAACTTCAAAGGAAAACAAAGTATCTTCATTTAAATCTAATATTAGTAATAAAAAATGGTCATTTTTATCAAAATTTACAGGATTTCTATAAACTTTTGATTTATCTAAAAAATTTCTTGTCAAAAGTAAATAATAATTTGAAACATCCAACATTTTTTCTTTTTCTATATAAGAATTATATAAGAACTTTTCATCATCTGATAATTCATCGTAATATGCTTTTAAAACCTCATCAACATATTCTACATCCATTTCATACATTTGTTTTTTTATACTTGGTACTTTCTCTTTTTCATAATACCAAATTGAAAGCTTCTCACCATCCTGAAAGTCAATATTAAAAATTTGATTAATATTGCTAGGAGTTGGCAATTTTAAACTCCAATTATCTTTCATTGCACTTTTTTGTGGCCAATATTTTATATCATTTTTAAATGATGAATAATCAAGACTAACCAAATAATTAAAAGATGAATATATTAATAAACCACTTAATGCAAGTATTGCAATAAATAGTAAAATACTTGTCCTTGTTTTCAAAATCTACCTCCTCCATTCATATATTGTACAGAAAAATTCACATCCCAGTAATACGTTCCAAGCATGTATGTTTCTTGCATATAAAATCCAAGATAATTTGCTGCATCCGAAGTTGTTTCAAATGTATCTGGTCTATCAAAATCATATTTATCAGACAGTCTAACCTCAACATTCCAATAGTCAGCAGTCTTTTCTCCACTAATTTCTAAGTCAGCTCTGCCTACTGAATAATGTAAATCACCACTAATGAATTCTGTTGATGTTTTACAATTAGTAAAGTTTCTACCTTCATTTTTAATAATACAATCTCTAATTGCAGAGGTAACCTCATCACTTTCTTTTGCTTTGTTTGATATTTTATTTTTCATATGCTTTGTCATTGGCAATTTAGGATAGTACATTGCCTTTGTAAACATATCAGCAGATAAATCTTGTTTTTTAGTTCTAAGGTAAATATTGGATGTTGCAGCAATGGCAGTTTTTATCATTTTATACGCTTTTGATACAACTGAAATAATTTTTCTAAAAAATATCCCCTCAGAATCCATATTGCCAACAGGATTATTGCTACAATATGCATATAAATTGTGCCCTATAATATCAGTATTACCATTTATAATACCATCTGCATTTATAAATCTTCCCCATTCAGGATTATAATATCTACTATTTAGATAATATAAATTAGTTTCTCTATCATAGTAATAACTCCTATATCTAAATGGATTTATAATTGCTATCATCATATACTATTTCTTCGTTATATTTTAATATTTAAGTCTCATTTTACCCTGTTTCTAAATCAATAAATTTACTATATTTAAAACCACAACAATTACATCTTATAGTAATCCATATCCAAGTATATGCATTACCTATATCTCTTATTTTATATTCATAAAGTTCTTGAACGTCAGGATATTCATATCTTAAAAATATAGAAAAATCATTGTTAAGACACTTTTTACATTTTAAAGAAGTTGTTTTAACTTTTGATACCTGGTCACTTTTATAATTATCATACCCATCACAATTATTATCATAAATTAAATGCATTTTTTTACATTTTTTACATCGGGATTTTAAGACTACAATATTATTTTTGGGTGCTAAAAACATTTTAGAAAAAAAACTATGATCAATTTCCCCAAAATACAAAAGTTCAAAATTGCTTGAATCGCAACATGCAAAATTTCCACAAACTATTGTGTTATATCTTTTTTGATTTATATTTAAATTTTTCAAATTTGACTCTAATCTTTTTGGTACCAAAAGTGCACCTCCTCATCCAAATAATTTACGAACCCAACTAATTATTTTTCCTGTTGTTCCCGGATTAATTTTCAACATCTTGTTGATTTTATCACTTATATAAGATATTTTTTGTCTCGGGCTGACAACCTCAAACACAGATTTTATTAAATTTGTGTTTTTTTAATTTGTATAATATATATTACTTAAGCCCTCGACTACATATAAATTAGTATTTTATGTTAACTAAATAATATTTTTTCTTACCTCTTCTTACAATAATATACTTATTATCAATAGAATTATCTTTTGTAATTATTGTATCTAAATCAGTAATCCTTTCTCCATTTATAGATATCGCACCAGTAGTTATAAACTCCCTTGCTTCTCTTTTAGAAGAACATATATTAGTATCTACTAATAAATCAACTATATTCTTATCACTTTCCATATCACTATTTGGAACATCTTTAAATACTTTTCCAATTAAATTAGTATCAATATCCTTAACATTACCACTAAATAATGCTTCACTTATTTTAACAGCCTTCTCATACTCTTCTTTACCATGCAAATCAGTAATAATTTCTTTTGCTAAAGTCTTTTGAGCAAGTCTTAAATGAGGTTCCTCATTATGTTTTTTTACAACTTCCATTATTTCTTCTGGAGATAAAAATGTAAATATTTTTAAATAACTTTCACACATACTATCATCTGTATTAATTAAGTATTGATATAACTCATAAGAAGATGTTTTATTAATATCTAACCAAAGAGCATTACCTTCTGACTTACCAAACTTATTACCTTGTGCATCAAGTACTAAAGGCATTGTAAATCCATATACTTCCTTACCAGTTTTCTTTCTAATTAAATCAATACCAGTAGTAATATTACCCCATTGGTCAGAACCTTCTGCTTGCATTACACAATTATATTTTTCATATAAATGAAGAAAATCATAACCTTGCATTAATGTATAACTAAATTCTGCATATGTAATACCTGTTTCTAATCTTCTATTAATTATATCTTTAGCAAGCATATAATTTACATTAATGTATTTACCTACATCTCTAAGAAAATCAAGGTAATTATAATCTTTCATCCAATCATAGTTATTTACTATTGTTGCTCTACCATCAAATATTCTATCTACTTGTTTCTTAATTCCCTCTAAGTTTTTGTTTAATGTATCCTTTGCAATAATCTCACGTTCTGCGGTAGGTCTTGGATCACCAATTAAACCAGTTGCTCCACCTACTAATAATATTGGATGATGTCCAGCATTAGCAAGTCTTTTTGCAGTTAACAATGAAGAATAATGCCCTAAATGCAAACTATCAGCAGTAGGGTCAGTTCCCCAATAAAATGTAATTTGTTCATTGTTTAACTTATCCTCAATATCACTTCCTGCTATATCTTTAACTAAACCTCTCCATTTTAATTCATCAAATAATTTCATAATTCTCCTCCTAAAAAATAAAAAAATCTATAATCTAAGGACGCATAAGCGCGGTACCACCTTAGTTCATAGATTTCTATGCTCTTAAATTATAACGGATTAACCCGATTGACGTAATTCATTTTAACATTTGTCTAGTTTACACCACCACTAAATCTCTTTATTTCAAATAATTAAAACTACTAATTAATTATCAATTGCATTTAGTATATAACTAAATAATTATTTTGTCAATTACTCACTTTCTAATTTTTCAAGTACTTTTCTAGTAACACTTGCTAATTCTTTTTTAACACTCTTAGCAGCATTCTCAACAACAGGTTTACCAGATTCCTTAGCAAGTAAAACTAATTCCTCTACTTTACCTTTTAATACTAAAGACTTCTCTTTTGCTATTGAAAGAACTTTCTCTTTATCTAAATCTTTAATCTCATTTTCTATTTCTTCAATCTTTTTCTCTAATTTATCTTTAACTTCTTCTTTATCCATACCTTTTACTTTATCAAGAAGTTCTTTTAAACTATTAGATAAATCAGTTCTTGTTTCCTTTCCACTTTTAGGTGCGAATAAAAGCCCTAAAGTTGCTCCAATAACTGCTCCTTTTAAAAATCCACATTTCTTACTCATTATCTTCTTCCTCCTCTTTTTTATTATATTTTTTATTTTTAAATCCTAGTACTAAATTACTAAGTCTATCTACAAATTTATTAGTAACTAAAGTAATTTTATCAGTTGCAAAATCAATAAGGCCAAATATTCCATCTAATGATTTAACTTTCTTATTAACATCATCTACAACTACATTAAGTTTATTAATAGTTGCTACTAACTTAATTGTTAATACTATTAATACTACTAATAATATAAATAACGCTAAATAGACAAATAATGGTAATGCTGTTTGCAATATTTCAACAAATGTCATTATTCCTTATCTCCTTCCTCATTTTTATACATACTATCAACAAGTGAATAGAAATCATCATCTGTATTAGTATCATTTAATAACTCATCAATAGACGCTATCTTATCATCTACTTCTTTTTCATTTGCTTTAGTTTCTGCTTGTTCAATAGTTAAACTCTTAATATCAGTTTCCTCTTCTTTAAAAGCATCAACTGTTTTATTCTCTTCTTCTCTTTTTTCTTCTCTAGTCTTAGTAACTACTTCTTCACCATATGCCTTCTTAATAACAGTATCTATATCAACACCATTATCATTACTAACTCTATTCCCATCCTTAGTGGTAATATCTTCTTTAGAATAGTTTTTATCTAATACACCATATACTGGAGATATAACTAATGAAGGTTTAAATACTTTCTTCTGAGGCTTAGTATCTCTCTTAATTAAATCCTCATACTTAGTATTTTCTCTTTCTAATACATTTATACTCTTAGTTTTCTTTTTCTCTTCTTTAAAATCTTCATCTTCAAATATTATTGGAAATTTAAAATTCTCTTTAGAATTTACTAACTCCCTATCACTAAAAGTATCTTCAACTGGTAATTCTCTTTCTCTTTTTTGAATTACTGGTTCTTCTTTTTTAATTTCTTCTACTTTTGGAACACTCCTTACTGGTTCCTCATCAATATCATCTTCCATAAATACATTTTTTAATTTATCAAATAGTCCCATTTTAATCACCTATTAATTCCCTTCATTACCTATATTATTTTCATCAGATTTAACTTTATAATCATCATACTTATTAATGTAATCAATAAAGTTGCCTTCCTTTTTTGGTGTATAAAAATCAAATTTCTCTTCCTTTAACTTATCATCACTATTATTAAGTTCTAAATTAGTAACTGAATTATTAAACACTAAAGAATTAGTAATATAACACATATTAATTATAGTTTTACTCAAATTATCATAATCAACATAAGCCTCAATCTTAGCATAATTATAATACATTTCAACTTTATATAATTCATTAACTTTCTCTATATTTATATATCCCTTTTTATTATTATAATCAAGATATTTAGAATAATAAATACTATCATTTTTTACAAAATCTACTTCTTTTTTATAATAATAACCAACTACATCAACATATAAATAATATTTATACCCATTATAATCAAGAACTTCATTATAATCTTTCTTAGCATCAACCTTTATTTCATTAGGTAAATAATACTTATATCCTTCAGAATAAGTATTAACTAACTTAGTATTCTTACCTAAAAATGTATTTAATATTGTATTTGTATCATCACTTACAATATCATTATAACACCCAGTTAATAGCAATATACTTATAAGCAGTACCATAACTTTTTTCATAAGTCACCTTCCTACTTTTTATATTATAACATTTATTTATAATAAATAAAACATTTTTTTAACTAAAAAAGTACACATATTGTGCACTTAATATTTATTTTTATTCTTTTTCAAACATAATTCCTTGTTTTTAACAACTCTCAAACCCTCTACTGAAGATAAAGTACCAAGTAACGCAGTTGACGCAAGCAACACATACCCTCTTAAATCATTATCATCACTAGTCCTTGGAGATTTGTTTTTACTATCTATTTTAATAAGCTTAAATGACCCACTACCAGTTGTTCTAACCTCATAGAATATATTCTTATATGTAAACTTAACATTATAACCAACTACATTATCCTTTTCAAAAGAAGCATAACCTACATACTTATAAATATCCTCTAAAATATTTACATCAAGTTCATCAGTACTCTCATATAAAGGCACTTTCTTAATAGCACTAACAACATAATCATAACCCTTATTAATTCTTGTTGTATCAACATAATATACCTCTTTATCAAAAGTAGCACTTAATATATACTTAGTATCAGTTTCAATAATCTCACAATTAGATACCTTGTAATTATCACTTATATAACTATTTATTAAATTATCAATCTCCTCTTTAGTATCGAACTCTCTATTAACAACTACCTGAGCATCACTATCTATTTCGCCTCTTATATTACCAGTAATACTATAGTCATCATTATCTACAATCATACCTTGTAATACAGAAGAAGCATCTTCATATGAAGAATACACACCATCTAGAGTTGTAGTAATAACTTCATCTAAAGAAGTATTTCTTTCTTTTTTAATATTTTCATCAACTGTGTAACCATTATTCCTATATTCTTCTAATTTTAATAAAGCATCCTCATAAGTAGTGAACTTTTCAGTTACTAATTCATCTTTATACTTACCAGTTTCTACTTCTTTAGTATTTCTCTTAACTGTAACTTTTACATTATCACTATTTAAATCCTCATAACTTTTAATAATACTTGCAATTTCTTCTTCAGTTTTACCTTCAAGTGATATAGTTAAATTATTCTCATTAGTTTTTACAAACACCTTATCAATCCAGTAATTCTTCAAATTAGCATTAATTTTATTATACTCAATTACTTTTAAATCAATCGCACTTTTCGCATCATCATAAGTCTTATAATTATTATCAAGAACAATCATACCTAAATCAACTTTACCTCTTATCTCAGAAGAAGTAATACCAGTAATCTCACTATTACTAAAATTATTCTTTAATATCTTAATTTGATTTTCTAAATCATTTAAATTATTACAATCCACTTTATAAGTAGTACTAGTATCACTTCCATATATTTTACTAATATTAACACTATAATTATAAAAACCACCATTTTTAACTACTTCATCTTTAATTGCTTTTTGCTTAATCTCATAAGCATTTTTCTTACTCTTAGCAGATAATTCATCATTAAATCTCCTAGTTTCATTAAACTCAACTAAATATGTAGTAGTCTTTAATACCTCATCCTTGTTCTCACTAATAGTTGTATTAGTATTAACTGAGACATCTTTATCAAGTGCATATGCGTGTGCATTTAAAAATGGTGAAATAGTTAACACTACCGCAACTGTACTTAATAATCTTCTTCCTTTTTGTGTAATTTTTAAATTCTTAATATCCATAAAATCCTCCTTTATATTCTTAACTATTTACTTGCTTCAAACTTATATATTGGATTACCTAAAGATACAAATTTATCTTCATACTCAGTTGTAATTATATTAGTTTCACTTGAATTATGCAAATCAACATTTAGATTTTCTATTGTATAACCATACTTAGATAAAGAACAAACTGAATATTCAAATAAACCTCTATTATCTGTTTTCATAATAATTCTATTCTTAGATTTAAATACTTTATCATAAATAGATAAAAAATTACTATGAGTTAATCTTCTCTTTTCATGCCTATCCTTAGGCCAAGGGTCAGAAAAGTTTAAATAAATTAAATCAATCTCACTATCAAATACTTTATCCAAAAAACTAGCATCCATCCTTAGAATTCTTAAGTTAGGAATATTATAATCCTCAATCTTCTTTAAACTTCTAGCAATCACCGTATCATATTTCTCTATACCAATATAATTTATATCCTTGTTGTTAAGGGCATTATCTCTAATAAATTTACCCTTACCCATACCTATTTCGATATATATAGGATTATCATTATCAAATACACTCTTCCATTTACCTTTATATTCTTCTGGATTCAATATTATATATTTACTATTATTAATAATATCTTCCTTATCTTTTATATTTCTAAGCCTCATAACAACCTCCATCTAATATAATTATAACAAATTTTTTTAATTTGCATATACTTAAATGAAAGGTTTTTTAGGTGTTTTTAATGAAAGATGTTAATAATCAAATGTTTATGCCTTATGGCAATACATTTTATCCAAATATGCCAAACGAACTAGAAAATAGAATTAGTTCCTTAGAAAGAATAGTAAAAAGATTAGATGGCAGAGTAAGCAAATTAGAGAGTATGAACGGTGTATACACAAACGACACACCATACCAAGCAAGCATACCAAACATGTACGATGGATATAATGGTATGCACATGATGTAAGTACCAATTGGTACTTTTTTTCACCTTAAACTTCTAAAAATAGCCATAAGAAAAACACTAGAAAAACTAGTGTTTATTAATAATCTTACTAATACTTTCTTTTATATCATCTAAAGTATATCTTACATCCGTGTTATCCATTTCTAATTCTGCTTCTTTTAACTTAACTATTATTTCATCCATTTTTATACCTCTTTTCTTAATAAGAGTATATTTTAATTACTATTAAACGTCAATATATTTATCAATACTGGTTAATATTTCCAATTATATTAAATTATAGAGATTATTTTTTTACTATACACTACTTTTATTATTAATACATCTATTTATAATTCTTTTAAGTTTAAGACTTTTACTATATTTAAAACTATTATAATAATTTACTATCGAACTATATATATAATTATAGTTTTCATTACTATAATTTTTTATTATATAATTAATCCTCCTTGTTATTCTAAAACTAGTACTTTTACTAACAAATATTCTTGTTTTTTTAGAAGAAACTACAAATTTGTAACCTAAAAATGAAAAACCAAAATCACTATTATATATTTTGCATTTTTTCATATTCAATTTCAATTTATAGTCATGTTCTAATACATATTTTATTTTAAGCATGCACTCTTTTAAATATTCTTTATTTTTATGAATTAAAATATAATCATCCATATATCTTATCATATATTTGATTTTTAAATCATGAACTATGTAATGGTCTAATTTATATAAATAAAAGATTGCTAAAAATTGACTTGTCATATTTCCAATTGGAAGTCCTTTGTCTTGCTCATAAATTGGTATACTCTCTATTTCTTTAATCCTATTGCCATATTTTAATTCATTATTTTTTAATTTTAATATTGATTTATTAATATAGGGTTCATTAGTACTATCAATTATTTTACAAATAATATCATATGAAAAATCATCTAATTTATTCTCTAATAATCTTTTTAAAACATTATGGTCAATACTATAAAAATATTTACTAATATCTAATTTCAAAATATAAAATTTTCCATACTTCTTATTTTTTTCAATATATTTTTTTAATAGTTTTATTCCATAGTCCGTTCCATAATTTTTTCTTGTTGCTATATTTCTATCATCTAAATATTTTGTTAAATTCGGCATTAAATATTTTATTGTAATATAATGATTAATTACTTTATCATACATATTTAAACTCATTACAACTCTATATTTTGGGTATTTAATCAAAAATATATTATATTTATTTACTTTATAATCTAATATTTTATGCTCAATACTATTAATATTAATCATTTTATACTTTTCAAACATGTATAATTTTTTCTTGTTATTACAACCTTTTACAATATAGTTATCATAAATGTACTCTAAATCATTAAACACTTACCTTTAACCACCCATAAACCATTTTAGAAATATTAGAAAGCATATTAGAATATTTTTTCAATAATTTTTCACTAATTACTTCTTTCTCATGCAAATACTCCAAATAAAAATCTAACATAGATATTTTACTTAAAATTTTTAACATTTCATCCTTAGATTTACTACCATTAGCAATATATACTAATTCAAGTAAACACATACTTTCGGAAAGTAACTTATCCCTAATTACTAATTCTCTTCTCGGAAGATTAATTACTAAATTATCAATAGAAAAAATAAATTCTTTTATATTTTTTACAATTAAAAATCTATCTTTCATATTTTTCTATAAAATCTAGTATCTCGTCTATTTCTTTTTCATTTAATGAATTCATTTTTTCTATTATTTTATCTATTCTATATCTTAACTTACATTTTCTCTTTCCAAGTTCAAAAAATTTATTGTAATTGTTTTTCTTTTTGCAATCATATATTTCGGTACTACTCTCATAATTAATATTATTTTGTTCTAATATCTTAACTACTTTTTCATATGCACTTGTTGGAAATCCAACCCTATCATCCGTTATTTTATAATCAAATAAATAATTTAAAATATAACAATCATTTCCATATGCACAATAAAAGCCACCATTTTTTCTTAATACTATTTTATTCATTTTTAACTACTCCTTTTAACAATATAAAAGCACTAGTAAAAGAATAAACCTTTACTAGCGCTTATTTGATTTTTATAGAGTTTATAGATTGTTACGTATAACTAATCATCTCTATATTCATTTTAGATTTACTCAAGGATAAATTTTGTTCTTTGCTGTACTCATATATAAGTTTTTAAACCCATATATCCTCACTAGAAAAGAACTGCAGGGAAAACGGAAAGCGCATTAGACGCATTGTCGTTGTTGACATTCCCATCACCATTGACATTCCACACGTTGTTAGCATTGTCGGAATTAGCATTAGGCGATTTTTTTATAAATTTACCCTATAACAACTAATTACTTAGTTATTACCATTAATATTTTATATAGATAAGATAATTTTAAATATTTCATATAATTATTTACCTTGTACTTCTTATCTATAACTACATCTAAATTATCCAACACAATGTAGTTAACATTATATTTATCAAGATAATTTAAATTGCAATATGCATAATTAAATTCAAAGTTAATATATTTAAGTATTTGTAAATCTCTATCAAAACTTATATATCTATTTTTTCCTTTAATTAGCACAATACTTCTTTTATTAAATTTTTTTAATAAACTATATCTATTATATATTCCACTATTCATAAAAACCCCTGCTCCCACTGGGTTCCTACCCAGTTAGGTCGCAAATAAAATTCATTTTTATTTTGTTTCTACACCAAGTATATATGGGTCACTACTACTACCACTACCACTTGTTATTTTGACATCAGAGTTTAGATATACGGATGGGAAAACGGAAAGCGCATTAGACGCATCGCCGACGTTGACACCCCCAACACCATAGACAAACCACACGACGTAAGCAAAGTCGGAACGAGCATAAGGCGAAAGCATCCACATTGCTTCATCCATTGTGCTACCATGATGCATCCAGTTATTTTTCTTGCATGTCATATTATCAAAGTTACTATTAGCAAAATCCGCACCATCAAACATATTAGTTGCACATGCAGTCTCACTACTTGCATATGCCCAATCAGTTACATATGGTAATGCAACATAACCTTGCCATGTTGTTGTTCTTATTACTGTATCATTACAATCAGTCCCACTTGTGCATATTTTTCCATTTACTGAACCTCTTTCAGCGTTATAAAACGGTACAGTATTTAGTGCTGAAGTTTCTTGATTAAAAATTGTTGTATCATTTGGATTTATTGCACCTGTATTCCAAGTATAATTATTTATCATTGTTTTTGCTGTATTAGACAAATTTTTTATTGTAGTAGTTCCACCGGTACTACCACTAGTACCACTGCCACTAGAACCTGATGTCTCTGAAAGCAACATTATTTTAGGATTATTATTTTTAAATGATACCTCGGCAGCGCCAGGACACGTTGTAATTGAATTATTATAACCACCATAACATGTTACACTAGTCCCACCATAATACATTGTATTTAAATATTCTTTTAAATCGGCTTGGCTCCACTCATTTACACCATAACCACCATTAATTGAATTATCCGAACTATCCCATGATAATTTTCCTAGTTCTTCAGTTCTAACTAATTTAATGTTATCTCCAAATACTCCTATTATTCTCCATAACTCATCATTAAATGATACATAGTTATTTGGATTTCCACCTTCATATCTTATATTTGCATCACTTGTATTGTCTTTCTTAAGTTCATTTGCTGTTCTTAGTATATCATTATCATATAAAGCCTTTATGTATGTTGTTCCTTTACCATATTCAGGCATTTTAACATCACCAGCAGTTGCATTATCTTTCGTACCATTTATTACTGATAGTCCTTCAAACTTACCCTTTCCCACTAAACTAACCTTAGCAGTATTACCATCGAAAGTTATACTACAATTACCATAATCAGTATCATTTAGTTTAACAATGTCACTACAACTAATACTTCCAGTATCTTCTAGTATTTCTTTCTCCATCTTCTTTTTTTCTGCTTGCGCAGCAATAGTTTTTGCACTGCTCTCAAATGATGCCTTCTTACTATTTTTAATTGTGTCAGTAATTTTTGGTACTGCAATAACTAATATTATTGCTAGTATTACTATTACTGCTAGTAACTCAACCAAAGTAAACCCTCGACCCTTGTTTTTCATGAAAAACACCTCCTATAAATTTTTAGTTTATAAGATAACACCCCCCCCCATTTGGCAATGGGCAGAGGTGAGTGCTAGTCATTATAAATTTTCTTATTTAGTAGTTTCCTACTCTAATATGAGTATACACTAAAATTAGTTTTTAATCAATTGATTTATATTAAAAAATATGCTATCATGAATACATGAAGAAATTCTTCATAAAATAAAAATGGAACACTTAACCTGTAATTAGGTGTTGCCTTTAGAAGCAGACCTAATCCTTATGATTAGGTAATTTTTTTATATCAAACATAAATATAGGAGACCTATAAGTAGTAGATTTATTAATACTAAAATAAAAACCATAAAGTCTTTTGTCATACACATACCTCCTCTCATTTATGAAAAAAATCAAGAAGGCAATCACCTAATGTTAAGTATTCCAATGCCATTATAACAACTTAAAAATATATGTCAAATCGCAAATTTCAAGGTTTTAAAGTAAAAATTACTTACAATTTTAGAAATCTGCTTAAGCAAATTTAACAAATTGGTTATAAAAAAGTTACAAATTTAACAAATTTGTACTTTTTTAATTTTTTTACTATTTATTATTTAAGCCCACGAATACATAAAAGAAAAAAACTATTTTTCAATAGTTTCATTACATATATCTATAATTTTTTTACATATTACACTCTTATCATAATTAGAAAAAGCATAATTTTTTATTTTATCACTATTATATTTATCATAATTATTAATCATCTTAATAATACCATCAGCATACTTATTAGTATCATCTATAGGTACTATAACACCCCTTGTTTTATCTACTAAATGACTAGGTCCCTCACAATCAGTAGTAATTACAGGGACACCTGCACTAAAAGCTTCTATTATAGGTATACAAAATGTTTCAAAACTAGAAGAAACACATAATGTATTAGTTTTAGATAAATACGCAGGAATATCTTTATTATCAACATAACCAATAAATGATACATAATCAGTTAAATTTAAACTCTTACAAATAGATTCATAATAATATTTATATTCACCAGTACCAATAATATTTAAATGTACATTTTTATAACCCTGTTTTATAACTATATCTAATGCTTTTAATAATACATCAACTTTCTTAACTTTATAAAAATTAGATATACTAGTAAGAGCAAATTTATCTTTACTAGTTTTTCTAGGTATATCAAATTTAGAACAATCTATAAAATTAGGCACTAAATAGCAATCTTTTCTTCTTTCTTTAACTATATCTACAATTCTTTTATTAACTCCCATATATGATTTAGCATCTTTCATAACTAAATCTACATATTTTTTATATATTTCATTAGTCATAATCATTTCTGAATGAGCATGAATTATGTATGGAACATTATCTTTTTTAAATATTTCTCTTGCAATTAAACCAGCAGGAAGAATACTTTCTACTAAAACTATATCAAAATTACCAAGTTCCTTTTTCATTTCTTTATACGCCTTATATCCAGCACTTACATATTTTTTATAAGATAAATCTAAACTAAGACTTTTTAAATTAAGTATAGTCTTCTTATAGAATTTAAAACTATATTTAGAATTATCAAATCCATCACTCTTCTTTTCTTTAAGTAACTTCTTTATTTCTTTTAATCCTACTCTATCAATATGTAGCATTGATACATTAGCGTATTCATTTAATGCATCTGATTGTTTTATAAAATAATTACCCCACAATGGGTCTTTTTCATTAGGATACCATGATGGTATTACTAAAATATTTAACTTTTTCATATTACCTCTTATTTAAATTATTTAATACATGATACATAATATCCATTCTACCTCTTCTAGATACTACTTGTACTATATCAAATCCTGGTCTTCTATTTCCTTCAACTAATACTGGTCCTTTATCTGTTATTGCAACATCCCAACCAACTACTTGTATATTTTGATTAACAAGTGCACATTTAAGTACTAATTCTTTTGCTTCTTTAAAATAAGGTATTTCAAATTTATCAAACATAATTTTAGTTTGAGGATGTCTTTTGTATTCATTTAAATCTTTATCAATTGCAGAACCTTTTAATATTCCTCTTTTAGTATCAATTGATACTCCCATACCACCTTTATGAAAATTATCTACTTCACAACTACCATTTCCTACTCTTAATACTGCATATAATAACTCACTTTTTCCATTATTTACAAAAGTCATCATACGAATTGTATTAACAGAAGATGCACATAAAGTATTCATTTTCTTATTTTGCTTAATTAATTCTTCTAAAAATAATCTTTCATTTTCTAATTTATTTCTGTACTCTTCTATATTTTTAATACTCTTACTACTAACTTTACATACTCCCGCACCACCTAATCCATCTATAGGTTTAACCATAAATTCTTTATTCTTACTTAAAAACTCTTTTAATTTATCAATACCCATATCATAAGTATAGTAATCTCTTCCAATATAATCCTTAAAGTTCTTAAGAAAATTAGGCTTAACAGTAAAGTACTCCTTATATTTAGAAGGACTTACTTTTTCATAAAACTTATTTTGTGTCCTTACAACTGCATATTTCTTTCTTTCTTTAAAACTTTTATTATAAAATTCATAATTAAAGTAATCAGTTAATGTTGCTCCATAAAATATGTACCATATTCCAATATCAATAGTCATAATTAATGTACTTTTACCATTTTTATATGCAACCTCATGTATTCTTTTTATATAATCAATAATTCTTTTCATAATACCTCCATTTTCATTATACCAAAAAAACAAGGTTTTAACACCTTATTTTATCTTATTTAATATATTTTTAAGACTATTTATCTCATCTTCTATTGTAGTATTATTTAAAATATAGTAATCAGCATAACAAATAGGTCCTCCCTTTGCTAATTTCTCTATTTCATTTAAATCTCTATCCATTGCTTCTTCATATGTATAATTTCTATCTGGTCTTATTTTTAATCTATCATATCTAATATTCTTATCTACTACTACTGATAAAAGTATTATGTTAGGAAATTCATTTTTTAATACTAAATATTCATCCCAAGAATAAAGACCATCTATTACTACATCACTATCTTTTATATATTCTCTAATTTTAGGCAATGATAATATTGCATATGCAGCCATACCATATTCTTCACGCATCTTAACACGCATCATTTTATCTGCCTCAGGTGTATAAGGAATACCTTCTTCCTTCATTTTCTCATATGTCAAACCACCAAAATACACTTTCTTAAAACCATTATTTTCTAAATAATCAGTAATAACACTCTTACCACTACCAGTCATACCTACTACTGCAATTAACTTATTCATAAATTCCTCCCTAGATTTAAATTTAAATCACTTACTTTTATTTTACTAATATTATCAATACCAATACCCATTACTTTATCACCATACTCAGTTTCATACTCATGATAATTAGTATTATCTATAATAGATAATATTAAACTTGATTCATCATTATCATATTTAAAATCAATATATACTTCATCATAACTAGATAAATTATACATATCTCTTATTTTATTCTCAATCTCTTTTGGTTTAAATACACACAACATATAAGCATCATCATACATATTACTTCCATACTTAGCATTATAATACTCACAACACAACTCCTCAAAATAATTATCCATAAAGAAATTATCCTTAGCCTTAACAAATGAATAAGCCTTATCTCTATCTGGAATAAGTGTCATTAAGTAATCTACTACATCTTCATCAGTTACCATTATATCAGTTTCACCAGAATTCCAATTTGCTGCAATATCTCTTGGTAATATCTTTTGTATTGCCCTAAAATGGTCATTTTCAAATTCACTTTCTAAAGTACATCCAAGATAATCAACAGTGTACCATGGATTATAATCCTTATAATCATCTTTATTTATATCATCAAAACTACATAAGTATTCTTTTTTACCTAATACTTTCTTATAAAGTACATTATTATCTTCATCATAACCATCAAATACATATATTATTTTCTGTACATATATCATTCTACTATTCTCATCAAATACATTTATATCATTTTGTAAATTAAGTTCATACCCATATTCACACCTTGGACTATCCATTAAAGGAACATTATATTTAGATACAACATAGTTCCTTATACGTACCTCATCTTCAGTATATATATTACCAGACATACCGTATTTGTATTTTTTATCATTATTTATAAATATATCATCTTCTATATTCGTACCAAATTTCTTATTATAGTATTCAGAAAATAATTTATTTATTTCAGTTTGAACTCCACTTATTCTCGCACTTAATACCATTATTTCATCAGAAGAACCACCTTTTTTAAATAACCTAGTTTGCTCTTCACACAAACCCTTATATTCTTCCATATAATCAAGAAGTTTATATGCCTTATCATTATCAGGAATTATCTCATTTAATTCGTGTATAACTACATCATCACCACCTGTAAATTGACATACTCTTAACTTTTCTGGTCCGATAATACGTGCGAGTATCTTAAAGTTATTAACACAGTAATAATAACCACAATCTTCATTAAAGTACTTACTATTAAACATGCAGTTAAGTGGTTCAAGAATAGAAGACCTTAATTTTCTTTCATAAGATGAATACAAATGAGACATTTCATGAGTAAATACACTTTCACTCGCGCTTTCATAATCATTAGAATAACCTATTACAATTAAAGTATCATTTGTATAAGCAGACCATATTTCATCTTCTATTGGTGCGCCTTCTACATACTCAATATTAAGTAAGGATAATTTTGTTAACAAAGTATCAAAATTAATATATTCCTTATTATCTAATATCGCATTCGGATTAGATAATAATACTCTTTTTTCACTATCAGTTAAATTAGAATTTTTATCAATTATTTCCTTAATCTTACTAATTATTTCTTCATCACTACTATTTTTATCAATTCCATAGTTAGCAGTATATACGTAAGAATTATAAGTACTATGTCTACTTACAAGGTCTCTATTTTCATTACAAAATTTAATTAAATCTATAGAAAGATTTACATATAACGCAATAGAAATGCTTAAAAGTACACATGCATATTTATATGATTTATCACTATCTGGCATAGGCAATCTTTTCTCATGCATAACTGGATTATATAAATTATTATAAAGTTTATTTAAATATACTAAATCCTCTTCTTTTGGATTAGGCATAAAAGTTTTTAAACCAGTCTTTTTATCAATATAAATTGAATATTTATTATTATTAACTACAGTATCATGAAAATATAATAAATCACTATTTGGTATAATAGATGCGATTATGGTATCAATTAAATTAATCTCTGTATCACTTAGATTATCATATATTTTATCATCTACTATATATCCATACTTAGTTTTATTATTCTCTAAATATACACAATATTCTTTATTACCAAATACAAATCTAAATACTATTTTCATGATACACCTCTATTTTAATATTACCACAATTTATATAAAAAAGATATATTATTCTCTATAAATAATATATGATTCTTTTATAATTGCAACTATTGGTACTGATACAATCATACCAATAATACCAAGATAATATCCAAATACAAGTACACATACAATTGATACAACTGGATGAATATTAATACTCTTCTTAATAATTAATGGATGAATTATATTTCCTTCAATAGTTTGAAATATAACCATTATAATAGTTACTATTAACCCAGTAGAAATATTTTTAGTAAACCCTATTAAAACAGGTATAATTCCTCCAATATAAGGTCCAACAAAAGGTATAAAATTAGTAATACCATTTAAACACGCCAAAAAAAGAGCATTATCAAATTTTAATATAGAAAATAATATTAAACTAAGTATAAGTATTATTAAAGAACTAATTAAAGTACCATTTAAATATATCCTTAGAATATCATTTGAAGCACTAACTAATTTCTTTAATTTTATATTCTTAATATCAATACTAAAATCATCAATTAATAAATAAAAACCAATTATAAATCCGATTGCTAGATTAATTATGCACTTTATAACACACATACACATATTAGGAAGTTCCCTACTTATTTTTAGAGAATATTCATTAATAGAACATACAATATTTTCATAAAATAAGGAACTATCTAATAATTTAAAATTAAATAAATTAGAAATTTTATCAATAATACTTGGAATAATATTTACAAACTCATTTATCTCTCTTATTAATATTGGTATAAAGGATTTTACCAATCCATATATAGCAATTACAATTAGTAAATACATTAGAACTACAAGGTATATTTTTTCTTTTTTATTATTTGCTTTATTTACAACTGGTTTTAATAACCAACTAATTACTATACCTATAAATAATGGTATTAAAATATCTAATATATTTTTTAAATGCTTAAATATATTTAGTTTATCTAATAAAATAACACACAATATTGTAATTATTAAATAACTAAGTATTATTAAATTATTAGTTAATTTCTTCAATATTATCACCATTACTATTATTATCAAAAAAATAAAAAGAATTACTTTTTTAAAGCAATTCTTTCTTTAATCATATTTATAAAATCAGTTGTTGCTAGTGTATCAGTATCTTTTGAACCAAAGCATCTATAACTTACTGTATCACTATTTAATTCATTATCACCAAGAATTAATGTAAATGGTATCTTTCTAGTTTGAGATTCTCTCATCTTATAACTTAACTTTTCTTCTCTTAAATCCACTTCTGCTCTAATACCATTTTCAATTAATAAATTGTATACTTTATTTGAGTATTCAGTATGATATTCAAGATTTACAGGTATTACATTAACTTGTACAGGGGATAACCATGTTGGTAATGCTCCTTTTGTTTCCTCAAGAATATAAGCCATAAATCTATCTAATGAACCAAGTATTGCTCTATGAAGTACTACTGGAGTTTTCTTATTACCATCTTTATCTACATATTTTAAATCAAATCTCATAGGTAAACAGAAATCTAATTGACATGTTGATAAGGTATATTCATTACCTACTGCTGGTTTAACATTAACATCAAGTTTAGGTCCATAGAATGCAGCCTCACCTATTTCTTCAGTATAATCAATACCTAAATCATTTAAAACTTCTCTAAGTTCATTTTCAGCCTTGTTCCACATTTCATCATCATCGTAATATTTTTCTTTATCTAAAGGATCTCTTAATGAAAGTACACATCTATAATCTGTTATATTAAAATCTTTATAAACATCAAATATTAAATCTACAACATTTTTAAATTCTGATTTAATTTGCTCTGGTGTTACGAAAAGGTGAGCATCATTTTGACAGAAATGTCTTCCTCTTTCAATACCTTTTACTGCACCACTTGCTTCATATCTAAAGTCATGTGCAATCTCACCAATTCTTATTGGTAAATCTTTATAAGAATGCAATTTATTAGCATAAATCATCATATGATGAGGACAATTCATAGGTCTTAAAACAAATTCTTCACCATCAACTTCCATTTTTGGAAACATATTTTCTTTATAATGGTCCCAGTGTCCAGAAGTTTTATATAATTCAACATTACCAACACAAGGTGTTAAGACATGCTGATAGCCTAAACGTCTTTCTTTGCCTTTAATATACTCTTCTAGTTCTTGCCAAATTATATAACCATTTGGTAAAAACATAGGAAGTCCTCTACCAACTAAATCATCAGTCATAAATATATCTAATTCTTTACCAATTTTTCTATGGTCTCTATTTTTTCTATCTTCAAGTTCTTCAAGTTGTTTATTTAAATCTTCTTCTGTTTTAAAACATACACCATAAATTCTTTGAAGCATCTTGTTTTTAGAGTCCCCTTTCCAATATGCTCCAGATACCTTAAGTAATTTAAAATATTTTAATTCCTTAACTGTATCAACATGAGGACCTCTACATAAATCAGTAAAATCTCCTTGTGTATAACAAGATATAACTGTTTCATTTTCATCCATACGATTAATTAAATCAATTTTATATGGGTCATTTTTAAACATTTCTAATGCTTCTTCTTTACTAATTTCATGTCTTACAATTCTCTTACCATCTTTACTAATCTTTTTCATTTCATGCTCTAACTTAGGTAAATCTGCTTCTGTTATTACATCATCACCTAAATCAATATCGTAATAAAATCCATCTTCTATTACTGGTCCAACCCAAAATAATGCTTTTGGATATAAATGTTTAACTGCTTGTGCTAGTAAATGTGCACAACTATGGTTCATTTTACTTAATTCTTCATTTTCTTTAATATTTATCATAACTTTACCTCCTACTTTATAAATACTTTAACATTTATATTTGAATTAACTAATTCACTAAATTTTAAACCTAAATCTCTATTACCAACTATACTACCATAATGAATTGGTATTACTTCCTTAGGATTTATCTTATTAATATAATCAGATGCTTCCTTGTAATTCATAGTATAAGTACCACCTATAGGCACAAAACAAATATCACAAGAAATATCTTTTATTTCATCTATTACATCAGTATCCCCCATCACATAAACCTTGTTATTCTTAATATTAACTATATACCCAACATAATTCATTTCCTTAAGGTGGAAACTCTTACCAATATTATAAGAAGGTACCGTATCGAAATTAAGTTTTTCTATTTCGTACTTACAAGATGGGTATACAATAGTGTAATTATTTGTAATTTCTTTTACCTTTTCTTCTAGACAAGCAGGTACGATTAACATAGTACTTTCATTAATTACATTTTTTATAGAACTATAATCAAAATGGTCATAATGGTCATGGGTTATAAATATATAATCAGCATCACTCACTTTTTTATCAATTTTATATGGGTCAAAATAATAAACTCTGTCACTCGTTATCTTAATTGATGCATGATTTAATACTTCTATTTGCATATACACCTCCTTATAAAATAAAAAAAGGATTAGTACAGGAGTCATAAAGACGGTACCATCCTTGTTTTTCTTAATTAAATAACGGTATTACCGGGATTACTTTTGTAATCCTACTAAAAAGGTAGTAACTATTAAACTAACTATTATCTCACACCATACGATAACTCTCTTTAAAGTATCATTTAATAATCTCGTCCTTCATCTTTGTATTTACAAAATTAGTATAGTACTTTAGAATTAATTTGTCAATTATAAATTATTTTCTAAGTATTCTTTGCATAATTTATCTAAATCATCGATTAGAGCATCTGATAATGTAAAGTCTGGAAGTCTTACACCACTTGCAAGTTTGTGTCCTCCACCATTATATTGCATTGCGATTGTATTAATAACAGGTCCTCTTGAACGAATTGAAACTCTTACTAAATTTTGTTTCTTATCTTCTGAAAATGTTACCCACACTATAAAATCATTTATATATGATAATGAACCAATCATGTTACTAGGTGTTGCAGCATCGACATTGAATTCTTTTTGAATTTCATCTGTTATTTTTATATATGCAACTTTATTTTTTGTTACCTTTAAATTTTGTAACATATAGCCTTCAAATCTTAACTCAACTAAATCTCTTAAATACATTTTTTCGTATAATTCAGGTGGATTAACACCAAATTCTTCAATTAATTTTGCTGCTTTATTCATTGTTTCATAACTTGTTGATGGATACATAAATCTATTTGTATCTGAAACAATTCCCATAAATAATCTTTCTGCTGCAACCTTGTTCATTTTTAATTTAGTATTATTACATAAATCAATAACTACTTCACAAGCACTTGAACTCTTATCATTTACAAGTTCGATATCTCCAAATTTTTCTTCTAATGGATGATGATCTATTTTTATTTTAAATGAATATTTTGATAAATCTAAAGCATCTATTCTACTTGTCTTTGGAGTATCTAACACTATAAGAAGCGGATTTTCTAATTTTAAATCTTCTTCTCTATCTAGTGGCCCAACAAACTTAAATTTAGATGAATATGCTCCAATAGCATAAACTTTCTTTTCTGGAAAAGTTTCTTTTATTATTTCTTGCATAGCAAGTTGTGAACCAAGTGCATCTATATCAGCACCAATGTGTCTTGCAATAACTATTTCATCATATTTTTTTATTGCTTTATATATTTCTTTATACATTCTACTTTCCTACTACTAAATTATATGTATCTCTTGCTATCATTAATTCTTCGTTAGTTGGTATTACGTAGCATGGAATTTTTGAATCTTTTGAACTTACTAATTGTTCTTTTCCTCTAATATTATTAGCTTCCTCATCACACTTAATACCAAGAACACTAAGCTTATCCATAATGTCTTTTCTAGTTTTAATTGAGTTTTCTCCTAAACCGGCAGTAAAAGCAATAGCATCACAGCCTTCCATTTCTACATAGTATTTTGCAATGTATTCTACTACTTTTCTAACATATAATTTTTCTGCTAAAATACATCTTGAATTTCCTTCATTAGCACCATCTTCTACATCTCTTGCATCACTCGAAATTCCACTTATACCTAATAAACCACTTTTCTTATTTAAAGCATTATCAACTTCTTCAATGCTCATACCTGTTACTTCCATAATATATGGAATAATTGATGCATCAATATCACCACATCTTGAACCCATTACAATACCTGCATTTGGAGTAAGACCCATAGAAGTATCAACACATTTACCATTTACAACAGCAGAAATTGAACCTCCATTTCCTAAATGACATACTATAATCTTTGATTCTGGTTTATTTATTATTTCATTTAGTCTCTTTGAAACAAATTTATGGCTTGTACCATGCATTCCATATCTTCTTACAGCATAATCTTTGTACCATTCATAAGGAACAGCATACATATATGATTCCTCAGGCATAGTTTGATGAAATGCTGTATCAAACACACCAACATGAATCGCATTTGGCATAAATTCTTTAAATGCCTTTATACCTGTCAAACTAGCAGGATTATGTAATGGCGCTAAAGTCTTATATTGTTCAATAATATTTTCAACATATTCATTGATAATAATACTTTCACTAATCTTATCAGCACCCTGAACAGTTCTATGTCCAACACCCTTAATTTCTTCAAGAGAATCTACTATATTATTTTCAAGTAATTCTTTAGTTAAGAAACCAACTGCTACAGAATGGTTAGCAAGTTCAACATCCTTTCTTATTTTTTCTCCATTTAATTTAATAGTATAAAAACTATTCTCAATACCAATTCTTTCAAATACTCCAGATATTAGTACTTTTTCTTCTGGCATTTCATACATTTGAAACTTTAATGATGAACTACCTGCATTAACTGCTAAAATTTTCATAAAATCACTCCTCGTATCAATTATATACTAGTTTTTAAATTTTATAAAGAGTTATTTTTCTTAAATTTATCATAACCACCTTGTATTGAATGGGTATTATAACCCATTTTATTTAATTTAGTACTAACTTCATTAGAGTAAATTCCTTTATCACATACTAAATAATAAACCTTGTTCTTCTTAAGATACTTCTCAGGAACCAATAAAAGTAAATCCATTGGTACGTTTATCGAATTATCAATATGTCCCATTTTATATTCATAATTTTCTCTTATATCAATAATCATACTTATCACCATTTTAGTATATGAAAAAAGATAATGCCCAAGCATTACCTTTATACTAGAACCTGCCGCCTCCTGAGCCACCGCCTCCGGAAAATCCGCCTCCTCCAGAAAATCCGCCTCCAAAACCAGATCCAGAAGAATCAGATGACGATGCTATTTTAGCATTTGCACTCGATACTGCAGCACTTACAGTTTCAGTAACTGAACTATTTATAGCATTATTTATATACCAGTAATCTCTATAAGTCAGACCTGTATCCATTACCTCATCAAGATTAGGTACTTTTAATTCCATTGTTTTTCTTAATTTTGTTGCGATACCAAAAACATGTGCATAAACTAAATATTTTTCCCATAATGTTATTTCTGGTAGTTCTTTATCTTTAAATTTACCAAAATCAATCATGAAATTTTTAAGAGCATTCCACTTAGTAAATAACTCATTACCTTCTTTTGAACGTTTTGTAATTGTAAGAATATATATCATAAATACTATACCTGCAAAAACTGCTACTACAAGCAATGTATTTTGTCTTTTTGCAAATGTCGCTATAAGAATTGGTACAAAAGAATATAGAATTGGTAAACCCTTTTTAGATTTTTCATAGAAGTTTTTAGCCTCAGCATTCTTTTTAGCGTCTCTTAACCAATCATTATAATTCTTTAAAAACTTTCTAGCGCTAGTCTCTGTATTACCAACTTTCTTTAAGTCAGATAATTTAAATTGCTTTTCATCACCAATCTCATCAATTAAATAAGTTCTTAATTTTTCTTCTTCAACTGTTAACTTTTCTTTTAAATTTTTATCATTAAATTTTAAAATATAATCAGTTTTTTCTTTCTTTAATACTTTTGAAGTAGTAGTAATTTGTTCAACTATTAAGCCTTTTTTATAAATGATATTTAATATACATGCTGTATAACCAACTGTTGAAATATTTTTCTTAATTAAATATTCTATTACTTCAGGACTATCATTTGATGGGAAGTCTCTATAATACTTGTTATTAAAATCACTTTTATATTCTTTATCATACTTGTTATACATTACAATAGTTAATACAACTAAGGATATTATATAAGCACCTGATATAATAGTAATAATTTTATCCATTCTTTTTTCATTTTCTAAAAGCGCTCTAACACTGTTTCTTTCTTTATTTGCTTCATCCGCTAAAATAGTTTCTTCTTCAATTATTTTATCAAGCATATCTACATCTGTTGTTTTTTCAGTATTAATTAGATCTTTATCAAAAGTCATTCTAATATCTACACCTGTACCCCTACTATAATCTTCTATAGTAAATAATACATAGTCTTTATTATCAGATAACTTTATATTACCCCAAAGTGGTCCATGTGCCCATGCTCTTAAATCAGTTGCAGGCTCACTTAAGTTTACTTTAATATTTATTTTGTCAAAATCTTCTGTTAAATCAGTACTTAACATATTTAATCTAAGTTCAGCAATATCATTATGAGAAACAGCAACATTTTTTAAAATATATTCAACATAAAATGCTTTCTTTCTTATGCTTGGATTATAAAGTATAAGTGTAGTTGATGTATCATAATCACTTTGTGTATATAGTAAACTGTCACCTTTTGTTGCATAATCAGCTTGACTAAAGCATGCACCAATGTCTGTAAGTGAATTTGTTTTATCACTTTCACAAACTTTTACAATTTCTAAATCATCAGCACTATATATTTCATAATCACCATTATATTTATATTTAAGTTTTAATTCAAAGCCATTATAAGACCCATCAATACTAATGGCTTCCTTAACTAGTATATCTCCATTTTCAAGTATAGTTATATCTTCATCTAAGTGACTAGCATTTACTAAAAATGGAAATAATAGTACTGATAAAAATACTAATATTTTTTTCATATTTCCTCCCTTATTAAGAAAAAAGACTTACTAAAAAGTAAGCCTTAGAATGATACTTTTGGTGCAGTTTTAGCTTCTTCACCAGCTTCAAAATAATCTGCTTTCTTAAAGTTAAACATAGAAGCAATAATATTTGAAGGGAACATTTCTATTTTATTCATATAAGATAGAACTGTATCATTATAAAATTGTCTTGCAAAAGATATTTTCTCTTCACAATCTTTTAAATCACCTTGTAATTGTAAGAAATTCTCATTAGCCTTTAATTCAGGATATGATTCTGTTAAAACCATTAATCTGCTTAAAGCCTTATTTAAATCACCACTAGCCTTCATTTCCTCTTCAGGAGTTGTTGCTGATTGGAATTTGTTTCTTGCCTCAATTACATCAGTTAAAGTTTCTTTTTCATGTTTAGCATAACCTTTAACAGTTTCAACTAAGTTAGGAATTAAATCGAATCTTCTTTTTAATTGTACCTCTATTTGAGCCCATTGATCTCTTACTTTATTTCTTAATGAAACTAATTTGTTATAAGTTGTTGCTACATAAAATAGTAAAACTCCAATTATAATTAATATTACCCATACTGCTGTTGGCATATAATCAATCCTCCTTGCAATTATTATATCATATATTAAATTATATTAAATGCTTTTTAAAAATATTTTATAATTTTTTACACTATTTATTTCTAAGTTCACATTTATATTCTTTTTCAATATAAGAAATTATATCATTAAATGTTTTAATTACTTCATCTTCAGTTAAAGTCTTATTAATATCTTGGAAAGTAATCTTAAATGCTACTGATTTTTTCCCTGGTAAGATATTATTAAATACATCAAATACTTGTACATTAGATATAATTTTACCACCCTTTTTAGTAATACTAGAAATAATAGACCCAGCTGAAATATCATTATCTAGTATAAATGCCATATCCTTAACTACACTAGGATACTTAGGTGCATCCTTAGCCTTTATAGGACTAATTGCAATATCAAATAACTTATCAATATTAAGCTCACAAACATATATATCTTTCTTAGAAATAGATGGATGAACTTTACCAATATATCCAATATTTACATTATCAACTAATATACTAGCACTCATATATGGATGCATATCCTTTAACACCTTAGACGTATCAAGTTTGTACCTCTTAATCAATCCAAGATAAGAAAGTAAATTTTCAAGCATTCCCTTTACAACATAAAAATCAACATTAACCTTGTTGTTCCAATCACAAGATAAATATTCACCTGAAGATAAGAAAGCAAGTTTATTTACTTCTTCATAATCTTCATCTTTATAGTACACTTTACTAGTCTCAAATATATTTACATCTTTAATACCTCTTTTAAAGTTATATTCACAAACTTTAATCAATGAAGGTACAATATTATGTCTCATTATGCATTTATCTTCAGTAAGTGGAGACGCAACTAAAACATTTCCATGTTCCTCGTTATTAAATAGCTTAATCTCATCTTTATTAACTAAAGAATAATTAATTGTTTCATCCAAACCAAGAGCCATTAATCTATTTTTTATATCTTTAATATATTTATATTTTGGTAAATACTTACCCTTTCTAATAGAAGTAACAGGTAAAGTGCCAATCATATTCTTATAACTATGAATTCTACCAACTTCTTCAATTAAATCTTCTTTAATATTTATATCTAATCTTCTAGTAGGTACATTTACCTTGAATGTATCATTTGAAAAACTATATACAAAACCAAGTCTTCTAAATATATCTCCAATTTCATTTACACTTACATCCATACCAAGTACCTTGTTAATCTTACTTGCAGTAATTTCTATTACTTTATCTTCTAAATTGTAGTCGTTAAATCCTACTATGCCAGACAAAATTTCACCATTTGCGTACTTAGAAAGTAGATATGCTGCTCTATTTAATGCAGGCTTACATCTATTTGGGTCAATACCTTTTTCGTATCTAATTGATGCTTCACTTCTTAATATTTCTTTAGATGTGTATCTAATATTGTATGGATTAAATATAGCACTTTCTATTAAAATGTTCTTTGTATCTTTTGTAACCTCAGTATCTAAACCACCCATTACACCAGCAAGTGCAATTGCATGAACATCATCTGCAATTACGATATCACTTGATTTTAAAATTCTTTTATTACCATCTAGAGTAACTAATTCTTCACCATCATGTGCTTGTCTTACAATAATTTTTCCATTTATTTTATCAAGGTCAAAGAAATGAAGAGGTTGACCATATTCCATCATAACATAGTTACTAATATCTACTACATTATTAATTGGTCTTATACCTGATGACATCAATCTTGATTTTATAAATTCAGGACTTTCTCCAATAGTAACATTTTTTACTATTCTTGCAGTATACGCCTTGCAATTCTCAGTTTCGCAATCAATACTAATTAAACTACTAGTATTTTCTTTAGTTTCTTTAATATCAACCTCTGGAATGTTAACCTTTTTGTCATATATTGCAGCAACCTCATACGCAACTCCAAGCATATTAAGTAAGTCACTTCTATTAGCAGTAAGTTCGTAATCAACATATATATCATCAAAACCTAGGTACTCTTTAGCGTCCACTCCAACTGGAGCATTTTCGGGAAGAACATGAATACCTTTTTTATCTTCTTCAGTTACATATTTAGATTCAAGTCCTAACTCGGCAAGTGAACAAATCATACCATTAGATTCAACACCTCTAATTACTGATTTTTTGATTTCACCACCTGGTAATTTTGCACCAACTTTTGAAACAATAACTTTTTGATTTTCATGAACATTAGGTGCGCCACAAACTATTTGATAAATCTTATCACCTAAGTCAACTTCACAAACATTTAAATGATCACTATCTGGATGAGGATGTTTTGATACTACTCTACCAACAACTAAATTAGTAGCAGGACAAACCTCAGTAATCGCATCATATTCATTACCAACATAAAGCATATCATTTGCAATTTTATCTGCAGGTAAATCAATATCAACTAATTCTTTTAACCAATTATTACTTACTCTCATATTAATCCTCCTTCTCTAATTTATCAAATTCATGCAAGAACCTAATATCATTTGTATAGAAATTTCTAATATCACTTATGCCATATTTAAGCATAGCAATTCTTTCAGGTCCAATACCAAATGCAAACCCAGTATATTTATTACTATCATATCCACACATATTAAGTACATTAGGATGAACCATACCAGCACCTAGTATTTCAATCCAACCAGTATTTTTACATATGTTACAACCCTTACCTTTACAATTAAAGCATGTTACATCAACCTCAATAGATGGTTCTGTAAATGGGAAATAGCTTGGTCTAAACCTAATTTCTCTTTTTTCACCAAACATTTTTTTAGCAAATATTTCTAAAGTACCCTTTAAATCAGCCATAGATATATTTTCATCAACAACTAATCCTTCAATTTGAGTAAATTGATGTGAGTGAGTTGCATCATCATTATCTTTTCTATATGTCTTACCTGGGCAGATAACTCTAATTGGAGTTTTCTCTGTATTAGCAAGCATAGTTCTAACTTGAACTGGAGATGTTTGAGTTCTTAAAAGAGTATCATCAGTTATATAAAAACTATCCTGAGTATCTCTTGCAGGATGACCCTTTGGTAAATTAAGCATTTCAAAATTATATAAATCGCTTTCTACTTCTGGCCCTTCTAAAACATCATAACCCATAGAAATAAATAAATCCTCTACCTCATTTATAATTCTAGTAATCGGATGAACACAACCAACCTTAATCTTTGTTGCAGGCAATGTAACATCAATTTTTTCACTATTAAGTTTATCTTCTAACTCTTTTCTATCAAGTTCACTTTTTAAACTAGATAACTTAGTCTCAACTTCTACTTTAAAATCATTAATTAACTTACCTACTTCCTTCTTCTCTTCAATAGTTAAATCTTTCATCATAGAAGAAAACTCAACCACCTTAGACTTCTTACCAAGGTATTTAGTTCTTAAATCATTAAGCATAGTTAAGTCCTTAACAGTTGATAAGTTCTCTAAAAACATATCCTTTAACTTATTAATTTCATCTTTCATATTATCACTCCCTCTAAATTAATAAATAAAAAAATCTATAATCTAAGGGTTCTAAAAGAACGGTACCACCTTAGTTCATAGATTTCTATGCACTTAAATTCTTTAACGCAGAAATACGTTATACCTTTTTTGATATAATGCTAACTAGCGAATTCATAAACTGTTACTTACTGATTTCTCACCAACCATCAGTTCTCTTAAAGCACATTTTTTACTACTACTCTAGTATTTTCGCTTTCAATATAAATTATATCACAAAAATAAGTTTTTTCAATAATTTTTTGTATTTAAAATGTGTCTGTAAACCCTTATAACTATTGACAAAATTTTATAAAATATTTTTACATAAAAATTGTACATTTACTTTACAAATTTTACATGCATTTTTATTGTAAAATTACACTTTTTGTTGTACAATTTAGTTGTAAAAGAAAAATATTATATATGTAAAAGAGGTGAGATGCGTGTTAAAGAAATTGAAAATACTTATTTTAATAATAACTTTATCAGTTACTTTATGCCTTATGAGTAACACTTACTCAAGGTATATCGCGGATGCGACTGGAAGCATCGAAGCACCTTTTGCAAAATGGCAAATCATGGTTAACAACGAAGATATAAACAAACAAGCATCAACCAAAGTATCTTTTACACCAGTTATTGATAAAAATGAAAATGTTGCTGACAATGTTATCGCACCTACTTCTACTGGATATTTTGATATTACAATTGATCCATCTAATGCTGATGTAGCATTTAACTATTCAATAGATTTAAGTGTAGAAAATATAAATATGCCTGATTTAATGGTAAGTAAATACGCAATATTACCTGATAATTACATTGAAGGAGATGCACTTACATTTACAGAAATAACAAACAATCAAATAAATAATAACCTAGAAAAAAATAATAAAGCATTTACAATTAGAGTATACTTTGAGTGGTATGATGGTAATGATAATCAAATGGATGATGATGCGGACACTATAATCGGAACATCTACAGATGATTTAAAAGTTATAATAAACGCTAATATTAACTTTAAACAAATAGTATAACCTTGTTATTTATGCTATAAAGCAAACTAATTAAATGGTACCAATTAGGTACTGTTTTTTATATTTTATTTTAGAAATGTTTTCTAATGGTAATAATTCACAATAATGTAACCATGTTAATTGGTGCGACAATGTCGCACTTTTTTCTAACATTAAATAAAATTGTCTCATTCTTTTCAAAGTCGTTATTTCATTGTAGTAATTAATTTAAACCTTCTTTATTAAATTAGTCTATATATGGAATATTTCCTAAAACTTTTAAATTTCCCCTAAAAAATAAAAAAAGATAAAGTTTTTTATAAATTACTTTATCTTAAAATAATATTGGTATTACTTAAGCCCACGAATACACATAAAAGAAAAAAAGAAGAATAAATCTTCTTTAGTTTGTTAATAATACTTTATCTACTTCTATAACAGGTACTATATTACATGTATTAGTTTTTAATTCATTATATATATATGATGTATTTTCATCAATTCTCTTAACTGCAAATGCATTATTACTATCATATTCATTTTCTACAAAATAACAAATTGAAGAAGATAAATAAGTAAATCTAGCACTATCAAACTTAAAATAGCCATTATAATTCTTAGCAGTATTAATCATTTCAGTTACTCTACTATCTTTATTCATATTACCAATAATCATATCTGACAAATTAGGTCTTACTAAGAAAGACTTAGTTACATCATTAGAAATAATAGGTAATAAATCTTCTACTTTTAAAGTTCTAACTGGGACATTCCAATTCTTAGTTAAATTATTAAAATCAGTTATATAATTACTATAAGTAGTAAGTTTATACTCGTTATATGTATCAAGCATTAAAGATACTTTAGTATCAGACACCTTATTATTACTATCAATTACATATGTTTTTAAACAAGTATTACTTAATGTATTACATTTTTTATTCATTATTATATCAAACAATACCATACTACCAGGTTCAAAATTAATATCATCTTCATTATCACCATCTACATACTGCATGGCATTTAAATTAAGTACTATTTGAATAGATGGTCTAATTTGATATAAACTATTCGCATTATGTTTACTTATTTCTAAATTTTGAAATTCATATGCTTTATTACCCCATAAACTATCTAATGCATCGTTATCACTATCAAGTGGCCAAGATGCAGATACTTCAAATAAAGCATCTTCTTTTGAACCAGCAATTATATGTTTTTTATTAACACTTATATTAATTTTAAATGGATAACTATGTGATAATGCATCTTCAATATATTCACTAGTAATTGTTTCACTAGGAGAATAATTATCACTTTCATCTCCAAGTATTCTTGCAGACACTATATCATAATTAATAATCGCATCACTATCACCTAAATTACTAATTTTAATTATTTCACTCTTAGTTTCCATTCCTGGATACAAATCAGAAAATGATATCGCTACTGTATTAGAAACTTTTTCTTCACCTTTTTTCATTTCTATATTCCATGCTTTAACATTTACTTCAGTTGCAACTTTAGAAAGTCCACTATAAGCAAACCACGCCATAGTAATAGATATAAATGAAAGTACGACTAAAATTAATGAAACAAAATTAATTTTAATATATGTCTTATATCGTCTTTTCATTTTAATCCTCCTATAAATTATTCTTTGCTCTTCTTTCGCCCTCTTTTTCTACCAATGTTGCTACTATCTCATAAACCACTATTCCAATTAATGGTACGATTATTAAACAATAGAATGCAAACTTATTACTTATTAGTCCATATAACCAAGATAATATAATTGGTTTATAGACTACCACTCCATATATTTGTTCTTGTGATACAACTGGGTCTTCAACTAAGTTTGCAATACCTTTAGTATGAAATAAATATTTACCATCTGTATCTTTTTCTATTTGTATAACTTCATGGGTAACTACTTTACCTTTAAAATCACCAGATTTACCAAGATATGTAACCGCATCACCTATTTTAATTTTAGAAGGATCAGTTTCTTTTGATATAAGTACATCACCTATTTTATACTTAGGAACCATGCTTCCTGATGCGACAGTAAACATTCTTAAATTAAATACTGATATTTCATTTTTACTAAATCTCTGTAAACATACAACAAGTACAAAGCATATTATAAATATTGTAAACAATACTCTAAGTATTGCTCCAATAATGCTAAGTGGATTTACTTTCTTTTTATTTCTCATAAATAATCTTGCATCCTTTCTAAGTAATCATTAATTGCACTCTTAAATTTATCCTTGATTTCATTACTATCAGACATGCTTTTCTCTTTTTCATTTTTTATCGCATCCGCAACCATCTTCATGATATCTTCATCACTAATTTTCGCACCACATGAATATAATACGGAAATAATACTTTTTATTTGCTCATTAACAATTACAAATGCATACTTAGATAAATTTTCTTTTTGTTCTTTTTTAGATTTAACAATAGAATCCATTATAAAGTAATCCATTAAGAAAGAATGATCTAGAATTCTTAAAAGAATATCATTACCTTTAGTATCTAATCCACTAGTATCTCCTTCGTCAATTTCTTCTCTTGAACATAAGAATTCCCATACTTTCATTGCTACTTGGAAATTAGGATTTTTAAGTATAAGGTTAGTCTTCTTAACTGGAGGAATTATAAACTTAACATGTTCTTTTCTTAACTCCTTCATTAAAATACTCTTATCCCAATTAGAGGTATATTTTTTAATACGATATAAACGCATCTTAATATTTTCAATATCAATACCATTTGAATTATCTTTATCAGATATTTCTCTCGAACCAATTTGAAGTTTAATATTGATTTTTTCTAAACCAACTTGGGTATTACCTTTATATTCTAATAACTTAGTATTCTTACTTTCATAATCTTCAATTAATTGCTCTTTATTTCTAATAAATCTATTTAATTTATCTAGTAATGTATAAATAACTCTATTCTCATATATATTATAAGTTTCAACATTATAAACCTCTAATAACTTAGAAGGTTGTACATCCTTAGTTAAATCATCAATTTTCTCTATATATTGAGAATGAACAGCAAGATTCTTAATACTTTCAACTGAAGTTTTACGAACCTTTTCAATCTTATTAACATTTTCTTCTCTAATTAATGTTAACTTAGGATTTCTAATTATATTATCTATATATGGACAAGCATTTTCAAGTAAATCAAGCCATTCTAGATTTAATAAATCACTAGATATTTCATTTCTATATCTCATATTAGATTCAATATTCTTATTGAATTCAACACAATCATCACTTGTCTTTTTATCAATTTCTCCATATAACTTGTCCATATATATTCACCCTTTATTCTATATTGATTTTTTAAGTCTTACTAAATATCCAATACATTCAACCATTATTCCATCCCCAAACTCTTTGTTTAAATATGCGATAAATGGATCAATTTCATCATATATTAACGCAGTATTTAATTGTTCAAACTTACGAAGTATCTTCTTAGCAACGAAGTAGTCAATACCTGCTTCTTCAGTACCTCCACACGCTACATAGATAGGTACGAATGTATTCATTTGTTTCATAATACGGTTACCAAATGAAATTCTAAAATGTTCAATAACATAATCATCCATTTTATTAACTTTATCTATATTCTTATCACTTATTGGATTACTATTAATAGTTTCATTAAATAAGTTTTCTAAGTAACTAGCATTTATATTCATAGGTTCTTGGTCTCTACATTCAAATGCTGGTGTTTTTTCATTTATATCAATTGGCATCGCACGGTCATATACTTTATCAGTTACCATAAATGTTGAGTCATCATTGTTAATTGTACCAATATACCATAAGTTTCCTGGTAATTTTAATTTACCTCTTACTAACTTCTTAGGATCATCTGGCCATTGGTTAGGAACAACATCAATAATCCACTCATCTTTAGAAGGCATTTCTAGAATTGATAATAATTCAGCAAAGTAATATTCAACACGTGCGATATTCATTTCATCTAGTATTATTGTGTGAACATCATCATCAAATGTTGCTGTATAAAGTTCTTCTAAAACCTTAGTTTCACTAAACTTCTTAGTAAATTCATTGAAATAACCAAGCAACTCAGTTCTATCTCTCCATGATGGTTGAACTGACGCTACACAAGAATCACAATTAACAAATTTACCCCAAGCATACGCTAAGGAAGTTTTACCTGTACCAGATATACCTTGTAGTATTACTAACTTACCACATGCTAATCCTGCAAAGAAAGGCCTTAGAATTGTTGGTGTATAGTATAAGTGTAATCTACTTGCTGCAAAACATTGAAAGTTATCAATCAATTCTTTTAACGTAAAGTTATTCGCATAGTTCTTAGGTTTAAATCCTACCATACGCATATCAACTGCACATAACTTAGGAAATCTAACTTTCTCTAAATCAAGGTTAACTTCACCTTCAGGATTTTCTTCTTCACTATTTTCAGCATTAGTTTCTTCACTTTCTTCTTCACCTGGTTTTAATCCAAGTTGAGAAACTTTCATAGCCATTATTTCATCTTTTTCTTTCATTAACTTAACTACTTGTTCATTTAAATCGGCAATCTCAGCAAGCAATTCTTCTTGATTTAATTTATTTTTTCTTAACTTAATAGTCTTTCTAATAAAGAAATAAATAAGTAAACCAATTAAACCAACTATAATTAACAATATTATAATACTTATTGCAACAAATACCCATTCCGCACCACCAAATGCTTCTTTATAACTATTTATTACAAGTCCATAATTTTTAAAATTAAATATCTTAACAATACCATTTACGATGCCCTTAAACATCATAACTATTCCATCAAAAAATATTGATATAAATTCATAAAAGAACCTTAAAAATGTATTCATAAACTACTCACTCCCATCTACTTTATTAAGAATATCATCATATATAAATCTACTATAAATTTCTTCAGGTATAAATGCGAATACTTTTTTTACATTTATACTATCTTTATCAATAAATATATTATTAGCAATATATAAATTACCATAGTCTTCATATAAAATCTTAACTTCACTATCATACACAATAGAGAAATTATAACCCTCTTTTGTAAATTCTTTTATATAATCTCTATTATCTAAGAAATCTTTTATAGACACTAAAACACTTACATGGCTCTTAGCATAATCATCATTTAAAGATTTAATAAATCTTTCACATTTCTTTTCCTTATCGTATAAACTACTTGGAAAATATATAACATATTTCTTATCATAATCAGCATTAAGCATATCAAGTACTAATTGTTTTAGTAAAAGTGCAATAGTAACACTTATCTTATCTTCAGCAATGATACCCTCTTTATAAGTCTTATTAATTATATAACTACTATACATTTTATCAAAATCAATATTTTGTAATAACTTTACACCAAAAGTATTTTTTAAATCATTAATTCTACTAATTTTTAAACCAAATTCATCACTACTTAAACTATCTAATATATAGAATATAGTATCATCATATTTCTTCTTAATCTTAAGAATGCTATTAACTAAATACTTAATGTTACTATTATCTATTTCATCATCTCTATAATAATTATTTAATGTTTTAAAATATAGTTCTTGTTTTCTCTTATTATCAGCTCTAGAATTATATATTTGTTCAAAATTAGCAACAGTCATAAATAACCTAATATATTTTTCTATCTTATCAGAATATTTATTATCACTACCCTTGTATTCAGAAATCATCTTACTACCAAGTTTCTTAATAGTATTTTCAACTCTTGATACAAATCTAGGATTACTAAACTCATTGGCCTCATAAATATTGTAATATCTAACATTTATATATGCCTTAAAGAATTCATTCTTAATAGTTATTTCATTAACTAAATCTCTATCTTCACCCTCTAATATTACAAGTATATCTTTAAATTCTTCAACTTTAATAGACATAACCTTATCAATAATATTCTTAGCCTTTTTAGTATCATTAATTAATTCTAACTTAACATCACTATCTTCTTTTTTCTCTTCTACAACTATTTCTTTCTTAGGTTCAGCTTTTACCTCTTCAACCTCTGGTTTTTCTATAACTACATTTTTAATATTATCTTTATTAAACTCATCTTTATCAACAAATACAAACCTATACATTGCAGTCTTAGATAAATCATCTTCTCTACTAACTTCATTATTAGTAACTTCTTCTTTAGAATTATTATTAATACTATCAGTAGATTTAATATCATCCTTTTTATCAGTAATAGTTTCAATATTATCACTTTCTTTATGAATACTATTATCTACTGCACTATTTAACATTTCTTCTCTTGAAAAAGATATATCATTATCCTTCTTAGTATCAATCTTAGGTAATTCATTAATAACCGGTTTTAAAGATTTCTTACTATTAACAATTTCTTTAATTTTATCAATCAACTTCATTAAAACATCTTTCATATTCAATACCACTTTATTTACACTTTCTTTAGTTTTAGCATTATTCTTATTTTTAAATGTCCAGTTAAGAACAAATAAAACAATTATTACTGCAATTAATACAACTGGATTAAACAATGTCTTTCTAATTATTCCAAGCCTTGGAAGTATCTTACTAACAGTACCAACTATTTCCTCACTATCAATTGGGTCATCCTTAGCACTATTCGCATCCCCCATAGTAACATAAGTACTTCCGTATATTTCAATAACTCTATGAGTAATGAAATTACCATTAGATTCATAAGTAACAATATCATTTAATTTAGGCTTCTTAGATAAATCAACTATTATCCAATCACCTGCTTCAATTGTACCCGACATGCTTCCAGTTTGAACTTCGAAAATGGAATATCCAAAGAAATTAGCATAATCATTTTTAAACACTTTTGTTTGAATACTAATATACAATGAGATTAATAAAACTATTCCGAAAACGAATATCAATATGTCTAAAACATAGTTAATTATTTTCTCAATAACACTCTCTTTCTGATTATTCATAATTACCCTTTCCATTCTCTTTACACTATTATCTAGCCTAAATAAATTTTAACACATTTACAAAATATTTACAATAAATTTATAAAAAAAATATAAAGAAAAAGAAGACAATTTTATGTCTTCTTTTAAGTCAAATAATATTAATTACCAGACCACTTGTTTGTATCAGCATTAGCCTTACATGCAGCTTCAGTAACACGGCAAGTAGTACCATCCCATTCACCAGTTACACCATCACATGCTTCTTTATTAGCAAATGCATTAGTACCAGCTTCATTGTAGCAAATACCAGTTAATGCTGCAGTAGTTGAATAAGTTCCACCTATAGCATCACAGTATGCTTTAGTGTGTCCAGAACATGTTCCATCAGTTTCACCTTCACCAGTTGCTGTCCATGTACCATTTGCAGCTGTACATGCAGTCTTAGTTGTAGGAACTGTTCCTCCTTCACATTTTTCGAAATATGTACCTTCATAATCAATATCTTCTGGTTCCATTCTTTCTTTAGTGAATCCAAAGTTAACTGAAATCATCTTACCAATTGAAGCAAAGTCATAGTTATCTATATCTTGTCCTTCAATGTAAATATAAACTCTTACTTTAGTTATACTATTAGGCGCTAAAGACATGAATTCAGGACGATCAACACCTTTTAAATTCTTTTCAGTATCAGTGAAATAATCGAATTCTTTTATAAATTGTGTTTCACCTTCTGTTGACTTAGTATATGTATTGTATTTTGCACCATCATATACATCAACATTGTCTTCTGCTTTAATTTCTTTAGCAACAGCGTATGTTGGAGCATATTGTCCATCAACTACACCACTACAAGCAGTGTCTGCATTAAATGATTCAATCTTAGTTACATCTGTACCTTCAGCTTTTCTTGTCTTACAAGAAGTTTCATACCAATTAATTGCATTTTTAACATGCGCTAAATCATTTGGTTCCCAAATTGTAGCATTTCTACAAATACCTGTAACAGCTTTACTTTCATCTGTTTCAGTATCTGCATTACCAGTACAATTAATACCTGTAATTAAAGTCTTATCAGTAGAAGTACCAATAACACGACCAATTTGAGCAAATGCAACTCTTACTGAGTTTTCAATACCTGTGCCAGCAACACCAGCAGCAGCAACTCCTACTTTTGAGTTAGTAGTTAAGTAAACAGCTTCTTCATTTTTTTGATCCATTTCAATATAATATTTTGAACCAGTAAAGTTCTTAATGAATAAATCAAATGCTACATAACCTTTAACTTCTTTAGCACCAGTATTTTGAACTGGATAAGCCATAAGTCTATAACCACCAGGTGTAGTAGTCATACTTGATTTTTCATATAGTTTCATTCTTGATGAAGTATTATCCATATCACCAATTGTTGAAACTGGAATTAATTTTTCCCAACTATTAGTATTACCTGCATATGCAGCAGTATTATAGTTATCACCATTAATTGTCAAAGTATCAGTCCAATTTTCACCATCAATTGATAGAAGTAAACTCTTAGTTGAAGCAATATTAACTTCAAATGCAGATACATTAACAGTTCTCATACCTATAAACCATGCATATGTTGATACAGTTAATATAATAGCTGTAAAAGCACATAATAATACAAGATTCTTTTTTCTTCTATTATTCTTTTTGCCTGATTTTTGCATAAAATACCTCTTTCCTTAATTTTAAATATTTTTTCATATTTTTCATACGAAAATTAATATAATAAAATTTAGAAACATACTCCTGAACACATACTGGGCATTGTTAATATGCTCATTACATACCCTCTATTATTTATTACACTTTTATTTTATCATAAGTAAAAAATAAGTCAATATGGCTAGAAGAAAAAGATAAAATTTTGTCGAAAAAAAAGATAATCAAATGTTATCTTAATTTTCACTTCCATATTTAAATTCAATAACTAAAGCATATATTTCATATACAAATATTAAGAAACTTGGCACTAAAATAATGAATAAAAATCCCATTCTAGATTCTACAACTGATAGAAAATTTCCAACCCCACTATATACTTTAGTTGGAGTACCTGCAATAAACTTAATATCATATACACTTCCATTTTCAAAACCTAGCTCTTTTTCATTTTCATATATTTTATTTAGTTTCCCAATTTCTATATCAACATTTTTATCGACTACTTTATATATAAATAATTCATCGCCTTTATTATACTTATCAATTCTTTTACTCTCAACAACTACTAAATCACCTTTTTTATAATTAGCAGATGTATCCTCTTTTACTAATATTAAACTAGTATTACCAAATTGAGACACTCCATAGTCATTATAATTTATAAGCAATATAGCCATTATTATTGCAAAAATAAAGAATACTGATACAAATAAACCTACAACAATCTTTTTTATAATTTTAAATACTTCTTTCATATTTCCTCCTACATTAATACTAACACAAAACAAAACTCAATACAATACATTAAATGACATTAGCAATCAGTATCTACAATAGTAAAACTAGATGCATCATAAGTTGCATTATTTTTCTTATAAAACTTATAATTAGCACTACTACTAGAATTAATACTTATAGTAAGACTATCTATATAATTATCACTATTTTTAGTATAACTCTTAGCAGTATTATATTCATTAACTAATAAATTATTAGGATCAAATGATACAACTACACACTTAGTAGTATCAGAATTATTTCTTAAATTTAAAATACCATACTCACTATAATCTTTATACTTAATATCAATATCAGTAGTAGTTTTTACTTTATTTAATATAAACTTACCAACTAATGTCTTCTTATAAGGACTAATACTACTAATCTCTAAATTAACATTTACCCTACTAATATCATCACCAACTATATCAAAATACATCTCTTCAGACACTACCTTGTTATTCCAAGTATAGCCATTACTACTACACTCCTCATACGTAAATGTAGAGGTATCTACCCCATCAGACGTATTATTTTCACATACAGCATTAAGTTTTAAAACACTATCTACTTCATTTTTACCAGTTCCATTTAAATTACAAGTAGCATTTGCATTATTAGTAGTACATTTAACTTTATAATTAATATCATAATCAGTTACAATGCTTTCATTTATGTTATTCTTAATATTAAAATATACAGAACTACCATCCCAATAATTATTAACAGTTTGCTTAGTATTAACATCTAAGTAATCACTTGTAAAATAAAATCCTTTTGATTGTAAGTAATAATTATGTGCCTCTTTATATACATATTTTGCGTATGTAGTACCAAAGTACACTACCATTAATGCTAAGGTAGATAAAAATATAATTATTAAATATTTCCTATGTTTCATCTTATCTACCTACTTTCCTGTTTTTTGCCAACTCTTAATTTCAATGTTTATGTAATCTACTATATTAGAATAAATATCACTATCATAACCATCTTCAAACTTAACATCTAATCTATAATTATCAACACCAAGGTTGGAATGTCCAAGTGTTTTGATATCACTTTCACATACTAGTTCGTTAGATGCATTTCTAATAGCAGTTTCATCACATGAAATAACAAGGTTATCACCATTATCAGTTACTTCATATAATTTTATATCAAGTGGTGCGAAATGATATGTTTTTAATAATAATTTATATTCAATTGTAACATTACTAGTATTAATATCATCATTATTACTAATACTAAAAGGATATTTCTTTAATTCATTTGGTACAAGATCTATAAGTGGAATACTAAGTGTATCTAATCCCTTTTGATCAAATATAAATTTAGCAACATTTTTAGCTTCACCTTCTAAAGAAGTTTTTGAATGAAAAATAGAATATGTAATTCCAACACCAAAAACTAAGAATAATAAAAGATAAGCAACAATAAGAATTTTATATCTATTTTTCATTTTACTCCTTTCTATCTAACAATTACTTTCGTATCAATTGCAGATATAAATGTATCTCCATCATATAGATAGAATACAAATTTATAACCAGTATTTTCAAGTTCATTAGGTAAAAGTGTAATAGTAATATCACTAGTTCCATTTATACTTGATAAAACTGTAAACATATTACCCTTATACCTTGTATAAGTATTACTTGTATAATTAACTAAATCAACTAATGAATAATCTTGATTATATGCACTTAAAAGATCTTTCTTATAAAGTTCAACCTTAATATTAGGTTTAGATAAATTACTACCTACTTTAGCATTAAATGTAATTGGATAAGTATCATTATCTTTAAATATTATTCTATCACTATTATTCATAGTAACATTAAATAAATAATCATTATTATTAAGTGTCTTAACTACATTTATAGGAACACTTATATAATTAGTACTTAAACTATCATGATAATTACCATCATAAGAAGCATATACATATATTCTAAAATAATAATTACCGCTCTTTAAAAGCACACTATCTTTATTAGTAATTATAGATATTACATCCTTAGACTTCTTAATACCCTTACCTAAATTAATATGAACGTAATTATCTGTACCAAAAGTATATATATTATCATTATACATAAATGATATATTTTTTAAGTACTCTTTACTAATTACATTTCCATAAGCATCAGTCATACTTATAGCAAGACCTAACTCCTTGTTCTCGTAAGTAGTATCTATAATATCACTAGAATTAATATTCTTATAACTAATACCAGTTGTTATATCTATATTTGTAGTTGAATCACTATTAAAACTTAATGCACTTCCATTATAACTACCTTCTAGTAATAGACTAGCATCAGTTAATACATAGTTAGCATATGCATAAATATTATAAGTCTTAATGTTATCTAAAGTTGAAAGTATTACTTCATTATTTTTTACTAATTCCAAATACATTGAAGCATTACTATAATCATTTCTAACATTAACTTCACCATAATCAACTAATATTGTGTATTTCTCATTTGTTACTGCATATTCTTTAAATGTTATTTTAGTATTCGTACCAACTTCTCTAAATAAACTAAATGGATAAGTTGCTCTACAAGTGCCTTTCTTACAACTTGATGCATAACCATAACTATCCATACTTGAAGTAATTGAATACTTGTATGTCTTATTAGTATTATGATCAATCAATATTAATTTAGTACCTGATGGATATAGTATTGAAGATACTAGATTATGTACACCAGTAACAGAATCCGTACTTGAATGCTCAAATACTGCTTTAATACTTGATTTATATGAAATGTTATAATTATCACCATAAGAATTATTTTCACCAATACTTAAAGTCATTTTATAACCATCATATATAATGTAATCAGTATTAGCATAACTAATATTACCTGAGTTATCCACAACTTTAGTATAAATTACATACTTACCAACAGTATCAATTAATATACCATCTTTATAATTAGTCCACTCTAATGTAGATAAGTTATTATTATCAACTAAAGAAGATGATATATAGTAACTAATACTAGATACTCCTGATAGTAAATCACTAGCTGTTACTTCTATATTTGAAGAACTACTTAAATAAATATTACTTATATTTGTATTCAAACTTGTATAAGATTTATCAAGTACATTTATACTTATTTCAGGTGATGTTTTATCAAGAATTAATTCATCACTGTTGATAAAAGTAACATTGTCATTGTTATCCACAATTTTTGCATAAATTATATGACTACCTTCAGTTGTAATATTAGTAACCTGTGTATACCTATTCCAATCACTTATTAATTCAAGTTCATTTTTAGTAAGAACTTTATTACTAATATAATAATATTTTTCCTTAATAGTATTTTCTTCGGTATCAGTAATAATAAATTTTATATCAGTATTAAAATTATATTTGTTAACATCATCACTATAATTATTCCATAAATAAGATGAAACATGAATACTAGCAATAGGATTTTTTAAATCATCTATATACAATATTGGATAACTAGAATTATCATAAACCCATACATTATTCTTATTAGTAGATAAATCACTCTTACTAATATACTCATTAAATAATAATGTATTTTTTATAAAATCCTTAGACTTCAAATTATCAATCAAAGTATTAGTAAAAGTACCATTTACAGAGCCAGTACTTATTGTATAAGTATTATTTGTGTAATAAGTATTACTTACTGATACATTACTATTAGTAATACTATTTATTATGTAAGTATCACTAGTATCAAATGAGTTATAAATATTTATAAGACCAGTATTATCTAGGAATTTTCCTACTAAACCACCACTTATACCAGTTATATTACCAGTATTATAAACATTATACAAATTTAACCCATCCTTGTTTTTATTAACTGAGCCAATAATACCACCTGAGTTTTTATTACTAGAAACATTCCCTGCATTATATGAATTACTTAAGTCTTTAATATTAGTAATTGTACCAATAATACCACCTGCATTGTAGTTACCATACACACTTGAATTATTAACTAGGTTTGATATATTACTATTTGTTGCGTAACCAATAACACCACCAGTTGTTGTATATTTATATACTATTTCATAAGTTATATTTGTAAAATCAACTGAAGTATTTTCATATAAATCACTAGATATTGAATATGAAACATTATTTAAAATTGAAGTACCTAAATCAATTTCAAAACTTCCTCCTGATAATATATTATCATTTATTTTAATAGTAGCATTTTCTGAACCATTAACAGTATAATTTCCCTTTAATGTAGTAGAAATAATTTCAGACCCAACAAATGGTATATCATTAGTTAAATCAATATTACCTACTGTATTAGTACTTGCAAGAGTAATATTTAAATCATTTACCTTGTTACTTAGTGTTTTAGTAATTCCTACTGTATTAGAAACTACATTACCATCTACAACTATATCTTTAAGTGTAGCATTTTTTGCAATTGATGCGATACCACCAGTATAAGAACCACCATACACCATTAAGTTCTTAGTGTATAAATTCTTAATAGTACCTTCTAAATTAGTAAATAACGCTACCTCATCATTTTGATTACTTGTTAGATATAAACCATATATTGTATAGTAATTAAAATCAAATGTACCTTTAAAATTATCAACTGGATTAAATATATTTACTTCTCCAATAGAAGTACCATATCTATTAACATTATCGTAATATTTATTAGAATAATAATCTACATAGTATGTATTATTTGCAATAGTGTATTTAACACCATCTACAGAATCATAACTAAATACACCAGCATTTATAACAATGTTATTTATAAGTTTAAAATATGTATTTTCGTAATTAGTAGTTTTTAGCATTTCACTAAAGTATGCAAATTCAGAAGCATTTGATATTATGTATGGATTTTCTTCTGTACCATCACCACTATTATATTTTGATGCGATGCTTCCATCCCATGTTGGAGTACTATTAATAATTGCTCTATTGTTTCTTCTTGCAATTGTTGGAATACTAAAAGAAACTATAATAGTAATTATAATTAACGCAAGTACAAGTATTAACTTTTTATTTTTTGGTAAATTGTTTAATAAATTACTAATTAGATTCATAACTACTCCTTACACACTTTCCTATTCTAGAAACATTATAACATAATACGACATTTTTTTCACTAAAAATTTAAAAAAAATAATTGCATTTTATGCAACTATTTTTATGCTCTATTTATCTTAGCAACTTCAGATATAAACCATAATTTATGTACATCTAAATTACTATTTTCAATAGTTTCTATTCTAAGGATAAAATCTATTTTTTCAACTAAAGCATTTAGTTCATCTTTTGCTAAACTAGTCTCATCTAAGTTGATATTATTTAATCTATACTTATTAGATATTACTTTAGAAACATCTTCATCCCTAAATAAATCAATAACATTAACAATTATATTATTAGGATTAATAGCAAATTCATCTATTTTATCACTATAATTATTTAATTCATCAAATTCAGTAATACTAAATACTTTCTTTATAGCACCTTTCTTAAAATAATCAAAACTATAATATAAGTTTAATAAATCTTTAACAGATGAGAACTTATTAATATTAGTTAAAACTTTAATTCTAAAATACTCATCTTCATAATTTTTATATGCTTCATATAACTCATTAGCAAGTACCATAGAATCAAGTTTTAATTGTTTAATATCAGCATCACTTGTTTCAAATAATGGTAACCTTTTACCAAGTATTTTCTTATTAATTTTATCTAATTTATTTTCTTTATTTATAATTTCATTTTCTAATGTTTTTAATGTTTTATCAAGTTCTTTAGCATCAAATTCTAATTTCTTTTCATATTCAGATTTAAAATCTTTAATCAAAGGTATAAAGTTTAAATAGCTTTCATACTCAAGTACATTTACTTTAAGTTTTTCAAGTGTATCATAAAACTTTTCTTTATCTTTAGGATCTTTTAATAAATCTGGATTAATAACTAAATTTTCAAAAGTAGTAATCCTTGTTTTACTATCTTCAAAATACTTAGTCATATCAATAGTACCTGATTTACAAAGACTAATTATATCAGAAATGTCCTCTTTCTTAGCATTTTTTAGTTTATTATATAATTCTTCATATTTACGAACTGCATCTTCTCTACTAGAAAGCATATTTTTTGCAAGTAAATGTTTTTGCAATGATTGAATATAATTGTTAAATTCTTTTTCATACTTAAATGAAAGCATTCTAAAACATAATTCTATATGATTAATTATTTCAGGATTAACCCAATAAATTTTTTCAAATATTGCTTCTAGAGCATCATAATTTTCACTCTTAGTACTTCTAAGATCAATAAATGTACTCATATATTCATAAACATAACAAGTATAACTAAAGTCATCCTTAGTAAGTTTTATACCCGCTTCTTCAAATTTAGATACAAACTTTTCAATTATTTCATTTAATGACTTAAAATTATATTCACTATAATGATTTAGTTTATATAATATTTTATCAAAACCTAATTTTTCAAAAAAAGTATTTACAGGATTTAATATTGTTAATACATATCTAGCATCATTTACTTCTCTTTCTAATTCATCTAAATCTCTATTTTCTTTAGGTACACAAAGAGTTTCACTTTTAATATCCAAATATTTTTTAACACTAGTTTTATAACTATTATATTTTTCTAATATTGTATCAACATTTTCATTAAACTTTTTAATATTAGTCTTAGTATTAACTGGTTGACTATCTAAAAAAGTAGTTTTTGATTCAATATCCCCTTTAATAAAATCTAAAAAATTTTCCATTTATTCACCTCTTTCTTCTATTTTTTTATTAGATAATGTTTTTATAAATTTATCTATATCATTATATACCTCTATTAGTTGCTCTAAACTTAATAAAGACATATCAAAATTTACTCTATTTTCCTCTTTATCCATAATTAATCCTTTCTATTGATAATAACCTGCTAAATCCTTGTAGAAATTAAGCGATACTTCTATATTAGCACCTTGCGATTGAGTTTCAATGCTATCAATATCTTGTCCTTCAACCCATATATATACTCTTACTTTTGTAATACCTGTTGAAAGTCCAAAAACTCTATTACTTAAATCTGTTATTGTATTTTGAAGTGCGAAATGCTCAGTATCAAGTGGTATACCTGAACCTTCTTGACCACTTGCCATTTCAAGTCTCTCTCCTTCAGCGATAACACCATATGTAGGAGTATATACACCATCAACAACTGTAACACGATGTTTTAGTGCTTTTAGAATTGACGCCCTTGAATGTTCTTTACTATGAGGTTCCCAAATTGATGCCTCACAGTTATTATTACATGTTATATTTTGTATAGCATTTATGCTACTTCTTTTAGAAATTGTATTCATTTTAAGAAACCCAACTCTAATTGAATTAATACTACCATCACTATCTTTTGAACCACTACTTAATAGCCTTACTTCTGTTCCTTCATCTAAAAATACATTATCTTCATAAGGTGAACCAGTGACATTTTTTAAAAATATATCAAATGCAACAAAATTACTATTTTCACTTGCTTTATCTTCATTATATGAATACGTCGTAATAACTCTTTCTCTACTTACAAGTTCATTTTTATAACTTACTTCTGATGTAAATATATTAAATGTATTATCATTACGACTTGTTATACCATTAGTAGATATAGGAGACATACCCATACTATTTGGCCACTGACTTATGTGGTTTGGATATCTTCTATTTAAATCTTTAAATAATATATCTTTAGATACAGAAACACTGCTACTCCAATTTATTCCATCTAATGAAATAAATAAACCACTTTCATCTGATACGGTCATATTAAGTGAACTAATTCTAACATCTAGTGATGCGAAAAACCACGCATATGTTGATACTATTAACAAAATACTTGAAAGAAATGCTGTAATAATTAGAAAAGTACTCTTCCTAATTTTAAATTTCCAAATATTTACATATCTAATAGCCTTTTTATTACTACTTTTCTTCTTATTCATATACACCTCTTAAATAATAAAATAAGGAGTAACCAAGGTGGTTACTCCTAATATTTTATCTAATTATTTACCAACATAACCACTAGTTAGTATATATAATTATTTAATTTTTATCAACTATTTTCTAGTAGCTGTTCCACCTATAGCATCACAGTATGCTTTAGTTGTACCACTACAAGTGTTAGCTGCAGCATCCCATGTTCCAAATGCAGCATCACAAGTTTCTTGTGTTGTTGGAGCTGTTCCACCATCACAGTTAACTTCTGTTGAAGGTAAGATTGGAGCACCTTCTTCATAGTTAATATCTTCTTCATTAAATCTTTCTTTAGTGAATCCAAATTTAACTGAAATTTGCTTACCAATTTGAGCAAAATCATAGTTATCTATGTCTTGTCCTTCAATGAATACATAAACTCTAACTTTAGTAATACTACTTGGTGCTAAAGTCATGAATGTTGGACGAGCTGTACCTTTTAAATTCTTTTCAGTATCTGTGAAATAATCAAATGATGTAAGTTGTGTAGTTGCTGTATATTTGTTGAATGCATCACCATCATATACATCTACATTATCACCAGCACCAATTTCTGTATTAACAGCATATGTTGGATATGCAGTTCCATCAACAACTTCTCCACAAGTACCAGCATAAGAAGATTTATCTCTTACATTTACACCTGTTCTTTGTTTACATGAAGTTGTATACCAATTGATTGCATTTTGTACGTGTCTAGTATCATTTGGTTCCCAAATTGTAGCTTCTCTACAAATACCAGTTACATCTCCAGCTGATTTACAAGTGATACCAGTTATAGTTGCATCTCCACCTTCAGCAGTAGCCTTATCTTGGTTAACACGACCAATTTGAGCGAATGCAACTCTTACTGAGTTTTCAATACCTGTATTTTGAACACCAGCAGCACTTACAGTAACTGCAGAGTTTCTAGTTAAATAAATTGCTTCTTCATTTAACTCATTTAGTTCAGTGTAATACTTTTCACCAGTTGTGTTTCTTACGAATAAATCAAAAGCAACATAACCTTTTTGTTCTGGATCAACAGTTCCTTCACCATTTGTAAAATTATTAACACGACTAGACATTAATCTATAACCACCTGCTGTAGCAGTGTGACTTGATTTCTCAAATAAAATCATTCTTGATGCTGTATCATCCATTGCACCTACAGTTGACATAGGGATTAATCCTTCTCCACCCCAACTATTAGTATGTCCAGTGTAAGAAACATCATCTAGTGTATCTTTAGAAATATAAACAGTATTTGACCATTTTTTACCGTCTAAAGATAGCATTAAACTTTCAGTAGCTTGAATTTCTACATCAAATGCTGCTACATTAACAGTTCTCATACCTATGAACCATGCATATGTTGATACAGTTAATACAATAGCAGTAAATGCACAAAATAATATAAGGCTTTTAGCTCTTCTATTATTTTTCTTGTTTTTACCTTGCATAAAATACCTCTTTCCTTTATTTTTTAACAAATTCTGAATTAAACTCCATATGTAGTTTAATTTCACCACCTAAGATATTATCAGTGCAATCAGGATCTCTACCTTCTAGCCATACAACCACTGTATACTTAATTCTCTCTTTTGGAGCGAAGTTTTCTACATGATCTGTAACTATTAGTTTATCAGACTCAAATGCAACTGTTCCATCTTCAGGCTCGCCATTCCTAGCTGCTTTCGCGTAAGTAGTAGGAATGCCATTTTTATAGATTCTTACTCTTACCGCTTCATCCACATTTCTGATAACATCATCAATTACTAGTTCAGACCAGTAATCAGATGTTTGAGTACCAAAGTTCTCAATGTAAAATGTATAGGCCATATAGTTTTCACCATTATGAGACCCACCACTATGTTCATCTAAGTCGTTTGGTAACCACCTCTCAGAAATATTGTCGAATGATTCGACAGAAGTAGCATATAACTCTGTTCTAAAAACCTTATAATCATTATTATCATAAACTATTAAGTTCTTGTCATAATATAGGTTCTTATCAAGCGTAATGCTAAAATTTCCATTATTATAAATAACACCCACAACTACATATGCAAGTAATAGTAACAAGAAGATAATTAGTAATGCTAATTTAGAATACTTAATTATTTTTCTTCTACGCTGAACTTTGCCAGCATTAGTTTTAATCTCACCTTTCATCCTCATCAATGCCCTTCACTATAATTTACGTATGTATCTATGCTATCATCTATAATACATACTTATATTTTATCACACGAAATAAATATGTCAATATCTGTCGAAAAAAAGAATAAAAAAAATTCTCAAATATTAAATTGAGAACATTTTAAATTAAAAAAAAGAACTATATAGTCATTAGTTCCTTTTCTTTTACACTTAATAAACTATCTACTTCTTTATTGTACTTATTAATTAAGTCTTGTACTCTATCCATACCTCTTTTTTCTTCATCTTCAGGTAATTCAAGTTTCTTAATTTCATTATTAGCCTCTTGTCTAATATTTCTAAGTGCAATTTTTGCTTCTTCAGCAATACTTTTTACTTCTTTAACATATTCTTTTCTTCTTTCTTCTGTTAATTCAGGTATAACTAAAGTAATCATTTCACCATTATTATTAGGTGTTAAACCTATATTAGCTTCATAAATTCCCTTTTCAATATCTGAAATACAACTTCTATCAAAAGGCTTAATTATAATTTGCCTAGCCTCAGGCACAGAAATAGTTGCTAAAGAGATTAAAGGTGTATCAACTCCATAATATTTAACCATTACAGGATCTAATATTCTAGGATTTGCTCTACCTGCTCTAACTAAAGTAAATCTTCCTTCCATATTGCTAATTGCTTTTTTCATTTTTTCTTCAGTATTCTTTATTACAGTTTCCATAATCTTTCCTCCAATATAATTATATCTAAGATTTTAAAATTAATCTACATTTTTTTGATTATTTAAAATTTAAATAACTATATAAGCATTTTTATGCAATTATCTATTTGCTTGTTTTAAATCAATTATAAAAATTGGTAAAATTTACCAGTTTTTAAATAAATACAAAAAAAGATTGAGGTTAATAAATCCATTATAATTATACGTTATCTATATAGTTCTCAAGCAATTGAATCATGCCATGAGTATTACTTGCGTATTTTCTTGGCTTAAAGCTTTTCGCTTTCTTTAATGCTTCATTTAGTTTATCGAAATCTTTAAGATAAATTATGTATTTTTCTTGATCAAAGTTTTCTAGTATTTGTAATTGATGATCATTGGTATGTTCTCCAAATTTTTTTAAACGAGCAGCGCCTATTACCTTTTTGTTATTTTTTAACCCTGTTATTATAGAACCTACACCACCATGTGTAATCAAAATATCACATTTTTCTACCAGTTTTGAAAACTCATCAGTTGGTATAAGATCAAACATTTTCATTTGTTTACTCTCAAATTTTGTACAACCTGCTTGAACTACAACTTCATCTTTTATATTACCGTTATCTATTTCTTTTTGAATTGCAAGTAATAATCTTTTAAAAGGTTTATCTTGTGTACCTAATGTTACTAATATCATTAATAAATCCACCCTCCATAAACTGCCTTAGGATATAATTTTTTCATTTCTTCCCATTGAACAACAAACAAATTTGCAATTGGATAAACCAATTTACCAGACAATGTTTTAGTAGCTCTATTGGCAAATGTTTCTATAAAAATAATTTTAGAGCCAAATATTTTTCCAATATAACAAATTGGAACCGCAGTATGAGTACCAGTAGTAATTATCACATTAGGCCTAATTTTGAAAAAATATACAAAAGATAAAATAACATTGTATAAAAATTTAAAAATATAAGTAAATAAATGGTCTTTTGTACCATAAACTAAATAATGAATTCTATCTTTATATTTATCTTTTAAACACATTGTTGATTTATCTTTTTCAGTAATAATACTATAATCATAGCGATTAAACATACTACTTAATTGCATCAATTCATTTAAATGACCGCCAGTTGATGAAATAAATAATACTTTTTTCATATAGCACCTCTATTTTAATTATAGCATTTAGACTATAAGATGTAAATTATTAATTAAACAAGTAAATAAAAAACTAATCAACATATATTATCTTAACATTATCATTTAAATTGTAATAATTTACAAAAAATTTGTATGTCCAAAAATTTTCATCAACTACATTTACATCAACATGCCAGTTCACATATTTGTCATCAATCTTTTTCAAATATAAAACATCACTCTGATTTTTACTGGCTTTTTCTATCTCACTTAATTGAATATTCCAACCCTTTCCAATATTATAATATACATCAATTTCTCTATATAAATAATAACCATATATTATAAAAACAATTAAAGATAAAATATATGTTATTAATTTTCCTCTTATCAAATTCATTAAATTAATTGTAAATAATATAGATAACCATATCCATAGTAATAAATCTGGTCTACCACTATTATATAATGGGGTCAAAATCATTGAAAAAGATATTGCATAAAATCCTAAAATTAAATAAACAAATTTATCGTTCTTTGTAAACCAATAAATTATTTCACAAACAAGTAATAATATTGCAAGCAAGAAATATAACCATCCATTTGCATATACATAACTTAATGATGCAGTAATAAACAATAGAATTGAAATAATATATTTTTTTCTTTTAATACACCTTAGCAAAATACTTGCAAAATAGAGAAAAGGAATTAAAAAATGCAAATTAAATACAGATTTAGAAACATACGGAATTGTAATCATTAATCGATTAACTAAACTCATAGAATAGAAACTTGTATTATAAGAATTTCTAATAAAATTTCCAGGTGCCAATAATAATATTGCTCCACCAATAATAATTGGAATTAAAAAAACTATATCCTTTTTTAGGTTAGCATTTGTATAATTAATTAGTAAATGAGATATCATAAAAACAAAAATAAATACAAAAGAATTTTCATGTAAATTTGCAATTAAAAAACATAATATACAATTTACTATCTTAATTTTTTTTGATTCTTGCATACCATAATTTAAATACAAATAAGAAAATATTAAAATTAACAAATTAGGAAACAAATAATTTACACTTCCTGCCACCCAATAAATCAATTCCTTATATCTAGTCATTGATAAAAATAATGTAATTAAAATCAAAAAAATTAAAGATGAATTTTTGTTTTCTTTTCTTTGAATTTCCATTAAAACGATTTTCATACCAATGAATAATTGTAACACTATTATTAATGGATTTAATATAGACCATAAATTTTTTCCAAACATTAATAAAAATTGCACAATACAATGAATCAAAAATCTACCAGTCCAACTAATATAATATCTTAAATTATCATAAATAATTTGATATAGATTAGTAACTCTAATATCCAACCTCTTAAAAAAAGAATAAGGTAAATCATCATTACCTAAAAAAGTATTAAACGAACAATATACTAATACTATATATGTTAATAACATTAATAATATTAATAATTTATCTTTCTTAACTTTTTCAATAAAAACACTTAATTTATTTTTCATAATATTATAATTCCTTTTAAAAATATATATTAATTCTTTAAAATTCTAGAACTTCACATTAAATTTTCTCTCTAATGTAATAAAAACTTTTCTTAGTAACCCATTACCATATCTATTATTATGTTCTTTTGTTTCAAAAATATTTTTAAATTGATTAATATCATTTTTTACTCCTATACGAGGAATTTGATAATTATTAACATCAGTCGTAGCCTTTTCACTTTCGCCTCTAAATGCTAACTTGTATCCATTATTTTTTAATATTTTTATAAATGCATCAGTATCAGTATTAAAAGGATAAGAAATGTACTCTGCATGCAAGATTTCTTTCATTTTTTTAGCATCTTCATCAAGCTCTTTATCTGATAACTTATAAATCATTTTTTTACCGTCTACCTCTTTATGCATACCATAACTATGTGAATAATATTCAAGAGATCCTTTATCAGAGTTAACAATATCTAATCCAATAGTTCCATACTTATTTGGATTATAATCATTAGTTGTTTCATTAATCGTAGAGCCTATTAAAAATGCAGATGCGACAAAATTGTATTTTTTTAATATTGGCTCTCCTAAATAATATATTCCATAAAATCCATCATCAAATGTAATCAATACTGATTTTTCAGGTATTGAACAATTTCCTATTTTCCAGCAATAAAATTCTTGCATAGAAAGAGTTTTATAATTATTGTCATATAAATATTTCATTTGCTCATTAAACATCGTAACACTTACGGTATCAGGTTGATTATTAAATTTTTCATCTAATACTATGTTGTGATACATCAGTACAGGTATTTGAAATTTCTCAGTATTATTTTTTGGCCATAATTTAAAAAGCAAAAAAACTAACAGCAAAAAAACTAAAATTATACTCAATATAACAATCCTTTTTTTACCAAATAAACATGTTTTATCTTTTTTCATATTATCTCCCATTTTCTTAAATAATAGTATGTTTTTTTACCCTTACTATCATTTTCTTTTTATTTTCAATGTATTTCTCTTTTTAACTCATTTTTAAATAAAATATCAAATCTCATATTTAATATTTTATCTCATAATCACAACTGAGTGATTCCTATTTATGGTGGTTCTCTTCTTTTTTGAAATTATATGTAATAAACAAAATAATTACAAATAATGGAAAAATTTGAGCATCATAAATCGCATTTTCAGATATAATATTTACAACTATAAATCCAATTGAAATGGCAAATGTACATAAATAAATGATATAGTTATTACTATCTTTAAATTTTAATGTTTTAAATAATTTAATAAATAAGGATATCGGAATAATGAATAAAAACATAAAGAAAAATATTACTGATATAATTCCGCATTCTGCATACAACAATATAATTGCAGAATGTGGATGCGTTTTTGAACCATTATATGAAGAATATAACGTACTAAAATCATCGCTATCCATATAGTTCATATATGCACCAAATCCCACTCCGGTAAAAGGATGATCCTTACCAATTCTCTTTGCAATATCACCAAATTGTTCTCGATGTATTAAAGAAAGATCTCCACCATATTTATTATCATTTCTATTATCATTTTTATTATCATTTGAATTGTTTTCTATGTTGGAACTATTATTTTCATGTTTTGCATCAAAATTACTTGAATTGTTATTATTATCATTATTTTTTTTATCTTTTATTAAATCAACTTTAAAAATCATTTGGAATCCATTATTAATGGATGTATATGCCATGTATTTTGCGCCAGGAATAATAAAAGTTAACGCAAGCATAGATAATAACATAGCACATATTTTTATAATATTTCTTTTGTTAATTAAAAACAAAATCAAAATAAATGTTAGACTCCAAAAAATTAAAAATGCCGATCTAGTAAATGTTAATAGTAAAGAAATATATATTATTATCAAGATAACAAAAAAACATGTAGAAATTTCTTTTTCTTTAGATTTTATATATTTTAATATATATATAGGAGAAATTAAATTAAGAAATATTCCATAATAAATAGTATTAAAAAATGTGATTGAAACCCTACCTTTTGCACCAGGATATTTTTCAATCCCTTCTTTAAATAATTCAATGCCAAATATATATTGAAGATAACTTAGGATAACAAGCAAAATAGTACCTATAGTTAAAACTGTAAACAATAGTTTCTTGTCATTATCATTTGGTTTTACTGTTAAACAAATAATAATTAATAAAGGAATTATTATAAATTTTAACAATGTATAACAACTAATTACTAATGATTTACTAACTAATAACGATGGAATAGTAGAAATTGCAAATAAACAATAAACAATTAATAATACTCTATTTTTAACAATGGTATTTATAAATAATTTCTTTTTTATTTTAAAAAACATTACTAATATAAATGTAAATGATAGAAAGAGCCTTATAGGAATCACATTAAATATAGTACTAATATTTTTTGGAATAAAAACAATTAATAAAAAGTATGCACAAATAATAATACATTCACTACTGCAATTTTTTAAATCTTTAATTGACTTAATCATATCTTTTACACCACCATACAACTATCTTCTTTATCATATTTGTTTCAAATAATAACAAATACAAATTTTTAAATGATATTTTGTTTATATATTTATTTTTTTTATAATCAGGAAATTTCATATTAACTTTTTTGATTGATTGTTCAATACCTTTCAACAACATTTCCTCATTATGTGACTTTATTAAACCCTTTATCATTGTAGCATATAAATATTTAACATAGCAATACTCTAATTCATTTTTGTATTCATTATAAATATTATTTTTTTTATAAGTCTTAACAATATTATCCCATATCTTTATATAGTCAAATAATTTTTCATTAAAAACACTAGTTATTGCACCCTCTCTTTGAACATATTGATATAATGGCTCTTTTACAACACCAATTAAATTAATTTTGGGCAAAATTCTATACAAAAAATCGACATCCTCATACCATATTCCCTTAGTAAACTCAAATTTTTCAATAATTTTTTTCTTATAAATTTTGTTCCAAGCAGTTGGATAAATATTAACCATTTTTTCCTTGATCTGTTTTTTATTATATAAATCTTTATTAAGTTTTGAAGAACAAAAAACAATTTTATCATCAAAAACATAATTTAAATCACAAACAACCATATCAAATTCTTTTTCTTTTGCTTTTTCATACAACATTCTAAACATATCAAAATCAACATAATCATCACTATCAACAAAGCCTATATATTCACCTTTTGCAAATTTTAAACCATAATTTCTTGCATCAGATAAACCACCATTTGGTTTTATATAAGATTTTACTCTAGAATCCATCTGAACAAATTTATCAATTATTAATTGAGAATTATCCTTTGTTCCATCATTTACAACAATTATTTCTATGTTATCCAATGTTTGATTAATCAAACTATTTAAACAACGTTCAAGATATTTTTCAACGTTATATACTGGAACAATAATACTTACCTTTATCATTATGACACCCTACTTTTTTTCAAATTTTTTTATTTTTTTCAATAATAAATAATATTTCTTATATGCAAGACTACAAATTATTTTTAATTTTAGAGAAGATTTTTTATAATATATGTTTTTCTTCCATTTTGGAAATTTATTTTTCATTTCCGTATTTATTAAATTTAAATAATTTTTTGATTCTTTGAGATCAAAATCAAGAAAACGTAATGTTGCAGTTCTTAAAAGATGTGTTATGTATAAAAACTCAACTTCAGAAGGATAAATATCATACAACATTTCATAACTATTATTTAAAACTTTAAAAATATCTAAAAACTTTTCATTGAATGTTAGTTGTTTCATTATCGAATTATTTCTTTGTAAATAGTAATAATACCCTTTATTTATAAATCCAACATTTTGCGTATTTTTTACTAATGATGGTATTAAATTTAAATCTTCATATAAAATTCCTTCTTCAAAATGATTAGAAATAAATAATTCCTTTTTAAATATTCTAATGCAAGCCATAGGTGGAGATATTATGTAATTTTTTACTACATCGCCACTATAGCCTAAGTTAGAAACACGATAAGACATACCATTTTCATAAACATTTATGGTATCACAAACGACAATATCTAATTTGTTGCTTGTAGCATATGAATACATGCCCATAAACATTTCCTCATCGACATAATCATCGCCATCAACAAATCCTATATACTCGCCTTTGGCAAACTTTAACCCATAATTCCTTGCAGATGATAAGCCTCCATTTTTTTTAATATATGATTTTATTCTATAGTCTTTTTTCTTATACTCATCAATTATTTTTTGACTATTGTCTTTTGTACCATCATTTACAACAATAATTTCTATTTCCTTCAATTTTTGCGAAATTAAAGATTCTAAACATTTACCTATATACTGTTCCACATTATACACTGGAACAATTATACTAACTAAGATTTTATTATTTTTCACTTAAAATCACTTCCATTCTCTCCAAAATAGTATTAATTATCTTTTGTTTGATACTTTTCATTTGCATCAATCATATTAAACAGTTCTATCCAATCATTTACTATTTGACTCGGTAAAAAATTTTTAGAAAATTCTTTGCATTCAAATGACATTTTTCCTAATTTTTGGGGATTTTTCATCAAATAAATTAATTTATTCATGTACTCTTTCTTATTATCATCTTCTATTATATATCCATTTATTCCATCGTTTATTTCTTCAAAAACACTTTCACCAAAATCAAATGTTATTGTTGGTATACCACACATACTTGCTTCCAAAATGCTTAACGAAAAACCTTCAAATACTGATGTATTCAAATTAATTGAACAATTTAATAAAACTTTTTGAGGATTATTCGTAGAACCCATATATTTGATATTTTTTTCTTCATTTAAAATCTTTAAACTTTTGGAATTAAAATCACCAAATCCATATATTTCAAAAGACCAATCGGGGTTATTTGCCAATACTTCTTTAACAATTTCCAACATTAAACTAATTCTTTTTTGTTTTTCATCAATTCGAGTTATACATACCAATTTTTTGTTGCTTTTTACATTAGCAATTTTATTAGTACTAAATCTAATCGGATTATATATATAATGATTATTTTTGAAGCCAAGTTTATCCGCTTCTTCTTTTGTTGTTTTTGAAAGCCATAGCATACAAAAAATTTTTTTGCTATACTCCATTAGTTTATTATAATTTGATTTATTACTTTTTACATCTTTCATAGAAGAATGCTGTTCATTTATAGTTCTTGAGTAAAACTTTTTAGGAACTGCATCCAAAGCCTGATAGTGAGATGTAATTATATAATCGGGCTTGTACCTATGTATAAATTTTTTGGTCTTACTAAAATCCAAAAATAATTTCATATGTTCTTTCAAATATTTTATTAAAGATTTAATCGAAGTGACATCTTTTCGTTTTGAAATTTCCCATAAATCTTTTTTATTAATTGTATGCAATATTAATTTAGGATCGTGTTCTAATACAATATCACCTGGATTATCTCTAATTGATAATATCACAACTTCGTAACCCTTTTTAATCAATTCTTCCGCAATTGTTTTGTTAACAAACCATACTCCTGCTTTTGACTTACCTTTTATTTGTAAAAATAAAACTTTTTTCATAATATAACTAACCTTTCTTTATGAGATAATTAAACCTATTAACAAAATTGTTTTCTCTTAATATTTTAAATATAAAATATATAGAAAGAGTATTTAAAGAAAAATATGTGAAAAAGAATAGAAACCAAGTAAAAATATTAGAGATGTTTACCATGTTAATTACTAAATATGAAAAAAACAAATCAAATATCAGTATTACAACAAATCGAAGATTTTTCAAATAAAAGTTCAATGAACTTTCTTTAAAAACATACTTGTGTATTATTAAATTTTTCATAATATATTCTGCAATAAAGACAGATATGAATGTTGCAAAAACAACTCCACAAATACCGAACTTCCATACTAATGCAAATGATAAAATCAAATTGATAACAGTGTCAGCAATTGCACATTTTTTTGTTTCTTTAAATAATCCAGCCGCAGTTACATATGTGGTAATAGGAATTTTTATTATAAAACCGAATAAATATAATGAAAAAGCGGCGCCAATAAATATATTTGTTTGAATTGATCCTTCATACCATAAATCAATAAACAAATTAATAGCAAAAAATAAAGGTACACAAATACTTATTGCAATAAAATACATTAAAGAATTTAATTCGTTAAAAATATCCTTTGAATGTTTCGTATCTGTAACTAAAGAATTACCAATTATTGCCAACATAGAACCACTTATTTTATCTAATATTTGTCTTAACATATTAATAATGTAATTATATGTTGAATAAATTGCGACACTCGCCAATCCCAATAATTTTGAAATTATAAGTACATCAATATTATAACTTACCAACCCATTTATCTTATGAACAAGCAAATGTTTAATTTGTTTTGAGAAACTAACATCGATGTCTTTCGATTTTACATTATATTGTGGATAATTCCTTTTGAATAAGATGAGTAAGATAATATTTGAGAGTAATTTAATGACACTATGCATAACTAATATACTAATAAAAGGGCATCCTATTAACAACAAGACTATTTCTAATATGCTTTGGACAATTTGACCAATTTGTGTGCACAAACTAACAACATATTTCTTTTCTTTGACTTCAAACAATACTGAAAATGGTACAAAAAAATAGCCAATAACATTACTAAGTGAAAAAAGAATAAAACACAACACAATATATAAATAATTGAAGGAATAATCCTTTATAAGAAATGGTACAAAAAAAGCTACAGTAGCTGCAATGCCAAAAATAATAATTCCCAACAAGGAAAAAATTTTATATCCACCCGCAAGAATTTGATTAATTTTCTTATCATTCTTTAAAGAATTAGGTCTATAAAGTGCATACAAAAGCGCACTTCCCAGTCCTCCGTCAACAACTGCAACATATATCATTATTTGACTAAATAACTGATATAAACCTAATGTCTCATTTCCCAATATTTGTATAAATATCTTTAGTTTGTATATACCAAGTATAGATACAATGAACATTGGAATAACTTCACATATTAAATTTAAAAAGGTTTTTTTAGTTTTCATGAGTTCTATTCACTCCATTCGTAAAACTAATAAGTAAAGGCAAATGACTTTTTCTTTCGGATTCTGGTGGCAATTTCATATAATCTCCAAAATTTTTTCTCAGGTAATATTCACAATCATTTACCGTATAAAATTCATTATTTTCAAAAGAAATTTCTTTTAGAGGAAATACTCTACTTTTTTCTAAAATTTCATCTTTATAGTTGAGAGAATCTGCAAAACAAATTATATAATTTGTTTCTTTTTTATTATATATACTTGTTAAAAAATGTTCAAATTTTTTTAATTTTTTTGTAGAAAATAATGTTAAAAATCCTGTAGCAATTTTTCCCCTTCTTGATTGTAAAGTGTATATTTTATACTTAACATAAATTGCATCATGTATATTTCTTACAATAAAAGTTTGCAATTTTTCTAAAAAAGAAACAGGTTTAGGGACATTATCATAAGGAAAAATATCAATAAAAATACCCTTATGTGTATCTATATTTTCATTACATTTTTCAGCAAATGTTGTATTATTTTTTTTCACTTTTATAAATGGTAAGTAGTAGTCTTCATCAGATTCATTACAATGAAGATAATATTCTTTCCCTAGAGCTTGCTTATGGAGACAAATATCAATAAATTTTTCGTAATCACTTCTTAACATACCTATATCAATATCATCATCCCAAGGAATAAAACCTTTATGTCTAACCGCTCCTAAAAGAGTCCCAGCAATAAGAAAATAATTTATTTGATATTGTCTACAAACTTGATCAACTTTTTTTAGTATTTCTAATTCGGTTAATTGTAATTTTCTTAATTTATTATTATTATTCATAACATCCCTCTCTTACATGTTTTTTATTAATTTATATGTATTTTATAGTAAATTCTAAAAAACATAAATTCATTATTTTAACTTAAATTCGTTTTTTTGACGTCTTCATCTCCAAAATCAATTTTCATAGCAGAATGGTTAACTCTTTTTTCTTTTGGTGGCATTTTCAAATAATCGCCATATACTGATCTTAAAAATTCATCATAATTTTTGAAAACAAAGTATTCTTTTCCCTCAAAAGTTGCTATAGTTAATGGAAATAGTTCTTTCTTTAAAAAGCATTCTTTTTTAAATGCATATGCACCAATCATGCTAGCATAATATTGCGAAGAATCATCATCTTTTTTACACATTTTTTCTTGTATATTAAACAATTTTTTACAAGAAAATAATGAAAAGCACAATGAAATCAAAGGATGATTGCAACATTTGAAAAAGGACTTATATACTCCTTTCTTTACAAAAACAGTTTCAGTTATGCTTCTTATCAACAAAACTCTTAGAAGTGTCAAAAAAGAATCTTTATTTTCTAAATTATCAAATGGAAATATATCAACAAAAATTCCTTTATGATTGTTAATGTGGCTTGTGGCTTTTTCATCCATTATTGTATTATTTTTTCTTATTTTTGTAAAAGGAAAATAGCAATCTGGATTTGTTTTATAATTTTCTAAAAAATATTTATTATCCAATTCATCAATTGCTATATTAATAAACTTCTCATAATTATCTCTTGTCATTGCAATATCTAAATCGTCATCCCAAGGGATAAAGCCTTTATGTCTTATAGCGCCTAATAAAGTACCTCCAATCAAAAAATACTCAATATTATTATTTTTACATATTTTGTCAATCTCATTCAATATTTCCAATTCAACATGATGAAGCTTAACTAAAGTTTTTGGATCTATTTCCTTATAATTAGAACTCATTTTTATTTTCCTCTCATTCCCTTTGAAATTATTATATTATTTTTTAAAGCTGAATCAAAATCATACATTGGAATCCAACCCAATTTTGACAGTTTTTCAGAGTTTAAAACTGCATATTCCATAGAATTAAAATTACTTTTTTCTTTATCGCTTGGAATATCAAAAATTACTTTAGTATTGGTAAGCTTTGCAATTGAGTGTGCTAAATCCGATATAGTTACAATGGATTTAGGATTAGAAATATTATATGCTTCTGTTGATGTTCCTTTATCTAAAATTGTGAGTAATGCAGTACAACAATCCGTTACATAACAGTAAGATCTTTTTTGTAATCCTTTACTTTTTAGTACCAAATCTTTTCCATTCAAAGCATTTCTTACAAACAAAGAGGAAATTCTATTATCTCTTGAAGTTGCTGTAGGGCCAAACACATGGCAAGGTCTTGCTATTACAACATCTAAACCATATTGTTTAGAATAACAAATAGCAAGAGTTTCGCTTGCTCTTTTGCTTATAGGATAGCATGAACGTGCTTTTAAAATATCAACATATCCATAGTCGTTTTCTGTTAGTGAAACATTTTTATCTGATTCTCCATATATTTCCCCAGAAGAAACATATAAAATTTTTTTTACTTTTTTTTCTATAGAATAATCAAGAATATTCTTCAATCCTATAAAATTGCCCATCATAGTACCAACAGGATCTTTATCATATAGTTCAGGGTAAGCATTCGATGCTGCATGTATAATATAATCAACACTAAAATCAATATTAAATGGTTCAATAACATTTTGAATTAGAACTTTAAAATGCTCATTTTCGCTATATTTATAAAATCTTCCATCTATTGATTTTTGATTTGATGAATTTGCGATAATAGTTATATTGGATTTTAAAAATTGATTGCGATACATCAACACATCCACCAAAAAAGAGCCTATCATTCCAGTTGAACCAGTAATTAGAATACTTTTATTATTAAACTTTTCCCAATTAATCCAACATAATTTGTTTACTTTTTCTAATTCCTTATAATAACATTCATTATAGATCATCTTATTCACTCTACTTTCTTTAATTTAAATTTAATCATGTTACTTTGTAATAAAATAATATCAAAAATCATTTATCATTAAACTCAAATATATTATAGCAAAAAAAATTATTAACTTCTAGTACTCATCTAATAGTTATTAAAAAAATAGGTTATAAAATTAAATTAAAACCCATTTTAAATTTTTGCTTTTAAACACCATATATCTTATCTATTTGCTTTAATTCATTAAAGGTATCTATTTCAACAATATCACCTTCATAACTGGATTTATGTCAAGTTTTTAGACACATTTGGGGGAAAGATATGTTTTGACCGTATTTAAATTTATTTCATTTTCCTTTTAACAAGCAGAAATATTTTTATTGATATATAATCATTAAACTCCATTAAGGTAAAAAATATTTCTTTACTTATCAAAAGTTTTCTCAGCATAAAATTAAATACTACGCTATTGCTAAATTAGCTATATAGTTATTATATTTTTCATTTGGTGTAATATATCCCATAGTACTATGAATTCTCTTGTTATTATACCAACTTTCTATAAACTCAAATATTGCTAATTTTGCTTCTTCAAGTGTTTCATAATTATTTTCCTGCTAGGATTTGATTAATTTTTGTATCATCATTCTTTGAATTTGGTTTGTAAAGAGCATACAAAACCGCACTACCGAGTCCACCATCAACAATAGCTACATATACCATTATCTGACTAAATAATTGATACAAACTAAGGGTTTCATTTCCTAATACTTGAATGAATATTTTTAATTTTAAAATTCCTAGAAATGAAACAATAACCATTATTATTACTTAGAGAATTCTAAATTTAAAAAAGTTTTTTTAGTTTTCATGAATTCTACATTCCCCTTCTGTAAAACTAATATATGTTGGCATATGAGTTCTTCTTTCGTTTTTAGGTGGTAATTTCATATAATTACCATATAATTTACTTAAATAATAATCATTATCATTCATTGCATAAAACATTTTATTTTCAAATTCTATTTTTTTTAAAGGAAAAACCTTTCTTTTTAATAAAATTTCATCCTCATATCCTGAAGAACCAGCTAACGAAATTATATAATCGGTATTTTTTTTATTATAAATACATGAAAAAATTTTATTAATTTTTTTTAATTGTTTTACTGAAAACAAAGAAAAAACAACAACAAATATTTTTCTTCGCATAGTTCTCAATTTATACACTTTATATTTTAAATAAATAGCATCACTAGTACTTCTTACTATTATAGCTTGCAGTTTTTCACAAAAAGAATGTGGTTTTGGAACATTATCATATGGAAAGATGTCTAAAAAAATACCTTTATGAGTATTAATATTTTCAATATTTTTTTCAGCAAAAGTAGTATTGTTTTTTTTAACTTTTATAAATGGAATAAAATAATCATCATCTGACTCATTACAATGCAAATAATAATCTTTACCAAGTGCACCATTTTTTAAACAAACATTTATAAATTTTTCATAATCCTCTCTTAGCATTCCAATGTCAATATCATCATCCCATGGAATAAACCCTTTATGACGTACAGCTCCCAAAAGAGTGCCTCCAATCAAAAAATAATTTATATTATTTTTTTTACATATTTCATCTATTTTTTCCAATATTTCTAATTCTGTTAATTGTACTTTCCTTAACTTGCTATTAGTCATAAAATTTCTCCATCTCTATATACGATTTTAACATAAATATTCTTATTAATCAATTAAATAAAAATGTTTTCACAACTCGTTTACATAATTTAAAATAATTGAGAATACCTTTATTTTTAATAATAACATATAAAATAAAAGTTCAAAAATTTGAACTTTTATTCAAATGTTATAAATTTTTCATTTCTTTTATATTTTTCTACCATATTGCATATTTCCTTAGAAATATTTTCATCAATACAAAAATTTTTCTTTTTATTATCACTAATTGCTCTAGTAAATGCTAGTAATTCAAATCTAATTCCCTCACCATCCAATTGATAAAAGTACCTTTTGTTATTATCAAAATTTTCTCTTCTAACCTCAAAATAATCTGTTAACCACCATGGAGCCGGAACATAAATGTAGCCTTCTGTACCAGTAACGATTAATTCACCTTCAGATTTTGCACCTTCTGCAACTTTTATAGAAGCTACAGCATTCTTATATTTAAAATCAATTTTTGTAAAAATATCTTCTTTATTTGTATTTAATACAGTAGTTATATCATAATTTTCATAATCTGTACCTAAAATTTGAAATATTGGTAGCATTGCGTTAGGACCCCAATCCAAGAATGAATCAGCATGACCTTTTTCTACTAATTTTTTCATATTTGTACATGTCGTATCAACAGATAATACTTTGCCAATATTACCACTTTTTACTAATAAAAGTAATCTTGAATAGGCGGTTGAATATGCTGTTCTTATTGCATCCATTAACACCAAATTTTTATCTTTAGCAATTTTTAATAATTCCTCATATTGCTCTACATTTTCACATATAGGTGAATCGCAAAGTACATGCACATCATTTTCTAGTGCTAGTTTAATTTGATTGTAATGTTCATGAACAGGAGTATTAATATAAACAGATTTAACATGTTTTAATAATTCTTCATAATCATTAGTGATAATTTTTAATTTTTTTATACTATCACTAAAATTATTAATATTATTAGTACATATTCCTTCAATAACAATACCATTTACAAACTTATCTTCTGCATAAAATCGGTTCATAAAATCAGATATAGAAGCAGGACAAACAAGACCCATAGATATTTCATTGTTTTCTGATCTTATTTTAGTTGAAGATATTCCTTCAGTTCTATCTAGATATATAACTTTACAATAATCATTTAAATAATCAAATTTCCCTTCCCAATCCGAACCTACAGTAAATATATCCACTCCATATCTTTTAATATCATCTATTTTTTGACCCTCATATTCCTCAACAATAATTTGATCTGCAAGCCCAGTTGCTTTAACGGCAGCAATTCTTTCTGCTAAAGTTTGTTGAACATTTATTTTTCCACGATTTTGATCATAACTGTCGGAAGTAATTCCAACTATTAAATAATCTCCTAGCTTTTTTGCTCTTTCTAATAGCCTTAGATGTCCATAATGTAGCAAATCATATGTTCCGTATGTGATTACTTTAATCATAACATTACTCCTTACTTATCTAATTTTAACATAGCATTAATAAATCTTATCATAGCTTTTTTCTCTCCAGTTGTTACTCGCAAACATTTACCTAATTTACCTATACCATTATAGGTTTTAATTAATATTTTCTCTTCTTCTTTCATTCTTCTTACCAAAACATCGGCATCAGTTTTTGGCTTTATAAACATAAAATTACCATTTAATGCACTAAATTCATAATCATTCTTGTTTAAAAATTCTATTAAATATTCTCTTCCTTCTTTATGCTTGTTTATTAAAGTTTCAATCATATTCGGTTCTTCAATTAAAGCTTTAGCAAATTTCATAGCAAAAGCATTGACATTATGAGGGGTACAAAGTTTTTGAATCATTTTTATTCCCTCAGGCCATCCTACAACATAACCTAATCTACACCCTGCTAATGAAAAAAGTTTTGAAAAAGTTCTTGTTACAAAAATATGTTCATTTTCTAGGGCAAAATTTATAAATGTATTATCATAAAAATAAAAATATGCTTCGTCTATCAAAATTGTTATTTCATTTTCTTTTGCTTTGTCAACTATTCTTTGCATTTCTTCATTTGTATAAGCATTTCCAACCGGATTATTTGGATTTACTATTATTAACAATTCTATATCTTTTGTCATTTTATCTAATATTCTTTCAATCGGTAATTTTAAATCATCTGTATATTCTACCGGTATAAAAGTTCTTCCATACATTTTTGAATAAACTTCAAACATGGCATAAGAAGGTGTTACTCCAAGTATTTTTCCCCCAACCGAAGTATAAGCTTCTATTATATTCCTAATTCCTTCAGAAGAACCATTCACAAGATTTAAATGTTCTATATCTGTATGTAAATATTTTGCTAATGTTTCAGTAAAATCCAAAGTTTCTGGGTATTGTGATATAAACTCAGGAGTTATATCTTTTAAAACATCAGCAATAAATTCTTCTGGTAAACCTGTTGGATTTTCATTCAAATCTAATCTTAAGAATCCTTCTCTTTTATTTTGGTCAAAAATTCTATCTAATTTTTCAATATTTTTATTTAAATAAAACATTATACATTCCTACTTTCTTGTTCATTTAATAATTTTTCAACAATATTTTTTTGAAAATCAATTTCTTTTTTTCCATATCTTTGATCTGTGCATATTAATGCTAAACGATTAGCTAATCTATATTCCAAACTATTTTTTGGATATTTTTCAAGCATATACTCCCAATACCTAGCTTGATATATATGCTCTTCATGAAACTTTGATATTATATCAATATCATCAATCAGTAATGGGTAACCCATCGGTACACAATCAGGATCTGCAAGATTTACTATATCAATAAGATTGATTTTATCAAATATTTTTTTTGAATAATTAAAATTTTTTTGTCTTATCTTTATTATTTTTTCATAGTCAAAAGAATCTAGTAACGAATATGTTAATTTTGACATTAACATAATTTCAGAATTATCTATTCTAAAATCATTCTCTTTCTTATTTTTATATCCATTATTATTACATCCATATTCATATCTCATAAGCAAAAATTGACAAGTATTTGAAGATACATCTTGTGGATAAGAATATTTGTTAACATTTTTTCCAATAACATATGCCCCATCTGGTGTTGCAACAAATTTTCTTGGTGAATAGCAGTTTAAACAATTTTCTCTTGGATGATAAAATAAGGCTTGGGCATTATCGATAATAATATTGTTAAATTTCTGAATTAAGGGATCAAAATGTTTGTCACCAAAAATTCCAAAATAATTTGTTAATACTATAGCAGTATTTTTTTCATTAGAATTTAATAATGGATTAAACTCTAAATCAATATCGTATTCTAATACTTCAATCCCATTTTTTGTAAGAAAATTCTTAACAACATCACATTGATATTTAGCAAGCCAAACCTTCTTTACATTATAACATTTAATAGCATGAAGAATTGCTGCTCTACAACTATTCAATCTTATTTTATCATTATCTTTAATATCTTTAAACATTTCTTTTCCTTTTTCTAAAGGATATTCAATATAACTTCCAATGTCAATATTATTCATTATTACACCTATCTTCATATTCCACTTTTATACAATCAATTGCTTTGTTGCAGGCATTTAACGCAGTAACAGCATCATCACCCTTAGTTATAACATATCCAACTCTACCAGAATTGTCTATTACGTCATCATACTTTTTACCAACAACACCATTAAAGTGAACTTTAAATACATTCTCTATTTTCTCTGCATCATTTATTCCTGATACGTTTTTTAATATTCCATTTTTAGATTGAATAAATTTAATACAGCTCGCTTTTTCTTTTTTATTAGGTATATTTATTTCAACCCCTAAAGCAATATCAATCGCTATTTGTGAAAAATCTACTCCTGTAGAAAGAAATATTAATTGTTCTCCTATTGCATCCCCACCAGCTCTAGCACCTATTTCTATCATTTTAGGGCCTTCATCAGTAACTTTTATTTCTGCATGTCCTAAACTGTTAATCAATCCAACAGATTTTGCAGCACAAGATGCAACTTCTGATATTTTTTCTTTTATATCTAATGATAAAGTTGATGGTTGAAGGTGCCCTGTTTCAGCAAAATGAGGTGCTCCAGTTGTTGTTTTATCTGTTATTTGAATAACATGCGGAATACCATCTTTTACTACAAGTTCAACACTTACTTCCGGACCAGTCATATATTCTTCAATAAGCAAATTACCTGTATCACTTATCTTTGAACTTTCTGCAATAGCATTTATTAATTCATTTTTATTATTAACCAAATATATACCTCTAGAACCTGCCATATCTATAGGTTTTACAATAACAGGAAATTTAAAAGTTTTATTTAAATCATAATTTATAAAATCCTTCGAAATATATTCAAATTTTGGATGTGGGACATTATTTTCTTTAAAACTTTTTATCATCTCATATTTATTGGTTGCTTTTAAAGCAGAATCTATACTAATTCCTGGTAAATTTAATTCCTTTGCAATATATGCATATGTAGGAATTGCTAAGTCAACCATACCAACAGTCACACCGTCTGGCATAATTTCTTTAGCTATTTTTAATATTTCTTCTTTATTTTTTACACTTAACTGGTAACTATAGTCAGCGTATTTTAGTGCTGGGGCATCAGAATTGATATCAACAATATATGTAATAATTCCTAATTCCTTTGCCTTTAAAACTAGAGGTATTTGAAATTCTGATCCTCCTAAAATTAATAATTTTTTGTTATTATACATATACAAATCAACTCTTTCTTTAATCTTTATCTATTTTATAAATTTTTTCAAGGTGAATTTCTCTTTCATTAATTGGTGGTAAAATCATATAATCACCATATAATAATCTCAAATGTTTATCACAACACTTAAGTGTTTTATATTTTTTATCTTCAAATTCAACCTCTACTAGATCATTTACGAAAATCAGAAATATTTATTATGTTTTGAGCATATTTATAATTTTTTGCTTCGTATTTGCTCGCTATTTTATTAACTTTTTTTGTTAAATAATTTATTGATATGAAGCTTAATAATAATTTTATCAAACATTTAATAATAAAAACTATTTTATTTCTTGAAAACTTTTTTATTTGCTTTATTTTTAGTCTTTTAATATCAACTAATTTTTTTATAAATTTTATAGTTTTATAGTTTTTATAATTTTCTTTTACCGAAGGTGATAATTTATCATACGGAAAAACATCAATCCAAAGATACTCATCATCTATGTTAAATCCCTTTTCTTGAACTTTATAATCCAAATTATAAAGTTTACAAAATATGAACATTGTATTTTTAACTCTGGTGCAGTGATTAATAAATGATCATTAATCATAAAATTTTTGTTTTTTACAGCATTTACACCTACTAATCTATAATATTTTCATCAATGTCTAACATCGCTTTAAAAATATGAAGATTGTCTTGCGTTGTTAATTTGATGTTTTTATCACTTCCTGAAGCAAAATATAATTTATGTCCTAATTCTACCATCATTGTATTAGTATATGAAGAACCACTTATACCGATGTTCTTTTTAAAAGCTTCTTGATATGATTTATATAACAAGTCAAACTTATAAGCTTGAGGTGTTACAACCCTTCTTAAAGTTTCTCTCGGAATATATTTCGTTGTTGTTTCTTCATCATCTTTTATAAAAATTTGTTCATTATAAGGCATTGATGAAACACCATTGCCATATAAATTGCATTTTGCAATAACATCTAATATTATTTCTTCGTCAAGCATAGGTCTTACACCATCATGAATGATAATATTATCATCTTTTCTAACTTTTTCCTTTAAATTATATACACCATTTCTAATAGATTCCTGCCCAGTATTTCCGCCCTCTACAATCCATTTTACTTTCTTTATATTATACTTTTCTATATATTGTTTTAATGTATCTTCCCATCCCTTAATGCATACAACTTCAATTTTATCTATTTGAGGTAATTTTTCAAAAGCTTCTAATGTATATATTATAACAGGTTTACCCTTCACATTGATAAATTGTTTTGGAATATCATATTCCATTCTTTTTCCAGAACCTCCTGCAATTATTATTGCAATATTTTTACTCATACTTATCTCACCTTCTATTTTCTGTATTCATACTTCAAGAATACCTCTCACTATTAATAATAACACATATGGTTTAAGATGTAAATTAATGAAAATCCATTAGTATTTTATATTAGAGATTAAAAATCTAAAAATGTATTTTATCTAATACAAATAAATATTAAAAAAGTTCAAAATTAAACTATTGCCTCTTTCCTTTACTAATATCTTTAAAATCATATACAACATTTGTATTAATTACAAATACTATTACTATTGCTAATAGTATTCCATATACTATATAACCTAAATATCTATCTTTTAATACATATATTATTGATGCAAATGCAAATAATATATCTACTAAATATATAATTAATACTGTGTGTTTAACTGACGAATTTCTTCTTAATAATTGATGATGTATATGATAACTATCACCTTTAGCAATTGATTCACCTTTTAATGTTCTTCTTATTATAGCAAATAAAGTATCAAGTATTGGTATTGCTATTAAAAGAAGTGGTACAATTAATGAAGTCATAGTAACATTTTTAAATCCTAATAATGCTATTACAGCAATAATAAATCCCATGAAATTACTACCAGAATCTCCAGCAAATATCTTGGCCGGATTAAAATTGTGAACTAAAAATCCTAATGTTGAACCTAGCATTACAAATGTAAGTACAAAGTCAAGTCCATGCTTACCTTGCATTGTTGCTATAATACCTATTGTTAAGTAATAAATAGAACTTATACCACCAGATAATCCATCTAATCCATCTATTAAATTAATACAATTAATGCACCCAACAATAAATAATATTGTAAATGGATATGCTAGAAATCCAAAATCTATATATATACCAAATGCACTAACATCTTTTAACAATATATTTCCGTATACTGCAATAACTAATGCTGCTAAAAGTTGTCCTGAAAATTTGACACTTGGTTTTAATTCAACTATATCATCTATTATTCCAGTAATTAATATTATAAAACTACCAATCAATATAGAATTCATTTGTGAACTAGGTTCACCAAATATCATGTAACCAAGTAAGAAACCAAAAAATATTGCAAGACCTCCTAATTTTGGAGTTGGTTGTTTATGTATATGTCTACCTCCTGGCATATCTACTGCACCTATTTGTATTGCAATCTTCTTAATAAAAGGAATAATCAATGCTACAAATGCAAATGGTATAACTACCATAAGTACTATTTTTGCTATTAATTCATTATCAATCATATAATCACTTCAATCTTTCTTTATTATTATATCAAATAATTCTAATCATATCTATATGTAATTGGATTTTTGTAATGTAAACAAAAAATTGGTAAATTTTACCAATTTTTTAATTATATACTAGATTTTATTTTTTCCATTTTTTATCTATTGAAATATTAAATAAATGTATTTTATATATATAACAACTTTCTACATTTTAATGTGTAAACATAGTCATTTTTAAGCAAAAATACACAGTAAAACTCAATTTACTGTGTAAATTATCCAACATATTTCTTCAAATCTTCATCATTCCATATAGTAATACCTAGTTCCATAGCCTTATCATATTTAGAACCAGGATTTTCACCAACTATAACAACATCAGTTTTTTTAGATACTGAGCCAGATACATTACCACCATAATCCTCTAGCATTTCTTTTATCTCATCTCTACTTCTTGATAAAGTTCCAGTTATTACGAATGTTTTATCAGATACATACTCATTTACTATATTACTATCATTACCTAGATATGTCATATTTACTCCAAGGTCTTTTAATTTATTTATTTCATCTATGTTTTTTTGATTACTAAAATATGAAATAACATTATCTGCAATGATATCACCTACATCATATATATTAGCCAAATCTTCTTTATTAGCACTTATTAAGTTATCTATTGTTTTAAAGTGTTTAGCAAGTATTTTTGCCGTTTTAGCACCTACTTGTCTAATACCAAGTCCAAATAGTAATTTTTCTAAGGAATTAGATTTTGTATTTTCAATAGCAGTAAGCATATTATTAACACTTTTTTCACCATATCCTTCAAGTTCCATAATATCTTTTTTATATTTTGATAATAAATATATATCACTTATTTTTCTTATATAATGTAAGTTATAAAAATCTTCTATAACTCTATCTCCAAGGCCTTCTGCATTCATAGCATCTCTTGATACAAAGTGTATAAGTGTTTCTATATTTCTTGCTTCACAATGTTCATTTGGACAAAAGTAATCTACTTCACTATCTTTTCTTACTAAGTATGTACCACATATTGGACATTTATCAATCATTTTAAAATCAATTTCAGTTCCATTTCTTCTTTCTTTAATAGGCCCTAAAACTGCAGGTATTACTTCTGCTGCTTTTATTACTGATACAATATCTCCTATTTTAATATCATGATCTACAATATAATTCTCATTATGAAGCGTTGCTCTTTTTATTGTAGAGCCTTGTATTAATACTGGCTCTAAAACTGCATTTGGAGTAATTTGACCAGTTCTACCAACTGTAAATACAATATCAGTTAATTTAGTTAATACTTCTTTAGCAGGAAATTTATATGCAGTTGCCCATTTTGGATATTTTGCAGTAAATCCTAATTTTGTTTGTTCTTCTAAATTATTTACTTTAAGAACTATACCATCTATTTCATATGGTAATTTATCTCTATTTTCAGTTTGATAATTTATAAACTCCATTACTTCTTCAATACTACCAACTAATCTATTATTAGGATTTGTTTTAAAACCTAGTTCTTTCATAAATTCTAATGCCTCAAAATGAGTTTTAATACCATAATCTTTAGGATTAGGCAAATGGTATATAAAAGTATCTAATTTTCTTTGTGCAGCAACTTTAGAATCAAGTTGTCTAATAGATCCAGCAGCTGCATTCCTTGGATTTTGTAATAAAGGTAATCCATTTTCACTTCTTACTTTATTTATACTTTCAAATGTTTTTTTACTCATATAAATTTCACCGCGAACCTCTATATCAATATCTTTTTTTAATTTTAAAGGTACAGTCTTAATAGTTTTTACATTATTAGTAATATCTTCTCCAACAATACCATCTCCTCTTGTAGATGCGGAAATTAGTTCTCCATGTTCATATGTAAGTGATACTGATAATCCATCTATTTTAAGTTCACAAACATATTCTGGATTAATTCCTTCTTTTTTTATTCTAGCGTCAAATTCTCTTATTTCTGATTCATTAAATACATTGCTAAGTGACATCATAGGTATTTTATGAGTAATTTTTTTGAATTCATCAAGTACAACACCACCAACTCTATGAGTAGGAGAATCACTTCTTACATATTCTGGGTATTTATCTTCTAAATCAAATAATTCTCTTAAATATTTATCATATTCTTGATCACTTATTGTAGGATTATCAAGTGTATGATAGTTATAATCTGCTTCTTTAATTATTTCTACTAATTCATCTATTCTCTTTTTTATATCCATTTTTTATCACCTATATTTATTATACCAAAAAATAGAAAAAAAGAATTTATTATTTCCATAAATTCTTCTTATAAACACCATTTTCTATTAAATTACTTATATATTTTTTAACATAAGGTGCATCTTCTTTATAAGTTACACCAACCCATACGGCATCTGTATTTATTGCATGTACCTTAAATACTCCATCATTAATACCATCCTTTACTACTTCTGGTATTAAGAACTCATCTTTTAATAAATTACTATTTTCTAAAAAATCAACGTATTTTTTCTCTAAGTACTCAAATATCGAATTAGAAAAAGTAATCATATTCATTGATACGTAAGAAGTACAAGGTATTATCCTTTTGTTAGAACCATCTAGGTTACTACATGTTATTTTCTTGTCTTTAGTATCAATAATACTTTCTTCAATATTTACAACAAGGTTATTATCTATTGTACATAATCCTCTTTTTACACTACCATTTTTAGACATAGTATTAAGTACATTATATGTAATTATTCCACATGTATTATTACTAATATTATCTAAGAATTTTGATGCTTTTTTATATGCATCTAAACCATAGAAATCATCTGCATTAATAATACAAAAAGGTTCATGTATTTTATCTTTTGCACATAGTATAGCGTGTGCAGTACCAAGTGGTTTTATTCTATCAGTTGGTATTTTAGTATAATCTATTTTTTGAAATACATATTCTACTTTTATATGATTTTCTATTCTCAAACCTATTGTTTTTCTAAATAATTCAAAGTTTTCTTCTTTTATTATAAATACTACTTTATTAAATCCACATCTTATTGCATCATAAATACTATAATCTATTAAAAATTCATTATTTGGTCCGAATGGTTCAATTTGTTTTAAACCACCAAATCTACTACCCATACCAGCAGCCATTATAAGTAATGTTTTATTCATATTACACCTTCTTTAATCCTTTATATGTAGTAAGTATCTTTTTAATACCTATTCCACTTTTAAATGCTATATCAGCAACTCCTCTATCAACTTTTATAACAACACCAAATCCATATGCATTATGCTCTACTCTATCTCCTGCTTGTATTTCTAAATCTGTATCATTAAAGTTATCTTTTTTATTTATTTTTATTTCTTTTGTATTTTTCTTTTCTTCAAACATATTTAGAATATCATCTTGATTTATTTCTGAAATAAATCTACTTGGTGGATTACTTTGTATTTTACCAAATAATACTCTACTTCTTGCATTAGTTAGATATAATACTTTTTTTGCTCTTGTAATTGCAACATAAAATATTCTTCTTTCTTCTTCTAATTCAGCCTCATCATACATTGAATTAGCATGTGGAAATAATCCTTCTTCTAATCCAGTTACAAATACTATATCAAACTCTAACCCTTTTACAGCATGCATAGTCATAAGTGTAACTACATCATCAGTTTCATTAACTTCTTTTACATCACTAATAAGTGATATTTCTATTAAAAATTCTTCTAATGTAGCACCTGGATTATAGTCTTCAAAGTTTTTAGCAATAGATTTAAATTCTTCTAAGTTTTCTAATTTTGCTTCATTTTCAATAGTTTTTTCTACATATTCATTTCTTAAACCAGATTCACATAAAACAAGTTCAACTACATCTACAAATGATTTATCTTTCATTTTTTCATTTATATCTAGAATTAAATCTTTAAATGCTTTTTCTTTACCACTCTCTATAGCATCAAATAAACTTATATTCTTTTCATTTGCAATACCTTCTAGTTTTTCTATTGTCTTAGCACCAATACCTCTTTTAGGGGCATTTATTGCTCTTAGAAGAGATACATCATCATCTTTATTGTTAATTAATCTTAAATAACTAACTAAATCCTTAATTTCTTTTCTATTAAAATATGCATAAGAACCAACTACTTTATAAGGAATAGTATTTTCAATAAATCCTCTTTCTATAGATTGTGATTGAGCATTAGTTCTATAAAGAACAACCATTTCTTTATAAGGTACTCCATCTTCTTTATATTGTTTTATTTCATTAATTATATTATATACTTCATCTTTTTCATCATAACAACGCATATATTTAATCTTAGCGCCATCTGAATTCTCAGTCCATAAATGTTTATCTTTTTTCTCTTTATTAAATTTAATAACACTATTAGCAGCATCAATAATTCTTTTAGTTGACCTATAATTTTGTTCAAGCAATATAACTTTAGCGTCTTTATAATCTTTTTCAAAATTAAGAATATTTCTAAAGTTAGCACCTCTCCAAGAATAAATACTTTGGCACTCATCACCAACAACACATATATTTTGATATTTAGCACATATCATTTTACTAAGTAAATATTGTGCTTCATTAGTATCTTGATATTCATCTATAAATACATACTTAAATTTTTCTTGATAAACTTGTAATGCTTTAGGATTTTCATTAAATAAAGTTATAGGCATCATCAATAAATCATCAAAATCAACTGAATTATTTCTTTTTAATCTATCTTGATACTTAGAATATACTTCTGCAATCTTTATATCAATTTCCATTTTTTGATACATAGCATATTTTTTAGGATCCATAAGTTCATTTTTAGCATTACTAATCTTATGTTTAATACTCCTTGGATTATATATTTTCTCATCTAAGTTCATATCTTTTAATATCTTCTTAATAACGCTTATAGAGTCATTTTCATCAAGTATAGTAAAAGATGATTTTAAACCAAAAAAGTCATAATTTTCTTTTATAATTCTAAGTCCAAAAGAATGAAATGTAGATATTTGCATACTCTTAATATCACTATCAATTAATACACTCAATCTATTCTTCATTTCTTTCGCAGCCTTGTTGGTAAAAGTTATAGCAAGAATTTCCCAAGGATGTGCCATCTTTTCTTCAAGTAAGTACGCAATTTTATATGTTATTACTCTAGTTTTACCAGATCCAGGACCTGCTAGTATTAATATTGGTCCATCTGTAGTAACTACTGCTTCTTTTTGTATATCGTTTAATGTTTCTAAGTTCATATGTTACTCCTTTTCTATACAATTGTAACATGTATCAAAAAAGAAAAAAATAGCATTTAGCTATTTTGTGATTGTAAAGTTACATCTAATTTTACCTTAGCTTGTTTTATAGAATTATTTCTATAATATTTTATAGTAATTGTATCACCAACACTATATTTATATAATTCTGTTTTTAATCCAGCAACATTTTTTACATCATTATTATTGATTGCTAGAATTACATCTCCTTTTTTAAGTCCTGCTTTTGATGCGGGTGAATCATCACTTACTTCAACTACAACCGCACCAGCATCAATTCCTTCATCTAGAGTAATACTATATTTATATAATTGATAAGCATTGTCAACATCAAGCATACTAACACCTAACATTGGTCTTTCAATACTACCTGTTTGTTCTAACTTATCTGCAATTGTCTTAGCAAGTTCAATTGGAATTGCAAATCCCATACCCTCGATTTCATTTTCTACTAATTTTAATGAATTAATACCAATTACTTCTCCATTTATATTAGCAAGAGGTCCTCCACTATTACCTGGATTTAATGCAGCATCTACTTGAATAACTTCCATTGAAGTACCATTGCTTGTTGTAATATTTCTATTTAAACCAGATATAATACCACTTGTAACTGAGCCCATATAATCTTTACCTAGAGGGGATCCAACTGTAAATATTCTATCACCTAATTTAGATGTTTCATTACTACCAATTGATGCGACTGCAAGAACCTTGTTTCTATCGACTTTAAGTACTGCTATATCAGAATATTCATCTGATCCAACTACTGTTGCTTCATAACTAGATTTATCAATATTAGTTATTTCTATAGTAGTACCATTACTGATTACATGTTGATTAGTTAAAATGTATGCATACTTATCATCAGCTTTGTATACAAAGCCACTACCACTACCCATACTACGAGTACCTCTCTTAGCCTCAATATACACAACTGCATTATAAAGTTTATTAACTGATTCATTTAAACTATCAGCCTCTGTAATACTTACTTCTTTTACAGTCTTTTCAACAATCTTACTATCTAAGTAACCAGTTTCTTTTAATGTTATTAAAGTGCCTGTAATACCAAACACTAAGGTTAAAATTATTGTAACTAAATACTTTGTTTTTTCTTTCATAATATATCCTCCACATTTAAATAATATACCATAATTATGTGAAAATTATGTTATTTTTTACTTATATTTACATTTATATTTTAACACATTTTAAGGGGCATTAAAAGTAATATTGAATATAATAAGTTGAAAGGAGTTTATATGAAGAGAATTGTTACAATGTTTATTTCACTTATATTATTATTTTTACTTATTTTTTTAGTATTTCCAGAGAAGCAAGATAGTAATAAATTAAGAGTTGCTGATACTACACTAACATCAAGGACTTATATGAGTTGATTCAATCAATATATATGAAAACTAATACAAACGAAATATGCAATTTAGGAAAGACAACTAGCTTCAATATGGAAGAAATAAATGATGAAACATCTATAGGGAAACAAATTAAATATTTTAGAAAAATTAACAATATAAGAATCACCGATATGGCTGAAGAATTAGAAATTGGATATAATACTATTGTAAGATTAGAAGAACAAAGCGATAATCGAAACCTGAATCATAAAAGTATTCAAATAATTAATAAAATAATCGATTATTTAGATATTAGAGATAAATTGAATTTTAGTAATAATGAATACCTTGACTTTATATTAAATAAGCAATCATCTGCAATTAAAGAACTAAAAGATAAAATTGGAAGAATGGAAATAGCAAATGAATTAAATATAAATCCAGACTCAGTTAATAGATGGATAACATCAGATATTGTTATATCAAAAAAACATTATCACCAAATAAAAAAGATGCTTGAAACTAAATAACATCCTCTTTAGGTCTGCTACTTAAAATTTCAAGCACTTTTTCTAATACTTCGTCTTTTACTTTATCTTCAACATTTAAATTTTCAATACTTTTTAGCAAAAGTTTTGCTTTAAATGTGGCTAAGTTATCTAATAGTTGTTTAATTCCCTCATCAGTCGTAGGATAGTTGACAAAAACTTGCAAATCAATCCCCCTTACTCTTACATTTAATTCTATGCAAAAATAAGTTTTTAATTGCAAAATAAACTATTTATCTTCCTCCTTATATACTAGGTTTTTCTACAACATAATCAACGATATATTGGTAGTATTCTTCAGGCATATTTTTTAAAAGATAATCAGAAAAGTATTTCACCCAGTCATCATTGATACGATAATAATCTTTATCATTGTCATCGTAATGTTTTTCTCTTGTCTCAACATCTTCATAATAAAAGTCATCATAACCATTTAAACCATCAAGGCTCGATTTTATACATCTATAATTTTCAAACATTCTTTCAAAAACACCTTTTTTATCAAAATCACAAGTTTCTATAAACTCTTCTAAATCATCTATATCAGAATCATAATTATTGAATACCCACTGAGAAAAACCTCCGTTTTCAACTTGATAATTAAAATTACCAAATATAACTGCAAGTTTCTCATAAGGTGTAAGATCAGACAAGAACTCTTCACGAGAAGTATTTCCTTTCCAATTTTCATAGGCATTAGTCATTATAAACTGCCACAAATTATCATTAGTTTTTTCTTTTATTAATTCTTTATTAATTTCTATAAATAATCCTCCTTAAAAACTTTTCTCTAATTTAGATATCATTAAGTGATATCTATAATATTTTTTTATACTCATACTAGGGAACACTACCTTAAAATAGTGTACCCATAACTTTATAAACCTTAATATTTTCATATACTCACACTTTCTTGATTAATATTATATTCTAATTCCTTATCAGCCATTTTTTGATAATTATCAATTATTTTCTTACTATAATTAACAATAGTATTAAATGAATTATCAATTTCTTTGAAATCTCTATTTTTACTCCAAGAGTAGAGATACATCATCGAATAATCTTTTGTATCAAGTCCCAAATATTTTGATACAACATAAGCAATTGATTCAGCCTCGCTTTCGTATTGTTCTCTATGTTCTGTGTATTCTTTATGATTATCTTTTAAATGCTTATGTGCTAGAGAATGAGCATACTCGTGAACTATAACTTTTAGTCTCATTAAATTATTTAGATTTTTCTTAACAACAATTGTGTTATTATCAAAATCACAATAACCTTTAGCACCACTTGGAATATCATCATATTTAACTTTAAATTCCTCTTTATAAATTGCTTTTATAAAAATATCTGCAACACTATCAGCCCTAGGATCTTCAAGCATAGGATTTAAAGACTTGTTAATTTCCTCAAGTGGCATAGTAGTTTGACTAGCATCAAAAACATTTCCAACTTTAAAGTGAGTTGCTTTTTCTTTATAAAAAGTTACCGAATTATCTTTTTTATCTTTTAATCTTTTTAATTCATCCTCACTTAATAAATAAATGGGCTTTATATCAAATTGAGAGTCACTTATATTTACTTTAATAAACTTTAAAAAAACAGGAAATAATATTTTTATTCCTGTTTCACCCTCATTTATTTTATAACCCATTTTAGAGAATGTATTAAAAGATGCTACATACTTTGAATCAGGTTTTTGTAGCCATATTAAGCATTGATTATTGAAAGAATAATTATTAAAATTAACAATGTTATCTAAAAATCTTTTTATATCTGATTCACTACTAAAACTATTAATAGCTTGTTTTTTTAAATCAATTAGAATATTTTTTACATCATTTTCTAATTTTTCTTTTTCTTTATCATCCTTTGTATTTTTAGCTTTAAAACTTAATTCTGCAATTGCTTTTACTTTATCTTGTATTATATTATCATCCCTCCTAATATTTAATTTATTTCTATCTAATCCTGATAAAAAGAAAAAGTCATCTATATCAACATCATAGTTATTAATAAAAATATTATAAATATCTTTTGTATAATATTTATTAAATATTTTCATTGCTTTTTCATACTCTAGTGGAACAGAGTCAATGATTTCACTTTGAAGTTTATTCATAGTCTCAAAATCAAAAAATTTAGAGTCATTAGCAAACTCTAAACAGTAAGAAAGATGATTAACTTTTTCTTTAGGTAAAAAATCAGGATGTACTCTTAATTCAACAACACCAAAATGCTTTTCAAAATAATCAAAGTATTCTTTCGAACTGTTGATGGGTTTATAAAAATATTTTATTTCACCAACAGGCTCTGTATCTTCATCATAAATGATATTTCCTTTTTCATCTATAACCTCAACAACACCGATAGGAATACCCAAGTCAAGCATTAACAACATTACATCATCAGAAATTAAATAAGCAATTCTCATATTTAGATTTTGAAAAATCTCATCGCCAACAATTTCTCGTTCATAATTATATTTGTTAATATTATCTTTGATATGTGGATTATTTCTTAATTGTTCTATTTTTTCAATCATAGTTATTCTCACTAATGACCATAGAATGATCGTTTTCATCAACAATTTCTATAATTAATTCTCTTAAATCTTCTTCGTTCATATTTAAAACTTCTTCATGATTTAAGTATGGATATGTATTATCATTAAAATCTAAATCATTTTTTAAATAATCTAATAATTCATTTTTATTCATTTCATAAAATGGAGCATACTCTAAATTACCGATATTTATGTTCATTGAAACCTCCTTATATATTTATATCTTTAATTTTTTCTATTTCTATATTTTTAATTTTGGTGTAATTAATTATTAATTCATTTTCATTTCTACATTTGAAACAAGCAAAAATATCTTCTTTATTTATAGTTGATTTAATAATTATATTACCATCAAATCTTTTAGCAAACCATTTGGCAATATCGTAATTATCAGTCCAAGACAATGCATTATAATTATCTTTACTATAAGTGCCACGATAAATAGTTATTTCATCTGGTAATTGTTGAAGATAAGTGAATTCATCTGAAGTCATTATCATTTTTTTATCACTTTTTTTAAATAGTCTTAAAGACATTGCAGGTGTTACATTTACATCAGCATTAGGAAATTCAGTATTCATCCAAATATCCTTTAAGTATTTATTAAAATCTTCTTTTGAAAGAAATGATGAAATTAGTTTTAAAAAAAGTAAGTGATATGGTTTATTCATTAGTAAAAATATTTTATCAAGATTGTCAGCTGACATAATATCATCTTCTTTTTGTTTGATGTATTTGTTAAAGTTTTCTCTGTTATTTATTACATCTATAAAAACAAACTTATCATTTTCTTTAAAAACAGTTGGATTGTTAGAAATAAAAGGATGATACACAATAAATGGATATTCATCATTAACACTAGGATCAAGCTTTAAATAATTTAAAGCAAGTTCTTTAATAGCATCTAAATTAGTTTTCATATCCTTATATCACCATCACCGATGCTTATGTTATAATCTAATTCTTCATCAACAAAGTTTTTCAATTTTTGCTTCATACCTAGCATTAAAGTGACATCACTTGTTAAATCAGGGGTATATTCCTCAAAGTGCATATTTTCAAATTCGGTATGTTCATTATCTAAAAATCTAGAATATCGAAGTCCAACTTTACCATCCATGATAATTAAATCACAAAAGAAGTTTCCATCTTCAAAAGTTGCTAAATCATAATAGTCCTCATAATCTAAATCTTCTGCACTAACAACTATTTTTTCTAAGTCAGCAAGATTTCTATTACAATTAAATTTACAATTATAATTAGCATCTAAATATCTAGGAAAATTCTTTTTAATTACATTTAAGGCATATTCAGTAGCTTTATCATAATCGCCATTATTAAAATATTTAGCAGAATGATATGCTTTACTATCAAACGAGTTATTGTTATCAGAGCAATTCCTATCAGCAATGACAACCATTATTTGATTTGAATTTCTACACATACAAGACCAAATACATAAATCATCCTCAACCTCATTGTCTGCATACATAATCAATTGTAGTCCTTGTTCTCTACAATTATTAAATACATTATAATAACCATTGAATGATGGATTTAATTTTGTTAATTTACTTTCTAAAACTTCAAAGAACTTTTTACTCAACTCAAAACTTTTGTTTTTTTCAAACAATACTTTATCCTCCTTATATACTTATACTATTTTTTTCTTCAATATCTTTATTTATGTCAACAACTTCAAATTTATCAACACCATAGATTAAAGCAAGATTTCTACCGTCATCCCACAATACTCCAATCTGTCCTTCATCATCTATGTAATTAATTGTACCAAGAGTACCACTTGGAACAGCATATGGATCGTCCATATAATCAAGTTTAACTCTTGTTCCTATTGGGTATTTACTTTTTATAAAATCTAATTTTTCTTTACTTATCATTTTAAATCCTCCTTATAATTTTCTTCTTCTCTAGAACACTTACTAGAGATTTTAATTGCACTATATAAAAAAAGTGATAGAGTTAGTTCTACCACAACAAATATTATAAATATTATCCATTTCCAAATTTCCAATATTTTATCCTCCTTAAAATTATTCATTAAAAAAGATTAGTTATATTGCAAACTAATCTACATTGTCCTATACTAGCGACAACTCTCTTTGATCTTATATCCACCATTTATTCAGAAAGGAGGTGTGATACCGATCGGTCGAGTTAAATGGTTTAATATCAAGTATTATTCACTTGATAAATCAAGTATAACATATATGTCGAACTTTGTCGATAGTTTTTCAACTAAACCTAATTATTCTAGTTCAATTTGTGTATTTTTGTTTAAAGTTTTCTCTTTTCTAAACTCATCCAAGTTAAAACATACTATATCATATTTTTTAGATTTATTAGGAACATTGCACTTTTTAATCTTAATTGGATAGTTGCTGATAGGTACAATATGAGCTTTAATCGGATGCATCCTAGTTCTCATAAAGATTGACTCACCAAACTTGAATCTCATAAGTTCATCAGGCATCATTAACTCACGACCAATTAAAGATTTATCATTAGAAATGTTATAATCTAATTGTTCTAATCTCGAAGAAGTAGATACACGAGAAGATGAAATAGTGTATTTACCTAAACGAGTAGATATTTCTTTGGCAGTTTCATTGTCTGCTGTTAAAAGATAAACCCAATTAGTACAGTTAGATTTGATAGTACCTGTTTGTTCTTTATAAGTTTCTTTAAGCTGGTCAAAATCCTGAATCACCAAATAATATCGTATGTTCCTAGAACGAGATACGGTAATTTTTCCGCTTATGGATGGAATTTGGGGCATATTTGAAAATTCATCGAGTATAAAGTTAACCCTAATTGGCAATTTACTTGTTGAAAGTGACTGTGCATAATTAACAAGTGCTTGATAACATTGGTCTATAAATAATGATGCAAGATCGTGTCTTGATTCCTTTTCATCAGGAATAATTAAATAGACAGCAGTTTTCTTTTTACCAATATCTTCAAGTTCAAAATCAGTTCTACTAGTAAGGTTAGCAATACCTGTATCACTAAACATTTTGATAACAGTAGCAAGAACTGAAAACAAAGTAGCACGAGTTTCACCTTTGGCAAAACTACCTGTGGCATAAGCGTTTTTTGCAAGATTTCCAAATGGTTTTTGCTGAAAATACAAATCTAATGAATTGAATCTATCAATCATTTTAGCTCCGTGTTCAACAAGCATTGTATAAATTGAATATAAGTGAACTTGTTCTTCACAGGGGGCATCTTCAATTATTGCATAACATAAGGCAGTTAAAACTGATGTTGCTGATTTTTCCCAATACATATCTTTACTAGATAAGTTTTTTGTTAATGACTTGGCAAAGTTTTCAATTAAATCACCAGCCAAATCTATGTTACCACTCTTATAATATTTATAAGGAAGATGTAGTGGATTCCAACCATCACTTGCAAAGGCATCTCTTAAATTGATGACCTTAATAGCATAACCTTGTTTCTTTAAAAAGTTTGCTGTATTAGAATAAATCTCACCTTTAGTATCATTTATAATCATTGATTCCCCAGCATAACCTAAATTAAAAACCATCGGTAGAATATTACAAATTGTTTTACCTGATCCAGTAGAGCCAATTATTAAAGTATGGTCAAAAGAGTCAGAATAATAATATTTACCATCCATATATGTTACAGGAATACCACCACTAGAAAGTTTACTCCCAATGTTCCAAACTTTAAACTCTTTTTTGATTTCTTTTTTAGTAGCCCACCTAGAACTACCATATTCATAAGAGCCATCTTCTTTTGGCATTTTTTTTAATTTTTGTAATTTAAGTTTTAATTCTTTATCATATTTTAATATAAATAAAATTATTATTGTTGATAAAAGAATTGTTCCAAATAAAAGTCCCATATCTTTTAATTGAATGAGAGAGTGAAACACATTTAAGTTCCACTCTAACTTAATATTATTTTTAATTATGTGAGTTAAATTATAGCAAATATTAGCAGATATTATAAAATCACAAATATATATAATTATATAATTAATTAACTTTTTAATTTACTAATCCTCCTAATTGAAATTAAGCTGTCCTGATGATCTAGTCCAAGCCTCTGAATAACCATTGGTACAACTAACAGCAACCCAATACAAGTATGGGAAGTTATAATTTTTATAATTTGTATGTCTTGCTATATAATCTTTTTGTACTTCAGCTTGAGCTCTAGTTAATGTGTAATCAGTAACTACCCAATAATAATTTGGAGCTGATGGAGCAATTTCAACACGACCTGACCAACCTGCATCTTGGAATACTTTAAGTAATGCAGTAGCATTACCATAAGGTCCATGCCCTGTCATCAACATACAATATGATTCAGTAATATTTGCTGTTAAAGAAATATTATAATCAGGCATGGTATCAACCCAATTATTCCAACCGTGAAAAGTATGATAAATATCTAATAAACTCTGTGCATTTAAGTTCTCGATATTATCACCATAAGCAACTGTTCTTTGAGTCCATAAATTACCATTAACATAGTAACTTACAACATAACTATTTTTACTCCAATTAGCTTTATATTTCTTATTACCAACATTATTAGAAATAGTAATATCTTTTAAAATACCATTTATGTCAGTACCTGACCATCCTGTAAAAGTATAACCTTTTTTAGTAGGCTGTGGAAGTGTGATAGTATCATTAACATTATAACTATTTGGCTGATTAGATATACTTCCACCATCTAAATCATAAGATATAGAATAAGTATCTAAATGCCAATTAGCTGTATAACTTCTATCACCAATACTGCCTTTTGAAATAACAACATTTTTTGATAAACCATTTATGTCAGTACCTGACCAACCTGTAAAAGTGTATCCTCTTTTACTAGGAGTGGGAAGTGTAAACTCTTGTGTTACATTATAATTTTGTGGAGCATTAGAAATAATACCACCATTTAAGTTATAAACTATGGAATATGTATTCGTATGCCAAATAGCATATATTTTTTTATTATTGATATCATTAATATTTTTTATTGCATTGTTATATTCTACATTACCATTTGAAGTAGAACTATAACCTAAAAAAGTATAACCTTTTTTATATGGAGTTGGAAGTGTGGTAGAACTACCAACTAACTTTATATTTTCATTTTTAAAAGTACCACCTGTACCATCAATAGTAATTACATAATCTTCAATTTTAAAAGTATTTATGTGATTACTTGAAGTGTTATAAAATGCTAATGTAGATTTAATAGTTAAAAGAAGAACTATCAAACTTAATATAATTAAACTAATTTTTTTCTTCATATTTTGTTACCTCCTGTTTTTTTCTGCGATAATCAAAATACAAATCAATTATTAGAATTATAACTGTTATGAATAAAATATATTTATGTGTATAAATAAAATCAGCATACAAGCCCAAAAATGGTATACACCAATTAGTGCCTTTACCTAGAACTTGATTATCATTAACAATTATAGAATCATTACTTTTATTAGCATCACCTTTGGTAATAAAGCCACCATCAACTTGTTCAACTAATCTATGTGATATTGTATGATGTTTTGTATAATACACTAGTATATCATCTTTATTAAATTTATCCAAATCATGCTCGTGATAATATAGTAAAGAGCCAACTTTTAAGGTCGGCTCCATACTACCTGAAATAACAACGAGTGGTTTATGTCCCCAAAAACTTGGTATAAAAATTAATAAATATATTAATACTAGCACATAGACTAAACTAATAATTATATTCTTAATTTTTAATAACATATTTCACCTATATAAACTAATAAACTAGTTTATTATAATTCCTTTCTACCAAACATTATGTGCTTGATCGTATTGTATTGTATCTATCTTAACTACTAGAGTATAAGTGGCATTATCATAACCATTTCCTGTAGAAGTAAATGTTATAGTTTTACCATCATCTGATACAGTAGTTTTTAAATCTGCAACTGTATCTTTATTAAAAGTTACACCTGAAATGAATGATGAAGAAGTTTCAGTTGGTAATAATTTAGTAAGATTATCTTTAGTACCATAGTAATAATATCCATCTTCATTTTTAGTCCAACTGTTATCAAAATTAATTATAGCAATTGTATTATTATTACTATCTACAAGTGGTAATTCTTTCCCATTAGCATTTACCCATTTTTCAGTAAAGGTAGCTCGAAGTGCCATATCAATAGTACCTTTATTAGTTACTTTTATAGTCTTTGATGTTGTAGTCCCTGGTGTCCAATCTTTAGGACTTACAAAATCCTCAACAATTTGTGTTTCATATTTAGCAGTATTAAATATATTTTTAATATTGCTACTAGTAGTGAAGTAAGCAAGTGTACCTCCTAAAATAGTAAACAAACTTATAGTTCCTACTACTAATAATTTTTTTCTATTATCTTTCTTATTTTTTTTGCTGTTAAGTTCAGCATCATTATAATTATTTAATTTCATTTTTTTACCTTTCCTTTCTTTAAAATAATTTATTTTTTATATGTAATTTAGATATTAAATCAAAACATATTCCTCCTTTATGACATTAAAAAATTAGTTATATTTCAAACTAACTTTATATTATGCAATTATATTTGAATATCAAAATTAGAATTTTTTAATTGATTATATGAAAGAGAGTTATTAAGAAGTTCCTCAATAAATGTTCCACCATTATATAGAGAAGTTATTTCAAAATTACTATTATTATAAACATAAGACATTTTATCAAAATTATTTAAATCAACTTTTTTCTCATCATACTCATATAGTTTTCCCTCATCACTTAATGAACTGATTAAAGAATCATTTATTAAATAAGCCATATATGAATTAGCAAGATTTATTTTATTCTTATCGAACTGATAAATATATGGATATGGATCTTTACCATAATCAAATTGTTTAACAAATACACAATTATCCTTATTAGCATTTATACTTTGTATTATTAAATCATCCTTAATATCAAGATTATAATTATCTTTTATAAATGGCTTTAAGAAAAATAAATCCATATTTAATTCTTTATCTAACAATTCAGGATCAATTGCAATTTGTAGATTAGCAAGAGCATAATCTATAATATAATTCATTGTTTTTGTTTTAGTGTCAGTGGTCATTTTACCAACTAGCATATCACTCTCATATTTATTTTTATTAACTCTTGTTATATCAACAACATACATTATTTAGATACCTCCAATTCGTACTCGAGTTCACTTATTATTTGTTTTTCTTCTTGTTCTAATTCATACATAAGATGATTAACAGCTTTATTTATAAAAACTTTATAATTAATATCTTTATAGAAAAACTTACTTCTAAACTTGCTATACTTTTTATAATCGTAGCCAAGTTTTTTTAATGCATTATAATACTCACTAGAAGTCATATCAGTTTTAAAACTACTAGCAAGTGATATTAAAGAATCTACATCATAATTATACTTTGATTTTGTTATCCAATTATTAAATACCTTTCTAGTTTCATTATAATTAAGTCCAGCAAGAGAACATAATTTATACAAATCTTTTGCTATATTTATTTTAGTATTTTCTTTGACATAATCAGAACGACTTTTAAAATTCATTTCTTTTATATGTCTTTTTAAGAACTCTTTTTCTTTGTTAATTAGTTCCATTGATTGATAATTTTTAAAACTAGATAATATTTCATTACCTATTTTAGAGTAGAGTCTGCTTAACTGATCATTATAATATTTTCTATTTTTATTACTTTCAGTTAGACCATACATATCGGTAAGTTCTTTTTGATGAGTCTCTAAAAGTTTTAAGTAATTAGCATAATTATATTTAACAGAATCGTGCATTAAAATATATTCAATAATGCTATTTAATTCTTCTTTATATGGAATCATATTTTTAGAATTATATTGAAGTCTACCTTTTGGTGGTAGCTTGGAATAAAGACTTAATAAACGATTATTAAGTCCTTTCCTATATGAATCACTATAAAGTTTTTGACTCTTAACTTTAGCCAAATCTTTTAAATTAATAGCTCCTGTAATATTAGAGAACTCTTTATCACGAAGTTCATAAAACTTGGTATTATCAATTAAGTAATTAGCAATATTACTTTTAATATTTTTTATAGCAGACTGATTTATAAAACCATTAGTAGCTGTTTTCTTTTTTTCATAAATTAAGATATGCATATGTGGATTTTTAGTATTACGATGAAGTGCAGAATACCACACAGTATTATCTAATTTTAATCCCATATCAGTAATTAATGATGGCATAATATTTTTTGTTAAATCAAAAAAATCAGATTTAGTTATTAAACCATTTTTTACTGCAAAGTCGAATGGAAAAGAGATAACTAAGTTCCATACAAACCCATCTTCATCAATGTTAATTTTATTTTTAATATCTCTTTTAGGATTAACATCACCATCCATACCCCAAACGAAAGACTCACATTTTTCAAATAGAAAAGAATCTTTATCAGCCATAGCAAAATACTCGTTCATAATGTTTTGCTCATCTAAACTAGTAGCATCTGCTTTTTCTTTTTTAGAAACATAGTCAAGCCATTTTGAAATATGTTTACTTGTACCATAAGAATTTTTATATCTTGTACGAACTATAACATTACTGCTACTCATCGTCTAGTTCTCGTTTCTTTGAAGCCATAGTTCGAATATCTTTAAGTACCTGTTGTTCGGCAACTTCTGTTATAGGATGTGGAATAATAGAGATATTTAAATCTTCTTTTGTTTGTGGAACTTTTAGGTGTTGCATAAAGATATCTTGTTGTTTTAACTGCCATCTTGTATTAAACTCAATTCTATTATTGATGACCATAATTCTTTTAAAATATGGATCGAATGCTTTTTGAAAAGCAACATCAAATAGTTTTAAAAACTTACTTTGACTATCATTGATTTTATCTACTTGCATTTTTTCTTTTACAGCAGATACTACATACTCTGATGTAGACATAGAATATTTATCTGCCTCAAGAGATATCTCTTTTTTTTCTTCTTCAGTAACACGAATTGATAAGCGATCAGTTTTCATTAGTTATTACTTTTTTTATCATTGTCAGATACAATTAAGTGAACATTTTCAATGACAAACTCCTTAACTTTTTTATCAATTAGTTCTTGTTGTGTCATACCTAATTTATCTAAAATCTTCTTTAACACGATACTTAAGTTTGAATCAATTTTAGCTTTAATAAAACTTATTTCGTTATTATTTATATTATTTTCACCTCCATATTGTGCCACAAATCGTGGACATCATTTTTAATATTTTTAAACGAATTTTATTACTATCTTGTGTGCTTATTTTTAGCAGGATAAGTATGGCTGACAATCAACTACCCAGTGGGTAGTTTAGCCCAATATTCAAGGGTTTGTGATAGTTTAGATTGTCATACATTAAATTATATGTCATACTTTTGTTATTACATATTTTGAAGTAATTTTAAGAAATATCTTTAAAAGTAGTACAAATGGCTAGACAAAAGTCTTACTTTTGGATTAACAAAATCATTAAAAATGTACCTTAAATTATAAATATTTTTTAAAATTAAGGTACACGATTATTTATATATTTATGGAATTATCTATACCTTTATCATCGGTTATGTAATTGATATGGTTAATAACTTTTTGTTTTTCTTTTTCATCATTAAACTTAAGTTCTAACATATCAGTATCGTATTGTTCTTTTAACAGTTCATAGACTTTATAATAGACAGGCATTTTGAAATCACTATAATATAAATTGATTCCATTAAACTCAAATATATAATCAACACCTTCATTTTTTGTATTAAATACTACAAGTTTTTTATATACACTACGAGCAACTTTTTCACTAGTGATGAATATATCAAACTCATCATCACTCATATTTTTTCTTTTTATTTTAATCCCTCCACAACAATAATTGGATCTAATAAATCTTCTTGTTTGAAACTTAATTTATCTACTGAAATCATAAAATGACAGTGAATTCCTGTACTCCTACCAGTAGAGCCGATAGTACCAATTTTTTGTTTCTTCAAAACTTTATCACCAACATTTACAATGATAGAATCATCTAACATATGACCATACATTGTAAATAAAACCATACCACCTAAATCATGTTTTATATAAACATAATTACCAAGACCATTTTCTTGAAAACCTGTTCCAACAACTTCACCATCAGCACTAGCAACTATGTCAGTACCAGCTGGAGCAGATAAATCAAGACCACTATGGAAACTTATATTTGATTTATCAATGGGATCGATACGATAACCAAAGTCAGAAGTTTTAACAAAATTAGTACCAGCAGGAAAAGGAGTAGTAAGAGTAAGATATGCTATACTCTCACTACTACCAGCAGAACTAGAACAACAAATTAATATTATAAAAAATGGGAAAATTAGAACACTACAAAATATTAAAATAATTGATTTTTTAATTACTTACCACCAGCACTTCCAAATAGTTCTTTTTCTTCTACACGAAGTTCAACTTGAATAGGTAGTCTTGTATCTTGTCCTATAACAAAAAGACCACATCCCTGTGATGCAGTAGTTAAAAATTGTTTTTCTGATTCACTTAAACTTAACATTTTAGCGACTGCCTCAATTTCTTTTTGTCCCTGTGACATAACTAAAAGATATGAACTATTATCTATGATAACTTGTCCGTATCTTTCAATTTCAGGGGAGCAAAAATCAATTAAGTTTTGTGATATTAAAATTAAACTTCCGTTTTGTTTTCTAATTCTTTTACTTGCTTTCTTTAAGAAATCTATACCATCTCGATTATTAGGATCAATGATTAAATGAGCTTCATCACATACTAGAATTACCTGTTCATCTTTGTTCTTACAAATCTCATTCCAACACCAAGTTAATATATTAAAAAATTGACTTTTTAATATACTATCATCTGAATCAACAAGACTGTTGATATCTAGCACTATGAAGTCAGATTTTTCATCTACTTTAACACTAGAATGACCATTAAATATTTTAGCATCAGTAGTAGTTGCTTTCTTCATTAAAGAACATATTTTTTCTAGTGACTCAATTACATTTTGTGGTTCATTTTTTAATTTAGCTTTATCAAGATTAAGAAGTAATTTATTATATAAATCCTCCATTATTGGATAGTCATCACTTTTTAGTTTAGATAAATCAGTATCAAAAGTAATTCCTTTATCTTTATAAACTTCAGTTAAAGCATCTTCAACTTTAGTAAGTTCATAAGCACTTAACTCTTGTAAATAATACTTTATAAAAGTTCTAAAAGTTTGAAAATGTCTTGATAAATCATTAGTAGATAATTTCTTCTCATCATCATTTTCATCGGTACTTTTTCTAACTTCAAGTGGGTTAATTATACCTGATATACCTGTACCACAATCAATCCAAGTACCACCAATAGAGTCACACATATCTTTTAATTCTCGTTCAGGATCAATAGCGATTATTTTTGAGCCACGAGCATAATTACCACGAATTAATTTTTTAACAAGAGTAGACTTTCCTGATCCACTTTTACCAATTATTACTGCATTAGAATTATTTCTTTTATTAGTTCTTTTCCATAAATCAAAGAACACTTTACTACCTAAACCATCAGAACCAAGTATGATAGAATCACCATCATCTTGTAAGTTTTGGTAGATAAAAGGAAAAGATGATGCAGTAGCCATTATTGGTACTTCTAAACCAAATTGTTTTTCTAAATCAACATACATTGTAGGTAGACACATCTTTAAACTTCTTTCTTGTTCGAACATTAAATCAGCACTACCCAATCCATAAGCAGAAAGAGTATTTTTAAGTTCTTTTTTAGTTTTATTTAGAGCTTCTTTTGATTCACCATAACAAAGAAAACATACAGTAAGTTTATTAAATCTTTCGTGCTCTCTATCAATGCGATTAACAAGTTCTACATAATCTTCCATTTGATTATTAAGAAGTATCTGATCATTATAATCAGTTACATTAATCATCTTTGATTTAGTATCAGAAATACTTTTTTTAAGTATCTTTGATATCTCACTTGTATCCATAGGAGTTATAGTCATACACATTCTTGTGTGATTAACATTAGCAACAGCTCCAAGCCATCCATGTCCCACATAAGATGGGTATGTAATAAGAGTTACTATACTCATATAAGCATCACCAAGTATTAGGTCTTTTTCAGCCAATTTAAGCCCTCTAGGAGCGATTTTCTCTTTAAATGAGCGAGTTATACCTGTGGCATCTTTTTTAAAGATGTCAAGCGAAGTAATGGGGTTAAGTATAAGATATAAAATATCTCGCCACTCCTCACTAGATATGATAGAACTAGTAAGTCCCATTGAATTTAATTCTATCAAAATATCATTTAATTTTTGTTTTAATAATTTCTCATTATCAGAACTTTCTTCAACTAACAAATAGAACTCTCGATTAACAATTTCCTTATCAGCATTTAAAGTATTGATATAATCTAGATCCTCATTTAAGATTTTAATTTTAGATTTATTAGTTTCTTGTCTTAATTTAGTATTTAAAATATTGATGTTTTCATCTAATTGAATTGGTCTATCAACACTCAATATTTTTATTGGATAGTCAATAGAATTAAGAATCTTTTTTAATTCTAAAACTTTAATTTTTTGTTCCTCATCAAATAATAAACATAAGTTAATAGAACCAACTTTAATGCCTCCAACTATACGATTATTATCTAGGTAAACACAATTATCCCATACATCTTGAAATGGAATAAAATCTAGCATTGTTTTTGATAATTTAGACTTGCTAGTTATTTATCACCCCTCCTAAATGAGTAGCGATTTTATCAATTTCTTTCACTGATATTTTTTGCTTACCAGCAAGTTTTAATATTTCTTTTGATTTCAAATCTAAATAAATTAAGTACCTTATATACTCTGATAAAGTCATTTTTTTAGAATATGCAATCTTTCTTAATTGTTCCTTATCTTTATGATTAATATATAATTTAACAGTAGTGTCATATAATTTAAGTCTTTTACTTATAACTTATTCCTCCTTTGTTATCTAAATAATTTTTAACACCATTTTTATCATATTTACGAAGTATTCCCATATTTATTTTAGCAACAGGAACTTCAACATAATTGTAATAACTTATACCTGTTATACATCTTATAATTCGTGTTTTTTTAAGTACATTAATAAAACCACTTTTAACAACAAATGGATCTAAAAAGACTTTATCATCTTCAATATAAGAATCTTTTAAATCCATAGTCAAATCGTGGCTTTCACTCTTATTATAATACTTAAGTCTCATCCTACCATTATAATAAGATAAAACTTTTATATTAAATAACTTATTATTAAATTTAACTTTTTTTCCTATAAATCGTTCCTCCTTATATACTTATATTATGTTCAATTTTATTTGATAGAGAAAGGTAGTTTTCAACACCTTCTTTATCATATTCTTTTAACTTTTCTATATTAAACTTAACATATTCGTAAGTACCATAATTATATTTTTTAATACCATAAGACTTTTCTATAATACCTAATTCTTTCATTTTAGGAATCAAATCAAATAAATCAGAATTTGCTATATTATCTATAAAACCCTCATCATAATCTTTTATAAATAAGTATGGCAAATCAATAGTTATAGAGCCAAAATCTTCATCAGAATCAATTAAATAGGCATCAATACTAAGTCTACCTGTTTTAACATAACAATCAACCTCAAGGATAGCTCTTCCTTGATTAAAATCAATTATTTTCCTATCTTGAATCATATCTTAACCTCTAATTTTTCAATTAATATATTATGTTCTTTTTCTAGTTTATCTGAAACACTATTAAATACCATTTCACATAGTAAAGGATCATTAAAGATAGTATATATTTTATTAAAAACATAATCAAAATTAACTTTATCTTTATGAAAAGAAACTATGTTATTAACAATATGAGTAGAAAAGTTATCTACCATATCTAAATATCTTTTTTTACAATCTTTATTTAATTCTTCAATAATAGTATCTTGAATCAAATCTAATTCACTACCACCAAATTCATAACTAATTTTCTTAATTATTTCATTTGCAACTTTAATATTTCTTTGCTTATAATTTTCTTCTATAAACTTTCCTCCTTAAAATATTTAATAAAAAAAGACTATTTCTAGTCCAATAAAAAATAAGCAGTGGGGTGTACTGCTTATTAAACTTTATTTGCAAATTTTCTATTTGTCTTAATATACTTCATACTATAATACAATTTTTCATAGCACCTTAATTTTTTTTACTTTTCCCAAACTGCATAAAGAGTTGTATCTTCTGCAAGTAATACTTTATCATAAATTGGTGTTTCGTTTTTATCAACCCAACCTTTGAAAATATAACCATCTCGTGTAGGTTCTTTTGGAAGTGTAAGTTCAGTATCTTTACTTATAGTAATACTTTCTATCTTACTTCCACCTTTAGTATCAAAAGTTATTGTTATTTTGTTACTAGTTGCATCTTTTTCCCATACTGCATAAAGAGTTGTATCTTCTGCAAGTAATACTTTATTATAAATTGGTGTTTCGTTTTTATCAACCCAACCTTTAAAAACATAACCATCTCTTGTTGGCTCTTTTGGAAGTGTAAGCTCAGTATCTTTACCAATAGTAATACTTTCTATTTTACTTCCACCTTTAGTATCAAATGTAATTGTTATTGCTTCTTTTATATCTTTTTCAATATCTTTCATAGGGCAAACATATTTAGTTGTTTTTAAAACTGTTTTAGTTTTACCATCAGAACAT
>CAKOXW010000002.1 GCA_934130375.1 uncultured Bacilli bacterium
TTTGCTCAGTTTTCAAAGATCATTTTCTTTGCGCTCCTTTTTTCAAAGTGCACGTATAATATATCAAATGTGGAATTCAAAGTCAATACCTTTTTTAAAACTTTTTTCGCTTATTTTCTAAGCATTTTCCTCACTTGCATAAATGATTATAACACAAATAATTGCATTGTCTAGTGTTTTTCGACATTTTTTTCATTTTTTTATGATTTTATTTTCTTTTTTGACATTTCTATATACATTTGATAATATTTTTGCAAATAATTTGGATTAAATGGTCCTTTCTTTTCTTTGTAAATATCTATTAAATTACTTAATTCTTTATTTACAACAGTGTCTATTTCTTTACCATATTTCATTTTATTTTTATGGTATTCGTATTCACCTCTATCTAATACTCTAAAACTTCCATCTGGAAATACTCTTAAATCCAAATCATAATCAATATATTTAATTGTCATATCATCTATTACAAATGGCGTTGCGATATTACAATAATAATATATTCCATTTCTCTTAAATTGTGCAATAATATTAAACCAATACTCTTTGTAGAAAAATAGTATGGCTGGTTCTTTAGTTGTCCATTTTCTTCCATCTATTTCTGTTACCTTTGCTCGGTTATTTGCACATACAATATAATCTTCATTTACTTCAAGTACTAAAGTCTCATCCCAATTTCTATAAACATCACCATTATGTTTATAGCATTGAATTTTTAGTACATCATTTTTTTTAATAATATCCATTAATTCACCTACTCACCTACATTATAACTTTTTTGGTAAAAAAAATAAACTATAAATTTAGTTTACTTTTGTTCTGACATAACTTTTATAGCAGTTGTAAGCTGGTTGTCATTATCTTTTATCGGATTTTCGTAGTATTTATCTTTAAGAGTAACTCTTATTGTTGGTTCAATACCAGTTTTATTAATCCAATCTCCATTAGGTGTTAACCATTTTTTAGTTGTGATTTTTACTTTACTACCTTCTAAAACATTTACAGTTTCTTGCACTGTACCCTTGCCATAAGTTGTATTCCCTATTAATGTTGCATTTAAATTGTCTTTTAAGGATGCCGCTAAAATCTCAGATGCAGATGCTGAAGAGTTATTGATAAGTACCGCAATTGGATAATCTCTATGTTCATCAGTGGCATCTTTTTTTACTACTGTTGAACCCTTCGATTCAGTTTTATACAAAATTGTTCCCTTTTTCATAAACATTTCTAGCATTGTTGATGCTGCTGATAAATAACCACCCGAATTATTTCTAACATCAATTATTAATGAATCAATGCCACCTTCTTCTAAGTCTTTTAATTTGCTTGCAAATTGAGATGCTGTGTTGGCAGCAAAAATTGATACCTTGATATACCCTACTCTTTTGTTATTCATATTAAACTTATCTATTGATACAGATTCAATTATCACCTTTTCTGGTAATACACTTATGTTCATTTCTTTTTTATCACGTCTAATTGTTAATTTTATTTCTTCACTAGTCTTTTCAACGATTGAAGTAAAATATGCCGCTTTTTTGCCTTTTAAAGATTCACCATTTATTTGTAAAATTACATCATTTTCTTTGATACCACTTCTTTTTGCAGGTGATGAATCCATTACACTTACAACTAAAACACCCTCATCTTCAAGAGTTAAAGCCTCAATTCCAATACCATAATACTCACCATTCATTCTTTTATTAAAAGAAGTTGTTGTATCTTGGTTCATGTATGAAGTATGCTCATCTAAAACTGAAAGCATACCGGAAATCGCACCTTCAATTACTTTATCTTTATCAATATCATCATAATAATCTTCAACTATAGTTGAATATATTTCATCAATTTCACTTATACTTGATATAGAATTGTTTTTTAATGTTTTATTATTAAGAGAATAAATAAATGCCCCTCCACCAAGTATTCCAACGATTGTTGATACAATTACAATAATAAGCATTTCAATTAATCTATCATTACTATGTTTCATATTACACCTCTACTCTATAAATATAACACAAAAATGTAAATAATTGAATATTAATAAAGAAAAAGAGCATAATTTTACAATTACACCCTATTTTAATTTAGTTATTATTACTTGGCCTACACCCTCTGTGTATTCTACTATTTTACCTTTTTTGATTTTAATTAAAGTTGCATTTTCATTTTTGATTTTTAATTGAGAAGCATTTTTCGCTTTCTTATTACTCTTATCAGTTGCTATATACTTTTGATTTAAAGCATTTGATAAATCAACTTTATAAATATGATGTTCTTTATCTGAAGCATAATCATTAAACATAGTTTCAAAATATACAGCTTCTGGTCCATCAAAATCATAGAACAATACAAAATATTCCTTGTCCTTCATAGTAAATGTACTATCAGCCAATATTTCATCATATTGAATAGTTGGCTCAACTGTCTCAGGTTCCTTTGTTTTTAATCCTCTATTCTTATTGTTGATTGCAACTGTCATAAAGTAAAAGCCTAAAAATACAACTACAACTATACCTATAGTAATTATAACTTTCTTAGTACTTTGTGTATATTCTTCATCATATACAGTCTTTGTTTTTCTTCTTTGCTTTCTATTTGCCATTTAAATCACCAATTTAATTATATAAGAACTTAAAAAAAATGTAAATAATTTAAGGAAAAATTAAAAAAGAAATAGATTTTTTCTATTTCATTACAGGTATAGTACTGATTGATTTAGCAATATTAGATAATTCATCTTCACTAAGTACATCTGATGCGATGTAATATTCTATTCCATTACTAATCCAAGATGCTGAATTTTCAGATAGTGAACCAATCGTGTCTAGAAGTATTGTTGGTTCACCAAGTGTTGGCACAATTTCAAGTTCATTTGACTTAGATATTGTTTCTTCAACAAGTACAAATGGTTTGTCGCCTGCAAAAGTAAGGATTAATCTTTCGCCATTATCTTTTGAAATTGTATTTTGAGATTTTAGTGAAGTATTAGAAGGCAAATACATTGGAAATATCGCATCATCTATTTTTGATACTTCTATTGATTGTTCTTCTACTTTAGTAGTTTCCATAGTTTTCTTTAAATCAAAATAATCATCTTCAAACTTATTATTTTCAGAAATCTTATTAAAAATCATTTTAATCTCAGCATTACCATTACTATTTAATACTAAAACTTGTTTTAAATTAAGTTTCTTATCTAAATAAATATTTTGTTTAACTAAATCTTTATTATTTGGATAATTAACAGAAGTAGTAATTATATAACTATCATCCTTAGAGTTAAACTCTAATGCTTTATCATTATTAATATCACTTAATATTGACTGAAGCAAATAAATTTGAGAATTATTATAAGGCCAATTACTTTCAAACTTAAAACTCTTATTCAAAGATGGAGTTAATACATAAACACCTTCTTTATTTTTAAGTATTATTTGTTCATGATTATTAGATTCATTTTTTAAACTAACTTTAAATAAATCCTTGTTCTTATAAGCAACATATACATCATACTTATAAACATCTTCGTTATTAATAATCTCCATTTTACCTTCAACATAATAAGACTTTAAACCTTGTATTTTCTTATTTAAATCCCTAATTACTTCCTTTTTACCAATCTTACCACACCCTGTTGTTAGTAGAAGTATACCTACTAGCAAAATTATAAACTTTTTCATTTTTCACCTCAACCATTAAATTATATGGATAATATTTTTTAAATATTCTTGAATATAAATTATTTTTTTGAGCATTATATAAATGAACGGAGGAAAATATGAAAGGTTTACAAATAGTCGCACTTATACTTACGATAATAGGTGCTATAAACTGGGGTTTAGTTGCAGTATTCAACTTTAATCTAGTTGCGTATCTTTTTGGAGATAGAACCCTAGTAACTTTAATAATATATGGATTAGTAGCAATTGCTGGACTAATTAATATAGGATTATTAGTAGATTTATTCGAACATGATTAAAAATTCCGAATTGGAATTTTTTTCATTATTGTAATATTTATTACCAAAGACTTAAGAATACACATAAAAAAGAAAAAATAATGCTACTTGTAGTAAACATTATTTAAATATAAGCCACATGCATCTGCAATACGGCCAAAACTAGACCTATTCTTAGAATTAAGTATATCCTTTATGTGTCTACCTTTAGTTGAACACTCAATTAACGCACCAACCATATTCCTAACTTGATACTTTAAAAACCCATTACCAACAAAACTAAACACAATCTCATCCTTAGACTTATATACATCCGCACTATATATTGTCCTAACATATGAGTTTTTTTTATCCTCCATATTACAAAATGCACTATAATCAAAAGTACCAATTAAATCCTTAATCTCACACCTTAGAATATCAAGGTCTAACTCCTTATTATACTGATAAACATAATTCCTATTAACTGGACTATATTCACCAACATTTAATTTATAAATATATTCCTTCTTTAAAACACTATATCTCGCATGAAAATCATTATCAACTATTCTTACATCCTTAATATAAATATCATCTGGAGTATAAGTATTTAATGCACACTTTAACTTATATAAAGTAATATTTCTATCCATATCAAAATGAGCATACTGATTATATGCATGAACACCCTTATCAGTTCTACCTGATGAGTGAATATCAATACAAGAACCACCATTAATAAACTTTAAAGCATCCTCTAAACACCCTTGAACAGTTCTTAAATTAGGTTGTTTTTGATAACCATTAAACATACTACCATCATAAGAAAAATTAATTAAATACCTCATAACTACCTCACAACTATAAATATAACAAGTAAAACTATAAAAGATAATAATATACTAGAATCCATCTCACTATAACTATACTTACTATACCTTGTTCTATTACCTCCGTACTCCCTTAATTCTAAAGTATTAGATATACTATCACTCCTCTTTAAAGACAATATAAAAGTAGGAAGTATCACTGCAACTATTTTATCACATTTTTCCCTTAATGTACCATCTAAATTAAACCCTCTACTCTTCTGAGACTTAATAACCTTATCTTCCTCATAAAATATAACAGGTATAAATCTTAAAGTAAGAGTAATAATTAATGCTATCTCATAACTATTAATTTTAAATATTTTTAAAGGGCTAAGTATTACCTCTAATCCATAAGTAACATCCTTAGACTTAGTACTATAAACTAAAATCTTAGAAAAAATAATAAATATAACTAACTTAAGAATAGATACTATGCTTAATATAATAGAAGTATTAGTAATAAAATTAATTAATAATATAAATATAATTATAGATAACAAAAATATATTATTACTTAAATACAACCTTAGCGGTACATGACTAAGCAACATACAAAGAATACTAAAAACAAATATGATAGATAAGTACCTAATATCATTAGTAATCAAAATAATAATACCTAAGATTATTGTGCATAAAATCTTAATAACTGGATTTATACTGTGGATAAGAGAAGGTACTTCATAATAACTTGTTAATTTCTTATTAAACATTTCTATATACCTCCTTAATTAAATCATTAATAGAATAAGTATGCATCAACTTTATATTTTTCTTATACTTAACTAATGTTTCAAAAAGTACTATCTTTGGAATAGGTATATTATTATCAATTAATAATTTTAAATCATTAAAAGCATTCTCTTTCTTAGAATTAATAACTAATTTACCATTACTAAGACCAATTACATTATCAGATATTTTATAAAGTAAATCAATATCATGACTAACTATAAATATTATTTTACCTTCCCTTTTTAAACTAATAATTAAATCTATTAATTTCTTCTTATTTTCCATATCTAAACCAACAGTTGGTTCATCAAAAAATACTACTTTCGGATTATACACTAAAATTGATGCGATTGCTATCATCCTTGCTTCCCCACTAGATAAACTACTTAACTTTCTTTTTAATAAAGATTTATCTAAATTCATCCTATCAAAAATATCATACACTAAATTTTTATCTAATTTAAAATTATCAAGAGCATACTTAACCTCAGAATAAACATCACTACTAAAAAACTGCTCCTCAGGAAACTGAAAAACCACTCCTACATCCCTTCTAATGCCCCTATTTAAAGAATTAATACCATTAATAACACATTTACCACTACTAGGCTTTAAAACCCCTGAGACAAGATTTAAAAGAGTAGACTTACCACTACCACACTCACCAATAACACAAGTAATACCACTACCAACACAAAAACTCACATTATCAACAATAACCTTGTTATTACATTTAAAAGAAACACAATCAACAACTACTTCCATATTACTTCCACCAAATCCCTAATATCAACTTCCAAATTAGGTACTAACCCATAAAGCATTAACTTACTCGATAACTCAATCTCAAACGGAATACCAATTCCACAACTTTTAAGAACCTTGTCCTTCTTAAATACAGTAACCGGTTTACCACTAAGAACCACTCTTTTATTAGATATAACTATCACCCTATCACTAAAGTACGCTTCACCCAAATCATGAGTAACATTTACTATTGTTAAACCATCCTTATTCAATTTCTTCAAATACTTAAAAATTTCAATCTTCCTACTATTATCAATCATAGAAAAAGCCTCATCCAAAAACAATATCCTTGGCCTACCTACTATAGCAATACCTAATGCACACAAAGACTTTTCCCCACCAGATAGAAAAGATGCTGGCAGGTCTAAAAATTCACCTATTCCTAAATACTTAGAAACCTCATCAATCCTATTATCTATTTCATGAGTATTAAAGCCCAAGTTTTCAAGAACATATATTAAATCATCCCTAACAGTTTCACACAAAAACATATTATCAATATCAGTAAACACAACACCAATATTTCTTCTTACATCATACAAATTCGTTTTTAGATTATAGTTACATATAGTTATATTCTCATCAGTTTTAATAATACCAGTTAATATTTTTATCAAAGTTGACTTACCACATCCATTACATCCACATATACAAACCCACTCCGATTTCTTTATATTTAAAGACAAATTCTCAAATATAATTCTATCTTTATACGCATAATTTAAATTATCAACTTTAAGAATACTTTCCATATAACCACCCATTATTAACTATTATACTTATTTTTATTTATCAAGTAAATAAGTTAAAAAGAAAAAATAATTTTATTATAGTTTAATTATCGTATATTTTTTTAATATTTGTAAATAATAATAAAGGGAGGAATTTATGAAAGCAAATAAAAATATAGATTGTACAGTTCATGACTGCAAATACTGTGATTGTAGGTGCAATAAATGCTGTTTAAATTGTATAAAAGTTGGTCCTTCTAAAAAGGATAATAGTAATTGTTGTAGTTTCAAAAAGAGATAATTAATTTTTATCTCTTTTTATTTTGTATATTATAAGCAATTCTAGCAAGCAATTTAGTAGGTGTTAATCTTGTTAAAAATACTAATGCTTTCATATAAAATGTAGGTATTATCACAAGTTTATTCTTAAACATTTTATCAATCGCATATTTTGCAGCATAATCACTACTAATTGATTTAATCTCAAACTTAACATTTGCAACATTATTAAAATTAGTTCTTACAGGCCCTGGACAAAAAACAGATACATGCACATTACTTTTCTTTCTTCTTAACTCCTCATATATAGAAGTAGTAAGTCTAAGTACATATGCCTTAGTAGAATAATAAGTTGCCATTAAAGGTCCTGGTTCAAATGCTGCTGAAGACGCTACATTAAGAATATAACCTGAATCTCTTTTAATAAAATCATTTAAAAATAACTTAGTTAATATATGAACACCCTTAATATTAACATCAATCATATTAAGTTCATCTTCTAAATTAATTTCATTAAATTCACCAAACTTACCAAAACCAGCATTATTTATTAATAATTCTATATTCTCACTCTTAACCTTGTTATATAATCTAATGCACTCTTCTGTGGAACTAATATCACACACATAGTAGGAACTATTTTTAATACTCTTACTAACACTTTTTAACTTATTTTCATCTTTAGAAACAAGTATTACATCATAACCTAGTTTAGATAAATATATTGCCATATCTCTACCTATTCCAGATGACCCTCCTGTTACTAATGCTTTCATATTATCACCTCACTATTTATTTTTGCTTAGAATTATCATAATATTCATAGAATTGATTTTTATAAAATAAACCACTCTCTTTATTTATAGTTTCTAAATAACTACATACTTTATATGCATATTCTAAACTACAATCATCATATATGCAATCAAATAAATAGTCAAGATAATACTCTATCATATTTACATCCTTAGACTTCTTAGATATGTAATAATTAATAATATTAGAAATTTTTGTAAAAGTGCACTTCTTACTATTATGGAGATGTCTTACTAATTTTTCTATCTCATCCATTTTATTTTGCCTTTCTTTTTTATATAATATCATAAAAATAATTATTGTCAATTAATTATAATTATTTTAAAATTAAGTAAAAAAAAGATAAAGTCTTTTATAAATTACTTTATCTTAAATAGGTATTAGTATTATTTAAGCCCAAGAATACACAAAAAAAAGAAACTAATCTTCTTTCTTAGTTTCTTCTTTTTTAGTCTTTTTAGTTTCCTTCTTAACTGGTTCTTCCATCTTTTCTTCTTCAACTAATTTAAGAATTACCATTAAAGCGTCGTCTCCTCTTCTTTCAGATAATTTTAACATAGTTGTATAACCACCATTTCTATTTGCAAAACGGTCTGCTAATTCAAAAACTTTCTTTGTAGCAACATTATCATTTTGAAGGAACGCTAATACTTTACGTCTAGAAACTAGACTACCTTCTTTTGCATATGTTACCATCTTATCAAATGATTTTCTTACTTCTTTTGCTCTTGTTTCAGTAGTTTTTATTGACTCATTATTGATAAGATCTTTTGTTTGATTTGCTAACATACTTCTTCTATGTTTGTTGTCTACACCTAATTTTCTATAAGCCATATTATCACTCCTTACTAATCATCGTTTCTAAATGATAATCCCATATCCTTAATTTTATCCATTACTTCTTTTAATGATTTTCTACCAAGGTTACGTATTTTCATCATTTCATTTTCTGATTTATTTACTAAATCTTGTACATTATTTATTGCTGCTCTCTTTAAGCAATTGTATGCTCTTACAGATAATTCTAAATCATCTATAGATGTTTCTAGAATTTTTTGCTTTGGATCCTCTTCATTTTGTTTCATTAATCCTCTAATAGCATCAGTAAATGTTGGTTCATCTATTTTATCTAGTTGAGCCATTAATATACTAGCAGCCTCTTTAACAGCAACTTGAGGTTCTAGGGAACCATCAGTCCATACTTCAAGAATTAATCTATCAAAATTATTGTTGTGTCCAACACGAGCCTTTTCAACTTCATAATTAACTCTTTCAATTGGAGCATATAATGCATCTATTGCAATTGTTCCAACTTTCATATCTCCTAGAGTTTCTTTTACTTCATCAGCAACAACATATCCTCTACCTCTACCAATAGTTAATTCCATTTCAAGTTTTCCACCTTCAGCAAGTGTACAAATAACTTGATCAGGATTAATAACTTCTACAGAAGTATCATTTGCTAAAGCAGCAGCAGTTAATGTACCTTCTCCTTTAGCACTAATCTTTATTGTTACTTTTTCATTTGTATTTTTCTTAACTACAACTTTCTTTAAATTAAGAACTATTGTAGTAACGTCTTCTATAACGCCTTCTATTGTTTGAAATTCATGCATTACTCCATCAATTCTAACTGATGTAATAGCATCTCCTGGTAATGAAGAAAGTAATATTCTTCTAAGTGCATTACCAATTGTAAGTCCAAAACCTCTTTCAAGTGGTTCTAAAACAAACTTACCATAATTATTTCCTTCGATATATTCAGTCATCTTGTATTCTGGTTTTTCAAATACTAAACTGTTATTAATATCTTCACTATAACTCATTTCTACTGATACATTTAATCCTTCAGTAACTTCTTTTGCCATTATAATTCACTCCTTTCAAATTAACCACGTGGTCGTTTTGGTGGACGACATCCGTTATGTGGAATAGGTGTTACATCACTCATAGCTGTTACTTCTAATCCTCCAGTTTGTAAAGAACGTAGTGCAGTATCTCTTGCTGGTCCTACTCCGTTTACAAATGCTTCTACTTTTCTCATACCTGCATCATAAGCAGCCTTAGCAGCAGCTTCTGCAGCCATACCAGCTGCAAATGGAGTTTTCTTCTTTGATCCTTTATATCCGATTGTACCTGCTGATGCCCAACTTACAGTATTACCATCCATATCTGTAATTGTAATAATAGTATTATTATAAGTTACATGAATATGTGCTTGTCCTTCTGGTACATTCTTTTTAACTTTACGTTTTCTTGCTTTATATGCCATATTTGTTCCTCCTAACTATTATTTCTTCTTATTAGCAATAGTCTTGCCTTTACCCTTACGAGTTCTAGCATTTCTATTTGTTCTTTGACCTCTAACAGGTAATCCTTTTCTATGACGTATTCCTTGGTAAGATCCAATTTCCATTTTATTCTTGATATTTAAACCAACTTCTCTTCTTAGATCTCCTTCTACTAAGTATTTAGATACTTCATCACGAATACGAACTACTTCTTCCTCAGTTAAATCCTTAGCCTTTGTGTCTGGATTTACTTTAGCAGCAGTTAAAATTGTTTTTGATAATTGTCTTCCTATACCATAAATATAAGTTAATGCTATTTCAACTCTCTTATTATTAGGTATATCTACACCTTTAATACGTGCCATAATATTCCTCCTTATCCTTGTCTTTGCTTGTGTTTTGGATTTTCACAAATAACAAGTACTCTACCTTTTCTTTTAATGACTTTACATTTGTCACAAATTGGTTTTACTGATGGTCTAACTTTCATAAATAATTCCTCCTATCCTTTTCTATAGGTTATACGCCCACGTGTTAAATCATAAGGTGATACTTCTACCTTTACTGTATCGCCTGGTAAGATACGAATGTAATTCATTCTTATTTTACCAGAAACGTGAGCCTCTACAGTAAATCCATTTTGAAGTTCTACTCTAAATTTACCTCCAGGTAAAACATCAATAACTTTACCTTCTACTTCGATTGCATCTTTATTTGCCATCTTAATCACCTCGCGTTAAAATTTTGTATCCATCTTTAGTAACTACTATAGTATGTTCAAAATGAGCAGATGGACTATAATCTTCTGTAACTATTGTCCAGTTATCATCAAGCATAACTACATCATCACCACCTAAATTTAACATAGGTTCAATTGCAAGTACCATTCCTTCTTTTAATACAGGTCCAGTACCAGCCTTACCATAATTAGGTATTTCTGGATCTTCGTGCAAATGAGAACCAACTCCATGACCTACTAGTTCACGAACTATTCCAAGGTTATGTTCGGTTGCATAAGCACCAATACTCGCACATACATCACCTAATCTATTACCTGGTTTAATATTAGATAAACCCGTAAATAAAGCCTTTTCTGTATGCTCAAGTAAATACTTTTTATCGTCAGTTATTTTACCTACTGGATATGTCCATGCTGAATCACCATGATAACCCTTATAACATACTCCAATATCAACTGATACGATATCTCCTTCTTTTAATTTCCTTTTAGATGGTATTCCATGCACTACCTCATCATTAACTGATACACAAATAGCATTTGGAAATCCATTATAGTTTTTAAAAGATGGAGTACATCCTTGACTTACTATAAAGTCTTCGGCAATTTTATCTAACTCCAAGGTAGTAATACCTGGTCTAATATTTTTTTCTACTTCCTTATGAGTTAGATATGTTAATCTGCCAGCCTCTTTAAGTAATTCAATTTCTCTTTCACTTTTAATAGTTATCACTATTACACCTCTTTTTTAATAATTGATAAGATATTTTTATGTATTGTTTCTTTATCACCCATACTTGACACTACATACAACATATTTTTGTCTTTGTAATAATCAAGCAAAGGCTTAGTACTGTTTACATAAGTATCAAATCTTTTATTAAATTTCTCTTCTGTGTCATCTTCTCTTTTAACAAGAATATTTCCACAAGAATTACATTTACCAGGTTCATTAAATTTATCGAAATATACATTGTATATATTTCCACATTTAGGACAAGTAATTCTACCTGTTGCCCTCTCACAAGCAATATCTTTAGTTACATCTAATGATATAACATAATCTATTTTTTCATTTCTTTCCTTTAATAACTCAGAAAGCATATCTGCTTGTTTCAATGTTCTTGGAAAACCATCAAATATTATTCCATTAACATTTAATGAATTAATTTTCTCTTTTAATAATTTAAGCATAAGTTCATCACTTACAAATAAACCATTATCAATTAATCCTTTTACTTCTAACCCAAGATCTGTATCACTTGAAGCGATTTCTCTTAATAAATCACCTGTTGATAAGTGATACATTCCTAAGTTTTTTTCTAACATGCTAGCCTGCACACCTTTACCAGCAGCAGGTGGAGCAATAAAAACTATATTCATTATTTATAACTCCTACTATAATTTCTACTTACAACTATATTTTCTATTTGTTTATAAGTTTCAAGTGCAACACCTACAACGATTAATAACCCAGTACCACCAATTGATACATTGGCAGGCATATTTGGAATTAATCTACATGCTATAGGCAATGCTGCTAAAACTACTAAGAATAAAGCACCAACAACAGTTAATCTAGTTAATACTTTACTAATATATTTTTCAGTTTCTTTACCTGGTTTAATACCTGGCATATATCCACCATTTTTTCTTAAATTATCTGCAAGTTCTTTTGGATTTATTTGCATAAATGTATAGAAGTATGCAAATAAGAATATTAAGATTGCATATAATATAAATCCAACTGGTGTTGTATATGATAAATATTTATTAACAATATTTGTAAATGCTTCATTTTTTACAAAATTAGCAATTGTTGCTGGAATAGATACTAATACTGATGCGAATATTACTGGCATAACGCCTGCAGAGTTCAATCTTATAGGAATATAAGTTTGCTCTCCTCCATAAGCACCTGTTGTTCTATTAGAATATTGTATTGGTAATCTTCTTTCAGCCTTATCAATAAATATAACACCTACTATAATTATAATATATATTAATACGAATACAAAGTACAAAAGTAATCCTAAGATTGATGATGCAAATGTTGATAAATCTACATATGTATTAAATACTGATAAGAACATATTTGGTAGATTTGCAACTATACCTGCCATAATCATTAATGATACACCATTACCTACACCTCTTTGTGTAACTTGATCACCAAGCCATAAAAGAAATGCAGTTCCAGCTGTTAATATTACAGCAATTCTTAAATACTCTAAGGCTCCTCCTGTTTGACCATAAATGGCAAATGAGAATACATAACCTTGAATAAACGCTATAGCAATACCCATATATCTAGTTATTTCATTAATCTTTCTTCTACCAGTTGCTCCTTGATTCTTTAAATCAGAGAAGTAAGGAATAATATCCATTTGTAAAAGTTGAGTAATGATAGATGCGTTGATATATGGACCAACACCTAATGCAAATATTGAGAATGATTCTAATGCACCACCACTCATTGCATTCCATAACTCTAAGAATCCTAAATCTTTTGTAATTGACTCTGTACCTGGTACTGTTATAGTAGTACCTACTTTAAATATTAATAATACAAATAATGTAAATAGAATTTTTTTTCTTAAATCTTTATTTTTAGGGGTAAATATTTGCTTAACTGTTGCAAACATATTAAATCACCTCTACTTTTCCGCCTTTTGCTTCTATACTTTCTTTGGCAGTTGTAGAAAATTTATTTGCTTTTACAGTTAATTTCTTTTCTAATACTCCATTACCAAGAACCTTAATGCCTGACAATTGTTTTTTAACTAATCCTGTTTCTTTTAATAATTCTGGAGTTACTACAGTACCTTCATCAAATTTATTTAAATCAGATAAATTAATTACTGCATACTCAGTCTTAAAGTTTGCGTTACTAAATCCTCTTTTAGGAAGTCTTCTATATAGTGGTAATTGTCCACCTTCAAATCCTGCTTTTCTTGAATATCCACTTCTTGCTTTTTGGCCTTTATGACCTTTTCCACTTGTTTTACCATTACCAGATGATGTACCTCTACCAACTCTGTTTCTTAATTTTCTAGATCCTTCAACTACACTTAAGTTTTCTAATTTCATTAATTAAACAACTCCTCTACAGTTTTACCTCTTAAAGCAGCAATATGTTCAGCACTTCTTTGAGAAGTCAAAGCATTCATTGTTGCTCTAACAACATTGATCTTACTATTAGAACCAAGTGATTTAGATACTACATCTTTAACACCAGCAAGTTCTAAAACTGCTCTTACTGATCCTCCTGCAATAATACCAGTACCAGCCTTAGCAGGTTTTACTAATACTCTTGCAGCACCTGATACACCAGTAGCTTCATGTGGTAATGTTCTTTCTTCAACAAGTGGTATTCTAACTACATTCTTAGTAGCAGATTGAATAGCCTTCTTAACAGCATCTTGAACTTCATTTGCTTTACCAGTACCAAATCCTACAGTACCTTTTCTATCTCCTACAACAACTGTTGCAGCAAATCTAAAATGACGTCCACCTTTTGTAACTTTTGTAACACGATTAACAGAAATAACTAATTCTTCATATTCTTTCGCTTTAGGTTCATTAAATCTACGTTTTTCCATAGTCGCCTCCTAAAATTCCAAACCGTTTTCACGTGCAGCATCAGCAAGTGCTTCTACACGACCATGATATAAGTAACCACTTCTATCAAATACAACAGTTTTAATTTTTGCTTTCTTTGCTTTTTCAGCAATACTCTTACCAACTAATTTAGCAGCTTCTACATTTCCACCATTAGCAATATTTAAATCTTTATCAAGTGAAGATGCTGATACTAAAGTAACACCATTTTCATCATCAATAAGTTGTACACTTATTTGCTTATTTGATCTAAATACACTTAATCTAGGACAAGTAGCAGTTCCACTAACTTTGTTTCTAATACGACTATGTCTAGCTTGTCTAGCTTCATTACGAGATATTTTCTTAATCATAACATAATCTCCTTTACTTATTATTTAGAGGCTTTCTTGCCTTCTTTACGACGAATAACTTCACCTTTGTAACGAATACCTTTACCTTTATATGGTTCTGGTTTTCTTACTTTTCTTATATTTGCAGCAAATTCGCCAACTAATTCCTTATCAATTCCCTTAACTGTAATTTCAGTATTACTTACTGCTTCAACAGTTAATCCATTAGGAATATCTAATTTTACAGGATGTGAATAACCAGCATTTACTGTTAACACATTACCTTGTACTTGAAAACGATATCCGACACCGATAATCTCTAATCCTTTTTCAAATCCATTAGATACACCTTCAATCATATTCTTAATGATTGCATTTGTAGTACCTTGCATTATATTAGAAGAATCTGTATCATCAGCTCTTTCTACAGTTATAATATTTCCTTCTATTTTAACAATTACATTTTTTGAAATAGGGAAACTAAGTGAACCTTTAGGTCCTTTAACTGTAATAGTATTGTTTTCAACTTCACAACTTACGCCTGCTGGCATAGTTAATACTCTATTTCCAATACGACTCATAATTTTCCTCCTTTGTAATTGTTACCAAATGTACGCTAAAACTTCTCCACCAAGGTTTTGCTTACGTGCTTCTTTATCAACCATAAGACCTTTTGATGTTGAAATAATTGCTATTCCTAAACCATTTAATACAGTAGGAATTTCTTCTTTTTTAGCATATACTCTTAATCCTGGTTTTGATATTCTTTTAAGACCAGTGATTACTCTTTCTTTCTTTGCACCATATTTAAGTTCAATATTCATCATGCTACCATTTTCTGAATCAACAAGTTTATAACCATTTATATAACCTTCGTTCTTTAAAATATTAGCAATTTGTACTTTTAACTTAGATGTTGGCACTAAAACTTCTTTATATTTCATCTGATTTGCATTACGAATTCTTGTAAGCATATCAGCAATTGGGTCAGTTACTACCATTTTAATTTCCTCCTTACCAACTTGATTTCTTTACACCTGGTATTTGTCCGTTGTTTGCAAGTTCTCTAAAACAAATACGACATATACCAAACTTACTCATTACAGCATGAGGTCTTCCACATCTTTCGCAACGAGTATATTCACGTACCTTAAATTTTTGTGGTCTTTTTGATTTTACAATCATACTTTTTTTAGCCATATATATCCTCCACTACTTTCTAAATGGGATTCCTAGTCCACTTAATAAATCGAATGCTTCTTCGTTAGTGTTTGCAGTTGTAACAAATACAATATCCATACCACGAACTTTAACAACAGTATCGAATTCAATTTCAGGGAAAATTAATTGTTCTTTAATACCTAAAGTGTAATTTCCTCTTCCATCAAATGCTTTACTTGATACACCTCTAAAATCTTTAACACGAGGTAATGAAACTCTTATAAGTTTTTCTAGGAAAACATACATATTTTCACCACGTAATGTAACTTTACATCCAATAGGAGCACCTTCTCTAATCTTAAATCCAGCAATTGATTTTCTTGCTTTAGTTACTACTGGTTTAGCACCTGTAATAAGTTCAAGATCCTTAACAGCACCTTCTAAGAATTTACTGTTTTCTTTAGCATCTCCTACACCCATGTTAATTACTATTTTTTCAATTTTAGGTACAGCCATCAATGTTGTATAATGGTATTTTTCTTTTAAACTAGGAACAACTTCCTTAAAATATTTTTCTTTTAGGCGGTTCATTTATATACCCTCCTTCCAATTAGTCAAGATTTGTATTAGATTTCTTAGAAATTCTAATCTTCTTGCCATCTTTATTTATTTCGTGTCCTACTCTAGTACTTTTTCCAGTCTTTGGATCACACATCATAATATTAGAAATATGAATTGGATTTTCTTTTTCAATAATTCCACCTGTTTGATTTTGAGCAGTTGGTTTTTGATGTTTCTTAACGATATTAACACCTTCAACAACAACTCTATCTTTATTTCTTAATACATGAAGTATTTTACCGCTTTTGCCTTTATCCTTACCAGCAATTACGTTTACTTTATCTCCAGTTTTAAAGTTCATAATTCATACTCCCTTCTATAATACCTCTGGTGCTAAAGAGATAATCTTCATATAATCTTTATCACGAAGTTCCCTAGCAACAGGTCCTAATACACGAGTTCCAACAGGACTCTTATCATCTTTAATTAAAACACATGCATTATCATCAAATTTAATATAAGAACCATCTTCTCTTCTTACACCAAATTTTGTTCTTACTATAACAGCCTTTACAACTTTACCTTCTTTTACTGTTCCATTTGGAGTTGCCTTCTTAACTGTACCAACAACTACATCTCCAATGTTACCAGTTTTTACCTTACTACCACCAAGTACTCTTATTACTAAAAGTTCTCTTGCGCCTGAATTATCAGCGACTTTTAAGCGACTTTCTTGTTGAACCATTTTTAATTCCTCCTTTTAAATTGGACTATAAAATGATAGCTTCTTCAACTACTTCAACTAATTTAAATTTCTTAGTCTTAGATAGTGGTCTAGTTTCTACTATACGTACTTTATCGCCAATTTTCGCTATATTATTTTCATCATGTGCAGCATATTTCTTTGAATGTTTAACTCTTTTTCCATATAATGGATGTTTTCCATATGTTTCAACTAATACTGTAATAGTCTTATCGTTTTTAGCACTTACAACTTTACCAACTAGTTCATGTTTTCTTAATTCTTTCATATTACCCTCCATTATTTTTGTAATTCTCTTTCTCTAATTATTGTTTTCATTCTAGCAACTTCTTTTCTTAATTCATTAATTCTTGAAGGTTTTTCAAGATTACCAGTTGCTTGAGCAAATCTTAAGTTAAACAATTCTTCTTTATTTTCTTCAATTTTCTTGATAATTTCTTCAGTGGATAAATCTCTTATTTTCTTAGCATCCATTATTCATCCCTACTTTCTTTTGTAACAAATTTACATTTGATAGGTAGTTTATGCATTGCAAGTCTTAATGCTTCTCTTGCAACTTCTTCAGAAACACCTGAAATTTCAAACATAATCTTTCCTTTTTTAACTACTGCAACCCAACTCTCAGGAGCACCTTTACCTTTACCTTGACGAGTTTCTAGTGGTTTTTTAGTAAGTGATAAGTGTGGGAATATATTTCTATATACCTTTCCACCACGTTTCATATAACGTGTCATAGCAACTCTGGCTGCTTCGATTTGTTGTTGAGTAATCCAAGCACCTTCCATTGCCATTAATCCATAGTCACCAAAGTGTAATTCAGTATTACCTTTAGCAACTCCATCATATCTAAGTCTATGAGGTCTTCTGTATTTAGTTCTTTTTGGTATTAGTGCCATTTACATTACCTCCCTTAGATTTTTTATTTTTAAGTATTTCACCTTTATAAATCCATACTTTAACACCAATTTTACCAAATGTAGTGTCAGCCTCACTTGTTGCATAATCAATATCAGCCCTTAAAGTATGAAGTGGTGTTGTACCTTCAGAATATCCTTCGCTTCTTGCTATATCAGCACCGCCAAGTCTTCCAGAAACCTTAGTTTTAATACCTTTGGCTCCTGCTTTCATTGTATTTCTTATTGCTCTTTTTTGTGCAACACGGAATGATGCTCTATTTTCAATTTGACGAGCAATGTTGTCTGCAACAATTTGAGCACTTAAGTCTGGATTTTTAATTTCCATAATAGAGATTTGAACATTTTCAGTAGTAATCTTAGATAATTCCTTCTTTAATGCTTCAATTTCTTCTCCACCATGGCCAATAATAACACCTGGCTTAGCAGTATAAATTATAACTTCAGTCTTCTTAGCATTTCTTTCAATAACTACATTAGAAACACTTGCATCCTTTAACTTCTTACTTAAGTAATTACGTATTAATACGTCTCTATTTAGAAAAGTAGCAAAGTCTTTTTTAGATGCATACCATTTAGAATTCCAGTCTTTATTTATACCAGTTCTAAGTCCAATTGGATTTACTTTTTGTCCCATGACTTTTCCTCCTTCATTATTTTTCAGAAACGACTATAGTAACATGTGATGTTCTTCTATCGTTTCTACCTGTGTGTCCTCTTGAATCCATTATCATTCTTTTGATTACAGGACCTTCATTTATATATGCTTTAGAAACATATAAATTTTCTTTTTTCATATTATGATTATTTTCTGCGTTAGCAACTGCTGAAGTTAATACTTTTTCAATAACTCTAGCAGATTTATTATTCATATTTTTAAGAATAGACATAGCTTCATCTACTTTTTTACCACGGATTAGATTAATTACTAATCTTGATTTGTCAGCAGACATTCTAATATTCTTAGCTATTGCTTTTGCTTCCATGATTTCCCTCCTCAACTATTTTTTCTTGTTTTCGCCGTGACCACCGAACTTACGAGTTAATGAAAACTCTCCAAGTTTGTGTCCAACCATATCTTCAGTAACATACACTGGAATAAATTCCTTACCATTATGTACTGCAAATGTATGACCGATAAAATCAGGATAAATTGTTGAACGGCGAGACCATGTTTTAATTACTTCTTTTTTACCTGTTTCATTTAATGTTTTAACCTTTTTTAGTAATCTATCGAATACATAAGGTCCTTTTTTCAAACTTCTTGCCATATTAACACCTCCTATTTATCATTACGACGTTTTACAATAAACTTAGTTGAAGTTTTTCTATTCTTACGAGTTTTAAGTCCAAGAGCAGGTTTACCCCATGGAGTCATAGGTTGTTTTCTACCTACTGGCGCTCTACCTTCACCACCACCATGTGGGTGATCGTTAGGGTTCATAACAGAACCACGAACTGTTGGTCTAATTCCCATATGACGCTTACGTCCAGCTTTTCCTAATTTAACTAATTCTTTATCTAAATTTCCAACTTCACCAACTGTTGCCTTACATACACCAAGAATTTTTCTTGTTTCGCCACTAGTTAGTCTTATTAATACATAGTTACCTTCTCTACCTAATATTTGAGCACTTGAACCTGCACTTCTGCAAAGTTGTCCACCTTTTAAAGGACGCATCTCAATATTATGAATTACAGTACCCACTGGAATATTTGCAAGTGGTAGAGTATTACCAACTTTAATATCAGCATTTTCTCCACTCATAACTTTGTCTCCAACTTTTAATCCATTTGGAGCTAAAATGTATCTTTTTTCACCATCTTTATAACTTATTAAAGCAATGTTTGCAGTTCTATTTGGATCATATTCAATACTTACAACTGTTCCTTCAATATCTAATTTATTACGTTTAAAGTCAATAATTCTATATTTTCTCTTAACGCCTCCACCTTGATGTCTAACAGTTATTTTACCTTGATTGTTACGACCACTATTTTTCTTAACAGTAACTACTAAATTCTTCTCTGGAGTAGTTTTAGTTATTTCATCAAAAACTAAAGTACTCATTTTTCTTCTAGAACTTGTAGTTGGTTTATAACTTTTTACTGGCATATTGTCTCCTCCTCTTAAAGGTCAATCTTATTACCATTAACTAGAGTAACGATTGCTTTCTTATATTTGTTTGTCATACCACTATAACGTCCAACTCTCTTTTTCTTAGGATGAACATTAACAGTATTAACGCTTTCCACTTTTACTTTAAAGATTTTTTCAATTGCATCTTTAATTTGTGATTTATTTGCTTTTGCATCTACTTTGAAAACATATTTTCTCTCATCAGATGCGATATTAGAACTTTTTTCAGTTATAACTGGTGCTTTTATTATATCTCTATAATTTGATAACATTAACTAAGCACCTCCTCAATTGATTTAATTGCATCTTCAGTAGCAACTAAGTTTTGATATCTTGCTACATCAAGAACATTAACTTCATTTGGAAGAATTACTTTAACACCTTCTAAGTTACGAGACGCTAAAATAAGCTCATCAGTTAATTCATTAACTACAAATAATGTAGATTTATTTAACTTTAATCCTTCTAAAACTTTAATCATTTCTTTAGTCTTAGAACTTGCTAATTTTAATTCGTCAAGTACAGTTAAATCACTGTCAATAACTTTATAAGATAAAGCACTCTTTAAAGCTAATCTTCTTTCCTTTTTATTCATTTTAATATTGTAATTTCTTTCAGTAGTTGGTCCAAATACTATACCACCATGTCTCCATTGTGGACTTCTTGTAGAACCTTGACGGGCATTACCTGTTCCCTTTTGTCTCCATGGCTTTCTACCACCACCACTAACTTCTGCGCGTGTTTTAACACTATGAGTGCCTTGCCTTAATGAAGCAGTAGCTAAACGAATAGCATCATATATAACTGCATCATTTGGTTCAATACTCCAAATGCTATCATTTAATTTAATATCCTTTACCTTTTCACCATTTACATTTAAAACTGATATTTTAGGCATATTCATTCTCCTTTCAGTTATGCTTCTGTATTTTCTTCTTTTGCTTCAGTATCTTCTACCTTAGCATAGTCAACTAGTTCACTAGCCTCAACTTTTGCATCAGGGTTCTTAATTGAAGACTTGATAACAACAAAAGAGTTTTTAGGTCCAGGAATATTTCCTTTAATTAAGATAACATTTTCATCTAAATCGATAGCTACAACTTCAAGATTTTGAATTGTAACAGTCTCATTACCCATATGACCTGGTAATTTCTTACCTTTAAATACACGCATTGGTCTTAGTGTACCCATAGAACCTACACCTCTATGATATTGAGATCCATGTCCCATTGGTCCACGACTTTGATTATAACGTTTAATAACGCCTTGGAACCCTTTACCTTTACTAGTTCCAGTAACATCAACTATTTCACCAGCCTCGAAAACATCACATTTGATTTCTTGTCCTAGTTCATAATTGCTAACTTCTACACCTTTGATTTCTTTTAAGAAGCGCTTAGGTGCAGCATTTGCTTTTTTTGCATGACCCATTTCAGCCTTAGTACTATGTTTTTCTTTCTTAGTAGCAAAACCTAGTTGGATAGCTTCATAACCATCTGTTTCTCTTGTTTTAATTTGCATAACAACGTTAGGCTCAACTGAAACAACAGTAACAGGAATTAATTTACCATCTTTAGCAAAAACTTGAGTCATACCAATCTTTTTACCTAAGATTCCTTTCATATTTCCTCCTATTTAATTTCTATTTCAACACCACTAGGTAAGTCAACTCTTGTTAAAGCGTCAACAGTTTCCTTACTAGGATTGTCGATAACGATTAATCTTTTATGCGTACGCATTTCAAATTGCTCACGAGAATCTTTATACTTGTGAACAGCTCTTAAAATTGTAAACTTCTCAACGTCTGTTGGAAGTGGAATTGGTCCACTAATTACTCCACCAGTTCTTTTTACAGCTTCAACAATTCTTCCAGCTGCTTGATCAAGGATTCTGTGATCATAAGCTTTTAATCTTATACGTATCTTGTTTGTCATAAATCCTCCCTTCGCTTATATCTTGTATAAACTTGCTCCGTCCAAATTCCCCAACACACTAGTTAATATTTAAACAACTTAACCGGGTGTATCAGCAACCTTGCACATCTAAGCCACAACATACGGAACGATTATATCAAAGATTTTAAAGAAATGCAACACATTTTTACGTTTTTTCGATATTTTTTCACCCAATATAAAAAGAACTATAAAATAAACCTTATAGTTCCTCATTATTAACTATTGTATTACCAATAATACCCATTATAGAAGAATCCTTATAATTACCAACTAAATCAGTTAAACTCTTCTCAGTTTTAATTAATTTTCTTTCAATCTTATCTCTTCTATCTTTATATGTAGTTTCAAGTTGTTCTTTAACATTAGCAACTCTTAATAACTTAACTTCAGTTTCCTCTTTCTTTAAAACTCTTGCTTGCTCAATTAAAGCAATCTCACCTTCACTTGGCCATTCACCATTATCAATAAAATTCTTTAAATGTTCCTTCGCACCAAGTGAATACTTTAAATAACCATTAACTCTATTAGAAGTAACACTATAAATATCATTATCAACAAATGATTTCTTATACCATTCCCTAATCATTTTATCAATCTCAGATTTAGTCAAATCAATTTCAATACTTAATTGATATATTCTTCTATTAACATCTTCTGTTTTAAACAATTTTTCATTTAATCTTTTCCACTCTTCATTTTGAAGCTTTGCTTGTTCAATCAAACTATCAGATAACTTAGATTTCATCATATCTAATGAATTTAAATCATATGGAAGTACAATTTCATCAAGAGTAGTCATATGATGATAACCAGTAGAAATTAGATTATAAAAAGCATGTCCCATTTCCTTATTTAAATTATTCTTAACATCCATATCGTGAATAGATAATTTTTGTAGATAATCTTTCATTTCACTTGCCATCTTATCTAAAGTTTCAATACTTGTAAAGCCATCATCACAAGAAGTAACATCACTTAATAGAATACTTTCTTCAATGTCAAGAGAAGATAACTCATTTCTAAGTTCATTATAATCTTTTACAATTTTAAAGAATTTATTTAAAGTATCCTTAGACTCTGTAATATTTTTTAATATCTTAGCCTCATCACTAGTAGTATCACACTTAGATATTTCTTCATATTTAGTCTCAGTATCCTTAGATATACCAAGCATAGACAAAATATATGATTTAATTCCTTCTACATCTAGATTTCTAATTACTTTTTGCTTTTCAATTAAATCTTCAATCTCAGATTTTAATTTTCTCTTTTCACTATCAGAAGTACTTCTCTCCATATCCAAAATATTTCTTTTTATAAGAGCAGACAATTCATCCTCTTTTTCTTTTTGATACTCTAAAACAGAAGATGCCTCCATACTATTAACTCTTGAATATGTTGGTACGGACAACATTAAATATAATCTTTCCATCTTAGAATAAGATAATTTCTTTAAATACAAATAATATTTATACTCAGGATTATCATCTAAACCATCATTTATAGAGTTAAATAATTCTTCACCCTTTTCCTTAGCCATATTAGTTATATTAATGCATTCATCTATGGCAAGTTCTAATAACTTTGCAAATTCTAACTTCTTCACACTATTCAACCCTTTCTTTTACTTTTAACATTAAATCTTCAATTTCACTTAATGATAATTCATCAAATACTTCCTTTAAATCCTCTTTAGATAAAGATAATATCTTATCAATACTATCAGTTTTTAGCTCTCTATCCATTATCCAACACCTCTTCTATTATCTAAATTATACAACAAATAAATAATTATTTCAATAAGAAAAAAATGCAAGAAAACTTACATTTTATCCATATATTTTTTAATTTTAGAAAATTCAGAACTTGTTTCTAAATTAGTTTTAGATAACTTACTTATTAAATCTTTCTGTTCCCTATCTAATTTAGTTGGCATAATAACTTTTATAACAACAAACATATCACCTTTTCTACCAGTATTAGGATTTTCAATACCTTTACCTCTTAATCTTTGCTTTTCATTGCTATTAGTACCTGCATCAATAGTTAAAGTAACAGTTCCATATAATGTTGGAATATCTTTTTTACATCCCATGATTGCATCAGTAACTGTTATTGGAAGTTCAAGAATAACATCATAACCATCTCTTTTAAATAAGTCATGTGAACCAACTACAAACTCGATGTAAGCATCTCCACTTGCGCCTCCATTAACGCCAGGCATACCATAACCTGCTATACGTAGTTGATTACCAGTATTCATACCTGCAGGAATTTTAATCTTCTTTCTTGATTTTTCCTTAACAACACCTTTACCTCTACATTTACTACACTCTTCTTTATATGATTTTCCTTCTCCTTTACAATAAGGACAAGTACTTCTTGTCATATAAGTACCTAATATAGTTCTTTGTTCTTGAGTAATTGTACCAGTACCATTACAGTATCTACATGTTGTTTCATTAAATCCACCTTTACCATCACACGCTTCACATGAAACATAATGCTCAAGCTCAATTTCCTTCTCGCAACCATATACAGCCTCATCAAATGATATTTTCATTGATAAACTAATATCAGATCCTCTTCTTTGATTTCTTGAAGAACTTTTCTTATTAGAAAATCCAAATGAAGAACCAAATAAATCATCAAATATATCCCCAAAATCAAAGCCACTAAAATCAAATCCAGATGCGCCTCCAGTAGAAGCACCACCCATGCCATTGAATGCTTGGTGTCCAAATTGATCATATTGCGCTCTTTTTTGTTTATCAGATAATACTGCATACGCTTCTTGAGCCTCTTTAAATTTTTCAGCAGCATCAGGTTCCTTAGATACATCCGGATGATATTTCTTTGCTAATTTTCTAAAAGCACTTTTAATCTCATCATCAGTTGCAGTCTTAGAAACTCCTAACACCTCATAATAATCTCTTTTATTCATACTACCACCTTGCTATAAACTTTTGTATTCATTAATTAAACTTTCAAATGTATTAAGTGCATCATTTACTGCACATTTGATATCAATACCCATCTTAGATACTAAGTTAGTTGGATAATCATTAGAACCACTCTTTAAGAACTCTAAATATCTATCTAACATTTCTTTATCACCATCACTAATTTTCTTAGCAATAGATAACGCTACTGAAAGACCAGTTGCATATTGGTATACATAAAATGGAGTATAAAAGTGTGGTATTCTTGACCATTCATACTTAATCTCATCATCTACTACTACACCTTTATGATACTTACACATTAAATCATAATACATTTTATTCAAAGTATCCGCACTCATTGCATTACCATCAAAACACATATTATGAATATTAAGTTCAAATTCAGCAAACATAGTTTGTCTAAATATTGTATTCTTAATATCATCTAACATTTCATTAATAATACTTTTCTTAAACTCATTATCCTTAGTGTTCTTAAGCATGTAAAAATTCAAAAGCGCTTCATTTACAGTTGATGCGATTTCCGCAACAAATATTGCATTATCACTATAGAAATAATCTTGATTTAAATTAGAATAATATCTATGCATTGCATGACCCATTTCATGAGCAAGTGTAGATACATCATTATATTTACCTTGGAAGTTCAAAAGTACATATGGGTGAGTGCCATAGCAACCCCATGAATACGCTCCACTATGTTTACCCTTATTTTCATAAACATCTATCCAACCTGCTTCCATACCTTTAGATAAATCAGATATATACTTATCACCAAGTGGAGATAAAGCCTTCTTAACCAATTCCTTAGCATCTTCAAATGTGTACTCAGTTTCATTGTTATCACTAAGTTTTAAAGCCATATCATACATATGAATATTCTTATAACCAAGTACCTCTTTTCTTAACTTTACATAATCCTCCATCTTATCTAAATTATCATTAACACTCTTAATTAAATCATAATAAATATTCTCATCAATCTTATTACTATCTAAATATAAATTAATAGGTCTTTTATAATTCCTTGTTCTTGCTAAGAATGTACTTGATTGTAAATTAGAATTCATGATACTTGCAAAAGTATTATTTAATTCAGCATACTTTTTATAAAATGTTTTAAATACTCTTTTTCTTAAACTTCTATCTTTAGATAAACTATATACATAATAATTAGCCTTAGTTAATTCCTTAGTCTTACCATTTTCATCCTTAATCTTATCAAATACCATATCAGCATCATTTAGATTAGAGAAAATATTATCTGCACTTGATAACACATTACCATTTCTTGATAATATCTCCTCAATATCTTTAGATAAAATATGTTCTTTCTCATCATATATAGTTTTTAATAAAAATTCAAATCTAACAAGTTCCTTGTTCTTCTTAATCAAATTCTCTATATAACTATAATCTTTTAAAAGTAGTTCAGGAATAAAGAAAGCAGTTTTCTCATTTATAACCCTTAGAATTATATCTAAATTACCACTTAATTCTTGATACTCACCCTTTCTTGTATCTTCATGAAGTTTCATATTTATATATACATATAATTTAGAAGTAACTATTTCCATCTTCTCATAAGTTAATAGGGCATCAAGTAATGTTTTATCACTTTCTAATATTCTTCCTTTATATGTTTCAAACTTAGTAACTAGCTTTGCAAGTTCTTCAATATCTTTATTGTACTCATCTAAATTTTTGTATATATCTTCTAATTTCCATTTATATTTACTATCAATTTTATCTCTATCCATAACCAGTAAAAGAGTAAAAATAATTTTACTCTTACTCCTCTCATTAAATTATTCTTTATTTACAAATTCTGCATCAACTACATCATCATCCTTAGACTTCTTAGATGCGTCTTTCTTATCACTATCAGTATCTTTTTGTTCCTCTTGTGCTTTCTTAGCAGCCTCTTCATATACTTTAGTTGCTAAAGCCATTGCCTTTTCATTTAATTTTTCTTTTACTTCTTTAATCTTATCAATGTTATTTTCTTCTAATTCTTTCTTTAATTCAGCAATTAAATCTTCAGCCTCTTTCTTATCTTTTTCATCTACCTTATCACCTAAGTCTTTAATTGCTTTTTCAGTTGCAAAAATTAATTGCTCAGATTCATTTCTTAAATCGGCTTCTTCTTTTCTCTTGCTATCTGCTTCTTTGTTAGCCTCAGCCTCTTTAACCATTCTATCTATTTCTTCATCTGATAAGTTTGTACTTGCAGTAATTGTTATAGATTGTTCCTTGTTAGTCCCTAAATCTTTAGCCTTAACATTAACAATACCATTAGCATCTATATCAAATGTAACTTCAATTTGAGGAATTCCACGTGGTGCGGGTGGGATGTTAGTAAGTTGAAATCTTCCTAATGTCTTATTATCAGCAGCCATTGGTCTTTCACCTTGAACTATGTGAATATCAACAGCAGGTTGATTATCAGCAGCAGTAGAGAATATTTGACTCTTACTTGTTGGAATTGTTGTATTCCTATCGATTAATATTGTATTAACTCCACCTAGAGTTTCAATACCTAATGATAATGGTGTTACATCTAGTAATACGATATCATTAACTTCACCTGTTAATACACCACCTTGAATAGCAGCACCCATAGCAACTACTTCATCAGGGTTAACACCTTTGTGTGGTTCTTGTCCAAGCTCTTTCTTGATTAATTCTTGTACCATTGGGATACGAGTAGAACCACCTACTAAAATTACTTTATCAATATCTTTCTTAGTTAACTTAGCATCTTTTAATGCTTTTCTAACTGGTTCAAGAGTTTCATCAACTAAATCAGAAATTAAATCTTCAAATTTAGCACGAGTTAAAGTCACTTCTAAGTGAAGAGGTCCTTCAGTTCCTTGTGATATAAATGGCAAACTAATTTGTGTAGTAGTTACACCACTTAAATCTTTCTTTGCTTTTTCTGAAGCATCTTTTAATCTTTGCATAGCCATTTTATCTTTAGATAAATCTATACCATTTTCTTTCTTAAATGTTTCAACTAGGTAATTCATAATTCTTTCATCAAAATCATCACCACCTAATTTATTATTACCAGCAGTAGATTTAACTTCGAATACACCATCACCAAGTTCTAGAATAGAAACATCAAATGTACCTCCACCTAAATCGTATACTAATACTGTTTGTGCTTTATCTTGTTTGTCAAGACCATATGCAAGAGCAGCAGCAGTTGGTTCATTTATAATTCTTTCAACATCTAAGCCTGCAATCTTACCTGCATTTTTAGTTGCTTGTCTTTGTGAATCGTTAAAGTATGCTGGAACTGTAATAACAGCCTTAGTAACTTTCTCACCAAGATAACTTTCTGCATAATCTTTCATATAAGATAATATCATAGCACTGATTTCTTCTGGAGTATATTTCTTACCCTCAGCCTCAACCTTTTTATCAGTACCCATTAATCTCTTAATTGAAGAAATTGTATTTGGATTAGTTACCATTTGTCTCTTAGCAGCATCACCAACTATTTTTTCTCCATTTTTAAATGCTACAACAGATGGAGTTGTTCTTCCTCCTTCTGGATTTGGGATTACTTTTGCTTCCCCAGCCTCAAGTACACAAACACAACTATTTGTTGTACCTAAGTCAATACCTATTATTTTACTCATAAATCATCTCTCCTTTAATTTTAATTCTCTATTATATAAATCTTTTTTAATTTTAGTTTTAATATATGACTTTTGATCCTCAAGCAAATTTTCATACTCAAGGCCATCATAATTATCAATCATATATATTATTTCATTGTAACTTTTACCAGTTGATAATGCTACAATTACTTTTCTATATAAGTCTCTTCCTACAAAAGAAACTTCAGGATTAAGCATATTCTTTATATCTTCAGAAGTATATTCACATTTATTACTTTTTGAAAATAATATTGAATACGCCATCAAACTATTTATTCTATTCACTTACTTTTACCATTGTATGTCTAATGACTTTGTCTTTATACATATAACCTTTTTGTAATACTTCAACTACTATGTTAGGTTTTACTCCTTCAACTTTTTCAGTTAAAACAGCTTGATGATATGTAGGATCAAATTCTTTATTTAAAGCATCTATTTCCTTAACTTCATATTTTTCTAAAATACTAATTAATCTAGAATAAATAATTTTTATACCACTTAAGAATTTAGAAACTTCATCATCAAGAATATTATCATCTAACTTTATTGCTCTTTCTAAATCATCAACAACAGATAACATTTCAAGAATAATATCAGAATTAGCATACTTAAGCATATTAGATACTTCTAAATCTTTTCTCTTTTTATAATTTAATAATTCAGCATCCTTATATAATACCTTTTCTTCTAACTCCTTAATCTTATTATTCAATGTTACTATTTCAGAAACTGTAGTATCAGCCGTCTTTTCCTTCTTTACTTCTTTTTCCTCATTCTTTTTCATACACACCTCATTTTTTCTCTATCTCTTTTTTAATAAAGTCAAGCATACTAACAACCTTCTCATAATCCATCCTCTTAGGACCAACTATAGCGATAGTACCTTCATTACCATTAACAACATACCTTGTTTTAATAACTGTTACATCATTATCAATATTAGTCTCTTCGCCAATATAAACATTTATACCACTTGAAGTTTCCTCTATGTTATTAACAATCGTACCATCTTCAAACTTAGCAACGATATTTCTAATTTTATCAACATCATTGAATTCAGGTGCACTCAAAATATTTGACTTACCAGAAAAGTGATAGTTTTCCTTTCTTGATGCAATCTCATTAAATGCATTATAAAACATATTATATATCGCTTCTTGTTGTTTAATGTATTTACCAATTATAGGTTTTATTTCAAACTCCAATTTCTTATTAACCTCATCAATCAAAGTCCCAACAAGTAAGTTATTTATCAAATCAACCATTTTTTTAATTTCATTAACACTAATGTTTTCATTAATAGGAATAGTTTTGCTTTCAATATGACCTTTATCAGTAATCACAATAGCAATAATACTATCTTCAGTTACAGGAATAACCTCAACCTTTTTTAGTCTATTATCACAACTACTACTACCAAGAACAACAGAAGTATAATTAGTTAATTCGGATATAATTTCCATACTCTTATTAATCGCATCACTTAATTCTAAAGAACTATTATTAAGAACAGTTTGAAGTGTTAAAACTTCTTCACCAGTTAATTCCTTAGGTCTCATTAAATTATCGACATAATATCTATAACCTTCCTCACTAGGTATTCTTCCACTTGAAGTATGAGTTTTTACTAAATAACCAATATCTTCAAGATAAGCCATTTCATTTCTAACGGTTGCAGAAGAACACTTTAGTACATCACATATAGATTTTGAACCAACAGGCTTAGCACTTTTAATATACTCCTCAACAATAATTTTTAAAATTTCATTTTGTCTTTTACCTAACATTTCATCACCTCTTCTAAGGCATGTCTACATTGTAACACTATAAATTAGCAATGTCAATGGGTGAGTGCTAAAAAATACAAAAAATAATAGACAATATCATTTCATATCATCTATTATTAGTATATTTCAATTTAAAATAATTATTCATATAAACCATTATATTCAATTTACATAAGACAAATATCACTTAAGCCCACGAATACACATAAGAATATTATTTTTCTATTAAACTATTCTCAGTCATTTCAACTGGTTTATCTATACCAGCATAATCAAACATAGTTGGTATTATATTTGATATTTTACCCTCTTTTAATTTTAAATTATCACTACATACTATAAAAGGTACCTTGTTGGTAGTATGCGTAGTAACTATATTATTATTACTATCTATCATCAATTCACAGTTCCCATGGTCAGCACTTACAAACAAAGTAACACCTTGTTCTACACACTTATCGTACACCCTTCTTAAGCTAGTATCCACTGCCTCTACAGCCTTAATTGTTGCATCCATATTTCCAGTATGTCCAACCATATCACAGTTTGCATAATTAAGTATTATTACATCATAGTTACCAATTAAATCCATTAACTTATCAGTAATTAAGTATGCACTCATTTCAGGTTTTAAATCATAAGTTGCTACTTTAGGAGAAGGTATTAATACCCTATCGCAACCTGGTAACTCTACATCTATACCACCATCAAAGAAATATGTAACATGAGCATATTTCTCAGTTTCTGCTATTCTTAATTGTGTATAATTATTTTTAGATAAATACTCACCCATAGTATTACTAAGTTTATCTATTTTATAAGCATAAGGTGCTTTTATATTATCAGAAACAGGCATCATAGTAACTATATGATTAGTAATTTTCTCTAAATATGTAAGTATTTGTATTGCTCTATCAGGTCTATAATTAAACCAAATAATTCCATCACCTTGTTCTATCAATGAAGCACCCTCTATTAAAGAAGGTTCTATAAATTCATCATAAACATTATTCTTATAATTACTTAAAAACACATCCTTAGCATTCTTATATACATCCCCTATACCACTAGTAATCAAGTTGTAGCCACGCTCTAACCTATCAAAATTCTTATCTCTATCCATAGTGTAATATCTTCCGCAAAGAGTAGATAATCTCCCTATATTCATATCTATTATTTCTTTTACATAACTATAACCACTATCTACCTTAGTATCACGGCCATCAGTAATAAGATGCATAGAAGGAGATACATTATAATTTTTGCAAAGAGTAAGCAATGCTTTTAAATGATTAATATGTGAATGTATTCCTCCATCACTTATTAACCCTATGATATGCAACTTCTTATTATTTTCTTTTGTATAATTAATTACATCTATAAATTCCTTTTTATTAAAGAATTCACCATCTCTAATACTTTTATTGATAAGTTCAAGTGGTTGGTACACAATTCTACCTGCTCCTATATTTAAATGTCCTGTTTCACTATTACCCATTTGACCATTTGGAAGTCCAACAAACGTACCTGATGCTTCTAACTCAGTATGAGGATATTTGTTTATTAAATAATCAAAGCAAGGTTTATTTGCTTGTTTAAAAGCATTACCTTTTAATTCTTCTCTAATTCCAACTCCATCTAGAATTGCTAACATAACTTTTTTCATATTTTACCACCATTTATATTATATATTTTTTACAAACTATTAAAAAGAGGTTTTGCTATTATTTTACAAAAAAAAGCACTTATACGCACTCTTTCTTGTATTCTAATCTTAATTTATCTGCAACAGTTACAATAAACTCTGAATTAGTTGGTTTTGCTTTATCAACATCAACACTATGACCAAATATTTCATCCATCAAGTCCCAATCACCCCTATTCCAACTAACTTCTATTGCATGTCTAATTGCTCTTTCTACTCTTGATACTGTAGTATTATATTTATTTGCTATCTCAGGATAAAGTTCTTTAGTAATACCACCAATCATACTAGGATTTTCATATATTAACATAATACCTTCTTTTATATACTGATAACCTTTAATATGCGATGGAACACCCAAATCATGAAGTATCTTAGTAATAGACATTTGTAATCCACTATGAAATAAATTTATATTTTTATTCTCTTTTAATTCAAAATTACTAAGTTCTAAAATTCTACTTTCTAAATCAGTTAAATCATATGGTTTTAACAAGAAATATCTAACTCCATATTCAGATACTTTTCTAATCATCTCATCTTGATTATATGAAGTAGAAATTATTACTGGCTTGTTAATACCTCTTTTTTTCATTTCATCAAGTACATAAATACCATCTTTATTAGGCATTATTAAATCAAGAATAATAACATCATAATCATCCCTATTTTTATCAATTACTTTAATACCTTCTAATCCAGAGTAAGCCTTTTTAACTACTTTAATTTTTTCATTTTCACTAAAATACTCCTCTATCATATCTACTAAACTTTTATTATCATCAATCATTAAAACTCTTATTTCTTTCATATTTCCTCCCACACTCTTACTATAGTTTAATAATTTATATTTTTTTGTCGAAAAAACAAAAAAATGTAGTATTTTTTAAGTACTACATTTAAAAGATATATATTTTATGCTGCTTCTTTATAATCAATTACTTCATTAGACCTTGGTATCAGACTATCCATCTGTTTTACCATTGTCTTACCCTTTTCCAATCCTGCATTCATACTATCAAGAATAGAAATAACTAACTCCCTTTCTTCATTAGTCATCATTTTATAAGATGGAAAAGCCTCAATTTCGCCTTTACTAATAGTTTGCCCAGTTAACATCTTAGCATTACTATCATCAACACTTGTTATACCTAATTTTTGATAAGTATATCTCTTAATATCACCCTTAAGCATATTAAGAAACAATATCTTAGTTGAATTCATAGTATCACAGCTCCTATCTTTTACAATTTTAATATATCACACCTTGTTGTAAATAAGAAGCAAATAATATCAAATATTGTCGTATTTACACGTTATTTACAACGTTATACATTTTAATTAAATTATCAGCATCATTTGATGCTCCACCGATAAGTACCCCGTCTACGTACTTACTATCACATATTTCTTTAATATTATCAAGTTTGACACTACCTCCATAGACAATTTTAAAATTATCGCAATAAGTCTTAACTTCCTTTTTTATAAACTTATGCACTTTTTCAATATCATCTATTGTTGGCACTAAACCGGTTCCTATCGCCCAAACAGGTTCATATGCGATAATAATATTATCAATATTTTTATCTTTTAATACCTCTAATTCTTCTTTAAGCACTTTAAAAGTATTGCCATCTTCTTTATCAGATTTAGTTTCTCCAATACATAGAATAGGAATTATTTCATTTCTAAGTGCACTTTCTACTTTTAAAGATATTACATCATTACCTTCCTTAGACAAACTTCTTCTTTCACTATGTCCAATAAGTGAATACTTAACACCTAAACTTTTTAGTTGTTTAAAAGATGATTTACCAGTAAATGCCCCACTATCTTTATCATACCCATTTTGAGAACATATATTTATGCTTGAATCTGCAAAATAAGAAAGATAAAGCATAGATGGTGCGATAATAATATCTTTAAGGTTTGCATCTTCTAACTTACTTTTATACTTCTTAATATCACTAAAAAGTAAATTCATTTTTAAATTTGCTATTACTAATTTCATAATTACCTCTTTAATTTATTTTTAATCTTATCAACGATAGATAATTTATAGTTTGAAAGTGCTCTATCATACACTTCAAGGATTTTTTTACCATAATATTCAATAGAAAATTGTTTTGCTGAATTAATTGCTTGCTTACTCATAGTTTTATACTTATCTTTGTTTTCATATAAATACAATATATTCTTAACATACTCCTTTTTGTTCTTAAAGAAGTACCCATTATAATCATCGATTATTGCTATTTTAAAACTATCATCATCCATACAAACAACTGGTAATCCGGCAGATAATCCTTCTATTACAGTAAGACCTTGTGTTTCTGTTTTAGATGCAGTTATAAAAACACTACCTAATTGGTAATAAAGCGCCACTTTATCATAAGGAACCATACCTGTAAATATTATATTTTTATTATTCTTAGATAATTTTTTAAAATATTCTAAATCGGGTCCATCACCAACTACTAACATTTTTATATCTTTATACTTACTAAAACTTTTCATACTGTCAATTAATATCTTAATATTTTTTTGTTCTTCACATATTCTACTAACTAATAATAATACAAAATCATCCTTGGCTATACCAAGTTCATTTCTAAGTTCAATAATTTCCTTTTTATCATAATTACTTTTCTTAAATTTCTCAGTATCAACACCTGTTGGTATTATATTTATATCTCTTTCTAGACCATATTTCTTTTTAAATAAGTCATAAGTCTTTTTAGTAGGTACAATTAATTCAGATACTGTTTTATCACAATAAAACAATGTAAAATATTTAAGAATTTCCTTCGCAGGCTTATCAAAATGTCCTTTGGTTACAAGATATATATAATCTTCATACATAGTATGATACGTGTGCACAACTGGAATACCAAATTGCTTTGCAAGTAACCTTCCATAAGTACCCATACTACCTTCAGTATGAGTATGAATTATATCTAATTTCCATTTTTTTATCATATTTACACATTTAACTGGATATATTGAACTTAGCTTAAAATTATCATATAATCCAGAATTAAATCCTGGTACCTTAAGTTCCTTTTCCTTAGCATCATATTCGTACTTCACTTTATCCATATTGATAGACACAATATAAACCTCATGACCAAGTTGCTCTAATGATTTTTTAAGCATCATTATACTTGTTACAACACCACTTACATATGGTTTATAAACTTCTGTAAACAATCCTATTCTCATACTAGTTCCCTACTTTCTACAGCAAACAATACTCCGCCTACAATTAATGGCATATAATATGTTAAAAATCTCCATATAATCATTGCAACACTCACAAGAATACCAACATCACCTAATAGAAAACTTGTAAAAACTGATATAAATCCATATTCAACTCCTCCCGATGCTCCTGGAACAGGTACGAAAGATGACATATTATACACAAATAAAACTAATATAACTGACATATAAATTGATATATTTACATCTATTGATTTAAAAGAAAGATATGCAACTACACCCATACCACAAGTTTTAAGTATATTTAAAATACTGCACTTTAATACAAGCATAATATTGCTTTTAACCTCAGCAATTTGAGATTTAAACTTCTTAATACCTTCATTCATATTATCAAGTACTTTTTGTTTTTCTCTAATTAATCTTAACTTACTAAGTACATTTATTGAAAATAATAATACTCCATTATAATTACCTTTAGTATAAGGTAAATAAATTAAAAATAATGCGATAACAAAATTTATTATAAATCCAACTAATATTAATTTACCCATTAAAACATCAGCAACAAAAAATTTAAATATTAAATTAAGTATAAAAAACACAATACTTATAAATACAAATCCTATTTGATAACAATAAAAATCCTTAAATAATATATTAGATCCCGTTGCATAATCTATATTATTTCTTTTCTTTAATAAATAGAGTTGAAATGGTTGACCGCCTAATGAAAAAGGCGTTATACCATTAAAGAAATTTGTTTGAAGCGTTAATCTAAAAGCATCTTTAAACTTATATTTAGAACTATATTCAGATACTAGCAAATAAATAGATCTACCTTTTAACAAATCACCAATCAATATTACTATGACACCTAAAATTATATATATCAGTTTTGATGTTTTTAATACTTCAATTGTTTTTTCAAAATCATAAGAAAAAACTATATATATAACTATTAAACTTATTAAAATTAAAAATATTAAATTCTTTTTAAGACTTTTCATTATACATCACTAATTACACTTAATCCTGGCAATTCCTTCCCTTCTAGCATTTCAAGTGAAGCACCTCCACCTGTTGAAATATGTGCATTTCTATTATTAAAACCATATTGATTTAAAGCAGCAATACTATCACCACCACCAATAATCATTTTTGCTTTAGATAAAGATAACATTTCTACTATCTTTCTTGTACCATTTGAAAACTTAGGTATTTCAAAAACCCCAAAAGGACCATTCCATATTATTGTATTTGCACTTGATAATATTCTTTTATACTCACTTAATGTTGCAACACCAACATCAACGCCAATTTCATTATTATTAATCATATTAACACTTGTTAATCTAGTATTAGCCTCATTAGTCATAGAACTAGCAACAACCACATCTGTTGGAAGTATAATCTTAGATTTATTTTCTTCATAAACTCTTTTGCAAAATTCAATACTCGCATCATCTACTAAAGAACCACCTACATTATAACCAAATGCTTTATAGAAAGTGTAAGGCATCGCACCACCAATTAATACATAATCAGCAATTTTTAAAGCATTTTCTATAACACCAATCTTATCACTAACTTTCGCACCACCAAGCATTACAACAAGAGGTCTTCTAGGATTATTTAAAGCACTACTAATTTCATCAACTTCTTTTTTAACAAGAAAACCAATTGCACTTGGTAATAAACTTGCAATACCTACATTAGAAGCATGAGATCTATGCATAGTACCAAAAGCATCATTTACAAATAAATCACCCAAAGAAGCCCAATACTTAGCAAGCTCTAAATCATTACCACTTTCTTTTTTACCATCTAAATCCTCAAACCTTGTATTCTCAAGCATAACTATATCGCCATTTTTCATATTATTTACAGCATTTTCTACTTCATTACCTCTAGTATAAGGCACAAAAACAACATCCTTATTTAAAAGCTCACTTAACCTCTTAGAAACAGGTAATAAACTGTATTTCAATTTATCAGCCTCTTCCTTAACTCTTCCTAAATGAGAAAGAATTATAATCTTCGCACCACCATACATTAAAAACTCAATAGTCTCAAGACTACTTTTAATTCTAGTATCATCAGTAATAACTCCATCCTTAATTGGAACATTTAAGTCACACCTCAAAATAACTTTTAACCCCTTAAACTTAACATCAGTAATATTCTTTTTCATTTACAATCATCTCCTAAATATGTATATATATAACTATTATTTTCCATTGTAATTCTAACAACATTAGAAGTATCAAACGCACCACCATTTAATGGATTTTCAAGTTTATTCTTAACTAAACCCTCAGTTTGCAATTCTAATATAGTTATATCATAATAACCATTAGAACTAATACCATTATCAACAACTGAAGTATTTTTATACGTATATGTATTAGCAGCATCCTCCAAAGAAGTAACTATACTATTACAAGTTTTTCTTTTATTCTCTTTAATTATAGAAGTAGTCTTAGGTACTATAAAAGTAACAAGAATACCAAGAAGCAAAATTACACAAGTAATTTCAATTAAAGTAAAACCTCTATTATTCATACAATCACCATCTAGATTGTAGCACACAAAAAAAATTAAAACAATAAAAGTATAATAACTAGTCATAATTAGACATATACTTCATCATTTTAATTATTTAACCTTGTTGTCCGTTAACGACAAGCAATTAATATCATACACTCTATCAGATACGGAAGTCTTATTCAAATCATAATATAACTTATAATAAACATACATTGGAATTCTTTTATCGTAACCATCTATTAATATACCTCTAAATTTATAAGTACTATCTCCAATATCAATATTAGACATATTCCACTTTTTCTTATTATTTCTAAGTACAAGTACTTCTCCAGTCATTAAATCACTTATTAATAACTCATAACCAAGTATATAACTAGTCATAACATTCCTAAGTTCTCTTTCCCTTACAGTTACAATTCTAATTTCACTTTCCTTTTTCCTATTCTTATTTTTCATTATATAAACACTACTAGGCAAAACATACTTAGCATTATCACCAATTTCCATAACTGCTTCTTTAAACTTATAATCAAATTCCATTACAATCACCAACAATAGTATATTTATTTATGTAATTTTGTCAAGTTGTAATGTAATCTTATAATCTTTAACATATGTATTTATAAATATAAATCATAAACTACTTAAGCCCACGAATACATAAAAAAATAGAGTTTATAACTCTATTAAATGTTTTGCAGTTCTAATCATTTGGCAAGTATAACTCATTTCATTATCATACCAAGCAACTACTTTTACTATTTGACCATCCTCAGTACTAATAACTTTAGTTTGAGTAGCATCAAATAAAGAACCATATCTAATACCAATTACATCGCTAGATACTATTTCATCTTCAGTATAACCAAGAGTAGCATTAGCATTATTTTTCATAACTTCATTTATTTCTTCCTTAGTAACTTTCTTATCAAGTACACAAACTAATTCAACTAAAGACCCAGTTACAACTGGTACTCTTTGTGCTGAACCATCTAATTTACCATCTAATTCAGGAATAACAAGACCAATTGCCTTAGCAGCACCTGTTGAATTAGGCACAATATTACATGCTGCTGCCCTTGCTCTTCTTAAATCCCCCTTTCTATGTGGAGCATCAAGAGTATTTTGGTCATTAGTATAAGCATGTATTGTAGTCATAGTACCATACTTAATTTTAAAATTATCATTCATAACTTTAGCAAGAGGCGCTAAACAGTTAGTAGTACAAGAAGCTGCACTAATAATTTCTTCACTTCCATCTAGAATATTTTCATTAACGCCATATACTATTGTCTTAACATCACCCTTAGCAGGTGCTGAAATAATTACTTTCTTTGCTCCTGCCTTAATATGTGACATTGCATCATCTTTCTTAGTAAAGAAACCAGTACATTCAAATACAACATCAACACCTAATTTAGCCCAAGGTAAATTACTTGGGTCTTTTTCAGCATATATTCTAATCTCTTTACCATCTACTATAATTGAATTATCAGTACTCTCAATTGTATGTCCTTCATATTTCTTTTGAGCACTATCATATTTAAGTAAGTGCGCTAAAGTTTTCGCATCAGTTAAATCATTAATCGCAACAACTTCAAACTCCTCACTTCCAAATGTTTCTCTAAAGCATAATCTTCCAATTCTACCAAATCCATTAATTGCTATCTTTATCATAATTTCCTCCTATTCAAAGCAACTATTACCAATAAATTCTCTTAATACCGAATCAAGCGGTATAGAAGAACTTGGCATAGGTAATATCATTCTTAATATATTTATAAGTCTAATTGCAGAATCATAATTCGCATCATTTTCACTAACTGAATATAATAATGGTTCTGCATATACTTTAAGTACACTTATTTCATAAATTAGTGAAGTATTAAGTACTACATCAGCACTATCTTGATATGGGAATACATACTTAGTTTCACCACTTCTTACTCTACTCCAAGATTCAAGTGTTTGACTAGCAGTATAACCTCTTGTTAAATTATCTCTTACCATCCTTCTTAATAATCTATTATCAGTAGTTCTTAACCTATTATGATTATCAATATTAATACCAGTAAGAGGAGATATATAAATCTTATATTTATTTTCCTTAGGTATAGACTTAGTAATATCATCATTTAAAGAGTGTAATCCCTCTACAATTAGTATGCTATCTTTATCTAATTTTATTTTCTTTTTGTATTCTTTCTTACCAGTTATAAAATTAAATGTAGGAATACATACTTCTTTATATTCAAGCATTTCTTTCATTTGCTTATTAAATAACTCTCCATCTATTGCATTAACAGATTCAAAATCCTTAAATCCATTTTCATCAAGAGGAGTTTCATCTCTTTCTTTAAAATAATCATCTAAAGAAAGTACAACTGGTTTTAAACCTCTTCCCTCTAAGAACATTTGTAATTTTTTAGAAGTAGTAGTTTTACCAGAACATGAAGGTCCAGCAATAAGAACCATCTTAACACTACCCTTTTTCTCTATTTCACATGCAACATCTAAAAGTGCTTTATTATAAGTTGCTTCACTCATAAATATTAAATCATTCCATTCACCCTTAGATAATCTTCTATTTATATCAGAGAAAAATCTAGCATTTATACTATTAGTCCATCTAATATTTTCAACTATTGACTTAAAAAATGCATCATGATGATTATATTCATCTAACTTACCTTCGTAATAAATAGAAGGTAACATTAATACAAACCCATTATTCTCTAAATATTTTAAATCAAAAGAAGAAACATAAGAAGTATCTAAAGCCATTTCTCCAAAGAAATAGTCATAAATATTATCTAATCTATATATTGTTACATAAGTATTACTAATATATTTTAATAAATTAGCCTTATCTATCATATTATTATCTTTATAATACTTAATCATCTTTAATCTATTAATATTTAATTTCTCAATTACAACCTTAGACTTAATTATTTCAAGCATTCTATCCTTAATTTTCATAATAAGTTCTTCAGTGATACCATCTACCATACAATAAAGTCCCTTATCTAAAGAATGCTCTACGATAACATCTTTATTCATAATATCTCTTACTGCCTTAGATAATATGAATATTGCTGTATTTTCATATACTCTCATACCACAACTACTTGTAATATCAAAGAAACACACTAAAGAATTCTCAGTGATTTTCTCATTTAAAGACATACTCATGCCATTTACTTTCGCACCTATTATAGGAAACTTAAATTCACTTTCAAAATTCTTACTTATATCTAAAAGTGTAGTACCACTTTCATATTCATACTTTTTGTTGTTATACGTTATTGTTATCATCTTACCACCATATTAAGTATATCATTATATATACTTTTTTACAATTTAAATTAGAAAAATAGAAGCATAAACTTCTATTTTAAGTAACTAATCATCTTATTATATGTTTCTAATTTCATACCATCTACACTATTTTTAATAGTTGCTGGAATGCTCACATTAAGAGTAGTAACATCATAATTTACTGTACCATTGTCAACTCTTAAACCATATTCTTTTAATATTATTTCTTGTATTTCCTTATCATCAAATGATTTTACTAAAACACCATCATCATCTAATGTTGCAATAGGATATGAAGACATTATAGTACTAGCTGGATACAATATTTTAACTTTATCTTTTAGAGTTGCAAAAACCTCTGGATATTCATTAGAAAACTTAATAATTTCACTTTCATAACCTGCAATCATAGGTTTTGAATTAATACCTAATCTTAAGAACAAATCAAATAAATCACTATCAGATGAAGATAAGAAATTCTTCTTAGAATATATCTCATTAAAATTAGATAAAACTTGATTTAAATTACTTTCAGATAAATCACCATTAGAAATTGATAATAATAACAACTCATAAAATGCTGCTGCACTATTATATGGTTTTAAACTCTCAGTTTCAACATTTATATTACCCTCTATATTTAAACCAATATCACTCCATTTATTATTGCCAGAAATAAGTTCTAAAAAAGCATTCATATTAGTTATATAATAAGATCCACTTACTTCACTTACAATACCATTTTCAACTAAAACATTTAATATACTATCCCAAGTATAAATTACTAAAGGAGTAGTTAAAAATGAATAACTAGTTTTAACACTATCTCTTTCTTTTTCCCCTAAACTAATATTAGCAGGAGTTTTATAATAATCTAAATACTTCTTATCACCAAATATAATACCATTATATATTTTCTTATTACTAGTTAATAACTCTTTCTTTATTAATTCATTATCACTATAATATGTTTCTTTAACACTAACCTTGTACTTATCCCTTAAGACATCACGTACTTTATTATTAGAAAGAACATCAGTTGCACTACTAGAAACCGCTATCTCAAGCTTCTTACTTCCAATAGTTGTAACATTAAATACAACACCTGCTAAAATTGCAAGAACGAACAATATAGCAAATACTACAATCCAACCCTTCATATAATTATATTTTACACTTTGCACATTATTTTCCATAAAACACCATCCTAGTTATAACTTCTAACTTCCTTAAATGCTTGTTTAAGACCATCTTTACCATTAAATACTTTACCATTTGTTAAAGATGCCAACTCATTTAATTGAGATTCATTTGAATTACCAAAAGTAATACTATAGATTGGAATATTTAGATTGTTATTTTTGTAATAGTTAATAAATTCTTCATAATAATTCTTATCAGATTGACCATCTGTCATAAGTACGATTGTAGTTGTATAATTACTAGCATCTTCTTTCTTTAAAATACTTAATGCCTTAATTAGTGGTCCATAGAAATTAGTTTCTCCACCTGCTACAATACGGTTAATTGAATATTTTAATGTATCTGTATTACTACCATTATAAGTTACAATATCATTACTTATTGTTTCATTAAAAGGTATTACAGTAATCTTATCATTAGATGAAAATTGAATTCTATCTTTTATAGCATCTTCTTTAGTTAATATATATTTCATAGCATCTTTTAATTCAGTTAAACCATTATTATCATTCATACTAGCAGAAGTATCTAAACAGAAAATTGTATGATTTGGTTTTCTAAAATTATCAGCATATAAATCAAGTGCTTCAACCATTATTTCTCTATTAGGATACTTTAATGCAGTTAAATACCTTGTTGTATTAATACCATAATCACTTGAGAATATAGCACTATTTGTATCACTAGTACCATACCAAGTTCTAATACCTGATTTATATAATAAGTTCTTAGCATCATTACTTCTTAATATAGATACTAATTTATCATAATCATCCTTGTTATTCTTAGTATTATTTATATACACAAGAGGCATATCATTGATTGCAACGCCATCAGTTGGATACATTAAATAAAGAGGACTTTTTCCTTTACTAGTTAATTCTTTGTTTAAATCTATTAATGATTTTTCATAACTTATAATTGCATTATAATTACCATTTAAGAACATTTCACTTAAATACTCATCACTACCTGCAACTCTTTCTACACCATTAAAGAAAGACTTAACATTATTAACTACCATTTCATTTTGAAGTACATTTTTATCAATTCCACCCATCTCACTTACTATATAATTAACAAGCCCAAGATAAAGAGATGCTCCAGCATTAGTCTGAGTTACTGAAGACATAACAAATTTTAACTTACCAGAACTTATTAATCCCCACAAATCCTTGTTGGTAATATCTTTATTAATAAGTCCTAAAGACGCAACTAAATCTTTATTAATTCCAAGTACTACCGGACTAATTCCCATAGTTTTAACATCAGTAGCGATATTCTCATTATTAAGCATATTTAACCATATAGAATTAGATAACCATATAGCATTATAGTTACTACTATTATTGTTAATACTTTCTATAATTTCAATATCTTCCTTATAATCAATTGAAAGTTCAATATCATTAGAAAGCGCAAGTCTTTTTAAATCAGCATCAAAAAATTCATTTGAAGTTGAAGACAATATTGTCATTTTAGTAATTTTCTTAGTAAAATAAGAAGTTATCTCATCTTTAAAAAGAAAATACCCGATACCAATAACTGCAACAATTAAAACAATTAATATTGCAGTAACATTTACTTTGTGATTCACTTTAAAATAATCGTCATAATTCTCATTCATATTTTCACCTACCATATAGTTAGTATATCATAAAAACAATTTTGTCGGTTATATTTTTGAATAATTTTTGTAATTTTACACTATTATAATTATAGGTGATAATATGTTACTAATTCCAAATGTAATAGAGAAAAAAAATAATGGTGAGAGAGTTTATGATTTATATTCAAAATTACTCGAAGATAGAATTATAATGATATATGGAGAAATTGATGACAATGTATCTAATATAGTAGTTGCTGAACTACTTTACTTAGATTCTATTAATAATGATGATATAAGTTTATATATTAATTCAAATGGTGGGTCAATTACTGCAGGTATGGCAATATATGACACAATGAATTTTATTAAAAGTGATGTATCTACAATATGTATTGGTATGTGTGCATCAATGGCTGCATTTTTGTTGTCAAGTGGCAAAAAGGGGAAAAGATATTCGCTTAAAAATAGTGAAATAATGATACACCAACCTTTAGGAGGTGCATCTGGCCAAGCAACTGAAATTAAGATTGCAGCGGATAGAATTTTAAAAATAAGAAAAAATATGAATAAAATACTATCTTTGAATACTAATAAAGATATTAAAACAATAAAAAAAGATACCGAAAGAGATAACTTCATGTCAAGTTACGAAGCACTTTCTTACGGTATCATAGATAAAATTCTTTAATCATTATCTTTTAATCTTAAGAATAAACCAATCATTTGTAATAAACTTGCAAAGAAAGAAGCAACATAAGTAAACGCTGCAGACCTTAACATAGCGTCAACTGAATCATACTCACTTTTATCTATTATTTTAAGTCTTACTAATTCTTTTTTTGCTCTTCTTGATGCATCAAATTCACATGGTAATGTAATAAGTTGAAAAACAAGCGCTAAAGACATAAGAATTAAACCTAAAATAACTACATCAAATACACTAGCAAGTGCTCCTATTACCATTACAATATAACCAATCTTAGATGAAAAACTAATAACTGGCGCTAAAATACTTCTCAAAACTATAAAGAAGTATTTTTCTTTATGTTGCATAACATGTCCACACTCATGAGCAGCAACTGCAACTGATGCAATAGTATGGTCCTCATAAACATGGTCCGATAAACTCACTCTATTAGTTCTAGAATTAAAATTATCAGTCAATACGCCACCAATTCTACCAATCTTTACTTTCCTTAAATTATTCTCATCCAATATCTTTCTAGCAACATCAGAACCACTTATACGACTACTAACATTAGTAGTACTAAACTTCTTATAACAACTATTTATATAAGCCTCTGATACAATAACTAATATAATTGGAACTATTACAAACCAAAAATTCATTTTACCTCCTATATAATTTCAAAAGTAGTACCCTCTCTAGTATCTTTTATAACAACACCCATTTCCTTAAGTTCATCTCTAATACTATCAGCAAGACCATAATCCTTGTCCTTCTTAGCAGCATTTCTCTTATCAATTAATTCATTTATTTTAGATAAAAGCTCACTATCAATTTCTTTTTCATGTTCAACTAAATCAAGTGAAAATACACTATCAAACTTTTCTACTAAATATAACTTAGAACTTGAATTTATGCTATCATCCTTTAATAAATCAAATAAAATAGTTAATGCATTAGAAGTATTTAAATCATCAGAAATCGCATCTTTAAATAAACTATCATATTTATTTATTAATTCCATATTTAATTCTCCGTCTTTATTTAGAGATTTAACTTTACTCTTTAATTTCAAATATGCACTTTGTGCTGTTTCTAAACTATCATAACTAAATACTAATTGACTTCTATAATGTGATTGCAAGCACATAAATCTATAACTAAGTGGATTATAACCTTTTTCTTCTAAAAGAGAAACAGTTAAAAATTCGCCTTTACTCTTACTCATCTTTCCACTTTTATCATTTAAATGTTCACCATGAACCCAGTAATTACACCATTTATGTCCAAGGTATGCTTCACTTTGTGCAATTTCATTAGTATGATGTGGGAATATATTATCAACACCACCACAGTGTATATCTAAGTGTTCACCTAAGTATTTAATTGAAATACCAGAACATTCAATATGCCAACCTGGATATCCTACTCCAAATGGAGAATCCCATTTCATTTCTTGATTTTCAAATTTTGATTTAGTAAACCACAATGCAAAATCATATGGATTTCTCTTAGCATCATCATGATCAACATCATCTCTAGCACCAATTATTAACTCCTGTTCATTTTTACCAGATAATTTATAATAATCTTTTGCTTTACTAATATCAAAATATACATTATTACCAGATATATAAGCATAACCAGTATCTAATAATTTTTGTATCATTTTAATATACATATCGATATTATCAGATGCCTTTGATACTACTTCTGGTGTTTTAATATTTAATTTCTTAGTATCAGAAAAGAAAGCATCAGTATAAAATTTTGCTATTTCATAGACTGTCTTATGTTCCCTCTTAGCACCAAGTAACATTTTATCTTCACCAGTATCAGCATCACTTTGTAAATGACCAACATCAGTAATATTCATTACTCTTTTAACATGATAACCTAAATAATTTAATGTCTTTTCTAAAATATCCTCAAAAATATAAGTCCTTAGATTTCCTATATGAGCATAATGATATACAGTAGGACCACATGTATACATTTTAACCTCATTACCATTATAAGGTACAAACTCCTCTTCACTCTTACTTAATGTATTATATATTTTCATAATTTTCCTCCTAAATAATTTTATGTAACATTTCTACAACTTTTTCAAAAACCATCTCTTTGCATCTACATCGATCACTATACATAACAATTATTTCTTCATTATAAAATAAATCCTCATCCTTAGAGTATATACTTATGTAAACTCTATTATCATCCCCACTAAGATTGTTAGGATCTCTTTTATTAAGTTTACCAGTAATACCAATACCATAGTTTGAATTTGTATAAGAACATATAGTTTTACTCATATCATTAGCAACAATTGCACTATAAACAGAATACTTATCTATATCTTCACTACTTACACCCATTTTTATCTTGTAGTCATTAGAATATGTAACAGCGCCAAACATAAACACTGAAGAAGCACCTGGTATATTTGTAATACCATTTGCAACATATCCACCAGTACAAGATTCCATAGTACTTATAGTCTTATTCAATTTTATTAATTTTTCAACAATTTCTTTCATAATAAAACCTCTTTTCATATTATAGCATACATAAAATATTTAAAAAACCTTTTTAAAAGCATTAATTATTATGTTTTTACATTTTTTCAAAAGAATAATTGACACTACTTGCCATTTTTTCAAAGGAATAATAAAAAAGACTTAAATTTTATTAAATCTTTCTCTAATTCTATCAGTTTTTAACAACTTCATTATCTCATATAAATCAGGAGTAGTTGTCCTTGTTGTTAATGCTACTCTAATAACCATACTAATATCAGCAACACTACCTTTATAAGCATCAGGATTATTCTTATATTCCTTCATATCAGAACAATAACCAAGTTCATCACATAATAACTTCATTTTATTAAACCAAGTATCTTTATCATCTAATTCATTGTAATACTTATTAATATAAAGATTAAGAATATTTTTTATTTCATCTCTATCAGTTATTTTATCAAAATTGTATTCTACTTGATTAAATAATTCATCAAACATATACCACATTTCTTTTTTTACATCACTATAGCAACCAATATCTTTTCTTGGTTTCTTTTGTTCTCTTTCAATATTTAACATATTAATACTATAATCTTTATCCTTAGTAAATATTTCATAAAACTCCTTGTCATATTGATTTAAGAAATTACTTACTCTTTCGTATAAGTCAGGTGCTTTTAACCTACTAATATAGTTTCTTGAAATATTTTTAAGTTTCTCTAAGTCAAATAATGTTGGACTTTTACTTACTTTTTTAAATTCAAATTTATAATCTTCAATCTTACCATCTGGGTTATGCAAATACCACTCTTCAAAACCACTACTTGTAATAGTTGCTAGATAAAGTCTTACTGCCTCATATGGAATTCCTTGTTCATGGTAGAAGCTCATTGCACACTCAGCATCTTTTCTCTTACTTAATTTTCTTACGCCACCAGTTTCACTATCTACTTTTGCAAGAGGTGAAATGTGAGCATATTTTAATGGTTTGAAGCCAAACATTTGATACAATTGATAGTGAAGTGGTAATGATGATACCCATTCATCAGCTCTTATAACATGTGTTGTTCTCATCAAATGGTCATCAACTAAATGAGCAAAATGATATGTTGGAAGACCATCTTTTTTATTAATAACTATATCCAAATCATTTTCAGGAAATGCAATATCTCCTCTAATTTCATCATGGCAAATTATTTTTTTATTATAATCCCCATTACTTCTTAAACGAATTATATATGGCTCACCGTTTTTAATTCTTCTTGCAGCCTCTTCATTTGATAAATCTCTACATTTAGCGTAAGAACCATAATAGCCAATTCTCATCTTATCATGTTCTTGTTCTTTTCTCATTTCTTCAAGTTCTTCTTCATTGCAAAAACATGGATAAGCCTTACCTTCTTTTATTAAATGCTTTACAAATGCTTGATATATTTCTTTTCTTTCACTTTGAATATAAGGTCCATAATTACCTATAGAATTTGTCTCATCAACAGGACCTTCATCAAATGTTACTCCAAATTCTTTTAAACCATTAATGATATTTGAAATACCATTATCTACTGTCCTTTTAGTATCAGTATCTTCAATTCTTAAATAGAATACTCCATTTGATTGTTTTGCAAAAACACTATTAGTAAAAGACGCTAAAAGCGCACCAATGTGTATAAATCCAGTTGGACTTGGTGCATATCTACATACAACCGCACCATTTGGTAAATCTCTTTCTGGATACATTTTTTCATAATCCTCTACTGTTTTAGTAATGTTCGGGAATATTAAATCCGCTAATTCTTCATTACTCATAATACCACTCACTTTCTAATTCATCTATATTATAAACAAAATACACTCGAAATACAAGAAAAAAGGAATCATTAAATTTTAATGTTTAGACTTCTGTTTAACTTTCATTAACTTATATGACACCTTGACATTTTTAGCAGCATCTTTCATACCAAATGTTGCAACCAATATAATAAACCCCTACTTATTCCAAATTCTATCTTTCTCTTCGATACCTAATAAATCATATGATTTTTCTAAGTTTCGTTCTTTTTTGTATTTATTTAATACAAGAACAACTCCTTGTAACAAAGCAACTTCATCAAAAAATAATAAATTTTTAAATACTTCTGTTTTAAAATTATTAGCTGATGCATTCATCAACATAACAACAGTACAAATAATTGATATAATTTTAGCAGATGCATCTTTTAATTTAGCCCTCTTATATTCATCTTCTACTTTTCTAATTTCAATAACTTTAAAATCATCAGTTTTCATAAAATCACCCCACGTACGCCTTATTATAACATTTTTTCTTAATTATGCAAGAAAAAATATGATTAAACATTAACCATATTCTCATCAATTACTAACTCTTCATAATTATTAAATATATTTTCATTAATAATACTTTCTATTATTTCATCTATTTTTAATGCATTTACTTCTTTATAATTAGATAACTCAATAATTCTATTAATAACATTATCCTTAGCGGTAATACTAATATCATAATATTTACTATAATACTCAATCTTACTATTAATAATATTTCTAACTATAAATTCATCCATATCTTCTATATTTAAAATCTTAGTAACATTATTAACTAAATTCTTATCCAAAAAATCACTATCACTACCACTAAAACCAACCCTAACCTTAGACTTCTTAAGTACAGTCATAAGTATTATTACATTCTCAAATGATACCGAGCACCCATTACAATCTTTAACCTTGTTATTCTTAAGTATCTCAATAATAGTATTAAAAACCTCATTGCTACACTTATCTATATTATCAAGGATGATTACTGAGTTGGGCTTAGATTTAACAAAATCAACTAGGGAGTTATTATAGTCTTTAGAGCCAATTATTTTATAAATTGAATAATTATCATTATATAAAGACATATCTAATGATAAAATATTATTCTTATCAGCCAATAAAGATGCATATTTATTTACTATATAAGATTTTCCAGAACCAGTATTACCAGTTATTAATACAGAATAATATGACTTTTTATTCTTAATATTAATCTTCTTTGTAAGATTGCAAAGTTCAGTTATTATATTATCTTTTCCATAAGCATCATTATATAATTTACTTTGCAAATTTTTAATATCAATGTCTGTATAATTAAGATTTAAAATATTCTCTTTTTCACGAATAACATCATATAAATCATTAACAGTAACCCTTCTTACTAAATTATCATTAGTAATTTTTAATCTATTAACTTTATCTTGCAATATATCTTCTTTTTCCCTAAAACTATATGCTTTTTTAAAATCCCTATTCAAAACCGATTTATTCTTAGCTATAATAATTTTATTTAATTCATTTTCATAATTTTTAAGTTTAATCTCACTATCACTCTTTAAAACTGAAACCTTGGCACATACTTCATCAAGTAAATCAATTGATTTATCAGGTTCATATCTATCTTTAATGTATTTATTACTTAGATATATCATTTCATCAATAACATCATTATTTAATTTTACATTATGATGATGTTCATAAATTGGTTTTAATTTTTCTAAAATTAACTTAACATTCTCTTTACTTGGTTCACATATTTCTATTTTTTGAAATCTTCTATCTAGGGCACAATCTTCCTTGATAAACTTTTTATATTCCTCAGTTGTTGTTGCTCCAATACACCTCATCTTACCACGCGACAAAGCGGGTTTAAATATATTAGCAGCATCAATCGCACCTTCCGCACCACCCGCACCCATTATGGTGTGAATTTCATCTACAAATAAAATTATATCTTCATTATTTTCTAACTCAGATAATAATTTTTTCATACGTTCCTCAAACTCACCTCTATATTTCGTACCAGCAATAGAAGTAGCCATATCAAGTGAAATAATTACTTTTGATTTAAGTACATTAGGTACATCACCTTCAACTATCTTCTTAGCAAGACCCTCAACAATTGCAGTCTTACCCACACCCGCATTACCAATTAAAATAGGATTATTCTTAGTTCTTCTACACAATATTTCAATTAATCTATCAATTTCTTTATCTCTACCAATTACTGGATCAATTAAATTATTCTTTGCTTTATCATTTAAATTAATACCAAGACTATCTAAAACACTTTCATCCTTGTCCTTCTTAGTTAAATTTAAGTTTTTAGAAACATCCTTATACAACTTATCAATATCTAAACCCATTCTTAAGAAAATCCTTATCGCAACACCATCCCCTTCATCAAGCATTGAGATGAAGAGATGGGAAATATCTACCACATTATTTTTATCAAATACCTTAGCATTCTTAATTACTCTTTTTAAAAGCGGTGTATAAATTAGATAATTTTTAGTATCAGTACCAATACCAATTACATTTACAACTTCACTTCTAAAATTATCATAATTAACTTTATAATTCTTTAATGTTTTTGATATCTTATTATCAAATGATAATAATGACAACACAAAATGTTCAGTACTTATATATTTATGCTTTAACTTACGACTTTCTTCCTTAGAATTTAATAATACCCTTTGAGCTTCATTATCAAATTTATTAAACATGCTTCACCTCTTTATATTCTATGTTTATTATGAACAAAATAAGAAAAAAATACTATACAAAATAGTATCTTTATAAAATTAATGTTTGATATTGCAACATAAATTACTTAAGCCCACGAATACACAAAAGAAAAAAGACACTATTTGAAATAGTATCTTTAACTTAAATTATAAAACTATTACTAGTACTATTGAAATTAATACTGCAACAAATATTGCTAATAATAATTTCCAAATGTATTTAGCCCAACTTGAATATTTTTCTTCAGTATAACCAAGTGTAATCATTAATAATATACTTGAAGGTACTATTAACAATACTAAACCATTAATAACTTGTAAAATATATCCATAAGTTGGAAGCATATCAGCATTACCAATTGCTGTATTTAGAATTGATAATACATATTGAGCAACATAATTCATATCAGTAAAGAAAGGTGCTGCTACTAATGTTGATAAAGTAACTAATGCTACATTACCACCTTTTGCAATTAAATTAATTAAAGTTCCAACAAAACCAGAATTTAATGCAAATATAGTTACTATATTTAATAATAATGCAACTACTGCTAAACCACTTACTCTCTTAGCACCATCTACACATGCTTCAAAAGTATCTTTAACTGATAATTTATTTGATACAGCAAGTACTATAATAGCAAGTGCTATAGTTGGATACAATGAAGTATAAGTCCATGAACCAAATATTTCAAATACACCTAAGATTGAACTAATAATTGCAAAATTACCAATCTTAACATTCTTAATTGTAGTATATGCATCATTAAACATAGTTGTTACATTAGAATTCCAAGGTGTTAAACCAAGTACAAATACTATAAATAATAATACTATAACTACAAATAATGAAATACCTTTTGATTGCTTTTTACTATCTACTAATTCAAATGCTATATTCTCTTCTTTAGTAGATTTTACATTTTTATTTTTAACAAATAATATAAATAATATAGTTAATACTGCTAATACAACTAATACACCTAATTTAATCCATATAAATGTATTCTCCTCAGCACCTATCATAGACTTAATAATTGAATTAGATAATTCACCAATTAATCCTATAGTTGATGCTCCTGCTGTTGCTAAAATAGCTTCTAATTTGTTATATTTTAATTCTGTTAATATTGCAATTGATAATGGAATAAACATAAACATTGGTATATATATTCCAGTCATTGCTGTTGTTACTGAATAAAATAATACAGTAGCAATTAATAATATATATGGTTCTTTTTTAAATATCTTAGTTATATTTTTAACTAATGATTTTAAAGCACCAGTCTTACTTGCAACTTGATAAAACATGCCAACAAATAAGATAAATACTGCTGGTTTAGCAAAATAAATTAGTAATATTTCTATTGTACTAAATATATCTGCAAATCCAGTACCAGCGATACTTCCAAGAGTAAGTCCACTCTTAGTTACAGTTGTTGATGGAATTATCCAAGTAAGTAAAAATGTAATCCCCAAAATTATTCCCATTGCTTTTAATATGCTTTTGTTTTTCATTTTCTTCTCCTTTACTTATTTTTCATGTGAGGAAATAAAATTACCTCTCTTATATTTTCAGAACCAGTTATCATCATAACAAGTCTGTCAATACCAATACCCATACCACCTGCTGGAGGCATACCATATTCTAGTGCTTGAATAAAGTCTTCATCTAAATCATTTGCTTCATCATTACCTAGATTTCTTTCTTTTAATTGATTTTCAAATCTCTCTAATTGGTCAATTGGATCATTTAATTCAGTAAATGCATTACCATATTCAGAACCACATATAAATATCTCAAATCTCTGTGTAAATCTCTCATCCTTGCACTTCTTAGCAAGAGGACTTACTTCAATTGGGTACTCGCACACAAATGTAGGTTCAACTAATGTTTCTTCAACAAACTTCTCAAAGAAAGCATTAATAATATGTCCAACTTCATAATGCGCTTCTACTTCAACACCATGTTCTTTTGCTATTTCTTTTGCTTCATCTAAGGTATATTCTTTATAGAAATCAACACCAGTTGCTTCTCTAATTAAATCTACCATATTAGCACTTCTAAATGGCTTTTCAAAATCAATTGTATGACCCTTCCATTCAATTACATATGTACCTTTAGCATCATACACACATTTTCTAAATAAATCTTCACATACTTTCTTCATACCATCAAGGTCTGAGTATGCTTTATATAATTCTACTGTAGTAAATTCAGGATTATGCTTTCTATCCATACCTTCATTTCTAAATAGTCTACCTATTTCATATACACCATCCATACCACCTACTAATAATCTTTTCAAAGATAATTCAGTAGCAATTCTTAAATACATATCTAAATCTAATGTATTATGATGAGTAATAAATGGTTTTGCTGCTGCTCCACCTAGAATAGTTCCAAGTATTGGAGTTTCAACTTCTACATAACCATGACTATCTAGATATTGTTGAATACTTCTAATTATTTTAGGACGCATAAATGCTATATTTCTTGCTTCCTCATTCATAATTAAATCAACATATCTTCTTCTAAATCTTTCTTCTACATCAACTAAACCATGATATTTTTCAGGAAGTGGTCTTAATGCTTTAACTAAATGAATATATTCAAATGCCTTAACACTTAATTCACCCATATGAGTTCTAAAAACGGTACCCTTAATTCCAACGATATCACCAATATCAGCAGAATTAAATAACTCATATTGTTCTTCACCCACATTATCAAGTTTAACATATATTTGTATTTGACCAAACTTATCTTGAATATGCATAAATCCAGCCTTACCTTTTCCTCTTTTAGTCATTATTCTACCAGCAACAACAACTTCAATGTTTTTCTCTTCTAATTCTTCATTAGTATATTCACTATACAAATCTTTAATTTCTTTAGAATTACTTGTTACATCAAATCTATGACCAAATGGATCAATATTTTTTTCTCTTAATTTTCTAGCCTTTTCTCTTCTAACTAGTTCTTGTTCCGTATATTCTCTCATACAACACTCCTCAATTAACATTTTATACCAATTTAATTTTATTGTAAATAAATTAAGGCATTTTCCTAAAATTATCAAGTATTTTTATCAATTCTTCATACTTTGTTGCCGAAAATACTTCTTTTTTAATATCATTTGAATTAGGAATACCTTTTAAATACCACGCAATATGACTACGCATCTCAAGTACTGAAACTTTCTCAGGTTTAAATTCCATTAAATAATTTAAATGCTTAATACACATATCAATTTTCTCATCCTTAGTTACTTCTTTAGGTAAAGTACCATCTTTTAAATAATTAACTATATCTCTAATTAACCATGGATTTCCAAGTGCTGCCCTGCCTATCATAACAGCATCACATCCAGTTTCTAAAAGCATTCTCTTAGCATCATATACTGATTTTATATCACCATTACCAATTACAGGTATACTTACATTTTTCTTAACTTCCTTAATTATATTCCAATCAGCACTACCTTCATATCTTTGGTTCCTAGTTCTTGCATGTACACATATTGCTTTAGCACCAGCACTTTCACACACTTTAGCAACTTCTACTGCATTAATATGATTACTATCCCATCCACTCCTTATTTTTACAGTTACAGGAATAGGTACAGATTTAACAACTGCAGATACTATGTCATATATCTTATCAGGATTTTTTAAAAGCGCCGCACCAGCTTGTGCTGAAACAGCAACTTTAGGAACTGGGCAACCCATATTAATATCAATAATATCAGGTTTCATTTTCTCATACACTATTTTAGCACTTTCTACAAAAGAATTAATATCACTACCAAATATTTGCTGAGTAATAGGTCTTTCTTCTTCCTTCATATAAAGCATATCAACAGTTTTCTTATTCTCATACACAATAGCCTTATCACTAACCATCTCAGCATATATAAGTCCCGCACCCATTTCTTTTATAATTCTTCTTTCAGCACTATTACAAATTCCAGCCATTGGTGCAAGTATAACATTATTTTTAAGTTCAACATTACCAATCTTCATATTCACCTACAAAAAAAGAAATTAAAGCATTTCTTTTACCTTCTTAATAACTTCTTCAATACTTTCTTCTATTACTGGTATACCATTAACAATAACAAAAGGTCTTTTAGCACCAATTGCGCACATACTTTGGCAACCAACCATTATTTTAGCACTTGGATCTAATTTTTCAAGTTCTTTTTTTAATTCCTCAAAATCATATCCCCTGCACTTATTACATATTTTAAACTCATTCATAAATTACATCTCCTAATATATCAGTATCAATCATATTTGCATTCGCATCATCAGTATCAAGATGAGCTTCATTCATACCATACCCTTCTCTTATTTTAACATTTTCTAAAGTCGCACCCTTTTTACCAAATACTCTTAATTTAACTATTTGACCTAGTTTTAAATTATATTTATCTAAATCTTCTTTAACAACATGTATATGCCTATCAGCAATTATACAACATTTTCTCTCAATACTCTTTCCATTCGCACTTATAGTTATAACCTCGGCATCATCTAATGCTCCACCACTACTAATAGGAGGATTAATACCTAGTTTATAAGCATCAGTTTTACTAATCTCAACTTGAGTATAACTTCTTACTGGTCCGACTATTCTAACATTATCTATTCTATCTTTATTAGTAATAATACTTACCTTTTCATTCGCAGCAAACTGACCACTTTGCCCAAGATTACGGCAAATAGTCATATCATTATCAAATAAATAATTATAATCATCCCTTGTCAAATGAACATGCCTTGCTGATATTGCTATTTTAACTTTCATTCTAATCACCAACTACATCATACCACAAACCAAGTTTTTTTTACATGATTTATTATTTTTTTTCATTTTTTATAAAACAAAAACATATATTTAGTGAAAGGAGATTTTATGAATAATAACAATTATTATAACCCAGTATACCCAAATGGTTATGTTGATAATGGGTCTACTACATTTGATGATGAGCAATCATATATTGAAAATATAATTAGATTAAATAAAGGAAAAATAGGTAGATTTTATATGACATTTCCTGATTCCCTAGAGTGGAGAGATAGAGTTTTTAGTGGCATTATTGAGCAATCTGGTAAAGACCACATTATAATAAGTGACCCAACTACAGGCAAATGGTATTTACTTCTACTTATATATTTAGACTACGTAGAGTTTGACGAAAAAATTAATTATATAAAATCTTTCTAATTTACAATTAATAAGTAAAATGCTATACTTATATAGTAGGTGATTATATATGGATAGAATTCAAATAGTATTGTTAATTATTATCGCACTTGCATTAATCGCAATCTATTATTCAAGTACTTATAATAAAATAAAAACTGAAATATTAAAAATTAATTCATCAGAAAGTGAAATAGATACTTTACTTAGAAATAAGTATGATTTAATTGCTAAAGTAATAGTTGAAATTAATCAACCCGATGATAAAAACTTAAAAACTTTTGATAAATTAAAAGAAGAAGAATTATCATCATTTGAGTTTGAAAGAAAATTGCTTGATTATGAGAATAAAATTGCTGCAATAATAAACGATAATAATAAATTAGCAAAAAATCAAACTATTATTGAACTTAATAATCAAATATCAAATGTAAATGCTAAAGTACATACAATTATTAAGTATTACAATGATAGTATCTCAGGGTACAATGCCTTAGTATCTAAATTTCCAACCAAATTAATTGCTATAATTACAAGATTAAAAGAAAAAAGATATTTTGATGGTAAAAATATGTATGATGATAACTATAAAGACTTTAAAATATAAGTCTTTTTTAATTGAAAATAATATACATTTATGATAGAATAAAGACAATTTCTGGAGGTTATATGGATATAAATGATTTTTTAGACTTAGAAAAAAGAACCATTTGCAAACTTAAAGGCAATATTATAGTAAGTAATAGTAAGCGTATAAATTTATATGATTTAACTAAAATAATGGATAATACTTTTGGTAATTATAATAGAACTATCTATAAACTAACATGGAGAATAAAAAATGAATTAAATAGTTTTTTAAAATGGGAATATAGAGGTAGAGAAATAGATGCATCAATTGTTAGTATTATTCCAAGTGTTAAAGATAATGAACCTAGTATTACATTTAATATTGTTGAATATATAAACAAAGTTGTTAAACCAGAACAAATTATAGTTAAAGAAGGAGAATTACATAATTATAAGTTTAGAAAAATATTTAAAACGCTAAGAGAATTTATAAATATGTATCCAGATTTAGACTATTCTTGGGATAAAAGCGATGATACTAATATCCTTGAATTAAGTGATGAATTATTTACATATCATTTTGATTTAAGAGATACAGAAGTTCACTCTATAACATTTGCAAATCCTATAGATCAAAAAATAGGTGAGATAAAGGTTAAAGATAAAAAACTAAGGATGAAAGATTATATAGATATACTAGATGAAACTATATTAAAACGTACAGGAATTAACACATGTGAATTAAATGAGCCATATAAAAGAATGGTAGAAAAATCATTTGGAATTAATCATGTTAAAAACAAGGAGGGTTTATGCAAGTAATTAATTTTAAATTATTAGAAAAGAAAATATTAAATAAGTTAAATTCACCTATTGTAGAAAGTGATGATAATTTAGTTAACTTGTATGATTTAAATCATGCTGCTAATGAAGTGCTTGGGAAATATAACAAGGTAATTTATAAAGAAACAAATAAATTAAAAGATAGTTTTAATAAACTATTAAATAGTGAGAATAAGAGAATACAATCTATAATACCTAGTGTAATGAATAGTATTCCATATATAATAATTACAACTAGTGAAAATGTTAATGGTAGAGTAAATTTTAATGATGTATTATATACAGAAAATTCATTAAGTTCAAAAAGCGCTAAAAAATTATTTAAAATAATGAATAAATTTATAGAAGATAATTATGGTCTTGACTTTACATGGGACCAAGAAAATGATAAAAATAACGTAATTACTAGTAATGATGGGTTCTTATCTTATAAATTGGATTTAAGAAACATAGAAAATCCAATTGTTGGCTTTGTAGATTTAGATGACGCTTTTACTGCTTCATTAAGAATACCACATGAAGGTGGAGAATTAGGTGATTACATAGAATTTTATAAGGATGCATTTTTAAAAAGACAATCAGTATCAATACATACCATACCAAAACAATTTAAAAATGTTTATCTTAAATTCCATGAAAAAACTAAAACATTAAAAAAATAGAGGTTTTAAAATCTCTATTTTATTTTGCTTTTACTTTAATACTAGAAACATTTATTAAACCAACATGGTATCTTTCTTTTAACATATTAACCATGTCAATATATGTATCTTTAGCATCTTCAAATCTACCTTCATTAATAAATGAAATTGCTGGGTAAATATATTGTAATCCCATTTTTTCAACCACATCAGTTCTAAATGGGTCTAAATATAATGAATTAGATATCTTAGGTCCTATAGTTTCATATTCTTCTAATAAATTATCTCCTTCTTTAGTACCTCTTAAATATTGTTCTCTAAATTGTCTTAAAATTTCAAGCTCATAGCAATCATCATTGTAACCTAATATATGACAAAATGCTGTTGTAAGATAGCAACCACCTAAATCTCTTTGATCAAACCATCTACAAGTATAACTATCCCCTCTTACATAAGATCTTGTTTCAAAACAATAATATTCTCCCCATTTATTTTGGTCTTGTAAATCAATTTTAGTGCAATCTATACATCTAAGTGCCATAAAATCCCCTCCAACAAGGCAATATTCTATCACAAATAGAAAAAAAAGTAAATACTTACTTTTTCATAATACCAGCACATATAAGAGCAAGTTCTTTTTCAAACACTTCAATATTCTTTTCCTTACTAAGATTTCTTTTATAACTTTTAACAATATTAGACATTAATACAGCTTCAATTATATCAAGAACATACGCAATAGAAAACTTACTTTGAATATTTAATTTATTAATATCTATAACATTAATCATCTTATTTAAACCATCATTAAAATTAGGTGTAAACATACTTTGAGCTTCATAATCTAGATTTAAAAATAACTTTTCAAAGAAATTCTTATTATCTTTATTACTGATTAAATCAAGAATGTAAATATACAAATGCCTATAAGCTAAGATAATATCTCCATTTGTTTTTTTAATATCATCTAAAAGAAATTTTTTAATTTTAGTCGAATACTCACTGATCAAATAATAATATGCATCATTTATATCAGTAAAATATTGATAAAAACTACCCCTTGGAATACTTGCTTCGTTAATAATATTAGATACTAAAGCATCCTTAAGAGGAGCTCTTCCAAACTCATTTTTAAGAGCAGTAATTATTTTTTCTTTCTTTTCATCTTTTAAATTCATAAACGTTTGTGTAGCCATAACCTCACCTCATATTAATTATATATGACAACCTGTCATTTGTCAATAGGTGTTGCTTCCACAATTAATCTTATTTTATCATCATTATCTTTACAAGTTAACAGAGTTAATTTACTTATACCATTAGACTTTAATATAGATAAATCACTTTCATCCACTTCATAAATTCTAGATACTTCATACTTATATTCAATATTTTCATAAGTTATAAGCACAATATCTCCTTGTTCTAACTTATTTAAATCCTTAAAATAAGCATTAATACCACTTCCAGAGTGAGCACCAATTATTATATTACTATTTTTAATACTTGGATTTCCATATTCACTAAACATAGTTATCTCATTTACAAGCTTATTTATACTTGATATTTCATATTTCCGATTTATACCTATTTTAGAAATCATTATAGAATTATCCACAGACTTTTCACTTGAGCACGCAGTTATACACATTATTAGTAACAATATAAGTACTCTTTTACCCATTTTGCACCTTTAAAATATGAATTACTAGATAGATAAGGTAATATTTTAATATTATTTATCTTATCTATAGTATTATCCTTAGATATATTATCTTCTGCACTATTAATAATATCCAATATTTTATCATTATTTACTTTATTATCAATATTATTTATGTTATCGTTATCATTATTATTATTTTCTTCATTATTATCTCCACTAATAATCTCAGTTTCATTTACAATAATTTGTTTTTTATTTAACTTAATCTTTAAATAAACAAATGCATCTTCATTATCATAAACAAATTCTGAGTTTTCATCTATATTAATAATTTCTTTATCAATATCTTCATATAAATTATTATTAGCATCTATTGTATACTCTCCAAAATCAATATAATCTGTTAATACAATACCATTCATATCTGTTATATATTCTTTATCATTTATTAAAACCTTAGAATTACTAATTTTCATACCAGTATCATCTTCAAGTTCAATTTTTATTTTAGCATTAATTATACTATCATTCATTATATATACCTTATCCTTCTTAGTAAAATCATTGGTATCTATATTAAACTCATATTTTTTTAATATCTTACTATCACTTTTTTGTAATATTTTATAATTATCATAATATAATATTGCATTTGCTTCACCAAACTCATTTGTAGTTATTTCTTGTTTTTCCATTTTAGAATTATATATTTCAAATATAATATCACTATCATTTTTTTCTATACCATTTACTTTATACTTCTTTATTAGTTTTAAATTAATGCTTTTTGGAGTAAGTGCATAATCATAGTTATAATTATAAGTAGTTTTATTAATATCTACATTTTCATTTAATGAAATATCTTCATAAGTATTAAAATTTCTTGCCCTAATAATATAATTACCAAATGATAAATTACCAAACCTTAGAATACCATCAGATGCACTTGCAACACTGCTAATCAAATTATTATTTGTATCGTACATATCAAAAATAATGCCATCATAAGACACAAGCCCGGTATTTGTTTTAGAATTGCTTACCGCATCGGTTAAGTTTATACTTACACTTCCTTCTTTAACCAAATACTTATAATCTCTATAAATATCTTCAATACTACCAACTCTAATTATATTTTGAGAATTGCTTGCTACTAAAGCAATATTATCAAATCTATTAATGTATTTTCTTTTTACTCTTAAACTATTACTACCAAGTTCCTTAGCAATAAATTGCATAATGTAACTAGGTTCTTGAGTAACTATATTGCCACTATTATCAATTATTTGGTAATTATTTCTATCAACATAATTACTATCAGAAATTCTATATGTTGTTCCAAGCAAGAATTCTAATTTATAATTGTAAAATGGTAATTTATCATAATCTTTCATAGTATCTAGTATTCTATTAACATTACTACTAATATCTATTACATCACCTTTTCCTTGACTTTGTGTAGTAAATACAACATCTGTTCCAAGTTCTTTCCATATCAATTTTTGAGTAGCCATATAATCTTTTAATGTCTTATAGGAATTATAATCATAACCATACCCAAAATACGCAATTAAACGTACATTTTTATTCACTTCAATTGAGTTATCTACTGTATAGCTTGTTTTTGTTACTGGTGTTTTAATATCAATACAATATGACAAAACACCATCAGAATAAATATAAGCAAACTGACCCCACATAGTAAGTCCATTTTCTTTATAACTAAAATATACATTTGGCACATATTCAACTTTTACATTTACATTTTCACTCGCATTAACTTTAACACATAAAAATAATAAAATTATGAATAAAATTTTCTTCATATAATTTCCTCCTCATTATAATTATTCCGCAAAACTTTTAAATTTCCCCTAAATTTTCAAAAAAAATATAAATAATTTTAATTAATTATTTATACCATGATGAATTTCTTTTGTATTCATTGTTATATTTTCAAATATATAACCTTTTTCTTTCGCATCCTTAATGATTTTTTCAAGAATATTTATAGTCTTTTCATTAGAACTTAAATCATGCATTAAGACTATATTAGTACCTTTTTTTAGGTTATTTATAACATTATTATACACATCATTACTATTTCTTGCAGACCAAGCATCACTGCTATCTACATTCCAATCAAAATAATGATATCCCGCATTAGTTACTTCTTTTACTAAAGTAGTCATTATCCCTTTGTTAAAACTACTAATAGTATTTGAACTACCACCAGGGAATCTAAGGAGTTTAGTATCACTCCCTGTAATAGTTTTTATTTTATCATTCATTTTGTTTAAATCATCAAAATAGGCATTTACTGATGAATAAATAAGTTTATAATTATGTGTATAACTATGTATACCAATTGAGTGCCCCTCATCATAAATCCTTTTTACTACTGGATTATATGAAGAATTAAAATTAACTAAGAAAAAAGTTGCTTTTATATCTTCTTTTTTTAATATATCAAGTATTTTACTAGTATTGTTACTTGGGCCATCATCAAATGTTAAATATATTGTTCCAATATTTTTTTCCTTATCTAATATTTTTACATTTCTAGTAACCATAGTCTTATTACCTGAAGAATCTTCTACTATATAAGTAATTTTATAATCACCAACTTCTTCTTTAATATCATTTTGAACAATAACATTTTTAGTAATATCTCCATCATAATTATCAAATGCAATAAAACCAGGTTCTTCATAATCACTACTTTCATAAAGTTTTATATTATCTGACCCTTTAAGAGTTATTTCAGGCGAAATATTGTCAACCACATTTACTTTTCTAACTTTATTAATTAACCTATTTTTTACTTGTAAAGAATACTTTACTTCATAAGAACCTGTTTTATTTTCATCTATATTATTATCAACAACTACTTTATATTTCTTATTATTAGGTACTATTTTATAACCTGGATCTGTATATTTTTCATTTAATGATAAATTAATTTCTTTTTTTCCTAATAACTTTAATTCAGGATAAGAATAATTATTTATAACAAGAAGAGTTCCCGCAATAACTAAATATATGAGTATATTTATATATATAATTTTCTTTTTTCTTTTATTAATATATTGCAAAGTAGTCATAAGAATAAATAAAAATAATATTATTATTAAGTTAATTATCATGACTATCACCTCACTTTATTATTATACAACAAAAACCAGTATTTATTTAAAAACACTGGCTTTATTTTACCTATTTAACAAATATATTGACAAATTAAGAATAGATGCGAATAGAACCCATAAAAGATATGGTATTTGAAGAAGTCCTGCTTTCTTATCTATTTTATAAAATTTTATAATCATAATAATTATTGATATTAATAACAAAATAATTATTATGAACGAAAGTAATCTATAACTTAGTAGAAAAAATACAATTGACCATATAAAATTTAAAAATAATTGTATTCCATAAATTATATATGCAGATTTTTTATTACTATTATCACTATTACAAATTAAATATGAGCTTACTCCCATTAGTAAATAAAGAATTGTCCACACGATAGGAAATAATATTGAAGGTGGTGAGAAAGAGGGCTTATCTAAATATGAATAAATATCCATACTATTTTTTGTAATTAAAGCTGAAATACCACCTACTATTATTGGTATTAAGATATTAATTACGATTTTTTTCATTTAATCACCTAATTAATTCTATTCAAGAACAGTTAAATCTTGAATATTTTTATTTCTTTCATAAAATATTACTTTTTCATTAACATCTACTGTTGCTAACAAAACATCTTTTAAATTTTTACCCTTTATTTTTAACTCATGATTAAGCCACTCTTCATCCTTGTTGATAATACTTAAATTCTTTTTCATAACTTTACCATCAATTATTACATTCGCACATAGTCCTTCTTTTTTTACATTTAACTGCATATCGCATGGTGTTAGAGGCCTTTTTGTTTCTTTTGGAAGTACACTTAGTTCTCCATTTGCTTCTACAATCGCATATTCAATATCAGATATATCGTAATAACCTTTTATTCTACATTGTTCAAGCATATCATTTATATCATATTTTACTTTATGAAAATTATTATCAAGGATCTTACCATTTTGTATAAGTATTGTTGGAGTACCCATAAAAAATCTTCTTAGTTTGATGCTTTTCATAGTAAGAATTGACACTAGATACGCAATTAAACCAAATATTATTACTGCAAGAATTCCATAAAATTCCTCGGATTCCAAATTAATAGTCATTTCTGCTGCAAAATTACCTATAGAAATACCTATAACATAATCAAATAAACTTAGTTGTGATACTTGTTTTTTTCCTAATATTTTTGTTACTAAAAATAATACCAACAAGGATGATAATGCTCTTAATAATACTGATTTTAATTCAACTACATTTATATCCATATAATCACCTTTATTAGTATGAACATAAATTAAATTTTTAAAAGTATTTCAACAATTAAGATAAAGAATGAACCATATAGTATATATATTTTATTTTTATCATATTTAAAAGATGTTTTCATAAGTTCAAAAATGGATATATAACTCATTAAACCTGCAATTAAAGAAAATAATATTGCAATTAAGAAATTACTTATGTATTTATAAAGAAATATCATTGATAGTAATGCTCCAAGAGGCTCCGATAAACCAGATATCATTGTATATAAAAATGCTTTTTTCTTACTTTTCTTTGAATAATATATAGGTACTGAAATACTTATCCCTTCTGGAATATTATGAAGAATTATAGCAATTGCAAAAATAAGGCCTAATTTCATATCAACAGTACTTAAAATATATGTAACAATTCCTTCTGGAATATTATGTATCATAATACCAATCATCGATATAATACCTGTCTTATAAAGAACATCATTATCTTTTATTTTAGTATTTATAATTAAACATAAAATAATTCCTATAAAAAAGAATAATAGAGTATATAATAAACTTCTATTATCCATCTTTAAATAATTAATACTAGTAGGAATTAAATCTACTAATGAAAGTGTTAGCATTACTCCACTAGCAAAAGACAATGATTTTGATATAACCTTGTTCTTATCCGCTTTGATATATATAAATAGGTATCCAACTAGGGTGGATATACCTGCGATACTACTAACAATTATTCCATAATATTTATTCATATTAAATTATATGACAAAATTACTTTTTTATTAATTCTTTTAATATATTTATGGTTTCTTTATCTTTTTCTCTATTTAATCTTAACTTTATCTCAAAGCATTTCTCTAATGATAAACATTTGTATGAATCAATAATAACAATGTCATTTGGATAGTATAAATTATTACTTATTTCTATCATGTTATTATATTTTATCGGAACATTAAATGCACCTTCTTTTATAGGCCAAGGTAACTTGTCATAATATTCCTTTGTACATGATAAATCAATATCATTAGTTTCTTTAATTACACCTTGTAGTACTAGTGAAGCCCCGCTTAAAATTATAATTTCATTTAAATCTAAATTAGAACTATTTAAATTATCTATAATTTGTACTTTATTCATAATAAAAAGAAAGAATTATTTCTTCTTTCTAATTGCTTTAACATCACTAGCAAGTTCAAGCATAATTAATGTTAGTTCAAATACAATTCTAAGTATTAAATTACCTATTATCAATTTTGCTAAGAAAGCAACAAAACTTATTTTGATTAATGCAAATGAACTAAGTGTAATATAAATCATAAGTATTAAGTATGCAATTTTTAATAGAGGTCTAACTATTCCCTTTTCAAAAGTTAAATACTCAGATAAAGTTTTAATAGTGCCTTTTAATTTTGGTTCAAATTCTTTACTTGTAAATAAAAAGTACAAAACTATTCCTCCAAGTATGGCAACAACTAAAGAAATGATTGTCCAAACTAATGAACCACTTAATTCACTACCTAATGTAATAAGATTAACATCAGACATAATAACACTCCTTTCTATTAAAATTATAACACATTAATATAAAATATTACTAAAAAAAAATAAGAGTCAATAAAAATTGACCCTTAAAATTATTAATCTTCAATTTGAATATGTTGTTTTGATTCTTTTTCTACTTTTTTAGGAACTATTATTTTTAGCATTCCATGTTTAAATTTTGCTTTAATTGAAGAGGCATCAACATCACCTAAATAGAAAGTCCTTTCATATTTACCATAGTTTCTTTCTCTTCTTATATATTTTTTAGTTTCATCTTTTTCAACTTTTTCTTTATTTGCAGTAATAGTTAAGTAACCATTTTCGCAATCGATAGTTATTTCATTTTTATCAAAGCCTGGAATATCCATTTCTATATGATAATCACCATCTTTTTCATAGATATCACACTTCATATTATTAGTAGTTTTTTCAAAATCATCAAACATATCACTTAAAAAATAATTTCTTGGAATTATGTTCATTCCAATCACTTCCTTTCACAATTATAATTATACTCATTTTTTAGCACTTGTCAAGAAGGAGTGCTAAAGTTTTTTATTTTTTTATTTTTGGTATACTTTTTAGTGCTTATATATTATGATATATATAGGTGATATTATGAAGAAATATAATTTATTTATATTCAATTTAGTTTATGTAGTATCTATGGAAATTTTATTTAAATTATTTACTTTTAAAAATATTATTTCTTCATCTACAATAACAATGTTATTATTTAGTATTGCAATATCTTTAATACTTAGTTTAATAGAAACAATGTTTAAAAATATATTAATTAACAAAATAATATCAATAATATTAACATTTATAGTGTGGCTTTTAATCACCGCACAATTTGTATACTATCAATATTATGACACAATATTTTCAATTTATTCATTGTTTCATGGTGCCCAGGTATTTGGCTTCTTAGATTCAATTATATCTGTAATATTAGTAAATATAATACCAGTATTATTACTTTTAATTCCTTTTGTTGCTTTTCTAATATGTATTAAAAATTTAAACTTTGAAAGAAAAGAAAAAATGGTATATTTAATTAATGTTGGTATAATTATAATTCTTTATGGTATATCAATGATATGTGTTAATACATTTGATAAAAATAAAACTTATTCTCAAAAAAGTTTATATTACATGGTACATGTTCCAAAACTTGCTGTTAGAGATTTTGGAGTATTAACTGAGATGCGTTTAGATTTACAAAGAACTATTTTTGGATTTGAAGAACAAATAATTACTAATAGTAATAAAACAGATGAAAAAAAAGAAGAAGTAGAAGAAGTAAAATATCACAAGGTTGAAATTAATTTTGATGAATTAATTGAAAACGAAAAAAATAAAACTATTAAGAGCATGCATGAATATTTTAAAAATATTGATTCGAGCAAATACAATGAATATACAGGTATGTTTGAAGGAAAAAATCTTATTGTAATCGTTGCAGAAGCATTTCATACTATGGCAATTAATAAAGATTTAACACCTACTTTATATAAATTATATAATGAAGGATTTCAATTTACTAATTTTTATACTCCTGTATATTATGTAAGCACTTCTGATGGAGAATATGTTTCATTAACTTCACTTTTACCAAAAGAAGGAACTTGGAGTATGAGTGAATCAAGCAATGTATATTTTCCTTATGTATATGGAAATTTATTTAGCAAATATGGCTATAATGCAAGAGCATATCATGATGGAGTTTATACATATTACAACAGAAATAAATCACTACCTAATATGGGTTATAAATATAAGGCTTGTTATGGTGGATTAAATATAAATTGTGGAGTATGGCCACAAAGTGATGTTGAAATGATGGAAAAATCAATACCAGAATATATTAAAGATGATAAGTTTGTAACTTACTATATGACTGTAAGTGGTCACTTAAGATATACTTACATTGGTAATAGTATGTCTACTAAAAATAAAAAATATGTTATTGATTTACCTTATTCTGAAGCAATACAAGCATATTTGGCTGCACAAATAGAATTAGATAAAGCATTAGAATTGCTATTAAAAGAACTAGAAGAAAATAATAAACTAGATGATACAGTTATTGCAATAAGTGCTGACCACTGGCCATATGGTTTAAAAGAAAATTTAAACGATTATATGAGTTATAATAATTATATAGATGAGAAATTTGATATTCATAAAAACTCTTTTATACTTTGGAATAATAAGATAGAAAAGAGTGTAAAAGTTACAAAATATGCTAGTAGTTTAGATATTCTTCCAACAATATTAAATTTATTCAATGTCGAATACGATTCAAGATTATTAATGGGAAGAGATATATTATCTGATAGTGAAGGACTTATAATTTTTAATGATAGAAGTTGGATTACAAGTTATGGAAGATATGATGCTGTGACCGAAGAATTTACTCCATATAAAGAAAATATAGATAGTGATTATGTAGATAAAATAAATAAGATAGTATATGATAAATTCTTAATGTCTAAGTTAATAATTGAAAATAATTACTATAAAAAAGTACTAAAAAATGTATCTTAATCGATACATTTTTTTAATAGTTATTTCTAATACTCATCGCATCATCAATCCAATAATCTAAATTATCAATAATACAATTATAAGCATCATTTGGTTCTGGGTCATAACATTTTATAACACTTCTTAATTTTTGACCATCTCTATTCATAGTAAAATGTTCAAATGGATTGTCACCTTTTTTGCATTTACCGGTTACTGGGTCTTCTAGATTATGAACATATACTCCTAAAAGTCCTTTTCCTTCATTCCACGCCTTTTCTATTTCATATCTAATCCATTTTCTACTAAGAGTTTCTTCACCTATAAATACAACAACACAATCTGCATCCTTCATTTTATCATCTATCCATTTTTTGATTGATGCATCACCTTCACTACAAATTTTATCCCACTCTTCTTTTGTTGCTGGCTTTATATCCTTAACAACTCCCATATTTCTAATTTCATCAATTCTTTTACCATCTTTTTCATAATTGTAACTAAAAAATATTTTTCTTGCCATAAATCACCTATTTATATAACGGATGAGAATTTGTCAAATTCTTTACTCTGTTCTTTAACTCTTTCATCTTATTCTTATCATTTTTATTTTTTAATGCTTCACTTATAATCAATGCGACTTCCTTAAAATCACTTTCATTAAATCCCCTTGTTGTCATTGCTGGAGTACCAAGTCTTATACCACTTGTTACCATAGGAGATTCTGTTTCATTAGGAATAGTATTCTTATTACATGTAATATTTATTGCATCAAGTATTTTTTCTGCTTCTTTACCAGTTAATCCAATACTTTTAACATCTACTAGCATCAAATGATTATCAGTACCACCACTTACTATTCTAAATCCTTCACTCTTTAACGTATCAGATAATACCTTAGCATTCTTAACTACAGACTTAATATAATCTTTAAACTCCGGTTGCAAAGCCTCATAAAAACATTCTGCTTTAGCAGCAATGACATGCATTAGTGGACCACCTTGAATTCCTGGAAAAATAGTTTTATTAATCTTTTTAATTATTTCTTCATTATTAGTAAGTATCATTCCACCACGTGGGCCACGTAATGTTTTATGAGTTGTTGTGGTAACAACATCTGCATATGGAATTGGTGTTTCATGAAGCCCTGTTGCAACCAAACCTGCAATATGAGCCATATCAACCATTAAGTATGCTCCACATTTATCCGCAATACTTCTAAATCTTTTAAAATCAATAAATCTAGAATATGCACTTGCACCTGCAATAATCATTTTAGGCTTTTCTTTTAATGCTAAAGCTTCTATCGCATCATAATCTAGCATTTCTGTTTTTAAATCAACATCGTAAGACACAATGTCGTAATCTAATCCACTAAAATTAATTGGATGGCCATGAGTTAAATGCCCACCATGAGATAAATTCATACCCATAACTTTATCTCCTACATTTAATAATGCTTTATAAACAGCCATATTAGCACTGCTACCACTATGAGGCTGCACATTTGCATATTTGCAGCCAAACAATTCGCATGCATATTTTATAGCAAGTGTCTCAACTTCATCTATGTATTTGCATCCACCATAGTATCTTTTGCCTGAATAACCTTCTGCATATTTATTTGTAAGCACACTTCCTTGCAATTTTAAAATATCTTTTGATACAAAGTTTTCTGATGCAATTAATTCTATATTATTTCTTTGCCTTCTTAGTTCATTTAAAACACTTTTACGTATTAATTTATCCATATAATCACCTCAATTTTATTATATCAAAAAAGACTATTCATTTATAGTCCTTTTACTTTATTTAACGCACACAATACACCAATTTTACCATATTCATAAGTAAGTCCACCTTGCATATATGCAATATATGGGTTTCTTAATGGTCCATCACATGATAATTCAATTGAAGAACCTTGTGTAAATGATCCAGATGCCATAATAACTTTATCTACATATCCAGGCATATCACTTGGAATAGGAGTTACATTAGAATCAATTGCAGATGCACTTTGAATACCAACACAATATTGAATTAATTTTTCACTATCTTCAAATATTATATTTTGAACAATGTCTACTCTCTCACTATCCCATCTAGGGCTTACCTTAAACCCTAGTTCTTCTGCCATTAAACTAGCGTATACAGCAGTTTTCAATGCTTCACAAACAACTTTAGGCGCCATAAAAAGACCTTGCAATAAAGACTTATTCGCACCCAAAGAAGGTCCAACTTCCTTAGCCTCACCCGGTACATTTAATCTTTCACTACATAAATGCACCAAATCTTTTCTACCACAAATATAACCACCATTAGATGCGATACCGCCACCTAAATTCTTAATCAAAGAACCAACTACAATATCCGCACCAACTTCACAAGGTTCAATTGTATTAACAAATTCACAATAACAATTATCAATCATTATAATTGTATTAGGAGATATCTTCTTTATAAATTCAATAACTCTAGAAACCTTAGAAATACTAATACTTTCTCTTGTAGAATAACCCTTACTTCTTTGTATTTCAATTACTTTTATAAATTCACTTTCTAATACTTTTTTAATACTATCATAATCAAAATCATCATCAATTAACTCTATTTGTTTATACTTTATACCAAAACTTTTTAAAGAACTAGGATTATCACTAATACCTATTACTTCATCTAAGGTATCATATGGTTTTCCACATATACTAAGCAAAGTATCATTTGGTCTTAATAATGCAAATAAACAAACAGTTAAAGCATGAGAACCTGATATAAACTGAGTTCTAACTAAAGCATCCTCGCACTTAAATATATCGGCATAAATACTCTCAATTGTATCTCTTCCAATATCATTATAACCATATCCAGTAGTACTATTAAAATGAATCTCAGACAAATTATTCTTATTAAATGCACTAAGAACTTTAATACTATTTTCTAAACATATTTTATCAATTTTATTAAAAATCGGTTTAATCTTTTCTTCAACTTTATCTGATAAATCAATTAAAGATTTATCTATATTATAATAATCATACATACTAATCACCATCTATTCTTATCTCATTATTATCATCATATTTACATGTTGTAACCATTTCATATATTATATTAGATATATACTCAGGTTCAATTAATTTACTTTGATTTACTCTTCTAAGTTCACTCTCTAAATATTCACTATTCATATTTTGTATAGTTTCTGTATTAATCCAATTAGGTAAAATATTATAAAACTTAATATCCTTGTACTTCTTACTAAAGAACTTAGTCATAAAATTAATACCACATTTTGACAAAGAGTAATCAATATTTAAATCACTATAAGTATCAATAGAATCCGTAGAAGAAATATTGATAACTTTTTCAACCTTATAATTCTTAATTAATTCCCTTGTTATCAAAAATGTACCATATATATTAGTTTCAAGCACTTTCATAAACTCTTCCTTAGATTTATTTTCAAAAGAACTATCTAGTGAAAGTGAAGCATTATTAACAAGTACTTCTATATTATTAAATCTAGATTTTACAACTTTAATCAGATTCCTAATATCACTAATCTTAGTTATATCACATTTAACGCTTATTACATTTAAATTATATTTTCTTATTTTATCTTCTAAAACAATAGCCTTGTTCTTACTACTTTTGTAAGTAATAATAACATTGTACCCATTTTTTGCAAATTTCTCAATAATATTTGCACCTAGTCCTTGTGCACTTCCTGTTACTAAAATCGTTTTCATATTTCACCACCAAAGCACTTATATTATAGACAAAGTTTTAATTTGTAGCAAGTAAATATTATGTTTTTAATATTTAATTGACATTTTTAGTAATGATTTTTGTTGAGATATTTATTTTTATAGTGTATAATTAGTCTTGTTGGAGGTATTTTATATGAAAGTTGTAAAAAAGGAATTACCTGAGGGAGTAAAAAAGAAATTTGTTACTAAGATTGGTAAAAAAGTTAAAATAGTTAATACTTTATATTTAAAAAACAAAAAGAACAAGAAATCTAAATAGATCTTGTTCTTTTATATTTTATTAATGTGTTTTGCATCACTTATAAGTATCTTTTTAATTTCTCTATTTGTTAAAACATAAATACATTCAGCATCTGCATCTTCCGTTTCTTCCTTGATTACATACGCTGAAACTATTTTTTTTGCTACCAAATAATTTAAATGAGTATATACTACAATGGGTTTCATATTTAAAATAGTAGCTATTTCTTCTTTTGTATAATCACCATTAGTTAAACAAACCAATATTCTTAACCTATTAAAATCATTTATTGTTTCATAATACTTATATAATTTTTGAACACTTACTTCATCCATATCACAACTACACCTTTTTATTCAATATAATTATACACCCATTTCTATTTTTTTATAAGTCATTATTACTACTTTTTTCATTATACTCATTAATTATCAAACAAGAGGTAGTAAGTAACATACCTGCAATTGATATTGCATTTAAAAATGCCTCTTTATCAACTTGTTTAGAATCAAAAACCGAAGTATCATTTATATTTTCAAAACAATTTTCTTTTATATTATAAAGTTCCTTATAGTTATTATTAATTATTTTATCTGCAATATCAAAATCTAAACCAGAATTATTAATTAGTTCCATAATGGGTCTTTTTAAACATTTTTTTATTAAATAAGTTCCATAATTTATATCTTCTAATTCTTCACTTATTTTTAAGTAAATAATGCCAAAGCCTGGTAAAACTCCAGAAATAGCATCATTAATTGCTTCCTTAGCATCCTCATAACGCATTTTCTTTTCTCTAATTTCAGTAGAAGTAATACCGCCTACTAAAATCTCAACACTACCTGTATCTAACATGGACAATCTTGATTTCAAGCAGTTTCTTTCGTATTCAGAAGTACACACTGACAAATTATGTTTTATAGATAAAATCTCATCCTTAATTTTAGCATTATTAAGAAAATTAAATACTGTTTTATCTTTATCAATTTTGACTTTTCTAATTAAACCCAAATCCTTAAATTTATAATTACCATTTTGAATTTTACCTAATGATATATTAGCAATATCAACTAGAAAATCATTTTTTGCATCTCCATAAGAAGAATTTTTTAATAAAACTATAGATACATTATTATCTAAATACATTGATACCATTTGATTTACTAAATTTTCACTATAATCATCAGCAATAATAATTAAATTCTTATTATCATTAATAATAACATTCAATATATCTTCTATTTCATATATTTCATTAATAACCTTGTTTGTAATAAGCACATAAACATCATCCATTTTTATTACATTTTCTTTAAAGTAGTAATAAGATGCGATACATGTATCAAAACTATAACCTTTTACGTAGTTAATAGTAGTACTTCTATTATTAGTTTCTTTAATATCAATTAAATCTTTATCTTTAACCTTTAAATAAGCATTACATATATTTTTGCCTATTTCAATATCATTTGATGCAGTTATAGCAATATCTAAAAGTTCTTTCTTAGTAGGTTTTTTTGAATATTTTTCTAAAAGACTAACTACCTTCTGTGCCTCAGTATTAAGTTGTTCTTTAATAATAATTGGATTAATCTTGTTATCTATTAATTTAACCCCTTCTTTATATAATTCCTCTAGTAAAACAAGTGTCGTTGTAGTACCATCACCTGCAGTCTCTAAGGTTTTTATAGAGGCTTCCTTTGCAAGTTCGAGAACAGTATTAACAACAATATCGTCACTTTCAATATTACTAGCAATAGTCACACCATCATTAGTTATAAATGGACTAGAAAGTGATTGATTAATTATTACATTTTCTCCCTTTGGGCCAAGTGTAACTTTTACTGATGAAAGCATATCAATTGCAATATTCATTTTTTCCCTTAATTCTTTTTTATTTACCAGTTTCTTCATTTTCCACCTCTAATATATATTTCCAGTATTTTTTAGGCATAAAATTCATTCTACACCTATCATTTTTTCTTTCTTTTATACCTATAGTATTATAAAAAGATTTCCATAAATCTTCTATTTCATCAGTTTTTATATCTAAATCTTTAATATTTATATCATCTAAAATATAAATATTTTTTTTATTATAAAATGCGTACAAATTTCTATTAACATCCTTAATTATAAAATACTCATCATTTAATCTTCTTTTAAAATGATTGCATAATATATAAATTATGTTATTTGAAGGATTTATTTCTGCATATAAAATATTATCAACACTTCTAAACCTAGTAAAACCTTTAAATTTATGATTTTCTCTTTTAACTCTTCTACTTAAAGATAGGGTTTCTGCAATACAATTTACATTTCTTAAATAATTAGTTTTGTCTTTAAATTTTAATGCATTTAAAAAATAATAATAGATTATCAATTCTCTATTTTCATTATTTGATAAAAATGCATAATACATAGTAATGTAGCAATTTATACCAATTTTATTAGTTACTAAATCAGAAACATCATTAATACTTATATTTGTCGAAATAATCTCTTCTAATAAACTATTTGTATAATTATTATCTTTTATCTTATCAGGCATTATTTTATTCTTTGCAAGATAAACAATTAAATTTAAAAAGCCATTAAACGTACCATCATATGTGTATATCAAAATAAACTTAGTTGCTCCTTTCCATTTGAAATTGAACCATTATTTTCTAAAACCATGTTATACTCAATAGATTTTCTATTCATATTTATTGAATTTAAAAAATATTTACCATTACATGTAATAAAATACTTTGCTCTTTTTATTACTATTCCCATTTTCTTTAAATCTTTGTAATTAATTGTAAAATATTTTCTACAACTCATAATTCTTTTAGCACTTGTTACACCAATTCCTGGTATTTTTAATAATTCATCGTAACTGCATGTATTAATTTCTTTAGGATACTCTTCTAAATGTCTAAGTGCATAATCGCATTTAGGGTCAAGAAGTAAATTAAAATTGGGATTATCTTTATTCAATATATCAGCAACTGAAAAATTGTAATATCTAAGTAACCAATCTGCTTGATACAATCTATTTTCTCTTTTTAAAGGGGGCATTACTAAAGAAGGAAGAAATGTATCTTTATTTACAGGTACATATGCAGAATAAAAAACTCTTTTTAACTTGTGTTTATTATACATGTATTCACTTCTAGACATTATATCTAAATCAGTTTCTGTAGTTGCACCAATAATCATTTGTGTACTTTGTCCAGCAGGGACATACTTATTACTTCTATTTTCTTTTACATAATTCATAATTTTATCAACTTTGTTAGAATTCTTATTAGGTGCGAGTAACTTAAGACCATTTTCTGTAGGCAACTCTACGTTCGCACTTAATCTATCTACTAAACTACCTAGTTTCTTTAGTAATACTTCACTACATCCTGGTATAGCTTTCGCATGAATATAACCTTTAAAATGATACTTATTTCTAAGCATAGATATAGTTTTAATTAATAATTCCATCGTATAATCTTCACTTTTTATTATTCCAGAGCTTAAAAATAAACCCTCAATATAATTTCTTTTATAAAAATTTATTGTTAAATTACATACTTCTTCAGGAGTAAATATGGCTCTTTTAATATTATTTGTTCTTCTATTTATACAATACTTACAATCATACATACAGCAATTAGTCATCAATATTTTAAGAAGAGAAATACACCTTCCATCACTTGCAAAAGAGTGACATATTCCACTATATTCTGTACCGCTTCTTTTACTTCCGCTTGATGAACAAGATGCATCGTATTTAGCACTATCAGCAAGTATGACTAATTTCTCTTTCAATTCCATATTATCACCCACAATCATAATACTACTTTTTTATTCAAATGTCAAACATATGTTTGTTTTTTTGATAGTGCTATTTTATTTAAGTACACAAAAATTTACCTTAAAATATAAAAACAATTCCCTTTAAAATAAAATATATTGAAAATCAGTGAAAAAAAGTTATAATTATCTTATAGGATGTATGATAAATTATTTTTCTAAAAATATAAGTTATTTAAGTAATAATAATTGTTTGTGCTGAAACTTTATTAAAAATTACAATTCAAAGTATTCCAAGACTAATTTCAATGTGGAAAAATGCAAAACAAAATAATTGAAGTATGCTAATATAATCTATTTTTCATCAAAATTGAGAAAGTGAGGTGTATAGATGAAAACAGATGTTAAAGAAAAAAATAATAGTATACAAGAAAATATAAGACTAAATAAAGCATTTTATAATTATAAAAAAATAATAGCCAAAAATTTGCCATACAAGTTTTCATATTTAGATGAATGGATGTTGAAAAGTTCTAAACTTTTGTTAAATGAGACTAGAAACACAACTCACAAATATAGAACCTATAAAAGAGGCACAATTATTAAAGTGGATTTTGGTGTTAATCTGGGTTCTGAAATGTCTCAAGTACATTTTGCAGTAGTTTTAAGCAAGAATGATAACCCAAGAAATAACGTATTAACAATACTACCACTTACTTCAAAAAAAGGAAAATTTAATTTATGTCTTGGAACATTAATAGCAAAAAAAATTGTGGAAAAATTAAACTTAGAAGAAAAAAAATTAAAGCAAAATCTTGCAAAATTGGAAAATGAGATAAATTGCAAAGATGCAAATTTTGAAAAAATTGAAAACGAAAAATGTATTATAAAATCTAAAATGGACAAATTGAATTTTTTAATAAAATATTACAAAAATAGTTTAAAAACAACTTATGGATGCACAAATTTAATTACTTCAATTTCTAAAACAAAATTATTAAATCCCATAAATGAATATGATATAATTGGAAAAACAATGTGTTCTGATGAAGTGCTAGATATTATTGACAATGATATAACTCAAAAGTTTACGAATTTACATAATAAATAACTTTTTATAAATTTAAATAATTTCATTGAATTTTTGCATAATATATAGTATAATGATTTCAACAAAGGCATTTACTGCCCATTTGTTAATCATTGACCCAAGCGGTCCATTATGGCAACCAATTATGGTTGCCTTTTTTATTTTATAAAGAAAGTGAACTTGTTAAATAAATGTTGAAATAAAATTTATAAAAAAAAATTGACATTTATATTGCCAAATTACTAAAAACCAATCACATAATTCAAGAAAAAAAATATCTAAAAATACTGACAAATACTTTAGAAATCGTTTGTAATATTTTTCGGAGAATAAAATAAAACAAGTCCATAAAATAAGGGCTTGTTATATACTATATGGGGCGGAGTATGGGAATCGAACCCATGCGTACCAGAGCCACAATCTGGCGTGTTAACCACTTCACCAACTCCGCCATAAAAAATTAACAACGATATTATATCATTATTAATTTACTATTTCAATAGAAAATCACCTATTTTTGAGCATTTTTCTCTGCTTTTCTCTTTTCTCTGCAATCCTTACATCTTACAGGATTAGAAAAACCCTTTTCTTTATAAAATTCTTGCTCACCAGCAGTAAATATAAATTCTTTACCACAATCCTTGCAAACTATTTTAATATCTTGCATAATTACCTCCTTAAATATTTGATTAACATTAGCATACTTCAAAATTTAAGAAGATAACTATTTTAACCCAATTTCACTATAACACAATTATAAACAATTTACCATCTAATTTCTTCTTTATTTACACTTTTTAGCAAATTATTAACCTTAGAAAATGGTTTGCTTCCTTCAAAACCTTTGTAATAAGATAATGGAGATGGATGCGCAGATTCAACAACTTTGTGAATTTTATTAGTTAGTAATGCCTTTTTACTTCTTGCGGCACTTCCCCATAACACAAATACAATAGGGTCATCTTTTTCATTTAATTTCTTTATTATCTCATCAGTAAATATTTCCCATCCTTTATCTCTATGCGAAAATGCTTTATCCTTTTCAACAGTTAAAACAGTGTTTAACAAAAGTATACCTTGTTTTGCCCAATCTGATAAATCAGTATCAGTTCTTACAATTCCTAAGTCGTTTTTTAATTCTTTAAATATATTTTGAAGTGAAGGAGGAGTTCTAACGCCATGATTAACTGAAAAACATAACCCATTTGCTTCATTTTCTCCATGATAAGGGTCTTGCCCAAGAATTACAACCTTAACATCTTTATAACTCGTTTCTTTTAATGCTTTAAACAAGTCAACACTTTTAGGATATATAACCTTCTTTTTACACTCTTCATTTAAAAATTTAACTAATTTTATAAAATATGGTTTACGGAATTCATCTTTTAATATTAAATCCCAATCGTTACCTATCATACTACCACTTCCTACTTGTATTTTATCATACTTAGTGCATCTTTTTCTAGTTTATACACAGTATATACATTAATTAATCCTAAAACAATAATGAATTTATCTATAATATTCCATATAATGTCTGACGATATAATTGTAGATACAAATAGTAATAGAAGTACTACTACTTTAAAGTACAAGGTATATTTATTTTTAAATATATACTTAAATGCTACTTCACCATAATAATATCCACCAATTATAGTTGAATACGCAAATAAAATTATTGAAATAGTTATAATTAAACCACCAATACTACCTAAATTATATATAAATGCATAATTAGTTATTTCTATACCATTAACATTTACTAAATTAAGATTTAATGATGGCGATAGCATTACTACAAATACTGTTAATGTACTAATTACAAAAGTATCAAAAAATACCCCAAATACCTGCACTAAACCTTGTTCAAATGGTGTTGAATTAGTTGCTGAGGAACTTGCTATGGTACCTGTTCCAATACCTGCTTCTGTTGAAAAAATTGATTTTGTAATACCTATTGTAAAACCAGTTACAAAAGACTTTGGATTAAATGCTTCTTTAATAATTAGTTTAATAATATCATCTATAAAGCAATAATTAGGTATTATAATTACTAAACAAGATATAATGTATACAAGGGTTATAAAAGGTATTATTTTAGATACTATATCTATTAATTCTTTTTTATTCTTAAATATTACAAAAGAAGTTAAAAGCACTATAATGATACCAACAAGGAATTCTTTTATTGGTATTATTTGTGTTACAACTCTTGATATAGTATTAGATTGTATAGTTAGAAATCCTCCTGCATAACTTATTAAAAATAATACTGCATATAATATTGCCATTTTATATTTCTTTAAACCAAGTGAAATATAATAAAATGGTCCTCCTTCATACTCATAATCATTTATTTTTTTTCTATATTTTAAAGAAACAACAGTTTCAAGCATTGTTGTAGATGAACATATAATTGTACTTATCCACATCCAAAATACACTACCTATACCACCAAGATATAAGGATAATGATACACCTGATAAAGAGCCAACACCTACTCTATTTGCAAGTGATAGACATAAAGCTTTAAAAGATGAAACACCTTCTTTATTCTCTTTTTTAAGTATACTTTTCATAGTTTTGACTGGATTAAAATGAACAAAATTAATTTTAAAAGAAAAATATATACCAAAAATTAATAATATAAGTATTAATAAAAATGACATAGTATCACCCAATAAATTATATGAAAAAATGATTTAGTTTTTGACTAAATCATTTATGATATGCTTCATTATTTAATATTTTAAAACTTCTATACAATTGTTCTAAAAAAACAAGTCTAAATAATTGATGAGGAAATGTCATTTTAGAAAAAGATAATTTATAATTAGATAATTTCTTAATACTATCATCAAGACCATAAGAACCACCTATTATAAAAGTAATATCACTATAATTAGTTAATGTTTTATCAATTAACTCTGAGAATTCTATAGAATTTAATTCTTTACCATCTATTTCTAAAGTAACAATAAAAGATTTTAAATCTAATTTACTTAATATTTTTTCACTCTCACTCTTTAATGTTTTAACTTTATCAAAACTATCATCACTAAGTTCAATTATATTAACTTTAGTGTATTTAGTAAGTCTTTTTAGATACTCATTTATTCCATCAATAATATATTTTTCTTTAATCTTACCAACAGTAATAATATTTATCATATTTGTATCAACTCCGTACATTCTAACTGATGAGCTACTAAAACCCTACCATTATATTGTTTCTCTCTTTTTTTAAATTCACATAAAGCAATTTCTTCATTGTTATTAGTTTCACTTAAGTGTGCAAGTACAACACAAGATGTATTATTGCCAATAAAATAGGATAAGTATTTAGAACTCTCTTCATTAGATAAATGACCTGTATCTTTTAATATTCTTTGCTTTAAGTGGTAAGGATAAGGTCCTTCCATAAGCATTTCTACATCGTGATTACTTTCCATAATATACATTTTTTTATTAGATAATAAGTCGAAATATCTTTCATTTATGTAACCTGTATCAGTTATGTAAACTAATTCATCATTAATAAGATAACCAAATGACTCAACATCATGTGAAGTTCTAAAGGTTTTTACATTTATATTTTTAATTTCAAAAGAAGATGATAAATAACCATAATTATCACAACTTATATGACTTTTCATACTCTCACTTATATAAACCTTAGTCTTATATTTTCTAGCAAAAGTATGAAGCCCCATAATATGGTCATTATGAATGTGAGTAATTAATATTGCATCAATACTTCTTGGGTCAACATTCATTTCCTTTAATTTTTCTTCTACATAACAACACCTCATACCAATATCAATTAGTATTCTAGTATCATTTTCACACACATATGTAACATTACCCTTTGACCCACTTGCTAAAACTTTAACCTGCATTTTCCTCTTCCTTTTTATAACCAATAAATGTAGATGTATTTTTCTTAAATAGTAATTCAACAGTTTTAGTTTGACCATTTCTGTTCTTACCTAGTATAAATTCAACAATACTATTATTATCATCCATTCTTGCTTCTTTATTATAGTAATCATCGCGATAAAGGAACGCTACTATATCGGCATCCTGCTCTATTGAACCAGATTCTCTTAAATCGCTCATTAATGGTCGTTTATCTTCTCTTCCTTCAACTGCACGAGATAACTGAGCACAAGCAATGATAGGAATTTCTAACTCTAATGCAAGAGTTTTTAATGCCCTACTTATTTCAGCAACTTCTTGTTGTCTATTACCCGCATATTTAGAAGTAGTAGATACTAACTGCAAGTAATCGATTACAACCATTGCAAGACCTTCTTCAGATGCTGCTAATCTTCTACATTTTGCTCTAATCTCACCAATACTAATACCAGGAGTATCATCTATCTTGATATTAGTTTCAGCAAGTCTACTTATTCCTTCATTAACTCTTTTCCAATCATTATGTTCAAGTTTACCAGTTCTTAACTTATAACCATCAATTTGACCTGCAGAAGAAATCATTCTCATTGCAAGTTGTTCCGCATTCATTTCTAGGTTAAATATTGCAACACTTTTCTTAGTAGAAAGTGCAACATTAGTAACAATATTTAATACTATTGCAGTTTTACCCATACCTGGACGAGCAGCCAAGATAATTAATTCACTTGGATGAAAACCAGTAGTAACTTTATCTAAATCATAAAATCCACTAGATAAACCAGTTATTTCACTACCTGAGGACGCTAAAGTCTCAAGATTTAACTGAGCCTTAGATAAAGCCTCTTGAATAGGTTTAAACTCACTAGATTTTCTATTCTTAACTACATTTAATATTTTTCTCTCCGCATCATCTAAAGTCTCATTAATACTACCAGTCTCATTATAAGCATCAGTTACAATATTAGTAGCAGTATCAATTAAATTCCTTAGAATTGCTTTTTCACGTACTATATTAATATAATAATCTACATTACTAGCAGTAGGAACTGAGTTGACAATTTCAAGTAAATAATCAACATCTCCTATTTCCTTAAGTAACTTTTTAGATTTTAATCTATCAGTAACAGTCATAATATCAACCGCAATACCAGATTGATATAATTCTTTTAAAACATCAAAAATCTTTCCATGCGCTTCATTAAAAAAAGAAGTATTATCTAACTCTTCACATACTTTTTGTAAAGCACTCTTAGATATAAAAGCCGCACCAATAACTGACTGTTCTGCCTCAATATTATGTGGTTGCCTATTATTCATAAATTACTCCTTTACAAGATGAACATCAACTTCACCAATTACCTCTTTATGAAGTTCAATTTTAACAATATGATGCCCTAAAGAAGAAACAGGATTATCAAGAATAATCTTCTTCTTATCAATATTAAAACCAAGTTTATCAAGTTCCTCTTTAATTTGCTTAGAAGAAATACTACCAAAAACCATATCATTTTTACCTGTCTTAACTTTAAAAGTAATAACTACTTTTTTAAGCTTCAAAGCGACATCCTTAGCGTTCTTAATATCAATCTCTTCTTTCTTTAATCTATCACTAATTTGTTCCTTCAAAATCTTATTACCAGTTTCAGAATACCTAACCGCATATTTATTTTTAATAAGATAATTCATAGCATATCCATCTTTTACTTCCTTAATTTCATCCTTCTTACCTTGACCCTTAACATCTTTTAAAAATATTACTTTCATTTTAAACCTCCCATTATTTCTATAATTTCATTTTTAATATTCAAAACATTACCTTGTTTTACCTGGGCAGCGGCATCAGTCTTATGACCTCCCCCATCAAAAGATGCCATAACCTCTTCAACATTTATATTACCAATCGACCTTGCTGATATTCCTACGATATCATTATCAATATTAGCAATAACAAAACAAGCCTCAACTCCATTAAATGTTAATATCGTATCACATACCTTAGCTATTTCTACTGAAGAATATATATCATTAGTTGAACTTATTGCAAAGTTACCATAAAACTCACACGCAAGTACCAATTTTTGTCTCTTTTTATACTCATTAAAATTTTGTTTAAGCAAATACTTTGCTTCTAAACTATCCGCACCACACTTATACAATTGAGATAAACAATCATGAGTTTTCTCAGTTGTCTTAAGCATAAAATCATTCGTATCAATATAAATACCAACAAGCATAATAGTTGCTACAACAGGCGGAATATATACATTCAAGTCATTTATTAAATCCATTACAATCTCAGTTGCTGAAGACGCTAAAGAATCAACATACTCATAAATACAATCAATACTATTAATAGACTTAATATGATGATCAATAACAACCTTGTTCTTCATAAGAAGCAACTTATCACACTGAAGTCTCTTCTTATTATTAACATCAGTAATAATAAGCAAACTATTATTATCAATCATACCTTGTACTTCTTTATAGCAATTTATATCAACATTAGCATCCTTCTTTACCTCAGCAATTGCTCTTTTCATTTCCTTAGAAAATTCCTTGTCATCAATAACTAAATATGCCCTCTTACCAAGCGTTGTAACACAATAATACATACCAAGCATAGAGCCAAAAGCATCGAAGTCTATATCCTTATGCGCAGTAATGAATACACAAGATGCATCATTTATTAATTCCTTAATTTTAATTGTATCCATAGTATCACATCCTTGTTATATATTATACAACAAGATACCAAGAAAAAAAAGAATTAGTTTGCACTAATTCAAATATTAACTATTTTTTACTTTAAAATATATGGGTCACTACTACTACCACTTCCACTTGTTATTTTGACATCAGAGTTTAGATATACGGATGGGAAAACGGAAAGCGCATTAGATGCACCATTTAATGACAGTACCATCACCATAAACACCCCACACATGGTTAGCACCATCAGAAAGAGAACGAGGCGAAAGCATCCATATTGCTTCATCAATTGTAATTTCATGATGCATCCAGTTGTATACATTAAAATAAATTTTTAATCAATTAATTATATCAAAAAGTATGATATTATGATGGTGTGATTACTAATAAAAGAATTGTAAAATCACGGCCTTTAAACAAGGTTATAAAAAAGTTACAAATTTAATGAATTGTAACTTTTTTAATTATTTTACTATTTATTACTTAAGCCCACGACTACATATCAATATGTTTTGCTTTTAAACCTATAATTCTTGTGGATAACTTACTAAACTTGTACTTGTCCCCAGTAGTATAAATTATTATTTTTAACTTATCCACAGGTTTAATAAAATCTTTAATGTTATCAACAACACAATCACTACTATTTACTATAGTAATATTTCTATCTATCTTATCTTCAATAAGTTTATAATGAGTGCATCCAAGTATTATAGAATCAATATCTTTATAAGGTTCTAAGTAATTATCAAGTACATTCTTAACATCAATTCCCTCCTCAATTAGAGGTACTAATAAAGGAGTTGCTAAAGATGTAACAACAAGGTTATTGTTCTTTTCTTTTAATTTAATTTCATAAATATTAGTTTTAATAGTAGCATTAGTACCTATTACTAAAACATTATTTTTATTTAGTTTAATAAATCTATTTATAGTACTTTCTATTACTCCAATAAAAGTTATTTCTTTATACATAACTCTAAGGTCATCTAATACATTAGCGCAACAAGTATTACATGCTATAACAATAATAGATATACCTTGTTTTATAAAGTAATTAACTATTCTTACTGCAAATGTTAGTAACTCATCTTTAGTTTTTTCTCCATAAGGACAATTTTTATTATCTCCAATATATATGTATTCAGCATTATATTTTTCACTTAGTGATTTTAATACTGTTAAACCACCTACACCAGAATCAAATATACCTATTTTCAATCTATATCAGTCCTAGAAAGTATATTTGCAGGTGTTTTTCTTATTGTTTTATAAACAGGTAATAAGCCAAATATTATATTGCATCCAAATATTATTAATAAACTTATTAACATAGTAGTCGGATTTAATAAAAATTTTTCATTTAGTAGCGGTAGTTTAGTTATACCAACAAGGATATATGTCATAAATATATAACCTAGCATTGATATAGTAAATGTAATAGCAAGTATTTCACCTAAAAACATTTTATAAATATCAATCTTCTTAACACCAATTGCTCTTAATATACCAACTTCTTTTATTCTAGATAAGAAAGATGATCTTATCATTAAATATATTTCTACTAACGAAATTGTTAATATAATAAGCGCTAAAACAATTGAAGATATTAAACTATCTCTATTTTTATCCATATATATTTCTTTATCATAATTATACATATCCTTGATATTAACATTAATATCTTTAAAATAATTAATGCACTTATCTTTATCCTTTGGATAAATTACTATAGTATTACTACTACTTATTAATTTATACTTTAAGGTATTTTCGTTTGTTAAGAACTTATTAACAGTTTTACTTTCATAGTAACCTACAACTTTTAGTTTCTTATTACCAACAAGGATGTTTGTTTCTTTATTTAATGGATATTCAAATGCATTAGTGATATTTACTATTATTTCATAATCTGATAGAGGCATATTTCCTTTTATTAGTTTTATTTTTTCTTCTACTAGTTTATAATTTATTAATTGTAATTCGCTTTGATCATTATTAAGATATTCTTCTGGTAATAAAAAATCCATGTCTAAGTCAAGAGATACATCATATGTATTTGATAATATATCAATAAATTGTTCTTTATTAACATAAATTGATGGACTTTTTTTATCACTGATTCCTACAATAGTATATGGTTTTAAATTTTTAATGGTTACTTGCTTGTCAAGAAATTCTTCTATTTTAGTAATTCCCGCTTGCTTTGCAATATAATTATCCATTGTATTTAATAATGATAATTTATCAACAACCACTTCATATTCGTTTGTAGGCATACGACCATATAATATATCATCATTATTAATAGTATCTATACTTGTTAATGAACCTTTAATAATATCATTTGAATTATAAGTTTGATAAAAATAATTGTATTTTATTTTAAAAGTTACATTTGAATTTGTTGGTAACATATAATCAATAAAATCTAATTTTTCATATTTTAAATAATTATCTATACTAACTTTATCCAAAGACAAATAATTCTTATTATGAGTTACAAATTTATCATCTTCTACATTTAATACACCTGCAACATTACATACTGAATATAAAACAAACATAGAAGATATAAAAAATCCAGATAATAATAATTTTTTAAGTATTGAATAATTCTTTATTTTTGAAAATCCATTTTTTAATAAAGATACTATGTTAAAAATTGAACTATATTTTAATTTTTGTTTATTCGTTATAATATCATAATCAAAATCATAATTTAAATAACTTTCTTTATTTAACTTCTTATAATTATCATCTATTAATTCTATAGAAGAATTAGAATCAATAACCTCCACCTTGTTGTTCTTAACTTCAATAAATATATTATTATTCTTAACTATTAATTTAATATTAATATGAGTATTAGAATCACTATAATAATCAATATTGACATTATTATTCTCAATAATTGTATGATTTAAATCTTTTAAATATATTCTATTATCTATTTTATAATCAAGTTCATTTGAATCATTTTCTACGTCACTTACTATCTTACCGTCTTTTATCTCAATTATTCTTGTTGCATAAAATTCTGCAATTTCTTTTTCATGAGTTACTAAAATTACTAATTTTTCTTTAGAAATAGATTTTATTATATTCATTATTTCAATAGTATTTTTACTATCTAAATTACCTGTTGGTTCATCAGCAATTATAATATTAGGATTTTTAACAATTGCTCTTGCAATACCAACTCTTTGCTTTTCGCCACCAGAAAGCATAGCTGCTATTCTTTTTCTATATTTATACATACCAACTTTATATAAAACATAATCAACTTTTTTCTTAATTTCTTCTTTATCTTTGATACCAATCATTTTTAAGACAATCGCAACATTATCATAAACAGTTAAATCTTCAATTAAATTAAAATTTTGAAATATATATCCTATATTTAAATTTCTAATTTCATCGACTTTAGAACTTCTTACTTTTGTAATACGTTTATTATTAATATATATATTTCCACTATTAACTTTATCAAGACCTGAAATTACATTTAAAAGAGTTGTTTTACCGCAACCTGATGGCCCAAGTAAGGCTGTAATCCCAGTTTCTCCTAATTCCAAGGAAGTATTATTAATTACATGAATTTGATTTTTTCTATTTTTATTAAAATATTTATTAACATTATCAAGTATTATCATATCACACCTCCTCATTAAATGTTTTTATTGCTGATTTTTTAAATATTGATTTACCAAATTTTAAAGAAATTATTAAGGAAATTATAAATAGGATACCATACAAAATAATATAATCACTAAATTTCAAATAATCTGTTAATTTATTTAAATAAGGAAAATCAATAATTTTATTGTTTACTAATATAATAATTACTAAAATTAGTAAATATGAAATATTTAGAATGGTATTAAGTTCAATATTTATTAACATTTTAACATCCTTTTTTGAACATCCAAGCATTCTTATAATTGAAAAATAAATATTTCTTGATTTTAATATTATTTTTATGATAAAGTATGAAATAAAAAATAATGCTACTAAAGCGATTACTAAAGCAATTGCTTTAAACAAATTAACAAATACTCTTACATCTTGAAGTAAATCAACGGTAGTATCTTTTACATATAGTGTAGAATAGCCCATATTATTTAATTCTTTTATAGTGCTTTTTACATTTTTTACATTTTTTACAAAAACACTACTTTGATAATTTCCTTTGTTAAATAATGAATAATAATCATCTTCATTTATAAATATATAACCACCATAACTATCATAATTATTATATCCAGTTAATTCTTCTATATTTTCTTTACTATATGATTTTACTATATTTAATTCTATTTTATCTTTATAATAAATATTGCTAACATTTACAATTAAATTTTTACATTTAAAATTGTCACAATTATTATTTAATTGTTCACTTATAATAGCTTCATTTTTTTTAACCTTACTACTTGGATATATAGTATTGTACCTTGAATTTTGTTCTGATTCTAAGTCAATATTATCTATAGATATGTTAATATCACTATATAATCGATTAATTGATTTTGAAATATTATCAATATCATTTTCAATTAAATAAAAAGTCACATCATCAGAATAATTACTATCTTCTATATATTTTATCCCTGTTATTTTTAAATCATAAGTTAATACTGATCCTACACTATTTTCAATTTCTAATTTTAATGATTTATTTAATAAACCTTGATTATTATAATAACTATTTTTAGGAATTCTTAAAACAATTTCTCCTTGTTTTTCTGGGATAATACCTTCATCTAAATTATCATTAAATTTAGTTAAGTTAGCAACATTTCCCCATAAATATATATTATCATTCGATAAAGAAAATTTAGTATCAAGCAATAAATCCTTTTTAATTATATAATTAATATTTTTTATATTTGATATTTTATTATAGTCATCCTCTTCAATTTCGCTTAAATCTTTTTTCTTAATAATTATTCTAGTATCTGATAAATCATTGAAAAATTTGTTAAATCCAAGATTGGAATCTTCGTAATTAGAATTTTTTGAAGCAGTATACACACTTATTACCGCCAAGGTTAAAAATGAATATACGATTAATAAAAGCAAAAACTTTGGTATTACATTGAATGTATTTCTAAATGATAATTTAAATTTGTCTTTTAAAGTAAGTACACCAAAATTAGTTTCTTTATATTCATTATCCTTATCTACATGAGTAATTGTAGTGTCTTCTAGTATTCTACCATCATACATTTTTATTCTTCTTGTTGCATACTTTTCTACTTGTTCATAGTTATGTGTAACAATTATTACTAGTTTTTCTTTTGATAGTGAATATAATAGTTCAATTATTTCACTTGCTGATTTAGAATCTAGATTACCAGTTGGTTCATCTGCAACAATGATTGGAGTATTTTTAGCAAGCGCTCTTGCAATTGCAACTCTTTGCTTTTGACCACCTGATAATTTGGCAGCCTTAGTATTTTTATATTTTGTAAGTCCAACTTTATCAATTAAGGTATTTATTTCTTCTTTCATATTGGTTTTATCTAAATTATTAACCAAATATATAAGTTCTATATTTTGATATACAGTATAACTATTAACTAGATTAAAGTTTTGAAATATATTTGCAATATATTTTTTTCTATATTCTTCAAAATCATTATCTGAGTAATAACTAGTTTCTTCACCATTAATATACATTTCTCCTTCTTCATAACTATCAAGACCTGAAATTACATTTAATAATGTTGATTTACCACTTCCACTTTCACCAGTAATAACAACAAATTCACCCATATTCAAGTTTAAATTGATTTTACTAAAACCAGATGCGACTACTCCTTTATTATAATAAAACTTAGAAACATTTTTTAATCTTAACATATATCCTCCTTTATTATTTATTATTCCATTTAGATATTTTTAATCCTCAATTATTTTGTACTTATTTATATTATACACGAAAAATAAATAAAAAAAAATATGTAGGTTTTATCCTACATATGGTATTAGTGCCATGTGACGAGCCTTCTTAACTTCGTTAGCAACAACTCTTTGATGCTTAGCACAAGTTCCAGTAACTCTTCTTGGTAATATTTTACATTTTTCTCTATCAATGTATTTCTTTATATTATCTACATCTTTATAGTTAAGTTCTTTACCAGCACATAATTGACAAACTTTTTTCTTTTTTCTATAAAATTCTGCCATAATTGTCCTCCTTTAAAATGCGATATCATCATCGCTTAATTCTATTGTGTCACCAAAGTCTATATATGGTTCATCAGAAACATTTGTACTTGGTGCATCTGTATATTCAATATCATTAGATACATCTGGCATAGGAGCATTTGATTTTTGTCCCTTAGTTTCTAGGAATTCAAAATTATCTGCTACAACTTCTGTTACATATACTTTCTTGCCATCAGCACCATCATAATTTCTAGTTTGAATTCTTCCTTCTATTGAAATTAAACTTCCTTTAGTAAGGTATTTCTTAGCTGTTTCAGCTTGTTTTCTCCACATAACAATATTTATAAAGTCAGCTTCTCTAACACCATTTTGATTTTGAAATGGTCTATTAACTGCTAGAGAAAAAGTTGCTGAAGGAATATTGCTTGATGTGTATCTAAGTTCTGGATCCCTTGTTAAGCGTCCAATTAAAACTACTTTGTTCATAAATTACCTCTTTCTTATAACTTTATTGTAATATGACGGATTATATCTTCACTTAGATTTGCAAGACGAGTAAATTCCTTACTTGCTTTATTATCTTTTGAACTAATTTCATATAAATAATAGTAACCAGTTTTAAACTTATTAATTTCATATGCTAGTTCTCTTGAACCCATATCTTTAGAAGATTCGATTTTAGCACCATTCTTAGTAAAAACATCTTCAAATCCCTTTACAACCTTCTTAAGGTCAGCATCTTCAAGATTTGGTCTTACGATAAACATAATTTCGTATTTCATAATATCCTCCTTTCGGTCTAATCGGCTTTTCACATAAGAAAAGCAAGGAGTAAAATTCATTACTCGGAAGTATTATACAACAAATATTAATTTTGTACAACAATTTTTAAAAAAAAGACAAATACTAATATGTATTTTGTCATTTATTAACCATTCATTATCCTTAGAGTAGTATAGATGGCAATTGATAACACAAAAAGAGACATTAAAATAATAATCATACGCTTTTTCATAAGCCCTCCATATACTCAATATAGCAAATAAATTTGAAATTGTCCAGTTTTATAACTGTTTTGTACCTGCTAAAATACTTTCGTAATCACTGAATATATTTATTCTTGAATTAGTTTTATAAGTATTAATTATAAATTTATATAGATTTAAAAGCGCTAATTTCTCTTCATTTGATGCGAAAATCTTATTTAGATTTTCTTTACTATCAATTAATATTTGTGTTGGTAGTACTAATTCTTGATTTAAAAAGAATTTATCAAAATTATCTGGTGCGATTAATGTTTCAGGCACGTGCATACCACAACCTTCATCAAATTTAAGACCCATCATAAAGTAAGGTGTAACCGCTTCATTACTTTGAGTAAATAAAAATTTTGTTGAACCAGGTCCGAAAGTTGTTTGAATATTACTTTCAAAAGTAGACTTATCAAAGTTTATGCAACCAAAATTAAATTTATCAAATGCTGATAGACTTAGAAACATTTCACTTTTAGCAAGTGATTTATAGTAGTTCATGATTTTATACTTTTTTGGATTAGCATCGTTATTTATAACATCATCGGCTCTATCAATTATACGGCCAAGAACTTCATAAGAATTCTTTTTATCACCCTTTTTATATCCAAGAACTTCTTCCATTGCTACCTCAGCATATTCAGAAGTTAACCCTTTAAAGTCTATTCCAAGTAAATGACATAAGTTTCTACTCAAAAGTGAAAAATCAATCTCTTCACCATCAGAAAATATAAAACTAAATGTTTTATCAGCATATACTTCCTTATAAGTTTCTAAACACTTCTTTAAATATTCCATCACGTTAATAGCATAATTCTTACCAGGAAATGGTACAGCCCTTGGATAACTAGAAACATATTGTAATTCTTTTTTACTTATCATAATAATCCCCTCTTTTTACGAACATATTATACATATTTTAATAAATTTGTCAAATTTGTGTATTTTTTGTTACATTTCATAAAAAAATAATTTATACTTAAATTGGTGATTATATGGATGTTTCAAAATTAAAAAAGGATAAAATTAAAGATGCAATTAACTCAATAATTACAGACTATGGATTTTTAAATGATGAAATTGATAAAGAAAATATAAAAAACATTTCACTTAATGTTAATAAATTACCAGTTAGTGACTTAGAAAGATTATTAACACCATACATAAAAAGAATATGGGATTATGAACTTTCAAATGGAGAATATCATATTATTTCATGGAATAAAAACGCAACTCCACCAACAAGAAAACATCTTACTTTTGCTACTATAAGTAAGGGCAATGACATCATGTCATTTTGTAATTCCGATAATGGAATTGAATATCAAATTACTTATGATGCAATAATTGGGGGATGTATAAAAGATGGTGCAACTATTATTGAGGATAAATCTAAAAAATCAGATTTTACTATATATGAATATGATGATAAAGTAGTTAATTCTTATAATTTAGATACTAAAATAATAACACCAATGCAATTAGTTAGAGGATGTAACTCTGGTTATAAAAGTAATCATAATGAATTAGTATTAGATAGTTCTAAGATAAAAGAAATCGGTTTATATGAAAAAAAGGTCAAATGACCTTTTTATTTTATTACCTTAACCTTCTTAGGCTTAGTCATATAAAATTCTAGTACATCTAGTGAAGAAAATACTATTAAGAATATTCCTATTATTCTTATCATAGCCTTTGCACCACTAAATGGATTAATAACAAGCACTATACCTAGTATTAACATTACTACATTTGCAATCATTGGAACCAACCAATCTTTTCTATTACCACTCATCATGGCAGATACAAATTGTAATTTCGCAATACTATTAATTATCATTATAGTACCAAGTATAAATGGGACTATTCCTGCAATTGTTTCTGGACTTGCAATAAATACAATTCCAAGTAAAGCTATTAATATTCCATATACCATTTCATTTTTATTAGTCTTTGTAGAATTATATATTATGTATCCTCCAAATAGAGCAATTAGTATTCCTACAATTCTAAGTATTGTAGTTATTGCACCACCTGGTATAAATAGAAGTATAATTCCAAGAGTAAATAAACCCGCTGATGCGATTAAATCATATTTTTTCATTTATTAAATCTGAAATGACAGATATCCCCATCCTGCATTTCATACTCCTTTCCTTCAAGTCTCATTTTACCACTTTCTTTAACCTTTGTTTCATTTCCACACTCGATTAAATCATCATAACTCATTACTTCTGCTTTTATAAAGCCCTTTTGAAAGTCAGTATGTATAATTCCTGCACATTCTGGTGCTTTCATTCCTTTTTTAAATGTCCATGCTCTAACTTCATCAGTTCCAACTGTAAAGAAAGTTCTTAAACCAAGAAGTGAATATGTAGATTTTATTAAACTATCTAATCCACTTTCTTTTATACCCAATTCATTTAAGAATAAAGTTCTTTCTTCATCATCTAAGGATGATATTTCACTTTCAATCTTAGCACACATTTCTATTACATCTGCATTATCTTTAAGTGCATAATCTCTTACTAATTTAGTATATTCATTTTCTAAACCAATATCACTTTCTTTTATATTTGCTATATAAATAATTGGTTTACTAGTTAATAAGTTAAATGACTTAATCATTTTTTCTTCTTCAGGTGTAAACTTTAGTCTTCTTACTGGAATATCATTAGTAAGAGCATCATTAATTGTATTTAATAATGTTAATTCTTTTAATGCTTCCTTATCTTTCGTAGTTTGTGCTTTCTTTTCTATTTTAGAAATTCTATTTTGAATAACTTCTAAATCTGCAAGAGTAAGTTCAATATTAATTATTTCAATATCTCTTATCGGGTCAGCATTACCCTCAACATGTATTACATTTGGGTCATTAAAACATCTAACTACTTCACATATTGCATCTACTTCTCTAATATGCGATAAAAACTTATTACCAAGTCCTTCTCCTTTAGAAGCACCCTTTACTAGACCTGCAATATCTGTAAATTCAAATGTTGTTTTAATTAATTTCTTAGGATCATACATCTTGTTTAAAACATCTAACCTATTATCAGGTACCATAACTGTCCCAACATTAGGTTCAATTGTTGCGAAAGGATAATTCGCTATTAAAATATTATTTTTAGTAATTGCATTAAACAATGTACTTTTTCCTACATTAGGAAGCCCTACTATTCCTGCTGTTAAACTCATAAACTCCTCCTTATAATACTGGGTATACTCCTACTCCTATTGGTAAGTTAATTATATAAGTACATATTAGTAATAATATAAAGAATATAAATATACCTAGTGCATATGGAAGTAGCAATTTATATGTATATTTAATACCTATTGCTTCTTCGTTCTTATTATATATTTGTAACATTCCTATAAGTACTATGAAATATGGGAAAAATGGTGATATTGTATTAGTTGTTGAATCTGCAACTCTAAATATTGCTTGTGCGAACTCTGGTGAAATATTTTGTCTCATAAACATTGGTACAATTGAAGGCGCTAAAACTGACCATTTAAGTACCGCTGATGTTTGGAAAATATTTACAAGTGCTACAAGTATAAAGAATGCAATCATAAGTGGAAAACCTGTAAATTCAACTTTTTCTAATATATCAATTATTTTAATTGTAAATACAACCCCAATATTAGTCTTTTTAAATAATGCAATTAATTGAGATGCAAAGAAGAAAAATACCAATATACTACCTATATTATTAAGTGAATCATATAGATAAGTAGAAAAATCGTTCTTTGTTTTTAATGTATGTGCTGTCCTTCCATAAATCCATCCACATAATATCAATGTAACACAAAGCATAAATGCAAGTCCTTGAATTACATATGAATTACCACTAAATACTCTTCCATAAAAAGTCGTTTCAGAATAATCTAGTAATAATCCAGCAAGTGGTGTTCCAAAAGGAATAAGCATATATACAAAGAATAATAATGATAACAATGCTACCAAAATAGAATATTTTAATCCCTTTTTAGCATCACTACTTAGTTCATCATCTTCTATCATTTCATCAATTTTATATTTTCTTGCCTTTTTAACTATATACTTTTCAGTAATAAATGCGATTAACAATGATAAAAGTACTGTACATACTGCAGTAAATATTATGTTACCATTAATACCTACATTGTATGATTTATCTATTAATTTAGCAGATAAATTGGTAATACTATATAAATTATAATCCATTTGAGTAATAATCATATTAATTCCATAACCTGCTGTCATTGCAGAAAATGATGCGATTATACCAATTATTGGATTTCTATTATTAATCAAAAATACTATTGCGGATAAAGGTATTATAAATACAAAACCAATATCACCTACAACTGTTGATACAATTGACACTAAAGCAACTATAAAAGATAACCAAAATTTCTTAACTTTTTTCTTGGTTTTAAATATTGCTTTAAATAAACCTGTTTTTTCAGCAAAACCTACACCAATCATAGTAAATAGAAACATTACTAATGGTGTAAATGACATAAAAGTTGTAAGAACATTACCAATTATATATCTTGCACCTTCTCTTGAGAATAAGGATTCTACTGAAACCAATTGATTTTCAACATTACCAGTTACAACATTTAATTTAGAATAAGTTCCTTGCCAATTAAACACTGAACCAATAATACTTAATATAAATACTAGTATAATGAGTATCATAAAAAACATTACTGCATTATTTAGCCAACTTCTTTTTTCTTTCTTAGTTTCCATTATATTTCAACTACTTTCTTTAATTTTTTTTCAAAATCTAAACTACTAAGCATAATCTCTCTATTACACTTTAAACACTTAATCTTAACATCAACACCCACTCTAGTTACAATCCATTTATTTTCACCACAAGGATGTCCCTTTTTCATTATAACAATTGATCCAACTTTATAATTCATATTATCTCCTAATCAATCTTAACATCTAATATTTCTAATATTCTATTTAAATCATTAAGTGAAGTATAATTAACAACTATTTTATTACTAGATAATCTTACTTTAGTACCAAGTTTATCTTCAAGTGCTTCTTCAATATATTTATATTCCTTAGAGTTACTTTTTTCTCTTCTATTTATTTCTACAGTTCTCTTATACTTAGAATTAACCATATTTTCAAGTTCTCTAACACTTACATTGTTATTAACAACTTTTTCTGCAAGAGAAGTAATATCTTCATTATTTTCTAACTTACTAAGTACTCTAGCATGTCCCATGGAAATTTCACTCTTTAGTACCATATCTTGTACACTATTAGGCAATCTTAATAAGCCAAGCATATTAGTAATATGACTTCTACTTTTACCTAATTTCTTTGCTAAATCATCCTGAGTAATACTTAATGCATTAATAATATCTTTATAAGCAGTTGCTTCCTCAATAGCAGTTAGATTTTCTCTTTGTAAATTCTCTAACAACGCTATTTGCATCATTTGCTCATCTGTAAAATCTCTAACTATTGCAGGAATAGTGGTTTTACCAGCCATTTTACTTGCTTTAACTCTTCTTTCACCTGCAATAATATCAAAACCTTTTATAGATTTCTTAACAATTATTGGTTGAAATACACCATATTCTTTAATAGATTCTGATAATTCTTTTAAAGCCTCTTCATCAAATATTTTCCTTGGCTGATATGGATTAGATCTAAGTTGAGACAAATCAATCTCTATTATTTCATCCTTATCTGCTTCCTCAATAATCTTATTTTCAATTTTAGATAATTCTAAACTTTCAGAATTAAATAATTCTTCTAAACCCCTTCCTAATGCTTTTCTTTTAGTATCCATTTCTTTCAATCACTTCCTTTGCAAGATTTAAATAAGCAAGCGCTCCTTTACTATCACTATCATACATATGGATTGGTTTACCATGTGATGGTGCTTCTGATAATTTTACTAATCTTGGAATTATAGTATCATATACTCTTTCCTTAAAATAACTTCTAATTTCAGTAACAACTTCTATTCCTAATTTTGTTCTTGCATCTAACATTGTAAGTAAAACACCTTCAATATCTAATGATGGATTTAAATTCTTTTGAACAAGCATAATTGTATTAAGAAGCTGCATAATTCCTTCTAATGCAAAGAATTCACATTGAACTGGTATTATAACAGAATCTGATGCTGTTAAAGCATTTGTTGTAAGAATTCCAAGTGAAGGTGGACAATCTATAATTATATAATCATATTTGTCTCTAACTTCCTCAAGATGCTTTTTTAACTGAGCAGTTTTAACAAAATCTGGTGTCTTATTACTCTTTTCTATTAACTCAATATCTATACCTGCTAAATTAATTGTTGATGATAATAAACTTAAATTTTTATACTTAGTTTTAATAATTGCATCCTCTATATCTACTTCATCTAACATAACGTCATAAACTGAATATTTAGTATCTGCTTTATCAATTCCTATTCCTGTTGTTGCATTACCTTGTGGATCTAAATCTATTAATAATGTTTTCTTACCAAAATATCCTAAAGCGGATGATAAATTTATACTAGTAGTAGTTTTACCTACTCCTCCTTTTTGATTAACTAATGATATTATTTTGCACATAAACTTCACGCCCTCTAATCACTTTCATACACATACTATAATATCACAAAATCAAGATACATTTAAAGTCTTTTTAAAATAAAAGAGTAATATTTTTAGTTATTTGGATATCATATAAAATAATGTTTTTTAGAAATAATTCAATGTTACAAATTTGATTACTATTTTTTCACTTAAAAAGGCAATATGTTTTAATCCATATTACCTATAATTAAGTATATTAATATTGATATCCACCATAACCAGAAATATTTCTAAGATATTTTACAATTTAATTGTATCATACATTTTATATCGGGACAACTATTTTCAAAAAAATAATTTAAACCCCTAACTTTAACAATATAATTGCTTATCGGCAAACTTTCTTGTTAAAACTATTTTCAAAAGGATTATTACAATTGTAGTTATTAAATACCAACTTATAATATTTAAAATTCCGTTAAGAGTTAACTTAAAATCATAAATAACATTAAAAATATAGCATAATAATAATGATATTATTATAGAAATACCAATTGATAAAAATACAATAAATGATAATTTAAGTAGCATTGATAACAATCGCTTTCCTCTACTATAGCCCAAAATCTTCTCTATATCTGACATTTTAGTCTCATCTTCAACAATATTATTAATAGAAATAATATATATAATTACAAAAAGTAAAATTACGACATAATTCAAATAGTAAAGTATATTAATTATTTTCTCAAATCTTTCAGTACTTTGAAAATCATTTGCATTTGTTTGATTAAGTGAAATAATATAATCATTACTCGTTTCACTATGTTCCACTTCATCAATTAACAATTCGGCACTCTTAAAATCTTTAATAATAACCTTATAAGTAAAATAACGTTCGTTTTCTAATAACTTTTCAAAAAGATTTTTTGATATACTCATTTTTGAAGAAGGAGATTTGGATATTTTTCTTATTATAAACTCATATTTACTATTCTTGTAATAAAGACTAATTAAATCTCCTACCTTAGGGAAAAAAGAAGTATCATCATCTTTTATACGTTTAAAAACATTAAAACCAATTTCCAAATCTATTTGATTATTATTGAGTTGACTATTTTGACTAACAAGAATAACATCATCATTAGCAAAATCATTAGCAAAAAAATCGCTCCAATATAACCCTGTTGTATTACTGCTTTTTTTCTCAAAATTTAGTAAATTTTCATTTGAATAATCTGGCGAGAAACAAAGCAATCTCTCAAATGAAATAATATTTTTATTGGTATTTAAAATTTCATAGTAATCTTTTTTACTCTTTATTATAATAAATGAATTCCTACTAAAAATTTCACTTTTTAGGAAAGAATAATAATTAGCAAAAGAACAAAGCATTAATATAATAGATAATAATCCCGAAAAAATAAATAAGTAAAGTATTGTACTTTTTTTTCTTAAAAATCCTTTTAATAAAATCATATTACTCACCATCTAAAAAGAAGGAAATACTCTTTTTCAAATAATGCGAAACGTCACAAAAAACAAATAAAGTGGGCAAAATTATCACTATAAATATAGTAAATATTAAAGAATTATAATCAAATACAATTTCAATGCCTAAATATGAGAATTGCAAAAACATTGTTAACTTTAAATAAGTGTATATACTTAAAAATAAAACAAGTCCTATAAGAAAACTAAATATATTTGTTATTAAACTTTCACTTAAATACAATACCTTTACATTTCCTTCATTATAGCCGCACATTCTCAAATTCCCTATTACATTTTTTTCATTTAATATCTTTTTTTTAGTATATAAATATGTAAGAAAAACGATAGAAATTATTATTACAATTATAAAAACAAAAGTTGTTTTATTAATTGTGTTTAAGATATCAGTATCAATATTTGCTCTTACAGAAACATCATCAAATCCAGCATCTTCCAATGTTTTTATTACCTTATCCACATTTTTCGTATCATCTACAATTGCAAAGAAACCATAGGTAACTTCTTCGTATTCATCATTAGGAATTGTAATATCTAATATCTCTTTTAAATCTACATTTGAAACAAAGCATTCGTTATTAAAATTCATTGTATTCTCACTACTATATAATCCAACAATTTCAAATTCTTTTTCATATTCTTTATCTATAGGTATGTGTTCCTTATCCCATTTGTATGAATAATATTTAATTTTAAATTTATTATTAAGTAATTTTGTTCCATCTAATATATTTTCTTTTTTCATAGAAGAAAGAGAACTCGATGGGTAAAATGAAAGTGGGCAAATAGCAACATTAGTTTCATTACTTTCAAAAGTTCTCCCATATACAACTTTTGGCAAAAGTTTACTTGAACCATAAATCAAATTTATTTTGCCATCATATTGCTCATTATTTAAATCAGTTTGACCAAAAAAAGTATCATACTTAGTACTATACACCTCTTGAATATGTTCAAAGCCTAACAACTCACTTTTACCATAATCATCAACACTTTTTTTAGGAAAAACTACTAGTGTTCTAAAGCCAATATTTTTACTAATGGCTTGATTTAGATAATTTTGAAAATTTGCATTAAAGGAAAATATTCCAATAGAAAGCAAAGCACATACAATCATAATAAATATATAAAATTTTTTCTTTTTATTACGCAGAAACATAAGTAATGAAAAATTTAAAATATCTTTTATACTCATTTACTATCACCAACCAATTTACCATCAATTATTTTAAATACTTCATCTGCATATTTTCTAACATTATCACTGTGACTTACAACTACAACGCATTTTCCTTTTTGCGATAAATCCTTCAATAACTTAAATACATATTCTTCATTTTTTTTGTCTAAATTACCTGTTGGCTCATCTGCTAATATTATAGACGGATTATTTACAAGTGCTCTTGCAAGGGCAACCCTTTGTTGCTCCCCTCCCGATAATTCACCTGGAAAATGATTAATTCTTTCCGCCAATCCAACTTTTTCAAGAATTTCAGTTGCAAGCAATTTTCTACTTTTTCTTTCAATTTCTTTGTTTATTAGCATTGGAACCATAACATTTTCATATGCCTTTAATGTTGGATTTAAATAAACTCCTTGAAAAATGAAACCCATATTTTTCATTCTTAAATTTGAAAGAAAATTATCATCTAAATTTCTTATATTTTCATTATATAACAAATATTCACCGCTATCACAATTTTCAATTAACCCAAGAATTTTAATTAGAGTTGATTTCCCACATCCACTATCTCCAACCAAAGCATAAAATTTATTAGTGTAAAACTCCACACTTACATCTGTTAAAATTTTAATATTCGAAGATTTTTTTTTATATGTTTTACATACTTTATGCAATACCATTACTGCTTGGCCTTTTTCTATTTTACTTCTTTTACTCATTATTTTACCCTTTCTAAGACTTTCATATACTTTCATATATCTTATAAAGGAATTTTAGCATTTTTTAATATTAAAATCAATATTTACACAAAATCAAGATACATTTAAAGTCTTTTTAAAATAAAAGAGTAATATTTTTATTACCCATTTCTTGTTTTAATGCTTTCAGCAATCTCTTTTATTTTTCTAATTCTATGATTTAAACCACTTTTAGTCAAATTAATATTATTTTCTAAAGATATTATCTTACTTAATTCAAGTAAACTTTCATCTCTATATTTTTTTCTATAAATACACACTTGCTTCAACTTATCATCAATCGCATCAAGACCAATAGTTTTTTCAATTAGATCTATATCTTCAATTAAAGCCAATGCTGAAGATATAGTTTTATCAACATTTGCCTGTTCACAATTATTAAGTCTATTTACAAGATTTTTATGTTCCCTAAATGCCTTAATATCTTCATAATAAAGTACGCAGTTAGTCGCACCAATTACCCTTAAAAAATCCCCTATCTTTTCTGCTTCCTTTAAATAAACCATAAATCCATTAGTTCTTTCAATTAACTTACTATTAAGATAAAAGAAATCTAATAACTCACAAATAAATAAAGAATAATCATAGTCATCAATTAAAAACTCCAAATGATATCTAGCAGTCTTAGGATCATTAATAGAACCAGTTGCTAAAAAAACACCCTTTAAATAAGATTTCTTTAATTCAATATCTTCATAAATATATTCTCTAGGAATATTAATAAACAACTTATCCTTGTTAATAAGGGACAAGTCACTTAAAATTACTTCAATATTAGTACTTACTCGAAGTAAATAAGACATACTTTTCTTAAAATTAAAACTTTTCCTTACTGTTATTATTGGAGTAATATTATATAATTCCTTAAACAATTTAAATATATATTTAGATATTTCTAAATTCTCAGTATTAATTAATATTGCATCTTCAGTAATTACCGCATTATTTCTTATATACGCTGAAAGAAGTGAAATCATTTCTGCTTTTTCACACTTATCATTTATTATTTCATTTTTTACTTTAATTGAAAATGACATTGTATCACTCCTTTTTATAAAAGGCACTATTTGCCTCTTATTATACTCATCGCACAAATAGTACCTTCACCTACTGATGTAGAAATTTGATATACATCTTTATCTATTATATCACCTGCAGCATAAATACCAGGTACACTTGTTTCCATGTATTTATCTACTATAACATAATTATTATTAGTTTCCAAGTTATTACATTTAATAGGTATTGGAACATTACCAACACATACAAATAAACAACTACAATCTATTTCTCTATCATCATTTATAACAACACTACTAATCTTATCATCACTTTCATTAATCCTTGTTATTTTAGAGTTAGTAATAATTTCAACATTATCTTTCTTCTTTATTGCATCAAGACTAATCTCATCACCTCTAAATTCATCTCTTCTATGAACAAGATAAACTTTTTTAGCAATAGACGCTAAATACAAAACACTTTCAAATGCTGTATTACCACCACCAACTACAACTACATCTTTATCTTTATATAATGTACCATCACATATAGCGCAGTAACTAACACCATTACCAAGTAATTTTTTTTCATTAGGAAGTCCTAATTCCCTAGGTCTTCTACCTGTTGCAATAACAATATTCTTACATACAATTTCATCCTTGTTGGTTCTTACAATCTTCTCATTACCATTATCAACTATTTCAGTTACAGTCCCATACACATACGGAATATCTAATTCTCTCATTTGAGAAAACATTGAAAATGCTAAACTTGGTCCATCTATTGATTTAAAACCTGGATAATTCTTAATATCATGTATCATATTTAATTGACCACCTGGAGCAGTCTTCTCAACTATGCAAACATCTATATTTGCTCTTTTTAAATATATTGCAGCAGTCATACCTGCTGGACCACATCCAATTACAACTGTATTAAAATTCGACATCATTCACCTCATAATCATCATATCTATTTTCAAACTTAGACTTACCTATATTTCTTACAAGCAATATAATTCCAACTATTATAAGAATTATAGATAATATTTGAGCAACCTTAAAGTTTCCAAGCATTAAACTATCCGTTCTTAAAGACTCAATATATATTCTAGCAATACTATACCAAATTAAATATATACCAGTTAATTGACCAGTTCTTAAATACTCAAATACTCTTCTTACAATTAATAAAATTATAAAACCAAGTAAACACCATAAAAATTCATAATAGAAAGTAGGCACATAATAAGTACCATCTATATTCATACCTTGTATTACAAACTCAGGAATTATCTTCATACTCTTAAGCGCTTCATAAGTAGTTGCTGGTCCATGGGCCTCTTGATTAAAGAAATTACCCCATCTACCTATACCTTGCGCAATAATAAGTCCAACACAAAGCATATCGGTAAATTTAAGCGTCCTAACCTTGTACTTCTTAGTATAGAAAATTATAAAAAGCAAGCCCCCAATGATGCCGCCATGAATAGCAAGGCCACCTTTCCATATTTGAAATATTTCAGAAACGTGATTTTGATAATAACCAAATTCAAATGCTACATAGTATGCCCTTGCGCCTATTATGCCAAATATTAATGCCCAGAAAATCATATTAAATCCGTACTCAGTACTTATTTCGTATCTTTTGCACTCAAGCAAAAATAATATTGTTGCAATAACTACGCCAACTAATATACATACTGAATACCAAGATACACTAAATTTACCAATAGAAAATATTACATTACTCATTATTTATTCCTCCCTATAATTGGTTTAATAATTAATTCCTCAATAATCAAATTGATTACCGAAATTAAAATTGATGTCAAAAACAAAGTTATAATACCATGTGTTTCAAAATGAGATAAAAGTATCCAATCAGTTATCTTTAATATTAAAATATTTAAACAAGGATAAAATAGACCCATTGTAACACCAGTTATTGGTATAGTTAACTTAAATAAAATCGGTTTAATAGTTTTATTTAAAATACATATTATTATCGCGCCCAATAAAGAATACAAACCATAATACGAACTATCAATAACAAGTGTATTTGTAATATTTGAAACTAATATTAATACCAAATCATACACAAGCACAGTAATAATAAAGTCTAAAATCTTATTAATATTATTCTTCATTTTACACCTCTATTGTAATAATACCACAATTTAAATAAAAATGGAATTATTTTACTAATTCCAATAATTATTTAACAATTTAAACCAACCTTAGCATCAAATTCAAATAAAGTTTCTAGTTTGTTAGTACCATCTAAACTCAATGATTTAAAATATGTTACAACAGGCTTTTCCATATTTTGACAAAAATCATGAGATACTTCAATATAATATAACTTATTATCACGAATAAATGGATAAAAAGTATAATCTTCATTATTATAAGAAAAACCTACATAACCATTTTTTGTTTCATATACAAGTTTTCCATCAAAAGTATATATTTTTAATTCCATTCCTTGAACACAATAACCAGTTTCTATAACTATTAAATAATCATTATGTACATATAAATTATTACTAGCAGTGCATCCTACAAAATTATTTACAATCTTTAAGTTCCAAACATTATCACTAGCGTCACTAATTTTTATGTCACAATGTTTTGCTTCATAAACATTATCATCAGGCCTATATGCTTTTTTACAATTTGCAACTATTTCTTTATCATTTTTTCTATAAATTGTTACATCTTTATCAAATTCATAATATAATTCTTTCATTGTATTTTCATCTTTTAAAGCAATCATGTCTTCAAAGGCAAATTTTTTTTGAACGTCTTGATCTTTTTTGATGTTTATTAAATCCCCTTTTGTATTATTGTTTTTATCCTTTTGTGTAAAACTACAAATCCCAACAATATTAATTGCAAGTAATATAAACAAAGTTACCACTAAAAACACATATTGTTTCTTACTCATAAGTTCCTCCTTTATCTTATAAGTTTATTATATCATAGAATAAGGCAACATATTTGCAAATAATTTGATGTTTACATGTATTTACTTTGTATTTGAAAGTATTTATACTTGAATACACATAAAAGAAAAAGAATTATTTACTAATTCCAATAATTATTTAACAATTTAAACCAACCTTAGCATCAAATTCAAATAAAGTTTCTAGTTTGTTAGTACCATCTAAACTCAATGATTTAAAATATGTTACAACAGGCTTTTCCATATTTTGACAAAAATCATGAGATACTTCAATATAATATAACTTATTATCACGAATAAATGGATAAAAAGTATAATCTTCATTATTATAAGCAAAACGTACATAACCATTTTTTGTTTCATATACAAGTTTTCCATCAAAAGTATATATTTTCAATTCCATTCCCCATACACAACCATCAGTTGTTAGAACTATTAAATAATCATCATGTACATATAAACTACTACCAGAAGAGCATCCTACAGCATTATTTGAAATCTTTAAGTTCCAAACATTATCATTAGCATCACTAATTTTTATGTCACAATATTTTCCCTCATAAACATTATCATCTGGCCTATATGATTTTTTACAATTTGCAACTATTTCTTTACCATTTTTTCTATATAATGAGAAATCTTTATATTCTTCAGTAATATAGCTATAAGATAATTCTTCCATTGTATTACCATCTTTTAAAGCAATCATGTCTTCAAAGGCAAATTTTTTTTGAATGTCTTGATCTTTTTTTATGTTTATTAAATCCCCTTTTGTATTATTGTCTTTATTCTTTTGTGTAAAACTACAAATCCCAACAATATTAATTGCAAGTAATATAAACAAAGTTACCACTAAAAACACATATTGTTTCTTACTCATAAGTTCCTCCTTTATCTTATAAGTTTATTATATCATAGTATATGGCAACATTTTTACAAATAATTTGATGTTTACATATATTTACTTTGTATTTGAAAGTATTTATACTTGAATACACATAAAAGAAAAAGAATTATTTTACTAATTCTTTCTTTAAGTATTCACCTGTATAACTATTTTTACATTTAGCAATTTGTTCAGGAGTACCCTTAGCAATAACTTCTCCACCAAAATCACCACCATCAGGTCCTAAATCTATAATATAATCAGCAACCTTAATCATATCAAGATTATGCTCAATAATTATTACAGTATCACCATTATCAACTATTCTTTGTAATATACTAATTAATTTCTTAACATCATCAGTATGCAAACCAGTTGTAGGTTCATCTAATATAAATACACTCTTACCAGTAGGTTTCTTTTGTAATTCCTTAGCAAGTTTAACTCTACTTGCCTCACCTCCACTTAATGTTGGAGCACTTTGACCTAATTTAACATAACCAAGTCCTACTTCCATAAGCATATTTAATTTATTCTTAACTTTAGGTATATTTTCAAAATATTCACATGCTTCTTCTACTGTCATATCAAGTACATCAGCAATATTCTTATTCTTAAATTTTATCTCTAATGTTTCTCTATTGTATCTAGTACCCTTACATACTTCACAAGGAACATATACATCTGGTAAAAAGTGCATTTCTATTTTCTTAACACCATCACCTTGACATGCTTCACATCTACCACCCTTTACATTAAATGAAAATCTTCCCTTTTCATAACCCCTAATTTTAGCTTCCTTAGTATTTGCAAAAACATCTCTAATATCATCAAATACACCAGTATAAGTTGCTGGATTACTCCTTGGAGTTCTACCAATCGGATCCTGTGAAACATTTATTACCTTATCAACATTTTCAATACCAGTAATACTTCTACATTTACCAGGTTTATCCTTAGACTTATATATTGAATTAGATAAGTTCTTATAAAGTATTTCATTAACTAAACTACTCTTACCACTACCTGATACCCCTGTAACACAAGTAAAAGTACCAAGAGGAAAAGACACATTTATATTTTTTAAATTATTTTCTTTACAACCTTTTAATTCAATATATTTACCATTACCTTTTCTTCTTTTCTTAGGCACATCAATCTTTAATTTACCACTTAAATATTTACCAGTAATACTATTATCATTATTCATAACCTCACTTGGTGTTCCAGCAGCCATAACATATCCACCATGAACACCAGATGCAGGTCCAATATCAATAAGATAATCTGCTTGTAACATAGTTTCACTATCATGCTCAACAACAATCAAAGTATTACCTAAATCCCTCATCTCAAGTAAAGAATTAATTAATTTTTGATTATCTTTTTGATGAAGGCCAATACTAGGTTCATCAAGTACATATAATATTCCAGATAATTTAGACCCAATTTGTGTTGCCAACCTTATTCTTTGTGCTTCACCACCACTTAAAGTTCCCGCACTTCGATTAAGCGTTAAATACTCCAATCCAACATTTATTAAAAAATGTAACCTATCCTTAATGTCCTTAATAATTAACTTAGATATTTCTGTCTGCTCCTTATTAAGTTTAATATTATCAAAGAAAGAATATAAATCTCTAATACTCATATTACATAAATCATATATATTCTTATTCTTTATCTTAACATTAAGTATTTCACTTTTTAACCTAGTTCCAGAGCATTCATTACAAGGTAATTCAGTCATATATCTTTCTAACCATTCACGAATAAATGAACTATTAGTTTCCATATATCTTCTTTCTAAATTATTACTTATACCTTCATATGCTTCAACTCTATGCATATGATTACCACTTCTAGTATAAAAATCAAAAGTAAGAATATCAGGAGAACCATATAATACTATATCTAACTCTTTTCTTTTTAAATCTTCAATAGGTTTATTCATATCAATAGAATAATGATTACATACTATTTCTAACATCTTTCTATATATATTAAAATCATCCATATTAGATAAAGGTATAATAGCATTTTCATTTAAACTTAATTTCTTATTAGGTATTATTAAATCCTCATCTATTTTTAATTTAAAACCTAAGCCTTTACAAGAAGGACATGCTCCAAAAGGTGAATTAAATGAAAACATCCTAGGTTCTAGTTCTGACATAGAAAAATTACAATAAGGACACGCTAAAGACTCAGACATAAGTATTTCTTTATCACCAATTACATCAATTATTACCTTACCATCTGCAAGTTTGCAACTAGTTTCAATAGATTCAAACAATCTACTTCTAATATCTTCTTTAATAACTAATCTATCAATAATTACATCAATATTACTTTTCTTATTCTTCTCAAGATTAATTTCATCACTTAAATCAAGAGTATCACCATTTACTTTTACCCTAGTAAAACCACTCTTCCTTAAATCATCAAATAAATCCTTGTGAGTACCCTTTTCACCTCTAACTACAGGCGCACAAACCATAATCTTAGTACCAACTTCTAATTCAAGTACTTTATTTACCATTTCCTCAATACTTTGACTACTAATTTCTACTCCATGATTAGGGCAATAAGGAATACCAATTCTAGCATATAATAGCCTTAAGTAATCATATATTTCAGTAATAGTACCAACTGTACTTCTTGGATTATTGTTAGTAGTTTTTTGATCAATACTTATACTTGGAGAAAGGCCTTCAATACTATCAACATCCGGTTTTTCAAAATTACCAAGAAATTGTCTAGCATAAGCACTTAAACTATCTACATATCTTCTTTGACCTTCAGCATAAATGGTATTAAATGCAAGACTACTTTTACCACTACCAGAAACACCTGTCATTACTACTAGTTTATTCTTAGGTATTTCAATATCAATATTCTTTAAATTATTTTCTCTAGCACCTTTAATTATTATTTTATCCACTTATATCACTTCCAATTCAATTATTATACTCTATTCACTCTCTAATTCAAACATAATATCACGAAGTTCTGACGCCCTTTCAAAATCAAGATTTTTAGCAGCAGACATCATTTCACTATGTAATCTCTTAATCATATCTTCTTTTTCTTTCTTACTATACTTAACCTTAACCTTGTTGTTCTTACTATCATCCTCATTAGTAATTAAATCTCTAATTTCCTTAACAATAGTCTTAGGTACTATACCATTATCCTTGTTGTATTTATCTTGAATATTCCTTCTTCTTTTAGTCTCAGTTATTGCTATACGCATTGCATCACTAACCTTATCAGCATACATAATAACATGACCATTTGCATTTCTAGCAGCCCTACCAATTGTTTGAATTAAACTCCTATCACTTCTTAAAAAGCCTTGCTTATCAGCATCTAATATACAAATAAGACTAACTTCCGGAATATCAAGACCCTCTCTAAGTAAATTAATACCAACTAAAACATCATACTTACCCAGTCTTAAATCTCTTATTATCTTAGTACGTTCAAGGGTTTTAACTTCACTATGCAAATAAGCAACCTTGATGTCTATATTTTTCAAATAATTAGTAAGTTCCTCTGCCATTCTTATAGTAAGAGTGGTAATAAGTACCCTTTCATTTTTACTAATTCTATCATTAATTTCAGACACTATATCATCAATTTGACCAAGAGTTGGTCTTACTTCAATAGTTGGATCAAGTAATCCAGTAGGTCTAATTATTTGCTCTACATAATTGTTATTAGTTAATGACAATTCATAATCACCTGGTGTTGCTGAAACATAAATTGCTTGATTAATCTTACTTCTAAACTCATCAAACTTTAAAGGTCTATTATCAAGTGCGGAAGGAAGCCTAAAACCATAATCAACCAATATTTGCTTTCTTGCTCTGTCACCATTATACATACCCCTTACTTGAGGCAATGTTACATGAGATTCATCGACTACTAATAAGAAATCCTTAGGAAAGAAATCAATTAGACATGTAGGAGTTTCACCTTCACCTTTTAATGCTAGATGCCTAGAATAATTTTCAACACCCCTACAAAAACCTGTTTCATTAAGCATCTCTATATCATAATTAGTTCTCTCTTCAATACGCTGTGCTTCTAAGAATTTATTATTATCTTTAAAATATGACAACCTGTCACTTAACTCTTCTTTTATTCTTTCAATACTAATTTTTAACTTTTCCTCATCAGTAACAAAGTGAGACGCTGCAAAAATAGTTATTGTTTTCTTATTTTGTATTATCGCACCAGTCAAACTATCAAACTCACTAATTCTTTCAACTTCATCACCAAAAAATTCAATTCTAATTCCCTTAGTCTTTTCGTTAGCAGGAATTAATTCAATAACATCTCCCTTTGCCCTAAAGCATCCTCTTTTAAGTTCAATATTATTTCTTTCATACAACATCTCAACTAATTTCTTTACTATATCATCCCTATTAGCAGTATCACCTACATTTAATGTAATTGTATGCTTTCTATACTCTTCAACTTCACCAATACCATATATACAAGAAACTGACGCTACTACAATAACATCTCTTCTATTAATTAAAGCAGAAGTTGCACTATGTCTTAATTCATCAATCTCATCATTAATAGATGCATCTTTTTCAATAAAAGTATCTGTACTAGGTACATATGCTTCCGGTTGATAATAATCATAATAAGATACAAAATAGCACACTAGGTTCTCTGGGAAGAACTCCTTTAACTCCGAATATAACTGACCAGCTAGTGTTTTATTATGTGCTAAAACAAGAGTTGGTTTATTAACTTGGGCTATTACATTAGCCATTGTAAATGTCTTACCAGTACCTGTGGCTCCTAGTAACACTTGGTTCTTAACCCCTTGTTTTATGCCATTTACAAGTTTTTCTATTGCTTGTGGTTGGTCACCTGCTGGTTCATAAGGTGCGTGTAATTTAAACATTTTTTCCTCCCTCCTTTATAACTTTCTGTGACTTTTTTTGAACTTTTAAAAGTATAACTGTCAGCCAACTATTAGTCCCTAAATTCGTCCTCACTACTTATAATTCAATGGTTAAATTGATACTTTTTTCTTTTGGACGAATGAAAGTCACAAATTTTATTTTCTGGACTATATAACATTAAATAACATTAGATGGCGTTTTCGCTATATTATTTTATCATTTTTTCCTTGAAAAAACAAGGTAAACGCCAAAATACCCTGTTCTTATTATCATCTATTTTTTAATTAAAATACTGTTAATTCATTTAAAATATTTTCATCAATAGAAATATCAGATTCGTCCCCAATTTGTATTTCTGATTCATTATTCTCTGGACGAACACTTTCTATAAACGAATCTAATTCATCAACACAATCTGCAATTATTTCATCATTATCTCCATATACATCTATTGTGATAATATCAGTAGCGTGTCCCATAAGTTTTGAAATAGCCTTTGAGTTAAAATTGTTCTTTAATAACAGTGTTGAATAAGTCGCTCTTAAATCGTGAAATCTAATATCTGGCAAATTGTTTTCTTTTAATAATTGTTTCCAATATTTAAAATGAAAGCTCTTGCTTCTAGGATTGCCATAAGTTGAACATATTATAAAGTCATAGTCTTTAAAAGGCGTTGTCTTATCATTTATTCTTCTTCGTTTGTTCTTTTCATACTTTTTCTTTTCTTCTAATATTTCTTCAAATAATATATCTGGTATTTCTAACTCTCTATTACTAGAAAATGTTTTAACCTCTATTTCTTGTTTAGTATATTCTCCAACTTTAAGTTCTGAATTATCTGTATTTGCTTTTTTACCTAGTTGTCTTTGTATTTTTAATGTTCTATGAATGAAGTCTATATCTGAATACTTTAATCCGTTTATTTCCTGTTTTCGTAGTCCCATAAGAACTGCAAACATAATCTGTAAGTGAATTGGTGTTTCTTTACTTTTTTCTATTAGCAATCTTACTTGATCTATGTTTAAAGTTTTCTTAACATCTATTTCTATTGTTCTATATTTTTTCTTCTTAATACATTTAGGAAGATTAACTCCATCTGCTACATTAACTGATACTAGATTCTTTTCTTTGGCATATTTTAATGCACTATTCATTACAGCCTTGCAAAGTTTTGCTATGTCGTGCGAATAATCTGCTTTTGTATTATAAAGTCTTTGTATATGTCCTGTATTCAAAGTTATCATTTTAATTGTACCTAGACTAGGAATAATGTGATTATAAACTATATTCTTATATGAATCATAAGAATCAGATGTTATATTAGGTTTCATTACTTCTTCTAACCAATAAGTTAAGAATGTTTTAACATTTATATTGTTGTAAACAACGAATGTTCCATTATGCAGTTCTGTAATAGCAATATTTCTTGCATTATTTGCTTCTTTCTTCGTATTAAATCCTGCCTTTTGAATAGTTTTAGTGTCTTCATTATCATAAATTAGGACTATTCTAAATCCATATTTTTTCTTTATTGTAGTCACTGCATATACTTTAAAATCTGTATATTGCTTTGTATCAAACTTCATAACTATTCCTCACTTTCTTTCATTGCAAAAGTATTATTCATAAATGCAGTTATTTTCTCTTTTTCACTTATTACATCTAAATAGAAATCAAATGTTGTATGAACTGAACTATGTCCTAACAAAGCAGATATTTTAGGAATAGGTACTCCTTGTTCTATTAAGATAGTTGCATATAGATGTCTTAATCCGTGAACTGTTATTTTAGGAATACTATTCTTTTTGCATTGATTTTCAATATATTTATTCAATGATGTTCCTCCGTGTGGAAGTCCATTATCTTGACAGCTGATATAATCTTTATCAATATAATTTTCCTTTAAAGTATTTTTACGAATTTCTACAAGTTTCTTTCTTTTGTCTAATTCTTTCCATATAATATCTGGAACTCTTAAAGTTCTAAAACTATTAGGTGTTTTAGGGTCTTTTTCTACGAATATCATTTTTTTAATTTTGAACTCATTACTTGATAATTCATACTTATTTGCTAACTGTCTTGAAATACTAACTGTCTTTTTTTCATAGTTAAAATCACTAAACTTTAATCCTCTTATTTCTCCCTTTCTTAACCCACAGAACAGTGCTAATAATATTTCTAAATACCAATTTTCACTATTACTGGTAGAAGCCAGAAATGTTTTAATTTCGCTTTTAGTTAATAGTTTAATATTAGGTTTACCTCTCTTGTAAACTTTTGCAGAATCAACGGGATTTACTGTTAATATTCCATCGTGAACTATATCTTGAAAAACTAGATTAAATACCTCTCTACTCTTATTAGCAGTTGTTTTGCCTAACTTATCTATTTTTTCTAATGTTTGATTTATAAAATCAGTTGTTGCCAATCTTGCTTTTATGTCATAAGGAAGACAGGGAATTATAAGATTATAAACTGCATAAGAGATTGACATTGAAGTTGTACTTTCTACTTTTGGAGAAAATACTTTTTCAAACCAATAAATCAGATAATCCTTAAATAATATTTCCTTATCTATTATTGGTGCAATATAATTTCTTCTTTGTTCTTCATATTCTTCTAAACATTTATAGTAGTTTTCTTCGGCAAGTTCTGGTGTTTTAAATCCACCAACTCTACCATATTTTGTACTACCATCTTCTTGTAGTTCTTTTTTTCTATGATACCAAGAGTTTCTATAAAAAAATGCTATGCTACCTTTATATTCCTGTACTGTTTTTTCCATCTTTATCTTCCCTTTCTAATTAAATCAGAAATTATACTTGCTCTGGCATTGTCATACCTCCATCAATCCATTTATCAAAACTATCTTTTGGAACTTTGTATAATTTTCCGATTTTAATAACATTAAATGGCTTTCTGTTCCTATAAACTTCATCTAAAAATTCGTATGTTTTACTTCTTCCTAATCCTAGTATCTTTTGTATATCAGAAACTTCGTAAACCTTTTTAATGTTTTGTTCTGGCATTCTATCTCCTCCTTTATAAGAAAATAGAACTTGTACTCACAATTACAGAATACAAGTTCTCTCATTTTTTTACCATTGTGCGTTTTTTAGAATCGCACATTTTATTCTTGTTGATATATAAGTCTATTCAAATCTATTCCAAAAGCATTTAAAATTGCTCTATCTGTTTCTCGCATTTGTTTTTCATCTAATGTGCAGATATAAGATTTTAATCTTGATTTATCTAACACTCTTATTTGTTCGGTTAGTATAATTGAATCGTGTGTTATTTTTCCATTTGACTTGATTAAAACGTGGGTTGATAATTTGGGCTTTGAATCAACTCTGCTAGTAATAGGTGCTATTATAACAACTGGACTATAAATATTTGCTATATCATTTTGAATTACCACCACAGGTCTAGTACCATCTTGTTCACACCCAACTATTGGATATAAATTAGCATAGTATATATCTCCTCGTCTAATTGTTCTCATCAAATTTTTCTACTTTGTAGATAATATGTGGTGGATTATCTTTAAATAGATTCAAGATATTTAACTTCTTGTCTTTCAAATAATCTGTTAATACACGATTAACATCATATTGTGCTTTCTTCATACTTGTTTGTGAATGATCCATAGTAGTTTCAAATACCAATTTAATTTTTATTTTATATCTTTTCATTTTCATATTTTTTTCCTCCTTAATATGTAAAAGTCAAAGCACATAAATACTTTGACTTTTCTAATATTTCTTTAATTTTTTTTCTAACTGATATTTGTCTTAATACCCTCAGTATGGGATTTCATCAAACTATTGACTTGCTAAATCAATATCACAGGACTTCCACCTCCCCGAGGTTCTCTCCGGGCTGCACCCATTGCTTGAATCTGTGGCTGTGCAGGAGTATCTTTAATACTGTTAGATGTAATCGCAAATTAAGTGCTACTTAATTTTATAACCAAGTTTGAATCGACAAGCGAACTTGTTAATGTGCTATCTCTAACAGGAATGTATTTGATGAATGTGTATCAAATTTTCAAAGAACACATCCTGCTCCACTAAAAATAAAAGGAACAGGTGGAGAAAGGATTAACTCCCTCTCACCTGTTTCCTCACTCAAACTTAATTTTTAAGGTCATAATTTAAAATTTTTTTAATTTTTTTAATTCCAACATCAATACTGTCTTTAACAGACATTATTTTACAATGTTCTATTTCAGCAATTTCTCTTAATGTTTTATCTTCAAAGTAGTACATTTTAATTCTTCTTTTTTGAATATCTGATAAAGAGTTAATTGCCATTTTTAAGTCTTCATTTAATAATTTTGTTTCTATAACTTCTTCAAGACTTACTGGCTTGTCCATTGCTCTAACCTCAAGATTATTCTCATATATTTCAGAATGTTCAATATGTCTATCATATTCATTTAATTCTTTAATATCTTGCAATTCAAACTCATCAAATGCTTCATATACTTCTTTTGTTACCTCTACAACTCTTGTTGCTCCTATTCCATCTTTAAATGATACTTTGTATAATCCTTTTTCATTAACTTTTAATAAAACATAGGGATTATCTCTATGCTTTCTTCTTTTTGGTCTTTCGTCCATTTATGTTTCCTCCATTCAATTTCAAATTTTTATGTTTTAAAATTGAATGTTGGTGGACCTCTACACCTAAAGAACTTTAAAGCAAAAGAAAAGACGCTGACAATCCAACTCGTTAATTGAGTCAAATCATCAGCGTCATAAAACACACATACTGCTACATATTGATATGGGCTTGGAGAGAATAATACCCCTTTGATAAAGTAATTTCTTATGTCAATTTCTTTAAATACAATTAAGGCATTTCTAATCATAAGGGTAACAGCTCCTCCTACAACTTCTAAAAACCAATGCCATAATTTTTATAGAGTTATAATATAGAAATATTGTTACCTCTTATGAAAAATTAACCAGTAATATGTCTTTATCATTTGTTGAAAAGAAATATACTGCTTAATTATTTCTTTTTTATTTCATTATTTAATTTTTTCATCTTCTTTCCATTACATAGTTTGACATTGTATATTCAACGACATTATACAACAATATTCTTGCAAAATTTGTCGAACTATTGCGAAATAGTAAATTTTTGCCATTAAAAATAGTAATTTAACTTTTTATGGACGATTTTGGCACTTTCATAAAAAAATAACAGTACATCTAGTACTGCTATTTTTAATCTTATTTACGCTTATTTATCATATTAAAAATAATAAAATCATCAAAATCTTCATCTTCGTTATTATCTTTTGTCGTATTACTATTATTATTTTTTTCACTTGGTGGTGTACTAAAAGCAATTACAATTACTGCTATAACAATTATGCTTATAAATATCAAGAACATAATAATCCCCCTTATTTATCATCTTCGTAGTAATAATCGTCTTCTTCTAGGTCTTCTTCTCCAAAGTTCCAAGGATTATATCGACCTTCTCTTACTAGATCCTTTTGCCAATCTTCTAAGTCATAAGCGTCCATTTCAGTTTCAAGTTCTTCATTATAATCCTCATCATCTTCTTTATTAAAATGTTTATCTATCTCATTTGCAATAGCAATTCCTGCCATTACATCTGTAAATCCAATCTTATTTTCATTTTTTTGTTTCGGCATAGAAGTAATTACATCAGTTGCACTATTTTCTTCATTTAATGTTTTTTTAATTTTTTGTTTTAATTCAAGTGTAATATTTAATAAATTATCTAAATGTTGTAGTAATATATCTTCTAAAACTTTTTCAGAACAGTTTTTTTCATAATAATTTGTTTGTGAAATGTATTGTTGTGAATAATTGTTAAACTCATCAATAGTAGAATATGAAAAATGAGATTTATTTCTATTTATATAATCAGTAGCATTTTTTACCATTGTTTTAATACCACTTATTTGATTATTTATTTCTGTTATAATTTTATCTTTATTTTCACTGCATTTTACTTTATATAAAAGTGCATATATGTGTTTACAATTATGTTCTTTATCTAAATAATAAGGGCAAGTACAACTTGAACTTATTATATTATTATTTTCATCAATAGAAATTTTAACATTGTAGTTTTCATTGCCTTTTACAATGCAAGAATAATTATTATCATTTTCCTTAAAATATTTGATTTTATCTTCGTAATAATATACTTCTCCTCTGTTTCTTATTTGAACTGGAAATAAATTATCATAAATACTTTTATCAAATATATCTAATTTTTCTTTTTTAACTTCTATTGGTGTTTTTAAACTTTCTTCAACCTTTAATTTTGTATCAACAAATGGTGTTTTAATAATACTTTTTTCATTACTCTTTTTTTGAATCTTATTAGAAATCCAAGTTACTAACTTTGCAATTCCAACTATGATTATACATATTAGTTCAATAGCCCATTTTATTAAGTAATAAGCTACAACTAAAAAGAAAAATAAAACTAATATTATATCCCAAGCAGATGTTTCATTTTTCCTTCTTCTAGCCATAAAATTCTCCCTCAATTAGATTTTTATAAATATTTTTTATTGTGCTAACATATTTATCAATGATTCATAACTATCTACAACATCATATTTTACCTTATCATTGCATAAACATTCAAAATGTTTTCTAGCACATTCTATTTTTGCTTTTTCTACTTCACGAAGTTCCATCGAATTCATACTGCCTTTTGTTTCTGCAATAAAATAAACATATTTGAATGATGGATTATCAAAAACTATTGCCCAATCTGGGTTATAATTTCCAACTGGCGTAGGAATCTTAAAACCATTTGGTAATTTAGCATATACTGTTACTTCTCCAGTTTCTAGTTTTTTTGCAAAATTAATTTCATTTTTTGAATCTGTTACCAAAAAGTCATAGATATGTTTTTTTACATCAAAGGCATTTTCTCCAAGTTCTCCTCTAACATTATTAATTGTAAAAATACTATTATCATATTTTTGTTCTGTTTTATGATATGTTATACCATCAATAACAGTTGCTGCTTTTTCTTGATTTATAAGATTTGCAACTTTTCTTATAAATTCTTCAGGATTATATTTATAAATTTCAAATTTTTCTTTCTTAATTCCTATTAATATTTCTATTATTGTTTTTCTTGTAAGTCCAGTATCTCTTGTTAGTTCTCCTATTAAATCATACTCTATTTGTGATGGAGAAAAATCATTTAAAACCTCAATATTACTTTTTCGTTCTGCCATTGATTCTCTTAAACTTAATGATGAAGCTGAAATATTATCTTTTTGAGAACCTTCTGTTATTCTAACTTTCATTTTATTTTCATTTAACTTGGTATCTATCGCTATAATAGATTTTTCTATTAGTTCTTTTGTATCAAAGTAAACTTCATATATAGTTTTAACATTAATTTTATTCCATAATTCTTGAAATTCTTTTTTCATAAAATTTGCATTAGGTGAAAGTGTTTTAATATTTTCTCTTCTTTCATCATTAACAAGTTTAGTATTATCAGAAGAATATAACTTTTTCATTAAAGCAGATACTTGTTCTCTAAATGGTTCAAGTTCTGGCATAACATCAAGTTTATCATTTTCCATATCCTCTACAAATTTATCTGTTATTTTAGAATCATTATCTAAATCCACATAGCCTTTTTGAGCATTATAGAATAGAAATTTATTATAACTTGCTTCTGTAAATACATACTTTTCTCCATTATCATTTATTAGAACTTTATCAATAAATGATTCTTGAGTAAAGTTTTTAGGTCTTGCAGATAAAGATTCAACCATTTCATTTTGTAATGCTTTTGCAAAACTATCATAAGATTCACTTGCAACTACAGTTAATGTGTTAACATTATGGAAATTATTTTCAAGTAATTTATAATCCATTCTTTCTCCATCATTATTTACACAAATACGAAGTCCACGACCAATTTCTTGTCTTTTACTTATTTCGGAATTACTATGTTTCAATGTGCAAATTTGGAATATATTTGGGTTATCCCAACCTTCACGAAGTGCAGAGTGTGAAAAGATAAATCTTACTGGTTCTTCCAAGGATAATAATCTTTCTTTATCTTTCATAATCAAATCGTAAGCGTCTTCATCAAAACTTAAATAATCTTTTTTATCATTGATTTTTGAGTCAGTTTCGTGTCCTTTTTTATCAACTGAAAAGTACCCAGCGTGTATTTTTCTTGTATCAAATGAATCCAAATATTTTGTATATTCTTCATCAATTATACTTCTATAATCTGCAAGTGCCTTATTATATTCGTCCTCAAACATTTGAGCATACTCGCCTTTTAAAGGTTCTCCCGTTGACCAATCTTTATATTTAGCAACCTCATCAATAAAGAATAATGATAATACCTTTATTCCATACTTATGAAGTTCTCTTTCTTTTTCGAAATGTGAACGAATTGTTTCTCTTATTTGTATTCTTATTATTTGATTTTCATCAACATCGCCAAATGCTTGACCTACTTGTATTTCAACTCCATTTGTAAAAAACACTTTATCATATTGATCATATCTTCCATCAATCTCGCTAACTACATAACCTTTATATGGTGTTAAATATCCAGATTTTGTGTATAAGTCATCTCCTGCTTTTATCTTCATTAATCTTCTTGTAGTTCCGGTAGAAGTTTTGATTTCTATTTCCATCATTGCTTCTGGGTCGTGTTTATTACTAATATTAACACTATCTAAAAATAAATATGTATCTTCCGATTTGTTATGTAATATTTCAATTCCTTTTACATTTATCTTTTTTACTAATTTTTGATTATATGCATCTATTGCATCTAATCTATATACTTTGTTATACTCTTTATTCTTTTTATGTGTAGCAGAATAACGAATTGTAAATAATGGTTTGAAATCCTCAAATAAACTTTCTGTTTTATCTCCAAATTTTTGTGGTTCATCAACTATCAATATTGGATGAACAGATTTAATTACATCAATCGGTCTTCTTGATTGTAATTCATCCAGTTCTTCATAAATTCTTCTGTTTGCTGCTCCTTTTGCAGAAAAGGCTTGATAGTTTATAATCATTACTTGGATTGAATCATCTGAAGCAAATGTATTTATATTAGCAATATTTGAACTATTTGAAGAATTATATACAAAAAATCTAATTTTTTTATGATATATTTCTTGAAAATGATCTTGTGTTATTTCAAAAGATTTTTGAACTCCTTCACGGATTGCTATACTTGGAACCATAACAATAAATTTACTCCAACCATATTCTTTATTTAATTCATACATCGTTTTAATATATGTATAAGTTTTACCAGTACCTGTTTCCATTTCTATTGAAAAATCATTTAAGTTTTCACCATCAGTATAATTTATATCATTAAGTCTTTGAACATTTCTTATGTTTTCTCTTCTTTCACTTTCAGTAAGTGTAATTGGATGATTTCCAAAAGAGATAACTTCAACTTCTTCTGTTTTTTCTAATAAAGTCCCTTTGTCTAAAGTTCTTGTATATCTTGCAATCAAATCTTTTCTTGAACCTTTTTCTTGACCTTTAAAGCAATTAACAATAGCACCAACTGCGTCATCTTGGTATTGTTGCTGTTTGAACTTTAATTTCATCTTTTACACCTCCTATAAAATATTTATGAATTCTTCATCACTTGCTCTTTGTGGTAGTAACTTTTTAAATTTTTCTTCTAAATTAATTTTATCATTATCAAATTTGAATGCACTATCCTTAAATACAACTTTATATGGTTCACATTCACAAATTTTGTCTACAATATTAATATCAATATTATCATCAAAACAAGCAACTAATGAATTTCCTGCAACATAATATACTTTATTATTACCTATCATTCTTTCTTCAATATCTAAATCTAATGTTAAACCTAAATCCAAAATAACTTGGGTTAATAAATCATCTGTTGTTCTATCTTCTTTAATATTTGATTCAAACAATTTTAATTGTGACTGTTCTAAATCATTTGGTTTGTAGAATACATCTTTCATATTTGAAGAATCAACTTTAAAGGTTCTGAATCCTTTATCAACATTTTCAGATATTTTTTCTGATGCTTTTTTTATTCTTTCTTGTGCTATATTACAAATATTTTCATATTTATTATCTACAGGTTCTGGTAATTGAATCATAATATATTTTCTTGAAGTTTTTTCTTCTGCATTCATTTGCATTACAGCATCAGCAGTAGTAGAACTTCCACTAAAAAAATCTAAAATTATATCATCATTGCCTGTCGCAATATAAAGTAATTTCTTTATTAAATTCGTTGGCTTCGGAAAATCAAAGTATCCTTTTCCCAATAAATTGTTAATTTCCAGTGTTCCATCTGTTGTTCTCCCACAATCATCAAATATAGTCTTAATCAAATTTCCTCTTTCGATTAAATTACCGTCATTGTCTTCGTTTAAATATTGTTTATAGTATACACTCCATTTGCCATTACTTTCTTTAAAAACAATTCTTTGTTCTTTAATTCCTTTTTCAAATTTTTCTTTTGACCATCTCCATCGAGGTGAAGGTTTAATTATTGTTCCATCTGGTGCTAAAATATCATACATTAAATTAGGTCTTAAATCATTAACGGTACCTGTTTTATTTAATCCTACAAGTTTATATTTTCCTCTAATTTGTTCAAATTCATCTGTACCTGTATATTTCTCTATATCTGATGTATCTAAAGGTAAAAATTTCAATTTATATTCATCAGTTCTCGAATACATAACAATATATTCGTGTTCAATTCCAATATTATTTCCAGTAGAGTTAGGATTACTTGTCTTTCTCCAAATGAAAGTTGCTACATAACTCTTTTCACCAAATATTTCATCACAAACTTTTTTTAAATTAACATACTCGTTTTCATCAATGCTTATAAATATTACTCCATCATTCCTTAATAAATTCCTTGATAATTTCAATCTAGGATAAATCATATTTAGCCAATCTGAATGGAATCTTCCGTTAGATTGATTATTTGACACCATTCTATTCCCATCTTCATCAATTTGTCCTGATTCAACAAGCTCTTCATTTTCAGACTTACTGAATTTATCGTTATAAATAAAATCACTTCCTGTATTATAAGGTGGATCAATATAAATACATTTAATTTTGTTCAAATAAGACTCTTGAAGAATTTTTAATACTTCTAAATTGTCACCCTCGATATAAATATTTTTGGTATTATCAAAATCAACTGATTTTTCCTTAATTGGTCTTAATGTGTTTTTACTTGGAGTATTAGCATTAACTATGGCTTCTTTTTTTCCAGGCCAAGTTAATTGATATTTTTCTTTTGACCCCTCTACTATCTCTTTGCATAATTCTTGTTTTAACAAGTCAAAATCTATTGTTTTTCCTTTTGAAGATTCTACTATAACATTTGGAAATAATTCATATATTTTTTCAATATTTTCATCTACAACATTTGTTGATTGCATATCTAATTTATTCATTATTCAAAACTCCTATCTTATCTAAAACTAATTCTCCTAAAAGAGTAATTTTATATTTTATTTGTGGTTTACCACTATTTCTAATATTTCCTATTTCAATTTCTAACAGTCCATTTTTTTCAAGATTATTTAATGTTATTTGCTTATAAGTTTCAGAATCACGACTTTCGTTGGTCATATTTAACATATAATTAGGCATAACACTAACAATTTCTAATTCTGCTTTTATCTTATTTAATTCAAAGTGATTAGCATATTTAGCATAATGGTAAAATTTTAGATATAATATTTCATAATAATCCATTTCTGCAAATATTTTTAATAGTCTTTCAATTCTATATAACTCTTTTTCTTCACTTGTAATCCCTTTTATGCATAATTCCTTATAATAAGCAATCTTTTCTTCATAAATTTCATTTACCACACCATTCAAACACTTATAAGTAAATGCACCATAACTATAATTTGAATAAATATTCTTTAATTCATCAATAGTTATTTCTAATTTTTCTAATCTATTACTCAAATCAATTATAAAATCAACAATACGATCTTCTCTTTGATGAGGCACTACTCCTTGGACTAATTCAGATAAAAATCCACCTGCTAGAGGTACCAATCCAACTGCTGCTGAAATTCCTGAAACTATAATATCTGTCGAGTTATTGTTTAGTTGTTCTTGATTCATTTAATAATGCCTCCATTTCTTTCTTAAATTTTTGCAATTCTAAATTTAATTCAACCTTTTTATTAAATTGCTTTTCATTATTTACTTTATAGGTTAATTGTTCAATCTTTTTAGTTAGTTCATCCACTTTTGACTTGTTTTCTATTATATCATTAAAAGTATTTGTATTATTATTTTCTTTAATAATAGACTTAACAATATTTTCATAAATTGTTTCTAATGTTAATCCATTTATATTAAATTCTATATCTTCGTTCCATTCAGTAAAATATATATTATCTACTTTAATAGAATAACAATAATCCAAATCATATTTTAATACAAATAGTATTTTATATGGTATTGCTTTTGATATTATTTTTATTATGTTTTTTGGTAATATTTTTTCTTTTAAAATAATTTCAAATATTTGTATTTCTTCTACATCTTGCGATTTTGATATTCCTAGCGTATCCTCTGATAGTTTATAGAGCCAAGTAATTTTATCAATGTTATTTATAAAATCATCTTTAACAGATGTAGAAACACCAATTTTTTCATAAAAAGTTTTCTTTGGTATAAATTTATTAACCTTACATCTATCTGGCAACCTTATCATACAACCACCATAAATGAAATTAATTCAAAATCTTCTAATCCTTTTATATCATTTAATAGCATTGTTGTTCCACCACTTCTAAATAAACTATCAATATCACTTTCTTCTTTGATGTTTATTATTGAATCAATACTTTCGTTAAGAAGTTCTGAATATTTTTTCATATCCTTTCCATCATCAGTTTCATCATTAAATTTCATATATGCCTCTTTTATAGGTTCTATATGACCTTTTGATATTTTTCTTAATATATCCAAAGTATTTTTGACGCACAAATGATTTGACAATACTGTTCCGTCTTCTTTGATATATACTAAATAAAATGGATGTAATTGATTCATATTGTCTATATTTACATTGTTATTTATATTTTTTAAAACATAAATAACACCTTTTTCTAATCCTATACTTTCATCTGAAAAAACTACTGAATGCATTCCATTTGGCACTTTATTTAAGTTTTCATTATGTTTTACATATTCCACTAAATCCATTCTAAACTCGTTTAAGCCTAAATCTGTTATTGAAATTCCAGTGTTCATATCCTCTAAATCTACTACTTCTTCTTGCAATTTTTGAAGTTGCACTTTTCTATATTCAATGTCACTAGATTTATTTGTTAAAACATTATCTTCTCCTGTACCAGATATATCCATCATTAACATTCTATTTTCTACTCTATTTTTTAGATTAATATAATCATCTAATGATATATTAGGCCAAAAATTAACTAACTGAATCACTTCATTGTCTGATCCAATTCTATCTACACGACCAAATCTTTGTATAATTCTAACCGGATTCCAGTGAATATCATAATTAATTAAATAATCACAGTCCTGTAAGTTTTGACCTTCTGAAATACAGTCAGTTGCAATTAATATTTCAATTTCTTCCTCTTGTTTTCCATCTAAAATATCTCTATGTTTTGATTTAGGAGAAAAGTTCATAAGTAAATTATTAAAATCTGTACTTATCTTTAAGGTACATTCATTAGTTCCTGAACCAGTTATTTTTGCAGTATCCAAATTATATTTCTGTTTTAGTGGTAATGAAATTGTTTTATACAAGTAATTTGCAGTATCAGCAAATGCAGTAAAGATAATAACTTTTTTATTATTTTTATTAATAGGATGTTCTACTTTATTAGATATTAAATTTATTAATTCTTGAAGTTTTAAATCGTGTTCTGGTGTAACTTGACTAATTTTATTAATTAAGTTTTTTAATATTTCTGAATCAAAATTCAAATCTTCTTTCCATCCTATTGTGTTAATATCTCTTAAATCTATTTTCACTTTATTTCCAATACTAAATTCATCATTTATCAAATCTTCTACATCTTCATCTGTATCATAATTTGATACTTCAATATCTTCATAAGAACTGTCTATCCCATTTTTTTCAAAATTTTCTATTGAAAGCAAAATTGAATTTATTTGGTCTAAAATTTTATTTAATGTTATTTTAAATGATTCAACAGAACTTTCTAATCTTTTTAAAAGATTTATTCTCATTAAAATTTTCAAACTTCGTTCTCTATCTGCTTGTCTGAAACTAGATTTTCCACCTCTTACAGATATGTCATATTTATCTTCATAATATGAAAGTTTATTATCTAATATATAATCAAATGGTGCATATACGCTCATATTAAGTTTCATTAATGTTTCTGATATTTCTTTTATAGACATAAAACTATCTATATCTGTTATTTCACATTGTTTACTAATTGGCTTTAATCTTGTAGGAAATTTTCCAATGGAAGTCATATTGTAATATTTTTCAATATGTTTTCTACTTCTAGCAATAGTAACACTATCTAGTAATTTGAAAAAATCAAAATTAGTATTTAATCTAGATAGTAATTCTTCATTTGTTCTTTCCTCGATTGGTAGTTTGCTCCATTCATTAAAAGCAGTTTGAGCATTTTTTAGAATTGTATCTATTGATTTGGTATTACTGATTTTTTCATCAATCTTATCTGTATTTCCCTCATACGCCAATGCTAATTGATTTTTTAAGTCCGTAAATCTATTATTTACCGGAGTTGCTGAAAGCATTAAGACTTTTGTTTTAACTCCTGCTTTCATAACATTATTCATTAGTCTATCATATCTTGTTTCTCTATCTTTTCTGGCACTATTATTTCTAAAATTATGAGATTCATCAATAACTACTAAATCATAATTTCCCCAATTTACTCTAGATAAATCAATTCCATTTGAGTTACCTTTTTTTCTTGATAAGTCTGTATGAAATAACACATCATAATTAAATCTATCTGCTTGTAATATGTTATCTTTATAATTAGTTTTATATGTATTCCAGTTTTCACATAATTTTTTAGGGCATAATACCAAGACACTTTTATTTCTTTCTTGATAATATTTCATAACAGCAAGTGCAGTAAATGTTTTACCAAGACCAACACTATCGGCTAAAATACATCCATTATGTCTTTCTAATTTATTTATAATTCCAAGTACAGCATCTTTTTGAAAATCATACAATGTATTCCATATGACGGATTCTTTAAAACCAGTTCTTTCATTAGCAAGTTCATCTTCTGAAATGTCTTCAAGAAATTCTGTAAAAATATTATACAGTGTGACATAATAAATAAATTCCGGAGAATTTTCCCTATATAAATCAGTTATAAAATTAATTACTTCATCTGTAACATCTTTAAAATTTTTCTTATCTTCCCACAATTCATAAAATGCTTTCATATAATATTTTGACATTTCATAATTATCATCAACTTTAGTTACTGATGTAAAAAGTGAATTGCCTTTTTCATAGCCTAACCCCACAGTATTAAATTGCTCAACATTTAAATATGTTGTATAGTTTTCTTTATTATTTAATAATCCTTTTTGTTCCGTTTTTACATTTATAAACCTGTCTATTGGATTATAATTTATATTACTTTTAAATTGTGCTTTTTCTTGTACCCATTTAGCACACTCTTTTGCTATTGCTTTTCCATTTAATTCATTCTTTAACCTTACTTCAAATTCAGAACCATTTATAGACTTTTCTCTGCTAGATAATTCAAATTCTCTAGATTCTTTTTTGCTTGATACAGCTTCAACAAATGTTGGATCAGTAAAAATAAATTTTAAGTTATCAATTTTTGACAACTCCTTCTTTAAACTTTCAAATCCATACATTGAAAATATAGAAGCACATATTTGAATTTTCGAGTTAGGTTTTATTGTATTTTTTAAATCATCTCCAAGTTTTTCAAACTTATTATCTATTACTTTCATTTACACTTCCTCATTTCACACAACTGGTTATATTTTTATGCTTATCTTTTTTAATTTTCTATAAATTCAACAATATCTTCAACATTGCAATTCAAGACATTACATATTTTAAGTAATACATCTAATTGAACTGATTCATCTTTTCCTAATTTTGCCATAGCATTTGATGAAATTTCTGCTTTTTGAATTAATCCAGTTTTATTTATTTTTTTATCAATCATAAGTTTCCAAAGTTTATCATAACTTATTTTTTTCATTTGCATTCCTCCATAATTTAAACTTTAACTTATGTATCTATTTTATCATTTATCTCATGTTTTTACAATAAATTATCTCGTTTTTCAATTTTATTTTTAAAAAAGCAATAAACACTATGCAGATTTATTGCTTTTAATCTTAGTAAATTTCAAATCATCAAATATTCTAGGTAAAACCTCTTTTACTTTTTCTTGATCTAGTAACTTTGTCATATATTCATTAAAGCCTTCATTTAAAAACTCTGCTCTTTTATTATGTGATACAGTTAAGACTATAACTGGAATTTTAATATTACAATTTCTTAATTCGTAAAGTAATTGGGGTCCATCACAGTTACCTCTATCATAAATATTATTTGTAATTATTAAATCGTATTTTTCTTCTTTATTTAGTCTTTCCATTATTTCAATCCCTGATTTAGCAATAGTTACGCTTAATCCCATACTTTCTAAAACACAAACAGAATTAGAAACTGACATCCTATCATAATCACCTATTAAAACATTAATTTTTTTATTAATTTTATATTGATTACTAATTTTTACAATCGGATGCATATTTTTCCTAACAGTTTTTTCCCAATCTCCTATTTTATATTCATCTAATTTATATGTACTAAGTTCTTGATTTCTGTGAAAATTAATTCTTCCATTTAAAGTATGTAATTCCTCGTACTCTTGTTTTTCTCTCATTTTTTCTGCTTCTTCTTCCTTTTTTTTATAAAGCCTAAAAAATATATATACAATAATTAAAATTATAATAAACATTACCGATAAAAATAATTCTTCCATTTTTATTTCTTCCTCCCTAAAATACATTTATTTCCATTATTTTGTTATAAAAAAAGCAATACAAAAAATCTATATAATCATTTTGTACTGCTTAACCAATTATATTTTTGATACCATTTATTCAATTTACTTTGCTATTATAACACTCTATTGTTCAAAAGTCAACGGATATCCGTGCATAATTTTCTACTTATTCTTATACAATATTATAAGAAAGTGAGGGATTTAGTATGTTATTCAAAAAAGCATTGAGTTTAAGAATTGAAGAATTATGTGCAAATAAAAATATTACAATTAATAAACTAGCAGAATCTTCCACTATTCCTCCATCAACTTTAAGAGACATTGTTAATTGCAAAGTTGAAAATCCAAGTTCTACTGTTATATATCAAGTTTGCAAAACATTGAAAATCTCTCTAAAGGATTTTTACGATTCTAAATTATTTGAGGATATAGATGATTAAAGGTTACCAATTTAGTTACCTTTTTTTATTTTCTATTATAATAAATTAAATTACATATCATAATTCCATAGTCTATTATGAATTTTTTTTGATTTTCTGTAAAGGTTTGTCGTTCTTTTATTGCTTCTTCTGATGAATGTCTAAAGCATTGAATCTTCTTTTTAAATGATGTAATAATATCGTCATTTAAAACATCTAATGCAATATTCTTATAATCTAATTTTATATACTTGCCATTTTCTTTTAGCAGGTTTTCAATCAAATTAATTATTTCCTTTATTTTTTCATCAGTGGACATTGCTTCAAATTTTGCATTTCTAGTAGATATTTCCTGAAATTTTTTATTTATATTATCATATATTTTAACACCAATATTTTTCTTTACAAAATGTAAGTCAGCAACTATTTTTCTTCTTGAATTATATTTAACTGTTCCGTTTTCTTCAACCATTCCTCTTTCTATTGCTTTATCTCTTATTTCATTATATGTAAATTTGAATGGCTCAAGAGGTGGTCTTTCTAATAATCTTGGAAATTCTTCTATGCAATATCCAGAATCTTTTAAAAAGAAACAAATATAATAAAATAAATCAATATTATCATTATTTGATGTCATATCTTCATCTGGTTCGCATAACTCTTTAAATCTTTTAATTGCGTCCTCCTCGTCAAATACCTCAAACCTTGTATCATCAATGTATTCATTGCCAATCCAATCCAATTCTTCCATTGCCTTTTGATCTTTCTCAGGTATAGTAATAAGTTGATTATAGAATCTATAATAATAATCCTCTTTTTTTACATTATTTTTATAATATTCAACTAAATCAATCATTTATATCCTCCTTTCTATCTATTCATAAATACTAAAACTATTAAATACCTCTCCATCTAATGACAGAATATCATTGAAGTTTATTATCTTATTATCTTCAAATTTAATATATTCCTCAACATTATTTATTCTCTTAACTATTCCAGAATAATTTTCGTATCTTCCTCCATCCTTTTTTTCATCTTTTATAAAATATGTTACAGAAATAATATTTCTATCTTTTATACTTTTCTCAATATAATTTAATTTTGCATTAATTATTTCTTTTAATTCATCATTTAACTCTATCTTTCTTTTTGTTAATCTTGCTGTTTCTTTCACTGCACTGTCATATCCAGTCAATGCAGCAAAAGGAGCAAATTGAGCAGCACGAGAATCAATTCCTAAATGTGGATGTTTTGATTGTGGTCTAGTTAAGTTTATTATATCTTCATAATTATTCATCCTTTATGACCTCCTACTTCTTCATTTCTATCTTTTGCTGTTGCTCCCTCTTGAAGATTCATTCCTTTTAAAATAGCATTTTTTCCATATTTTTTCTTTATTGCGAGTAAAGTTTTTTGTACTTTTCTTTCTTCAGTTTCTTCTTGTATCTGTTTGGTTTTATTTGCTTCCATAATTTCATAATTCGTAAATAAGTCCAGTTGTTCTCCTTGTGGTTTCTTTTCAGCAAATGATTCATCAACAACATTACAAGCCGTTATATTTATTCTCCTTGTTAAAAGAATAGGATTAACAATTCTTTCATACAGCTTTAATACTTCTGTCATAATGATTTTAGTTGATGATGTCCTATGATCTAAATTAACTGTCCCGTGAGAGTGTTTAGGTATTTTTCTTCCATATCCATCAGTTACTATTTCTCCACTATATTTTGAACTTATTTTAGGATTAGTTAAATTTTCAATATCATAACCTATTGTTAATACAAGTTGATTAGTTATTAAATGTTTTTCAACCAAGTCTAACACTAAATTATCCACCATTTCACTTACAATAAGTTTAGTCTTTGTATAATCATAGGGACAATGTAATACTTGTCCTTGACTTATGCTATTTGATGTAGGTTTATAATTTTTTGCTTCACTAATAGTACAAGGTTCATAGCCCCAAGCGTGATCAATTAGAAATTCTGCATTAACTCCGAATAGTTTAAATAATAAATCTTCATTATTTAATGACATTCTAGCAACATCACCTATTGTGAACATATTGTTTTGTTCTAGTTTCTTTTCATACCCTTTTCCTACTCTCCAAAAATCAGTTAGAGGTCTATGATTCCATAATTGTTCCTTATAAGTTTTTTCATCTAGTCTTGCCATACGAACTCCGAATTTATTTGGTTTCATATGTTTTGCAGTAATATCCATTGCAACCTTTGCCAAATACATATTAGTACCTATTCCAGCAGTTGCAGTTATTCCAGTCGTTTTATATACATCCTCTATCATTTTTATAACTAATTCCTCTGCTGTCATTTTATAAAATTTTAAATAGTTAGTTATATCACAAAAAACTTCATCTATTGAATATACCAATATATCTTCTGGAGCAATATATTTTAAATAAATATTATAAATATCTGTACTATACTTCATATATAATTTCATTCTTGGAACTGCTTTTATAAAATCAAGTTCTAAATTAGAATTATTTTTTAATTCAGAATCAATATACGATTTACCTGTAAATGCTTTATAATTATTTTTTTTTCTTCTCTTATAATTTACCTCTTTAACTTTTTGTTTTGCTTCAAACAGCCTACATCTTCCAGATAGACCATAAGATTTGAGAGATGGAGAAACAGCAAGACATATCGTTTTATCTGTTCTTGATTCATCTGCTACTACAAGATTAGTATCTAATGGGTCAAGATTTCTTTCTTGACATTCTACTGAAGCATAAAAACTTTTTAAATCAATGCACATATATGTCTTATTCATACTACATTCTCCTCTCTGTTCATAATTTTTATATATTATATTATAACATTAAAATAATGTATATTTTTGTTTCAGAAAAAAACTTCCTAAATTTTACAAAAAAATATATGTAATAAAGGCTATCCCAAAAAGAAATAGCCTTATATCTTTGTAAATAGATATTATTTTTTACCAATTCCCAAAATTGCTAAAATAATTTCTATTGGTAATAAAATTAATTTAATCATTAATCCAAATAACTTAAAAGGTAATAATATCATTCCTATCATTAATTCAATTAAAGCAAACATAATTTACCTCCCTTTCATTATTTCGACAAAGAATTTGTAAACCCTTTCATTATGTTAATTAAACATAATTTAATTTGCCTTAAAATAATTAAATTGAGATGTTCTGTTTACTTCATAGGCATTCCACATTATTGTTTGACTAGACGCAGGATCAACCATCATAACATTAACAGAATCTATGCCTGTGACTGCTACCCAATGTTGACTTCCTGGTGTTGCTCCTTTTACTTCTGTTGTAATATAATACCCTTGACTAAAATACTGTTGTATCAAAGCAAGTTTTTCACTTCTTGTTTTTCCTCTTAAATTAACATTGCCAACATACTTAAATCCTGGTACTGCTTTATTAACGGCTGCATACTGCAAGTTACCATTTCCATCAAATCCACCATTTTTATTAAGTGCTTCTACAAATGTTCCAGGATTAAATGGACTAATTGTTGTATTAACACCAGACTTTTCTATTAAGATTGCTATTGAGGTTACTAAACACCCTATCTTTCCAACTGTACTATTTGTATTTCCAATTCTAACATTAGACCAACTAGGGTCGCCTTGCCTCCAATTAACATATTCTCCAGAACCATTGCTGCCATAAATAACTCCTCCCCACAAATTAGCATATTTATCACTAGATAATTCTGCTAACTGCATATTCTGTGATGGATTAAAATTATACATTGTTTTCATTTCATCTACTGATTTAGAAGTTATCTTTATATGCAATACTTTTTTCTGTACTTCTTTTGGTTCTTCGCTTGTATTAGTGCCTTGTTCTGTAACCATTTCATCTTTTACTTCTGATGTCAAACTGTTCATATCCCAGAATATTTGTTTAATAACATTTTTCTTATTATCATCTATTGTTACAACATCTGTTGCATTAGCTCCATTGGACTGCTTAATTGTATAAACAAGTAATATATCTTTCCAAGGAGCCATACTTCCATCTAAAACATACTCGTCGTGTGGATTTGCATTTTGTATTGATTGAATCTTATCTGCAAATTCTTGATTACATTCTGCCACCATTTCATTCATTGTAATAGCATTTGAACTTGTTTTCTCACTTGAAAAGAATATTCCAAATATTGAACTACACAATAAAGCAACTAAACTTATAACAATAATGACTACTACTGCCACCCAACCTCCTGCAACAATGGCAGCAACCAAAGCCTTTGTACTGGCTATGATTGCTTTTATTGCAGATACTGTTGCTTTTACTGCTACTTTAACTCCTTGTGCAGTTCTTTTTGCAGTTTCTTTTGCTATTTGAGTTGCTCTCTTACTTGCTTTAATTGTTTCCTTTGCAGTTTTTTCTGCTTTCTTTGCTACTTCCTTACTTGTTTTGATTGTATTTTTTGTTTTTTTTACTGTGGACTTTGTTTTACTTGATTCCTTTAATCTCTTTTTTAACGCTTTTATCTTTATTTTTGATTTTTGATAGTTTTCTTTTGTTTTCATAAGAGATTTTTGCCCTTGTTTATTGAATTGATTAACGCCCTCATCAACTCCTCTATTAACAGCAAACTTTATCTTATTACTTGCATATTCTTCACTTGTTGTATCATTACTTACAGTTTCTTCTGCTTTTTCTTTTGTTCTTACAATATTGTCTTTAAATCTTTCAGTTTGAACTACTGCTTTGTTAATAGTTTTTACACCTTTTTTTGCTATATCTTTGACCTTAATATCTGCCAAGATAACCACCTCCTAATTGTTAATTACCTTCGCCAGGTTTTGTAGTCATAAGTTTATAAAGTTTAGTATTTGTTGGGAACTTGTTTACAAATGGAACTAATGAACTACCTACCTTTAATAATCCTCGTCCTGCACCTACATTAGTGATATATCCCATTTGTAATTCAGAAATATTCAATAATTTTGCAAGTTCTAACCTGTCTGTACTCGCTTGATTCAACATAACAATAAATTCACTATTGGCTAACATTGTTCTAGCAGTATGGCTTTGTAATAAATCATCAACATTTTGTGTAATGCCAGTACAGTATGCACCATACTTACGCACACGCTTCCATAAAGTGAATAAAAAGTTAGCAGAATATTCGTGTTGAAATAATAAATATATTTCATCAATAAAAATAAAGGTGTTTCTACCTTTACTCCTGTTCATAGTTATTCTATTCAGAATACTATCAAGCACTACTAACATACCGATAGGAAGTAATTGCTTACCTAAATCCAAAATGTCATAACATAATAATCTATTATTAGTATCAACATTTGTGTTTTTAGCAAAGGTATTTAAACTACCACTCGTAAATAGTTCAATAGCAAGTGCTATTTCCCTTGCTTCTGGTTCATTTTGTTTCAATAATTCTTCTCTAAAATCTTGTAATGTTGGTGGAACTCCTTGATAGTTTCCTTGTTGGTAATGTCTATAAACAGAAGCCGTACATCTATCAATGATAGACTTTTGTTTTGGACCTAAATTATTACCACCAATAAGTTGCTCACAAAGTGATAAGATGAACTCTGATTTTAATATTACAGGATTAGCTCCATCTCCATACTCACTATTTAAATCCATTGCATTAATATGATTATTGCTTGTTGCAGATATATGAATTACCTCTCCACCTAGTGCATTGATTAGTTGTGAATATTCACGCTCTGGGTCTATTACAATAACATCTGCATTAGGATCTCGTAAAATTACTGACACTATTTCATTTTTTCCAGTAAAAGATTTACCACTACCAGAAACGCCCAAAATAAAAGAATTACCATTTAGTAATTCTCGCCTATTTGCTATTATCATATTTTTACTTATAACATTTTGTCCATAGTAAATCCCGTTTTCGTGATTTATTTCTTGTACCCTAAATGGCATAAATACTGCAAGTGATTCAGTAGTAAGAGTTCTTAAAGTATCAATTTTTCTTACACCAAATGGCATAGCAGTATTAAGCCCATCCATTTGTTGATACTTTAATATTGAAAACTGACATAAATGCTTTCTAGCAGTTGTTAATAAACTCTCGGTATCGTTGTCTAATTGTTCCTTACTATCTGCCGTATGCACCATAGTTAAAACACAAATAAACATTCTTTGATCACGAGTTGTTAAATCATCTAGGAACTCTTTTGATTCAATTCTCTGTTGCTCCATATCATAAGGGATAACTGCTGAAAAGTTATTATTGCTATTTTGTCTTCTTTGCCAGTTTGTTATATTTGTTTCAACACCTAATCGTCTGTTCTCCACCTCTCGAACTGCCTCGTCCATCGGAACTGGTATTACATCTATACTCATCATCATATTTCTATTCATATCAGTAAGTTCTGCAACCATATTATCTTTGATATAACTTGCATATTCTTTTAAGAAAATAACTCTACCATACTTATTTCCTATTTTGAAATAGTCTTTTTCAAACTTAAAACTATCTGGACAAATAAAATCTTTAAAACTGTGTCCCTTTCTCATATTTTGTATCATATCAAAAGTAAAAGCATTTTCCTCTCCCTGTCTATAAAAATCGTGACATAAGCGAAGTCTATCTTCTGCTTCTAATTCAATACACTTTGAACCTAGTTGTGAAAAATGATTTATTAAATCGGCACTTATTCTTGCAAAGTAATTTCTAGCTTCTTCTATATTCTTTTTATTCACAGAAACTGTTAAAAACTTTTCTTGTGTTATTCCATTAGCACCTGTTGCTTTATCTAAAAGCATCTTATTATATTCTTTTCTAAACTCATCTAAATTATCTCCTGCCAATGGTAATAAAATATTTTTTTCAAAGTCAACCTTATTAAGTCTTCTGTTAAGAATTGTTATCTTGGTAGTTGCACCAGTATCAAATGAATTAAGGAGTTCTGAATACTCCAAAAACATACCTTCTTTATCACTCCTACTTGCAACTGCATAATTTATATCAGTAAAACGATAGCATTTAGAATACTTGTTTTTACCAACTTGAAATATCCCATCTTGCCATATTCTTGTGACAGGTATTACATCTTGTATTCCTTTTGGAACTACAAATGCCTCTTTATCCTGTTTAAATAGTGTTCTTAATGTTTTCACTATTGTCATCCTCCTTTTCTAACTTATCTTTTAATAATTCATAATAAAAATTAACCGGTTTAAAGGTTAAGTTCTTTGGTATTAAGAACTCTGACTTGATATAGGCGTATATAAACTTTTCTGCTGTCATTCCATTGTATGTGACAAAACCTATTGCAGCGAATGGACTAGCACCTAAAATACATACCCAAGATAGAGTTTCAATGCCAAAATTATTTCTTAATAGAAAATACAATAATACTGCTACACCACAAGCGAGTATAGAAAAAACGAACTGTCTTAACGACAGTCCGAAGAATATACTCTCTGTGTAGTTTCTTATTTCTCTGTTAATTTTAACTTCCATTTCTACCTACCTCTCTTTATCATTTTTCTTTTTATTAAATGTGTCGGCAAGATTTCCACCAGACAACACTTTATTAAAATCCTGTTTTGCTTTTGAAATATTATTATTGTAGTAATACCCATAAGCCCAATCAATCTTTTTATCATTGATTTTATAATTAAATGCAATAATATATTCTTTACTATTGTCTTGCATTGTTTTTTCAATTAAAGCAACAGGTTGTTTATTTCTATAACCTAAATCTAAAACATACATACCATCTTCAAGCATTCTAGTTTTATCATCTCTATCTATTGATTCTCCAATAAATAAACTGTGTTCTTTTCTAATAAAATCCTTATTATCACTTACCCAACTTTCTAACATTTCATAAGAAGAATATTTTTCATTTTTACATTCTTCACTCCTTAAAAAATCTTCGGCAATCATATTGCAAAAGTCATAACTAATATCATTTTCTGGTGTAGATGATTTTGTAAGCATATCATTTAACAAATCATACCCTAGTACAAAAGTGAAGTATGCTTTTTCACTTTCAATAACAGATTTATCAATATAGAACTCATCAATATACTCTCTAACATTTTGTTTTAATCCAACAGTATTTAGTGATACAGTTTCTATTTCTTCTCCATTGATATAATCTTGCTCATTTTCATATATATGCACAAGATTTTCTTTTGGATTATCAAGATTCAAATCATCTGCTTCAATAATATATCCTTTGTATTGCATACGATCATTGATTGCTAATCCCTCAAAATATTGCATAATATCTGGTGTATCAAAACCAGTTTTCTTATCTAAATATTCTTTTGTAATTCCATTATCTGCACAATACTGCAAATATGATTGAACTCCATCTTTATATTCAATATCGTCTGGATACAATTCGTGAATTGAGTTCCATATACTATAATGAACATCATCTGACATAAATGCTATTTGCTTACCTTCTTCTAAATAGTTATAAATATAATAATCAAAGTTATAATCCCATTCTGGAACATTGGTATATCCACCCTCATAATTTTTAGATAATGGATTAAACTCTATTGCTTCATCATTACCATCACTTGCCAACACATAAGTTTCATTAGTATTTGGATCTACTAAAATATAATCAATGTGTTTATCTTGATGGTCTATTGAATCTTTTAAAAAACTTTCAATTTCATTTTTAACTTTTTCTATTCTCTCGTTCATTTAGACACCTCCTTATAATCCCATCATTTCACGAACGACTCTATCAGATAATTTAATTGTTCCTACAAGCACCAACATATTGAATACTAACTCTCCAATATACTTCCACACTTGTGTAACTGCTGCTGCATTTGCGTCCACAACTGGTGGTGAACTTGCAAACAATGAAAAGATAATACAAGAAAGAACTATTATTGCTCCCTCTAAACATACTGCACAGTATGATTTAAGAAAACTTTTACCTACATTTTGCGTAGGTTCTCCTGCGAAAGATGAAAGTGGTATAGGTGCTATTGCAGTATATAGATACAATTTAAAGAATCGTCCATATACTGTCATTATCATTATGAAAGATAATACTGTAATAAATAAACCACCTATCAATGTGACTGCCCATAATGGAATGGACTCAAAAAAGCCACATTTTTCTACTGCTGTTATTATTGATTGTGGTAAAGTTGTACTCGTTGCTCCTCCTAATCCAGAAGCAGTTATTATTGTAGATATAACACCTTGCACTATCTTAAATAATGAAAGCATTAAATCCAGTCCATAAGTTACTACAATCTTCGCTATTGCAAATCTTATAAAAAGTTTCACAGCGTGTTCAGGCTTCTTTACTTCTGTTATTGAACCACAAGTTTTCATTACACCAACCACAAAAAATAAAACTAACAAAGCCAGTCCTATTGCTTTTACTGCTCCGTTAATATTTAGAATAACATTCCAAATTGTTCCTCCTTTAAATGTTTCCGGAGTCTGCGTGACTAATTGCCATATCTCGCCTAATTTACTATTCCAAGTATCTAGTGCATTCTGTAAATTTTGCACTACCCAATTATCACTCAATATTAACACCTCCTCATAAAAATAAGATGAGGACGAGTATTTTCACTCGTCCTTTGATAATTGTTTAACCTGCTATCATATTCAAGATTTCTTTTGCAAATGTGATAATAATACCACCTGCTACTGTTAAAAATCCATTTGCTCTTTGACTAGGGTCGTGGCTTTTTAATGATAAACCTACTTGTACTATACCAAATCCAAGTAAAATCATTCCTATGGCTCTAATTAGTCCAAATATAAAGTTTGATAAATTGTTTACTACTGCCATTGGATCATCAGCAGCCAAAACATTTACACTTGTACCAATGGTAAGTGCAAAAGCACATACTCCTAAAGCATAAACTTTAAATAATTTCTTTCCTTTACTACTCATTTTTAATTTTCCACTATTTTTTTTCATAAATCTTCTTCTCCTTTTCTTTTAAAATAGTCATCTACTTCTTCTGAAGTAATAATTTCGTAATCATCTGCTAATTCTTCAATTTCTGTAAAATCGTAGTTATCTACATTTTCATCAATACTAATTGAAGCAATAGCATTTTCTGTTCCTCCGTGTAAGTAAGGCTTTTCTTTTCCATCAGTAGTAAAGGCTACATTTGGGTGCTTTAAAATATCATATTTAAAGTCCATAATTGGTCTTTCTCCTCTTATAAAAAGAATTGCATACTTGTTATCTAGTAATCTTACTTCATCTGGAGTTAATAATTCTCTACCACTTATTTGATAATTCGTAGAGTAATTCCCACTTCTACCACTTGATTTTCCATAGGTATTTGTGTCAATAGTTTCTTTTCCAAGCAATTCTGATACATATTTGTGGGTTGATTGTTCATTACCACCAAGGTATAAAAATTCATCACAATTTCCTATAATACTTTCCCACTGTTTTTCAAATAAGGCTTTTAACTGAGCTAGATTTTGCAACACGATACTCACGGAAACCTGCCTTGACCTCATCACGGAAAGAATTTTGTCAAAATCATCTGGAAGGCTTACATTTGCAAATTCGTCCATTACAAAATGAACTTGTACTGGAAGACTTCCACCATACTTATGGTCTGCTAAAAAAAACAACTGCTGAAACAGTTGGGTGTATAAAATACTAACTATAAAATTAAAACTTGTATCATTATCTGGTATAAGTGCAAAAAGTGCAGTTTTCTTTTCTCCTAATGAAGGCAAATCCAATTCATCAGTCGCAGTTAAAGACGCTAAACTTTCAAGATTAAACTTTTCTAATCTTGCAGCCAAAGTTATTTGAATAGATTTTAGAGTTTTAGCACTACCAGAGTGATAATCTCTATAATACTTAACTGCAATATGCTCTGGTTCTCTTTCTTCCAATCTATTAAATAATACATCAAGTGGGCTTACATAAGTATCATCGTCTTCGTGTACTTCTCCTGCTCGAAGTAGCTCCATTACCATTGGAAAGTTTTGCTCATCTTCTGGTGCTTCATATTTCAAATAAAAAACAAGTGCTAGTAATAACATACTCGCTGCTGTATCCCAAAATGGATCATTACTTTGGCTACCTTTTGGTGTTGTTGCTTTAAAAAGATTAGTAACTAATTTTTGAACATCATTATCATTTTTTAGATAAACAAATGGATTATAGCAATGACTTTTTTCCATATTTATTAAATCCAAAACTTTAACCTCATAACCTTTCTTTTTAAGCAATGCTCCTGTATCTCTTACAATCTCGCCTTTTGGGTCAAGAATTACCATTGAAGTATTACACTGCATTACATTCGGTTTGCAATAAAACCTTGTTTTTCCTGCACCACTTCCACCACAAACTAATACATTTAAGTTTCTTCTATGCTTTTTTCCATCTAATCCTAAATATACATTTTGTGTCAGTATTTTATTATTCTCTATTGGGCTTTGTTTGTACTTTTTGTTTATTTCGGTTGCATTACCCCACTTTGCAGAGCCGTGTTCTTCTCTCCTACGATAATTCTTTTTAGTAGATAAATATATTGTAATTGCCATCACATAACATATTATCAATATAAATATTACTTTTAACGAATCAGCACACCAAGTAATATGAAAAGGATTGCCAAGTACATCAGAAAAATCTTTTATTACTTGTGGCAATCCTCCATTTATTGATGGTGCAATTAAAAGTGCTAACCATATCGTAGGTATTAGTCCAATACAATACACCCACCTTGGATAATTAGAATCTGTGTTCATCTCTCCTCATAGACCTTGTGAGAACTTTTTTTTTAGGTGGGGCGTCAATGGCTCTTAATAATACTTCATCTACATATTCTGTTTCTTTGCCATCTTTAATAAGTTTATTTCTAAACTCATTTAAAGCATTGATTAGAATACCTAGTTCGTATTTATCAAGTTCCAACACTTTAATTTCTTCTTTCATACTTTCCTCCTATCTTTCGTATTCTTTGTTCTTTTGTGTTCTTGAAATGTTTTCAAAGAAAGCACTCATTCTAGTGTTTATATCTTCCATTGCACTACGCATAGAAGTTAATTCATTTCTTACTTCACTAGCACTCATATTTTTAAACGCCTCTGGAATAGAATTGATATTTATATCTGACACATCTATTCCATAATTCTTGCAAAGCATATATGAAGTAGAACTACATTTAAAATTATCTAATTCATTATTGCCTGTTTCTTCAAGTGCTACCCTAGTAAGTTCTTTTGCAAGTTGTTTAAATATTGTCGTAGTTTCTCCACCTCTTTGAACATATAAAGCATTATCTTCTTTACTCCATAATGCAACTTTATCACTATTAGGGATTTCATCTACTGCTTTAATATCAACAGGACAGTCTTTTAAAAGAGCAGTTAATTTAACCTTATCATCATAACTAATAGTTCTAGGTTTTTGTTTAGAAGTTGTTTGTGATATATCAAACATTTTCTTAACATTATAAGATATAGCAGAACTACCATCTGCCCTTGTATATGAATCTCCTGGTTCTAATATCTTAATTCCATTAGCACCTTTTTTAATGAATGCTCCTGCTTCTTTCCAGTCATCAAACTCTTTTATTTGTGTAGCATTTGGTAAAGTAGCTGATATAACAAGTGCATTACCAACAGAATATTTGTCAAATCTACCTTGCACATCTAGGTATTGTTTATACTTGTTAATATCTGTTTTTATCTCATCTGCCGTTTTATCCATTAAATCATATACTTCTTGTCTTTCTTGTTGTTTCTTTTCTATCCAAGCATTTTTATCAAAAGTTTTTTCTGTTTTAGTGTTACTACCACCATTGGCTTTTGCCATAATATCATCAAAATCATTCATAATCTCTTACCCTCTTTCCTTTGATTTTTTCTTTTTTGATTTAGGTTGTTTGTGTTTTGTGGTATTGCTTTTTTCTGGCTTTTCATTTTTAAGTTCAGACTTATCTAAATCTTTCTCTTTCTTTTGTTCTTCTCTTATTGATTTTATTTCTTCTCTAACAGATGGTTTTTCAGATTTAGTACCCATGTCTGACTTGTTTTTGTTGTCTGAGGTAGGCTCTGACAGAGGGCTTTTTTCCGTCTTTGCCACTTGGGGGTTTGACATATCATTTTTCTCCTTATTAATTGGTTTAGATAATATGTCATCAACAAGTCTTTCCTCAACACTTTTAATAACAACACCTTTGTCTTTACTGTCTTTTGTTTTTTGTATTTCACTTTTAATAGAAGCCGTATCAACAGTAGCAAGATTGAATCTATCAACTATACGATTTATTTTACTTGCGTCCTCTGCTCTAACCATAATATCTACCATTCCATCCATACTTTTTCCTTTACCTTTTAAAGCACAAAATAGAACTCCATATCTTTTTGCTTCTTCTGTGAATTTCTTTAAATCTTCTTCCTTAACAGTAAATACTTTTAACTCTTTCCCAGATTTAAGCATATTAGTAAGTCTAGTCTTACCTTTTGTTTGCTTTTGGTCTTTTAACATTGCTATCATTATTGCAGCAATATTCTTTGCTCCACTTCCTGAAAGTTTTACTGCTACTTCAAATCCTTGTAAACTCATTCTCACAATAGATTCAGCAGCGTCACCTGATGTGTTCATTCTTTTCTACCTCCTTTTTTTGATTTTTATCATCAGATATTTCTTGAAGATTTTCTTCCATCTTCTTACTTCTTTCTATAATATTTTTACATAGCACCACCTCCTTTCGTATTGGTTCTATTTCTTTATTCAATTCATCTATTTGTTTTATTATTTCTTCCTTTTCTTGTTTAGACTTTGATTTTTTATGTTTGTACCAAAGTTTACTTCTTTGATCCATAAGTTCTTCTAGTCTTGTTTCCTTATCTTCTTTAAATAAAAAAAACTGCTCATCAGTTTTTAAATTATTTCTGACAAGCAGTCTAGTTTCATTTGAAATCTCCTCCATCTTTCGTACATCAGCACGAATTGCAGGAGATAATTTTTGATAAGGATATTTTTTAGGGAATACTCTTAATAAATAACAATAGTGAATATATAAAGCATAAAATCCTTTTGGCTTTCGTTTTTTATAATAATTAGCATTATATCTTTTCTTATTTCCATATTCTTCTATGAAAGGTACTCGTTTGATATATTCTTCATCAATTCTTTGCTTAATTCTATCAATAGAATATTCACTACCAAAATATCTTTCAATGCGAATATTTTTCTTATATGGACTTCTTTTTATACTTAACTTATTTCCTCTATAAATCAACTCATAATCCATTGCTTTCATTAAATCTTCAAAGTCATAATAAGAAGTAGCCATACCTATTGCTCTATCTAAATCTTCTTTTGCAATAGAATAATAATTAACTTTATTATTATTTTCTTTCTGATAATTAGCAAAGTTTATCTTACTATTTCTACAAGGCTTTTCTTTTAATACAGATAGTCCATATTCTTCACATAAAGAATCTGATAATCTTCTTAATTCTGCATAAGTTTCTCTTTTGTTGTAATATCTTTTTCCATCTTTAAAAGATACTGAATTTATAACAAAATGATTATGATAATGGTCACTATTCAAATGTGTACTAACTACCACCTCAAATCTATCTCCCCACATTTCTTCGGCAAGTTTTACACCTATTGCGTGACATTGTTCTGGTGTAACTTCTCCCTCTGCAAAAGATTGGAATGCGTGATAACCAAGTATTCCTCCAGTTTTGCCATATTGTTCTTTTGTAATAGTCATTTCTTCCAATGCAGTTTTAGGATTGCAATTAACACCAGTCACATAAAATTGTTGTTCAGTTTTATAATCTGCCTCAATATAATCAATTACATTGTGCAAATCATAATAACTTTCTTTACCATAATCACTATTTAATGTTTTTTCTATATCTGTTGTATAGTTCAAAACATTATCAAGTCTTTTTTCAATTTTCCATATTGCTGTTGTTGCCATATCACTCTCCTTTAATTTTCTTTATCTGGTCTTATATATTTGTTTTTTAATTCAATGATAAGTGTATCTAACTTATCAATTTCTTTTTTTAAATGTGGTACATCTACAACACCTCTTGCATTTGCAATTCGTGCTATTTGATTTATATTGTTTCCAATATTACGAATACCTTTTATATCTTCATAAAATTGTGCAGGTGGCTTTTCTTTTGGCTTATAACCTACAATTAAATGTCTTATATAATCAGATGAGTTCATACCAATAGATTCTGACTTACATTTCATAATATAATCTTCTTCATCACTAAGCCATATTTGTTTTTTTATTCTACGACTTCGCATTTAACCACCTCTGGATCATCTTCGTGTTCATTATCTCTTAACAATATAATTTCTCTTTCTAATTCACTTACACGATTTATTTGTAAGCAACACATTAAAGTAGTCATTGCAAGTCCTCCAATAATTAACCCTAAAATAAAAAATAATAATTCGCTCATTCTAATCACTTTCCTTTCTTCAATATCAAGTTTTGTCTAGCAAGGGGATTGGGGATTTCCCCACAAGCGAATTTCGTACGGGAGTACAAATTCATTGCTTGCTAGACATAAAATCTATTCCCCAATAGAACACTCGCCACAATAAGGACAATAGTGTTTGCAATTTTCACATTGCAATTTCATAAAAGATTCTGCGTCTAATTCGTCATCATCTTCTTTAAAATCTTCTTCATTTTCTTCTTCTAGTTCATCAACTTCAAACTCTATTGGTATAGTTGTATCTATCTCAATAATTTCGTTTTCTATTACAAACTTTGCTACAATCATTGCAGCTTCCTTTTCACTTTTTGCCTCAATTTCAAAATAATCTTCATCAACATTTGTAACTTTTACTTCATATTTTTTATCAATTATTTCTTCTAAAAGACCCACTTCTATTAGTAAATCTTCAATATCCATTTCTAATACCTGACACATTTTTATAAACGGAATGAAATAAAAACTTGGCTTTAATCCATTTTCAAATCTTGATATTTCTGCGTGACTTACACCAATTTCTTCGGCTAGTTTTCTTGTTGAAATGCCTTTCTCATTTCTTCTTGTTTTAATAATATTTGCTAATTTTAAATAATCAAATTTCATAATTTTCACCTTTCTTTTTCATATCTTTTTTTATAATTTATTCCTACTTTGGCACATAAAAAGTCATTGAAATCCTTTCCAACTCTAGGAGGATCGTCAATGACTTCATATTGTTTTGGAAGAACAGTTTTAAGTGCCATTGTTGCTATTCTTCCTGCACTATCATTATCAAAATGCAGATATATCTTTTTAATATTTTGATTCTGATTTAGATAATAATTTAATGCAAGTGGTATCTTACTTTCATCAATTTTTTTAGCCGGTTGATAAACACCTGCTAGTGAAAGTAAGTTATCGTTATACCACTCTTTATTTTTCAATTTGTTAAGTGTTGCGTATGACAATAGGTCAATAGCACTTTCAAATAAATGAACTGTATCACTCTTTTCTATTGAATCCAATTTAAAAGAAAATGCTTTATGACTTCCATAAGCGTCTTTCATATACCTACTATTATTTGTTGCTCTTATTCCTGCATACCTTGGTACTTTGTTTTTATCATATCCAACAAATACCACATTATGATTAGGCAAATCTTCATAAATTAAACGATTATCTATACACTCACTTATAATATCTTTATCAATACCACGACCAGTTAAATAACTCATAACTCTGTCTGTTGTATTTGATTTCTTTGGTAAAATCAATCTTACATTTTGAACTTTTTTTGGTTGTTGATATACATCAGGAGGTCTATCATTTGAGTATCCTAAAATAGTTTCTACTGCCTGAATAAAAGAATATTCTCTTACTTGAATTAAATATTCTAATGCAGTTTTTCCTCCTATTCCTCGTGAGAACCAATACCACATTCCATTACTTATCTTTAAACTATCGTGTGTTCTAGTCATATAAGTGCCTCTACTAAAATGCACCAATTCATCTGGCTCATAGTTTTTTAAATAAGTAAATAAGTCCATCTCTTTTGCTTTCTTTATTTCTTCTGGTTGATAATAAGCCATATTATTACCTACCTTTCTTTATCTTTTTTCTTTGTGAGTTTTGCTTTATATTCTTCTGATAATTCTGCTACTATTTCATCAGTAGTATCTTCTAATAATTGACTTATATTTAAGTCAGAATCCATCCATCCCTGATATAAAGTTTCTAATGAATTATCTTCTTTTTTTAAAGCCTTTATTTCATCTAATTCATATCTTTGCGATTCTGGATAAAATAAGCAAATTAGTTCTTCTTTCATTGTAGTTTCATAAGATTTATCTATTATTTCTTTTGAAGTAAGTGTTTCTAATTCTTTCTTATAAGAATCTAATTCCCTTTCTAATTTAGAATATAATTCTTCTCTAATTTTTTCTTCCATAATATCAAATTCCTTTCTATAAAATAAAAAAGAGCGAAATTAGTTATTACTAAAATCGCTCTATATGGTTATTATAACAATTCCATCTCTTTTAAAAGATAGTAAAAATACTGACCTCCTAAATAAAATAACTTCTTTTGTTCCATAACCATTCTGTCAATACAAGAAGTATAATACTTTACTAATAAATCCACTTCCTCTTTTGTTAAAGAAACAGGTTCGTTATCTTCTATTACTGATTGAAGTTTGCTATTTTCATTGTTAATTTCTTGGCAAATTCTGTTTAGTTTCATATATTCTTTTTCATTGTTCAAGTGTTCTGTTTTATCATTCAGCACATACCAAAATAAGTCTTCAAATTTCTTCTCCATTTCTTTGTCAATATTCATATTCATCACCTTTCCTTTTTGAATGTGAATATTTTATCATAATGGATTTTTAGAATAAAATGTGCGATTTATCTTTCATAATCTCTTTTGCATTCTTGACTGTCTGTACTTATATCGTTGCCATCATCAATGATTTCTTTATCTTTGTTATTAAGGTTTAGCTTAATATTCAATTCATCTAATCGTTTTGATTTTGCTTTTAATTCTTCTTCTTTTGGAAATGGTCTTTGAATCTCTATTTTTGCATTTTCATAATTCTTCTTTGTATCTTCTAGATTACTTTCTGCATTAGAGATTTTATTTTCAATACCATTCAATACATTATCAATACGAGTAATGTTTCCACTAGGATCACTACCTAATTCAACTTTATATGATAAATTATTTCTCAATCCCATATAAAACTTTCTATCCATAGTATCAAAAGATAATAGCATTTTAAAGCCCTTGTATTCTCCAATTTCTATTGGTTCTGGATTGGTCATTGATTTACATATTTCAATGATTTTTTCTCCTGCATTTTTCCTTTCTGTAAAAGTTTCATCTTTAATTATCATTTTTACAAACGAATTATCTGGTGTTTCATTGGCTTTAAATAATTCTAAATCTTCATTCATATCTTTAATTCTACTCTCTAATCTTTTAATTTCACTAGGATAAAACTTTATAACTTTATCTTCCAAAGCATAAATTTCGCTTAAATGAGTTTGCTTTAATAATTTTAATTTTGCGACTTGTGTATCAAGTTCTGTTTTCTCAATAATGTCTGGATTACCTGCTGCTAGTGCTTTAATTTCTGCATAAGACAATGCAGTTTCATCTATATCTTCGGCAAATCTTACTGGTGTCTTTGAAGTCATTATTTGTGAAATAAATCTTTGCTTATTTTCTACTAATTGATATAAATAAGCGTCAAAAGTTCCCTCTGTGACATACCTATATATATCTACTTCGGGATTTTTATTTCCTTGTCTGATTATTCTTCCACTTCGTTGAATTAAATCACTTGGACGCCACGGGCAGTCTAAATCGTGCAATGCTATTAGTCTATCTTGACAGTTTGTTCCTGCTCCCATTTTTTGTGTACTACCAATCAAAACTCTAACTTGTCCTCGTCTAACTTTATTAAATAGTTCTTGCTTTCTTGCGTCTGTATTTGCGTCGTGTATGAAAGCGATTTCTTCTTCACTTATTCCTCTATCTATAAGTTTATTTTTCAAATCATTATAAACATTAAACTTACCATCATTATGAGGTGTTGATAAATCACAGAACACTAACTGTGCTGATTTATCTTCACTTGTTTTATTCCATATATCATAAATATTATCTGCACAAGTTGCTACTTTACTATGCTCAAAATCTTCCAACATTTCATTAGATAATCTTTGATCTAGTGCTAATTTTCTTCCATCATTTGTAATCTTTAACATATTATCAACTGCCGAATCTACCATTTTATTTCTTATCTTTTCTGCTCTTTCAGAAAGTTCTTTTACTAACTCTCTTTGTATTTCACTTGGCTCTATAACTACATTATGATAGTTTGCTTTTGGAACTGGAAGATTAAGCATATCGGATGTTTGAATGTCAGCTACTTCCTTAAACATTGCCATAAGTTCTGGTAGATTAAAAAACTTTGCAAATCTTGTTTTGGCTCTATAACCTGTTCCCTCTGGAGAAAGTTCTATTGCAGTAACAGTTTCTCCAAAGGTAGAAGCCCAAGCGTCAAATTGTTGAAGATGTTTTCTTTCTAATTCTCCATATTGCAAGTATCTCTGCATTGTGTATAACTCAACCATTGAATTAGAAACTGGAGTTCCAGTTGCAAACACCACACCTTTTCCACCAGTAAGTTCATCTAAATATCTACATTTCATAAACAAATCTGATGATTTTTGTGCTTCTGTTTGTGCTATTCCACCAACATTTCTCATTTTCGTGTAAAGAAAAAGATTCTTATAATAATGTGCCTCATCAACAAATATTCTATCAACACCTAATTCTTCAAAAGTAACAACATCATCTTTTCTTGATGTGTCATTAAGTTTAGCAAGTCTTGCTTCCAAACTCTTTTTAGTTTTCTCCATTTGTTTGATAGAAAATCTCTCACCATTACTATTTTTTAAATCTTGAATACCAAAAGTTATATCATCAATCTGCTTTTGAATTATTGAAATTTGTCTTCCAACTGACATTGGTATCTTCTCAAATTGTGAATGAGAAATTATAATTGCGTCATAATCTCCTGTGGCTATTCTTGAACAGAACTTTTTACGATTTGCAGCTTGAAAGTCTTTTTTTGTTGTGACTAAAATATTAGCACTTGGGTATAATTGTAAGAACTCTTGACCGAATTGTTCTACAATATGATTAGGTACAACAAATAATGATTTATTACATAATCCTAATCTTTTTGATTCCATTGCTGCAGCTACCATTTCAAATGTTTTACCTGCTCCTACTTCGTGAGCAAGTAATGTGTTACCACCATAAAGTATTCTCGCTATCGCATTTACTTGATGTGGTCTTAAAGTTATTTCTGGATTCATTCCATCAAAAGTAATATGACTACCATCATATTCACGAGGACGAATAGAGTTAAATCTTTCGTTGTACTCTTTTGTAAGTCTTTCTCTACGCTCTGGGTCTTTCCATATCCATTCTTCAAAAGCAAGTTTTATTTGCTCTTGTTTTGCCTGAGCAATCGCAGTTTCTTTTTTGTTTAATTCTGCAACTTTCTTACCATTTTCGTCCTCATAGTAATCATAAATTCTTGTATCTTTTAGATTCAAACTATCTTCAATTATCTTATAAGCATTAGCCCTACTTGTCCCATAAGTGTTAGTTGCTTTTACATTATACTTATCATAATTTTTACCATCTATATACCATTCAGAAGTAGATTCCATATAATGAACTCTTATATTCTGACTGGCATAATAATTTGGATTTAATAAATACTCAATAAAAACTTTTATGTCTTCTGTTGGTATCCAAGTTGATCCTAGTCGTACACTTATTTCACTAGCACTTAAATTCTTTGGTTGAACTTCTTTAAGATATTTCACATTAACATTAAATCTTTCATCAGTTTCAGCAAACTTTTCTGCTACTTTTAATTTTTCTCTAACATTTCCAGATAAATACTCATCAGCTGTTACCCAATGATTAGGTTCGCCATATTCTGGAACATTAAATATTTCTCCCTCTAGCTCTTTAAGCATTTCGTCCATATTTTTGACACATAGTTTTTGCATAAATTTTATATCAACTCTTGCTTTTTCAGATAGTGAAACAATTAAAGCGTCATTTGCATTATCTACTGATGTTATTTCTGTTTTAGGTTTAATAGTTCGTTTTGTGAACATATCTGCTTTTCTTGCAAGATTTCCATTCTCATCTAATATTTCAAGAGAACATAATAGATAATAACTTGAATCATTAGAAAAAGCAGAGTTATTTCCTCTACTATTGATTAGTCCATATTTCTTTGTAAATGCGTCATATAAACGATTTAATTTAATCTGTTCTCTCTTTATATCTTCGTCTGGATAATCTTCTGTTTGATACTCCAAAAGAGTTCTCACACAATCCCTTATTTCAATTAGCCCTTTAACTCTGCTTTCAGAAGTCTTTGCCAATTCTTGAGGATACATTCTGCTATTTTCTCTAAAATAGATTTTGTCATCTATTAAAGTATATGAGAAGTTTCTTACTGTTAAATCGGCTTCAATGGAATTATCTTCTTCTCCTATATCATCTAACTCATACTCTTTTACTTCGGCGTGTATATTTGAGATTGCTTCTTCTAATTCTTTTCCTAGATTTCCACCATCAGATATACAAGCAGAATCATAACCAAATCTAGTAGAAATCATTTCCATATTTCCCATTATCATTTCTGGGTTATCAATGAAATACTGATTCATCTTTATTCCATTTTCATTTTCTCCTAAATATATCCAATCTGGTTCAATATCAGTTATTGAATCTCTTTTTTGTAAGAAAATAATATCAGATGTTACTTCTGTTCCAGCATTTGCTTTAAAAGTATTATTAGGTAATCTAATTGCTCCTAACAAGTCTGCTCTTTGAGCAATATATCTCCTTACACTTGGATTTTCTTTATCTAGTGTACCCTTTGATGTTATAAATGCTATAACACCTCCTGGTCTTACTTTATCTAGTGTTTTAGCAAAGAAATAATCGTGAATTAAAAACTTATACTTGTCATACTTTTTATCTAATACTTTAAAATCTCCAAAAGGAACATTTCCTACTGCAACATCAAAAAAAGAATTAGGAAGATTTGTGTCTTCATAACCCTGTACTGCAACAGTAGATTTTTGATAAAGTTGTCTTGCAATTCTACCACTTATTGAATCAAGTTCTACGCCATATAGTTTGCAATCTTTTAATGCGTCTGGAAGCATACCAATAAAGTTTCCTGTTCCACAACTTGGTTCTAAAATATTACCAGTTTTAAGTCCCATATTTTCTAATGCTTTATATATAGACTTAATTACAACTGGTGGTGTATAAAAAGCTGTTAAAGTGGATTCTCGTGCCTGTGAATACTCTGTTTCATCAAGTAAGTTCTTTAAAATATTATATTCATTACTCCAAGATGAATCCATTTTATCAAAGGCTTGTGGTATTCCTCCCCAACCAACATACTGTGATAATATTTCTTGTTCTTCTGGTGTAGCAAATCGTTCTTCTTCTTCACATTTCTTTAAAACTTTAATTGCTTCAACATTACGATTAAACTTTTCTCGTAGCGTTCCCTCTCCAATATTATCATTTTCAATTCTAAATTGACTACGATCAGAACTTGGTATTTCTGGGTGTATGTCAAAACTTTTTATTTTATTACTTTTCTTTTTTTCAAATCCAGGAATTATTATTTCTTCTTTTGGTTCTACATCATCAAGTTCAACAGTATTTGATATTTCTTCTTTTGTATCTTCCATTGCATTTTTTTGTTCTTCTTTTTGTTCTTTAATATCACTTATTTTGACTTTAAGGTGGTCATTTGCAGGATTTTCTCTTACTTTTCTGTCAAATTCTTCTTTTGACATTTCACGATTAAATAATGGATATTGATAATCATATAAGACTACATCAAATAATCCAATATTTAATATCTCGTATTCTTCTGAACCGATATAAACTTTATCTCCTAAATGATATTCATAATCATATTCTTCGGTCGTTTCTGAAACAATACTTGATGATAATTTCTTTTCTGCCTCGACAAATTCTCTTTCTTGCTCTTTTTTATCTAACCAATTAGGATATTCTTCTAATTCTTTCGGATTAAGGTATCTATCTTCGTTTATAAGTGTTTTTATTCTCTTTTCAATATAATTCCACTTAAATAATTGGTCTGTACTACTCTTATCAAAATATCCACGATAAAAGCGAATACCTTTTGAATCATAATTTATACCTATCCCAGAACCTTTTATTGTAGAACTTGCTCCACCTATACCATAAAGATTTTTCAAATAATTGATATTATCTTCTGTTGATAAACTTTTTTGAAACATCTCATAAATACTATATTTAGTATTCGTTCCTATTTCAGTAAGGTATCTATCAACAAACTCTTGTGTAAACTCTAAATCTGATACAGTTTTTTCACTATTATCTTCAATTAGAGATAACTGGTCTATAACGCTTGGTAAAGGTTCAATTTTATCATTTAATTGATTTAATAATATCATTGAATCATAATGATATGTTAAATCTTCCCAACTTACAAAACTTTCTGTATCTCTTGATAAGAAATTACCTTTCCAAAATAAAATACCGTTATCATAAGTTTTATAACCATACATCTGGTCATCAACTATAATACCGGTATAATCTGAATTAAATATTCCTTTGAGGAACTCTGCTCTTTTTGTAATGTCTTTTTCATTGTTAATAAAATCTCTAATCTCTTTATTTGTTTTTCTTAAATGTGGAGTTGTACTCAATATTTGATTTATCTTTTCATCTACCACCACATAATGTGTTTTACTTTTATCTGGTTCATAGATGTTTAAGCGTATATCAATTCGTTCATTACTATCTCCTCTGCTGATGTCTTCAAGTTGTTCATTAAGCCTATCCATTTCATTGGTTGTTTGACTTTCATTTCTTCTGTTATCTTCTCTTTGACTTTCATTTCTGATACTATCTGTTCTACCCTCTCCATTGCTATCTCTTGAATATTCATTAAGTGAGTTGAAAGTTGATTGCTCATTAGTAGTGTTGTGTATAGAGATTTCTTCCTCTCTTTCAAATACTTTAACCTCATCATTGCGTATTTGCCCTCTACTTGAATCTTGTTCTCTGGTATCGTTAGGTCTGGTATCTCGTAATCCCCTTGGCGTGTGTAAGTAATATTCATCATTATTCCTCCTTTCAGCAGTATCTCTGCTTTCACTTACATCATAAGACAAAGCGTTATCAATATCAAATGTGCGAATTTTGTTAATCTCATTGATTCGTAGATTCTTTATTGTATTATAAATCTCACGAAGTCCCATTTCTGATATTTCACTTGTTGCTATACCTATTCTAGTAATAGTGTCATAACTATTAAAACTTAATATTTCTGTAAAATCTTTATTTGTGAAATACTCATTCGGATTTAATCCACATCTTTTTATCATTGAAAATGCTATACTATTTGATAGTGCATTTTGAAATAATACCTTTACACTTTCTTCATCTAGTGTTTCAAGAGAACTATTATCTCTATAAAACATTAAATCTTGAAGATAGTCTTGTATATTATCTTCAACAATTATCTTTGATACTGACTTAATTGCAAGTCCTAAAGAACTTTTATCTTCTAATTCTCCATACTTGTTTTCCAATGATTCTATTATGTCTAATTCATAGGGCTTTGAAACTGACCATAGCCTAAAACTTTTACCATATTTGCTATTGGTATCTGCTATATCAAATACATATCGTAAATTAGTATATCCATTATCTTCTGAAAGAAGTGCTATTCCTTTTGCACCACGATTTATCCATCTGCCTACTCGCTTATTCCAAGCCTCAATTTTGGCACAAGCAACTGCTTCTGGTCTTTGTGCATAAATTAAAACTTGATCATTAAAGGGATATTTGTAATTCATAGCAGCACAATTTAAAAAAGACATCCATTCATTTGGATTATTACTTATTTTTGTTAAGGTTTCTCCATATAGGTCTGTTATTAGTCTTAATTTACTCGCCATAATGCACCTCCTATTCTAAATTAGACTATTCATTGTTTTTTTCTTCTTTTAGCTTTTCTCTAACTCTTACCAATACATCATAGTAATTGGTTTCAATAGGAATAGTATTTTCAAATTCATAAAATAAAATATAAAATAAATCTGTTATTTCATTATTATAAAATCTAATATCTACCATTTCTGTTCCATCTTCTGTTATTGGAACACTATACTTTAATAGTTTATCTTTAATTTTTGATGATTTTTTAGAAATCTTCTCATCATCATAATCAATCATATTATTCAATATTTCTACAAGTTTATTAAACTCATCTACATTTAATTTAACTTTAATTGGTGGTATTCTTTTTGAATATGCCATTATAATTCCTCCTATCTTTCCATATCTTTATCTTGTTTTACTTTTTCATTTATAACAAGATTATTTCTATAATTTGCTATTGCTTCTTTAACAGAAGTATTACTTAAAATATCATCAACTTTTGCTTTGGCTTCTTGTTTGTTTTTAGCCTCAACTTCAAAAGTAATAGTTCCATTTATATCTACATCAATTTCAAATTTTTTCATTTATTATCAGTTCCTTTCTCTTTATATCCACTTAAAAAAGCAGTTATTTGCTTATTTTTAACTGCCATTCTATAATCAATTATTATTGCTATTTCAGAAGATGTTAAATTACCTATTTTAATTAAATCTTCTAATTTCATTGCTAATATCTTTTTATCACTATTAAATCCTGCTCCAAATAACTTTTCTAACGCTTTTGTTATTTGATTTAGATTATACTTATTATCCATAATCTCCTCCTATTTCGTTTCAATTAACTCACAAATAACAATAATCTGTTTATTTGTTTTATGCCTACAAGTTATTAAAGTTAGAGTTGTCTTTTCTTTATTTCTAATGATATTAGCAGTTCCTGTTTTCTCAATATCATAAATATTAACAACTTTATACTTGTATTCTTTTCCTTGATAGAAAATGCTTACTTCATCATCTTGCGATAATTTATAAAGATTTTTAAAGAAAGCAACTTTTCCACTTCCAGAGTGTCCTGCTAAAATAAAATTACCATTTGCTATATCTGGATAAGTTGATTCTTTCATTATTTGAATATTCCTGTTTACATTATTGCAATAACTACCTTTTTCACATAACCCTTTTTCAAGTCCTATTTTAGGTATTTTTATTACTGCAACATAATTGGTACTATCTGTTTTAGTTTCTTCTTTTTTTTCTTCAGTTGGTGTTTCTTCATTTATAATGTCATCTTTTATTTCTTCTTGCTGTTCATAAAATTCTTCAGTTTTATTATCTTCTTTTTTATCATATAAATAATTATAAAGATATTTTCCACCTATAACTGATATTCCTATTAAGATAAGAAAAGAGCCAACTATAATTAGTTGACCCTTTCTACCTTTACTATTATTAGTTTCTTTTCTTTTTAACATAAACGATAACTCCTATTCCACTTAATATTAGTAATGATCCCATTAGTTCTACAATATGATAATCTTCAATACCTGTACTTGGTACTTCAATAACAACTTTTTCATCTACCATAGTACATTTAACGATTTCTCCATCTTCAAGTATTTCAAAATACATTTTTTCTGGATTTATTGAATATCCCTCTGGGGCTTCTTTTTCTAAAAAGTAATACTTACCATATCTTAAATTTTCAATAGTAATTTTACCATTTTCATCTGTTCTACCACTAAATACTAACTCATCTTTTTCATTGTAAACTTCTATAAGTGTATTTGGTAGTGGTTCATTTGTAGATACATCTTGTTTAGTTATTTCTACTGTTCCAGTAATAGGTTTATTCTTCATTTCTGCTTTAACAATTTCTCCATTGTCCTTTATTTCAAAATAAACTTTTTCATCAGTAATTACATAACCTGTTGCTGCTTCTTTTTCTAAAATATAGTATTTACCTACTTTTAGATTATCAACAACAACCTTTCCATTCTCATCAGTAGTTCCAGTAAATATCAATTCATTGTTTTCTGTGTAGATTTCAATAATAGTATTTGGTATAGCTTCTCCACTTACTAAATCTTTTTTAGTAAACTCAATCTTGCCTTTCTTTAAAGTATTTGTCATTTCAAGTGAATCATATACTATTGGTGTTAAGTTATCTACTTCTGTTAATTCAATATGATATTCAGTTTCATCTAACACATATTCATCATTAGTTTTAACTTCCTTAACAATATACTTTCCAAGTGGTAATTTTTCACTTATAGCGTAACCATTTTTATCAGTAGTCATTGTTCCAACTAAATCGCCTTTTTTATAATAAATATGATTGCCATCTGGTGATTTTATATCTTCTTCAGCATAAATATTATAGACAATTCCTTCTAATGATTTTCTACCATTATAATTGAAACTATCATTTTCTATTTCAAATAATTCTCCACTTTTAGAGATTTCAATTTGTCCTTTTATTGGTGTATTTTTATAATATACAGTGATAAATGGACCATAAGTTGTATAAGAATAATGTGTATTATCTCCAATAGTAAAATCTAATCCATCTTTATCTAATAAATAACCTTGTGGGCTTTCTACCTCAATTAGTTTGTAGTTTCCTGCAACTAATTTTAAATAAGTTACAAATCTACCTTCTTCATCAGTCTTAAATTCATCATAAACTTTTCCACCTACAAATTGTGTAACATATTGTTTAGTATCTTTATTATAGATTTTAAAAGTTGCATTTGCTAATGCAATAGTTTTACCTGTTTCGCTATCTGTTTTAAATACTTGTAGATATGCTGATAAGGCATTGTTTAAGATATTATAATATTGTTCTTTTTCAGAATTATAATCAACTGTTATAAAAAAGTCATAAATCTTTTCATAACCTGTTGTTGAGTTTACTTGGTGGAACTTCCATACTCCATAAGGAAGATTTATTGTTGCATAACCATTTTTATCCGTTGTTATCTCATCAAACTTATCTCCATTTGGATAGAATATTTCAAATGTTATTCCTTTTTCTGCATTTAAGAAAGTAGTTTGACCATCAACATAATCATATTGTTTTAAAATACTGACATAATTTTTTACTACTGTTTCAAACACATCTAATTTATCATTTTCTTTGCCTTTTAAGTCAAAGTTGTACTTTGTATTATCTAATAAATAGCCATTACTAGCACTTATCTCTTGAAGATAATAAGAGTTATATGGAAGTACCTTTGGACTTTTTCCATATCCATTCTCATCAGTAGTAATTGTAGTTACAAGTTTTCCTGTTGCTTGTTCATAAACTCCATATTTGGCATTTTTAAGAGTTGCTTGTCCTTGTGGATTTGTTTTATTAGTTTCTTTATCTTTTTTTGTTATTTCTACTGAACCATAATAACTATTAACTCTTACTTTTGCTATAACTGGGTCTGTTGTTCCAGGCACCATCATATTTTGAATTCCATCTCCAACAAAGAATTTATATCCAGAATTATATGGCATTTTTTTAGTAAGTGTTAAATCTATTGTACCATTTTTGGTTGGTTTAATAGTAAGTTTATTACCATCTACATTATAGTCTGCTCCATTTACACTTACAGAATAATTTGATAATACATTATTTGTATCAGTTAGAGTAATAGTTTCCCCAACTTGAACTTTATAAACTCCACCATTGAAAGATGGTCTATCATAATGATGAGCAATTAAATTCTCAATTTGTGCTTTCTCATTTGATACATCAAAGGTATCTCCCTTTGCCCAACGAGCAGTATAGAATGTTGTATTAGCACCACTACCAATTATTGTGTCCCATATCATACCTTGTGTTGCTGCTCTAAATTGCAAATTTTGGTGTCCAGGATAAGTATATCCATAGTAACCAATTAAAAGTAGTCTTTCTTTTATTGAATTAGGTAATCCAGTATCTTCCCAACTACCTTGATTATAATGTGTTCCCTCTGGAATATTAGGCTGAATACAATATGCAACCTGTCCATCTACTTCATAAAGAGTAAAATGCCAAGAATGATGATCACTTCCATCTGCTTTTGCTCTATCATACCAATATCCAGAATTTGTTTGAGTTAATGTTGCTGCACTTACTGCTTGTGCATTCACAGTAAATCCAACTAATAGTCCTATTACTAACAATAGGGTTGTTGTAATTTTCTTCATCTCTTTTCCTCCTCTCTTGAATATCTACCCGAGATGATACAGGCAGACAATAAAAAAAGCACTAACATCATAATTAGTGCAATTACTATAATTTTTAACATTTTAATTTTCTCACTTTCCGAAAAAAATGACTCATTATGAGCCACTTTAATACTTTGATTTTAGTGTTGAATCTAATCCCTCTCCACTTCTGCAAAAGAAATGAAGATACCAACCTTCTCCTTGTTCATCAATTACAGGGTAACACCTAAAATAGTTTATTTCTGGTTGAATTGGTGCTTCTGGATGTTGTTCGTTATAGTCAAGAACATAGTCCAATTCTGCATTTTGTATTTGTGTTCCTCTTGCAAAACAAGCACTTTCGGAACTAAACTCTTTTTTTCCACCAGTAATTGAATCATAAAATGATGTTGATACATTATTCTTTTGTCCAGAATTATTACCTTGCGAATTAGAATTTGATTGTTCAGTTTGCTTTGTATTTTGTGTTGGTTGCTGTGTAGTATTATTTAATTTACTGTCACTGTCTTTCTTTTGTGTTACTTCTTGTTTAGGAACTTTACTAACCGAAGAACTGTCTTTCTTTGTTGAATCGGATTTAGTTTCTTTTTTATCATTTTTTGCAGTTGTATTTGATTTTTCTTCTTCACTTTTTTCTTGGATTTCCTCATTCTTAACTGCCATATCTTCTGTATCTAATTTCTCATCAACTTTCTCAATTTTGGTTTCTTGTTTTAGTTGTTCCTTTGATTGCTCTTTTGATTCTGAATTGAGTAATGAATTGGCACATATTGCACCACTCACTATTACTGTGCATAAAATACTTAAAACTACTTTTTTCATTCTACTCACTCTCCCTTGATTACTTTTAATCTAGCACAATGTTTAACATTTTTCACTTATGCGTTTTATTAACTTAATTCATACTTTTTTCAGTTAGTAATAAATAGTTAGTAATAATACTAGGGAGGATTGTAAGGAGGGATTTTCGGAATACAAACTCCCACTACCTTTCCATTGCTTTCTGCTTTTGCAAGTGTTTTTTATAAAAATCAATGGCATTAACAACAAAGTCCTCAATTTTATCATCGGTAATACTTTTTGGGAGTACATTTCTTATTCTACTCTCGTTAAGTTTTATCTTGGGAATCTGGTTAGGTTTTTCTTGTGATAGAATATCATCAATTTTATCTTGCGTTAGTGTTCCCTCTTGACTTAATCTTTTTAAGATTCTTGCCTGTGCGTGAGATGGTGTAGCAACATTACATTCAATACAATCTAATACTGCGTATTGTTCTTCATCTTTTAAGAAAGCTAATTCAAAGGCAGGAAGTAAAGCAATCTCTTTCTTATCTACCAAGTCTAATAACTCTGGTATTAGTTCAGTAAGTTTAATATATCTAAATACTGTATCTCTGCTATCGCCTTTTTCTTTACCAATTAAAGTTGCTGTATCTAACCTTGTCGCAACTTGCGACGAAGTTAAATCATTTCTTTTACCTTTATTCCTTAATGCTTCAAATTTCATTTTATAAGCAAAGGCTTTCTCGCTTGGTAATATTTCTTCTCTTTGAATATTGCTATCTACCATTATGATAACTGCTTCATCATCTGTAAGTTTTCTTACAACACAAGGTAGTGTTTCTTTATTTGCTAATTCACTCGCTCTTTTTCTTCGGTGTCCAGAAATCATTTCATATCTCCCATTTGCTTTTGGTCTGACTAATGCAGGTATTATTACTTTATTATCAATAATACTATTTTTCATTTTCTCCATTTTTTCATCATCAATAACCTTAAATGGGTGATTTGGAAAATCATCAATATCACTTATCTTAATATCAATAATCTTCTCTAAATTAGCATTTTCTCGTTCTTCTTCTGTTGTAAAAAGGTCATCTAACTTTGGTAGTGGCATTTTTGATAAATCTTTTGCCATCATCAAGCACCTCCTTTGACAACGAAGAATATGCTTCTGCTACAACTCCACTTTTATCATAAGAAAAAATACTTCCTCCTGATGAAGTGGATTCGGCAGTCTTAACAGCACGAGGTATTTTAGTGTCATATAGTTTTAATATACTCCCATAGTTATCGTTTATCTGTTTTGCTATTTCTCTTGATAGATTAGTTCTTTTATCTACTAATGTTAAAAATGCTCCATCTATTTTTAGTGTCGGATTTATTTGTCTTCTTACCTTATTTATTATTTTAAATAAATCGGTCATTCCTCTTAAAGCGAAGTATTCACTTTGGACTGGAATTAGAACACTATCTGCACTTGCAAGAGCATTTATAGTTAGCATACCTAAACTAGGCTGACAATCTAATAAAATATAGTCATAATCGTTTTTAACAACAGATAAGCAATTCCTTAAAGTATATTCTCTACTCATTGCATAGGCTAGTGCATTTTCTAATGCTGATAGATTTAAACTAGATGGAATTAAATCTATATTTTCTTTGTGGTGTAATATACTTTCTTTTGTTTTAATTTCTTCATCATTCATTGATTGTTCCATTAAATCAGATAAAGTATATCTTAAATCTTCTTCATTATACCAACCTGCATAAGTCGTTAGGTTACTCTGTGGATCAACATCTACAATTAAAACTTTTTTACCTTGCTTTGCTAATGCTACTCCCAGATTAAAAGTTGTTGTTGTTTTACCAACTCCACCTTTTTGATTTGTAATAGCAATTACCTTGCACCTACTTTCTTGCATATATTCTCCTCCTTTCTTTTTAATTTAGCCACTCTACAATTAAATAGAATGGCTATGTATGGGTACAAAAAAAGAACTGACTATTTCTAATCAGTTCAAATATGTTTATTTATTTAATTTTAATATAAGTTCATCAACAGGTTCTGTGTATCTTCCCTGTTCTAATATTTTATTTCTAAATTCATTTAAAGCATTTAATACTATTTTTATTTCATCATTATAAATCGGTAGTTTAATTTTTTTCTTTCTCATAATAATCACACTCCCATTTGTTATTTATATTATATCAATATAATAATATTAAGTTAATTGTGCAATTATTATTGGGGACGAATCGGGACGAATGAAAGTCACAAATTTTATTTTAACATTCAGTATTATCTAGTCCATTTCGTTTTATTTAGTCCTATTTTTGTGGATTTATCAACACTAAATAACACTAGATAATATAGGAAAAGTGCTAACATCATAATAAGATACAAAGTACTCAACTCTATTATCAGGGAACAATTCCTTTAATTCAGAATATAACTGTCCAGCAAGTGTTTTATTATGCGCAAGAACCAAAGTAGGTTTATTTACTTCTTTAATAACATTAGCAATAGTAAATGTCTTACCAGTACCTGTTGCTCCCAATAAAACTTGGTCTTTAACACCATTATTAATACCATCAACTAACTTTTTTATTGCTAAAGGTTGGTCTCCACTTGGTTTGTATTTTGATACTAAATTAAACATAGGCACCTCCTTATTTATAATATGCTCAAATTCATGCTTATTATAGCAACAATATATTCTATAGTCAAGTCAAATTCATACATTTGTTTGATAATAATTTAATAAAAAAAGTAATGAATAAAAACTACTTATTCACTACAAATAAACATAAACTTATAATTTTTAATATATAAATTTATAAATATAAATTATAAACTACTTAAGCCCACGACTACATAAAAGAAAAAAAGAACTAAATAAATTAGTTCAAATTTAGGAATTAAATACAAAAATTACCATCTTTAAATATTAAAACACTACCACTATCAGTATCAGCAACAATACTTAAATCTGAAGTCCCAATCATAAAATCAACATGCGCATCAGATAAATTAACACCTTGTTCTTTTAACTCATCATTACTCATACTATTACCATTCTTAATACATTCAGAAAAACCATTACCAAGCGCTAGATGACAAGAAGCATTCTCATCAAATAGAGTTGTATTAAATACAAGTTTAGTATTAGATATAGGGGAATTATAATTAACCAAAGCAACCTCTCCTAAATAACTAGAATAACTATCAGTATTAATTATATTTTTAAGTACCATATCACCAACCAAAGCACAAGAATTAATACATTTACCATCTTTAAACTCTAAATAAAACTTATCAATAATCGTGCCATTATAAATTAATGGCTTAGAAGAATACACAATACCATTTGTTTTACGATAATCAGGAGTAGTAAAAATTTCATAAGATGGCATATTAGCAATCATATCTTTATCATTAGCACACGAAGTCCATAAAGCACTATCATTTAACTCAATAGTTAAATTAGTACCCAAACTATTTCTATAATGTAACTTATGAATATGCATATTATTAAGTTTATTAGTAGTTTCAATTTGAAATCTAAAAAACTCATTCCAATTCTCAATTGTAGATGTATTATCATTAACCATACATATATCACAAATTAAACCAAATAATTTTTTAAAAGCCTCATCTTCATCCATATCACGAAACAAATCACAAGCCCATAACTTATTAGGATATGCACAAATACACCAAGGTATATCATTTCTCATTTGCTTCTCTTTATAAATTGGTTTAGTAGTCCTAGAAACCCTCATTGCCTCAACAATTAAATCCTCACTAATACCATCCATTAAATGAGGTATCTCAGAATCAATAAGTAAAAAACTAGCATTTTTCTTAGCATACTCATCCCAAATACTATTATCAAAAAGACTATTATTCTTTATATCATCTTTAGAAATAGTTTTTAGTGCATCTCTTTTCTTATAACTATTATCACAACATAAATAAACATCATTAATACCGTTCTTATTAGCATAATCTTTTAACTTAACAGCAAAATCATATGTTAGTTCATTATAATTTATAAATAATGACTTACTCTTCTTAAAAGAAAGACACTTATTTAACAATAAATCTATATACTTTTCTTCTAACATTATATCTCCTTAAAATATACCAACTATATTATTATTTTCATCAATATCAATTGAATTAGCAGCGGGAACCTTAGGAAGTCCTGGCATAGTCATAATAGTTCCTGCCTTACATACTACAAAACCAGCACCATTCTTTAATTCAACATCTCTAATTGTAATATCATAACTATCATCACATAGTAAATTCTTAGGATTATCAGACAATGAATACTGAGTTTTAGCAATACATACAGGTACTTTATCTAATTTCAATTTTTCAATTCTCTTAATACTTTCTTTTGCACTATCACTAAATATTACATTACTAGCACCATATATTTCCTTACATACCTTATTAACCTTGTTGTAAATACTATCATCTAAATCATAAACAAATTTAAATTTACACGTATTTTCTACAATATCAACTAACTTATTAGCAATATCTATAGCACCCTTTCCACCCTTTTTATAGCCTTCTACCAAACTAAGTTCAATACCTTTTTCTTCTAACTTATTTTTTAAATAATTAATTTCAATCTTAGTATCTTCATTGTACTTATTAATTGCAACAATTACATTTAAACCAAACTTATTTCTTAAGTTATCCACATGTTTATATAAATTATCAATTCCTTTATCAAGAGACGCTATATCTTCAGACTTACAATCTTCAATCTTCGCACCACCATGATATTTTAATGCTTTTAGAGTCGCTACTAAGACAACCGCATCAGGATGCTTTACACCTCTACATTTAATATCAAGAAATTTTTCGGCGCCTAAATCCGCTCCAAAACCCGCTTCAGTCACAACATAATCAGATAAACGCATCGCAAGATTAGTTGCTATCACGCTATTACAACCATGCGCTATATTAGCAAAAGGTCCTCCATGAACAATTGCAGGAGTATGTTCAAGAGTTTGAACTAGATTTGGTTTAATCGCATCCTTTAATAGGACAGTTAAACTTCCTTCTGCTTTTAAATCTTTACAATATATTGGTTTATCATCTTTAGTATAACCAACAATTATATTAGATATTCTTCTTTTTAAGTCATTTATATCCTTTGACAAACATAAAATAGCCATCATTTCAGACGCTACTGTTATGTCAAAATGATCATGTCTTGGAACAATATTCTTTTCTTTTGATAAACCAGTTTCGACACTTCTTAACTGTCTATCATTTAAATCAAGACATCTTTTCCATACTACTTTATCAAAACCAAGTTCATTACCAAAATAAATATGATTATCTATAAGCGCTGATAACAAATTATTTGCAGAAGTTAGAGCATGAATATCACCAGTAAAATGAAGATTAATATCTTCCATAGGTGCGATTTGAACCTTACCTCCTCCAGTTGCTCCTCCTTTTATACCAAATACAGGTCCTAAAGAAGGTTCACGAAGCGCTAAAATAGAATTTTTCCCAATTTTTCTTAATCCATCAGCAATTGCAATTGACATAGTAGTCTTACCTTCACCTAACGGAGTAGGATTTATTGCAGTTACTAATATTAATTTACCATTTTTATTTATACCACTATTAAAAATACTATTATCTATCTTAGCCTTGTACTTCCCATATGTTTCTAAATATTCATTATCAATACCCAAGTTCTTTGCGATTTTCTTAATATCATATAATTTTGTATTTCTTGCTATTTCTATATCTGTCATTTATATCACCCAAATACATTTTAACATAAACAAATTAAAAAGTGATTAACTTATCACCTTTTTATAAAAATTAGTTATATTTTTTTATAATTACTTCTTATTTTCTATAAATTCACATAGTTCGCACCAAAATACCCAAAATTAGTATTAAGAATGTTTCCATATAGTATTTTCTTCACATTTTATAGTAATTATATTTTTTTACTTTTTTCATCCAATTCTATAAAAATTGTATCACTAACAAATGTATAAATATGCTCTGTTTCAGTATAGCAAAAGTTTAGAAGGTACTAAAACGCGCATAAATAATAGTATTTTTATTATTATGTTTCAGTATAGCAAAAATTTAGAAGGTACTAAAACCGATTGATAAGATTCCACTTATTATATAGAGTTTCAGTATAGCAAAAATTTAGAGGGTACTAAAACATCAGCAGTTTTATCAGTTCCATTTACTAGGTTTCAGTATAGCAAAAATTTAGAGGGTACTAAAACCTGTTAAAGTTGGTATGGAAGCTGTTATTAGTTTCAGTATAGCAAAAATTTAGAGGGTACTAAAACCAATGTTGGTTAATAAATATAAGAAAGGAGGTTTCAGTATAGCAAAAATTTAGAGGGTACTAAAACGGGAAAATTTCATCAATAGAGGTATGCTTAGTTTCAGTATAGCAAAAATTTAGAGGGTACTAAAACTATCATATACACCACCTAAAATTTTTCGACGTTTCAGTATAGCAAAAATTTAGAGGGTACTAAAACCTCAAATTAATTATATAAAAATTTGAAATAAATGTAAATAATTATATTATATGAATCTTGTAAACAAATAGTCTTCCATTAACTTTTCTTTCATTGTAGTGATATTTAAATATGCATTTTTATTACTATTACATAGTTCAAAAATGGCATTTTCATCTAATGTATCAATTCTAATATCATCCAATATCAACAGATCAGGAACATATTCTCTTGCTATTTTTTCAAACAAAACAATAGACATTACATTTAAATTTTCGATTGTGTTTTTTATTGTTTTTGAAATAATTGGACAATCTACCAGAAGTAAAATTTTTTTTGTTGTTTTTAAAGATATTTGTTTTATCATTCTTAATTGTAACAATATTTTTTCCTCTAAAGTTAAATCATAGTTGCTTACTATGTAATCGTTATATAAAATTTTTAATTCTATCATCTTTATTAAAAGTTTTTTTGTTAAAATACATTCAATATTAGGCTTAATCAAATTATCAGTCTCTTCAATAATGTTTTCTAAAAAATCTATTAACAAATTATTTATCGTTTGATATTCGTCTGAATATTCTATATTATCAAATAAACTATTAATGTATTCCAAAGATATACTTTTTGTTCCAAGCTTAATATCTTGATTTAAATCAAAATTTGTATCAATATAAAAAAACATATAATCATTTAACGAAATAGGTTCATCATCTATTAATAATTCCGTCTTATTATTATTTTCACCATATTCACTTGCAGAAACTCTATTAAAAGTATTTATTAGTACCTTCTTAATTTTATCTTTTGCTTCATAATCATTACCGCAAACATATTTCGCATTATTTACTATAATATCTATTTTATCATTTAAATTTTTTATAGATATCTTTTTCATCATAAAATTAATAACACCTCCTCTGTCACCACTTGTTCTTGATTACTTTTTCCTCCAATAATAATTTCAATGTTGGCATATTGTTTTTCAGTTACTATCATAATTCTAATATTTCCTTTTTCAGGAACTACTTTTTTAATAGCAACTTTTTCAATTTGTGCAGCATCACGATTGGCAAAAATTTTACTATAAACAGAATATTGAAGAGAGAAAAAGCCTCTTTTAATTAAAAATTTTCTAAATTTTCTATATATTTCCCTTTCTCTTTTTGTCCTAACGGGCAAATCAAACATTACTATCATTCTCATAAATCTATAACTCATATATTAACCTAATTGGCAAATATGCATCAACATCACCAGTTTCAAAAAACCACATTATTTTTTCAACAAAAATTTCTATTGCATTAAATAATGTTTGTCTTGTGCCATTAATGTACACATCACAAGAAGTATGTTTTATAAGGCCCATTCTATCATTTTTTGTAAAAACAACAGAGTGTTTCATCATTTTATAAACATATTCATCTATAATTGGTCTAAAAACTTCAATAATATCATCACTTAAATTAAAGAAGTTATCATATCCAATATGATGTATACCTATATTTGGATTTAATCCTTTAGCAACAATTGTTTTTGATATTTGAGATCTTAAAATTGCATATCCATAATTTAAGCCTGCATTAATTATATCGTAATCAAATCTTTTAAATTCCGGTCCAAAAAGCTCTCTAAAATACATTTTTGCAGCAAGACCTTCTCTATTTGTTGGATCTCCTTCTTCAACTTCCTCACAAAATTCTGATAGTCTTTCTATAACTTCAAAGTCCTTGTCAAGTTTTTTTAATAGTGCATTTTGATTTTCTATTTTATTTATTACAATTTTCTTCCATATAACATCTTTAAAATTATCACTCCATGCCATTTGTTTTTTTAAAATAGCAGGCGTTTTATAATTTCCATTCAATGGACTTATAAAAGATTGTGGCATATGTTCCAACGAACAAAAAATCAGATTAACATTATATTCACTACATTTATTAATTAAAGGTACAGTTAATGTAACTAATTGATTATCAACAACAATAGTATGTATATCAGATAACGGAATAGTCACTTCTCCATAATCATTTGTTACTTTTACATTATCAAGATACAACTTCATACTATCTGCTTGCTCTATATATATTATTCTCCATCCCATAAAAATAAAAAAGAGAGTTAATTAAAACTCTCGAATTCGGGAATAATTCCCTTGTTTTAGTAGGTCTTCTAAACCTTTGCTATACTGTGTGCCCCTCTAAGACACAATTACATTTTACACTATTTCCATTCTAATTTCAAGTCTTCTTTTAAAACTTTTGACCTTTTTCCAGTAGGGCTCACATTGTATTTTATCATTTTTAAGATAGATTTATTAATACTAAAAGTAATACGCTTATTTGTAGCCTGTTCTATATTTTTAAATTCGAGCAAGTTTTCTTTTTCGTTTTTTAAACCAGTGTATATTCCAACAAAATTACTTTCTTTTTTTACTATTTCTATAAAATCATTTTTGTTTAAGGAAAACATAAATTTATCATTTTCTTGAATATTCTTTCTATTTTTTAATTCATCATAATTATAAATATAATTAGTACCATCTTCCTTTTCTCTAATACTATTTCTAAAAACAGTTACCATTTTATATATTCCATCATTTGATTTATAAATATCTATTCTGTATGGTTTTATAGAATCTAAAATAACTCTTTTTGTACTATTTGCCAAAGAATAATTTGAAGAAATATCTATACAATTACCTAGTTGTTTATCTATATATTTTATCTGATTAATTTCAGGACCATTTCCATTTTTAGAATACTTTCTGATTGGCCCATGTTCCTCTTTATATTTTGCAAAAGGGTTTTTTTCACTTTTATAGAATTCATATATATCTTTTAATATATTATATGTTTTAATATCATTTCTATATATCAACAATTTATTAGAATTTCCTGTATCAAACAATTTTTTTAGGGATTCACCTTCACTTCCATAAATATCTTTATATTTTCCAATTACATACTCTCCATCTTCATATTTCCTAGTCGAATATATTGTTCGATCTGCAAATTGCCTATTGGTTTTTTTATCTACCTTGTATGAAAAATATTCAGGTAAACATTTTATATCTTTCAATTTAGCAACAAATTGAATAAAAGTCTTGTCTTCAAGAGGAGAATCATTAAAATCTATAACTTCTCCAGTATTTTTATTATAAGTAATATCATCTAAGGTTTCTAATTGATATGCTTTATTAAATATTTTTTGGTTCTTAGATCCAGCAATAATTAATGCATCTATTGCATGATGTATGTAATAATCTCTATCTTTTCTTAATCCAACCTTATTTCTAAAATCAGATGTAAATTTACCCTTTACAGTAAATATTTTTGTATCAATTCCATTTGCTTTATAATAATCTTTTAAGGTATTCATAATAGAACGTATAGCATAACTTGTATCATTTAAGTTCCTAGAAATATAATCTTTCATATTTACATATTTAGATATATCTTCTTGATTAAGTAAATTCATTTTCTTCTTTTTGCTAAAATTATTATTATTAAGAACTATTGTCTCAAATTCGCTCCATGTAGTAATAGGTCCATTACATTCTTGTACTTTCCCAGAACTAAAATATCCCCATGGACTTCTTTTACGTTTATCATAATTTTCTTTTGCACTTGCTAAGGCTTTATTGTTAATACTATTATCAAATGAGACTGCATAAGGAATAATGTGTTCTATTTGATATGCAGATTCATCATTCAATAAAGTTTCAAGGTCAATAGGTAATCCAGCATAAATTGTTTTACATTCTTGCTCTTTATATAAACGTAATTTTAACTTTGTTTGACTATTATACTTAGTTGGATCCTTATCCATTTCTAACAATAATTCTTCTACTTTCTTTTTTTGCTCCTCAAAATATTTTTGTGTATTTTCAAATTGTTTTTTTTCATCTAGTTTATTTTTAGCACGTGTTGTTTCTATTACAATACTATCAAATTCTCCATATTCTTTTCTTAGTTCATTTAATATTTTAATGGTTTCATTATGAACTCTTTTAGTAACTGGCGACAAAATGTATTCATTATTAAATAAAATTTTATTACCAATATTTTGTTTATTGTCTTTACCTAAATTATTTTCAGTAATTATTTGCATTTGATTTTTATTTGTTTCAATAAGTTCAGGTATAATAATATTCATTGCCTTTTTGCTTAAGGAATGATAACCATTGATTCTAGTCAAATTACATAAATAATTTATAGATTCATCATCAACGATAACATTATATGTTTTAAATAGGTCATTTAATTCTTCTTTTCTTTTCTCAACAACTAATGTTTTAGTTAATATTTCAATTACATCATCAAATAATTCTTTATTATCTGTAATAACTGATGATACATGTGGTAATACTTTTTTATATGCATCAAATGTAGTAATTAAAGGTTTACTATTTTTATCAATTCTAAATCCTGTTAAATGATCTAAATCTACTTTCAAATACTTTAATAATTGATTTACCGTAATTCCACCCTTTTTATTAATATATTCATCAATAATTTCCTTTTTTTGATTTGTAGTTATATATGTTTCATTATTAATTTTGATATTATTTAAATCATTTAATAAATTAAATAAACATGCTGTATAAGTATTTTTCGCAATTCTAGGTTCATCTTTAAAAACAGAACATTTTCCCCTCATTATATCAATTAAATTAACATGTTCTAGCACATATTTTCCATCAATAAAATTGTATCTATAAGAACCATATTTTGTCGGAAATTTTTCTGATCCAGGTCCCTCTGAAAAATCTCTTCTTCTAGATATAATTTCAATAATTTTTTTATTAATATCTTCATCTAATCCTTGATTAGATAGTATTTGTTTAACTTCCTTAATATAATCTTCTGTTTTATAAATATTATCACTATCTCTAAGTTTAGTACCTGTTTTAATTTTTTCAAGTTGATGTTCACATATAAATTGTTTTTTTTCAAGTAATTCTCTAGAATTATTTGAAAGATATGAACCTGTTTTTTTAGCATCAGTATCATTTTCATCAATTGCAACTTTGAGAGAAGACCCTCTTCTTTTTGCGATATTTATTAAAACATTAGCTAGTTCATCATTATTTAATTTATTATGTAATCCTTTTACCCTAATTTCATAAATATTATTTAATTTAGGATAATCATTTCCAAGATACGATTCATCTACTATACCATTATTAACAAGCAAATGCTTTATAGCATTAATTCTATTAACTCTTCTTGATTTTAATCTTCTGGCTCCTCTAAGTGTTCTTCTAGTTAAATTTTCTTTAGCATCACGCTCATCAAAAAGTCTTACACCATATTTAATAACGTTATAAGTATCTTTTTCAATAATACCAAAACCAACACTAGCAACACCTAAATCAAGTCCTAAAATATAATTATTATTTTTTTTCATGGTATCACTCCTTTATTAAAAATTGAAAAACATATTATATTTTAAGTATATCAAAAAAGAATTCAATTTCATAGCATTTCTTTAACTATGAGTAAATTTGTAGTGCAAGTAATTAATAGATTAACATACTTACTTTGTTATTTAATAAATAATTTTTTCTTTTTAATTATGATCAATTTTTGGCAAATAAAAAAGTGATTAACTTATCACCTTTTTATAAATATTTCTTAAGTTCATTTAAAGTATTTTCACATATATCAACATATTTAGTAACCAAACATTTTATTTTCTTAGGCATTTTTTTATTATTTAAAAGTCTAGTACCCTCAATTATACCCATATTATTTCCTTGCATAAATAATTCTGCTATCTTAGAAGTATTATTACTAGATGACACTCTTATCTTAATTCCATACCAAGTCATAATTTTTGTAATTGTGCTTGTTTCATGTGGTTCTTTATCACTAAACTTAGAATATATTTTTGATATATTTTTTATTATTGAATTATACTCATCTAATTCCCTTTTTAATATTTTTAATAACTTTTTATCATTAATATAAGGAAGCACATAATTAATGGAATCAACTCCCATACATGCTCCCTTATTTAATTCGTCCAAAACATTTAAATATTCCTTCATACAATCCTCCTAGTAATAGGATGTATGAAATATTACAAAATATACATTAACGTTTATTATGAACCAAAATATTATTCTCAGTTACATAATAATTATGATTATTTTCAACTTCAATATTATAGAAAGTATCAGTTACTCTTTCACATGATATTGAAGTAATTTTATAAATATTACCTTCATAATCAACTAATTTATTTCCAATTTTTAAATCTTTTGCTTCAATAAATTCTAATTTATTATTTAAACTTATACAGATAGGATGCATACTAGTTGCTTCAATTACTATTGAACCAGATATAATAGTATATAAATCATCATTTATATCTTTATGTTCAAAAATTTTTATAACTTTAGAATATTCATTTTGGCTTGTTACAAAGTTATAAGACATTACTAAATCATTTACTTTTATATTATCAATATCTACATAACCATTATTAGTAAATACTTTTACTCCCTTTTTGAAGCATGCGACAATACTATTATTTGCAGCAGTAAATTGGGCATCAGGTTTACCATCGTATCCACCGCCCGATTGTGCAGCGGCAGCAGCCGCAGCAGCCGCTGCTTCTTCCGCCAATGCTTCTGCAAGTTCTATCTCTAATGCTGCTATTCTATTACGTAATTGAGTTGCCTCTTCTTGAAGTACTTCTAATCTTTTTTGTACTCTAGCAATTGCAGATTGAGTTATTGTATTAAATTTATTCAATTCATTTACTCTTTCCTCAATTTGTTCTCCTCCGATTGGAACACCATTATCTGTCAACCCTAAAGTCAAAGAATTTATAGCCAAAGAAAGATTAGATGTGCAACTTGAAACATCATTACTTATTTCGGATAATTTTGCAATTAATTGATTGCATTTTTCTATTTCTTGTTCAACTTTTTTTAATTTTTCTCTAGTAGCAGCTAATTCAGCTGCTATAGCCGCTGATGATCTTGCCATATAATCTCTCCTTTCTATGTATAATATGGATTAACTTCAGATTTTGAATTATCAACATCACTACTGTCATTGTGATATTCTTTATCTTTTTCATTTTCATCATTTTTTTCTACCGTGAATTTTGCTTTAGACATATCATAATCTTCAAAATATTTATCTTCAACATCCTTGTCTACATCTTTATCCTGATATTTATCGTAAAGTTTCTTTCCTGCGATTGCTGCACCAGTAACAGCTGCAGCACCTAACGCAATACCTATAGCACTCGCACCACCACTTGATGAAGTAGTGTCATTGTTATTAACACTATTCGTAATATCATTATCAGGTTCTGATGGTGTGATAGGTATTGGCTCAATAATTGGTTCATCAGGTGTACTTGGAGTATTCGCATTATCCGAATCATCTATTATTGGGATGTCCCAAGCAATATCCGAATCTCCCGTTGGTTTCTTAATAGATGAATTCGAACCATTTGATGGTGTACTTGGTTTTGAGGGATTAAATGATCCACCACTTGAACCTCCTCCGGAACTTGATCCTCCGCCGGAACTTGATCCTTCACCGGAACTTGATCCTCCACCGGAACTTGAACCTCCGCCGGAACTTGAACCTCCTCCGGAACTTGATCCTCCACCGGAACTTGAACCTCCACCGGAACTTGATCCTCCACCGGAACTTGAACCTCCACCGGAACTTGATCCTCCGCCGGAACTTGAACCTCCACCGGAACTTGAACCTCCACCGGAACTTGATCCTCCACCGGAACTTGAACCTCCACCGGAACTTGAACCTCCACCGGAACTTGAACCTCCGCCGGAACTTGAACCTCCACCGGAACTTGAACCTCCACCGGAACTTGAACCTCCGCCGGAACTTGAACCTCCACCGGAACTTGAACCTCCACCGGAACTTGATCCTCCACCGGAGCTTGATCCTCCGCCGGAACTTGAACCTCCACTGGAACTTGATCCTCCACCGGAACTTGGACCTCCGCCGGAACTTGATCCTCCACCGGAACTTGAACTATTGTTTAAACTTCCTATGTAATAGATACTTTCAATTTTTCCGGACAAACCTTTAGCATTGCTGCAATCACCAGTAAATGCAGCATCGGGTTGTAACTTTGTAAATGAATCTCCAACTACAAACTCTAAAATATTTCCATTTTCCTGACCCGCACTTCCATATGTAAATTGATGATTTGGATCCGTATGTTTATCGGATTTTACATCCGCTGTTACTACATATATTGTACTTATTGTTCCGTCTTCATTTTTCAAATCTATTTTAAACTTCTCACCAACCTTACCCCCACAGTAATATGTACCTAATGCAACACAATAATACTCCTGTCCATTTGAATCTTTATATTTACAAAATCCGTCTACATCTTCATATACATTTCCACTATGTAGAAATCTATATTGATCAGAATTTGTAGAAGTTACTGCTGAAGCATACATCCATCTTTTTATCTCTCTACCATATTCAGGAACAATCATTTCAATAGGATTTTTAGTATTAGGTATAGTCGTTTTGTTTTTCTTTAGCATTTCTATTTCTTCAATTTTTTTCATAATTGATTCGGAAACATTATATTCACCAACATTTTTATTTTCGTTCCTATAGTTATATTCACCTTTTAATAATTCTTCAGTAGCCTTACTTAAACCTAATCCACTAGCAATAACTTCTGGAGGTATATAATTATTACAATGCCCATAGGCTTGTGAATCATCACCATATGTAATACCTTCCTTAATTTCTATAATATTTCCATTAGCATCATAACCGTAAGTGATAAATTCATTCTCTTTGTTTACTTTTGTTTGGTTACCATAAAAATTATCCATATGTACTACATATGCTTCAGAAGGACTATATCCATTTGTTCCTCCTAATTTACGTATATCATCATAATTGTAATAATGAATTCTAAAGCCTTGACCTCTTGTAGTGCTTGATGTTTCTTCTGCAACATAATAACCATTTGCATCCTTAGAAACAATTGTTAACATATGTGCACCATTCTCACATACTATTATGTCTCCCGCATTACCTTCTTTAAATCCACTATTAAACGTTCCATCTTCGTTTAAACATTCCTGAATTCTACCATCTTTAACCATTTCATCATGCCAATATGATTTTCCGTCATGTCCAGACTCAACAATTTCTTTTATAGTTACTGCATACATTTCCTTATTAGCAGCATTATAACCAGAAGCATTCATGCCGGCACATCTCGCAAGGAAATCAAAGGAATTGTTACAATCCAAAGAAGAAACATATCTACCATCAGTACCTAACATTAATCCATTTTTACCATTTGATTCAAAAGAAGCATTACTATAATCTAGCATGTAACCGAAAGAGGTAAATAAACCTATTGCTGCAAAAGCCGCTTTTGCAACACCATCACCAGAATACATTAAATTTTCGTCAACTAGCTTTTGCCCAAGAGCAGTATTATAATCATCAATAAATTTATTTGCAAACTGTTGTGCTTGATTTGAATCAGTACCGTTTGCAATTAACATGTCAATAAGTGTTTGTTGTATATTTTCAACTGGCCTACTGGTCAATTGTAAATTTCTATAATATCCTGTTGAAGAGAAGTTTGTTGATCCACTTGTATTAACACCCTGCTTTGCAAGTAATTCTTGGCATTCGGATGCAACATTTAGAAGTGTTGTTGCATCCAAAGTCCCATTTACAACCATATTAGGAATGACACTTTTCATATTAGAACCCGTAAGGATACCATTCTCTACCATTTTACCCATAAAAGATGGAATATACTCTTTTGTCAGCTTACCTGACGCCAAAGCTTCACTTATATATTGTGGAATCATTTCAGCATTAGTTCCGTATTTGTCAATGTAATCACTTAATAAACCATCAAGTGGTAACAACTCATTCAAAATTTCACCTAATTTTTGTGGTATTTCAGAAACAGCCGTTATTTGTACTAGCGCACCAGATGTCGCCGCTATCCAATCTGATAAGTCCACTTGAACTGCCCCTGCTAATGTAATTGCTTGGCTAATTGATGATGGTGTATTGCTTACATCTGATGCTGCTTTCTTCGTAAGAGAAATTGCATCTTCTAAATGATCAGGGTCAAATTTAATTCCAACATTAGCAGAAATAGCATTTGAAGTCATTGCCTTAATACCTGTTTCTGCATCAACATATTCAAATTGACCAGTTTGTGGATTTAACATCTTATATTTATAGTGATCCCTTGCCTGATTAAGACTATTTGTATCGCCTGCTAATAAACCAATTAAATTCTCATTAAAGGCGTCTAGTGCAACTGCAGGGTGTCCCTCGCCTTGCGTATATCTATCAGTGTTTTCAACAATTACAACATTTGTATTTTGAGCAAGTTTTAAAAAGTTTTCATTAGTACTGTAGCCAGGAATATTAGAATCCTCCATCACGATAATAGTTGTACCATTATTTTTTAGAGCATTTAAATTTTCACTTGATAAGTTTTGCAAATCTCCACCATTGTATGCACTCTCAAGCAATACAGCAGTTTGAGGTGAGGCATTTGGATTGGACACAACATATTTAATTGTGCTATTTAATGCCGTAGAAGTACCACCACTCCATCCTATGTTATAGTAATTACTAAATCCTTGTCCGCCACTTACAATATTTAAAACATTTGGTAAATTTGTTTCATCCGAACAGCTTGTAATACATACTATTTTATCGGAGTTCTCTTCTTTAATAGAATTTTCTATGACTTTTGCAATATCTTTTTCAGCAACTCCACTGCTACCGCCAGTGCCTTGATAAAATGCATATGCTTCTGTTGAGCTAGAAAAATTCTCAGGCACATACAAAGTAAAAAAATCATTACTACTATTTATTTTATAAGAATCACCGATTTGTTCAATCGTAACACCCGAATATTGTTTTGATAATTCTTCATATAAACTTTGTACAGTCGCCATATTTCCAACTCCTATCTATACTATATAAATATAATACAACAAAATTATAAATAAGTAAATATTTTGTAAAGTCGTAATTTCTATTTTTATTCAAAGCCAGAATCATGATATGTAAAAATTTATTACATGTGAAAAAACCAGTGCATTTTGAGCACCAGCTTTATCAAATTTCATTATCAAGATTTTTAGTCTCACCCACTATTTGACAAAGAACCTATAAAACACATTGACCATAAAAACAAATCATAAGACTATTTAACATCAATTAAATAATAAGTACCATCCTCGTTAATAAAAGTGAATAAAAGGTGCGGCAATTTATTCCTTTCACTATTAAATATTTCTTCTAATTTGTCTATTTCAAATTTAACGCCAAAAGCATCCTTTTTTATTCCATAACTTGTATTATAAGCAAAATTTTGCCAATGTTGTCCTTCTTCACACTCTTCGTTACCAAAACAAGAATATACATCATAACTTAAATATGTTATATCCACCATAGTCATACCATTTTTTGTTTCAATAGAATTAATTTCATATTTATTATAGGTTTTAACAATAACACCGCTACCAAAATTTGGTTCTAATTGAATATAAACATTTAACTTTTGAGAATAATCATAAAATGGTGTAAAACCTTTTTTTGGATTACCAATAGAACCAAATAATTTTCTATAACTTGCTAAAACATCATCATATTTATAACTCCAACGTTTATAATCATTATGCCGACACGAAAACATACTGCTTTCACTTGGTCTATAATCATAAGTCATAAAAGTATCATATGGAAATGCATCTTCACATGTGTATATTTCTTCATTATTTTCAGTAAATTCTATGGCTAAACGCAATTTAACTTCATCTGAAAATCCATACTCTTTAATTTCATTTAACGAGTTAGAATGCCATACAAAATAATTAATACTAAGTAATTTATCTATGTATTCAGAAGCCATTTTTTTATCCATTTTACTAATTTCAGCATCTTTTTTATGTGATCCATGATTTAACATTATTAAACAAGTACTTAACAATAAAATATCTAATATGCAGATACACATAATAATGTAAAGTGTTTTCTTCTTCATAAAATATCTCCTTTATTATAATATAATATATTATATCATAAAACTCCTCTATTATATAATGAAGCAAGGTGTTATTTGCTACATTTTACTGAATTTTACATTTAAAACCCCACTTCCTTTTTTGATCTTTTGGACTTTACTTTTGAAATTACATAAGAGTGTATTTAAGGGGGCATGGTCATAAAATTAGTTTATTAATTCATTTAAAAAATTTCATTTTATTTCTTGAACAACAAAAAAAATAACTTTTATATTTGTAATTTATTACATAAAATCGAAATCAACTTTTTATTAAATTTGGTGGAGCTGAGGAGATTTGAACTCCTGTCCAAAAATGCTTGTATATAAACTTCTACAAGTTTAGTTTATTTTTAACTTCACTAAAAACATAAAATAAACAAATAAATTTTTAGCTAGATTGCTTAAAATTCATTATCTAACACAATCAATTAAATAATATATCTTGCTTTATAAAGCCTAGTTATTCGTCACAAGAAAAACAAATAGTAGACTGCCTTCTTTAAATTAAGCGAAAGCTAATTGATTTCTGTTTCCAGATATTTTTTTTTTTGGATTTGACGCATGCCTTACGACTTGCAATTCATATCAATAACATTTCTGTCAAAACCATTAAACAGCCCCATGCTTTAATTATAGCAAAAAAGACTAATATTTCATAGTCTTTTTATTATATTTATCTATATCTCTTTCTTTTATTGTTTCTTTTTTATCGTAGTTTTTCTTACCCCTACATACTCCAATAGTAATTTTAGCAAGTCCTCTATTGAAATAAAGTTTTAAAGGTATTAGCGTATATCCTTCAATATTAATCTTATCTCTCATTTTATATATTTCTTTTTTGTTTGCAAGAAGTTTTCTAGTTCTTGTTTCATCATGATTAAATATACTACTATTTTCATACTTTGAAATATGCATATTAAGTATAAATAATTCATCATTTTTAATAATTGCATAACTATCTTTCAAGTTAGCTTTGCCATCTCTAATAGATTTTATTTCTGAACCCTTTAAAACAATACCGCACTCATATGTATCATATATAAAATAATCAAACTTTGCTTTTCTATTAAGTATTTCCATACTACTCGCCTATTGGATATAGTTTAACATTTTTATTGTTTTCAGTTAATAATTTATTATATTTTTCATAATAAATCTTATAGTCATTTAATTCAGTTTGAATCTTAGTAAATGGAACAACTTTATAATTTACACCATTTAAACTATATGCATAAGTTAATAATACATTTATATCATCATAACTCTTTTCAACATTACCATCTTTTTCTTTTATAGTATATTTAAAATCTACTATAGCACTTATTTTATTATCGATTAGTGAATGTCCAGAAAGCATATTTCCAAGTGAATAGAACACTAAAGTATTATTAATCTTTTCAATAGGTTGAACTGAATAACCAGTATTTCCAATTACAATATCAACACCTAAATTAGCAAGATAATTTGCAATAGTTTTTTCTTGCTCAGTAACTTCTAAACTTCTATTATTGCTATAATCAATTGCAACCATAATAATATCAACTTGATCTTTTATAGCATCATAATCCTTTTTTACTTGTTCTTCGCTATAAATAGATACTGAATAAGTATTATTTGTTGCGATAGTTGAACCCATTGTATATCCAAGAAGCGCAACCTTGATACCATTTTTCTCTATAATACTATTTTTTAATCTGTCTTCTTCATTTAAACTTATACCTGAATAAGTAATTTTGTTCTCATTTAAGAAATTAATAGCATTAGTTATACCTTGTACTCCTCTATCATTTGCATGGTAACTAGCAAGAGAAATTGTATTAAATCCAACTTTTGCTAGTTCACTAGCAGTATCGTATGGAGTATTAAAATAAGGATAATTTGTTAAGCCTAAATCTTTACCACCTAAAATACCTTGTTGTGTATAAAAATTAACATTTGATTTTTTCATAATATTATTTATATCTTCAAATACATACTCAAAATTATATTGTCCATCTGACGCAGTGTCATACCACATTTCGGCATTAAGTAAAACATTACCTGCAAGTGTAAAAGTTAAACTTCTTTCTTTTACATTTTCTACAATATTATTATCATTGTCATTATTATCATTTGTTCCATTATCTTTTTTGAAAAATCCTTTAAATAAATATAAACTACCAAATATCATTATAATTAATGATAGTAACAATATAAATGGTCTTTTACTTCTCTTCTGTCTTCTCATTATTTCCTCCTATCAATTCAAAATCAATTGTTCCTTCAACCTTAGATGCATCAGTACATTTTACTCTAACTGTATCTCCAAGTCTATATTTTTTACCACTTTTTTTACCAATTATCATTTGTGACACTTCATCTACTATATAGTAATCACCCTTCATAGAGCCAACATGCACTCTACCTTCAACCATATTTTCAAGTCTAACAAACATTCCAGAAGGTACAACACCAGCAACTTTAGCATCAAATTCCTCACCGATATGATCTTGCATATATTCAGCCATTTTCATATCTTCAACATCTCTTTCACATTCAATAGCATTTCTTTCTTTTAAAGATGAGTGTTCTGCTTCTCTTTCTAACTCTTTAGATAAATCTTGAAGTTCTTTACCAGTTAAATCAGAACCATGAAGTATAAGTTTTAAAACCTTGTGAACAGTATCATCTGGATACCTCCTTATAGGACTAGTAAAATGACAATAGCACTTACTTGCAAGACCAAAGTGTCCTTCATTTGTAGTTGAATATATTGCTTTTTGCATTGATCTTAAACCAAGTTCGGTTAACATTTCATAATCACTTGAATCCTTTAAATCATCAAGTATTCTTTGCATTTGATAAGGCTTTATTTCACTAAACTTACCATTTAATTTTACATTATGACCAAGTCCTTTAAGTAACATAAAATATTCTTTAATTTTCTTCTCTCTTGGAACTTCATGAATACGATACATCATAGGAAACCCAATATTTGTAATATATTCAGCAACTGTTTCATTTGCACATATCATAAAGTCTTCAATTAATTTTTCACCAGTTCCTCTTTCTCTTTTTCCAATCTTAATTGGTTTACACTCTTCATCAACAATAATTTTTACTTCTGGAACATCAAAATTAACTTGACCTCTATCATCTCTTCTTTTTCTAATGATTGCTGATAACTCACTCATTAATTTTAATTCATTTGTAAAATCTTCATATCCTTCACTTACAATGTTCTTTTCTAAGAATAAATTTGCTTTATTATAAGTCATTCTAAGTTTAGAATTAATTACAGATTCATAAACATCATAATTAACAACCTTACCGCTACTATTAATCTCCATCTCACATGTCATTGTAAGTCTATCAACATGAGGATTAAGTGAACAAATACCATTTGATAATTTATGAGGTATCATTGGTATTACTCTATCAACTAAATAAACACTTGTTGCTCTTTCTTTAGCATCTTTAAATAAAGAAGTACCTTCCTTAACATAATGCGTAACATCTGCAATATGAACTCCCAACTTATAATTACCATTATCTAATTTGGAAATACTAATAGCATCATCAAAGTCCTTAGCATCATCACCATCCATAGTAATAATTTTTTCAAATCTTAAATCTTTTCTACCAACTAAATCATCAACATCTACTTCATCAGGAATATTATTTAATTCTTCAATTGTTTCATCACTAAAATTTGGTTCAATATCATGTTCATAAACTTTTGATAAGATATCAATTCCAACATCATCTTTATGTCCAAGAATTTTTATTACTTCACCATAATACTTATTATTATGTATTTGAGCATATGGTTTTACTATTACCTTATGACCAGGCATCGCACCATTTCTATGAGCTTCATCAATTATGATATACATTTTAATTCTTGAGTCATCGACAATTATATACCCTTTTCCTTCTTCATTAACAGCATATTCACCTATTACAGTATCTAAGGACCTATCTAGAATTCTAATAATCTTTCCTTCTTCTTCAGAAATATACTCGCATACAACCAAATCATTATGTATCGCACCATTCATATTTTCTTTCTTTATATGAATATCAGGTTCACCTTCCATAAGAACAAAGCCAAAGCCCTTTTTACTCACTGAAAGTCTTCCTACCTTTAAATGAGTATTTTCATACAATGTATATTTACCTTTCTTAGTAACATATACATCTCCACATTTTTCCATAGTTCTTAATTCTTCACATAATTTATCTAAACTTACATTTAGTTTATCTTGTATTTCAATTTCAGTTAATGGATTTTCACTTTTTCTTAGTACATCTAAAATATCATCTTTCATATTACCTCCATCATAATACTATTATAAAACAAAAAAAGACTTATAAAAAGTCTTTTTTTTACAATTTAATACTAAAGTGACATTATTAGAGCAACTATAAAGAATGCTGCTCCTAAAACTGCTGTTAATCTAGTAATAAATAACTCACTACCTCTTTCTTTTCTATTAGCAAATAATTCACTTCCTGAACTATTAATAAATCCACCTTCAGCTTTAGAACTTTGTAATAATACAATCACAATAAGTAAAATTGATATAACCATTATTAATGTTTCCATTTAATCACCTTCATGCTATACTTTACCATAAAAATATATATTTTTCAACACTTTTAACGATTTAATTCTTCTTCAATTCTCATAAGTTCATTATATTTACAAATTCTATCTGTTCTTGACATAGAACCTGTTTTAATTTGACCCAAATCAAGTCCTACTGCTAAATGTGCAATAATTGTGTCTTCTGTTTCTCCACTTCTATGACTTATTACAGTTTTATAACCGTTTTTCTTTGCTAAATCAATAGTTTCTAATGTTTCAGTTATAGTACCAATCTGATTAACTTTAAGTAATATTGCATTACCTGCTTTGTTATCTATACCTTTTTGTAAACACTCTTTATTAGTAACAAATAAATCATCACCAACAAGTTGTATTTTACTACCAAGTCTTTCTGTAATTAATCTAAATCCATCCCAATCATTTTCATCAACTGGATCTTCTATTGAACATATTGGATAATTATTAACTAAATATTCATAATAATCAATTAATTCACTAGTACTTAATACTTTACCTTCTATTTCATAATGTCCATCTTTATATAATTCTGATGCTGCAACATCTAAGGCTAAAGAAACATCAACACCTGGTTTATAGCCTGCTTTTTCTATTGCATTAATTATAAACTTAATTGCTTCTTCATTAGATTTTATATTAGGTGCGAAACCACCTTCATCTCCAACTGCAGTAACCATACCATTTTCTTTTAATATCTTTTTTAAATTATGAAATACTTCAGCACCAACTCTTACTCTTTCTTTCATAGTATCCCTTTTTGGTACAATCATAAATTCTTGAATATCAAGTGGATTATCGGCATGTGCACCACCATTAATTATATTCATCATTGCAACTGGTAGAGTTTTACCTTCTCCAATGTATCTATAAAGAGGCAATTTCTTATATAATGCGGCTGCTTTTAAATTAGCCATTGATATGCCTAATATTGCGTTTGCACCTAATTTACTCTTTGTCTTGGTTCCATCAAGTTCAATCATTTTTCTATCAAGCGCTTCTTGGTCTAAAGAATCCATACCAATTACAGCATCTCTTAATACAGTATTAACATTATTTACTGCAGTTAATACTCCTTTACCCATATATCTAGTTCCACCATCACGAAGTTCTAAGGCTTCTCGCTCACCAGTAGACGCTCCACTTGGAACAATTGCTCTTCCTAATATTCCAGATTCAAGTATAACATCTACTTCAACCGTAGGGTTACCTCTTGAATCTAGTACTTCCCTACCTATAACATTTTTAATCCTACTCATTATTTTTTCCTCCATTTATATAACTTTTAAATATTTCTCCTCTTTGTTCAAAACTATCAAATTGATCCCATGACGCACATGCTGGACTTAATAAAACTACATCGCCAAATACCGCTTTACTAAGTGCAGTATCAGTTGCTTCTTTTAAATTATCAACAACAATACAATCCTTGTTGATACTATCAGCGTACTCTTTAATCCTATCTTTCGTTTCACCAAAACTAATTATAAGTTTTACATTTGTCATATACTCAGTTAATCCTTCAAAACTATGCTTTCTATCAAGACCACCAAGTAATAATATTGTAGGTTTATTAAATGTAGACAATGCAATTTGAGTTGCCTTAACATTAGTAGATTTAGAATCATTATATATTTCTACACCGTCAATATTCGTTACATACTCAATTCTATGTTCAACACCATTAAATTCTTTTAATGTATCACATATTACTTCATCAGGGGTATCAAGTCTTTTAGCAACCATTACAGCAGCCATAACATTTTCATAATTATGATTACCTTTTAATTTTATATCACTTAATTTAATTAGTTTTTTATTATCATAGTAAATCCAATCATCTTTGATATGACACAATGCATCAGTATTATTTTTACTAAAATATTCTTTATGTGACATTATGTCATTTGTATTATCAACTACATCCTTGTTGTCATAGTTAAGTACTGCATAATCACTAGAAGTATGATGATTAAAAATACGTTTCTTTATATTTATGTAATTCTCTTTTGAACCAACAAAGTCAAGATGCGCTTCATAAATATTAGTAAGCACTGAAATATTAGTTTTATATTCGGAAAAATTACATAATTGTTGTATAGATATTTCCATTAAAAGAATTGTATCTTTATCTATTTCATCAACAAATGGGCTTAAAGGAAATCCCATATTACCAGCAAGTATTACCTTCTTTTTGGCATTCTTTAATATTTCATATGTAAGCATAGTTGTGGTTGTTTTTCCATTACTACCAGTAATTCCAACTATAGTCGCATCCTTATCTATTAATCTATAAGCAACTTCTATCTCATTTAAAACAGGTATATTAAGTTCCTTAGCCTTTGTAACTATATCATGACTATCTTTAATACCTGGATTTTTAACTAAATAATCATATGAATTATCAATCATTGGAGCATTACCAATTACTATTTGAACACCAAGAGATTTAAGTTCATTAATATGGCTTTCATTTTGCTCTTTTAAATCAGTAACAAGAATTTCGTTATTTTTTTTGGCAAGCATTTTCGCAACTTCATAACCACTTCTTGCCATACCTAATATGTATATTTTTTTATTTTCAAACATTTTTTACCCTCCCTTATAATTATACTACAAAATACTAAAAAGTTAAATAATTCTGTTTCTAAGTATGTAAAAATATGGTATACTACTAATTATAGGAGTGATTTTCTATGATTATAGAACTAAGTAAAAGAGATTTTGATGAATATGCTTTTAAACATCCATATCGTACTTTTTATCAAACATCACAGTATGGTATGCTTATGTCAAAACACGGATTTAAACCAATTTTCGTCGGATATGATGAAGGCGGATTAAAAGCAGCAGCAATGATACTTGTAAAAGAACAATTAAATTTTAAAGTAGGATATTGTCCAAGAGGGTATTTAGTTGATTTTAATAATTACAAACTCGTTGAAGATTTTACCTTTGCATTAAAGTCTTACCTTTCTAAAAAAGGAATTATTTCTATTACAATTGACCCTCATATCACTCATTTAAAAAGAGATCAAAATGGTAAACCAATTGAAGAAAGTAGCAATGGTGTTACTATATCAGAAGCATTAAAAAGAATTGGATATGTACATAATGGTTTTAACTTATATTTTGAAAATTTAAAACCAAGATGGAATATGGTTCTTAAAACAGATAAAACTCCAATTGAAATATTTAATGGTTTTCAAAAACAAACAAGAACTAAAATTAGAAATAGTTTAAGAAAAGGTGTTGAAATATATAAAGGAAATAGAGATGATTTAACTTTATTTTATCAAATGATAAATAAGAAGCAAAACAGAAAATATGATTATTATCTAGATATGCACACTTTATTCACACCATTTAATATGTTTGATGTATATTTTGCAAGAATTAATACAGAAGTATTTTTAAGAAATAGTAATTTACTTTATGAACACGAGATGAAGAAAAACAATAAACTTGCTGAAGCACTTCAAAAACCTATTAAAGATCCTAGAGAAAAAGGAAAATTATTAAATAAGAAAATAGAATCTGATAAATTATTAAATTCATATAAAAACGATGTTATATTTGGAACTAAACTACATAGAGATAGTAAATACATTGTTATTGCATCTAATGCAATTGTAAAATATGGAAATGAAATATTTTTCTTAATAGATGGTATTAACTTTAAATTCAAAAACTTTAATGCTAACCACTTATTAAAATGGAAAATTATTGAAGAATATAGTAAGAAAGGATTCACTAAATTTCATTTTAATGGTATTACAGGAGATTTTACTAAGAAGAATAAATATACTGGATTATTAACTTTTAAAAAGGGATTTAATGCAGTTGTAACAGAATATATAGGTGAATATACATTTGTTTTTAATCACTTAAAATATGGAATGTATAAAATTGTTAAACCAATATTAGATATTGGTGGCGATAGTATGAAAAAAGACTAGGAAAACTAGTCTTTTTCAATTTTTTCGTTTATTATGTCAATTTCTTTAAATGTTAAATCACTATTTAATTATAAAGTTTCTTACAATTTCAAATAAAGATCCAATTACTAAGAATATTAAAGATGCTGTTGCACCCTTTCCAAAACAAGCTGCTTTCCATTTTTTATCTTTATCATCTTTTAAAACAAAAAATAAAGCATACCCAATTAGAAAATTTGAAAAACCTGCAAGAATAAACACTATTTTTTGCATTATAGGTTTATTGTCATATATATCAATATCTTTTTTTAATATTTCTTTTTTATAGTCTCTCAACTCATCTATTGCCTTTTCTTCAAGTCTATTCAATTTATCATTCTCTTCTTTTAAATTTTTGTTCAAATTCTTTAACATACGTTCCTCCTTATTATTTACTATTATCGTTTACAATATAAATCATTTTTTCATAATTTCCTCCTCTATTTTTACAATAAAATTATAGCATAACACCTCCCCCCCATTTGTCAATGGGCGAGGGCGTTTTTTAGGCCTATTTTTGACGAAAATTTACAAAATGTATTGATAAGCTTAAAGTAGACAGTCAATTTGAAAAATTAAAGTTTTTTACTTTATTGTTTTTTTGCACTTTAACATATTTTTCTTATACATAAAAAGAACTCTTGCGAGTTCTAATTTTAATTATTTATCAATTTTACTTACAACACCAGAACCAACTGTTCTACCACCTTCACGGATTGAGAATTTAGTTCCTTGTTCAATAGCAATTGGGTGAATAAGTTCAACAGTCATTCTTGTATTATCTCCAGGCATAACCATTTCAGTTCCTTCTGGTAATTCGATAACACCAGTTACATCTGTAGTTCTAAAATAGAATTGAGGTCTGTAATTTGAGAAGAATGGAGTATGTCTTCCACCTTCTTCTTTAGAAAGTACATAAACTTCAGCTTCAAATTTAGTATGTGGAGTAACTGTTCCTGGTTTAGCTAAAACTTGTCCACGTTCAACTTCGTCACGAGTAATACCACGTAATAATACACCAGCATTATCTCCTGCTTGAGCGAAGTCTAATTGTTTACGGAACATTTCAATTCCTGTAACTGTAGTTTTTCTAGTATCTTTGATACCAACTATTTCAACTTCTTCATTTAATTTTAATGTACCACGTTCAACACGGCCTGTAACTACTGTACCACGACCAGTGATTGTAAATACGTCTTCAATAGACATTAAGAATGGTTTATCAGTATCTCTTTCTGGAGTTGGAATCCATTCATCAACAGCATCCATTAATTCCATAATCTTATCTTCATAAGCTGGATCTCCTTCAAGAGCCTTTAATGCTGAACCACGGATAATTGGAGTGTTATCTCCATCAAATCCATAAGAACTTAATAATTCTCTTACTTCCATTTCTACTAAGTCTAATAATTCTGGATCGTCTACCATATCACATTTATTTAGGAAAACAACCATCTTTGGAACACCAACTTGACGAGCAAGTAAGATGTGTTCTCTTGTTTGAGCCATAGGTCCATCTGTTGCAGCAATAACTAGGATAGCACCATCCATTTGAGCAGCACCAGTAATCATGTTTTTAACATAGTCAGCATGTCCTGGGCAGTCTACGTGAGCATAGTGTCTCTTAGCTGTTTCATATTCGATATGAGCAGTATTGATAGTGATTCCTCTAGCTTTTTCCTCTGGAGCCTTATCAATGCTACCAAAATCAACTTTTTGTGCTAAACCTCTTTTTGCTAAAGTAGCACTAATTGCAGCAGTTAATGTTGTTTTACCATGGTCAACGTGACCAATTGTACCAATATTAACATGTGGTTTTGAACGATCATATTTTTCTTTTGCCATTTTAATTTCCTCCTTAATTTTTTTAAAATTACAATATATATTTTAACACATTGTTTTATGTGTTTTCAACTATTTTGCACCATTTTTCTTAATTATTTCTTCAGCAATATTTCTAGGTACTTCTTCATAGTGGTCTGGTAACATTTGGAATGTTGCTCTACCTTGTGAATTACTTCTTAGGCTTGTTGCATAACCAAACATCTCAGCAAGTGGAACTAATGCAGTTAATCTTATTGCATTACCAACTGATTCTTGTCCAGAAGGTCTTCCTCTTCTTGAAGTTAAGTCACCCATAATATTTCCAAAATATTCTTCTGGTGTTACTACATCAACCTTCATTATAGGTTCAAGTAATACTGGCTTACATTTGTTTTTAGCTTCTTTTAATGCTAAACTTGCAGCAACTTTATAAGCCATTTCTGATGAGTCTACATCATGGTAAGATCCATCAAATAATGTTGCTTTAACATCAACCATTGGATATCCAGCTAAGATACCAGCTGCCATAGCCTCTTGAATACCTTTATCAGTAACTGGAATATATTCTCTTGGAACAACACCACCAACGATTGCATCAACGAATTCATATCCTTTTTCAGGATTTGGTTCGAATTTAATCCATACGTGACCATATTGTCCACGACCACCAGATTGTTTAATATATTTACCTTCACAATCAGCAGCTTGTGTTAATGTTTCACGATAAGCAACTTGTGGTCTACCAACTGTTGCTTCAACATTAAATTCTCTTCTCATTCTATCTACTAGTACATCTAGGTGTAACTCACCCATACCAGAGATAACTGTTTGACCTGTTTCTTGGTCAGTTTTTTGTTTGAAAGTTGGATCTTCTTCTGCTAACTTAGATAATGCAATACCCATCTTTTCTTGGTCTGCTTTTGATTTTGGTTCAACAGCAACTGTGATAACTGGTTCTGGGAATTCCATCTTATCTAGAATAACTGGTTTCTTTTCATCACAAAGAGTTTCACCAGTTGTAGTATTTTTAAGACCTACTGCTGCAGCAATATCACCTGCATATACTTCTTGTATTTCAGTTCTTGTATTAGCATGCATAAGTAGAATTCTACCAACTCTTTCCTTAACATTCTTATTAGAGTTTAATACATAAGAACCACTCTTTAATGTTCCTGAGTAAACTCTAAAGAATGATAATCTTCCTACGAATGGGTCAGTCATTATTTTGAACGCTAAAGCAGCAAAAGGTTCTGAATCCTTAGGATGTCTTTCTGCTGGCTCTCCATCCATAGTTTGACATTTGAATGCTGGAATATCACTTGGTGCTGGTAAATAATCAATTACACCATCAAGAGCTAATTTTACACCCATGTTAGATAGTGCAGATCCACAGAATACTGGGAAGAATTTTACACTAAGTACACCAGTACGAATTGCTTTCTTGATTGCTTCAACTGATATTTCTTTACCTTCAAGATAATCTTCCATTAATTGATCATCAAATTCTGATACACATTCAATTAATTCATTTCTCATACTTACTGCTTTATCCTTTAAGTCAGCAGGTATTTCGATTTCAGTGTAATTTTCATCTGCATTACCATCATAATGATATGCTTTCATAGTGATTAAATCAATTACACCATTAAATTCATTTTCTGCTCCAATTGGGCATTGAACAGCTGCTGCGTTAGCTCCTAATCTTTCATGAACTGATTCAACGCTCTTGAAGAAATCTGCTCCAAGTTTATCCATCTTATTAACGAAAATCATTCTTGGAACATTCATGCTTGATGCTTGTCTCCAAACATTTTCAGTTTGAGGTTCAACACCAGCATTAGCATCTAAAAGGGCAATAGCACCATCTAGTACTCTTAAACTTCTTGTAACTTCAATTGTAAAGTCAACGTGTCCTGGAGTATCTATAAGGTTAATTCTGTGTCCTTTCCAAAATGCAGTTGTTGCTGCAGAAGTGATAGTTATACCACGTTCTTTTTCTTGTTCCATCCAGTCCATTTGAGATTCACCATCGTGAGTTTCTCCTATTTTATGAATTTTACCAGTGTGATATAAAACACGTTCTGAGAAAGTAGTTTTTCCGGCATCAATATGCGCCATAATACCAATATTACGAGTATTTTCTAATGAATATTCACGTGCCATAACTACCTCCTACCAACGATAATGTGCAAATGCCTTATTAGCTTCTGCCATTCTATGAGTATCTTCTCTCTTTTTAACTGCACCACCTGTTGAATTTGATGCATCTACTATTTCATTGGCTAATTTTTCAGCCATTGATTTACCGCCTCTATTTCTAGCAGCAGTATCTAACCAACGAAGTGCAAGTGATTGTGCTCTTTCATTACTAACTTCCATAGGAACTTGGTAATTAGCACCACCAACACGTCTTGCTTTAACTTCTAAAGCTGGTTTAACATTTTCTAATGCTTTAGTAAATACTTCGTTAGGATCACTATTAGTTTTTTCCTTAACGATATTAAAAGCATCATATACTATTGTTTCAGCTTTTCCTCTTTTACCATCAACCATTATTTGGTTAATTAACTTAGTAACAACCTTTGAATGGTAAACTGGATCTGCTAAAACATCTCTTTTTACAGCTCTTCTTTTACGCATTATTTTTCCTCCTTAATTATTATTTCTTTTTAGGTCTTTTAGCACCATATTTTGAACGGCCTTGCATTCTATTTTGAACACCAGCAGTATCTAATGTACCACGAATAATGTGATAACGAACACCGATTAGATCTGGAACACGTCCACCACGAATTAATACAACGCTATGTTCTTGTAAGTTATGTCCTTCACCAGGAATATAACAAGTTACTTCCATACCATTTGATAATCTAACTCTGGCATATTTTCTTAATGCTGAGTTTGGTTTTTTAGGTGTAGTAGTACCAACACGAGTACATACTCCACGCTTTTGAGGTGCATCTTGCTGAGTTTGCTTTCTTTGAATTGTATTTAATCCAACACCTAAAACTGGAGATTTACTTTTTCTAGTTTTTTTACTTCTACCTTTTCTTACTATTTGATTAATTGTAGGCATATTTTTAACTCCTTTCCTTAGCACACATCCAAGTGTATCCTGTATAATTTAAATATAAGTCAAAACCTAAGTTTCAACAAACGTTAATAATATATCACTTATAAACAGACATGTCAACACAAACAAAGAAAAAAAGTGAAAAACTCACTTTTTCTTAATCTTGCCAATCATAATCGTATCTACAAAACTAGTATACTCATTATATTCTATTTTATCAGCAAACAATATTGCATTTTTACTTCTTTCAAAACTTGCATTCATTACATTTGCTTTTGAAAACTCTCTTGTAAATTCAACATCACGAAGATTAGTACAATAAAAATTATTATTCTTTATAGCTTGAGGGTCAATTATCGCACCACTACTTCCTTTAAATGAACAGCCCTCAATTAATGTATCATCAAATTCGCCAACAAATGTAACTCCATCACACATACAATTTGTTAAATCCTTATCTGCTATTGTCTGTGGGTTGATTTCAATATAGCCAGAGCATCCAGTAAAATTCGCACCACTAATCTCAACATTATCTAGACTTCCTTCAATAGTCGCATCTTCAAGCACACAATATTTAATTGATGCATTATCTAATAATTGTGGAACTATTACCGCATTTTCAGAACCAGCAAACTCACTTAACTCAATATTGCAATCTTCAAACGTACCATCAAAGTAAACATCTCTAAAATTACATGATGACAAGTCGCCTTGAAATATAGTTTGAGGATCAATAACTGCATTTTTACTTCCTTCAAAATCCGCACCAAAAATCATCGCATCTTCAAAAGAGCCAATAAAATTAACATTATCTAATATTGTATAAGACAAATTCTTATCAACAATAGTTTCTGGATTTATATTAATATTGCCAATTGCTCCCATAAAAGACACACCTTTTATAAATACATTATCAAAAGAGCCTTCTATTAATACACCATTTAAAGAAGTATCACTTAAATCTTTATTATAAACCTCTTGTGGATTAATTTTCACACCATTTAAATATCCTAAAGACATACCAGCAACATCTACGTTCTTAAACGATAAACCACTGACACTTATACCCAATTTATGAAAAGCAACCATTATGTCTTCGTTAATAATATAGTGATCTTCAAATTTATCAAAAAGTATGGATTTTTTTACATTATCACTAAAATCGATTTTATAATCTATTTCACACTTTGCAAACCCCAATACCAATTCCCTTAACATTTCAACATACTTATCTTTCATATAGCCTCCTGATAATTTTATCATATATTAATTCATTTTATATGTCAATTGATGCTATAATAAATATGGTGATTTTATGTTTAAATACACATTAGATAACAAAAGATACTATACCTTAAACTATTACTATAAAACTAAATATAATAGCAAAGTTTTTAAAGTAAGCTTAAATGCTAACTTCGGATGCCCAAATAAGAAAAATGGAGGCGGATGCATATACTGCCTTAATGGTAGTGGCGAGAATAGAGGTATGGATTTAATAGAGCAATTTATAAAAGTAAGAGATATTATGAGTAAAAAATGGCCAGATAGTAAGTACATAGGCTATTTCCAAGCAGATACTAACACATATGCTCCACTTGAAGTATTAAAAGAAAATTATGAAAAAATATTAAAGCTTGATAATGTAGTTGGTTTAAATATTGCAACAAGATGTGATTGTTTGCCTAATGATGTACTTGATTATTTAGAAGAGCTTAATAAAAGAACAAATCTTACTATTGAACTAGGATTACAGACAATACATGAAACAACTTCAAAACTAATTAATAGAGGACACACTCTAAAACAATTTGAAAATGCTGTTTTAGAACTTAGAAAAAGAAATATTAATGTGGTTGTACATGTTATAAATGGATTACCTTATGAAACTAAAGAAATGATGCTTGAAACTATAAAATATGTTTCACATTTGGATATACAAGGTATTAAAATTCATATGTTGTTCGTATTAAAGGGTACTGAGTTAGAGAAATTATATAAAAAAGAGAAATTTCATATTCTTACAAGAGAAGAATATGTTGATATTGTTTGCGATGAATTAGAATTATTAAGAGAAGATATTGTAATTAATAGAATTACTGGTGACCCTGATAAGAATTTAGTTATTGAACCAACTTGGTTAATAAAAAAATTTGGTGTATTAAATGAAATTGATAAAGAAATGGAAAGAAGAAATTCTTACCAAGGAATAAAGTATGAAGATATATTAGATAAATAGTATATCTTTTTTATATTATTGTAATATATGCTATTTAAGCCCACGACTACACAAAAAAAGAAGAAATTATTTAGTTTCTTCTTTCTTAGTCTTTTTCTTAGTTACCTTTTTCTTTTCTATTTCCTCTACTGCTTCATCATTAATTTCAACATCAAAATCATCTTCATTTGGCATTCTACCATTTTCTGCTAAGAAATCAATTTGTTCCTTAGTTAATGTTTCATGTTCAAGTAAAGCACTTGCTATTAACTCAAGTAAATCTCTGTTTTCATTAATAATCTTTTTAGCATTAGCGTAACATTCATTAATAATTTTTCTCATTTCAATATCAATTTCATGAGCAACTTCATTTGAGAAATTCTTAGTCTTATTATAATCTCTTCCTAAGAATACTCCACCTTCTTGTTGTTCAAACTGAATTGGTCCAAGGTCAGACATACCATACTCAGTAACCATTGCTCTAGCAATCTTAGTTGCTTTCTCAAAGTCATTATGAGCACCAGTTGATACTTCATTATAAACTATTTCCTCAGCAACACGACCACCTAGCAATCCAGTAATTCTTTCTAATAATTCCTTCTTAGTAGATGTATAAGTTTCCTCTCTTGGAAGCATCATTGCATAACCTCCAGCATAACCTCTTGGAATAATTGTTACTTTTTGAACATCGTTAGCATCATCTAACTTTAATCCAAGCACTACATGTCCTGCTTCATGGTGCGCTACCATCTCTTTTTCCTTTTCAGTATATTTCTTACTCTTCTTAGCAGGTCCCATTAAAACTCTATCAGTTGCCTCATCAATCTCAGCCATTGTAATTTCTTCTTTATTTCTACGAACTGCAAGTAATGCTGCTTCATTTAATAAGTTCTCTAAGTCAGCACCACTAAATCCAACTGTTCTTTTTGCAATATTAGATAATTTTACTGAAGGAGCGAAAACTTTATTTCTAGCATGAACTGCAAGTATTTCTTCTCTACCCCTTACATCAGGTAAATTAACTGTAACTTGTCTATCAAATCTTCCTGGACGAAGTAATGCTGGGTCAAGAACATCAGGTCTATTTGTTGCTGCTATAATAATAATTCCTTCATTAGCACCAAAACCATCCATCTCAGTTAATAACTGATTTAATGTTTGTTCTCTCTCATCATGACCTCCACCAAGACCAGTACCTCTTTGTCTACCAACTGCATCTATTTCATCAATAAATACAAGACATGGTGCATTTTGCTTTGCTTGCCTAAACATATCTCTAACTCGAGATGCTCCAATACCTACAAACAATTCAACAAAATCAGAACCACTTATAAAGTAGAAAGGAACATTTGCCTCACCTGCAACAGCCTTAGCAAGCAGTGTTTTACCAGTTCCTGGAGGGCCTACCAAAAGTACACCCTTAGGTATTCTAGCGCCCAATTTTTGGAATTTCTTAGGATTTTTTAAGAAATCAATTAATTCAGCAACTTCCTCTTTTTCCTCAGTTAGTCCAGCAACATCCTTAAATGTTACTTTTCCACCATCTTCACTTAATTTTGCTCTACTCTTACCAAAGTCCATAGACTTATTACCATTACCCATTTGTCTTCCAAATATGTATATCGCACCACCAACTATTAATAACATTGGAAGTACATTTACTAAGAATTGAACAAAGAAACCTGATGATGGATCACTTTCTGTATTCAATTTAAAATCTTTAATATCCTTAGACTCAAGAATTCTATTAATTACAGTTTCAGAAAGTGGTATCTTAGCATAAAACACCTCATTCTTAGAATAACCATCTAACTTACCAGTTACTTGATAAACTAGCCCATCAGCATCTGGAATAATAGATAGCTCAGTTATTTTATTTTCCTTTAAACTATTTTCAAAATCACTATAACTAAATACATGTGTTTTAGTATTAAATAAATCTGTCGAGAAAAATATAAACAATGCTGCAAACAACAAAAGTGCATAAGGCATGAAGTTTTTTCTCAAATTATTCTTATTTATATTATTTTTCATTTTTCCTCCTTAATTTTTTCATACTTTAATATTATATCATACTTATTTCCTTTTTTCTTAACATATTTTGATTTTTTTATACCAGGTATCCATAATATATTATCATTACTATCAACAAGTATAGGATAAGAATTTCTTTTATTTAAATCAATCTTACTATCAATAAACACATCCTTGATCTTCTTACTACCACCAAGGTTCATAATATATATTCTATCTCCTGTACGTCTATTTCTAATATACAAAGGCATTTTAATATCATCGTAACTTAATCTACATACATAATTACTATCACTATCTTCATTAATTACTTTGTGTATTACATAATTATTTATAACAATATCTTCATTAAATTCATATTTATAATCAATTTCATCTTCCATATACTCAAATGACACCTTGTCATAATTCTTAAGCACTCTAAGATTATTAGGTAACATAATACATAAATTAGGTTTATTATTATAGATCATATTAATAATCTTTGTTGTATGTGCGCTTGTAACAAGTAATATATTATCACCGTAGATTTTATCTAATATATAATTTATTACTCTCTTTCCAACTAAATTATCTAACTTCTTAAACTCATCTATATATAGTTTATTATCTATATAAACTGTATCTATTATACTACTTACTAACTTATCAAAATATTCATCATATTCATTTAACGTTTCACTATACTTTAAAAACTTTAAATGAACATTTTTATCTTCTTTTTTTAGATAAGGCAATATATTATGTCTATATCTATTTCTAGTATACTCCAAATTATCATTAGATTTATCTATTACATACTTAATATTATTATCATTTAAATACTTAATAATCTCATCCTTAGTGGTATATACTAAAGGTCTAACTAATTTATAATTACCCTTATTTACCTCCATCAAAAAACCACTATAACCTTTTAGTGAAGAACCTCTTACAATACGCATAAGAATAGTTTCCATTAAATCATCCCCATGATGAGCAGTAAACAACACCTTAGCATTATACTTTAGTACTACCTCATCAAAGAATTTATATCTCTTACTTCTTGCATATGCTTCAAAATTAGAATTATCATACTCCTTAATCTTCATACACTCAAAAATTACATTATTTCTTTTGCAATAACTTTGTACGAATAACTCTTCATCATCACTTTCTAATCTTACCTTGTGATTAACATGCGCGCACACAATATTAAATGGAACTTTTTCTCTATACTTAAGAAGCAATGATAGAAGAGCCATTGAATCAGGTCCTCCAGAGTTAGCAATTACTACATAGTCATTTTTATTTATAAATTTTGATAAATAATTATATGCCTCTTTCATAATTCACTTCCTTTTAGTGATTATTTTATCACTTTAAATTTATTTATACAAGAAAAAGAGACTATTTAATAACTAATCTCTTTGTTCTTCTATAATCATTTATTTTAATTTGAGATTCATCAAATAAATGCTCCCTTGGCGTTATATACTGAATATCTCCCTTTTCATCATAGTATAAGTCAACATCATAAAACCCCATTGTATTAGATACGTCTTTTCTTTCCATAAATTGAGATTGATAACATAATGAAGGTACTAAGATGGCATGAACATTTCTATATTCAGTATAATATGACTTGTGATAATGTCCTTCTAATAATAAGGCAGGTTTTTTACCAGTTGACATAGCATCAATTGTTGTTTGTACACTTCTTGACCTATATTTTGATACTCCACCACCTGGATGTCTTAATCTTACTCTAACACCATTTACATCAATATCAGCATGGTCTTGTCCAAGATAAAACATATCTTTTCTTTCAAGTGCGATCATTCTACCAAGTGTCGCACCACCATTAATTTTATGAGTTTCATCATGACTACCTTGAATAAATTCTGTAGTAATACCACTAATTTTAGGATACATTTCTATTACATAACCTGCTTGTTCATCTGCACCATTTTCAAATCTATCATATCTTTGGCTCTTTCTCTTTTCTTGATAATCACCATCTACTAAATCTCCAATATGAAGCACTCTACCTATTTCATGCTCATAAAAATATTTATAAGCAGAATTAAGCATATGCAACTGCTGTACTTTAGAGCAAAGATGAGTATCACTTACAAGACCAAGTGTAGTTTTATTGCAATCCTCCATAGGTATTTTTACATTTTTATGCCTAGAAGCCATTTGTTTTCTATATTTTCTAATTACATCTTCACCATCAACATTGATTATTTCAACAGGTAAATCAAAATGAGTTAATAATTCAACAAGTCCATATACATTTTCTAAACTTATATCTAAGTCTTTTGATACATCTAATATAGATTGCTCCTTTTTTAGATACTTTGAATATATTTTATATGCTTCTTCATAAGTAAGCATTTTACTAAAATCAAATTTCATTATTTCTTTTCCCCCATTCTAAGTACTTTTGTTCTTGAATAATCATCTTTATCTGTTTGATAAAAAGGTGAAAATGTTGCTTCAAAATCTTTAAGTTTTCCATCTTTTGTAAGAGTTGTTCTCATAAGAATAAATCCAACATTATGAGGAATAGCACTACTCCTTATTTTAGGTGTTGTTGCAACTATACTAGGTACGGCAAGTTCTCTCATACCTCTTTCAGTCATTTGCTGAGACGCTAAAATGTGACCATCTAAAATTATATCAACTTTTTCTTCGCTACGCATTGCATAGATTGATTCTTGTGGCTTATATGATATTGTTTTAGCCCTATCAAATGCACCAACTTTTAAATGTTGAACAAGTACTTTCATTTTATTTATGTTCATAGTACATCTCATATTACCTAAATATGTCATATCTTCTCTTTCACTATCAATTATTCTACCAATATCAACTCCATTTACAGCAGTATGAGTTGCATCTTGATCACCCGTTATAAAATATGTTTGCATACCTTCAATATATGGATAATGTTCAACAACATAATCAATTTGGTCATCAGTAGTATCTACAAATAATGTTTGATAATATGGATTTTTTAATCCATACAATCCTTCAGTCAAATCACCGCAATGAATAACTGTGTCAATACCTTGTCTATGTGCTTCTAAATACGCTGAATTAAGCCTAGATAACTGTTGATATTTAGAACCTAATCTAGTATCAGAAATAATAAGTGCATTAAATTCATTTTTATCATTATTTAAAGTATATATATTATCTCCATTTAAATTCCTTTCATCAAGATTTAATATTGTTGCATCTTCTCCATAACCAGATACGATAATATTAATACCTGATTTTTTAAGTCTGTTAACTAAATAACTAAATTCTAAAATTGATATACCAAACTTAGAACAAACTTCATTACACGTTCTTTCCTTTCTTGTGTATTCCTTAAACTTCTTTAAATCTAAATCTTCAATTCCCATAAAAGTGCCTCCAAAATAAAAGAAGGTAATAGCGAAATAATTACTAAAATAAATTATACTCGCTATCACCTACCCTCTATAAAAATTGTAGCACAATTTAGTTACACTAACAATATATTTTTAAATATTTCCAAACTTTTCCCACTTAGGATATTCTTTATAAATATCTTTAACCATTTTCTCTATTTTTTTGTACTTTACCTCATCTTTTTCAATAAAATCATCTAAATCTCTATAAAGTGCTTCTGTTGCATTAAACTCTTTTTCTTGGGTATTATTTATAAAATTTAGAACCACTAAATCTCTAAACATAACCAAATCAGGATTACTAAATCCATATTTATCTTTCAAATATTTAACTAATTTTTTATAACTTTTTAAACTTTCTAAATACTCACCACACTCTATTTTCTTATAATCATCTAATGAATATTTTCTAATATTATATTTTTTATGCATTTCATTTAAATCTAACATAAATTTTTCATCTAATCCAATTGAACCAATTAAAATATTACCATTATTGTAACAAATTTCACAAATTTCATTAGAAACTTTACGTCTTAGAATATATTCAAGTAAATAATTACTATCTATTTCTAATAATTCTCCAAGTCTATTAAGTTCAATTACACCATAAGTAGACATTATTCCTAGTATTATATTACCTAAATTATCATTTTCTTTAATACACTCAATAATATTATCATCTTTAAATATACGAATAATATTCTTTCTTATTTCTTCAGGAATAAAAACTAACATTTTTTTAGTTTTCTTATCATATTTAACACATCCTAATTTCAAGTCAACAATTGAAAGTAATGGTTTAAAATTACCATCATCAAACTTTCTTATTCCCTTTTTACTTGCGATAAATAGAATTTCATTACAAGTATCTAATTCACAATTAATTAAACAAGATTTAATTATTTCTTTTAAATTCTCACATATAAAGTCAATCATTTCACTCTTTTTTGGTTTATAACTAATAAAATCTTTTAAATCTTCTTCATTATTAGATAATATATAATAAGTAACTATAATATTATTTAGACTATTTTTATCAAGAGAATTATAAAACTCTTTAGCACTCATTTCTTTAATATCCTTTTGTTCTTCAAAAAAATCTAAAAAAGCATCTTGTAAAGTATTAAACATAATACACCTCCAGCTTCAATATAACATAAAAGAATAGTATTAGTCACTATTCTTTTTATTAATTAATAACTTATTGTCATAACTTACAATTAAAGTATCATTTTCATGAATATCTCCATTAATAAGTAACTTAGCAAGTGGTGTTTCTAATTCCTTATTAACAAGTCTCTTTAATGGTCTAGCACCATAAAACTCATCATAACCATTATTTACAAAATAATCCTTAGCGGTATTATCTAGTTCTATCTTAACATTAATATCACTTAATCTAACTTCAATCTCTTTAACAATTTTATCAAGAATTTCATAAAGAACATTTTTAGTTAATTTCTTAAATACAATTATCTCATCAATTCTATTTATAAATTCAGGTTTAAAGTATTTATGTAATTCCCCTTCAACCTTGTTGTCTTCACCATTTAATATGTATTCACTACCAATATTAGATGTCATTATGATAATTGTATTCTTAAAATCAACTAATCTTCCATTAGAATCTGTTAATCTACCATCATCTAGTATTTGTAATAATAAATTTAATACATCAGGATGAGCTTTTTCTATTTCATCAAATAACACTATACTATAAGGATTTCTTCTAACTGCTTCAGTTAATTGTCCACCCTCTTCATAACCAATATAACCTGGTGCGGCACCGATTAATCTTGATACTGAATATTTTTCCATATACTCAGACATATCAATTCTTACCATATGATGCTCATCATCAAATAATTCGTACGCTAAAGACTTAGCAACCTCTGTTTTACCAACACCAGTTGGACCTAGGAAGATAAATGAACCAATTGGTTTATTAGGGTCTTTAATACCACTCCTTGACCTAATAATCGCATCACTTACCAATTTTAATGCTTCTTCTTGACCTTTTACTCTTTTATTTAAATTATCATATAAATGTAGTACTTTATCCTTTTCACTACTAATTAACTTAGTAATAGGAATATTAGTCCATTTACTTATTACATTAGCAATATCATCACTTGTAACAACATCACTAAGTAATTTATTACTTGATTTTTCTTTTAAACTTGCTAATTTCTTTTCAAGTTCAGGTATGACACCATGTCTTAATTTAGCGGCAGTCTCTAAATCATAAGTATTTTCTGCTCTTTCAAGTTCAAATTTCTTCTTATCAATTTCACTTTTTACTTTCTTAATTTCTTCATTAGCATGTTTCTCATTATTCCAATCATCACTCAATTTCTTTTCATCAGCCTTAAGAGTTTCAAGTTCAGAATTAATATCACTAAGTCTCTTCTTAGATAATTCATCCTTTTCCTTCTTAATTGCTTCTCTTTCAATCTCAAGTCTCATAATCTTTCTTGTTAACTCATCTAGACTTGTAGGAACACTATCCATTTGAACACGTATAGTTGCACAAGCCTCATCAACAAGGTCGATTGCTTTATCTGGTAAAAATCTATCAGTGATATATCTATTAGATAATGTTGCTGCGGAAACTAAAGCTCTATCTTGAATTGAAACACCATGATGAATTTCAAATCTTTCTTTTAAACCACGAAGAATAGTTATTGTATCTTCAACACTTGGTTCACTAACAATAATCTTTTGAAATCTTCTTTCAAGAGCACCATCTTTTTCAATATATTTTCTATATTCATTTAAAGTTGTTGCTCCAATAACATGAATTTCACCCCTTGCAAGCATTGGTTTTAAAATATTACCAGTGTCCATTGCACCTTCTATCGCACCAGTACCTACTATTGTATGAATTTCATCGATAAACATTATGATATTACCTTCAGATTTTTTAACCTCATCAAGTACCTTTTTAAGTCTCTCTTCAAATTCACCTCTGTATTTTGCACCTGCAATTAAAGCAGCCATATCAAGTTCCCAAATTATTTTATCTTTAAGAGAATTTGGTACATCACCTTTAACAATTCTTTGTGCAAGGCCTTCAACTATTGCAGTTTTACCTACACCTGGTTCACCAATTAAAACTGGGTTATTTTTAGTTTTACGAGATAATATTCTTGTAATACTTCTAACTTCATCATCTCTACCTATTATTGGATCTATTTTTCTATTTTTAACGTCTTCTATGATATTTCTACCATATTTTTCTAAGACATTTTCATTTTCTTCATTTTGATACATATTCATATTTCATCACCTCAAATAACATTATACTCATTTTTTAGCACTTGTCAAGTAAGAGTGCTAACTAATTTTATTATATACAGAAAAATGAAATCTATTCATCCAAATTGGGTATAAGAACTAGCATAGCCCACGACTACACAAAAAAAGAAGAATATTTCTATTCTCCTAATTTATCTTCAAGTACATCAAGTGGTTCTTCATCAGCAAAATCAGATTCTAAATCAAATGATACATCAGAATACTTCTTAGCTCCAGTACCTGCTGGAATTAACTTACCAATGATAACATTTTCCTTTAATCCTTGTAAATGGTCAACCTTACCCTTAATAGCAGCATCAGTCAATATTCTAGTAGTCTCTTGGAAAGATGCAGCTGATAAGAATGAATCAGTTTCCAATGCAGCCTTAGTAATACCTAACATAACAGGTCTACCAGTTGCTGGTGTCTTACCTTCAAGAATTAATTCCTTGTTATTCTCAGTAAAGTCATTAATAGATACTAAAGTACCAAGTAACATTCTAGAATCTCCTTCTTCAACAATACGCATTCTAGAAATCATTCTTCTTGCTATTATTTCTACGTGTTTATCAGAAATTCCAACACCTTGTGAACAATATACCTTTTGTACTTCTTTTAATATATACTTTTGTACAGTTATTGGATCAGTAACAGCAAGTAATTCTTTTGGATTAATATTACCAGTTGTTAATGCATCACCAGGTTTAACTGTATCACCAACTTCATAAATAAGTTTAGCATCATAGTTAGTAATATGATCCTTAGTATCAGCATCATTTGCTATAGTGATCTTAAACTTACCATTTAAGTTTTCAATATTAGTAATCTTACCAGATATTTCAGCAATTGTTGCTTTACCTTTTGGATTTCTAGCCTCAAATAACTCTTGAACACGAGGAAGACCTTGAGTTATATCGTCTCCTCCAGCAACACCACCAGTGTGGAATGTACGCATTGTTAACTGAGTACCTGGTTCACCGATTGATTGAGCAGCCATTATACCAACAGCCTCACCTAATTCAACCATGTTACCAGTTGCTAGATTTCTACCATAACATTTTCTACAAACGCCATTCTTACATTTACATGAAAGTAAACTTCTAATTTCAACACTTTCAACACCAGCAGAAATTATCTTATCAGCAAGTGCTTCAGTAATATATTCATTTCTATCACAAATAACTTCTTTAGTTTCAGGATTAATAACTTTCTTATTAGTAAATCTACCAAGAATTCTATCATATAATCCTTCAATTACAGTTCCTGCTTTTTCATCTTTAATATCTTCAACAACAACACCTTGCATTGTACCACAATCTTCTTCTCTAACGATTACATCTTGCGCTACATCAACAAGTCTTCTTGTTAAATATCCAGATTCAGCAGTCTTTAATGCTGTATCGGCACTACCTTTACGAGCACCATGAGTTGATAAGAAGAACTCAGATACTGACAATCCTTCATAGAAGTTAGATGTTATAGGGATTTCAACAGATTCACCATTTGGTTTAGCCATTAATCCACGCATACCTGCTAACTGTGTAAAGTTATTTAAGTTACCACGAGCCTTAGATGCCATCATTATGAAAATTGGATTATCAACATATTCCTTAGAATATTGTTCAAGTTCTTTAGATACTTCAGCCTTAGCATTATTCCATATCTCAATAACTTTCTTAAATCTTTCTTCCTCAGTAATTAAACCTCTTCTAAATTGTTTATTTACTTTATCAACAGCCTCATTGCCAGCCTTTAATATATTATCCTTGTTCTTACTAGTTACGATATCACTAACAGCAATAGTAATACCTGCCTTAGTAGAGTACTTAAATCCTAAATCCTTTAATCTATCAAGGAACATTGATGTTTCAGTTGTCTTATATCTTTTAAATACTTGAGCAATTATACTCTCTAAATCACCTTTTGCAAAAGGCTTAGTTAAAGGCATATCTTTAATTTTTGCTTTGATATCTTCACCCTTACTAATATAGAACTTAGATGGAGTAATTCTCTCAATATTTTCACTACTTGCTTCATTTACATATTGGAATGTATCTGGTAATATTTCATTAAATTTAATCTTACCAACAGTAGTTACTATATATTTATCCATTGCATAATCTGGGAATATCTTATGCTTAAATGAACTTACTGGAAGAACAATTCTTGTATGAAGAGTTACTTCTCTTCTTTCATAAGCCATTAATGCTTCATTTACATCTTTAAATACTCTTCCTTCGTACTTTTCTCCAGCCTTTTCAATAGTTACATAATAGTTACCAAGTATCATATCCTGTGTTGGAGTAACAATTGGCTTACCATCTTTTGGAGATAGTATGTTATTAGCACCAAGCATCAATAATCTTGCTTCTGCTTGTGCTTCGTAAGATAGAGGTACATGTACCGCCATCTGATCACCATCGAAGTCTGCATTAAATCCAGCACATACTAATGGGTGAAGTCTAATAGCACGTTCATCAACTAATTTAGGTTCAAATGCTTGAATACCTAATCTATGTAGAGTTGGCGCTCTATTAAGTAATATTGGGTGTTCTTTAATAACTTCTTCAACAACATCCCATACTCTATCATCCTTGTTCTCAATCATTTTCTTAGCTGCTTTAATATTATGAGCAATATCTTTTTGAACAAGTACTTTTATAACATGTGGTTTAAATAACTCTAAAGCCATTTCTTTAGGTAGACCACATTGATACATTTTTAAATCTGGTCCAACTACGATAACAGAACGACCTGAATAGTCAACTCTCTTACCAAGTAAGTTTTGTCTAAATCTACCTTGTTTACCTTTTAAAATGCTACTTAATGATTTTAAAGGCCTATTAGATGCTCCTGTAACACTTCTTCCTCTACGACCATTATCAAATAATGCATCTACAGCTTCTTGAAGCATACGTTTTTCATTTCTAACAATTATAGATGGAGCATTTAGTTCAAGTAATTTCTTTAAACGATTGTTTCTATTAATTACTCTTCTATATAAATCATTTAAATCTGATGTTGCAAATCTACCACCATCTATTTGTATCATAGGTCTAATTTCAGGTGGAATAACTGGAAGAGCAGTTAAAATCATCCATTCAGGTTTATTTCCTGATTTACTAAATGAATCTAATACTTCTAATCTCTTTACTAATCTAATTCTCTTTTGACCAGTAGAATTCTTAAGTTCTGCCTCTAACTCTGCAAGTTCTTTGTCAACATCTACTTCTTTTAATAACTTAAGTATAGCCTCAGCACCCATACCTACTTCAAAACCATCACCATATTTTTCATAGAAGCTATGATATTCTTTATCAGATAAAGTTTGTTTCTTTTGAAGAGGTGTGATACCTGGATCTAAAACTACATATGATACAAAGTATAAAACTTCCTCTAAATCTCTAGGTGACATATCAAGTACTAGACCCATTCTAGATGGAGTACCTTTAAAGAACCAAATGTGAGATACAGGAGCAGCAAGTTCTATATGTCCCATTCTTTCTCGTCTAACGCTTGACTTAGTAACTTCAACTCCACATCTATCACAAGTAATACCTTTATATCTTAATCTCTTATATTTTCCACAACTACATTCATAATCCTTAGTTGGTCCGAAAATCTTTTCACAGAACAAACCATCTCTTTCTGGTTTTAATGTTCTATAATTTATTGTTTCTGCCTTTTTAACCTCTCCATAAGACCATTCTCTAATCTTTTCAGGAGAAGCGATTGCAACCTTTATTCCTTCAAATCTATTTGCATCCATTATTCTTCACCCCCATCAAATTCTTCAATTTCATCATCAAATGTTGGTTCGAAATCTTCCATATCTTCTTCTAACTCATCATCTAATTCATCTTCATTATTTTCAGGTGGCAATTCTCTTACTTCATCTTTTATTTCATCAACAGAAAGAATTACACCTTCCTTAGATTCCTCTTCTTCTAACTCTTTTAAAGATATTTCTTTATTATCAGAATCAATCATAGAAACATCTAATCCAAGAGCTTGGAACTCTTTAACTAATACTTTAAATGATTCAGGAACACCTGCTTGATGAACCATATTACCTTTAACTAATGCTTCATAAACTTTAACACGTCCTATAACATCATCTGATTTAATAGTTAATATTTCTTGTAAAATGTTAGCAGCACCATAAGCATACAATGCCCAAACTTCCATTTCACCAAATCTCTGTCCACCAAATTGTGCTTTACCACCTAATGGTTGTTGAGTAACCATTGAGTAAGGTCCAGTACTTCTTGCGTGAATTTTATCATCAACCATATGATATAGTTTAATCATATACATGACACCAACACTTATTCTATTATCAAATGGTTCACCAGTACGTCCATCATATAAAACTGTCTTTCCATCTTCATCCATACCAGCTTCTTTCATGATATCTTTAATATCATCAATAGTTGCACCATCAAATACTGGTGTTGCAGTATATATACCTAATTTCTTAGCAGCCATACCTAAGTGTAATTCAAGTATCTGACCTATGTTCATACGAGATGGAACACCTTGTGGATTTAACATAATATCAACTGGAGTACCATCTGGTAAGTATGGCATATCTTCTTGAGGTAATATTAGAGATACTACACCCTTATTACCATGACGACCTGACATCTTATCACCAACTGATATCTTACGTTTTTGAATTATAGAAACTCTAACTACCATATTTACTCCACTAGGAAGTTCATCAGAATCTTTCTTAGTAGTTATCTTAACTTCATGAACTATACCACCTTCACCATGTTCAACACGAAGTGATGTATCTCTTACTTCACGAGTTTTTTCACCAAATATAGCATGCAACAACTTCTCTTCAGAAGTAAGTTCAACCATACCTTTTGGAGTAACTTTACCAACTAAGATATCTCCTTCTTTTACTAAAGTACCAACTTTAACAATACCATTAGCATCCAAATTCTTTCTTGAATCCTCAGATACATTAGGAATATCTCTAGTAATTTCTTCAGGTCCTAGTTTAGTATCTCTACATTGAATTTCATAATTCTCTATCTTTAATGATGTAAATGCATCATCTTTAACAATTCTTTCATTTAATATAACAGCATCTTCATAGTTATAACCTTGGAATGTCATAAATGCAACAACCATGTTCTTACCTAATGCTAATTCGCCTTTGTTAGTACTTGGTCCATCAGCAATAACTTGACCCATCTTAACAACGTCACCTTTTCTAACAATAGGTTTTTGGTGATAACAAGTTGCTATATTACTTCTTTCATAATTTAATAATTGATATACATCCTTGGCCTTAGCATTTTTAACTACAATCTTACGACCATCAACGTAATCAACAACGCCATCTGCCTTTGCAACTACAACAGCACCACTATCTTTAGCAGCAACATGTTCAATACCAGTTGCTACAAAAGGAGCCTCGGTTGCAAGTAATGGTAATGCTTGACGTTGCATGTTAGCACCCATAAGAGCACGAGTAGCATCATCGTGGTCAAGGAATGGAATACATGCAGTTGTAACAGCAATAATTTGTTGTGGTGATACATCAATGTAATCAACTTGTTCTTTTTTTGCAATTATATCATCGCCTCTATAACGAGCGATAACTGTATCATCAGTAATTTCATTCTTTTCTTCATTTAAACCAATAGTTGCTTGACTAATGATATAATCTGCTTCTTCATCTGCAGTTAAATAATCAATTTGATCTAATAACTTACAATTCTTAACTCTTCTATATGGAGTCATTATAAATCCATAATCATTTATTTTAGCATAACTTGCTAAAGATGTTATAAGACCTATGTTTTGTCCTTCTGGAGATTCAATTGGGCATATTCTACCATAGTGAGAAACATTAACGTCACGTACTTCCATACCGGCTCTATCTCTTGATAATCCACCTGGTCCTAGAGCGGATAAACGTCTTTTATTAGTTAACTCAGCAATTGGGTTGATTTGATCCATAAATTGAGATAATTGAGATGAACCAAATAACTCTTTAATTACTGCAGTTAATGGCCTTATATTAACAAGTACTTTTGGAGTTGCTACTGCTAAATCAACAGTACTCATCTTATCTCTAATTATTCTTTCCATTCTAGCAAGACCAATTCTAAATTGATTTTGTAATAATTCACCAACTTGTCTAACACGTCTATTTGCTAAATGATCAATCTCATCTAAATTTCCAACACCTTCAAGTAAATTTAAATAATATGAAACAGATGCATAAACATCAGAAATAGTTAATCTCTTAGCATCAATGTCTTGATCATTACCAATTATAGTAATAACTTTCTCTGGATTATTATTTGAATATACTTTAACAGTTTGAATATTATCATAAGTATCTAATTCATCATTAATTAAAACTCTCTTCTTATTATAACCTGATTTAAATATAGGTTTTAATTCTTCAAGAATTTCCTTAGTAATAACTGTACCATCTTCAACTATAACTTTACCATCTACTTTTATAGTCTCAGCAATCTTACAATTAATTAATCTTTCACAAACGTCTAATTTTCTATTAAACTTATATCTACCAACTTTTGCTAAATCATATCTAAATTCATCGAAAAATCTAGTTATCATTTGGTTTTTAGCACTATCAAGAGTTGCTGGTTCACCTGGTCTTAATTTTTCATAAATTTCGATTAAAGCCTCATCAGTATTTTTAGTAGAATCCTTACTTATAGTATTAACAATATAAGGATCTTCTCCATATACTTCTAAAATATCACTATCATTAGATAATCCAAAAGCACGTAGTAATGTTGTAATTGGAACTTTTCTAGTTCTATCAATTCTTACATATACAACATCACGAGAGTCAATTTCTAACTCTAACCATGTACCTCTAGTAGGTATAATTTGACACGCAAAAATAGATCTACCATTTTTATCAACTTCCTTTGTGTAATAAACACTTGGTGATCTTACTAATTGTGAAACTATAACTCTTTCAGCACCATTAACTATGAATGTACCGCCTTCAGTCATTAAAGGCATGTCTCCAAGGAATAATTCTTGTTCCTTAACTTCACCAGTTTCATTATTGAATAGTCTAGCTTGAACAATTAGAGGAGATGCGTATGTTAAATTTCTGTCCTTACATTCTTTAATTGAATGTCTAGGAGTTTCAAAAACATAATCTCCAAAATCCAATGAAAGATTTCCAGAAAAGCTTTCAATTGGAAATAAATCATTTAAAACCTCTTTTATTCCTTCTGTTCTAAACCATTCGTAAGACTTTTTTTGAATTTCAAGTAAGTCTTGTAATTCAAGGGAATTTCCTACCTTAGAGAAATCTGCTCTTTCTCTATAAGAGCCAAACTTTTTAAACTTATATGCCATTTTTTCACCCCATACATAAATTTTCAAAGAACTATATTCTTCCAATAGAAAGCAACATAGTACCAATTTAAAATTTTACTCTAATTTAACCTCTAAGTCAATAAAATATTAAAAATTTATTTAAAATATTGTAAAAAATATTGACAAAGAACAAAATATTAATCTAAATTTGCATAATTGGCTTTTTATCAATTTAATATTTTACAAAAATATATAATTTTTTTATCTTATTTCCAGTTTTAGTAAACAACTTATAATTAGTTTATATGAAACTAATTCACTACACAAATATATATTATTTTAGCCCAAGAATACATAAAAAAAACACCCAATCGGGTGTCCTTAAATTACTTTAATTCAACAGTAGCGCCAGCTTCTTCTAATTTAGCTTTTAATTCTTCAGCTTCTTCTTTCTTTAAGCCTTCTTTAATAGCTCCACCAGCTTCAGTTAAGTTCTTAGCTTCAACAAGTCCTAAAGATGTTACTTCTCTTACGATTTTAATAACAGCAATCTTGTTAGCACCTGCACTTGTTAATACAACGTCAAATGTTGATTTTTCATCAGCAACTTCAGCAGCAGCTGGAGCAGCAGCAACAGCTACAGCAGATGGATCTACACCAAATTCCTCCTTCATTGCATCAACTAATTCCTTAATTTCTAATAATGTCATTTCTTTTAAACTTTCGATAAAACTTTCTTTTGTTAACTTAGCCATTTTCATTTCCTCCTTCATTTTTTAGTTCAAATCTAAATTTTTGTTTTACACTTGGATACTTATTTGTATCAACAAGTGATGTAAATTCTTCGTATGATCTTACCCATACCTCATGAGTATCTATGTTCTCATATACTACAAGCAATGATAAATCATCAGTACTCTTAGCAATATTTAGAACTCTATAATCATGACCTTTAAAGTGATGATACACTTTATTAATTAATACTTCACGCATTAATTTTCTTTTTGCTCAGCATATAGATTAAGCGCAACACTTAAATCTTTTGCAATTTGAATCATACCACCAGCAAGCATAGTTAATAAGCCATCTCTTGATGGGATAGTAGCAAGTTGTGCTAATTCGCTTAATGATGTAACATTTCCATCAACTAAGCCTCCCTTAACTGATAATGCTTCGTGGTCTTTAGCAAAATTAGTAACAATTTTAATTGGTGCTACTGCATCAGTAGAATACACCATAGCACTTGGTCCACTAACACATTCATCTAAATTGATATTAAGTGAATCTAATGCTCTTTTAGTTAATGTATTTTTATATACCTTAACATCTGCATTATTAGCCCTTAGTTCTTTTCTTAATGAAGTAATTTCTTCATCAGTAAGACCTCTATAATCAACAAATACAACACCAGCATTTTCTTTAATTTTAGATGCTATCTCATCAACTACTAAAGCCTTCTTTTCTAAGATTAACTTATTTGCCATAAGCCACCTCCTTCTTGAATTATTGTAATTATAAAACCTTCGCCAAAGCGAAGGTCATGAAAAACACATTTCATTTCCCTCGGTAGGATTTACTTTATAACCTACTGTCTTCGGCAAATTTCTTAAAACATTTGTTATTATACACTATAAAATCTTATTTGTCAAAAGAATTTATATCTAATTTGATTCCAGGACCCATAGTTGTTGAAAGTGCAACATTTTTAACATATACACCTTTTACAACAGATGGTTTGTTCTTTAATATTACAGCAACAAAAGCCTTAATATTTTCCATTAATGCTTCTTCAGTAAATGAAACTTTACCAACTAATGCATGAACATTTCCATAAGAATCAGTCTTATATTCTACTCTACCTTTTTTAACATCAGATACTGCCTTTTTAACATCAGTAGTAACTGTACCAGTCTTAGGGTTTGGCATTAAACCTTTAGGTCCTAAAACCTTACCTAATTTACCAAGTAAAGGCATCATATCAGGAGTAGCAATCATAACATCAAAATCTAACCAGTTTTCTTTTTCAATCTTTTCAAGCATATCAGTATCACCAACATAATCTGCTCCTGCTTCCTTAGCAGCCTTAGCATTATCACCTTTAGCAATAACTAATACTTTTTTCTCTTTACCAGTTCCATTTGGAAGAACTATAGCACCTCTTAATTGTTGGTCAGATTTTCTTGTATCAAGATTTAATCTCATAGCAATTTCAACACTACCATCAAACTTTGATACACTTGTTTCTTTTACTAATTTTACAGCCTCATCTAAAGTATAAACCTTAGTCTTATCTACTTTAGAAACTGCTTCTAAATATTTTTTACCTTTCTTCATCTTATACCTCCTAATGTGGTCAAATGCGGATAACTCGCTCCCACATAGGTATTACCTATGTTAGAATTAATTATTTTTAGTCTTCTACTTTAATTCCCATGTTTAAAGCAGTACCTTCAATGATTTTCATTGCTGCCTCAACATCGTAAGCATTTAAATCAGCCATCTTAATTTCAGCAATCTCTTTTAAAGCTGCTCTAGATATAGTTGCTACTGTTTCATTTTTACCTTTAGTAGCACCCTTTTGTATCTTAGCATATTTCTTTAACAAGAATGGAGCAGGTGGAGTCTTTAATTTAAAATCGTAAGAACGATCTTCATAAAGTGATATTTCTACTGGTAGAACATCTCCCATCTTATCTCTTGTTGCATCATTAAATTTAGTACAAAATTCTTGTAAATTAATTCCAGCAGGTCCTAAAACTGTTCCAACTGGTGGTGCTGGTGTAGCTTTACCAGCAGGAATTTGTAACTTAATTTTCTTTAATACTTCTTTCTTTGCCACGAAAAACACCTCCTATAAAATTTTTTTCGCGAGTGGTTAAAATGATTTCCGCTAAATCTCCCACTTTTTTCATCTATATAAATCATATAGCGAGTTTATTTTATCACTATATTAATATAAATGCAATAATAAATTATGCTTTTTCTACTTGTGATAATGTTACATCAACTGGAGTTTCTTGACCAAATAAGTCAATAAGAACTGTTAATGTGCTGTTTTCTTTATCAACAGTTTGAATTTTACCAAACATATTTTTAAATGGTCCATCAACTACTTTAACTTTTTCTCCTTCAGTAAGTTCATTATCAATATCTAATCTACTCATACCCATATTCTTAAGTATAGTATCTATTTCAGATGGTAATAGTGGTACTGGTTTAGCACCTTTACCAGATGAACCAATAAATCCAGTAACACCTGGAGTATTACGTACAACATACCAAGCCTCATCTGACATAATCATTTCTATTAATACATATCCAGGAAACATCTTTTTAACTTTTTCCTTAGACACACCATCTTTTACTTCTATTTCCTTTTGTTCAGGAATAATAACTCTAAATATATTATCTTGCATACCCATTGAATTAATACGCATCTCTAATTTTTCTTTAACTTTGCTTTCATGACCTGAGTAAGTATTTACAACATACCATAATTTTTGATTATCCATACTACACCCCCAATGATTTTATCAAAGCAACAACTACATCGATTGCTGAGAAAAATAATGCAAAGAATACAATAAATAATATTACAGTTAAACTGTATTTAAACATATCTTTCTTTGTTGGCCATTTTACTTTTGAAACTTCTTTTTTAACATCTTTAAAAAAATTCTTAATCTTTTTCATAAACACACCCTTTTCCAAAATAAAAACACTTTATAAGTGCGACTAATTAAATATTATCACACCATGCTTTATTAGTCAATATTTTTTTCCATTTCATTTAATATTTTCTTTAATTTAACTCTAATTCTTTGCAAAGCACTATCAATAGACTTATAACTTTTATTTAAAAGTCTTGCAATTTCTCTATAATCAAGACCATTTAATTTAAGTTCAAACACTTCTTTTTCAAGTTTACTTAAATCTTTTGTCATTAAATCATAAATAGAATTTTTTTCTTCCTCTTTTTCCATCATCATAAGTGGATCAATATCTGATTTTAGGGAATAATCAAGCATTGTTCTTCCTTTTTCATCCTCAGCATCAATCGAACACGAATCATTTAAAAATGTGTGTTTCTTTCTACTGTGATAATTTACAACTGATAAGATTTGTCTTTCAATACACATATTCGCAAAAGAAGAAAACTTCATATCTTTATTATCTCTATAACTATTAATTGCTTCCTCTAAACCAAGAAGTCCTTCTTGCATTAAATCACATGTATCAAGGCCAATTCTTTTAGCAAGAGCTCTATACTTAGCAACTTTTATCTTTATTATTTTATAATACTTTTCATGTAGTATTCTATTTGCTTCCTCATTAAAGTCATAAATTAAATAAATTAATTCATTATCATTATAATCATCATACATAACTAATTCCTTTTTTCAAGTACTTTATATATTAAAATACCTGCTGCGACTGAAGCATTTAAACTATTAACACTACCCTTCATTGGAATATTTACAACATAATCACATTTTTCTCTTACTAATCTACTAATTCCAAAACCTTCACTACCTATTATTAACGCAATAGGTATATTATAGTCAACTTCTGTATAAGGAACACTATTATCCATATCGGTTCCAATTATCCAAATACCATTTTCTTTTAATTCATCTATTGTTCTATTTAAATTAGTAACTTTACAAATTTTCATATTATTTAAAGCACCAGCACTAGTTTTCATAACAGTTGCATTAACATCAACACTTCTATCTTTCGGAATAATAATTCCTGTTACACCTGCTGCTTCACACGTTCTTATAATCGCACCAAAATTATGTGGATCTTCAAGATGGTCAAGTATTACAATAAAAGGTTTTTTGCAATCAATAATTGAAGATAAACTACAATATTCAAAATCAGGTACAGATAAAATTATACCTTGATTATTATTCTTATCCATTTTCATTATTTCGTTTCTAGTAAGATATTCAATATTAATATGTTTCTTCTCTAATAATGAAATTATTTCTTTATCATTAAACTCTTTACTTAAATATGCTTTTTTTACTGTTTTATTACTTCTTAAAGTTTCTTTTGCAACATTTTTCCCATATACAAACATATTTATACCTCCATTATAATATTTATCAACTCTTTTATTCTTTCGAACTTATTATTTAAATATAAATACCCAAATAAAGCCTCTAAACCAGTAGCCATCTTATAAGTTACTATATCAGTACTACTAGGATGAGAATTAACCTTAGTATTCCTAGCCCTTTTATATATATCAATTTCATCTTCAGTTAATACATTAGCATCAAGTAATACATTAATATAATTAGCTTGACTCTTTGCACTTACATACTTTATACTTTCTTTTTGCAACTCATTAACTTTATTTATTTTGCTATTTACCAACCTTGTTCTTATTTCAAGTTCATATATCGCATCCCCTATATATGCGAGTACTAGTGGATTAATTAAGTTTGTATTCATAAAATCTTTCCCTTCTTCTATATTATAGCACAAAAAAAATAAAGATAAATTATTTTATCCTTATATTAAATTCACCATCTTTAGAATATAAAAATTGTTCACGAGCATATCTAGCAACATAATCCGGGTCTTTTAATTTTTCAACTTCCATATTTAAATATTCCTCTTCTTCTTTTAACTTACTTAATTCCTGGGTATAAAACTCTTTTTCCTTATGTTTCAAAATTAACTGATTCCACACTGAAAACAAATTAACTAATAAAAGAGTTATAAGACCAATTGTACATATAGATATCAAAAGAATTCTCTTCTTCTTATTAAATTTTTTCATATGCTCACCTTACGCGAATTATAACACTAATTTACTTATTTTTCAATGACTTTATTTTGTCAAAAATTCTGTTTGTCACTTTATTAACACTTAAAAAACCTAAAAAGAGTGCGATAATGAAATAATAATGCAATATTCCATCATTTATATGTCTTAAAATTATAAAATACAAAAGAACATTATCAAAAACAAATATAAAATTAAATAAGTATTTTTTTACCTTTTTTGTATTATAAATATATTTTGAATTTAAATTTAATAGAATTGAAAAAAAGATACCATACAAATATGATATGAATACTGATATAATTTGTATCCTTAGGGGTATCATTTAAACAACCTACTTATTACACTTTCTTCTTTTCCTTTTTTATGTTTTACATTTTCAAGATAAATCATACTATCAATTTTACCTTTAATACTTACATTACCATCTAGAGTATCTAACTTAATCATTTCTAGGTTTTCGCCTTTAATATTAATAAAACCAAGAGAACTCTCTATTAAAAATTCTGTTTTATCAAAGTTTTCCACTTTAATTACACCTGTAATATTTATTACATTTCTATCTAGTATAGATACTGAATGAGTATGTGTATTCATTTTTATCACCATTAAATAGTATGTTTGAAAATAAAAAAAATACCTATTTGGTATCATTTACCTCTAAAGTATTTTCATATTCATCAAATATTGCCTTTTCAAACATTTCTCTTGTTTCAGCATTTAATGGATGCGCAATATCTCTATCTTCTCCACTTTTATCTTTACGACTTGGCATTGCTAATTTCAACTTGTCTTCTGTTTCATATATACGAATTCCCTTAATTTTGAAACAATCATCTAAAACAACTGTTGCAATACCTCTTAACTTTCCATCTGTAAACTTTGTTACATGTACTGATGTTATCTTCAAGTAAATCAACTCCTTCTATTTAAATAATATATTTTTATTAGATAAAAGTCAATATTTTTTATAAATTTCTACATTACCAATAAGTATATCACTATAATTAAAACTTCTTAATAAATCACTTTCTGTTTTTAATATAAAAAGCCTATCATAATATTCAATAATTCTACCAGTTACAATCTCACTTTTGTTTCTTAAATTATTTACTTTTAAATCTATTTTCTTATTTTTTAATTCAAGCAATTCCTTCTTTATTTTATCTATCATGTTACACCCTTGGATAACCTACATACATAGTACCACCAGTAGTTATTCCTCCCATGCCTGATTCTTTATACTTAGTTTTTTCAATAACATCTATAATATCAACATCTTTATTAATTTCAGTTAAACTTACCTTAAGTGCAACTATAGCAGGGTCAAGAGCGTGAATATTTATTCTTTTAGGACTAGATGCGAAATTAGCACCATTTTTTATTAAAGCCTCATAATAAGAACCGCATGCTCCAGCAATTATAACTAACTTATCATGAGAACGTTCATATTTTCTTGCTTCGATTACAGTATCAATAAAATTAGAAGAATTTAAATACGCATTTAAATCGTCTCTTTTGCCTCTTTTCTTATAATATGCATCATGACCTGTAATAACTAAAATATCCGGTTTAATCGCCTCTAAATGCTTTCTAATCTCATATTTCATGTTTTCTTCTTTAATACATACACCGAACGCTAAAACATTATATTTTTCATATAACTTAAGACACCTATCAAGATAATCACAATCGCCATCAATGTGAAGTATCTTACCAGGCAAATAAAAAAAATCATCCCTATCAAATCTTTTAGTGACTTCATCATTTAAATCAAAACTATCATTATAATTTGAACATAACACCAAATCATCCAAAGGACTATCCGCTATTAATCTCATATCAATACCCTTTAAAATATAATTATTAGATACAATATCAACAATTTTAAAAACAGTATCGTTATTATAAGATTTTCTTGTAACATAATCATTAACTTTAAACATTCGCATCACCATTAAAGAATATGTACAAAAATTAAAAAAATGACAAAAAGTCATTTTACAAACAATTAGATATTTCTACAAACATTTCTATAGGAAGTGCTTCAGCCCTAACATCTTCACTATAACCATTTTTTATTAAAATTTCTTTTATCTTATCAAAATCATAGTTTTTTAAATTATTTTTTAATGTTTTTCTTTTTTGAGAAAAAGAATCTCTAACTAATTTAAAAAATAACTCCTCATTATTAACATTATATTTTGTATTCTTCTTAGATAGTGATAAAACAATGCTATCAACATTTGGTTTTGGAACAAATACATTTTTACTAACTACAAACATTTTTTTAACATCATAATAATAGCTAACAAATATAGATAAAGAATTATAATCTTTAGAACAAGGTTTACTAGAAAGTCTATCTCCAACCTCTTTTTGTACCATTATTACAATCTTATCAACAGGAACACCACATTCAATAATCCTTGTTAATATTGGTGTAGTAATATAATATGGCAAATTTGCAACAACATATAATTTATCATATTCATATTTACTTAAATCTTCTTTAATATTTCTTTTTAAAAAATCTCCATAAATAATATCAGCATCTATTGTATCTAAAATTGGTTTTAATGTCTCATCTATTTCATACGCAACAACCCTCTTAGCAACTTTTACTAATTTTTTAGTAAGAGCCCCAGCACCAGGTCCTATTTCTACTACTAAAGTATTTTTATCAATTTCGGCACATTTTACTATATTAGTTAATACATTTTCATCAGTAAGAAAATTTTGCCCAAATTTCTTTTTAAATTTAAAATCATAATTTTTTATAAATTCTTTTTGATCCATAAAACCTCCAAAAAAACTCCATAAGGAGTTTAATAACCATATCTTAATACTTCAAATTTAACATTTCTTTGTCTACCAAAATCATAAACTGCTTGAGATTTTTCTGTTGCAAATAATAAATCTATTAAAATACTACCTTCATTCCAAGCATTTATCATGGCTCCTCCAGTATCTAAAACAATACCAGATATACTTCCATTTATTCTATCACCAGTAATTCTTATTACTGTACCAAATGGAAACTTTGACCTTGCTGCAGCAAGAATTCTTAATTCACCAAAATCCTCATCAAGATATGTTGTGGTTATTGTTTCAAATCCAGCACTAGTTCTATTAGCAACCCTATAACCTGATGCGGTTATACCCATACAACCAACACAATCAGGCCCATATGCAGTTACTGTACCTGTATATGTATCAATAGCCTCTTTATCACTTAAATCGTTTAAGTAGGCAATTTCTTCTTCATCAGAAGTAACATAAGGAACAATATTGTACATAGAATTCATACTTAAAATCGAACTCATATCTTCTAATTCAGGAGTTACAAAAAAACATAAAAAAGAACATACTAGTATTAAAAAGCATACAATTAATTTTAAAAACTTAGTCGTTTTTTCTATCAATTTTCTTTCACCTCTCATGTAAATATAGTAACATACTATAAAATATATGTCAAATAATGTTAAGAAAAGCAGTAATTTCTTGCTTCATAATTTTTACCTAATATTAAACACTTCTTTAGCATTTTTACTTGTTATTTTAATTACATCTTCATAAGGTAAATTATATAAATTGCTTAAAAACTTTGCAATATATTTTAAATTGAGAGGGCTATTAGTTTTTCCTCTATTTGGCTCAGGAGTTAAATAAGGTGAATCCGTTTCTAAAACTATATTAGAAATGTCAATTTTTTCAATTACTTCCTTTAATTTACAATTTTTAAATGTGATAACCCCACCAATTCCTAATTTAAAACCAAGTTTAATAAATTTTGTAGCCATCTCATAACTTCCAGAAAAAGCATGAATAACACCTTTTACTTTATACTTACTTATTATATTATATGCATCTTCCATCGCATCTCTAATATGCACAATTACTGGTTTATTATATTCGGCAGCAACAGATAATTGCATCTCTAATAACTTCTTTTGCTCATCCTTATTATCTTCTCTATAATGGTAATCAAGACCAATTTCACCAATCGCAATTATATTATCAATATTATTTATAAGTTCTTCTTTAGAATACCCTAAATCTATATCCTCAGGATGAAAACCGCATGCTGCATATATATTTTCATGCTTCTTAGATAACATAATGACTTCTTCATTAGTTTTACTTTCACAACCATTACATATTGCAGAAATGTTTTCATTTTTCATAGTACTTATTAAATCATCCAAATCTTCATAATATTCCTTAAATAAATGACAATGTGTATCTATCATATTACATCCTCCTAAAATAAAATTATACTTTTTCAAGTATAATTTTATAGTTCCCTTATATCTTTTAAATATATTGCAAAACATATTACTACTACTGCTAAATATGATAAGTCTAAATAAGTAAATCTATTTATCATAGATAAAACGCAATAGACAATTAAAGTTGCAAAACCACCTATTGTCCATCTTATAGACTCTCTAACGTAGTTATTCATAAATTCTCCTTTACATATATTTTATACAACAATTATAGTATAACATTATATTATCACGCAAAGAAGAAATGTTTTGTTATTATTTGTCGATTTACAAAACTTGACTAAATAGACCAATTACACTTTGGATAGGCATAAATACAAACTCTACTACTTCATTGCCCTCAGTAATTAAAATACTTAAAAGCCAGTTATGAAGAAGAGGGCCAAGAAAATACCACGCTGCTAATGTAAAAATAAAATTTGTAAAAGAAGTAGATATACCTATTATTCTAAGTAAAAATCTAATAAATCCATACAATATAGAAATTGCAAGTAATGCAATAAGTATAGGTAAAATCATATTTTTTAAAATAATCATACTATTCCTCCTTTTTATCTATTCTTAAAAATATTGGTTCTGGTTTATTCAATTGATTATTAATTTCAATTTGGCCAAACTTTTTACAACTATCATAACTAGTTACTTTTGTGTTTAATTGATACAATATCTTATCTACAGAAGTTGGCATAAATGGACTTAGTAATATTGCACATATTCTAATTGATTCAAGTAAATTGTATAAAACTGTTGCTAATCTATCTTTCTTTGTTTCATCCTTTGCTAAAATCCAAGGAGTTGTATCATCAATATATTTATTACATTTTCTTAAAACATCAAATATTGCGTCTATTGCTTCGCTTATATGTAGTTCCTCCATCTTTTCATCTACTATTTTATATAAATTTGATACTGAATTAATTAAATCAATATCCATTTCTTCTTTGCAAGTAGGCTCTAAAACAATACCATCAAAATATTTATATGACATACTTATGGTTCTATTTACTAGATTACCTAAAATATTTGCTAAATCTGCATTAGTTCTTGATATTAAAGCACTCTCTGAGAATGTGCCATCATTACCAAATGGAACTTCTCTTAATGCAAAATATCTAATGGCATCAACACCATATAAATCAATATATTCCCTAGGGTCTTTGTAATTACCAAGTGATTTAGATATTTTACCACCATCAATTATTAACCAACCATGTCCAAATACTTTCTTAGGAAGTGGTAAATCAAGCGCCATTAAAAGTGCTGGCCAAATTATTGTATGAAATCTTACTATTTCTTTTCCAACTAAATGTAAATCCGCAGGCCAATACTTTTTAAATAAACTATCATCATCGCTCATATAACCTAATGCAGTAATGTAATTTGTTAAAGCATCAATCCATACATACACTACATGCTTAGCATCAAATGTAACCGGTATTCCCCAATTAAAAGTTGTCCTTGAAACACATAAATCCTCTAATCCAGGTTTAATGAAATTATTTAACATCTCATTTTTCCTAGACTCTGGTTGAATAAATTCAGGATGTTCCTCATACAACTTAATCAATTTGTCTTGATATTTTGATAGTTTAAAGAAATAGCTTTCTTCCTTAACAATATGAACATCTCTTCCACAATCTGGGCATTTACCATCAACAAGTTGAGTTTCAGTCCAGAACGATTCACAAGGTGTACAGTAAAGGCCTTCATACTCTCCTTTATAAATATCTCCTTGCTCATAAAGTTTATTAAATAGCTTTTGTACAGCCTTCTCATGATATTCATCAGTAGTTCTAATAAACTTATCATAACTGATACCTAAACTTTTCCATAAATCTTTTGCATTATCTACTATCTTATCAACATATTCCTTTGGTGTTACACCATTTTCTTTTGCCTTTTTTTCTATTTTTTCACCATGTTCATCTGTACCAGTTAAAAAGAAAACATCATACCCTGCTAATCTTTTATACCTTGCAATAGAATCGGCAATTATAGTTGTATAACAATGTCCAATATGAAAGTTTGCACTTGGATAGTATATTGGTGTTGTAATATAAAACTTTTCCATAAAATCCTCCTTAAAAATAAAAATCTATAAATCTAAGGGTTCAATAAGAACGGTACCACCTTAGTTCATAGATTATATGCACTTAAATCTCTTAACGCGAGTAACGATTTGCTCCAAAACCATGTTCAATAATTTCAGTTTATCTATTTTCACCAACAAGACTCTCTAAAAAACTTACGTTATTTACTCTTTTCTTCATCGCAATTAACAATGAAATTATAACATGATTATTTTATAATAGCAACATTTTTTTATCATTCCAAATGTTTACCTAAAAATTTAGCAATAAAAATTGCTTCTTTTTGCTCATATTCTGAAATTGCACTATCAGAAGCGATAATAACTGAACCGACAGCGTCACCATTTACAACAACTGGAACGATTAAATATCTACAATTCTCAAAAAAATTAGATATAAGCTCAAAATCACCAATTTCGTTTTCTATATATGGTTTCCTTTTGGAAATTAAATCACAAATAAATCTACTTAATTCTCTATTTAAATATTTTTTCTTTAAATTCCCAGAAGCCGCTATCACGTTATCTGTGTCCGTAATAAATATATCTTTTTTAATAACGTCATAAAATGAATCACTACATTTTTGTGCAATATCATTTAAATCAGACATATATGAAAATTTCTTTAAAACAACTGAATCAGAATCAATAAATATTTCTAAAGATTCACCATTTTTAATTTTTAGATTTTTCCTTATTTCTTTAGGTATTACAATTCTACCAAGTTCGTCTACCCTTCTTAATACACCCGTTGATTTCAACATATTACCTCACTTTCTGTTCAGTCTTATTATGTGAGTGTAACTATAAAATATACCAATTAACCAATAATTAACTCTACTATGGAGTAAGTATATAATATGGGGTAGTTTAAATCAATAGGTTAAGAATAACTGGAAAAAATTACCAATTATATAGAATTTAAGATGTCTATTAAGTAATAAATCCAATGTTTATCTAAATTATTTATATTTAATGTTAAAATTAGTCGTCTGTTTTTATATCCTAATTTAAAATTTCTAGATATTTGATATGCTTTAATAAACAAATCATCAGCCTTTATAGAGTTAGTTTTAGCTTCAGTAAATATTATCTCAATAAATCTATCATTTTGATTTACTCTTTCAATACCTTTCTTTGTTTTCATACTTTCAAATAACTCTTCATACATATAAATTTCTATATTTTCACTTACTTTACCAAATCTATCTTCTATTATTCCCTTGATTCTAGATAAACTTTCAAAACTATCAATTTCGTTTATCAATTTATGAATTTCTATCTTTAAGTCATCTTCTTTAACATAAGAACTATCAATATGTGTATCAACATTTAACAAATTATTATCCTCAGTTGGTTCTGAAACATCTATACCTTTTAATTTAAGCACTTCATCATTAAGCATTTTCATATATAATTCAATACCAATAGTATCTATAAATCCTGATTGCTCCGCTCCTAAAATATCACCTGCACCTCTAATTGACAAGTCTCTCATTGCAATTCCAAAGCCACTCCCTAAAGATGCAAACTCTTTTATTGCTGACAATCTTTTTGTTGCAACTTCACTTAATACCTTGTGCTTTTCATACATTAAATACGCATACGCTATCTTATTAGTTCTTCCAACTCTTCCTCTAATTTGATACAACTGACTAAGTCCAAATTTATCAGAATCTAATATAATTAGTGTATTTGCATTTGGTATATCAATACCTGTTTCTATTATTGTTGTACAAAGTAATACATCAAATTCTCCATTAATAAATTTATACATAATATCTTCTATCTCAGATTTATTCATCCTACCATGCGCAATACCTATTTTAACATTTGGTATTAATTTTTCTATTTTAGAAACTTTACTATCAAAACTATCAATTCGATTACATAATATATAAACTTGTCCTCCTCTTGACAATTCTTTTTCTACTGCGTCTTTTAGTATATAATCATTTTCTTCTAACACATATGTTTGAACTGGATATCTATCATTAGGTGGTGTTTCAATAAGTACTAAATCTCTTATACCCACCATAGACATTTGCAAAGTTCTAGGAATTGGTGTTGCTGATAAAGTCAAAACATCAATTGTTGCCTTATATTTCTTGATTTTTTCCTTATGAGTAACTCCAAATCTTTGTTCCTCATCAACAACCAATAAACCCAAATCGTAAAATTTGACATCGTCACTCAATATACGATGAGTACCAAACAATATATCTATCTTTCCCTTTTTTAACTTTTCAATCAAATTTTTTGCTTCCTTCTTTGTTGTAAACCTATTTAAAAGTCCAATATTTACTGGAAAACTCTTAAATCTTTCAAGAGCAGCATTATATTGCTGATTAGATAAAATTGTTGTTGGACATAAATATGCAACTTGTTTTTTTGAACACACAGCCTTAAACATTGCCCTAAAAGCAACTTCTGTTTTACCATAGCCAACGTCGCCACACAAAAGCATATCCATAGGATTAGGAGATTCCATTGCCTTTTTTATCTCAATCGTTGCTTTTTCTTGGTCCTTTGTATCCCTATATGCAAACTCATTTTCAAACATTCGCTGATTTTCATCATCTTTGACAAATGCAAAACCTTCCTTAGTCTTTCTTTCTATTGCAATCTTTAATAGAGAACTTGCAATATCTCTTAATTTACCACTAACTTTTAATTTTGTTTTTTGCCAATCACTATTATTTAAACTATTAATTTTAGGCGCAATACCTTCATTTGACGAATATTTACTTATTAATTCAATCTTTTCAACAGGAATATACAATTTACCATTATCTTTATACTTTATTTGCAAATAGTCTTTTGTAATGTTTCCCTTTTTTAAAGCCACTATACCTTCATAAATACCTATACCATGAATATTATGTACAACATAATCACCTATATTAAGTGAATTAGCACTTTTAATTTTTACTCCATATTTAAACTTAGTTCTATATTGATGCTTCTTTTCTTTATACTTAAAAATATTATTTGAACTTAGTACAACTATATTATCAATAATAAAGCCATTACTTATACTTTTCTTTACAAGGTTAACACAATTAGATTTACAATTATTAAAGTCAGTAATAACATATGGAATTGTTAGACTAGCAGAAACTTTCTTTATTTCGGAATCGCTATCTAAACATATTATTACTTTTCTATTTAAACTTAAATAATCTTTTAAAGTCGTGTTCATAAGTTCGATATTATCATCAAAATTTACCGGATTACTAGTATTATAAACATCAATATTATCCAACTTCACATTTGGCAATATATCATCTACACTCATTATATATATTCCCGATAAATACGAAATTTCCTCGAAATTTAACATAAATTTTTTAGAAATTTCATTAGAAATCATATATTCCTTTATAACATCTTCTAAATGAAGATAAGAATTATATATTTGAGTATAATTTTTCATAACCACAATAGGTTTTGATAGATATTCAATAATGGAACTTTTTTTATCAAGATTTTCAACTTTCGGTTCAACGTCCATGTTACTATCAGTCAAGAATTCAGAGCAAGGATAAATATTTACTTCCTTCACATTCGAAATAGATAACTGTGTATCTACATTAAAATATCTAATTGATTCTATTACATCACCAAAAAATTCAATTCTTATTGCATTTTCATAACCAATTGGAAAAACATCAAGTATATAACCCCTACTTGATATCTCGCCTGTTTTTGTTACTAAAGTTTCTCTTTCATAACCAGTTGAACAAAGCAACGAAAATAATTCTTCTTTATTAATTTCTTCTCCAACTTTAAGATTAATTACTTTATTTTTCCAAGTACTTGAAGGTGGCAAAAATCTTAAATATCCCATTAAATTGGTAATAATTATATTCTTATTATCATTAGAAATAATTTCATTTATAGTTTCTAATCTAGTCATTTTAAATTCAGGACTAGCAATAGAAGACATTGAAATTATAAAATCATCCATAGGAAAAAGATATACATTATTTGTATAATTAGAAATTGTATTATATAATTTATTAGCCTCGTATACAGTACTTGTAACAACTAATATATTTGACGAATTATTTTTACATATAAAATCAATATAAGCACCTTCTAATTCATCATTTAAACCAACTACACCTGTTAAAAGACCTTCTTTAATATTTTTAAAATCATACATGCTATATCACCACCAAACACTAAAAGATACATTTTTAAATGTACCCACCTACTTTATTTTGCCATTATACTTATTCATTAAATCATTAAAAGACATTTTAAAATAATCATCTAACAATATTACACACTTATCCATAACAGTATTAATTGTTTCTTTTTCATAACTATTTAGCTTCCCAAGCACATAATCCTTAGTATCTATTTGTTTATTATTTGAAATACCAATTTTAAGCCTTTTATAATCTTTAGTTTTTAAATTAAATTCAATATTTTTAAGACCATTATGCCCTGCTGAACTTCCACCTGGTTTTAGTTTAAATGTACCTATTTCAAGGTCTAAATCATCATTAATTACTAAAATATCTTCAATTGCAATATCATAATAATCTATAAACCTCTTTAAAACATCACCTGATAAATTTATATATTCTTGTGGTTTTAAGAAAAGCACTTTTTCTCCATATAAAGTTTCAATTGTATAAAACCCACCAAATTTTTCCTTATCAATTGATATATTGTGCATTTGTGAATATTTATCTAGAAGCATAAAACCTATATTATGCCTTGTGTTTTCATATTGTTTTCCTGGATTACCAAGTCCAACTACTAATTTCATATTACCACCATCTATTCTTAATTATTAATTTTAACTTCTTTATATACATCGCTTTTTGACATATTTCTTTCCTTTGCAACCTTTTTTATTGCTTCTTTTTCAGTTAAACCATCTTCCATATACATATTAACATGCTCTTTTATAGTAATATCATCAAATGAAACAACATCTTTATTACCTTCAACAACAATAACAAATTCACCTTTAACTTCAGTAAGCATATTCATTACTTCTGATATTTTTGCGCGATATATTTCTTCAAACTTTTTACTAATTTCTCTTGAAATGCTTATCTTTCTATCTCCAAAAACATCTTTTAAATCCGCTAACATTTCCATAATTCTATGAGGTGCCTCATAAAATATTATGGTCATTTTATTATTTTTTAAAAACTCCAATTCTTTTTTTCTTTTAGAACTTTTACTATTTAAAAAACCATAAAAAATAAATTTACTAGAATCAAGACCAGATGCGGTAATTGCTGGAATTGCCGCTGTAGCACCTGGTAACGATACTACATTATAACCTTTTTCAATCACTTTTTTAGTACATATTTCACCCGGATCGCTTAAAACGGGTGTACCTCTATCTGAAACGATTGCAACGCTCTTACCATTTTCTAAATAAGACAATACAACTCCTACTTTTTGCTCCTCATTAAACTTATGAAACGCTATTAACTTTTTCTTTATATCATAATGATTTAATAAATTTACAGTAATTCTTGTATCTTCTGAAAAAATTACTTCAACCTGATTTAATACTTCTACTGCGCGAAATGTGAAATCCCCTAAATTTCCTATCGGAGTTGGTACTAAATACAAAGTAGGACTTCCATCATAACTTTTTTGATTCATATTACACCTCTTCAAAATTTAATAATAAATTTTTAATATAACTAGTATACTCATTTTTTTCATTTTGTATATATATCGGTTCCATAATTTTTAAACCTGGTCTTCCATTTTTTGTTGCTTCAATCATAACAAGAATTGCTTCTTTATTAATTTTAGGATACACAAACTGAATTTTCTTCGGTTCAAGTCCATTTTCTCTCATACATATCAAAATTGATAATAATCTTTCTGGTCTGTTTACAATTGCTAAATTTCCATTATCTTTTAGTATTTTTTTAGAAATAATTATTATATCTTCAGTTGTTAGCGTTACTTCACTTCTTGCCACACACTTATTTTTACTTAAAGATTTCATACTATTTTCCTTAAAATATGGTGGATTTGTAACAATTGTATCAAAAGTATTTGGTAAACAACTTTTGTACCAGTCTTTTACATCTAAATTAATCAACTCAATATTATTTAATTGATTGTATTCAATACTTTTTAAGCCCAAAATATAAGATTCACTTTGTTTTTCAATACCAACTATATGTGAATTACATCTTCTCCTAAGTAACATAGGTATAGGGCCATTACCAGTTCCAATATCTAATATATTTTTGCAACTTTTATTAATAGTTACAAATTTAGAAATAAGTATACTATCTAAAGAAAATTTAAACAACTTATCATCTTGATAAATTTTATAAACTCCGTCCCATAACAAATCATTTAGTACTATCATTTACATTAACAACCAAATACTCGTCATCATCAGTTAAAATAGTATATGATTTATTTAAAATATCTAAAGATACTACTTTACCAGATTTTCCTTTGTATTTTACTCTTTCTCCTAAATCAGGCAATTCTTTTCTATATTCTTCATAAGTTTCATTTTCATATGTTAAGCAACACAAAAGTCTTCCACATACTCCGTTAATCTTACTAGGATTTAAAGAAATATTTTGATTTTTTGCCATATTTATTGAAACAGAATCAAAATCCACCAAATATTTTGAACAGCACAACAATCTTCCACATGGACCAATTCCACCAATCTCCTTTGCTTTATCGCGAACACCAACTTGTCTTAATTCAATTCTTGTTTTATAAATTGCTGCCAAATCCTTAGCAAGAGCCCTAAAATCAATTCTTCCATCCGATAAAAAGTGAAACATTAACTGCTCTCTATCAAATGTAAAACTAGAATCAATTAATTTCATATTAAGTTTATATTTTTTTAATAATCTTTCACAATCTTTCATCGCTTTTTTTGCAAGTTCAATATTAGATTTATATTTCTTTTCATCATCTAAATTTGCTTTTTTTAGTACATTTTTTAAAGGTAAATTAAGATTTTCGGCTTTCTTAGAAATAACATTAGTAACAACAGTACCATATTGTTTTCCTCTTTCTGTCTCTACTATAACCTTATCATTTATATTTAAGTCTAAACCATTTGGATTAAAATAATATATTCTTTTCCCTGTATCAAAACTAATTCCTATGACATATATCATGTTTATTCCTCCATATCTATAATAATACCATCAATAAACATTGATGCATTAACATTATTTTTAATTAATCTTACTTTTTCAAGCAATGTATTTATCTTTTTAATTATCATTTCTTCAGTATTTATGCATGAAAGTTCTCTTATATTATCTATATAATCATCAAAATAGAGCACTTCGCTCCCAAATTTATATCTTAATAAATCTCTATAAAATAAAATTACACACTCAAAAAAATTATTTAATTCTATTTTATCATTAATTTCTTCAAAAAACCTATTTTCATAAACTATTGTTTTTAACTTGTTTTTTTCATAATAATTAATAAATTCAATTACTTTTTTAACAAAATTTCTATGATATTCATTTAATTCATCTTTGTTTTTCCAAATAGTAAAAAACAATTTATGAAGTGTTATGTCTGAAGTAATTTGATTAAATTTAATATAATCCTCTACTTTATTTTTAGAAAATGTTAAAATTTGACATCTAGATACAATAGTTTTAAGCATTAAATTAATATTATTTGTCAGAAGAATAGCAATTATACCATCACTTGGTTCTTCTAAAAACTTAAGTAAACTATTTGCAGCAGCAACATTTAACTTTTCAGCATCATGAATTATATAAAATCTCTTGTCATTTTCTAAAGACATTGTACTAAAAGCCTTTTGTAATTCCTCTAATTGCTCCTTTTTTATTAATTGGCCATCTGGAAATATATGCTTTAATTCAGAATAATTACCATCATCTATTCTTTTTGAAATATTTTCATCACCATTGCTTAAAACTTTTTTTACAAAAGACATAATCATTTCATATGCATATACATTATCATTTAATTCAAATAGATAGGCATGACTTAAGCCATTTTTAATGCTATTAGAAATTTGTCTATATATAATTGGTTCTTTTTTTTCATATTCTTCTAGCATCTAAATCCTCCTATCACAAATAAAACATAATTAAAATCGAAAAAAATGGTAAAGACAAAATTCCAAATATTGCCGTAAAAATAACCGTAAAAGAATTAATTGGAATTAAAAAATTGAGTGGACTAATCATTAAATTAAACGCAAAAAGCGTAAATCCTGACAATACTATCTTTTTTACTACCTTTAAAATTTTATTCATAAATATATTCTCCTAAGAAAATATATGATTTATTTTACGAAATCTTGTTTCTATTATTAAGTGCCATTGATAATGTCATTGGATCAAGATATTCCATATCTGCACCAAGTGGTATTCCGTATGCTATTCTAGAAACTATTACGTTTTCACTTTCTAATATTTTAGATATATATAATGCAGTAGTCTCACCTTCCAATGTTGGGCTAATGGCAATTATTATTTCATCTATTTTTTCATTTTTTACTCTTTTTAAAAGCGAATTTATTTCTATATCATCTGGTCCCTTACCATCCATTGGTGATATAAGTCCATTTAATACATGATATTTACCATTATAAGTTCCTATTTTTTCTAAAGAAATAATATTCTTAGAATCTTCTACAACACATATTGTTTTGCTATCTCTTGCATCACTTTCACATATGTTGCATATTTCATTTTCAGTAATATTACCACAAACTTTACATTTTCTTATTTTCTTTTTTACATCTATTATTGATTCAGAAAATAAATTAGCATCTTCTTCATCCATAGATAATATGGCAAACGCTAATCTCTCAGCAGATTTTTCGCCTATTGTTGGTAATTTTTTTAAAGATTCTATTAAATTTTTTAAACTATTTGGGTATTCCATTTTACATTAATCCTGATAAGCCACCAAATTTACCCATTTTTGACTCTGTTTCTTTTTCTATTTTCTTAATATTATCATTTACGGCTAATGAAATCAAATCTTCTAACATTTCTATATCATCTTTGTCTAAATTTTCCTTATCAATTTTAACACTTGTAATTTCTTTAGTACCTTTCATTTCTATTGTTAAAAAGCCTTGGGTACTTGTAAAATTTTTTTCGTCTATTTCATTTTTTGCCTTCATCATATCTCTTTGTAGTTTTTGTGCTTGTTGCATCATCGCTTGCATATTCATTGTTATCATCCTTCCATTTCTATCAAATCAGTACCGAACATATTTTCGATTTCACTGTTTTCTTTTTCTAAATTTGCTACAACATTATTATAATCTATTTCTTCTAAAAGTTCAATTTTACCCTTTTCTTTTTTTAAAGATATATAGTAAGGTCTTTGTTCTCTCCACTCATCTTCTGTTAAAGCAACAACCTTATAATCTCTATTTAGCGAATTAGATATAAATTGTCTTATTTTTTCTAAAACATCATCAAAAGTATCAACCATAGATGCATATTTATAAACAAATAATACATGGTCATTAGACGCTGCTGCTACTGTAGCATCTTGTAAAATAGTCGCAACATCCATGTAATTTGTATCAACTAGATACTTTTCTATATCATCAAATATTGCTGTAATAGTTTTTTTGTCTTTCGCTGTTGCCAAAGCAATAGTATTATTAACAAGCACTTTTTTATCCATAATTTGTCTTGAATTTGATATATGTATTTGATTATCAACGTTTTCTTCTATTACATCCATTATTTCATTATTTTTATCATTTTTTACTATTTTTTTAACTATTTCAGATGTTTTTTCAATATTTTTTGCGTTATTTTCACTTTTTATTACTATTTTTTGTATTTCTGGTGATTTAGTAATAGTTAAATTACTATTAGTTTCTTTATAACTTGTTAAACAAAAAATTTCAAAAAGAACTCTAGGATAATCACTATATTTTAAATCTAAAAGTACTTTTTCTAGTTGTTTTATTATATTTTCAATCTCTTTTTCTTCTAACTTTGATGCAAAAGTAATAATTTCTTCCTTACTTGATAAATACTTGTTATCAAAATACTTCGGTGCTTTTTTGTATACAAGCATATTTCTGAAAACATATAACAAATCTTTTGCTAACAGCATAAAATTTTTATTCTTATTATATATTTCATCAATATTATTAAGTACAAATTGCTTATCATCATTTAAAAAATTATTAATTAATTCAAACAATTCCGCTTTAGATAAACTTCCTTTAACAGCATATATGTCATCAACTGTAATTTTATTATCTGCATATGAGCTCACCTGATCAAGCGTGCTTATTGCATCTCTTAATGCACCATCACTCATTTTTGCAATTTCAATTAATGCATCATCTTCTATTTCAATACCTTCTTTTTCAGATATAAATTTTAACCTTTCAACTATATTTTCTATTGAAATACTTCTAAAATCAAATCTTTGACATCTTGAAAGTATAGTAATTGGTAATTTTTGTGGCTCAGTTGTTGCTAAAATGAATATAACATGTGCAGGTGGTTCTTCTAATGTCTTTAATAATGCGTTAAATGCACCAACAGAAAGCATATGAACTTCATCAATTATATATACTTTATACTTGCACATTGTAGGAACCAATCTTACTTTGTTTTTCAATTCTCTAATTTCATCTACACCATTATTAGATGCTGCATCTATTTCTATAATATCCGGTATTTTATCGGTATTATCATTTAAGCATATCTCGCACTTACCGCATGGTAAATCATTTATAGGATTCATACAATTAATTGCTTTTGCAAAAATTTTAGCAATTGTTGTTTTTCCTGTTCCCCTTGTGCCACAAAATAAATATGCATGATTAATCTTTCCTTTAGATAATGCATTATTTAATGTTTTAACAATAAAATCTTGTCCGCATACATCTTCAAATCTTATTGGTCTATATTTTCTATATAATGATTTATAAGCCATTTATTCACCGCCTTACATAAAGTATTATAGCATTTTTTATAATAAAAAAATGCTATTTTTCTCTTATTTTTTGAAAAAAAGCATTTAATTCATCTGATATTTTCTTTTCATATACACCATACACGATATTAATTTGATTTTTCCTAATTAAGTCGTCAATTTTGTTATTTTTTCTATTTTTTATGCCACAAACAATATCTTTTATACGGCTTTCTAATATAACATTTAAGCACATTTCACATGGTTCCATTGTAACATATAGTGTGCAACCATTTAATCTCCAGTCTTTAATCTTCTTGCATGCCTTTCTAATTGCTATTATTTCTGCATGCATTGTTGGATCATTATATTTTTCTTTCATATTATATCCCTTAGAAATAACCTTTCCATTTTTAACAATAACTGCCCCAACTGGAATTTCATCAATTTTATAAGCCTTTTCACTTTCTTTAAAAGCAATTTTCATATTTTTTTCATCCATATTTGCTCAAAAATATTTCCCGGGAAATATTTTATGCAGCATTCTACCTCTAATTTGGGTTTTAAGCATACTTTTATACTATGTTCCACGTGAAACATTAACCTCACTCTATAAAATAAAATGCGTACACACTTAGAGATTACTTTGGTTGCTATTTTCCAATCCTGGCCAGTTAAGTAATATAAATGTTACGCATATAAATAATACACAATATAAAATAATTTTGCAAGAACTTTAGTTATTATTACAAAAAAAATAGACAATTTTTACAATATATTCTTCAATTTACGCAAATTATAACGATTATTTTATTCGTTGTTAGATACTTTCTCCAATGTTCCACGTGAAACATTGTTATATATTATATTAAACTATTTATTTTTATTTCCCGGGAAATATTTTGTGTATTATTCTTTCTTTATTTTTGATCTTTAGTATACTTTTATACTATGTTCCACGTGAAACATTGGTTTATGTATTATATTAAACTATCTATTTTTATTTCCCGGAAAATATTTTATGTATTATTCTTTCTTTATTTTTGGTTTTCAGCATATTTTTATACTATGTTCCACGTGAAACATTGGTTTATATATTATACTAAACTATCTATTTTTATTTCCCGGGAAATATTTTATGTAATATTCTTTCTTTATTTTTGATTTTCAGCATACTTTTATACTATGTTCCACGTGAAACATTGATTTATATATTACATTAAACTATCTATTTTTATTTCCCGGGAAATATTTTATGTAATATTCTTTCTTTATTTTTAATCTTTAGTATACTTTTATACTATGTTTCACGTGAAACATTGCTTTATGTATTACATTAAACTATCTATTTTTATTTCCCGGGAAATATTTTATGTAATATTCTTTCTTTATTTTTGATTTTCAGAATACTTTTATACTATGTTCCACGTGAAACATTAAAAACGAAAAAGACGCCTTACACGTCTTTTTCTATATTTTCATCAATATCTTCTTTAGGAATATTAAATACTGCTGTCAATAGTTGATTTTCTTTTAATGAGATTAATCTTACTCCCTGGGTAACTCTACTCATAACTGATATTTGAGAAATTGGAATTCTTATAACCATGCCACTATTTGTAATTATCATCAAATCTTCTTGGTCATTTACTATTTTGAATGCAACAATATTACCAGTTTTTTCTGTAGTATTCAAAGTTTTAACACCTTTACTACCCCTATGAGTAATTCTGTATTCATCAATTGTAGTACGTTTTCCGTAACCTTTTTCTGTCGCAACTAGTACTTCTTTACCTGCATCAGCAATATTAGCATCAATACAATATCCATCACCAACATCAATGCCTCTTACACCACTTGCAGTTCTACCCATTATTCTGACTTCATTTTCATCAAATCTAACCATTCTACCATTAGATGATGCAATTGCGATAAATTCAGAGCCATTTGTCTTCAAAACAGCAATTAGTTCATCTTTTTCTTTTAAAGTAATAGCGATTTTACCACTTTTTCTTATATTATCAAACTCACTTAAGTTACATCTTTTAATTAATCCATCTTTAGTGACAAATACTAAGAATTTAGCATCATCATTTTTAGAAACTGTAAACATTGATGTTACTTTTTCGTCTTTTTCTAAAGGAAGTAAGTTAATTATTGGTAATCCTTTAGCATGTCTACTAAATTCTGGAATTTCATATCCTTTCATACGATATATTTTTCCTTTGTTTGTAAAGAACATCAAGTAATCATGAGTGGTTAACACGAGCATATGTTCGACAAAGTCTTCTTCATTTGTTGACATTCCCTTAACACCTACTCCTCCTTTATTTTGAAGTTTATAAGTATCTACGGCTAATCTCTTTATATACCCTTTATTAGTCAAAGTAATCATAACATCATCAACTGGTATCAATGATTCGTCTTCAATATAATCTATTGCAGTCATATCTATTGTTGTTCTTCTATCATCACTATATTTATTCTTTATTTCTATCAATTCCTTCTTAATAATATCAAGAACTTTTTGTTCAGATGCTAGAATTGACTTTAATTCCTCTATTTCTTTTAATAATTCATTTAATTCTGCTTCAATTTTTTCTCTTTCTAAGCCTGTTAAACGACGTAATTTTAATTCTAAGATTGCATCAGTTTGAATTTCAGAAAGTTGAAATCTTAACATTAATTTTTCTTTTGCTTCAACATCACTTTTTGCAGTCTTAATAATTCTAATAACTTCATCAATATTATCTTGAGCAATTCTATAACCTTCTAAAATATGTACTCTCTTTTCATCTTTTGCTAAATCAAATTTTGTACGTCTGATTATGATTTCTTTTTGATAATCAATGTATTTTGAAATTATATCTTTTAATCCAAGAGTTTTAGGTGTCTGTCCATCTAGCATTAAGAAGATTATACCATATTGAACTTGAAAATTAGTATGCTTATATAAATTGTTTAAAACTACTTGGGCATTTGCATCTCTTTTCAAAGTAATAGTTATTTTTACACCATTTTTTAAATCTGTATGATAATCAGCGATACCATCAATAACCTTATCACGAACTAATTCTGCAACTCTGTTTTTTAAATCCATAGTATTTACACCATATGGAACTTCAGTAATTATTATACTACTATGAGTTGGTCCTTCTTCAATAACTGCTTTACTTCTAATTGTAATTGTTCCCCTACCTGTATCATAGGCCTTCTTTATACCAGAATTACCTAAGATTATGCCACCAGTTGGAAAGTCAGGTCCTTTAACATACTCCATTAAACCTAAAGTATCAATATCTGGATTATCAATATAAGCAACACAACCGTCTATAACTTCACCCAAATTGTGTGGTGGAATATTTGTAGCCATACCTACAGCAATTCCCATAGTACCATTTACCAAAATATTAGGAAATCTACTTGGTAACACCCTTGGTTCTTTGCTTGTAACATCAAAATTATCATCCATGTCAACAGTTTCTTTATTAATATCTCTTAATAATTCTAGAGAAATCTTTGATAATTTTGATTCTGTGTAACGCATTGCTGCTGCTCCATCACCTTCAATATTACCAAAGTTACCATGGCCATCTACTAACATGTATCTTTCATTAAAATCTTGAGCCATTCTTACCATTGCTTCATATATAGAAGAATCTCCATGAGGATGGTAATGTCCCATAACATAACCTACTGTTGTTGCTGATTTTCTATGAGGTTTATCGGGAGTATAACCACATTCATACATACTCCATAAAATTCTTCTATGTACGGGTTTTAAACCATCTCGTAAATCAGGAAGCGCTCTTGCTGTAATAACACTTACCGCATAATCTATAAATGAAGATTTAACTTCATCCACGATATTGTTTTCAAATAAATGGTCTCTTTCGTGAAAAGTCCCACCGAAATTATATGTTTCTTGTTCAACATTTTCATTTATTTCATTGTTTTCTAATTCTTCGTTCATCCTTTCACCTCCTAAATATCAAGATTTTTAACATATCTTGCATTTTCTTCTATAAATTTTCTTCTAGGTTCTACTTCATCACCCATTAATTTTTCAAATATTGCGTCTGCTTGTACACAATCATCGGCAGTAATTTTTCTTAAAGTTCTTTTTTCTATATCCATTGTTGTTTCGTTTAATTCTTCTGCATCCATTTCACCAAGACCTTTCATACGAGCAATCTCTGCTCTATTACGAGTTGCCTCAGGTAATGAAGCCATATATTCATCAAGTTCTTTTTCATCAAGTGCATATTTTCTTGTTTTACCATGCATTATTCTAAACAATGGTGGTTGTGCTGCATAAACATGTCCTGCTTCTACAACTGGTTTAAAAAACCTATAGAATAAAGTAAGTAGTAAAACTCTAATATGTGAGCCATCTACATCGGCATCAGTCATTATTATAATTTTATCATATCTTAATTTTGACAAATCAAATTCCTCTCCTATACCAGTACCAAATGCAGTAATAATTGTTCTTATTTCTTCGTTTGATAGCGCCCTATCTAGCCTTGCTTTTTCTACATTAAGAATTTTACCTCTTAAAGGTAGAATTGCTTGTGTCATTGAGTCTCTTCCCTTTTTTGCACTTCCACCGGCACTGTCTCCCTCGACTATGAATATTTCTGATACTTTAGGATCTTTGCTTTTACAATCTGATAATTTTCCAAAGAAATTTGTTGTTGCCAAATCAGATTTTCTTGTTATTTCCCTTGCTTTTCTTGCTGCATTTCTAGCACGACATGCAAGCATTGCTTTTCCAACAATTGCTTTTGCATCTTCTGGATTTTCCATTAAAAATCTTTCAAACCCTTGTGAAAAAACATTATCTGCTAACTTTCTTACTTCTGAATTACCTAATCTACCCTTTGTTTGACCTTCAAATTGAGGATTTGGATGTTTACAAGAAATAATCATAGTTAATCCTTCTTTAACATCATCACCTGTTAGAGCATCATCTTTTTCTTTAAGCATATTAGTTTTTCTAGCATAGTTGTTAATAACCCTTGTTAATGCTCTTTTTACACCTTCTTCATGTGTTCCACCATCATGAGTATTAATATTGTTAACAAATGAATAAATATTTTCATTGTAACTTGTATTATATTGCATAGCAACTTCAAAAAATACTCCTGCTTCTTCTCCAGATAAATGAATAATATCATTATGGATTGGTGTTTTACCTTGGTTTATAAATTTAACATATTCACTAATACCACCTTCGTATAAGAAATGTTCACCAGTTGTATCTTCATCATCCCTGTCATCTCTTAAACTAATTGATAAACCTTTATTTAAGAAAGCAAGTTCACGTATACGAACCTTTAAAGTATCATAATCGTATATTTCACTATCAAATATTGTTGCATCAGGTTTAAATGTTACAGTTGTACCAGTTCTATTTGGATCACAATCACCTACTACTTCAAGTGGTTTTACTGTATGCCCACCATTTTCAAATCTAATAAAATATATCTTAGAATTTTTGTAAACATATACTTCTAACCATTTACTTAAAGCATTTACAACTGATGCACCTACACCATGAAGGCCACCAGATACTTTATAACCACCGCCTCCAAATTTACCACCTGCATGTAGTACTGTATATACAGTTTCTACAGTAGAAATTTTAGTTTTAGGGTGAATATCAACTGGTATACCTCTACCATCATCTTTTACAGTTATAGAATTATCTTTATTGATTATTACTTCTATATTTTTGCAAAAACCAGCTAATGCTTCGTCAATTGCATTATCAACAATTTCCCATACTAAATGGTGCAATCCCTTAACATCTGTTGTACCAATATACATACCAGGTCTTTTTCTTACAGCTTCTAAGCCTTCCAAAACTTGTATATCCGATGCATCATAGTGTTCATTTTTATTTTCTTCCATAATTTACCTCCTTTAATTTTAAAATTAAGTATTTAAATGCCAAATTTTAAATGTTTTAATATTTATGTACACCTATACCTACATATACATTATAACATATTTTTAGAGTTTTTTAATCATTTTAGTATATTTTAATAAAAAAAGATGCTTATTGCACCTTACAATTTTTAATTTTAAATATCTTTGCATTATCTCTAATTTTTTTGTTTATATTTTTAACATCTGTTGATGTAATAAATACTTGAACATCATCTTCAACTAAAGCAATTATCTTATTCCTTTTCTCTATATCTAGTTCGCTAAATACATCATCTAGGAGTAATACTGGATATTCACCTGTAGTTTCTTTAAATATTGACAATTCACTTATTTTTAGCCCTAAAACTACTAATCTTTGTTGACCTTGTGAACCATAATCTCGTATATTTTTACCATCTAAAATAATATCAAAATCATCTTTATGTGGTCCATATTGTGTACTTCCGAGAATTATTTCTTTTTTTAAATTTTTGTTCAATTTGTTAAGAATTTTTTCTTTAATATTATCTGTTTCATCAATAATTTCACAATTGTTACTAAATTCTATTTTTATAGGTAATTTAAATTGTTCATCATACATTTTAATTAAATTTTCTTCAACTTTTCTTAAAAATTTGTATCTATAATCATATATTATACTTGCTTTTGTGGCAATTTGATTATTTATTATACTAAGATATTCGGCATTATAATTATTAAAAGTTATATTCTTTAAATATTCATTTCTATTTTTTATTAATTGATTATAATCATTAAGAGTTGCTATATATTTATTGTTTAATTGACCAATTTCGATGTTTAAAAACTTTCTTCTTTCGCTTGGGCTACCTTTAATTAAGTCTAAATCATCTGGGCAAAATAAGATTGCTGTAAAATTTGATAAGTAATCACTTATTCTTCTTAATATATTTTTATTTATTGATACTTTTTTACCTTTTGCACTGATAACTAATTCATAGGTATTTTTTTTCCCTTTTTTATTAACTGAACCAGTTATTTTGGCAAAATCCTTGTCTTCCTTTATTAAGTTTTTATCTAAATATGACCTATGTGATTTTGTAATAGCAAGAACATATATACTTTCTAAAATATTAGTCTTCCCTACACCATTTTTTCCAACAAGTATATTTACATCTTCAAATTCTAAAGAAAGTTTATCATAATTTCTAAAATTTGTTATATCTAATTTAGTTAATTTCATATTATTTACCTAAACAAAACCTACTAAATAGATTATCTAATAATTCTTCATCATATGATTCGCCTATTAAATTTCCAAGTAATTCCCATATCTTTTTTATATCTATTTCAAGCATATCAATTGGTAAACCATTTTTTAACCCTTCTTTTATGCTTTCTACTACTGAAATGCACTCATGAATTGTTGCAATATGTCTAGCATTTGATAAATAGTTAAAATCACCTTTTTCTATTTCTTCCATATTAAATAATTCTTTTATTTTATCTTTTAATGCATTAATACCTGATGTTTGCATTGTTGAACCATAAACCACATTATCAACACTATCTAAATCTATATTTTTTGATAAGTCATTTTTATTTATAAATACTATTCTTTTCCTATCTTTTGTACTATCTAAAAGTTTATAGTCCTCTTCGGTTAATTTTTCATTATTATTTAGTACAAGAATAATTAAATCTGCTTTATCTATTAATGAAAGGCTTCTATTTACACCAATTTGCTCAACTACATTATCAGTTTTTCTAATTCCTGCAGTATCTATTATATTTAGTTCTATACCATCTAGTGATATATTTCCTTCAACAATATCTCTAGTTGTTCCTTCAATATCAGTTACAATAGCCTTTTCCTCATTTAATAATTTATTAAGTAAACTACTCTTCCCTACATTTGGTCTTCCAATTATTAATGTGTTAATACCATTTTTTATAATTTTTCCATTTTCGGCTTCCTTCAATATTTTCCTCAGTTTATCTTCTAATGATGTAATACTTGAATTAATCATATCTGTTGTAACAACTAATATATCTTCATATTCAGGATAATCAATATTTACTTCTATATTTGTTATAATTTCTATCATTTGATTACGTAAATCGCTAATCATGCTTGAAACATTACCAGATAACGCAGACATTGCAAGTTTTCTTGAAGCCTCTGTCTTTGAATCTATTAAATCCATTACTCCTTCTGCTTCCAATAAATCAATTCTTCCATTTAGAAATGCTCTTTTTGTAAATTCCCCTGCTTCTGCCATTCTAGCACCATTTTTAAGTAATAATTCAAGTACTTTGTTAGTTGTTGCAATGCCTCCATGACAATTTATTTCAATTACATCTTCTGTTGTAAATGTTTTAGGACTTCTCATAACACTAACTAATACTTCATCTATAATATTTTCATTATCAACTATATGTCCATAAACTATAGTATGACTTTTTACTTTTTCTAAATCTTTATCAAATATTTTATTAACTATTTCAATTGATTTATCTCCTGATACTCTAATAATTGAAATAGCACCTACTCCAAGAGCGGTTGATATTGCTGCGATTGTGTCGTTCATAATGTTTTTCACCTCTAAACACATTATAACACAGGTAAAAAAAAGAACAAATCATTTTAGACATTAAAAAAGAAGGATTACTGTTCATCCTTCTTAATTACAACATAACGATTAGGTTCAACACCTTCACTTATTGTAGAAACACCTTTAATTTCACTTACTGCATTATGAACTATTCTTCTTTCATAAGAATTCATAGGGTCTAATTTAGCATCTACTCCGGTTTTTCTTACTTCTCTAGCAATCTTTTTAACATTATATTCTAAATGTCTATTAATTTTCTCTTTATAATCTTCAACATCTAAGATAACATTTATTTTAAAACCTGTTTTGTTATAAATTGAATTTTTAATTAAATATTGTAATGCTTCCATTGTTCTACCATTTTTACCAATTAATATAGAACTGTTTTCAGAAAATAAATTAATTTGAATATAATTTTCTCTTTTCTTTGCTTCAATATTTACTGTTATTCCCATATTCTTAGCAACATCTATTATATAATTTTTAATATATTTTACTACATCATCTTTTGTTAATATTTCCAATTTATATTTTTTAGTTTTTAATAAACCTTTAACCTCTTCAGTTTCTCTTATATATAATTCATTTTCACTAGCATTTAATTCGCTAAATGCTTTTTCTTTTAATTCATTTAAATTTTTACCTTCATATACTAAAATTTCCATACTACTTATTCCTCTTAATCATTATATTTTGAATTATTGTAAATGCACTTGTTGTTATCCAATAAATACATATTGCAGTTGATAAACTAAATGATGCGAATACAATAAATACTAACATAAAGTTATTCATAAATTTCATTTGTTTTGCAGTTTCTGCATTTCCCATATTAGCGTTCATACTACGGCTCATTGAGAAATATGTAACTAACGCTAAAATGACTGTTAAAATCAAATACCACCATTCACCATTTCTAAGTGCTATCATTGGAGTTATTCCTAAATGTAAACCTAAGAATTTTCCTTCAAATATTGCAGGTGTTCTATTAATTGCTTCTAAAAAAGCAAATAATAATGGAATTTGAATTATTGCAAATAAGCATGATGATAAAGGATTAATTTTATATTTTTGATATACCATCATTGTTTCTTGTGCTTTTTGCATTTGTGATTGTTGGTCTAATTTATTTTTATATTTTTTATTAATTCTGTCTATTTCTGGTTGTGCTTTACTAATTGAATCCGTTTGGGACAATGATTTCTTTGTAAGTGGCATAAGTAATGCCCTTATCAATATACTGATTATTACTAATGCAAGTCCATAGTTATTAAATAAGGAACCTGTCTTTAATATAACCCATGCCAATGGTTTTACAAATAAACTAGCCCATAACCCTTCATATCCTGAAACTAATTTAAAATTATTGCAATCTGGTAAAGATTGAATATCTACTCCATACTTTTCATATATTTCAATTACATCAGAATTAGTAGGTTTACATAATATGTTAGCAGTCAAATTTTGACCAGTTTGATTTTTCTTTGCTTCTGTACATCTTGTTTCACAAGAATTTTTACAAGAATTAAATTCATTATCATATGAATTTATAAATTCATTTTCTTCATCATTTAATTCTTTTTTATCTTTAGAAATTAAATCATTGTATCTATTACTTAACGCATCACATTTTGAATTACAATCTGAACATATTACATCAGCATTATAAGTAACAACTGTTTTACCATCTCTTAATGTCTTAGTACAACCACTTAATAAAAATACTACTAATAATATAGTTAATATCTTTGTTGTCTTTTTGTTCATTATTTCACCATCTCATTCATTAATTTAATGATATTATTTTTAATATCAGGATATTCACTAAATTTAAGTTTTGGTCTACTTATAATAACTACATCATATCCATTAAAAGGAATTGGTGTGCTATCTATTATATTCTTAATTCTTCTTTTGTACTTATTTCTAGTAACTGCATTCCCTACTTTCTTTGATACACTTATACCATATCTATTATAAGGAAAGGAATTTTTAAGAATATAAACAAAAAATAAATCTGAATAATACTTCTTCCCTTTTTTGATAATTTCATTAAATTCTAAATTTTTCTTTACAATATTTATCTTCTTCATAATTTTCTCCTGATAAGAAAAAAGACAGATTAAAAATTGTAACTATTTACTTAATTTTTTTCTACCTTTTTGTCTTCTATTCTTTAAAATACCTGTGCCAGCTTCTTTTCTAGCAAAAAAACCATGATCTTTTTTAGCTTTTTTAGTATTTGGTTGATAAGTTCTTAACATTTTTCTCACCTCGGTCTTTCTCATATAACATTATATAGATAAAGGCATTGATTGTCAATTTAATTTTAATAAAATAAGCACATTTTGCTTTTTTGTAGATATATTTTGTATTTACAACTTATCCACAGTGGAAAATATATATTTTTCCTATATAATTATTGAATATATAATTATACACAATAAATCACATTGCGAAGTAATTGTTAATAATCTACTCACAACCTTTAATTTTGTGGATAATGTGGATAAATGCCTTAAATATCAATAAATAAGGCATATTTGATTTTTTACTCTGTGGATAACTTTGTGAATTATCAATTATACACCTTTTTTTATTGTAATTTTTGCAAAAAATATGTACAATATAGATGTATCTATGTAGTAGTGGGAAGTGATGGTATGAATGAGAATCAGTTATGGAATAAATTTTTAGAAGAAATAAAGGATAAAATGTCTCCAATTTCATTTGAAACTTGGTTCAAAGATACATACTTATATAAAATTGAAAATAATAAAGCAATCGTTATAGTACCAATGCAACTACATAAAAAGAACCTTAAAGAAAATTATAAAGATTTAATTAGTGAAATATTCAATAATATAACGGGAACTAACTTTGAATTTGAGTTTTTAATGGAAGATGAAATTAAAAAGAATGAACCAGTTCATACTATTGAACAAGGTGTACCTTATAATAATCCAGAGCAAGCAAATTTGAAACCTAATTACACTTTTGAAAATTTTGTAGTAGGTACTTCTAATAGATTTGCGTATACCGCCGCAGTAGCAGTTGCTGAAAATCCAGGTAAAGCTTACAATCCTTTATTCTTATATGGAAGCAGTGGACTTGGAAAAACACATTTAATGCAAGCAATAGGTCATAAGATTATAAAAGAAAGTAATAAAAAAGTATTATATGTACCAAGTGAAAAGTTTAAATCTGATTTTATTAGTATAAATAGAAAAAGTGATAATAATTTTGAAAATATTGAATATTTTAAAAAGAAATATAGAGACTTAGATGTATTAATAATAGATGATATACAGTTTTTATCAACAGCAACTCAAACACAGCAAGAGTTTTTCCACACATTTAATGAATTGCATGAAGAAGGAAAACAAATCATTATATCATCTGATAGGTCACCTGAGGATTTAAAATTACTAGAAGAAAGATTAAGAACAAGATTTAGTTGGGGATTATCGGTTAATATTTATCCACCTGATTATGATTTAAGAATGCAAATACTTAAAAAGAAGTTATCTTTATATGAACTAGCAAGACCAATTGATGAAGAAGTACTTGAGTTTATAGCAAATAATTGTACTGCTGATGTTAGAAAACTAGAAGGTGCCCTAAATAGGTTATTTGCGTATTCTACAATGTTAAATATAAGTCACATTAACCTTGATGTTGCTACTGAAGCACTAAAAGGGCAATTAAATACGTGTGGATATATTAAGAATAATATTCAAAAAATACAAACGATTGTTGCTGACTATTATAATATTACAACTGAAGATTTAAAATCTAAGAAAAGAACTGCTAAGGTAGCGTATCCTAGACAAATTGCTATGTATTTATCTAGAGTATCAACTGATGAGTCTTTAACACGCATTGGACTGGAATTTGGTGGTAAAGACCACACAACAATAATGCATGCGATAGATAAAATTTCTAAGGATATGAAAGAAGATAAGAACTTGGAAACAGTTATTAACAATTTAAAATCTAAAATAGGATAGTTATCCACAGAGTAAATTTCCGTGTAATACAAGAAAATGTTAACTTATCCACATAATTCGCACTAATAATATTAATAATATAATAATAAATAAAAAAATAATGGAGGTTTTTATGAAATTAAATATAAAAAAAGAAGTACTAAATGAAAAATTGAATATTGTATCAAAGGCAATATCAAGTAAAAATATTATACCTGTTTTAAGTGGTATAAAAATGGATTTAAAAAATGAAGGATTATTCTTAACAGCATCAAATGATGAAATAGCAATTGAGACCTTTATTGATAGTAATAATATAGTATCTATAGATGAGATAGGTTCTATAGTCGTACCCGGTAAATATTTCTTAGAAATAATAAGAAAAATTGAAGATGAAACTGTATATATAGAAACAGATGGTTTAAATACTTTAATAACTACTAAAAGAGGTGAATACTCATTAAATGGTATGAGTGCTACTGAGTTTCCTAATATTAAGTTAGAAATGGTTAAAAATCCTATAATAATTAATGAAAAAATTATTAAAAATATAGTTAGTCAAACTAGTTTTGCAGTATCTACTCAAGAATCAAGGCCAGTACTAACAGGTATTAATTTTAAAATAGAGAATAGTACTATGGAGTGTGTAGCAACAGATTCTTATAGACTTGCTAAGAAGATTATTACTTTGGATAAAGATGTTGAAAATAAGATTAATATAGTAATACCTGGTAGAAATTTAGTTGAATTAACAAAGTTATTAACAGATGATGAGAAGTTTGTTGAAATGCATGTTTTTTCTAATAATGTATTGTTTAAAAGTAAAGATATGTTATTTCAGTCTAGATTATTAAATAATTCTTATCCTGATTTATCTAAATTAATACCAGATGAATATGAACTTGTATTAAAATTAAATTTAGTAGAGTTTTATAATACAATAGATAGAGTATCTTTACTAACATCTGAGAAAGATAAGAACCAAGTTAAGATGGAAATTAATAGTGATGATATAGTATTAAGTTCTACTTCACAAGAAATAGGTAAAATTGAGGAAACTATGCATGTATCTAAGTCTGCAGATAAGAATATGGTAATCGCATTTTCTTCTAAGTATATGATGGATGCTTTAAGAACTTTGAAATGTGATGAAGTTGAGATTAAATTAAATAGTGAGATTAAACCTATTATAATAAAGAATTCAGAAGATGATAATTTAATTCAAATTGTAGTTCCTATAAAAACATTTTAAAAATAGTGTAAAAAACTATTTTTTTTGTGCTATAATACCTACGAAAACGAAGGAAAGTGATGTTATGGATTATGAAATTATTGTAGTAGGTGGAGGTCATGCTGGTTGTGAGGCAGCTTTAGCGGCATCTAAAAGACATAAAACTTTATTGGTAACTGGAAGTATTAGTAATATAGCAACTATGCCTTGTAATCCATCTATAGGTGGATCTGCAAAAGGAATAGTAGTAAGAGAAATAGATGCTCTTGGTGGATATATGGGTAAATGTGCTGATAAAACTTTATTGCAACAAAAGATGCTTAATAAATCTAAAGGTCCTGCAGTAAAATCTCTAAGGTGTCAAGCAGATAAAGTAACTTATCCACAGGAAATGTTAAGGCATTTAAAAGAACAAGAAAATCTTACTATTAAAGAAGGTATGGTTGAAGATTTAATTGTAGATAATAATGTAGTAGGTGGTATAGTATTAGATACTAATGAGAAAATCACATCATCTATAGTTATTTTAACAACTGGTACTTATTTAAAAAGTGATATATTAATAGGTAATACAAGAACTAGTAGTGGTCCTAGTAATCAAAAAAATTCTAAGCATTTAAGTGATAAATTAAGAGATTATGGTCTTAATATTTTAAGATTAAAAACGGGTACTCCTCAAAGAATTGATAGAAGCACAATAGATTTTTCTAAGACTAAAAGAGAAGATGGAGATATAGAACCATATACATTTTCTTTTGATAATGAAATATATTATGATGTTAATAATCAAGAACCTTGTCATTTAATATATACAACTAGTGAAACTAAGAAAATAATTTTAGATAATTTAAATAAATCTAGTATGTATGGAGGATTAAATGATATTAAGGGTGTTGGTCCTAGATATTGTCCTTCAATTGAGGATAAAATGGTTAGATTTAAAGATAAGGAATATCATCAATTATTTTTAGAGCCTGAAAGTAAATATTATGATGATATATATTTACAAGGTTTTTCTACTAGTATGCCATATGATATACAAGAGAAAATGGTTCATTCACTACCAGGACTTGAGCATGCTAAGATAAAAAAATATGCATATGCTATTGAATATGATGCTATTTATCCAACTCAAATAAATGCATCTCTTGAAACAAAGGTTATTAAAAATTTATTTACTGCTGGACAAATTAATGGAACTAGTGGTTATGAAGAGGCTGCTTGTCAAGGTTTAATGGCTGGTATAAATGCAGTATTAAAATTAGAAGGAAAAGAGCCATTAGTTTTAAAAAGAGATGAAGCATATATTGGTGTATTAATTGATGATTTAGTTACTAAGGGTACTAAAGAACCATATAGATTGTTAACTAGTAGAGCTGAGTATAGATTATTATTAAGACATGATAATGCTGATTTAAGACTTACTGAGTATGGTCATAAAGTAGGTATGATTAGTGCTGATAGGTATAATAAATTTATTGAAAAGAAAAATAATATAGAGCATTTATCTGAATATTTAAAAACATTAAAAATTGATAAAGTAGACGGAGTAACTTATATAAAGAGACCTGAAAATACAATATTTAATATAGAAAATTTACTTGATAAGAAGTATACTACTGAGGAATTAGAGCAGGTAGAAATTATATTAAAGTATGAAGGTTATATAAAGAAAATTAAAAAAGAAGCAGAAAGAATGCAGAAACTTGAATATAAGAAAATTCCTGAGGATATTGATTATGATAAAATTATAAATATTGCTAGTGAAGCAAGACAAAAGTTAAAAGAGGTAAGACCAACTTCTTTAGGTCAAGCAATGAGAATAAGTGGTGTTAATCCAAGTGATATATCTATTTTAACTGTTTATATGAAGAGGTATTTTAAAAATGAATGATAAAGAATTTAAAGAGGAATTAAGTAAATTAGGAATAGTGTTAACAAGTACTCAAGAAAATCAATTAGAAATGTACTATAATTTATTAATTGAGTGGAATAATAAGATGAATTTAACTGGTATTACAGATAGAAATAGTGTTTATTTAAAGCATTTTTATGATTGTATTACATTAATTAAAGCAATTGATTTAACTAAAAATTTAAAAATAGTAGATGTTGGTGCGGGTGCTGGATTTCCAGGATTAGTATTAAAAATAGTATTTCCTAATTTAAATGTAGTATTAGTTGATGCTCTTAATAAAAGAATTAATTTTTTAAATCACGTTATAGAAAGTTTAAAACTAGAAAATATAGAAGCAATACATGATAGAATAGAGAATTATGCTAAAAATAACCTTGAAGTTTTTGACTTAGTAACATGTAGAGCAGTTGCTAAATTAAATATTATTAGTGAACTTTGTTTACCACTTGCAAAAGTAAATGGGTATTTTATACCTATGAAAGCAACTATTGAAGATGAAATAAGTGATACAAAGTATTTGGAAGTATTAAAGTCTAAGGTTGAGAGTGTAATTACATTTAATTTACCAATAGAAAATAGTGTTAGGAATTTAATTGTTATAAAAAAATATGGAAGTATTGATAAGAAATATCCTAGACAATATGATAAAATTATAAAAAATCCGTTAAAATGACAAAAAGTCATTTTTTTTATATTGCAATTTGTTTAAAAATTTAGTATCATAAATATGAGAATAAAGGTGGGATTGTTTATGAACCAAAATAATAATAGAGAAGTAGTGGAAATATCTGTTGAGGATATTATTCCAAATAGATTTCAACCAAGATTAACGTTTGATCCAGAAGCACTTAATGATTTAGCGTCTTCTATTAAAGAACATGGTATAATACAGCCTCTTGTAGTTAGAAGATTACAAGACAAGTTTGAAATTATTGCTGGTGAAAGAAGATTTAAAGCAGCATCTTTAATTGGGCTTAAGACTGTACCTTGTATTATTATGAATTTAAATGATAATGAGAGTGCTGAGGTAGCAATCATAGAGAATATTCAAAGAAAAGAAATGACACCTTTAGAAGAAGCAAAGTCATTTAAGAAGTTATTAGATAAGGGTTATTTAACTCAAGAAGAACTTGCTAAGAGAATGGGAAAAAGTCAATCTGCTATATCTAATAAATTAAGACTTTTGAATTTAGATGAAGTTGTACAAGAAGCAATATTAAATGGTAAAATTTCTGAAAGGCATGCTAGAAGTTTATTAAGAGTTGATAATAAGGATGAGCAAAGGAAAATACTTGCTGAAATTATTGAAAAAAGGCTTACTGTTAAGCAAACTGATGAATTAATAAAGGAAAAGTTTGGGGATGCTAATATGGAAGAACATGTTGATAATGGAAATAATATTATAAATAATATTTTTAGAGGGGAACCTGTAAATAATACACCAGTATCTGAACCAGTACAAAATATGAATTTAAGTACTCCAACAATAAAATTACCAGTAAAAGATGCTATAGAACCAAATCCACAAACAAATATTATGTCACATATTGTGGAACCGGCAAAGCCTATTTCCGAAGTTAATACAACATCAAATTATGGAGCACCATCACCTAAAGAATCTTTAAATATCTTTAGATTTGATACTGAAGTACCACAAAATACTGAACAAGAATTAAAAAATGTTATATCTCCTTCAGTATTTAGTAATGATGATACTAATAATGCTAATGTACCAAATACAAATAATAATATAAATTCAAATATTAACACAAATACAAGTAGTATATTTACAAATACTAATGAACAAAATATGTTTAAACCAGTAGAAAATAATAATATTTCAAATATGGATAGTATAGTTACATTACAAGATAATCAAATTATTAATTCAGATACACAAACTCAAGATAATAATTTAAATAGTATCTTCAGTAATAACAATAATTCAATTAATCTAGATATTAATAATATTAAAAATAATGCTGAAAGTATTAATCAACCAGAAAAACCAACTGTTGATATGAGTAATTTATTAAAATCATCAGATAAACCAACAAATAAATTCTTTGTTGATTTAGATATAGACCCTAATCAATTAAATAAACTTACTCTAGAACCTAAAATACAAAATTCAGTTAATACAATAAATAGATGTATTGAAGATTTAAAATTACAAGGTATAAATATAACTAAAGAAGAAGAAAATAAAATAGATAAGTATGAAATAATAATTAGAATAGACAAATAGTTGTTTATTCTTTTTTAAAATTGTATAATTATAATAGAGGTGTAATATGAAAAAAAATGGATTTACTTTAGTAGAATTAATAGCTACCTTAGCGTTATTAGCAATGTTAACTACTATAATATCAAGAGTAGTTATTAAGAAGGTAAATGAAGCCAAAGCATATGAAAGAAATGTATTAATTAGTTCTATAGAACTAGCAGCAATTACTTATACAAATGAGTATGATAATGTAGATTTACAAACAAATGACTGTGCTTATATAACATTACAAGAACTAGTAGAAAAAAACTTACTAAATAATGATTTAATAGACCCAACTACTAAAAAATCCTTAGCATTATCAGATACAGTCTATGTAACAAAAGATATAAATGGCAACACGTACGCAACATATAATATAAATCAACATTACGAAACTACCTTAAAGTTAAATGGTAAGTACAATGTATATGTAAAAATAAATGATGTTTATAACGAACCTGGTGTTAAAATTATTTCAAAAGATGGAAGTGGTACAACAGGTGGAATAACTACTGAGGGTGTTGTAAATACTAGTGAAGAAGGCATTTATAAACTAACTTACAAGTATGGTAGTATTTCAATAGAAAGAAATGTTGTGGTTTATCAAACAAGCCTTCCAACAGAAATAAAAATTACTAAATTAACAAACTATATAGAAAATCAGTACAATGTTAATGCTAAAGCAAATGGACTTGAAAAAGATACTACACCAGATTTAAATATAAGATATGTAGGTGCAACTCCAAAAAACTATGTAAAATTTAATAATGAATTATGGAGAATAATTGGAATATTTAATGGTAATGTCAAATTAGTAAGAGATGATATTCTAACTACATACTCATTTGACAATAAAAATAAATCACAAGGAATAGAAACAGATCGTGGAACAAATGACTGGTCAAATTCATATATAAGGGAGTTCTTAAACGATTACTATTATGAAGGTAAAACAATAACATGCCACTCAGTCAGTGAAACAAGTTTGACTAGTGGATTAACTGCAAAAAACGAAACAATAACATGTCCAGCAATATCAAAACTGAATACTACTGCAAAACAAATGGTACAAAATGCAATATGGAATTTAGGTGGAGTTACTTGGAAAACAAATATACCGCCATATAAATCATATTCAGTAAGTGAATTGTATGAAATTGAAAGAGGAACTAAGGTGTATACTGGGCATGCAACAACTTCAAATGATTATGTAGGATTAATATATTCATCAGATTATGGTTATGCAAGTACAAATGAAAATTGTAGACAAAATTTAAGGGATGGAATAACATATGAGGATGACACATGGAGTTATACAGCAACATGTAAAAATGATAACTGGCTATATAAAGGAGTGTGGTATTGGACTATATCACCAGATTCATCTAATGCAAGTTTTGTATTCTTTATAAGCAGTGGTTTAGATAGTCGCAACTCATTATATCGAGGAAGCGTTCTCCCATCTCTATACTTAAAACAAGATGTAAAGATAGTAGGTGGTACTGGCACTAGTAGTGACCCTTATACTTTGGAAATATAGGAGGAATAATGAAGAAAAATGGTTTTACTTTAATTGAATTGTTAGCAGTTATTACTATTCTTGCTATTACTGCAACAATTGTAATTGTTAAGATTGATAAGAATATTAAGGATACTCAAGATTTTGCTGATGATATGCAAATTAAAAATATTGAAAATGCTGCTTTGACTTATTCTTCTACTTATATAGATGAAATGGTTGATTTTAATAGTAAAAAAGTAGGAACTATAACAGTTGCTACTTTGATAGATAAAGGTATACTTAAGAAAAAGGATGTTGATAGTATTCCTGTTACTAATAACATACTTATATGTGAAATAAATGGTGATATTAAGGTTAAGTATTTGGAAACGTTAAAGAATGTAATATTTTTGATTGGTCCTTCTAGTATGTCTTTGTATGTAAATGATACTTATAAGGAAATGGGTGCTTATGTAGCAATTCCTTCTACTGGTTTAGTAAAGTTATCTGATAGTAACATTAGTAGTAATTTAAATACTAGTGCGACTGGTAGTTATGAGGTTACTTATTCTTATGATAATGCTGATAGTGTTAAAAGAATTGTTGAAATAATTAATTAATTGGTTCTGTACCTTTTATATAGTACAGGATCTTTTTCTTTTTTGTTTTATTATCTGCTAGAGTGCCATTAATTGGGTCTACTAAAACACCAACAACATTATCTGGCATATCATACCAACTTGTATCTTTGTCTTTTAAGTAGCCTTCTATTGCATCAGCCCATATGTTTTTTGATGATTTTACTGCATTCATTTCTATTGTTTTAGCATCGTCATATCCGTTCCATACTCCTACTAAAATATCTTTGTTATAACCAATTGTCCATGAATCTGTATCTGTTGTACCTGTTTTGATTGCATATTTATTTGTTATTTTATTAACTAAAGAACCGCATGTAGGGTAATTATAGTCTACCATAGTTAAATCATATGTACCTGTCATTAAATCGTTTAAAATGTATACTATACTGCTATTTAATACAGGTTCTTTTTCTTCTTTGAATTCATATAAAATATTATCATTGCTATCTAATACTTTTTCTATTAAATGTGGTTTTATTTTATATCCTCCATTTGCAAAAGTAGCATATCCTCCTACATAGTCTATAATATTTAATTCTTCTGTACCAAGTGGTAATGATGGTATTTTTTCTAAAGTTTCATTAATACCAATTCTTTTAGCAGTATTGACAAGTACCTCTTCACCTAGAAAAAGGTGTGTTTTAACAGCATAAATATTATCTGAATATGCGATAGCAGCAGCCATAGATATATCATGATTTGGGTATATTGCACCATAATTTTGTGGTGTATATGTATCATTATCACTAAATGTAAATGTTGTTGCTTGTGATAAGAAATTAGTTGATGCGGTAAATCCATTCTCAAGAGCAGCATAATATAAAATTGGTTTCATAGTAGATCCTACTTGTCTTTTTGAATATAATGCTCTATTGTATTCTGTTTTTAAATAATCAGTACCACCAATTAATGCGATTATCGCACCATTATCAGGTCTCATCATAATAGACGCAACCTGCAACTTATCATCATTTATATTATTTTTCATACTATTTTCTAGTATTGTTTGAGCATTTATATCTAAACTAGTATATACTTTTAAACCACTATTTATATAAGAATCTGGTATCCTTTTAATACTATTTAATTCATTAACAACCGCATCTTTATAATACATTAATGTTGATAAATTTAATTTTTGTTTTTTACCTATATATTTTAATTCTATATCATAAGCATCTTCTGCTTCTTTTTCACTAATTTTCTTATTCTTAACCATATAATTAAGTATTATACCTTGTCTTTTCTTAGCAGTCTTGCTATCATTTAAAGGAGAGTACGCATTTGGTGCTTTAGGAATACCTGCTAGCATGGAAGCTTCTGCTAAAGATAAGTCTTTTGCACTTTTATTAAAATAGTAATATGATGCATTTTCAATACCTAATACTCCGTTACCATAATTAATTGTATTTAAATATGCTTCTAATATCTCATCTTTTGAATAATCTATTTCAATTCTAAAAGCATACCATGCTTCTTTTAATTTTCTTCTCCATGTTTTATCAAAGTTAGAAAATAAGTTTCTAGCAAGTTGCTGAGTTATAGTTGATGCTCCCTGAGATAAGTTTTTAGTAGTAACATTTACGTACATTGATTTAGCAATTCTAAGTGCATCAAACCCTGGATGATTATAAAATCTTTTATCTTCTGTTGATATAGTCGCATCAATTAAATAATCAGATATATTATTAAGTGAAATCCATTCTTTGTTACCATTTCCACTAAAAATAATATCATTTTCTTTGTCATATATACTTATATTATTAACATTATTAATATTGATTTTAGGAAGACTAACTGCGTATAAATATAGACCTATAAAAAATATTGTTATAACAATCATAAATATAAAGGCAACTTTTACTAATTTATATAGAAACTTCATAAAATCACCTCATTCTTTTTTATTATGAAAAAAAATAAAAAAAATATAACATTATTGTAAAAATATGGTATACTTTCAGTGTAAATTTGATAAATTGAATAATTTTGTATAAATTTATATAAATTTATGCTATAATGTAGCAAGTTTAGGTGATTTTATGAAAAAAATAAAAATACATTCAATATTGTCTAATTCAGATAATGAAACGACAATTGTGGATGAAGAAGTAATGTTTGATGAGATAGATAATGTTATTACTTATATGGAAGATGATTTAAAGGTAAGTATATCTATATTTGAAACATTTGTAAAAATAAGAAGATGTAATGAAGATTATGATTTAAATTTGGAATTTGATTTAAATGAAGATAAAATATGTAAGTATTCTGTAAAATCCATAGGTCTTGATTTGGATTTATTAGTAAGAACTAAAGAACTTGAGATAGAAGATAATCGGGTATATATAAAATATGAATTATTTAATGATCAAAAGTCTATAGGTGAATTTGAATATAAATTAATTATAAGGGAGTGATAATTATGGATTTAAAAGAAAAATTAACAGAATTGATTAATGATAGTTTAAAAAAATGCAATGTTGAATGCAATAAGTTTGTAGTAGAAAGACCAAATAACAAGGAAAATGGTGATTATTCAACTAATGTTGCTATGGAACTTACTAAAGTACTACATAAAAATCCAAGAGAAATTGCTAATGAATTAGTAACTAATATTAGTGATGATAATATAATAGATAGAATAGAAATTGCTGGACCAGGATTTATTAATTTTTATATAAAAAGCAGTTATTTATATAGTGGTATTAATGAAATTATTAAATTAGGTAAAGATTATGGTAGATGCAATATAGGAAATGAAAAAATCAATTTAGAGTATGTAAGTGCTAATCCAACAGGTATATTACATGTAGGTACTGCAAGAGGCGCATCATATGGTGATAATATGTCAAGAATATTGTCTTTTGCAGGATATGATGTTACAAGAGAATATTACATTAATGATGGTGGTAATCAAATTAATAATTTAGGTATTTCAATTAAAACTAGATATGAAAACCTATGTGGTATTGACAAAGAACTTGGTGAAGGTTGCTACCATGGTGAAGAGATAATTGATATTGCTAAGAAAATATATGATGAATATAAAGATGGTAAATTAAATGAAGATTTAGAATATTTTACAGAACTAGGTGTAAATACATTACTTGGTAGAATAAAAGATGATTTAAAAGAATTTAGAGTTGAATTTGATGTATGGTCAAGTGAAAAGAAAATTAGACAATCTGGAAAAATAGAAGAGTGTTTAAAAATTCTTGAAGATGAAGGCAATTTATATGAACAAGATGGCGCAGTTTATATGAGAACAACAAATTATGGTGATGATAAAGATAGAGTTTTAATTAAAAATGATAAGACTTATACTTATTTCGTACCAGATATTGCATATCATCTTGATAAATTAAATAGAGGCTATGACAAATTAATAGATGTATTTGGTGCTGACCATCACGGATATGTTTCAAGATTAAAAGCCGCAATTGAAGCACTCGGTTATGATAAAGATAAACTTGATGTAAAATTATTACAAATGGTTAAATTAATAAAAGATGGCGAAGAAGTAAAAATGAGTAAGAGAACTGGTAAAACTATTACCATAAAAGAATTAGTTGAAGAAGTTGGAATTAATGCATCAAGATACTTCTTTGCAAGCAAGGGACTAGATACTCAAATGAATTTTGATATCACTTTAGCAACTAAACAAAGCAATGAAAATCCTGTTTATTATGTTGAATATGCTCATGCAAGAATATGTTCTATATTAAAAAGTGCAAAAGATGTAATGGAAATAGATGAATTTAATACAATAGATAGTGAATATGCAAAAAATTTATTAAATAAAGTTTACGAATTTAAGGATGTTGTAATTGGAGCAGCAACTAAAAAGATGCCACACCTTATTACAAACTATGTATATGAACTAGCAACACTATTTCATACATATTATGCACATGAAAAAGTTATTACAGATGATATAAGATATACAAGCGAAAGAATAAAACTTATTAAATCTGTTCAAATTACAATTGAAAATGCACTAAACTTAATTGGTGTAGAAGCATTAACTGAAATGTAGGAGGAAAATTATGAACATAAAGAAAATGACAACTGAAGAATTAGAATTAATGTCACATACAGATATTGCTTATAATATTTTAAAACATGAAAAGAAAACTTTAACTACAATTGAGTTATTAAAAGAAATATGCAGTTTACTTAATTATAGTGATACTGAATACGAAAATCTTATTGGTGATTTTTATACTTCTTTAAATGTTGATAAAAGATTTATCTTAATTGATGGTAAATGGGATTTAGCAGAAAACCATGCAGTAAAAATTGTTATCGATGATGAAGGCGATGACGATGAAGATATGGAAAATTATGATGATGAAGAAAATGAAGAAGCAGTTGAAACAGAAGATGAAGCAGTATTAGATGATGCTGAAATGCTTGAAGATTTAGATGATGCACTAGATGATGATATGGATGATTTAACAATTCTTACAGAAGAAGAAATGGAAGATGAAGACCTTTAGAAGGGATTTGATATAATGCTAGAAAGACTAGAACAAATTAATAATAAATATGAAGAAATTAATGCTAAATTAGCAACTCCAGAAGTTATACAAGATATAAAAAGAGCAACTGAGTTAAGTAAAGAGGCAAGAAATTTAGAAGATATTGTTAAGGCATACAAAGAATACAAAACTATAATAGATGGTATAAAAGATGCTAAAGAAATGTCAAATGATCCTGAACTTGGTGAATTTGCAAAAGAAGAAGTTTCTAATTTGGAACATCAAAAAGAAGAATTAGAGAAAAAAATACAAATACTTTTAATACCAAAAGATCCTAATGATGATAAAAACGTTATAATCGAGATAAGAGGCGCTGCTGGTGGTGATGAAGCAAATATTTTTGCAGGAGACCTTTATGAAATGTACATTCGCTATGCAGAAAGTGAAGGCTGGAGCCATGAGATTATTAACGAAGTAAGAGGTACAAGTGGAGGATATGCACAAATTGAATTTATGATTAAAGGTTTTGGTGCATATTCAAAACTAAAGTATGAAAGTGGTGCGCATAGAGTTCAAAGAGTTCCTGTTACAGAAACACAAGGTAGAGTTCATACTTCAACTGCAACAGTAGTTGTTATGCCAGAAGCAGAAGAACTTGATTTTGAGCTTGACATGAACGAAGTTAGAATAGATATAACAAGAAGTAGTGGTTGTGGAGGTCAAGGTGTAAATACAACAGACTCTGCTGTTAGGCTTACTCATATTCCAACTGGTATTATAGTTTATTCACAAACAGAAAGAAGCCAAATAAAGAATAAAGAAAAGGCAATAAAAATATTAAAGACAAGGTTATATGATTTAAAATTAAGAGAAAAAGAGGAAAAAGAAGGTGCTGAAAGAAGAAGTAAAATCGGTACTGGAGATAGGTCTGAGAAAATAAGAACTTATAATTATCCTCAAAATAGATTAACAGATCATAGAATTAATTTCACAATTATGCAATTAGATAGAGTTATGATGGGTAAACTAGGTGATGTAATAGATGCCCTAATTGCAGAAGACCAAAAAAGGAAATTAGAAAAAGATGTTATTTAAAGATTTAGATAAAAGTAATCCAAATTTTGAGTATGTAACAAAATATATTGTTAAATTAACAAATGATGAAATATTTAATAAAAAGAAAATATCAAATTATAAAGTTAATAAAATAAATAAAATTTTAGAAAAATCCAAAACGTATCCAATTCAATATATTGCAGGAAATGTAGATTTTTATGGTTATAATTACATAGTAAATAAAAATGTTTTAATACCAAGATTTGAAACAGAAGAACTTGTTAGTGAAACAATTAATTATATTAATAAAATGAACAAAAATGTAAAAATAATAGATATTGGTACTGGCTCAGGTTGCATTGGAATAACTTTAAAAAGAGAGTTAAAAGATGTAGATGTAACTTTAGTTGATATATCAAAAAAGGCACTTAATGTAGCAAGAAAAAATAAAAAGGACTTAGATATAAAACTTATAAAGAGTAACTTATTTGAAAAAGTAACTGGTAAATATGATGTTATAATAAGCAATCCACCATATATTTCTTATAACGAAGAGATAATGGACATTGTAAAAAATAACGAACCAAATATTGCTCTATATGCAGATAATGATGGATTATATTTTTATGAAGAAATATTAAAATCATGTAAAGATTATTTAAATGATGAATATCTTATTGCATTTGAAATAGGTGCAACTCAAAAAGATAGAATTATTGATTTAGCAAATAAATATCTACCTAATTCTAATATTATTTCAAAAAAAGATATGCAAGGTAGGGATAGAATGATATTTATAATGAATAAAAAATAGAAAAGTCACTCACTATTTTAATGGAGAGTGATTTTTTTGAAAAAAGTAATAAGTGTAATTCTAATATTTGTTGCAACAATTTTTATAATAAATGGTAATAATGCTAATGTTAATGAAATGATAAGAATAAGGGTTATTGCAAATAGTAATTCAGAATATGACCAAAAATTGAAAATGAATGTTAGTAATGAATTGAGTAAAAATTTATATGACTTACTTAAAGATGAGAATAACATTAACAATGCAAGAACAATTATAAAAAATAATTTAAGCAATATTGATGATACTGTAAATAAATTATTAAAAAATGAACGATATTCATACAATATAAATTATGGTATGAATGAATTTCCTAAAAAAGAATATAATGGCACTATATACAAAGAAGGAAAATATGAATCTTTACTTGTTACTTTGGGTCAAGGTAAAGGAGATAATTGGTGGTGCATACTATTTCCTCCGCTTTGCCTAATTGATGCAACAAAAGAAGAAGAAAATAATGAAAATATAGAATACAAATCTTTTTTTAAAGAAATTATAGAAAAGATTTTTTAACACCAACAACATGGTGTTTTTATTTTTAAAAATGTATTGAAAAAGTACTAAAATTTGATATAATAAAATTGATATTATATAGGATAGTTTGTGTATATGTTTGACAAATTTAAAAAAACATGTATAATAGCAGGCATATTAGTTTGAAAGGGGATATGTATATGAAAACAATCCAAGGAAAAGAATTTGATTATTCTGATATTGTTTTATACAAATTATCAGGAAATCAACAAAAATTAATTGTTTTTGTTGATGATAAAGAACAATTAGAAAAATTAAAAGAAAGTAATGATATTAAAGACACTCCAGTAGCTTTTTTAATTAATACAAGTGATGAAGAAAAGAATATTATTACAAAAATGAAACAAATTAAGAGTGTCGATGTAGTAAATGGTGCTATACAAGTTAAATATGAAGATGGAAGTGAAATCTTATTTGATTTAGATAATGAAAATGTTATTAGTGATGTACAAAAAGCACAATTTGATGCTAAAAAAGTAACAAATGAGGCATTAATACCGTCTGAACCAGTTGCATCACAAGAACAATCTATTCCAGTTGTACAACCTGTTGTAGAACCAGAGGTAAAGTCAGAAGAACCTAAAAAGGAAGAAAATACAAATTTAGATAATGGGTGGGCAAATTTAACTGAAGAAGAAAAAGAAGCAACTAAGAAAAAGATTTCTGCTAGTCAAAAAAGAAAAATGGCAGCAATTTTAGCAGGAGTTGCAGCTGCTGGAGCGATTTCTGCTATTAAACCATTTTCAAATAAAGATAGTTCAGACCCAGTTTTAACACCAACTCCATCTCCAATATCAACGCCACTTCCAACACCAACACCAATAGTTGTTGCTGGTGAAAATGATTATACTGCTAAAGCAGAACAATTAATTGCAGAAACTGAGGCAAAAGATTCATTTATAATTACATACCAACAAGCAGTAGGTGTAAAATGGGATACTGAATTAGCAAAATCAGTAATTGAGTACGCAAATGGATTATATCCTTATGCTATGTCAAAAATGAATGCTGCAGATGCACAAAACTATCTAATGCAAATAGAACAAGCAATCAATTTAATTATTGCTGGAAGTTTAAACTCTGAAACAACAGAAAAGAATATGATTAATTTAGCTGATTATATTAGTTCAAAAGAAGAAAAAGCATTAGTAAACGATAGTTTAATGATGGCTAGAGCAACAGTAAATGCATCAATTGGTGAACCAATGAACGGTAAAATAATTGGTGAAAATGAATGGACAGGACATGCAAATTTTTCTCAAAATTACTTAACTTCAGTTGATAATTTATTAAATTATGAATATGATGTTATTTATAATTCAAAATATTCAAAAATATATCCTGCTGCACAATTTATAGTAGCGTCTAATTTTCAAAATATAAATTATATTATCCCAACATGGAAGTATGTAGAAAATAGTGCTGTAAAAGATGGAGAAGTAGGAAATAGAATATATTATAGATATTTCTCAAATGATAATAATGGAGACTTATACATGCCAAGAGAAGCTTCAAATGGTAGAAGTGAATATGTTTTAATAAAAGATGAAAAAGAAACTGGTGATGTATATGATGAAGATACAATGTTTGCAATGGCAGGTCAATCATTAAATCCAGATTACGAATTACATAATGTTAAACAAATACCAGGAGTTAAACAATATGGTATTGAACAAATAATGAATGATGCTGTTGATGAAGCAATGGAAGAAACAAGGAATGATATAGTTGAAGTATCAACAAGAAAAGTTAAATAGAAGTGATGAAAATCACTTTTTTCTTTACGATAATGCTTAAAATAGAGGTTTTAATAGATACTTGACAAAATAGAAAAAAAGTGTATAATAACAGGCATATTAATTTGAAGGGGGAATTTTATATGAAAACAATTCAAGGAATAGAATTCAATTATGATGATATAGTATTATTTCATTTATCAGATAGTAAGGTTAATATTTTAGTAAATAATGAAGAACAAATGGCTAAATACAAAGAAACAGGTAATATTAAAGATTTACCAGTTTCTATAGCAGATAATAGTGCTTCATTTGAAAAGAAGTTATTAACAAAGATGAAACAAATAAAAGCGTATAAAGTTGTAGATAATCAAGTTATAGTTGTGTACAAAGATGGTACTAAAATGGATTTTGATATTACAAATTTAAACTATATTAAATATGTTGCTGATGCTCAAAAAACACAAAGAGAAATTAACGAAAAGAATAAAAGAAGAGCAACAATGGCTGGTATCTTAGCAGGTACATTTATTGGAACTTATTTTATTACAGATGGAATTTCAAAACTTGTTGATAATAAGAAAAGTAATGATACACCTATTAACTCAGAATTTGTAGTTGGTGGAGAATATAAGAAACAGGCTTTAGAAATGTTTGAAAGATTAGAAAAAACTCCATTTGCTAAAGAAGTAAAATGGACACCAGAATTAGCAGAAGGTATTATTGAGTATGCTAATGGTGAATATCCACTTGAAATGCAAACTATGGATGAAGAAGAAGCATTAAAGAAACAAGAAGAAATTGAATATGCAATTCAAACACTAATTTCATATAATTTAAGTGTAACAACAGATAAAATTGTTAATATTGCTGATTATGTAAATTCTGATAAAGGAAGAGCTTTAATTAACGATGCATTAGTAATGGGTAGGGCTTTATCAGCAAGTGATACTAGTAAAAAACTTATATCTAATAGTGAATGGACTACACATGCTAAACTATCAAGTGATAAGGATGAAGCAACAGAAAACTTAATGCATTATGAATATGATACTATGTATAATTCAATATATTCAGAGTTGCCATCATCAGTAAGATTTATAATCGCATCAACTTACGAAATGTCAAATGAATATGTACCAGTATGGACACATGTTACAAGAGAAAGATCAGAAAAAGATGTAAGAGAACATGAATTATATTTTAGATATTTTATAAATGAAAATAATAATTATGAAACTTTCTTACCAAGAGAGATTGAAAATAATAAAGTTGAATATGTTTTAACATATAAAGATTGTAGTGAAAAAGTATATGATGAAATTACAATGTATGTAATGGCTGGTAGACTTATTAATGAAAACCATAAATATGGTGATGTTGAACAAGTTCCAGGAATGAAACAATTTGGTGTTGAAATCGAAGTAAACAATAGAGTTGATGAAGCAATGGAACAAATGAGAGACAATATTAATATAATGTCAAGAGCAAATCAATATAGTAAACAAAAGTAATTAAAGGTATTAGTTAAGGCTAATGCCTTTTTATTTATCAAAAAATATGGTACGATATAATTGAAAAATTGGAATATTGAGTGACATAATTAGGCTTATGTAATAAAATATATTGGAGGAAATATGAAAAGAATTAAAATAGAAGGTGGAAAAACCCTTACTGGAACAGTTAAAATAAGTGGTGCAAAAAATAGTGTTGTTGCGCTTATTCCAGCAGCTATTCTATGTGATGAAAAGGTTGAAATTCACAATATACCTAATATTTCAGATATAGATGCTTTAGATGAAATACTTAGATTTATAGGTGCTAAAATCAAAAAGTATAATGATACATTGATAATTGATGCAAGTGATATAAATAATATAGAAATACCTGAAAACATATCAAAAAAGTTAAGAGCATCATATTATTTCATGTCTGCATTGCTTGGAAAATATAAAAAAGTTGATATGTATTTTCCTGGAGGATGCAATATCGGGAAAAGACCTATTGACCAAACACTAAAGGCTTTTAGGGCGCTTGGTGCAACTGTAATAGAAGATAATAATAAATATAGTATTCGTGCTGAAAAATTGGTTGGTGCTGAAATTAACCTAGATATGCCAAGTGTTGGTGCAACAGTAAATGCAATATATGCATCAGTTCGTGCAGAAGGGACAACAATAATAAATAATGCAGCAAGAGAACCAGAAATAAATAATATTGTAGATTTTCTAAATAAAATGGGTGCTAAAATAGAAGGCGCTGGAACAAGTACAATAAAAATAGAAGGTGTTAACTACTTGAGGAGTGCAAGTGTTGTTTCAATACCAGATAGAATAGAAGCAGGAACATATATAATAATAGGTGCATTACTTGGTAATAATTTAAAAATAGAAAATATTATACCAGAGCACATAAAGTCTTTGCTTGAAAAATTAGAAGAAGCAAATGTAGATTTTAAAGTATATAATAATTATATAATTGTTAATAAAAGTAATGATTTAAAACCAATCACAGTAGAAACAAAAGGATACCCAGGCTTTGCAACTGATTTGCAACAACCATTAACAGCATTATTAACTCAATGTGACGGAGTGTCATATTTAACTGAAACTATATACGAAAATAGATTTAAAAATGTAGAATACCTTAATAAAATGGGTTCTAATATAACTATTAATGATAGAACAATAAAAATAGAAGGTAAAACATTATTACATGGTTGTGAAGTTACTGCAACTGATTTAAGAGCAGGTGCTTGTATGGTTATAGCAGGTTTAATTGCAGATGGAACAACTACTATAAATGAAATTAACCATGTTTTAAGAGGATATGAAAACATAATTCAAAAATTAACTTTAGTGGGTGCTAAAATAGAAGAAGAAGAAATATAATTTAATATAACTTCTTTTTTTATGGAGGTAAATATGAAATTATTAAAAAGAATTTTTGTAATACTTATAATTTTAATTACTATATTAATTTATTATAAATTTGAAAATAAGAAAATAAATTATGTTGCAATTAATATTACCGAAAAAGAAAACTATAGTGATTATTTTGTAAAAAATATAAATAATTTGGGAAAATTTAACAAAATTCTAGAAACTAAAATGTCATCTGAAGAAATACTAGAAGATATTGATAATAATATAGAAATAGATGAAAATATAACAATACAAAATATTATAAATTCAGCATCAATTATAACAATAATGCTTAATCCTAATGAAATATATAATGCCAAAACATATAATGAACTTGAAATAATAATTAGTAATATTAATCAAACATTATCTAAAATTAGAAAAATAAGTAATGCTAAAATATATTTTTTAGGTTTTTACAATATTTATGATAACAAAGAAATAGATAATAAAATTATATACACAAATTCTAAAATAGAAAATTTATGTAACAAATATAAAATAGATTATATAGATTTGTATAATATATTTAAAAATAAGAAATATTTATTTTACATAAATGATAATAATTTACCAAATAAGGATGCTAATATAATGATTTCTAATGAAATTATAAAAAAATATAATCAAAAATCTATATAAATGTGTATAAATAGATAAAAAATTATTGCAAAAATAATAATTAGTTGCTATAATAATAGGGACTTTTAAATATCTATGGCATTTTATATACCATGGCGAAAGGAGTATGTAATATGAGTAAATATCAATCTAACTATGTTGATAGCGTAGCAACATGTGCTTGTGGCGCAACATTTACAACAAAATCAACAAAAGAAAAAATCCATGTTGAGCAATGTTCAGAATGTCATCCATTTTATACTGGTGAACATAAGAAGAATACTGCAAGAAGAGGTAAGGTTGAGCAATTTAATAAGAAATATGGCTTTACAGATTAATTAAATATAGGTATACCTATATTTTTTTTTGTGATACAATAATTATTATAAGGAGGCAAATATGAAGATTGCTATTGCAAATGACCATAGAGGTTATCAAACTAAATTAAAAATTAAATCTATTTTAGAAAAAAAAGGTTATGAAATAATTGATATAGGAACAGATAGTGAAAAAAGAGTTGATCATCCAGTTTATGCATTTAAACTTTGCGATTATGTAAAAGAACACAATGTTTTAGGAATTGCTATTTGTGGTACTGGTCTTGGTATGAGTATTGATTGTAATAAGGTAAAAGGTATTAGATGTGCAAAAATAGATAATAAACTTGATGCAGAATATGCAAAAAGACATAATGATGCAAATGTTTTAGCGTTTTCTATGCATAAAAGTCCAAGAACTATAGTAAAATTTATTGAGATATTTAATAAAAATAAAGTGGATGATGATCCAATATATCGCAAGAGAAATGAATTAGTAGAAAGATACGAAAATGAACATTAAACTTATTTTATATTTATTAATTACTCCTGCTACAATTTGGGTATTAGTTTCATTAAATTTAGAAAAATACTTTAAAAAAGGGAGAATTAATCAAATAAAATTATTTTACTTATTTTTGACATTTTCTATCTCATATCTTGTGGTAAACTTTTTATATGATTTTTATACAGTATCTAAATTAATCAAATAAGGGATGATGCTAATGAAGAAGTTATTGTTTTTAACATTATTATTAATTGCAGTACCTTCTTTTTTTGTTTTAAATATAAAAGAAGAAGCAAAAAAGAATATTGAAGTTGAAAAAACAAATACAACTACATCAAAAAAGTCCAGTGTAAAAATTAAAGTTAAGCAGGAGAAAAAGAATAAAATAATAGAGTTAGATTTAGAAGACTATGTAAAAGGTGTTATAGCAGGAGAAATGCCTGTTTATTTTGATAGTGAGGCATTAAAAGCACAGGCAGTTGCAGCAAGAACATATGCTCTTAAAAGAATAAATAAAAATAATGTTTATGATGTTGTTGATACTGTTATGAACCAAGTATATTTAGATAACGAAACACTAAAACAAAATTGGGGTAGTAATTATCAAAATAATATAAAAAAAATAAATGAAGCTGTTGATAATACTCAAGGAGAATATGTTGATTATAATGGTGTTTATGCTGATACACTATTTTTTTCAACAAGTGTTGGAAATACTGAAAATAGTGAGGAAATATTTGGAAATAAGATATCATATTTAAGAAGTGTATCATCAGAGTGGGATGAAGAAGTATCACCAGTTTATGAACAAAAATATACATTTACAAGAGAAGAATTTTGTTCAAAACTAAAGATGACGGGATGTGAGAAAATATATATCAATATTTTAAATGAGACAAGTACTGGTAGAATTAAAAGTATTAAAATTAATAATAAGCAATTTACTGGAACGAGTGTTGCCTATATGTTAGGAATAAGGTCCAATTATTTTACAGTTACGATTGAAAATAACAAGGTAGTAGTTGTAACAAAAGGATTTGGTCATGGAGTTGGTATGAGCCAGTATGGGGCTTATGGAATGGCAAAAAACGGCTATGATTACAAAGAAATCTTAGAACATTATTATCAGGGAACAACAATAAAAAATTTGTATGTATAATTTTTTCAAATATGCAGAAACTCTTAATGAGGTGAAATTATGTATACAAGAAAAAAATTTAAACCATTTGTATTACCAGTTTTATATGGAATAGTACTTTTAACTGTTGTAATTTCTTTGTTAATAGCAACAAGAAATTTACTTAAATCTCCAAATCCTGGAGTAAAATATATTACGACTTCTACAATTACAGATGATGTTGAACCTGTTATTTCTGAAGATGTAAGAATAGTTAAACCTTTTAAAGATAGCAATATAAAAATATTAACTCATTTTTATGATGTAAAAGCATCATCAGAAATACAGGAAAAGTCATTGATATTGTTTGAAAATACTTATATCCCAAGTACAGGAATAGATTATGGTATGGAAAAACAGTTTGATATTAATTCAATATCAAATGGAACAGTTATAGAAACTAAAACAGATGAATTACTAGGTCAAATTATAAAAATTGAATATACAAACAATATAATTGGTACTTATTCTTGTCTAAGTAGTGTTGATGTCAAAGAAAATGACATTGTGTCATCAGGACAAAAAATAGGTACAAGTGGAACATGTAATATTGGTAAAAACTTGGGCAATCATTTACATTTTGAAATATTAAAAGATGGTAAAAATATTAATCCAGAAAACTTTTATGGAAGTGAAGCATAAGTGTTTTGTAAAGATATAGGAATAGATTTAGGAACCGCTAATATTTTAATTAATGTAAAAAAAGAAGGAATAGTTTTGAATGAACCATCTGTGGTTGCAATAGATGAGGATACAAAAAAAATTCTTGCAATTGGAAAAGAAGCACATGAAATGCTAGGAAGAACTCCTGGTAAAGTAAAAGCGATTAAACCAATGAAAGATGGTGTTATTGCAGACTTTGAACTTACTGAAAATATGCTTAATTACTTCATAAAAAAAGTAAAAGCAAAAAATATTTTTTGCAGACCAAGAATATTAATATGCTGTCCAACAAATGTTACTGCTGTTGAAAAAAATGCAATAAAAGAAGCCGCTGAAAGAACTGGTGCAAAACAGGTATTTATTGAAGAAGAACCAAAAGTTGCGGCAATTGGTGCTGGAATAGATATATCAAAACCAAATGGTTCAATGATTGTTGATATAGGTGGAGGTACAACAGATATTGCTGTATTATCACTTGGTGATATAGTCACATCCGCATCTATTAAAATTGCTGGTAATAAATTCGATAATGACATAATTAAATATGTTAAGGATAAATATAAATTATTAATAGGTGAAAGAACTGCTGAGGAAATTAAAAAGGAAATTGGTACAGTTTATAATGCTAATAATAAAGATAAAATTAGTGTTAAAGGAAGAGGATTAATTAATGGGTTACCAAAAACTATCTCCATTTCACAATTAGAAGTGGAAGAAGCATTAAATGAATCTATTTATGAAATAATACGTGTCATAAAACAAGTATTAGAAAATACACCACCAGAATTATCAGCGGATATAATTAATAATGGAATAGTGCTAACAGGTGGAGGATCTTTGTTACTAGGAATTGACAATTTATTAAAAGAAGAATTAGATATTGATGTTAGACTGGCTGATAGCCCTCTTACTTGCGTTGCAGAAGGAACAGGAATATTGTTGTCAAATTTACAACTATTAAATAATTAATAAATAACCTTATAAAACTTACTATATCGTAAGCTAAAAAGGTTATTTTTAATATTTCAAAATAATCATTTTTAATTATTATTTGTAATACTTATAAAAACGTAGAAAAATTATCAAAATTTCATAAAAAATACATAAAATATATTGAAAAACCAATAATATTGTGATAACATTATTTACATGGACCCTTAGCTCAGTTGGTTAGAGCATCCGGCTCATAACCGGGCGGTCATAGGTTCGAGTCCTATAGGGTCCACCATTTAATTTTGCGGGTATGGCGGAATTGGTAGACGCACTAGACTTAGGATCTAGCGGAGTAATCCATGGGGGTTCAAGTCCCTTTACCCGCACCAATTTGTTTAAAGCAGTTTCATTTTTTGAAATTGTTTTTTTAATTATTATATAAATATAATTTTAAAAACAAATGTCAAAAAAAAAGAAATTATAAAATTTAGTTAAAAAGTCAAAGAAAGTTAACTAGCAATTAATTATTGCAAAATTTTCTTTAAAAATTGGAAAAAATTGGAAAAAATTGGAAAAAAATTATTGAACTAATTTTCCGTTGTAGTATAATTAAACTTGTGAAGAATTAAAAACTTGGGGATTAAAAGTTAAGTAGGTGTTTTAATGATAAACTTTATATTATGTGATAACGAACCAGCTATAACTGAATCTGTAAAATCAATTATAACTAGGATGATGTTTAAAAATAATGTCGGTTATAAAATCCATATTTTTAATAGCTATAATACTTCTTTTAATACAATCATGAATTCAGGCCTTGAAAATAAGATTTATATTCTTGATATTGAAGTCGGTAGCAAGTCTGGTATAGAAATGGCAAAGAAAATTAGAGAAAAAGATTGGATAAGTGTTATCCTTGTTTTGTCTTCTCATCAGGAACTAGAATCTATGGCTTACAAATCAAAGATATTACTTTTTGATTTTATTTCAAAATTTGATTTGTATGATAAAAAATTAGAAAATACCTTGTTGATGTGTGTTGAAAAGAGAATTAATGAAGATGCACTTGTTATTAAGGCAGATAGAAAATTACAAAAAGTAAACTATAATGATATTTTGTATGTTACATATGATAGCTATTCTAGAAAATCTATAATAGTTACTGAAAATGGAGAATATCATGTTAGTGAACCTTTAAAAAATATTTGTTCACGATTGAAAGGCGACTTTGAGCACACTCATAAATCATGTGTTGTTAATTTAAAGAAGGTTAAAGATATTGATTTTGCAAATAAGGAAGTAATGTTTTTAAATGGTACTAAAACAGATTTATTATCAAGAAGGTACGCTAGTGAGGTGAAAGTAAATGGAGTTAAGTAATAGTTTAGATTTATTTATAAGTGCATTATTAAGTTTAATATTTAGCATAGTTATAGTAGCAAAAGTTTTTGATAAGGAGATAATAAAAAACAAATATAAAGCATTAGGGATTATTGTTGGATTTGCAATATGTGTTGCTTTAATTAATTATTATGATAGGGATAAGTTTAAAATCGTTTTAACATTACCATTTTTAATAACAAGTGTTAAATATGTTTTTGATATTAAATTTGATAAAGCTCTAATTTATTCAGTTGTTTCGCTCGCATATCTATTTATTGGAGAATTACTAACAGGAATATTATTTTCAATTTTGCCATTTGATTATAATTATATATTTTATAATATAATCGGAAAAACTATTGGTTCAATTATTGTATTTTTGTTTACTATTCCAGTTATGTATATTAGGCCTATAAAAGTGTTTGTTAATAATTTATCAGTAAAGTATGAAAATCTTTCCATTTTAATATTTTTGGTTATAGGTGTTGGCTCATTTTGGTATATGAATTCACATGCAATTAATAATTCATTTGAATTTATAATTAATTTATTTGTTCTATTTTTATTCTTTTTAATGGTTATTCTTTATTTTAAAGAAAATATGAAATCAAAAGAAATGTCTGATAAATATAATGAATTATTGTCTACTATTGATACTTTTGAGAAAGAATTAATTACAAAAAGGAAAATTATTCATGAATTTAAAAATCAACTTATTGTAATTAATGGTTATGCAGATAATCCTGAAAAGTTAAAAGTATATTTATCTGAAATAATAAAAGATCAAAGAAATATTCCAAATAGTAAATTGTTATTAAATGTAGAAAAATTGCCATCTGGTTTAAAAGGTTTAATTTATTACAAATTTTCAAACCTTGATAGTAATATAAATGTAAGTATTGATATTAAGAATAGTCTTAAGAAATATGAAAGTATTTCACCTAAACTTAATAAAGATTGTTTAAAGATATTAGGTGTTTTTATAGATAATGCGATTGAAGCAGTAAAAAATGAAAAAGAGAAATATATTAATTTAGAATTTATAAAGCAAAAAGAGCAAATCATTATAACTGTTAGAAATACATGTACTCCTCGTGTAAATATTAAAGATTTAACTAAGAATGGTTTTACAACAAAAGGAAAGAATCATGGATATGGTTTATCATTAGTATCTGATATTGTTAGAAAAGAGGATGCTTTAAATATTAAATTTGAATGTAATGATGATATTTTTTCAGCAACATTAGTAATTAGACTATAAAAAAACAATTGTGTTTGTTTGCAATTGTTTTTTCTTGCTTTAAATTATTTAATCATACTTGCTGGCATTTGTGGTTCATCAAAAAATATTAATGCACAAGTGTTTTCACTGCTTTTAGCGCTTGCTAAAGCAGCATTGTTAACTATTTTACTTACTAAGTTCATTTAAACATATCTCCTTTCTTTATATATTTCTGTTATTACAGACCTTTTTGATATGCCTTATAATTATTGTAAGGCATTTTGAATAATTTATATGTAATTGGAATTATTGCTGTTGATTGAATTAATAATGCTAAATAAATTAAATTACATATATAATTGTCATTAATAAGTATTGTTAAAAATATATATGATATTGTAACAATAATTGATGTATATTTTAATTTTTTTCTATGCTTAGTATTTATTATTGGCCTTTTATGTGTATCTGCAGGTGCATATATAATCATAGATGTAAGTGCATATATAGATATTGTAATTCGTAATATAATAGATAAATTAAAATTAATTATCAATTTTGGTAATAAAACGAAACAAAATATACTTGATACATAGCAATGCCAACTCTTTTTAGCGTGAATTCCATATGAGTAATTCCGTAAAGGTGTTGAAAATATCATCAGGATTATTGTTTCTTTAAGCATTCCTAAAAGGTAAGAAACTAGTAATATTACAAATATTTTAGTAATACTTAAATAAATTATTTCTAAACCATATCTTATTCTTTCATACATTATATCGTTGTAAGAATAATTTTTTTTGATTAGTGAAATTGATTTATTTACAAATAATTCTTTCATATTTCCTCCAACCACTTATAGTATACTTCATATAAAGTATTATTTATTTTATATGTAATATAAAGTATTTTGCTTACAAAAATCGACAAAAAATGACAAAATTAAGATTGACTTTTCCGTTTATGTAAAAAAATCGACCACTTATGTATATTTTAATTATTTAAAATAAAAAGGTGTTATTATAAACATGTGCAAGATAAAAGAACCAATTTATTAAAGCACGTTATATATATTGCGCATATATATAAAAAAGTATTTAAGTAGAAGGTGAGGTGCAGAAGTGAGAGGCAATGTAAAGTGGTTTAATAATGATAAAGGCTATGGATTTATCGAATATTTAGATGGTGAAGATATATTTGTTCACTATTCAGCAATCAAACAAAAAGGTTACAAATCCCTTAGCGAAGGTCAATTAGTTGAGTTTGAACTAGTAAGAACTCCAAAAGGTCTTCAGGCTATAAACGTTGTAACAGTCGAGAAATCCACTGTTTAAATACTTTAACCATTAGCTAAAGCTGATGGTTTTTTTAAAATTTAATAAGAAAAAAATGTCTAATTTTTAATTGTAAAGTCCATATTATTTAAATATATACTAATTTACTTATATAGTTAAAAATGCTATAATGAAGATAGGAGGTGTATATATGATATACAATATAAGAGGAGATAAAATATTAGTAACAGATGCAATTAAGGATTATATTACTGAAAAATTAGGTAGGTTAGACAAATATTTCAAAAATGACAAATTAAATGTTAACGTACTTATTAAAGTTAAAGGATTTAATCAAACTATTGAGGTTACAATCCCAACACCAAATTTTACAATAAGAAACGAAGAATCTGCTGAAGATTTATATGCAGCAATAGATTTGGTAACTGATAAAATAGAAAGACAAATTAGAAAGAATAAAACAAAGATAAATAAAATAGAAAAGGATGCTGCTAAAAAGTTGAATTTAGTATTAGAAGAGATAAGTGATGAAATAGAAGAAAATGATAAAATTGTAAGAAGAAAAGAATTAAATACTAAACCAATGGATGAAGAAGAAGCTATGCTTCAAATGGAAATGTTAGGACATGATTTCTTTATATATAAAGATAGAGATACTAAGCAAATTTGTATTCTATATAAGAGAAAAGATGGAAATTATGGTTTAATTGAAACTAAATAGCATAAATACAATAAATAATTATTGAAATAATAGTGAAATAGTTTAACTATTTCGCTTTTTTTGGTACAATATATGGTAGATATTTGAATAATTATCAAAAATAGACACGTTAAGGTGAAAGGAATGTGATTTATATGAATATATTAAAAAATCTATTTGACCATGAATATAAAGAGTTAAAAAGATTTAAAGGTTTAGCTGATAAAATAGAAGCATTAAAAGATGATTATGCTAAACTTAGTGATGACGAATTAAAAGGCAAAACTGATGAATTTAAAAAGAGACTTGCTGATGGTGAAACTTTAGATGATATTTTGGTTGAGGCATTTGCAACAATCAGAGAAGCAGCAACTAGAACAATTGGACAAACACCTTTTTATGTACAATTAGTAGGTGGTATTGCAATACATTATGGAAATATTGCTGAAATGAAAACAGGTGAAGGTAAGACATTAACAACTATTTTGCCTGCATATTTAAATGCTCTTGATGGTAGAGGAGTGCATGTTATTACTGTAAATGAATATTTAACACAAAGAAATGCAGAATGGATGAGACAAGTTTTTGAATTTCTTGGATTAACTGTAGGTATAAATTTAAGAGAATTAACACCATCTGAAAAGAAAAAAGAATATGAAAAGGATATTTTATATACTACAAATAATGAACTCGGATTTGATTATTTAAGAGATAATATGGTTGTAAAAAAAGAAAATAGAGTTCAAAGAGGATTAAATTATGCAATTCTAGATGAAGTTGACTCAATTTTAATTGATGAAGCAAGAACTCCACTTATTATATCAGGTGGAAGAATGCAATCCAAAAATTTGTATGCTAGTTCTGATACATTTGTAAAAACTTTAACTAAAGAAAAAGATTATACAATAGATGCTAAAACTAAGTCTGTTAGTTTAACTGAGTCAGGTAGTGATAAGGCTTGTTCTTTCTTCAAATTAAATAATCTATATGATATAGAAAATTCTGCTTTAGTGCATCATATTGACCAAGCATTAAAAGCAAATTATGGAATGACTATTGATGTTGATTATGTAGTTCAAAATGATGAAGTAGTAATTGTAGACCAATTTACAGGTAGATTAATGAAGGGAAGAGAATTTTCTGATGGACTTCACCAAGCAATTGAAGCAAAAGAAGGAGTTACAATTCAAGAAGAAACTAGGACTTTAGCAACAATTACTTTTCAAAATCTATTTAGAATGTATAATAAATTATCTGGTATGACAGGTACTGCAAAAACTGAAGAAGAGGAATTTAGAAATATATATAATATGTATGTAATTGAAATTCCAACCAATAAAGAGGTTATAAGAGAAGATTTAACCGACTTAGTTTATGCAACAAAGCAAGCAAAATTTAATGCTATAGTTAATGAAATTGAAAGAAGACATAAATTAGGGCAACCAATATTAGTTGGTACTATTGCAATTGAAACAAGTGAACTTGTTAGTAGACTTCTTACAAGAAAAGGCATAAAACATGAAGTTTTAAATGCTAAAAACCATGCTAGAGAAGCAGAAATTATTGCAAATGCTGGTGAAAAAGGTTCTGTAACAATTGCTACAAATATGGCAGGTCGTGGTACAGATATTAAACTAGGTGAAGGTGTTAAAGAACTTGGAGGATTATGTGTTATTGGTACTGAAAGACATGAATCTAGGCGTATTGATAATCAGTTAAGAGGCCGTGCTGGAAGACAAGGAGATCCTGGTGTTTCACAATTCTTTGTTTCCCTTGAAGATGATTTGATGGTAAGATTTGGTACCGATAGAATTAAGACATTGATGCAATCTGCGGGATTTGATGACCAAGCAATTAGAAGTAAAATATTTACTGGTTCAATAGAAAGTGCTCAAAAAAGGGTAGAAGGAAATAACTTTGATATTCGTAAACATTTATTACAATATGATAATGTTATGAATGAGCAAAGAGAAATTATTTATTCTAAAAGAAATGAGATACTTGACCAAGAGTCTATACACGAAAATGTTTTAGAGTCATTTAGAAAATATGTTTATAATGATGTATTTAAGTATTTAAATAGCGAAGACGATAATAAATATAAAGATTTAGTTCCTCACGTAAATAAAGATATTCTAAGAAGTGGTAGAATTAGATTAGATGATATTGAAAATAAAGATATTAATGATATAACAGATATTATTTGTGAGAAATTGAACAAAGAATACGAAAGCAAAATAAGTGAACTACCATGGGACATAGTTAATGAATTTGAGAAAGCTATATCTCTTAGAGTAATTGACCAAAACTGGATGAACCATATTAATGATATGGAACAATTAAAAGAAGGTGTTGGTTTACGTGGTTATGCAAACGAAGATCCATTACAAGCATATATAAAAGAAGGCTATGGAATATTTGACAATATGATGGATAAGATTTCATTAGAAACTAGTCAATATCTATTAAAAGCAGAAATCAGACAAAATATTGAAAGAAAAGAAGTAGCAAAACCAATTATCAATAATAGAGAAGATGGCACTTTAAAAGGAGGAACTCACAAAAAAGAAAAGATAGGTAGAAATGATCCATGTCCATGTGGTTCGGGAAAAAAATATAAGCAATGTTGTGGCAAATAGCCCATAAAATAAGGGCTTGTGAGATTTTGAAAAGTTCAAAAAAGTGCTAAAAATAGCAAAATGTTTGCAATTTGTTTGCAAACAAAAAAATTTGAAAACAAAATCGTCGAAAAGCCTTGTAAAATAAGGAAATCTCTATGCAAACATTTTTGTAAATAATATAAAGTTGGCATTTGTGCCAACTTTTTCATTTACTCAATTGTAAATGGAGGAGAGATTATTATGGCTGATGTAACAGTTCAAAAAAGAGGA
>CAKOXW010000003.1 GCA_934130375.1 uncultured Bacilli bacterium
ATATTTCATTTCCTGAAAACCACCTCCTAAATTGTAATTACACCATATTCATTTATAATGGAAGACCTAATTGGAAAGTAATAACAATTTAACAAAAATTTCTATATAATATTCATGATAACAAAGCATAATAAAAGAACTAACTCGTTTGCTAGTTCTATAATTTATTTAATTCTATTCATGTTATTTTCTTGTAAAATCCATATAGAATTAATATTTTCATAAGTTGGTGTTAAATATATTTTTTCATCAGTAAAATATCTATCTGTAATTAGAAATTTAATTGAATATTTATTTGCAAGTTCATTTAAAGTTTTAATTATATATTTTATTTTATCATCATCATTAACATTCTCTAGGGTAGGAATTAAAGATAATGTATTAATATAAACATATTCAGGTTTGACTTCTATAATAGTTTCTTCTAATTTCTCTATAACATAATTTTTATCAAATACTTTTGCAATACGTTCTTTATTCAAATATTTATATTGTTTATTTTCTAAAATATCATTTGTGGTTTCATAATCTATAAGTAATACTTTATGATTATCTAAACTTGCAAACTTTACTTGTTCCATTAAATATTCACTGGTATTAGATTTTGCTACAATTAACATTATATTATCTTGTAATTTTATATATCCAAACTTACTCATTTTTTCACGCTCCTTAACCATTTAATAAAAATCCATTATTTAAAAAATCTTTGCTTGGAAATAATGTATTGTCATTTTTTAAGTCTAAACCGTTATTTATACAATATTCTAAATAATTTTTATATTCATAAATATCTTCGGTATTAAGTTTTTTAATTTGATAATAATTATAAAAATCATCAAAGTTCATATATTTTAAAATGAATTCAAACTCGCATACATTATTTGCAATAAAGTTTAATTTATTTATGTCGGTAGTATTATATAGTTGTAATGCTAATAATTGATGATATCTAATATTGATTTTTTTCATAAAAGAATAATACTTTTCACTTATTCCAAAAGTACTTTCAAAGTCGCTATTATATTGTATATTATTGCTATTCCATAGTGCTAGTTCATATAATTTTAAATTAATTAAGTAAGCAAACTCTTTATATTCAATTGGAAAGAGAGTTAAACTACACAAATTACATTCCTTAACAACACTACAATCTTTTAAAAACCATATATTACTATTTTTGTAAATGTTTGTATTTTTTAATAATTCTAAATTATCAGTATATAAAAATTGATTTTTATTATAACTAAGTACAAATAGTTCATATATGCCAAAATCTTCATCATTATAATTATCCGTTTCAACTTTTGTTATTGCATCTTTTCCATCTTTATAAGAATATGATTGATTAGTTTTACAATCAACAATTTTATCAGATAAGATATAGTATTTTTCTTCAATAAATATTTCTGAATTATAAGACTTTAATAAGTATAAAAATATATCTGTATTTTGTACATCAAAAACATAATAATAAACTTCGGTATGATTATCAAATTGTTTACATTTATCCTTAATAAATTCAATAATGTTATTAGGTAAATTTTGAGTTGTTTTCCAATAATTTAATTTTTCCATATTTATCATAATTATTAATTATTTACTTTCTTAATTGCAAATACTCCAACAACTTCTGGATTTCTTGACTTTCTACAATATATTAAACAAACGTCATTAACTTCTAGACTATCTAATAACTTTTGTAAATCTTTATCATCTTTAGTTATTAACATAGCTGTTAAATAACCTGTTTCGTCGCTAATATCTAGTAAATACATTTTATACTCATCGTTTATAGTAATGTTAATATTATCAATTTTGCATTGTATTAAACCAACTTTTTCAAGTTCATTAATTTTAATAACATCTCCCTCTAGTAGAGAATAGTCATTAATTGTTTGTCTTAAATCTAATTTTTTCTTTGAATTTCCTTTACTTGTCATTTTAACTTTTTCCATAATAACCTCCAATTCTATATAATTTATTTTAAATTTAGATATACTTACAATATAAACCCTATAATAGACAATTTGAACAATATAAATATATTATTAATATGTTTGACAACTAAATAACAGTTTAACCAGTGTGAACAATTTAAACGGACATTTTTATTTATCAAACTATAATATACCTCTAGTACCATTTTACACACTTTCTAGTATTTTTACAAGAGACTGTTAAAAACTAACCAAAATTGTTTAAAATAAATACAAATATATTAAACAATCATTAATTTTCCCCAAATAAAAAGAATTAATAAATTTCTTAATTCCTGATATTTACGGTGTTTTTAGTAGTGTGCCACTTTTATGTATGTGCAGTAGGTCCAGTTTCTCCAGTTTCCCCGGTGGCACCAGCAACACCTTGTAAACCTTGAGGCCCCGTTGGTCCAGTAGGTCCAGTAGGTCCAGTAGGTCCAGTTTCTCCGGCTGTACCAGCAACACCTTGTAAACCTTGAGGTCCAGTAGGTCCTGTTGCTCCGGTAGCACCTGTCGCACCAACCTCACCTTGAATACCTTGAATACCTTGGATGCCTTGAGGCCCAGTAGGCCCAGTAGCACCGGTTAATCCTTGAATTCCTTGTATACCCTGTACACCTTGAATACCTTGAGGTCCAGTTGGCCCAGTAGGCCCAGTAGCTCCACCCGCAGGTCCTGTAGCACCTCTTGGCCCAGTAGGACCCAAGCAATATCTAAAGCAATTACAATTATTGTTTGAATTATTGTACATTATTATCTCCTTTCATATTATTTTATGAAAAGATAATTAAACTTATAATAATAATTGTCATAAATCTATAAATTATTGTTGATGTTTGAATTTAGTATAATGTATATTATGATAATAGAATTTATTAATATAAATGTAGGATAAAACATATATAAGTAATGACTATTTAATTCTAAAGTAAAGATGAATTTATTGAATATTGAATTTATACATATAATTATATTTATCATTGAAAATGGTATAATGATAAGGTTTATTATTTTATGTATGTTTTCTTTTATATATGTAATTAACATAAAAATGCTTGATGCGATATGTGATATTGATACTATATTATAAAGACTAAATTTGTTATATGTTATTGCTAAAATTATTAACATTATTGTTGAAATGATTATTAGTAATGCATTCTTAATGTTTTCCTTAGATAATTTAAAGCATATTGAGTACATAATAACAATCAATAATAGTACCTCTAAGGTTTCTGTAAATAAGTTATTCAAATCAAATATATTTGATAGTATATATGCACTTATTGAAGTAATAATTGAAATAGTTAAAAATATACTAGTAATTATTTTTCTTTTATTCATAAATTTCACCTGCTTTCATAAGTTCTTTTAAAATAGTATTGTAGCTCTTGTACAAATTATCAATGTAAATGATATAGTCTTTCATAGTGTTGCTTGCGTCAAAAGTTATATTTTTGGGATTTTTATTTATATATATACTATATATATATTGTTCAAATATTTCTTTATCAAATGGCTCATAGTTTATATTTTGTATTTTATATTTTCCCAATAAATTATTAATATTCTCATCAATTGGTATTGTATTGTTAGTGTATATAAGTTCGTATATTTCATCAAAACTTAAGCATTGTTTTTTCATTATATTTTTGTCGTATTCGATATTTCTAGCTGTGTAGATTGAGTTAATCCAATTTGTTATCTTTCTATATTCACTTTGATTAAATTTACCTCTATTATTAAGAATAATCTTAGAATTATTTTCAAAATTAGCTATTTCATTTGATTTAATATTTTCAAAGCATAATTTGTTTTTTTGATATTTAATAGGAATTATAAATAGCAATAAAATGTATAGTATTAATATTATTAAAAAGCACATAAAGATTTTATTTATTTTTTTAATGTTGCTTTTAGTAGTAATTTCTTTTATATCATTAATGCTATTAAGCGCATCTTTTTTATTAATTGAGTTATTATTTAATCTTTCTCCTCTTAATAATTCAATAACACTTGTGTCTAATATTTCAGCAAGTTTTTCAAGTAATGATATGTCTGGTGCGCATAAACCTCGTTCCCATTTTGATATGGCTTTATCTGATATAAATAATTTTTTTGCCAAATCATTTTGTGTTAAATTTTTTTCTTGTCTAAGTTTTTGAATATATTTACCAGTTTTTAAATTATCCATGTTACCACCTCAATTTCAGTATAACTTGGTTCTTTGTTTTTATCAATAAACTTGTGGTTTAGACACAATAAAAAAAGACCTTCTTTGAAGTCTTTATCTATTTCTTATATCTATTTGCATATATGGAATTTCTATTTTGTTTTTATCAAATGCTTCTTTTACTGCTTCATTTAAATTATATTTTGCTGGTAAATAGTTTTCTTTTTTTACCCATACTTGAACCATGTATACAATTGAACTATCACCATGTTTTACAACGTTTACAAGTCTTGTTTTGTCTTCTAAGACATATTCACAATTATCAAGTACTTCGTTTATAACTTTTTTAACTTTATCAATCTTGTCATCATAGGATGCTTGAAATTCTATATCTAGTCTTCTTATTGGATTGGCAGTAAAATTAGTTATTGTTGAGTTTGAAAGTGTGCCATTTGGTAATTGTACAACTTTATTATCTGGTGTGGTTAGGCTTGTGTAGAACATAGTAATACTTTTTACTGTACCTTCCATATTTAATGCACTTATATAATCTCCAACTTCAAATGGTTTAAACATAAGTATCATTACTCCGCCTGCAAGGTTTGATAAACCTCCCTGTAGAGCAAGTCCAACAGCAAGACTACAAGAGCCAATTATAGTGATAAATGAAGTAGTTGGAATACCAACAACTGATGCGGCTACTACAAAAAGAAGTACTTTTAGTGATAGGCTAAGGATACTTACTAAAAAACCTTTTACTGATGGATCTAGTTTATCTAGTTTTCTATGTTTCTTAAGTGATTTTTCAAGTATTTTTATTAATTTAAATCCTACAAATAGTATTAATATTGCAATAACTAGTTGTATACCAAAGTCAAATAGTTTTTCTAGTAATTGCTCTATTTTAGTTAAGTTTACATTTGTGTTAATATTTTCCATAATAATTACCTCCAATGTAATTTTAGCACATTTATATATAATAAACAATAATACATAAAATAGAAAAAGCATAGATATAAAACAATTATGTAATGTTTATAAAAAAGATAAAAAATAGGCATATAAAATGTTATAAAGTGACAAAGTGTCATATAAATTGTATTGATTATATTGGTTAAAATTGCTATAATTAAAAGGCATTTAAAGATAGGAGAAGTTATGAATGATTTTATAATTAAAGAGATTAGTAATGATTTAGGAATTACTACAAAACAAGTTGAAGCTACATTAAAATTACTTAGTGAAGGAAATACAATACCTTTTATTGCTAGGTATAGAAAAGAAGTTACTAATAATTTAGATGAGGAACAAATTAGAAAGATTGATGATGTATATGAGTATCAAGTTAATTTGTTAAAAAGAAAAGAGGATGTTATTAGGTTAATTGATGAAAAGGGATTACTTACTTTAGAACTTAAAAATAGTATTATGTCATGTTCAAAGTTGGTAGAGGTAGAAGATATATATAGACCATTTAAGGAAAAGAAGAAGACTAAAGCAACTGATGCGATTAAAAATGGTTTAGAGCCTCTTGCTAAGATTATTATGTCTCAACCTAATAAATTAGTTGGTGTTGATAAATTTATTAATGAAAATGTTAAGAGTTGTGATGATGCGATTATGGGTGCGAAATACATAATTGCAGAGTGGATTAGTGATAATGCTTCTTATAGAAAGTATATTAGAAGTTTTATGTATTCAACAGGTATGATTGAGAGTAAACTTAAGAAAAATGCGGTTGATGAAAATAAAGTTTATAGTATGTATTATGAATATAGTGAACTTATTAAGAGTATTAAACCTCATAGGGTTTTAGCGCTTAATAGAGGTGAAAAAGAGGGAATACTTAATGTTAAAATAGTAGTTGATGATAATAAGATTGTTGAGTATTTGAATAAGAAACTTATAAAAAATACAAGTAGTGAGTGTGTTTCTTATATTGAGGATGCGATTAAAGATAGTTTATCTAGATTGATAATGCCAAGTGTTGAAAGAGAAGTTCGAAGTGAGTTAACTGATAATGCTTCTGAAAAAGCAATTGAAGTATTTATGGATAATTTGCATAATCTTTTATTGACTCCTCCTATGAAAGATAAGATGGTACTTGGTTTAGACCCTGCTTTTAGAACTGGTTGCAAACTTGCAGTAATTGATTATACTGGTAAATATTTGGAAAAAAGTGTAATTTATCCACATGAACCTAAATGTGAAGTTGAAAAATCTAAGAAAATAGTTCTTGATTTAATAAATAAGTATAATATAGATATTATTGCAATAGGTAATGGTACAGCATCAAGGGAATCTGAGGCATTTATAACTGATGTTATTAAGGAATGTAATAGGAAAGTACAATATATAATGGTTAATGAAGCGGGAGCATCTGTTTATTCAGCATCAAAACTTGCTATATCTGAATTTCCTGATTTGCATGTTGAGGAAAGAAGTGCGATATCTATTGCAAGAAGATTGCAAGATCCATTATCTGAACTTGTAAAAGTAGATTCCAAGAGTATTGGTGTGGGTCAGTATCAGCATGATGTTTCTGAGAAAAGATTAGATGAAGGATTAGATTTTGTAGTTACAAAGGCTGTAAATGAAGTTGGCGTTAATATCAATACTGCTAGTCCATCTTTACTAAAGTATGTATCGGGTTTAAATAAAAGAGTAATTGATAAGATAATTGAATATAGGGATAGTAAGGGTAAATTTTTATCAAGGGAAGAGATTAAGAAAAAGAAAATACTTTCTGATAAAGTATATGAGCAAGCAATTGGATTTTTAAGAATTACAGATGGAGTTAATCCACTTGATAAAACAAGTATACATACTGAAAGTTATGATAAAACTTTAGAATTATTAAAAATGCTTAATCTAAGTGTTAGTGATATTGGTACTGATAAGATTAAAAATATAAGTATTGATATAAGTGATTATTCTAAGAAATTAGGGATTGATGAGTATACACTTACTGATATTGTTAATGCATTAAAAAATCCACTTAGAGACCCAAGAGATGATATGCCAAGACCTATTTTAAGAAATGATGTTTTAAAAATTGAAGACTTGACTGTTGGTATAAAATTACAAGGTACAGTTAGAAATGTAGTTGATTTTGGTGCGTTTATTGATATTGGGCTTAAAAATGATGGACTTGTTCATATATCTAAAATGTCTAATGAATATATTAAACATCCAAGTGAAGTAGTGTCAGTTGGTGATATAGTTGATTGTTATGTAGATGAAATACATATGGATAAGAATAAAGTAAGTTTATCTCTTATAAAATAAGAATGTAAATTAAAACTCAGGTTATTCCTGAGTTTTGTTGTTAGCATCATAAATAGAAGGCTTAGTTAAGTATGAATATTTTTTAGCATCAACTGGGATTTCTTCATTATCTAAAGCAACTTTATAATCATTAATTATACTTTTAGCATTTTCAATGTTATTACCAAGTGATACAACTCTATTTTTATTAGTTATACTAAAACCACCTTCATCATTCGTGCCTGTTAGTATTAAATAGTATCCATCTTTATTTAAATAGGATGTTCCTTCGATAAATGTATAACTCTTCTTATCTTTATTAATTCCACCTTGTTGAGTAATCTTAATATTTTCAACTAAGTTTCCTTTTATGTTTTCAATTACAGTCGCCGTATATGTAGTTATTGGTTCATTATTTTGATAAGTTGTTTCATATGAATTAATTTTAGCAATAAATACATAAGATGATGCTCCAATAGTTTTTTCTTTAGTACTAGTATCAAACATGTAAAGATAATCCTTATAATAAACTGGTAAATTATTATAGTAATCATTTGGTTTAGTATTATTTTTAGTTGTTTTAAAAATATAAATACCAAGTACAGCAATTATTAGACAAGTAGTTATAATTAATAATAGGTTTAAATTATTCTTTTTCATAGTTCCTCCTATTTTCATTATAGCATAACAAATAAATAAATAAAAATTATTCAAAAAGTACTAAAAACACTTACGAAAAGTTAAAAAAAATGATATAATCTAAATATATCTTATTTTTATGTAGATAATTAATCTACATTTTTATTTGGAGGTAGTAAAGTGTATAAAAAATGGGAATGTAAAAATATAAATGAACTTTCTTTAAAGAAAGAAATAATAGACAAACTTAATGAGAAAGAAGTATTTTTAATAAAAGATTTGTGTTCTTTAAGAAGAAGAGTATTAAAAGATTATGGGTTTAGTAATGATGAGATAAATGATATTATTATTACTTTACAATTAGTTGGACTTGATTTAAATAAGAAAAAAAAGTAAAAAAATGTACATAATAAATAATGGTGATATTATGTATATTTTTTATGCTCTTTTAGCAGCATTGACATCTGGTATAACAACTTTATTTGCTAAGAAAAGTCTTAATACTAATAGTAATTTAGTTACTTTTTTAAGAACAATTATAATTTTTTTATTTACAATTGTAGTAGTGCTTTTATTTAAAGTGGAGTTTGTTAAATTAGATTTTAAAACTTTATTATTTTTAATTTTATCTGGAATATTTACAGCATTATTATGGATATGTTATTTTAAAGCATTGTCTTTATCTTCTGTTAATAAAGTAACACCTGTTGATAAAACAAGCATAGTGCTTACTTTAATTTTATCTTCTATATTTTTTAAGGAGAAAATTACTTTGTATAAAATTATATCTATTATTTTTATGCTTGTTGGTACTTATTTAATGGTAGGTAAGAGTGATAAGGGAAAAAATAATAAGTGGTTATTTTACGCAATATTAACTTCTATATTTAATTCTATAGCAACTATTATTGCTAAGTTTGGTATAAAGAATGTTGATGCATCATATGCAACTTTTATAAGAGTTTTTGTTGTTCTTGTATGTATTTCTTTGTATATTTTTATTAGAAAAGATTATAAAGATATAAAAAATATAAAGAAGAAAGATTTTTTATACATTTCTTTATCTGGTATAAGTACTAGTTTATCTTGGTTGTTTTATTTTATGGCTTTGAAATTAGGAGATGCTTCTTTAGTGTTTCCGATTGAGAAATTAAGTGCGGGTTTTGCGATTATGTTTTCTTCGATATTTTTGAAGGAGAAAATGGATAGAAAGATGAAAATAGGTTTTGTACTAATACTTATTTCAGTAGGAATATTAATTTTAAACAACATTTATATTTAATTATATGTGTATTCGTGGGCTTAAATGGTTTATATTGCAATAACAAACATTATAAGATATAATTTAAGTATGATAGGAGAACTAATTATGAAAAAGATTATAATTGTATTTATTGCGGTAGTATTATTTTTAAGTGGGTGTGCGAATTCTTCAAGAGAAGATGATAAGAAATTAACTTTATATGATGTTGATAAAGAGATATATTTAGAGCCTTTAGTTAATTATCAAGATTATTTTAGTGAGGCAATTGATTATGTTAAAAGTATTGATAATACATTTAATGTAAATGACTATGTATTAGCTTATATAAACGTACCAAGAATTTCTTCTGATGAAACACAAAGATTAGCTAGTCTTATTTATTCTTTAGATAATAATAAAGTTCTTACTAATAAAAGTTATACGATTGAATATCAAAAAGGCAAAATAGTTAATAATCTAGAAGTATCAAAGTATAATAATGAGGTTGTAGATATTGATGAAATTAGAAATAAAATATCTAAATTTGAATCAGATAAAGCGAATATAGTTTATAAAAAGTTTAAAGATATATATGATGATGTACCAATATTAGATAATGGAAATATGACAATTGGCAATAGCAAAATTTTAGCAAGTAAAAATGTGGTAACATTAGAAGAACATTATAATTATAATTTTGATAGCAAGAAATTAGTATATAAGTTAAGCATTATTTATGAAGATGACCTTGGAGGATTTGGCTTTGAAAGAGAAATAGAATTATAATATTTCTTTTTAAATGTATTATAACAAATAGAAGAGTATAATTGATTTATGATAGAAAGGGTATGAATAAATGAAAAAGATTAAAGGATTTACATTAGTGGAGTTACTTGCAGTAATAGTAATACTAGCAGTTATATTAATTATTGCAATGCCAAGAATAAGTGATGTAATAAGTAATTCAAAGAAGGCAAGTTTAGAAGCAACAGCAAAGACTGTTGCATCTCAAGCGGAAAAGAAGAAAATGGAAAAAGAAATACTAGAGGATACTAGTAGTATTAGTTGTAGTGACATAGTTAAATTAAATAATAGTGATTATGGAGCTTGCACAATAATTTTTGATGGCAATAAAGCAAAAGTAAGTATTACAGGTAAAGGTAAATTTGATGGATTAAAAGTAGTAAATGCAACAAAGGATAGTGCGGTAGCAGTAGAGAATAAAATAGAATATACAGACCCTAATTGTTTTGTAGTATCAAATGGTGTAATAACTGATTATAAAAATCCAACAACCGCATTAAATACAATAATGGATGCAATAGTTGACAAGGTTTATGCATTGCCTTCAATTATGCCTGATAAAACATATGATAGTGATAAATGTCCAAGAGATGTGGTTATTCCAGAAAAGATTAATGGTGTTACAATAACAGGTATAGGAACACATGCGTTTGCTATGGATGATATATACACTATAGATATACCTGCAACTGTAACTAGTCTTGGGGCAGCAATGTTTAGATTTGATACATATAACGCTAATTTTACAACAATATATATACATGATGAGGCACAAAAGGATTTGGATTGGGCATATTTTGTTGATTTTAATGGAGATGGCAATGGTGGTTCTGACTATAATAAAGAAACGGGTGTTATAAAGGGTGATTATTCAGATCAAAAAGATGTAAAAGTTGTACTAAGATAAAAAAAGTGTGAAAAAAGTGAAATTTTACACTTTTTCTATTTTGCGCATAAAAATTGAAACAAAAAAGTGAAATCTGCTTAGACAGATTTTCAAAATTTGTAAAAAAAATCGCCTCAAAATCGTTAAATTTGCGATTTGACAGATATTTTTAACTTGGTATAATGTGGATGAAACACTTAATTTGCCCCCTTTTTACTCTCTATAAATCTTGCTTTTAAGTCATTTCATTATTTAATTCATACCTTCAATTCAAATTAAGTGTTTCTCATTTTTAAGTATTAAATCTTTTAAGCATTAATTTGCTTTTTTTATTGACAATTTATTTCAATTGTTTTATTATTGTAAGGTACCTAACAAAATGGAGGCATTATGAGTGTACTTTATAAAATAAAAGATTTGGATTTAAGAATTCTAAGGATGTTTCAAAGTGATGGTAATAAGTTGTGCGATAGATTAACTCCATCTCAGATAAGAATTATTACATACTTATGTGAAAACAAGGTTGTGTATCAGAAAGATATTGAAAAGAGCCTTAATTTAAGTAGGGCAACTATATCTGGTATTTTAAGTACTATGGAGAAGAATAATATTATTAGTAGGTGTGTTAGTGAGTGCGATTTAAGAAGTAAGGAAATTGTTTTAAATGAGGATATTAAGAAAATATTTGATAGTAAAAGGGTTATCATGGAAAATATTGAGAATATAATAATATCTGGAATACCTAAGAAGGATATGGATGTTTTTTTTAGTGTAATTGATAAGATGAATAATAATATAGATGAATATTTGGGAGGTAATAATGATTAAGTTATTTAAGAACTTTAAGGTTAAGGATTATGTAGTTATTTTTATTAGTGTAGTACTAATTTTTATGCAGGTTTGGTTAGATTTAAAGATGCCTGATTATATGAGTGAGATTACTATTTTAGTTAAGACTGAGGGTAGTAAGATGGTTGATATTCTTAAAAATGGTGGATATATGATGGCTTGTGCTTTTGGTAGTTTGGTATCTAGTATTTTTGTAGGATATTTGATTGCGAATCTATCTGCTTCCTTCTCTTTAACTCTAAGGAAGAAATTGTTTGATAAAGTACTTAGTTTGGGTTTAAATGAAGTTAATAATTTTTCTACTAGTAGTTTAATTACTAGAACTACTAATGATATTACTCAAATTGAAATGTTTGTTGGTATGGGTTTACAAATGCTTATTAAGGCTCCAATTACAGCGGTGTGGGCGATTACTAAGATTTTAAATAAGAGTTATGTATGGAGTACTTTAACTGCGGTTGCGGTTTTGATACTTTTATCAGTAGTTATTTCTTTGATTGTTATTGTAATACCTAAGTTTAAGATAGTACAAAAGCTTATCGATAAGTTAAATAGTGTTACTAGAGAAAATTTAAATGGTATTAGGGTTATTAGAGCATTTAATGCAGAGAGTTTTCAAGAGAATAAATTTGAGGATGTTAATAACAAGTTAACTAATCAACAATTATTTAATCAAAAGGCTTTTGCAATAATGTCACCTATGATGTACTTAGTTATGAATGGTCTTGCTTTATCAATATATTTTGTTGGAGCGAAGATGATAGATGGTGCATTAATGGCTGATAAGATTACTTTGTTTGGTGATATGGTAGTATTTTCAAGTTATGCAATGCAAGTTATTATGTCATTTTTAATGCTTGCAATGATATTTATGATACTTCCAAGAGCATCAGTTTCAGCGTCTCGTATTAATGAGGTTCTTGATACTAATTCAAGTATTATAAATGGTAATTTAAAAGCGTTAAGAACAAATGAGGTCGGTACGGTTGAGTTTAAAAATGTATCATTTAAGTACCCAGATGCAGAAGAGTACATATTAAATAATATTTCCTTTAAAGCAAACCGTGGAGAAGTTGTTGCGTTTATCGGATCTACAGGAAGTGGTAAGAGTACTCTAGTAAATCTAGTTCCTAGATTTTATGATGCGACAAGTGGAGAAGTTATTATTGATGGTGTTAATATCAAGGAGTATGATTTAGAGACTTTGTATAATAAAATTAGTTATGTGCCTCAAAAAGCAGTATTATTTAATGGTACGGTTAAGTCTAATATTACTTATGGTAAGTCTTTAAATAGTATTAGTGATGAAGATATTGTTAGTGCTTCTAAGGTTGCTCAAGCGTATGAATTTATTTCTAAGATGGATGATAAATTTGATAGTCATATTGCTAGTGGTGGTACGAATATATCAGGTGGTCAAAAGCAAAGATTATCTATAGCAAGGGCGATTGCAAGAAATCCTGAAATATATATTTTTGATGATAGTTTTTCAGCACTTGATTATAAGACTGATAGTGATTTAAGACATGCTTTAAAGAAGCATACTAAAAATGCAACATGTTTGATAGTAGCGCAGAGAATTGGAACAATTATGCATGCAGATAAGATTATTGTGCTTGATAATGGTAAGTGTGTTGGAATTGGTACTCATAAGGAGTTATTAAAGAGTTGTAAAGTATATAAAGAGATTGCTTTATCTCAATTAAGTGAGGAGGAGTTAGATAATGCCAGCAAATAGGAATAAGAAATTTGAGAAGGCTAAGGATTTTAAATCTGCTATTAAGAGATTATTAAAAGAATTAAGCCCATTTAAAGTGCTTGTTATTTTATCATTGACTTTGTCTGTAGCAGCGTCTATTCTATCTATTGCAACTCCTAATATTTTGTCTAAGCTTACTGATAAGATATCTAATGGTATTGTTCCTAATAGGGAGAATCTTGTAAGAATTAATAACGAAATTAGTAGTAATTTTGCTAGTGGTAATGCTAAGGATATTGAAATAGATGGTGTAGTAATTAGTACCACTGAACAGAGTGAGTATTTAAATGTTATTAAGGATATTGATAAGAATGCTAAGGTTAATGAACTTTATTCTAAGATTGATGAATTTCCAGATACAATTAAGTCTTTGATAAAACCATCTATGGACTTAAGTGGTATAACAAGGATAAGTGTATTTATTGGTTGTTTATATTTAATTTCTGCAATATTTAATTATATTGAGTCTATATCTATGACTATAGTATCTAATAAGTTTGCTAAGAAATTAAGAAGTAGTATTTCTAGTAAGATTAATAAATTACCTTTAAAGTATTTTGATAAGAATAGAACTGGTGATACTTTATCTAGGGTTACTAATGATATTGATACAGTAGCGCAATCTATGGATAATTCTTTATCTACTTTAGTATCAGCATCAGCATTATTTATAGGTACTTTAATAATGATGTTTGTTACTAATGCTTTAATGGCAGTAACTGCAATATTATCTTCTATGATAGGTTTTGCGTTTATGTTTTTTGTGCTTGGTAAAAGTCAGAAGTATTTTGAGGCTAAGCAAAGGGAACTTGGTAATTTGAATAGTCATATTGAGGAAGTATATTCTTCTTTAAATGTTGTTAAGGCTTATAATGGTAAAGAACTTAGTGATAAGAAATTTGATGAGTTAAATAATAAGTTATATAATGCGAATAGGAAAAGTCAATTTTTATCTGGTTTAATGCCTCCAATGATGCATTTTATTGGTAATTTTGGTTATGTTGCAGTATGCATAGTTGGTGCGCTTCTTACTATGAATAATGTTATTAGTTTTGGTGTCATTATAGCGTTTATATCTTATGTCAGATTATTTACATCTCCTTTATCTCAAATTGCTCAGTCTGTTTCTAGTTTACAAACTATTGCAGCTGCATCAGAACGTGTATTTGAGTTCATTGATGAGAAAGAAATGAAAGATGAGAGTAATTTAGTGGCTTACTTAAATAAAGATAAAGTAACTGGTAATATTGAGTTTGATAATGTCGTATTTAGATATGATGGTAATGATACTGATACGATTAAGAATTTCTCTGCAAAGATAAAGAGTGGGTCTAAGATTGCTATTGTCGGACCAACTGGTGCGGGTAAAACTACTATTGTTAATTTGCTTATGAAGTTTTATGATATTACTAGTGGTGATATTAAGATTGATGGTGTTTCAATTAATGATTTGAAAAGAGAAAATGTGCATGATTTATTTACAATGGTTCTTCAAGATACATGGGTCTATGAAGGTACGATAAAAGATAATATTATTTATAATAATAGTAGTGTTGGTGATAAAGATGTAGAGGATGTATGTAAAGTGGTTGGACTTGACCATTTTATAAAGACATTTAGCGATGGTTATAATACAATGCTTGTTAATAATGAATCTGTTTCAGCAGGTCAAAGACAACTTCTTACTATTGCAAGAGGTATGCTTAAAAATGCTCCTTTCTTAATTCTTGATGAAGCAACTAGTAATGTTGATACTAGGACAGAGGAACTTGTACAAAATGCAATGGATAAGTTAGCAGAAGGTAAGACTTCATTTATAATTGCACATAGATTGTCCACTATTAAGAATGCTGATTTAATTCTTGTTATGAGGGATGGTAATATAGTAGAACAAGGTAATCATGATAAATTAATGAAAGAAAATGGTTTTTATGCAAAATTATACAATTCACAATTTGAATTATAGGATACATTAAGTGTCCTTTTTTATGTATTCTTGGGCTTAAATAGTTTATATTACAATAATATAAATGTTATATTTTTACAAAAGTGTGATAAAAACATTAAAAAAACATGTAATAGTGTAATTGATACATAAAATTTTTATAACATGCAACAATAATAATGGGTGATTATATGCCAAATATGCATTCTAATATATCTTTTGGTCTTGTAAATATACCAATTGTTTTAAATCCTGTTATTAAAAATAATGATACATCTTTTAATCAACTTCATGATAAGTGTATGCATCGTATTTCATATGTAAAGTATTGTCCACATTGTAAAAAAAGTATAAAAGAAGCAAATATAATTAAGGGTTATGAATATGAAAAAGATAAGTATGTTGTGTTTAATAGAAATGAATTAAATAGTTTAAAACCTGAAAATGAAAAAGAAATTGAAATAGTATCTTTTATACCTATTAAAGAAATTGATCCAGTGTATTTTGAAAAAAGTTACATCTTAGAAAAAACAGGTAAAGGTAAATCATATTATTTATTTTGTGAAGCACTTAAGAAAACCAAGCTGGTCGCTCTTGCGAAAACTGTAATTTCCAGCAAGTTTTATTACTGCATTTTAAGATTTACAGAAGAGTGCGTAATTATGACTACACTTTACTTTTATGAAGAAGTAAATCTTGATAATGACAATGTAAAATATAAAATTAGTGATAAAGAGCTAGATCTTGCAATTAGGTTAATTGAAAGTATGAAATCTAGTTTTGAGCCTAAGAAGTACAAGGATGAGTATCAGGATAATATAAAAAATGCTATTAATGATAAGATTGATGGTAAGAAAATTAAGAAGAGTAAGTCTAAGAATAAAAAAGCGATTAGTGATTTGATGGAAGCACTTGAAAAGAGTTTAAATGAAAAGTGATATTTATACTAATAGAAATTTTAAGCCTATGCTTTTAAAAGAAATTGCTAAACCTTTTAATTCTAAGGATTATATTTTTGAAATGAAATTTGATGGTATTAGGGCACTTATATTTACTGATGGAGATGAATTCTATATACAGAGTAGGAACATAAAAGATATCACTTATATGTTTCCTGAACTAGAAACTATTAAAAATCTTGTTAAATCTAAGGTAATATTTGATGGGGAAATAGTCGCATTTGATAAAAATGCTCCTAGTTTCTCTAAATTACAAGAAAGACTTCATCTTAAGAATTTAAAAACTATTAAGTTAAAAAGTGACTATGAACCGGTATATTTTATTGTATTTGATATTTTGTATGAAGGTACAGACTTAACAAACATGAGTTTAGTTGATAGAAAGAATATACTTAAGAAGTACAAGGATAGTGAGTGTTTTTATAAGTGTAAATATATAGATAATAATGGAATAGAGTTATTTAATAAGATTAAGAAAAATAATCTTGAAGGAATAGTTGCTAAGAAAAAGGATGCTCCTTATCTAATAAATAAGAGAAGTGATAATTATATTAAGATTAAGAATATCAAGGATGGGGAGTTTTATGTATGTGGTTATAGTAACAATAAAGATAATAATTCTATATCTATTATTTTGTGTAAGAAGGCTAAGGATGAGTTTTTGTATGTTGGTAAAGTTAAATTAAGTAGTAAGTATAAGTTATTTAATAAAATTAAAAAATTAAAAATAATTAATAATTATGTAGTTGGTTATAGTGATTTTATGTGTGTTAAACCAACATATAAGTGCTTAGTTAATTATTTAGAAGTTACTAAAAGTGGACATTTAAGACATGGGATATTTAAGGAGGAAGTATGAGTTTAAGAAGTTATAATAAGAAAAGAGATTTTAGTAAGACTTTAGAACCAGTTGGTAAGAGAGTTCATTCTAAAAAAAGGCTAAGGTATTTGATACAGTATCATGAAGCAAGAAAAAAGCATTACGATTTAAGATTAGAATATAATGGTGTTTATATTTCTTTTGCAGTACCTAAAGGCCCTTCTTTTAATCCTAAAGATAAAAGACTAGCAGTTCATGTTGAGGATCATCCTATAAGTTATGGTAATTTTGAAGGATGTATTCCAAAGGGTGAATATGGTGGTGGAACAGTTATGCTTTTTGATAAAGGGTTTTATACTTTAAAAGAAAAGCCGGATTTCAATAAAAGTATTAAATTCCATATCGATGGCATTAGATTAAAAGGTGATTTTGCGTTAATTCATTTCAAAGATGATAATTGGTTATTAATCAAAGATAAAGATGAATTTGTTAATAAAAACAATGTTTCAAAATATAAAACCAGTGTAGTATCCAATAGAACAATCAAAGAAATAGAAAGTAATTTAGATAATATAGAGATAACTCATCCTGACAAAGTGATATATAGTACATGTGGAGTAACTAAGAGTGATATTGTTAATTATTACAAGTATGTAAGTACAAGGATGTTATGTTTTTTAAATAATAGATTGATTAGTGTAGTTAGAAGTACTAATAATAATAAATTTTTTATGAAACATTTAAATAATAAATATTTAGGTACTAAGAAAGTAAATAACTATAAATATAATTATATAAAAGATATAAATGGGTTAATTAATGAAGTACAAATGAATAGTTATGAATTTCATATATGGAATTCTAATATTAAAAACATTAATAAACCAGATATTATAGTGTTTGATTTTGATCCAGATAGCAAAGTAGATTTAAATGTATTAAGGGATTGTGTTTTAGAATTAAAAGGTATATTAGATAAGTTAAAATTAAAGTGCTACTTAAAAACTAGTGGTAAAAAAGGGTATCATGTTTATGTGCCTATAAGAACAAGGTCTTATAAAGAGTGTGTAAAAATTAGTGAAAGTATTGCTAAAATATTAGTTAGTAAGAATGAATTTATATATACATTAAATATTAGAAAAAAGAATAGAAAAAATAAAATATTTATAGATTATTTTAGGAATAAGAAAGGCGCTACTAGTGTATGTCCATATTCTTTAAGATTAAATGATAAACCTAGTATATCTTGTCCTATAAAGTGGAGTGAATTATATAAAATAAAACCCGATGATATTACAATATTTAATATAAAAGATAGATTAAAATTAAAAGACCCTTGGGGTGATTTTTTTGAGTAGTCTTAGGTCTTAAATAATAATTATTTGTGTAATGAATTACAAATTTAAATGATTTGTAATTTTTTGTTTTATTGTTATGTTATACTTAGTATGGTGATGTTTTATGGAAAGTGCAGTTGTATTGAGTAGTAATAATATTAATCATAATTATATAGAAACTTTAAATTCAATAAAGAAAAGTGGTTTTAAAAATGTATTTATTCAGTGGTATGATAGAGATTATGTTCTCCAAAATAGGGAACTTGAGTATGCTAAGGAACTGGGTTTAAATGTTATTTTCGCGCATCTTGGTTATGATACGATAAATGATTTATGGAATTCTTGTGGTGATTATTTGATAGCTAGATATAAATCAGATATTAAAACATGTTTTGATAATGGTATTAATCTTGTTGTTATGCATTTGTGTGCAGGATTTGATGCACCTATGTATAATGAGATGGGAATTAGAAGGCTAAAAGAGATTGCTTCTTATGCAGAAGAATTAGGTGTTAGAATTGCGTTTGAGAATACGAAAGTTCAAGGTTATCAAGAGTATGTGTTAAGTAATATTCATAATAAAAATGTTGGAATTTGTTTTGATATTGGGCATGCACATGCTCACTTTAAGGATGAGTTTAATTTTGAATTATTTAAAGATAAAATTTTTGCAGTTCATATTCATGATAATCATGGAGAATTAGATGAGCATTTAATACCTTTTGATGGAAATATTGATTATAAATATTACTTTAAAAAATTAAAAGAGTGTAATTATAATGAACCGATGACTTTAGAACTTTATTATACTAAACATTACTTAAATACAAATTTAGATAGTTATTATAAAAAGGGTTTTGATGCGTGTAATACATTAATTAACATGTATGATAATATTTAATGTATACATATATTGTATCGTGTGATACAATATTATTAGGAAGGAGGAATTGCTATACCCACAACAACAAGGATAAGTAAAGATATGATATTGGATACTGCTTTTTCTATTGCTAGAGAGGAAGGCATAGATAATGTAAGTAACAGATTAATTGCGAAGCGATTAAATTCATCTATTAGACCTATTTATTACCAGTTTAAGAACTCTAAGGAGTTGAAGTTTGAGTTAAAGAGAAAGATTGAAGAGTATTTTTATTCGTATATAACAGAGGATATTGATAAGTATTTTCCTATGTATAAACAAATAGGTATTAGGTATATTATGTTTGCTAAGGAAGAGTGTAATTTGTTTAAAGCGTTATTTATGAGTGAGAGTGATTTCTTTGCAGAGGATTTTGTAACTCATGATGAGAATTATAAAAGAGTTTTTGAAATGATAAAGATAAGTACTAATTTAGATGATAGTGAGATTAAGGATTTCCATATAAAGATGTGGATATTTACTCATGGTATAGGGGCGCTTGTTGCAAATAAGACGGTTGATTTTAGTGAAAAACAAATTAAGGATTTGCTTTCTTATGAGTTTCAAGCACTTATGTTATTAGAAGAAAATCCCAATAATAAATGGGTAATTAAGGAGGAAAAATGAAAGATTTAGGAAATAAAATTTTAGGATTAATATTTATAGTAATAGGTATTATTGTTATGCTTAATGCACTTGATGTAACTAATATAGACATATTTTTTGATGGTTGGTGGACTTTATTTATAATCATACCTTCTTTGGTATCTTTAATTAATCAAAAAGATATTACAGGAAGTTTAATTGGATTATTTATAGGTGTTGTGCTTCTTTTAAGTGCTCAAAACATATTAGATTTTGATATAATTTGGAAGTTATTATTACCAGCAATAATGATTATAATTGGTTTATCTTTTCTATTTAAGGACCTATTTAACAATAAGGTTTCTGAAGAAATAAAAAAGATTAATACTAAGAAGGCCAAGGATGGAGGATATACTTCTACATTTTCATCTCAAAATGTTAATTTAGATGGCGAAGATTTTAGCGGTAGTGATATTAATGCTGTGTTTGGTGGTGTTAAGTTAAATTTAGATAAAGCAGTAATAAAAAATGATGTAGTTATTAATTGTAGTGCGATATTTGGTGGTATTGAATTATATGTACCTGATAATATGAAAGTAAAAGTAAAATCTAATTCTATATTTGGTGGTGTTGAAGATAAGAGAAAGAGTGTAGAAGTTGATAAGAAGTCTGTAACAATTTATATTAATGCTACATGTTTGTTTGGAGGAGTAGAAATTAAATGACAAATTCTCAAAAAATAATAAAATATTTTGCTATTGCTTTTGCAATATTTCTAATTTATACAATTTCTTCTGCAATAATTACAAGTGCAGGAATTATTATTAAGAGTTTTGATAAGAAACCTAATGAAGAAATTTCTGAATTAAAAGAAATTTATTCTAGTGATAAAATAAATTCTCTTGATATAGATTTGCATGCTACTAATTTAATAATAAAAATTGATGAGAAAGTTAGTATTCAAACTAATAATAATTATATCAAGGTTAAAGAGGAATTGGGAGTTTTAAAAATAGAGGAAGATGATAATATTTCTACTAAACCAAAAGATTTAATCGTGTATATTCCTAGTTCTATGCTAGATGAAATTGATATTGAAACTGGTGCGGGAATTATATATGCAGATGCACTTAATGCTAGAAGTTTAGATTTAAATTTAGGGGCAGGTACTGTTACTCTTTTAAGCGTTAATAGTGATAATGCATCAATTGATGGCGGTACTGGTAAATTTGAAATAAGAGGTGGCAGAATTAATAACTTAGATTTTGATGCTGGTATTGGTGAAGTTTATATTAAATCTAAATTAGTAGGAAATAATAAAGTCGATACTGGTGTTGGAAAAGTTACATTAGATTTAATTGGTAAAGATTATAAAGTTAGTGTTGAAAAAGGTGTTGGTACTGTTTTAGTTGATAATAAAAAAATAGTTGATAATGAAATTTTTGAAAATGGAAAAACTTCTGTTTTAATCAGTGGTGGAGTTGGTGAGATAGTAGTTAATTATGTTACAGATGAAAATGAATAAAGTTTCAGTATTATGTTCAATTGTTGCAGTTTTTACATGTGTATTTTTTCTGATATTTGAATATATAGATACAAAAAAAATAAGTACTGTATGGATTGTACTATTAATTGCTAACATAATAACTTTAATTGCTAATATTTTAAATGGAGTGAAGAATAATGAAAAATGTTTTAGAAGTTAATAAATTGACTAAAAAATATAAAAAAACAACTGCAGTTGATAACTTAACTTTTTCTTTAAAAGAGGGTGAAATACTTGGTTTACTTGGCCCGAATGGTAGTGGTAAAACAACAACTATAAACTGCATTTTATCTCTCCTCAATTATGATGGTGGTACTATAAAAGTATTTGATGAGGAAATGACACCTGATTGCTATAGTAGTAAGTCTAAGGTTGGGGTTATATTTCAAGATATATCATTATTTTATGAATTAAATGTTTATGAGAATATAGATTATTTTTGTGGTTTATATATAACTGATAAAGATTTAAGAAAAAAGTATGTAGAGGATGCAATTAATTTTGTTGGTTTAAATGAATTTAGAAAATATTATCCTAAGGAACTTAGTGGTGGACTTCTAAGAAGACTTAATATTGCATGTGGTATTGCACATAAACCAAAATTAATATTTTTAGATGAACCAACGGTTGCAGTTGATCCTCAAAGTAGAAATAATATTTTAGATGGTATAAAACGTCTTCGCGATAATGGAGCATCAATTTTATACACAACTCACTATATGGAAGAAGTAGAAGAATTATGTGATAGAATTATCATCTTAGATAAGGGTAAGATAATTGCAAGTGGTACAAGTGATGAATTAAAACAACTATGTAATATTGAAGAAAAGATTACAGTTGATACAAGCGATATAAATGAAAGTATTATAAATGATATAAATAAATTTAAAAATGTTGATAGTGTTTCATATAAAGATAATTTACTATGTATTACTTATAAAAAAGGTAAAAATAATTTAGAAGAAATAATGGATTATTTAAAGAGTAATAAGATTGTTTATAATAAAATATTTTCAGAAAGACCAACTTTAAATGATGTATTCCTTGAACTTACAGGAAAGGAATTAAGAGATTAATGTTTATACATAATTTAAAATATTCTCTAAAAATTATATTTAAAAATAAAGGTTTAATTTTCTGGACATTTATATTTCCAATAATACTTGGTACATTTTTCTATATGGCTTTTTCTAATATAGAAAATAGTGAGAAATTAGATATTATTAATATTGCAGTTGATGAAAATATTGATTTAAATTTTAAATCTATAATTGAAAATATAGAACAAGATAACAATAAGTTATTTAATATTACTTATACTGATAGTAAGAATGCTAAGGATATGCTTGATGCAAATGAAATAATTGGTTATGTAGATATAAATAAGAATATTATGATTAATAAGAATGGTATTGATGAAACCGTACTTAAATATGTAGTTGAAACTATTAAAAGTAATACTAAAATATATACTGATATTATGAGTAGTTCAAGTAGTATTGATGTTGATAGCATTATAAATACTGATATTAATGTAAAAGATATTACTAATAAAAATATAAGTTACACTATGATTGAATATTATACATTAATTGCAATGACTTGTTTATATGGTGGTGCGATATCTATGTACATGTCTAATATAAGTATGCCTAATCTTAGTAGTGTGGGTAAGAGAATAGGAGTATCTAGTATAAAAAAGAGAACTATGGTTTTAAGTAGTTTACTTGCTAGTTTTATAGTACAATTAATTGGTCTAGCCTTGTTGTTCTTATATACAATATTTGTACTTAAAGTGGACTATGGTGATAAGTTTATCTACATATTAATTCTATCTTTACTCGGCTCTTTATCAGGTCTTTCATTTGGCGTATTTATATCAACTATGTTTAAGACAAATGATAATGCTAAAACAGGAATTTTAATTGCAGGCACTATGTTTATGTGTTTCCTTTCAGGTATGATGGGAATTACCATGAAATATGTAATTGATAAAAATATACCAATATTAAATAAAATTAACCCTGCTGCAATGATTACAGATGGACTATATTCTTTATACTATTACGATACTTTGAATAGATTTAAAATGGATGCAATAAGTTTAGGTATATTCTCATTTATTCTTATAGCGGTATCTTACTATAATCTAAGGAGGCAAAAGTATGATAGTATTTAATACGTTTTTTAAAGTGATTAAAAAGTATAAGGGTACCGTAATACTTTATACATCATTTTTAATAGTATTTGGTTTTATGTATACCAAAATGAATAATGAAACTAATACTTTCTTTAGTGAAGAGTTGCCAAGTATTGCTATAGTAAATAATGATACTTATCAAGGACTTACAAAAAATTTAATTGATTACATGAGTAAGAAGGCTAAGGTTGTAGATATTGATAATGATAAATTAGATGATGCGTTATTTTATAGAGATGTTAGTTATATTATTTACATACCTAAGAAGTACAAGGATGAAGTATTATATAGTAATCCAGAAATAATTATTAAAAGTACTAAAGATTATAATGCATCTTTAAGTGATATGATACTTAAAAGATATTTAGAAGTACAAAGTATTTATACAAAGTTATATAGTGATGAAAATAAAATAGTTGAAAGTATTAATTCTAGTTTAGATAATGAAACAAAAGTATCAGTATTAACAAATACTAGTAATAATGATAAATTATCAAGATATTTTAATTTTGCTAGTTATTCTATTACAGCAGTAATTATATATATTATATGTTTAGTATTATCTAGTTTTAATGATATTAATGTTAAAAAAAGAACTATTGTAAGTAGTTTAAGTTATAAAAAATATAATAGAAGTATATTATTAGCAAGTTTTATATATGGAATATTTATATGGATTTTATATATGCTCCTTGGACTTATTTTATTAGGTAATTTATTTACAATACAAGGCTTAATTTATGCTTTAAATACTTTAATATTTACACTAGTAATAATTACCTTAGCATTATTAATTTCAACACTTACTAACAATAAAAATGCTATATCAGGAATAGTAAATGTAGTCGCACTTGCGCAAGCATTTTTATGTGGAGCGTTTATTCCAACTGAATTTCTTCCTACAAGTGTTCTTAGTATTGCAAGAGTATTACCTGCATATTGGTATATAAATACTAATGATTTAATTTCATCAATGCAAGTATTTGATATGGCAACTTTAAAACCTGTAATTATAAATTTTTATGTACTAGTATTTTATATAGTGTTATTTGTTGTAGTTAATAATATAGTATCTAAAAGAAAAGAAAAAATAGATTAGATGTGCATATTTCGCACATTTTTCTTTACAAATAATTTACAAAGATATATTATCTTTTTTGCAATCATAATAAATTTGATGTAATATTAAAGTGGGTGATAATATGAATAATGATTTAAAAATTATTAAAAAGAAGTATGGAGAAAAAATGATGCATTTTTGTAGAGATTTATTTCCAACAATTTTAGAAATAGAAGGCTTATTACCAAAATTATTAATGGATAATTTTAATGAAAATCATTATTTATATGATGATATTGTAAAAAATGAAATGCAACTTGAATTTAAGAATTTTATATTTAATTTAGTTATAAAAGATGATAAAAGAGAAATTCATATTAATAGAACTCCAGAAGAGTTAATGGATGATGCTGGTTATGTATTAAAAGAATGTTTAACTGAGGAAGAAATACAGGAATATACAAAATATTATATTGATAATGAAAGATTATGTACATTTAGAAATATGGAATTATATGGTTTTAGTAGACTTCATACAAATAGAGTGTTTTTTGCAGTTAGAAAAGATGTTGATAAAATAAACAGAAAAGATTATTTGGTACCAAGAAGAGAAGATGATTATGGTACAAGTGTACTTAGTATACAATTTAGTAGAGATGAAACACACTCAGTATCAATAATAAGTAGATACAACCATAGTGTTTATAATCCAAATGCAACATATTCAAATAACTTAGATGAAATAATACCGGGGCTTACTGATAGTTTTGCAAAATATAAAGACTTACAACAAAAATGTCCAACTGATGAATTTGAGTTAGAAGGCTATGTTAAAGCAAAAGATGGTAAAATGTATAAATATAATTATGAAGTAGATGGAATATATTACTGCCCTGATAACCTTGTTATAAAACTAGGAATACCAAAACAATATGATAAAAGCAGATACCTTGTTCTCGATTATTTCATTCTTGATTTAAAAGAAAAAGATATTATTAATTCTGACACTTTATGTGATGGATTTACGCGTTGTATTTCTAAAATAGAAAAAATAACAATAGAAAATGTTGATAATAATAAGAGAGTAACTATTACTGGTGATAATGATAAAAGTATGGTTATTGAATTAGATGAATTTAATTGTATTGTAAAACTAAGTATGAAAAATGTAAGAATTATAGAAAATAATTTTTTACATTATAATCGTGATTTAAGAGAACTTGATGCGAAAGATATAGTTATTGTCTTTGACAGATTTTTAGTTTCTAATAAAAGGATTAAGTCATTAGAACTTGATAACTTAATAAGTGCTGGAAATCTATTTATGAATTATAATAATGGTATGGAAAAGTGTTCGTTTAAAAATTTACAAAGAGTAGGTAATTGGTTTTTAGGTAATAATAAATCATTGAAAAATTTAGAACTACCAAACCTAGAATTAACTGGTTCTGATTTTATGCAATACAATGAAAATTTAGAAAGCATTAAATTAGATAAATTAAGAAGAATACATAATAATTTTTTATATTATAATAAGAAATTAAAAGAATTATATATTCCAAATGTGGAAGAAATATCAAATTATTGTTTACAATGCTGTGATGGTTTAAGAGATATAATATTACCTAAAGTAAAAACTATTGGAACATCTTTTCTATATAGTGCAAAAAAAATAGAGAGATTTTATGCACCAAACTTAGAAACATTATCAAATTATTCGTTAAATTGTGCAAAAAAGATTGGTAATATGTATACACCAAATTTAAGACAAGTAGGTACAAATGTATTGTTTTCACTAGAGAATATTAAAAAATATGATTTTTCTTCATTAGAGGAGTATCCAAATACATTTATGTATGAATATGAAAATAGGCAATATGTTTTAGGAGGAATAAATGAAAATAGAACTAGTAGTAAATAGTATTGAAGATAATAATTATACTTTAAGTGATATGCATGGAAAATCGTATAAAATATGCATGTATTTACAGATTAAAATTGATAAGAATGATATTTTAGTTATGAATGATAAATTACTTAAGGAAAAAACTTTATATTTTGGTAATTTAGATGAGAAAAGTGGTAGAAATATTACTTCGTTAGATGATGAAGATTTAATTATTGTTAGAAAAGATAAAAACTATTATCAAAAAAGATTGTATGGATAGTTTTTAATGCTTGTTTAATAAAAGTATTTAATAAATTTATATTACTTCATTGAAAAATGACAAGAAAACAAGCAATGTTTCATTTAATATTGATGGTAAAATTGAAACTATCCAAATTGAAAATAATACAAAGATCAAATTTATTAAGGAACCAGTAAAGGACGGATTCATTTTTGCTACAGAAAATAAGTAGGTGATAAAAACATGTCAAAAGCATTAATAATTTTAACTTGTCCAGAGTGTGGAAGAGGAAATGTAACATTTGACGGAAATTGTACATGTTATTGTAATAGTTGTAAATGTAAATATGATGTTTCTATGAATACAAATGTAAATTACATTGATTCTTTATATGATGTTAAATTAGACGATAATATTAGACTAGTAAAAGAGTTTAGAAGCGATGGATGTCAATGTAAACTGTTAAGTATGAGATGTGATGATGGTAAAACATATGTAAATGCAATATTACAGGATGATGGTTATGATTTTTATACTAGACCTGTAATGAAGGATGATAAAGAAAAGTATAAAAGACTAGCATTTCAATCTTTCATGGATGAAGAATTTGAAAGATATAAAAACAGATAGTTATTAATAATTTATACATTTAAATATTATAACCATATAATAAAGGAAAATGATATATGGATGTAATTGATAAAAATACAGTGGTTGTTTATACTTCTTTAAGAACTTAAGATGTGTTTAGAAGGAAATAACCAATATAATTATATTTATTTTGGTGGTGATATAACTTTATCATCAGGTATAACAATTTCAAGTACAAAAACAAATGTAATAATTGATGGGACATATAATGGTACGAAACATACTTATACTGATATGAAAAGTGCAGGTAGTGGCGATACAATTATTTTGTTTGCAATCATTTTTGACATAATAGTAAGTTTTAATAGAACAGGTTAATTAATAATAGCTATAGCAATTATAGAATGTATAGGCTAATATATAATTATAATAACTTTTTTAAAATTTCAAAACAAAATTGATAAAATTATTTAAAATAATGTTATAATTATATATAATAGTAGTTCAATATTACAATAGTTGAATGCAAAAATACTAGGATGGTGTATTATAAATGATTGAAAAATTATCTTTAGAACAATTTAGAGAAATTAAAAATTCAATGTTGAATTTAATAAAACAAGTAGATAATTCCGAAACTCAAGCCCAAAGCGAAGAAGAAAAGTTTTTAGTAGAATATAACTCTTTACTAGAAAGATTATTATCATCAAATTTAAGCGATATTCCTTTTGAAGAATGGAAGGGATTATATATATTTACTGATGGCAATTTAGATTTATCAAAAACACATGCTAATATAGATTTTTCATTATTGGCTGGAATTGAATATGATAGTATTAATTTACAGGGTTGTAATATTAGGGGGGTTCAAGCATTAGATTATGATGAAACAACGTTTGACGCCGAATATATGAAAACACATCCGGAATATTTTCCGGATGAATCAATACCCATAGAGGTTAGACGATTATTTTATGATAAAAAATTAGCATTTTCAGATTTGATTGAATATCCTAGTTTAAGAAAATGCGTTAATGAGTTTTCATTTTCAAAGGCGTATTTTAGTCCATCGCGTGAATTAGTTAACGCAATAGGATTTGAAAATGCAATAAGACTTTTTGATGAAAATCCAAAATTTGTTAATGCTATTACGTTTGAAGAAGAAAGAAATTCATATTTGTATGATAAATTTAGTGCGGAAAAACCTTTTGATAAGTCAGGAACTTATGAAGAAGCAAAGCAGTTCATATATAGACAAATTTTAGATGAGGTTAAGCAGGGATATAGAAAACTCCCATCGTTTGATGTTATTCCATATGAAATGATTGAAAGTTTCCCCAATTTTTTTATAAAAGAAGGGGAACTTCCAAAAAAAGTGGCTGAAGATTTTTATAATGGTGATTTATCTATTCATGAAATTAGATATTATAGTGAAGTTTTAAAAACGAAAGATTTGGAATTTGGAACGCATTCATCTAAAGAAATTAAAACAATTAATAAAATTTTTGGAGATGTATGGAAATTTATTGAACAAGTTCCAAAAGAATATGATGATATTGTGGGGAAATATTTATCTATAAATGCTAATGATGAGGAAAAAATAGCGACAATATCACAACAAAAACTATCAAACATTATATCTGACTCTATACAATATGCTTTAAAAGAGGATACCTGGTTAAGAAGTCATTATAATTTGGATGAATTATACGCTTTTTCTCAATATGTTCCTATTGAAGAAATATTTGAAGACGCAAGTTTAAGAACTTTTGTTCAAAGGTGTGGGTTTGAAAATATTGTTAAATTTAATAAGAAAAATAACATGATATTAGAGAAAGAAGGAGGATTTTATTCAAACAACACATTGCTTCAAGAAATGGCAAAATACGCTAGTGTAATTGGAGAAGATGTCCTTATTACTGATGAACAACAATTATCAACTATATTTGGTCAAATAATACACCAAATGAGAGTATCTAATGATTATTCCACTCAACAATTATTAACAAAGAACAAAAGAGAATTAAGCACACTATATCCAAGTGAGTTTCTTGATTACAATATGTTAGATACACTATTAAAAGATATGGATCCAAAAGGTAAGGAACAATTTATAGAACGTTTGGAAAGTGGCTTTAATGGAAATACAAATTTACTTTTTGAAATATTAAATAAAAATCCGTTTTTACTTCCTGCCTTAACAAATAAAAGACTAATTATAAGTAAAAATGATTTAAGTTTAAATGAGTTCTATCAACAAGTTGGCAGTGAAAGGTTTTTAGGTATATGTTCTAAATATGGAGACGCTTTATCACAAATTATATCTTCTATTGATTATGATAAAGAGAAGATGTCAGAGTTCTCACTTCGAATGAATGGAGATAATTATGAACAGCAAATGAATCTATACATTTATGATATGCTTAGTAAAAATAATCGTAGAACATTTGATTTGAGAATTCTACCACAAAGTTTTAAAAATAGATATACAGAATTATTTCTTGATGAAAATGCCCCAAAAGAATTACAAGATGTATTTTATGGCAAAAACAATTTGGGAAATAATTATACTTTATTAAATGCACAAGATATACATGACCACTTAGAATGGATACCATTTTTAATGAAAGTAGATTTAGGTAAATGCTTGGAAAATCAAAATATAAGTGTATATAATTTAAAAGATGAAGATGGAAATGTTTATGCTAATCCTCAACAAATGAATTTATATGACGCATTAGGAATTAATTTTTCAAAAGAAGAAATATTAGACTTTTTATCTAAATATGGACATTGCTTAAATAATTCTAGGATTAGCATTGATGTTTCTCTTGGAAAAGAAGAACTGTATGAAGATTTAATTAAGTATATATATGATTTGATCAAAAATAGACAATTATTATATAATAATAAAAGTATGCCAAGAGAATTTATAGAAAAATATCCCGATATTTTTCTAGATGAAAATGCTCCGGAAGATTTACAAAACTTATTCTACCAAAGAAAAATTAGTATAGAAGCAATACAAAATCATCCAAAGTGGAAGGAGTTTTTACAAGGAAAAGACATTAGTTTTGTATTCGATACGAACGTTACTATTCGTTTCGTTAGACAATGCAAACTATTGGGGCTTGATAACAATAAAATATTTGACTTGTTTGATAAATATGGATCTTATATAGAAAGATGTGAAATAGCCCTTAATAGTATAAATAGTGATAATATAGAAGAATTAGATAATATTATAAAACAGCAAATATTAAAAGCAATAACTGTTAAAAGAGTTAAATATGATGAAAGTGCAATAGCGATAATTGGTCAAGAACACCCAGAATTATTTCTTGACGAAAATGCCCCAAATGAATTAAAAGAAGTTTTCTATAATTATACATCTAATACTCCTTTAACTTTTGAATTTTTAAGAGAACATAGAGATTGGCTTTCTTATCTTGAAGGTAAAAATGTATTATTGAGTCTTAAAAAGAAAAATATGGGCATTAATGGTTTAGAGCAACTATTTGAAAAGTATGGAGAACAAGAGGCATTAAGAATAGGAATGAAAAATCCTAGGGCGGTTATGCGAATGTTAAGGGATGATAAATTTGATGTGTTATCTGAATGGTATGATAAACTTCATTTTGTCCCGGATTATGTTGTTATGAAAGAATTCCCTTTTGAACAGTCAGATAAATTTGCTGCTTCTGGTAAAAAATGGTCGCAATTAATGAGAATCGAAAGATACAATATTAATGATGATTCAAAAAGAGCATTATTAAAAGCAAGTAAGTGCTTTGGCGTATTTGATAATGATATGGATGGATTTAATAAAACAATGCAATTATTCTCTGATATTCCAAAATCACTCTCAACGCAAGATATGCAAAGAATGTTAGAATTTATACAAAAACAAATCTCATCTTTGGGAGATAATCCCGATTCAAAAATGGTAGAAGAATATAATAAACAATTAGCATTGATACAACAATGTTATGGTCAAAATGATGATGGTACATACTCATTAAAAATAAATTCGCAACAAAATAAGAATATAGTTCAAACTTTAAGAAATATAATGGAAGACTCTAATGTTTCAACAATATTAACAGCAGATAAGGCAAATAAATTATTTGGCGGTTTTGAAATGAAATATGAGCCTGATTTTAGAGATTTTATCTTAAAAAATATGGATACAATACTTTCTTCTGATGAATATATAGCATATATTAGTTCTATGCAAAAACAATGGTCTGAAATAAGAGCAATTAATAGCAATTTGGTTTTAACTTTGGATTTAGCAATGGCATATGTAAAATCTAATAGTTATACAGATGTGCAAACGGGTAATATAATACTTGCAGAAAAAGTTTCGGAGCGTGGATATAATCAGCAGGATTTTGAGCGATTACAACAAATTTATAATTACGCTAAAATGAGAGTATTCAGCACTATACCTAGAGTACATTTTGAAACAGATGAATATATTTGTGAGATGATAAGATTAGATGACCCTTTGGCATTAGTTATTGGCGAATTAACGGATTGCTGTCAAAAATTAGGTAGTGCTGCAGAATCTTGTATGACACATAGTGCAGTAGATAAAACAGGAAGAATATTATATATTAGAGATAAAGAAGGAAGACCTATTGCTCAAAGTTGGGTTTGGAGAAATCAAAATGTATTATGCTTTGATAATATTGAGATTCCTGAAAAAGCCTTTACTAATGCAGTTAGAAATGGAATGAGCAGAGAACAGTTTACTGATACTATATATGCATTATATCGACGAGCCGCACAAGAACTAATGCAAAAAGATGAAATAGAATTTAGAAAATTACTTGAAGAAGAAAAAATAACTGAGAAACAATATGAAAAGTTTAAATTAGGAAAAGTTACTGTGGGAACAGGTTATAATGATATTAAAGAATCTTTGATGAGAAATGCTGTTAAAGATTCAGGCAGATTAGTTGATCCATTACCTTATACATCACCTATTGATGGAAGTAACCATCTATATAATCACGATCATCTTGAAGGACAATATATTGTAGCAGGAGAGCAGGATGTTATAGCATCTTATTATAAAGATGAAGTTCCAGCAATATATTCTGATGAATTTGTAATTCACGATGATAGCAATACAAATCAGCAGGATGTACTAATGCTACAAAAACTTGCCCTTGCAACAAGAGGAGATAGTTATTCTGAAAGAACTCAATCAGATGAAACAGATAAAATTGTTTCAGATATTGCATATAACTATGGATTAAATCCTGAAACAACAAGAATTATAATGAATGCCAATTTTGCAATAATATACGATACGACAAACGAAGAAGTAATAATAGGAGATATCTTATATAATACTTCATTCAACAATCAAGGACAACAAGTTGATATTACTGATAAAGTTGCAATGCAAATAAGAATGGCAATAGAGCAAATTGGTGTAAAAGGTAAGAAATTTAATGTAAGTCATTTAAGTCAAGAGCAACTTGAAATGTGCAATAAGGCTATGAATTTAGGAACAGAAATAGATGAAGAAAGGGGATTATCACATGGAGCAAGATAGTGTAAAAAATATTATAAATAATGCTTTAATAGCAAATAGAAATAATAAGTATAATTATGAAAAAGAATTAGTTTCAAATTTTGCAAAGGCAATAAGAGAAAATATGAGCTTATTTGAAAGTGCAAATGGGATTGATATAAATAACAAGAATGGATTTAAATTAGATAATAATTTAATAGATAAAATATTAAAAAAATATGAAGGTGTAGAGCCTTTAATAAAATCAAAAGATAAGATATCTCTAATGGATAATCAACTTCTTTCCTCAAAGTTATATACAAAACTTGGTGTTGTACTAGTTATGTTTGATGGTAATACATATACTATGTTAGAAATGTTATTATTAGGTTTATTAACTCATAACACAATGATATTTGCTTATAATGGTTATATGGGTGGTACTAATGGTTTATTGATAAATATAGTTCAAACAATTTTAGAAAAAGAGAGCTTAAAAAAGGAAATGTTTCAACACTCTATAACAATGCGTTCTAATGATTTTTTTGATAATTTTAAATCTATAAATATGACTGTTATTATAGGAGATAATGAATTTATAAATAAATATGTAAGTGAGTGCACAACAAAAACTATAGTATCTGGTTATCAAAACTACGATATATATATAGATTCCTTAAATAATATTGATTTTATTAAAAAAATAATGATTCAAAATTTAAATATTAATCTTTATATAAACAGTAATCTAAAAATCAAAGTAGAAAATGCGATATTTGTTGAGGACGTTGATGAGGCAATAACGTACATAAATTACAATAGTTCAAAATATTGTTCATCAATATTTACTGAGAATAATGATAATGCTTCTAAATTCATAGATAATATAAATAGCAAATATGTAATGGTTAATACCAGTCCAACAATAGAACAATCATTAGATATTAGTCAAAAAGATTTACTTAAGGAAAAAAATATAATAATACCTAATATATATAAATTTGATGAAACTAATATAAAAATACTTAAAGATGATAGCTTACAGTGATGAGCAATCATCTTTTTGCTTTTTTAAGTGGTACTAATTTTTTCAGTATTTTTATTCATTTTATCTCGAACAATTACAAACAATTCTTTTGTGAATATAAAAAATTCTCGATTTGTTTTGATGAACCTGTATTACAATTTTTTAATTGTAATACAGTATGTAAGCGTGGAGAAAGTCCATTAAATGGGTGTTAGTATCGATCGTATAAAATATTGTTACTATTTCTTTTAAATCATCAGGTTGGTTATAAAATAATTTTAGGCATTTCTTGCTTGATAATATTAATCATAAACACCATCCTTTCTTTAGGATGATTTCTTTGTAAGACACAAAAAAATCAATCTTTCGATTGATTCTATATATCAAGTTCAAACTAAATAGTTCGAACAGATTCGTCAATGGAGCAATGACATGGGTCATTTGCGAAAAAATAGAAACAAGTAATTGATTAAATCAATCTATTAATAGTATAACACATATTATATATTTTAATATAAATATTTATACTAATTTAAATATATTTATATTCTTATTATATTATATTAATTCTTTATATTAACTTATTATATTATGTATGACAAATTCATCACCCCTAGATGGACATTTGCATCACACCCTGATGGACAAAATCATCACACTGTGACAATTAATTCATTTATATCCTTAATAACACTAATGTTTCCAGATATAATGACTTCGTTATAATCTACACCATTCATAATCAAATCCTTTCTGTATAAATATTTATATTAATTTAAATTTTTATTTATATTCTTATTATATTAATTCTTTATATTAACTTATTATATTATGTTAGACAAAACTTCCATCGTGGATGGAAATAATGTCTACCCTAGACGGAAATATTTTCTACCATAGACAAAAAATATAAATCTTATTCAAAATAAAAAGACTAGTTATATTTCAAACTAATCTCACCGATAAATTGTAATTTGTTAAATAAATAATACCATTAATGTATCTGCAATCAAATGGCATAATCCATGAGATATCATTGCATACCCTATACCATATTTTCTATATAAATATCCAAAGCATAATCCATAACCACTATTTAGTACAAAACATCTAATTATTAAAAGTGGTGTTAATGTGGTCATTGAAGCTGTTGATGGTAAATGTCCTGCAGCAAATAATAAAGCAGATATTATATTAGCTATTATATATACTTTTATAGGTATTTCTTTATTCTTTTTATAAAATAATTTATAAATCATTAAAGATAAAAATGACATTAAAGCTAATCGCATCATTACTTCTTCAATAATTCCACCTACTAATAAGCCTCCTATTATTTTTGATAATCCAGGTGCTGTATTATATGTTTCATTTACCCAATTATTAAATGTTCCAAATATTAATTTATCTCCCGGAAATAAAACTAATCCACCTATAATTGTAATAATAGCAGTAATAATAATTGCTTTACGATCTATTTTAAATTCTTTCCATAAATTAACTTTCTTTGATATAACTATACCAGCTGCTGCAAGTATAACTCCAAATAATATTCCATATTGAAACATAGTACTTAATGCAACCATTCCTCTAGTTACATTTTGATCTTGTAATTGTTTTAACATTTCTTCAGATAATGAGTCATACCCCCATAGACCTGTAAAATATCCTCCAATTAATCCTCCAATTAATACAAATAACAAGAACTTCCAATTTTCTTTAATATATTTCATCATAAGCTCCTCCTATTCTTTAGTTATTACTTTTTTTTGCCAACTTCTTTGATTGCATTTAGGACATTTCATATATCTTGTTCTGTTTATGTGCATAGCCCATAATACACTTGAAAATGTTGGAGTATATTTACGATGACATTTTTGGCATTCATAATATCCTGCTGTTTGTTCTATTCGTATTGCAAATGGTACCATAATTATAAATGGTATAAAACCAGTTAGAATAAGAGTTATTCTTAACCAATTTTCCATTTCTACTAATGAAGCAATAAAGACTAATATGAAAAAAATTATGCCTATCAATACTCCTATTACAATTTCTATTGATAATAATCTTTTGTCTGATTCTTCCTTTTGTTTTACCATATCAATCAATAATTTTTCAGTTTTCTTATTATTATCTTTCATTTCCATTTTCTCACCATTCAAAAGTTCATTAACATTAATATCTAATATATTACATAGATCTAACATCTTGTCTGCATCAGGTAAAGATAATCCTCTTTCCCATTTAGATATTGCTCTATCTGTAATATATAATTTTTCTGCTAATTGTTCTTGTGTAAGTTTTTTCTCTTTTCTACAATTTGCAATAAATTTTCCAATTTTAATTAAATCCATGAACTTTTTTCTCCTTTCATGACTTAAATATACTCTAAATCATCAATTTTTTACACATACTAATGGTTGAGTTATATAAATTACTATTTACATTCTTTCTCTCTAATCATATCAAAAAAATAGTAAATCTTAAATATGATCTACTCGATAAATTACTATTTATCTGTCACTTCTATATATAATTATACCATCTTTTTGGTAAATTTTATCATCAATTTGCAACATCCAAGATTCATCCAACATTTTCTAATGCATGTCCAATAGTTGGAAGTGGAAATAAATCTCGCAAACCATTTAACTAAAAGGATTAAATCAAAAGTATGGTAGAATTCTTCCATATTTTTAACCTAATTTTGCAAGTGCAAAATAAGAAATGATAGCACTATAATTCCTTTAATTATAAAGGATAGATTAATGACATGCTATCATTCCCTTTATCCTGCTTATTATTTATTTACTATTTTTTCATTAATTATTTCTTTAATAGTAGGTCTAAATACTAATCCAAATGTTATATCTTTGCCTCTAAATAAATTTAAATCTATTATTGGTATTACTTTCAACAATTCATAATTATCTGGCATTGCAGAATCAAATACTGTCATACCATTTTCTGTTCTATCTCCTTTATCTTCACGATATTCAATTTCAAAATATTCTCTTAAATAACCCAAATATTTATTTACTTGTTTTCTTTTCATTGGAGAAGATACTAAAACCATTTCTTGTTTATGATTAACTTCAAATGGCAATTTATAATCATAAGCACCAACTTGTGTTAATTTAACTGCTTTATCTATAAAGCTACTTCTAAAGTTTATTTGCTTGATATCTAAGTTACCTTTATCAGTTTTATCAATTACAATATTATCTATATACTTTGATATGAATTGTTGTTTTTCTTCTTTTGTTTTTATATCCCATTCAAATTTATAAAATTCTTTATTTTTATAGTTATCATCTATAGAAAGTTTTTCTATATCCCTACGAGCCATAACTTTTTCTATTGTAAAAGTATGAACATCTAATTCATTTAACTCTTGTTTTTTATTATTTAATATTTCTAATTTTTCATTTATCTTTTTTAGATCTTCTTCAAAGTCTTTAAGTTCAACTATACCAGTTAGATATGCTTTTTTAATTCTTTCTTTTTGTTTGATGTATCCCTCAATTTCTTTATCTAAATTAAGGTCAGTATTTTTGTCTTTCTTATCTGCTAGTATTGGCAAAAAGAAACTATTACACATTTGTTCAAACTCTAAAAACTCATATATTGCTTTTATCATGTATTCTTCAACATAATCTTCTCTTAAATTGAAATGGCAAAACTCACAATTATAATAAATATATTTTTTCTTTTTACCACCTGAACCTTTACATTTCATTATTCTTCCACATTTAGGACATACTAATTTTTGAAAGAATAAATAAGTTCTAGTTCTTGTATAAGTTCTTTGATTAGTTAGTTTTTGTGTTTGACATTCTTCCCACATAGCACGAGTAATTATAGGTTCTACAACATTCATATAAATAACAGTATCACGACCAATTTTTTTAGCTATTCTTTTATATTGTTCATAGTCGCCCATGTAGATTCTATTATTTATAATCTTTTCAATATCTGTGTCATACCAAGATTTACTTAGTACTTTTTCTTTATTAAAAATATTAGATATTTGTTGATAACTATTTCCCTCTAAATAAAGATTAAATATTCTTTCAATAATATGTCTAGTTGTTTCATCTATGATAGTTTTTTTATTTCCATCTTTTTTATATCCAAGTGGAACAACACCTGGTAAATGTCCTGACTTAATAGCACCATTAAGTCCAAACTTTGTTCTTTCTGATACGATTTCAATTTCTAGTTGTGAAAGAACTGTTAACATTCTTACAAAGAATCTTCCATTAGCAGTACTAGTGTTAACATCATCTCTATCGCATACAAGATAGCAATTATATTTTTCTAGGATATTAATTAGTTCTTCTAAGTCACGAACGGAACGAGTAACTCTATCTAATTTATAAGCAACTATATAATTTATTTTACCTGTTTTAACATCATTAAGCATTTCTTGAAACCTAGGTCTATGTTCCATATCTTTTGCACTTATTCCAGCATCTTCATAAACTTTAAAAACATTATATCCTTTAAATTCACATAAACTAAGTAGTTTTTCTTTTTGCTCTGGCAAACTAAATCCAGCACGAGCTTGATCGTCAGTACTAACTCTAATGTAAATACCAGCATTTTTTCTTTCTTCTTCACTCATTTTAATCCTCCTTAACAAAAAAAGGTGAAGCAATATTTAGGTTATAAATACTACTTCACCCAATAGGTTTAATATTTTCTATAACCATTATAACACAGATTTCATCATTATTTTAATTTTTTAATGAAGTCTTTTAAATCAGATAGTTTTATTTTGGTATTTAAATCTCTGTAGTAAACAAATTCGTGTCCATTGAATAGAAGATATGTCTTATTATTAATAATTGCTCTATGAGGCTCTATATAGCCTATATTGGTGGGTTCTAATTTTAATAAACTACCATTAATGAAAATAGGTTTAGTACTATTAAGTTTACAAGCCCATTCAACTTTGCTTTTAAGTTCATGACTTATTTTAATTTCTTGTTTGATTATTTTTATCATAATATCATCAACACCTTTCTTAAACGACAAAAAAATCAATCATTTCTGATTGATTTAATCATTAACATCGCTTTGGTGCGACGATTTTTGCTTCTGGAGCAGGTGATGGGAATCGAACCCACGTCAGGAGCTTGGAAGGCTCTTATTCTACCATTAAACTACACCTGCATCAAGTAGGCATTTTTAATTATATCAAAAATTTATATTAAGTCAACTATTTTGCGAAAAAAAATACAAAAAGTAGATAAAAACCTACTTATTGTAATCCTTTTTCAACATATTCATCAAATAGTTCTTTAAATCTTTGATAATGTACTACTTCTCTTTGCCTTAAAAATGAAAGTGGTGCGAACAAATCTGGATCATCAGTAAGATTGATAAGGTTTTCATATGTTGCTCTTGCTTTTTGTTCTGTGACCACTTGATTAACATAGTATAAATTAAAAATTCCAGTAGATATTTATCACTCTTTTTTTAGTACCTGGAATTGTTTTTCCTACTTCTATATAATCTATTAAAGTATCAACGTGAATTCTTTCTAAATGTTCTATATTCTGATACTTCTTTAATAATTCTTCTTTATTTAAAGATGAAGTAAGTTTTTTATTTAGTTCTTTTAATTGATTATTATATTCGGTTAGTTTATTTTGGTATTTTTCTTTTTCTTCGTGAAATCCTTTTGAAAATTCAACAAATTCATCACTGGTTATTATTTCTTTAACTTTATCAGTATAAAGATTTTTGATAGCGTTAGAGCAGTTTTCTATATCTTTTTCACAGTTGTTTATATTTTTATTCACATTATCTATTTCTTTTTGTAAGCGATTTTCAAACTTCACTTTAGAGTTAATTTCATCGTTATTGATACCAAGATTATTAATAATAGTATTTAATTCATTAATAACTATTCTTTCTAATTTTTTAATATCAATACAACAACCAGCACATGCTTCTTTACTAACGTATTTTGTACCACACTGTAGATTTCTTCTATTTTGAACTTTCTGAGTTCTTAAATAATACCCACATTGAAGACATTTAACTTTCTTAGCAAATATTCCAATTTTTTTAGTGTCATCAAAAGGCTTAAATCTTTGCTTTATTAATTCTTGTGCTTTATTCCAAGTCTTTTCATCAATTATTGCTTCGTGTGTATTTGGAACTCTTACCCAATCTTTCTTAGGTATTTGAATTGTCTTGGTACTTTTATAAGAAAGATTTCTTTGTTTACTTTGAACCATAGTACCTATATACATTTCATTACCTAACATACTTTGTATAGTGTAGTATTTCCATAATTTAGAATTACTATTTCTACTAGTATGTTTAAAATTTGAACCTTTTAATCTTTTATATTCAGATGGATTTGGTATTCCTTTTTGATTGAGAATTCTAGCAATAGATGTTTTACCATATCCACTTATAAATAGATTAAATACTTCTCTTACAACATTAGCCGCTTCTTCATCAATAATTAAATGTCCTTTTTGGTTAGGATCTTTTTCATATCCATATAAAGCAAATGAACCGATATGTTGTCCAGCTCTTTTTTTAGTTTCAAAAACACTTCTAATATTGTTTGATAAATCTTCTAGATACCATTCATTTACTAAACCATTTATTTGTCTTGATTTTTTATTACCTTGGTTATCAGTATCAGCATTATCTGCAAGACCAATAAAACGAATTCCCCATTCGATAAATTTACCGTGAAGATACTTTTCAACTAATTCTAGTTCCCTTGTAAATCTCGATTGTGTTTTACACAGTACAACATTAAATAAACCTTTTTCCGCATCTTCTAATAGTTGGTTAAATGCTGGTCTATTTCTATCAGAACCTTTAAAATCATCGTCAGAATATATTTGATATATTTCCCAACCCATTTTAACTGCATATTCAACCAACATATTTTTTTGATTTTGTATACTTTCTGAATCGTCTTCTTTGTTTAATTTATCTCTGTCTTCTTCTGACAATCTACAATAAATTGCCGCTTTCATTACTTTACCTCCTTATATTTCACGGCAGAAATATTATAAGCCAACCACGATACAATAATTATTATACTATGGTTGGCTTGATATTCCTACGCTTCTTTATTTTCATTTATTTGAAAAGAAATAATTTTCGATAATAAATCGATTAAAGTATTTCTTTTTTGTTCTATGTCTTCTTCTTTGAAGAAACTGTTACACATCACCATAATATCCTCCATTAAAAAGATATGTAGTAGTGATAATGATTATTAATTTTAAAAATCAAATTCATCATCGATTATCACTTTTTCACTTAATGTAGGAGTATCTTCATCTTCTTCAATACCATCAAACATTCCGTAAACACTGGAATATTCTTTCTTTACCTCATCTTTCAGAGTAAAATCAGTATAATATTCTTGTCCACCATTAGTTTTTATAGTATTATCTTTCTTCATCTTTTCAAGCAATCTTCTAACTTCGCTCTTGCTTTCATAGAAGCCTTTGTTGTTATCTTTACACCAGGCTCTATAAACTTCGAAGATTTTACCTTTCGTACAATTATCTTTTATAGCAATACCTGGTATTCTTTCGATAACACACTCATTGTAGAATTTCAAGAATGAATTATTATCTACTTGATATTTTTGATTTGCTTCTAAGCATTTCTTAGGCATATCAAATACGTAATTATTTGATATTAATCTTTTTAAAGCGTGAATTGCTAAAGAAACTATATAATCTTTTTCTTCTAACAAGTGCTTTACAAGATTTCTATCTTGTTTTTCCACAGGAATAACATTATTACATTCAATAATTAGTATTCTGTTATATACCCAGTCTTCTTTATCTCCGCCAAACTTGGGTAATGCATTACAACAGAACCACATAAAGCCATTAAATGTGTATGAAAACCCATTTTTAAATTTCCTTTCCATATAAATAGAGTCCCCACCTGTTGCTTGTTTAAATACAGTTAATGCTGGAATAGTTATATACCCCATATCATTTGAACCTACTAATCTCTTATCAAGTAACTGAGATTTTCCAAACTTATCTTCTAACTGTTTTAAATCTATTTCACTGGTATTGTCTTCTCCCAAGAGATTTTTTAAAAATATCTTAATCTGACTTTTGCCAGTATCGCCTTTACCTACCATAAATAATGCTTTTTTAGTTCTATAACCTTTAACATTACTTATGGTTAAGCCTATTATTTCTAATAATAATTGCTTTAATTCTTCATCTCCATCGGTTAAATCATTGATATAATTATCAAAATAATTTGTCTTTGGTTTTTCAACATTTTCAACATAATTGCATGGTATCCTAATCGATGAAAAATAATTTGGGGAATGTGGAGTTAACTCCATGGTATCTAAGTGAAGAATACCATTATTAAAATTAATGATATTTTCATCAGCATTTAATTCTTTCATCTTGATATACTTTAAATCAGAATATAATAATCTTCTAACTTCACTATATATCTTAGAACTTTGCAGTTCTAACGGAATTAAACTCTTTATAAGTCCGTTCATTTCATCATCGGACATTAATTTATAGTACCCGTCTATATAATAATATCTTAAAACTCCCTCGGAAGCCTCGTTTCTAACAAAGATATAATCTAAGTTATTACGTATAAATTCTGCAAGTAAGGGACAAGATATTTTTCCATTTTCATTAATATATGGGCAGTTCTTGATAGTATTCTTATCAAGCCCTATATCTTCAACTTGCGATTGGACTACATCGAGATAGTTCTTAGATGGCTCTTGTAATTCCATCTTCATTATATTAACTATAAAATATTTAACCGCTTCTTTTCTTTCAAGTTTCTTTGTTGCCATAATATAATCAATGATATTTCCATTAGTACCATCGTTTGTACTAAAGCACTTATATTTTTTGCTATCTTTAAAATATTTAAAGCAACCTTGATGTCCACATATAGGACACGGTTCAAAACTAACAGTATTACCGCAGTCGTTATAGTTTGAACAGTCATCTTTAATAAATGACAATAAATCAAAGTTTTCTATTAATTTTTTTAAATTGCTAGTGTTATTGTCATTTCTATTTTCCGATGAACTGTTGTTGCTTGATATATTATCTTTATCATTGTATAGACTTAGTAGACTATCCAATGAAACTCTTGCGTCAAGATCCAATAGTTTTACTTCTTGAATTTTCCCATTGGTTCCAAAGTATATTCTTCCTAAATTTTTACACGCTTCATCAGCATTTGTTAATTTTATTAAGGTTTCGATAGATTTTTCTATCTTATCTTCGTCTTGCGTTGGTTCATCCAACATAAACAATACACGAAACTTCGGTTTTTCTTTTGTATTATGAAAACTTTCATAGTAACCAAAAGGTTTTATCCCTTTTTCTCTTAACTTATCCATAGTTTCATCGATAGTTACAATATTATTATCACTACTATCAACATCAATCGCGATAAGTTGTTGTTCTAACCAGTTATCGTTTTTTGTCCCTTTTTCAATTTTTTTAGGAAGTGCTGGCCAATAAGTATGACCATTACCAACCAACTCTAAGAACTCACCAATAGTTAGTTCTTTTATTGCTTCTTTTGTTTTGAAGAAATTTTGAATTTCTCCAATTTCTTTTCCTTGAGGTTTTTCTTCAAACGGTACCTCGTCAACCATTATCATAAATTTGTCTTTCATATTTTTTCTCCTTTTAAAATTTTTTCTATGTAATTCGAATTACAGTTCCAATTATAAAAAAGAAAATAAACAATTTCGAAACGCTAGAACTACCTATAATAAGGACAAATTAACACTTTAACCTTTAATTATAAGGAGAGAAAAAGTGAAAAAAATATAAAAATTAATGATATAATTATATCTAGGAGGTTTTATAGATGGCTAAAAAGAGATTATATATAGATAATATTCCAAGATTTGAGGAGTATGATTTAATTGATTTAAATCAAGATGTTGCTGAATTCTTAATTAAAGTTAATGAAGATAAAGAAAAAATTTATCGCGGAGTTCGTGTTCCTGATAATATGTATATAATAGGAAAAAATCAACTAGAATACATCGAATATTTAGATGTCGCTGATTTTAAAAAAGACTATTTAAAACTTGGTAAAGATTTATTTAATCTATGTATATCAAAAAATAATATAGAATTTGATAATTCCTATAAACTAGATGATAAAGATATATATCTAAAATATATTTGTAGTGATTATGATTATCAATTTGAAGCCCACAAAAAATATAAGGAAGATTTTGACAACATATACGATTTTAAGAATGAGGTAGAAATATTTTTTTATAACACTGTTTATGAAGAACGTGTTGTTATTTTTATTGATACTCTCGATAGAATAGTTAATATATTAATAAGTATTTATGCAGCAAAAAATATAAATATAAAAAAGTATTTAGATAGAATAGATAAAGAAGTACTAAGTAGAATGTCAAAATGTATTACAATGTTAGAAAAAGAAAATAGTAAACTTATATCTAGTGAAATAGATAAAATAAACGTTGAACTACAAAATATACTAATTGAACTAGAAAGTGTCGGAACAAATGAAGTTAATATAAGAAGAAAAATATCTACTTCTAGTCGTAAGAATATAGATGAGATAACTAATATAGATTTTAAAAACAAGGTAAATGAATGTCCTATCAAAATAAAATTTACTTACAATCAGTTTAAAGATTTAAAAAGAATAATTAAAAAATGGCTAAAAAAATATGGTTTTCCATACTATGTATCTACTGATGATGAAGATGATTACATACAAAAAATACACGAAAGGCTTGATTTAAAGGATAATGAAAATGCAGTACCGTGTGATATACTAATAAATAATAGTATCTATAGCTATATACTTTATGATGTTCTTGTTAATAAAAATAAATCAAATGAGGTAATTAGAAAATTATTTGATTTAAAAAATAATAAAAAAATAAATAATAAAAATTTTTTCTCTTTAAGAGATGATTATTTATATTATACCAATATTAATAGTGCAAAATTATTTGACTATAAAAGTTCTTATACGGATGATGATGTAGCAGATAAAAAAGATTTAAGAGAAGATAACGATTTTGCACATAAAGGCGATGACGGCTGGTACAAAGATAGGATATTTAATAATCTATGTATTGCTTTTAATATTAAACTTAAAAATGATACTCTATATGAAACTCCAAATAGCAAAGATAGACAATGTCCTATTTGTAAAAAATGGTTTACCGTTAATAAAAAATATAGAACTTATTGTAGTAATAAATGTAAAAAGAAAGGTAAAAGAGAAAAAGAGAAAGAATATAAAAGAAAACAGAGAAAAAAATAAAATTCTAAAAACTTTTTCACTTTTTCTCTCAGAGTTATATTTATAACTCTTTTTTATTGTATTTATTTAAGTTTTAACACGTGAGTAATATCTAATTAGTGTAATTGATGTAGTAATGATGAATAACTTAAAATAACGTGTTAAAATCATTTATTTTTATATGATGTAAAATTGTTTTTATTTATATATTTAAGTGTATAAAGAATTATATGTTATCGTAAATTATTAGGTATCACGTAATATAAGGGTTTACTTAATGTAATTGGACGATAAATTATATAATTTGTTAGTTTATGAGGAGTTAATTATGTTATTGTATAATGGAAGTAGATATGTTAAAGGTAATGTATTTTTAGATAGTAGAGGTAATAAACTGACTTTTGATAAGAATACTAAGAAAGATAAAATATTTATTACTGAAAAAGGAGTTAGAATTTGTTTAACTGAAAATCAAGTAAAGAAATTAAAATTTTCATCTGATTATAATTTCTATAATGTAGAAGATATTCCTAAAATAACTGTTGTATCTATTAAGTATGATGGTGCTAGTGATCCGTTGAGGATGTCTTCTAACGCTATTGAAAACTTTGATATTAGTACCTATCCTATGTATGATGAAGATAATAAATATATTACTGGTTATTTAGTAGTCTATATTGGAAAAGTTAGTTTAGGATTATATAATTTAGATTTTATAACTAAAGAAGATAAAGTTGGAATATTAGAAGTATTTTATGAAGATTTAACTAAAGATGTATATAATATAACTAGGTATTCTCCTTTTATTCATATAGTTAATGATATCTACTTATGTGTATTTACTGGTATAAGGAAATAATTATTTTGTAGTATGTTGATATTTGACTCATTTTGTTAGAAAATGTAACTGAGTGAGGTATATATGAATAAAAAACTTAGTTATAATAAAAGAATTGATTTATATTATAAAGATTATGATAAATACTTACTTGAAATAATAAAAGAAACTATTCCTAGACAACTTGTATCACTTTATAATAATAATTTAATACTTAAACAAGAAACTTTAAAGCAGTGTATAGGTTCTATTATCGATGTATTTAACTTTAAATTTGATTTTAGTGATATAAGAAAAGATGTAGAAAAAATATTAAGAGATAAATATAGGTTTATAATTGTAAATGATGAACCTTTGATTATGGAAAGTATAAAATAAAAATGACTATCGATTAGTCATTTTGTTTTTTGTATTAAATCATCTAATTTAACATCTAAAGCAACTGATATTTTATAAAAGGTATCTACACTGAAGTTATATGCTACCTTTTCACTTTCTATCTGTCTAATAAAATCGTGTGATAAATCAACCATTTCTGATAATTCCATTGCTGTTATACCTTTTAATTTACGATATTTTTTAATGTTTTTACGAATAGTATTATATATATCACTATCAAATTTTAATTTATCTTTCTTTTTCATAGTAATCGATATCTCCTACATTTAATTGTAGAGTAATGCCTCACAAAAGTATGTTAGGTAACTACTAACATTAGTATTGACATTTTTTGTAGAAATATGTTACAATTATGGTGTCGGTAAGAAGTACTTATATCCGACATTGTTGTAAAGTGTTGGTTTATTAATGTAGTATAGAAGTATGTAGTTTTAGAACCAACATAGCAGTATCGGAACACAGTAGTACTTCTGTGTTCTTTTTTATTTAATAAAGGATAATGTGTTTTAAATAATGGAGTGATAAATGATTATGAATAAGATTAAAAATTTTAAAAGTAAACACAGATATATATTTGCTTTTATAGTAGTTTTTACTTTATGGTTATTCATTACGTTGATGGCAGTTGTATTTAGTAATTATGATAGTGTATTTAATAACCTATTTAGTAAAGAAAGTAAAATAAATTATGAAGAAAAATATAGAAGTTCTTCTAATGATACCTGGGTAGAATTTTATAAATATGGAACTTGTGTAAGAAAAGTTGATGGATTTGATTCATGTAAATACAAAATAAAAGGAAAAGAAATTATTGCTGAAGAAGAAAATAACTTGTTAGGTTTAAAAACTCACATTGATATTCACTATGAGATTATTGACAAAGAAAATATAAAAATGACGTCTATGTGTGTTCATGATTATATAAATCCAGATTCGATATATTGCCAAAATGAAAAAGAAATTAATCTATCATTTTCTTTAAATAATAATTATGATAATGATAAAAATGATATTGAAAATACAGAAACTAAGTCTGAAGTTGAGGAATATCAATTTGGCTTTTATGATCTTTATACCAACGGAAGTAGATATGCATCTATTAGATTTTCTGAAAATGGTGTGTGCTATACAAATTTCAGTAGTTTTAATGATAGTACAAATCCATCTGGAGTAATGCGTTATACAACGAAATATATTAACAATTCCTGTACCTATGAAAAAACGATGGACAGAAAACTTAAAATATACGATAACACAATCATTGTACGAACAGCAACTTCGGGTGGTAAAACAATGAATATGGGAAATTCTAGGGTAGCAACTGAACCTATAGAAGTAGAATTTGATGAGAATTATGAAAAATTAGAAATAATTAATGGTAGTTTTATTTATTCTGGAAGTCCCGCATTTTTGACATTTGAAGTGGGTAAAAACGTTAGTAAAAATAATGAAGAGAATGCAGATAATAGTTTTATAAATGAACCAGGTAATGTTAGTAATAATGTTGATAACGATAAGTATAATGATATAGATAATAATACAAGTAATGACACAAATAATAATACAAAATATAAGTATAGATATAGAGATAAAAAACAGGTTATTAGTTACGGAAATTGGAGTGAGTGGCAAGAGCAAAAAATTGAAAAAAACGATAGTATTGAGGTAGAAACAAGAGTGGTTGACAAGCAACAAACTAAAACAATTTATATTTATTATCATTACGTATGTCCTACTCCAACACAGCTTGCACCACAAGGTAATGCTACCCCGTATTCCACTGAGTGTGCTGATGAATATTATGAAACTATTGAAAGTGATTACGAATATAAGAAAAAAGGCGGAAGTGGAAGTTGCAATTATTCTTATGGTGGCTACTATGATTATAAAAAATATAATGGGCCTTATAAAAAAGAAAACTGTTGGTTTAGTTCTGATTCGAGAGAAGAAAAAGGAGACACAGTATCGGTTACTGAATACCGATATAGGGATAAATATTTAAGCCATGAATGGGGAGACTGGAGTGGCTGGTCTACTAAAAAAGTCGATAGTACTGATAATAGACAGGTAGAAGAAAGGATAGTTAATTAAATATTAGTAAGGAGTGATGTTAAATGAATAAGAAAGAAGTTAATAAAACAAATGGTAAAAAGAAGAAGTTATTTATAATAATTATATTGATAGTTTCAATACCTCTACTATTATTCTTTGGTTATCGTTTCATCGGTAATAAAATAGATGAAGCAAATACTAAGAAATTTAGTGGTATCATTAACGAGGTTTCTAAGGAACGCACTGATTATGTATTTGTTGAAATCAATCCATCATTTGTGTTTACTGTAAGAGATAATAAAGTAAGTGATGTTGCTTGCTTGAATGATGACTGTATAAGTATTTATAATGATATAGATGTTAAAGGTAAAAATCTAAATGATAGTATTGATAATATTTATAATACTTCAAAAGAAAAAGGTTTTGATACTTCAAATGGTGTTAAAGTTAAGACTTCTGATAATGTAAGTATTAAGAGTAAAGATTATATTACTATTGAATATATTGATGCTACTAAAGAAAAGGAACTTCTAAACGAAGTTAAAAACAATGAAGAAATCAAGAATGTTAGTAATGATGATTATTATTCTAAGTTATGGAGTGAATTAAAAAAAGATAAAGATTATGGAAATGTTTATACTTGTAATATGAATAATAAAGAATTAGAGTGTTATATTACATTAGAAACTGGTATTAATAATGATAGTGATTATGATAGGATAGATCGTCTTCAAGATACGTTATCAGGATCCTATACTAGTATAATGAATACATTAAAGAAGTTTAACTATAATGTTGATGGTTCTAAGGTTATAATAAATGGAATTAAGTTTGGGTATGTTCCATTATTTACTAATAACGTAGAAGGAAAAATTACTAAATATAAAAACGTTCTAGTAGCTGAAATAATAGATAAATTAGATAATAAAATATGTGAAAGAGGTTACGCTGACTATCGTGATGGTAAGTGTGAAGTAATGGATGGTACTTATATAATAGCACTTGATAAGTTAAATTTAGTTAGGTCTAATATATTATCAGATAATATTATTGAGTGGAGAATGGGTGCTACTGAGATGATAATGAGACGTTATAATGTTATGTGGGGTTTTGAGAAAGAACAAGAAGAACTAGAAAAAGAGCGAGTGAGAAAAATTAAAGATTTTATTTCACAATCCAAAAGTAAAGGATATTATTGCTGTAATAATGGAAGTTATTATCTAAGTGAATCTGGTTGTCATTGGTGTTCTGATAATGATTTTAATAGTTTAAAAGATACGGAAATTATGGTTTGTCATATATCAAATGTTGTGGTAGATGTCTATGGCGATGGACAGGCTCATGAGGAGTCTTCTTGTAGTTCAGTATATCAAGCTTGGGGTATAGAATAACTATTTAAAAGATGATGATGTTAATCATTATCTTTTTTGTTGAAATTAATTATTTTTTATTAGAAAGTATTCTCTAGAGGTGATAAATTTGTTAAATCAATTTATATTGGTCGGTCGTGTTGAAAGTATCGATAAAGAAGATAATAAATGTATACTTACATTAAGAATACCTAGAAACTATAAAAAGGAAAATGGAAAGTATGATAACGATATAGTTAAGATACAGGTATTTGATAGTTTAAGTGATAAAGTATCTGAATATTGTAAAAAAGATGAAATGGCTGGTATTAGAGGAAAAATACAAAGTGATAATATATTACTGGCTGAAAAGATTTCTTTCTTGGGTAGTAAACAATAAAAAGATAACTATTAGTTTTGGTTATCTTAAATTATATTTAAGAGAAAAAGTGAATTATATTTAAAGTTTTATATATTTTTCATTTTTTCTCTTTTTTATATTATATATCGTGGTATCACGTATTTCTGCGTGTAGAAACGTTTTTATACTATTTTAATGTTATGGTTTCTTCTGCTGCCATATCTTCTGATAAATCAGCAAGTGGATCTCCAGTTACAGCAAAATATGATACTGTAAATGGTACTCCTGATGCATCGGTTGGATAAATTCCATAACCATGATCAGTGTAAGTTCCATCTAAACCTGCTTCTTTCATTTCTTTTAGGGTTGCTCCTTTTGTTAATTGATATACCATCGCAGATATCATTTCGGCATGAGCAAGTTCTTCTGTGCCTATATCAGTAAGTAATGCTTTACCCTTGTTATCTGGCATACTATATCTTTGATTTAAATATCTTAGTGATGCACCAAGTTCACCATTAGCACCACCTAATTGGGTGATAATATTTTTTGCCATTTTTAAATCTTTTTTCTTTATATTAATTGGGTATTGTAATTTTTTTTGATAACTCCACATACTATACTCCCTCCCAAGGCCAAGGACTATCTTCCCAACTCCAAGGCACTTCGTTTAATTCGTTTCCACTTAAAGTAAGTGGTTCATAAGTGTTATTATATTTAGATATTAAATCATTAGTCTTTTTATTGTATTCATTATATAATTTAATTCTATTTGCATCATTTGGATATATATCTAAATATAAATTTAATTCATGAGCATAAAATGCATTTTGCATTATTTCTAAAAGCAATTTTTCTCTATTGTTCTTCGCAACAAAATTATATGTATCTTTATTATATGGCCAGTAAATATTCTTGAATATATTACCTCTTCTAAACCCCTCTTCTTTATTTGTTAAATCCTGCTGCATCATCATTTCTTTTTGAATATCTACCATGTCATTAACATTACTATAATTTTGATAATACATATTATTTACATTATTCATTATGACATCCTCCCATATCATATTATGTTCTAAAAATATTATTGAATAGACTATAGTTTATTTTGTATAAACATTGATATTTTTTATAAATAATTGTATACTTATATTGGTGATATAATGATTAAGAAAATTTTTAATGTTGATAATAAAGTTGCGAAAGTGTCAAATTATTTCTTTTTTACACTTATGGTTTTTTCGATTATGCTTATTTTAAATTTAGTTATAGCAAAAGGTGTAACTGGTGATGACTTTGTTATAAATTTAGTAATGTTTATTATATACTTTGTTTTTTCTGGTTTAATACTTTATTTAACTAACACTAAAATGAAAATATATAGTAATGAATATCCAACTAGTAGAAATGTGCTTAATTTACTATTTATGATTTATACTTTAGGTATAGTGCTTATGCTTACAACAATAATACTAAATTACTTACTTAAAGATAATTTAAGTGTTTACTCATTGTTAGTTTCGCTACTTGGTTACATACCGGTATTTGTTGGTGGCTATCTTGTTACAAATAATGGTAAATTACTTAATTTTGAAAATGATAAAAGAACTAACGCTACAAATGCAATAATCATATTTATATTTATGGATTATGCTCTTAATGTAGTAACATGTATGCTTCAAATGATATTCAACGTAGGTGATATAGCAATTCTAGTTGGAAATTTATGTTTATCATTTATATGGATGTGTGTGGTTGTAATTGCGTATATGTTATTAAATAAAAAAACAAGAATATAATATTAGAAGGAAAGTTGTAAATAATTTTCCTTTTTTTCATACACTATAGTGTGATAAATATGAATATTAAAACTAATTCAAAAAAAGTAAAAAAAAGAGATATTTTTATTGCATTAAAAGGTGATAAATATGATGGACATGATTATATAAAAGAAGCAATTTCTAATGGAGCGTCTAAAATAATTTGCGAAAAATGCGATTTTGATTTTCCTTGTTTAGTTGTTCCAAATACACATGAATATCTTAAAAATTATGTTTACAATAAGTATTATAAAAAAATAAAAGATATAAAATTAATTGGAATAACTGGTACTAATGGTAAAACAACATCATGCTTTTTAGTGTATCAAATGTTGCTTAAGTTAAAAGTAAAATGTGCATATATTGGTACGATAGGTTTTTACATAGATAAAAAAATAAGAGATTTAGATAATACTACTCCTGATTTGGTAACTATGTATGAACTGTTGCTTGAGTGTAGAAAGAACAATGTAGAATATGTTGTAATGGAAGTATCTAGTCATGCTCTAAAAAAAGAAAGATTATATGGTTTAAAATTTAATGTAGTAGCGTTTACTAACTTAACCCAAGACCATCTTGATTTTCATAAAAACATGACCGATTACTTAAACTCAAAAAGAAAATTATTTGATATGACATATGATAATTCAGTATCTGTTGTTAATACCGATGATGATTACTCAAAATATTTCTTAAAAGATAATACCATTACAATGGGCTTCAACAATTCCACTTATCAAATGCTTTCTTATAAACTATATCTTAATAAAACTACTTATAAGTTTAGATATAAGAACAAGGTATATAATGTAAAGATAAAATTACCAGGTAAATATAATATATATAATTCTATGCTTGCTATTATTATTTTAAATAATATAGGGTTTAAATTAAATAAAATAATTAAGATAATAAGAAAGATTAATTCACCAAAAGGTAGAAGTGAAGTAATACGATATGGTAGTAATTATATAATAGTTGATTATGCACATACACCTGATGCGATTAAGAATATTCTTAATAGTGTGTGCGAGTTTAAGAAGTCTAAGGTGTATACAATTGTTGGATGTGGTGGTAATAGAGATAAAAGTAAAAGAAGTGATATGGGGTTAATATCAACTAATTTATCTGATTATGTAATATTTACTAATGATAATCCTAGATTTGAAGATCCTTATAAAATAGTTGATGATATAGTATCTAATCTTAATAAAGATAATTATGAAATAATATTAGATAGAAGTTTAGCAATAAAAAAAGGTATTAGTTATTTAAAAAAGAAAGATATATTGCTTATATTAGGTAAAGGGCATGAGAATTATCAAATAGTTAATGATACTAAGAAGCATTTTGATGATTATGAAGAAGTATTAAGGTATATAAAAAAGTAACTTAAAGAATTATTTGTAATTTATACACGAAATAAAAGTGTGTATATTTTCTTCAAATTATTTCTTATTTGTTACTTTTTTCTTGAATTAGAATATGAATACATTTCTAAATTCAAAGTTTTTTCATTTAAGTAATTTACCATATCACTAAGTGTAGTATCAGTATTTAATAATTTATCAAATGCATTTTGAACATGCTCTGCAATAAATTCATTAAGTGCTAGTTTAATATCTAAAAAATCACCTTGTAATTCTTCATTATCTCTATCAGAATTTAATAAAATTATTGTATTTTTTAGTTCTGATAGTAGTAATTGATATTCATTACTATCTACAAGTTCTCCCATATTTTTTAAATATGCTATAGTTAAATCACAATTTTCTTTAATATTTAAGTAACTAGTTGATTTTAAAGGTATCATAGGTAAATCTCTTAAACTGTAATCAATATATTTATCTGGAATAATAATGCCTGCAAAGTTTGCAACCGGTACTTTTTTGCTTACAAATACTTCATCTGGATGATTAAAATATTGCTCGTCTGAATTATAAATAAAATCTTGATTTTCAACAACTATTGATACATTTTTTGGAACATACATATAGAAACTAGAATTTATATCATCCATATTTGAGTACATTGGTCTACTCATAGAAATATAATCATCAAAATTATAACCAAAGTAGTTTCTAGCATATTTAATATTATTTTCTTTAGCTTCACTTTTAGATAATATTCCATTTGTTAAAATACTCTCTATTTTCCATGGATTAAACCCAATACTATGCACAATTGTATTATCGCCAAATCTATAATTTTCCATATAATCACCATTATTATTGTAGCATATTAATAAAAACATGTAAGAAAATATTTACAAATGTTTACGATTAATAATTATAAAACTTGATAAATACTCAAAAATCTTATATACTCATATAAGCGAGGTGGCTTATGAGAAGTATAGATGTAATTGGTATGCCTATGAAATATGGTTGTTTTGTTGAGGGTGCGGATTTGGCGTTTTCTTCTATGAAAGATAGTTATAAAAGGATATTGAAACCAAAAAATGTTTATGAAATAGATACTAATCTTGGTTTAGAGGAACATAAAAAGGATAAACATATTAAGTATTTAGAACAAGTAATGGAAGCTAATAACAGACTTTATAATCAAGTAAGTGAAAGCCTAAATGCTTTAAGATTTCCAATAATTGTTGGTGGTGATCATTCAAGTGCGATTGGAAGTATAAAAGAATCTCTTGATTATACAGAAGGTGATTTATCTGTTATATGGATTGATGCTCATACCGATATTCATACAGAAAAAACTACACCTTCAGGTAACATTCATGGTATGCCTTTATCAGTTTGTTTAGGTAGATGTGATGAGAGATTTAATATTGGCAAATATAATTTAAAACCTGAAAATTTATATTACATTGGTGTAAGAAGTTACGAGATTGAGGAAATAAGTTATGTGCAAGAAAGCGAAATTACTTGTTACATGGACTTTGAAGTAACTATGAGAAAAATTGAAAATATAGTTAAAGAAATAATCAAAAATATAAAAACAAAATATGTACATATAAGTTTTGACTTGGATTGTATAAGTGATAAAGAGTTTAGTGCTGTAAATGTATCTGTTGAAAACAAGTATATAGATGGTACTGGGCTTAGTTTAAAGATGATTAAGACTGCTCTTAGTATGTTACTTACTAATTTAAATGTATGTTCACTAGATATAGTAGAATATAATCCTTTATTAGATACTGATTTAAAATGTAAGGAAAAATATGAAGAAATATTAGAGGTAATTAAGGAGGCAATATGATAACAGTTAATAATGTATCATTAAGATTTGGTAAAAGAACTTTATTTGAAAATGTAAACCTTAAATTTACAAATGGTAACTGCTATGGTGTAATTGGTGCAAATGGTGCTGGTAAAAGTACATTTCTTAAATTACTAAGTGGTGAGATTGAAACTACTAGTGGAGAAATAAATATAGGTAAGGGTGAAAGATTATCTGTATTAAAACAGAACCATAATATTTATGAAGATAATAGAGTATTAGATGTTGTTATAATGGGTAATAAAAGGTTGTATGAAATAATAGAAGAAAAAAATGAATTATATACTAAAGACCCATTTACTGATAAGGATGGTATTAAGTTAGGTGAATTAGAAAGTGAATTCTTAGATTTAAATGGATGGCAAGCAGAAGCGGATGCTGCAGTATTACTACAAGGTTTAGGTGTTGATTTAAAATATCATGAAATGTTAATGAAAGATATACCTTCTAAAATAAAAGTTAAGGTTTTACTTGCGCAAGCATTATTTGGAAACCCAGATATACTTTTATTAGATGAACCAACTAATGGACTTGATTTAGATGCTAAAATGTGGCTTATAGATTTTTTAATTGATTTTGATAATACTGTTATAGTTGTATCCCATGATAGACATTTCTTAAATAAAGTATGTACTCATATTGTAGATATTGATTATGAGAAGATTACAATGTTTGTTGGTAACTATGATTTTTGGTATAAATCTTCAGAATTAATTCAAAAACAAATGAAGGATTCTAATAAGAAAAAAGAAGAAAAAATTAAAGAATTACAAGATTTTATTGCAAGATTTTCTGCTAATGCATCTAAAAGTAAGCAAGCAACATCAAGAAAGAAATTACTTGATAAAATTGTTCTTGAAGATATAAAACCTTCAAGTAGAAAATATCCATTTATTAATTTTAAAGAGGATAAACCACTTGGTAAAGATGTAATTACTACTAAGAATTTATGTGTAAGTGTTGAGGGTGTTAGAGTAATTAATAATTTAAATTTAATTATTAATAATTTTGATAAAATAGCATTTATTGGAAGTGAAATAGTTATTACTACTTTATTTAAAGTATTATCAGGTGAAATTAAACCAGATAGTGGAGAAATTACTTATGGCAGTAGTGTAATCCCATCCTATTTTCCAAAAAATCACGATAGTTATTTTGATAGCAATAAGAATTTAGTTGAGTGGTTAATGGATTATTCAAATGTAAAAGAAGAGCAATTTGTAAGAGGATTTTTAGGTAGGATGTTATTTAGTGGTGAAGAAGTATTAAAGAAGGTAAATGTTTTATCAGGTGGAGAAAAGGTAAGATGTATGTTATCTAAGATGATGCTAAGTGGTGCTAATCTACTAATACTAGATGAGCCTACTGATCATTTGGATGTAGAAACAATTACATCTTTAAATGAAGCACTAATTAATTTTAAAGGTGCAATACTATTTTCAACACATGACCATCAATTTATAGAAACAACAGCAAATAGAATTATAGATTTTAAAGAAGATGGTAAATATATAGATAAAATGACTACTTATGAAGAGTTCTTAAAATTATACAAGTAAAAAACGGGATGACCCGTTTTTTTTAGGAGAATGTATTTTTGAGTGACAATTATAATATTTCTGTATTTGTAAAATCAACTTTACTTATATTGTGTACAACATCATATGCCCCACCCGCAATTAGGCCAGATGCAGATAGAGCCAAAGAAAAATCTTTAGTTATAATGTAGTTTATTATTGCTGCGATAATTCCTATCGCAAGATTTTGAAGTGGTATTAAATTTGAATTAACCCATTTAAATCTTTTTGCTAGGAACCCAAATACTAATGTTACGAATATTGATATAATTCCTATTAATTCTGTTTCGTTCATATTATCACCTCATTATAATATATTTTTATATTAAAAACAGAGTAATAATTAAAGACTAAATATAATTAATATTTTTAATTTTTGTAAATATACATAAAAAAGAATTAAACGTGAGATTTAATTCTTTTTTCTAATGCCTTCTTAGCACATTCAACATCATTAAAATATATTTTGCCATCTTTAAGTGCCTCATAAGTTTCATTGCCTTTACCAAGTATTAAAACCATATCACCAGTTTTTGCTTCATTTATTGCATAATTAATGGCTTCTTCTCTATCTACAATTCTTATAAATTTATCTTTTTTATCAAGTACTTCACTTGTTAAATCATCAATAATATCATTTGGGTCTTCACTTCTTGGGTCTTCATAAGTAAATACTACTAAATCAGCATTATTAACTAATATACTACCCATTAATGGTCTTTTTGTTTTATCTCTTTCACCAGCAGAACCTGCAACTATAATTGTTCTTTTCGCATTTAATGTTTTAGTAAGTTCAAATAAATTTAGATAACCATTTGGAGTATGAGCATAATCAACAATTACTTTAAAATCTTGGTTCATATCTATATCTTCCATTCTACCATCAACATATAACTTTGAGTAATCTAATTTATTAATATCAATCCCCATAGTTATTAGTACAGATAAAGCAGCAGTCAAATTATACACATTAAACATACCAAGTAATGGAGATTTAATATGATATGTATCAGTTTTTGTTATCAAATCAAATTCTGTATATTTAGGATTTATTATAACATTATCAAATCTAAAATCAGCATCCATACTTTTTCCATAATACATAACTTTACCATTACATATTTCTTCAATTCTTTTAGAATATTTATCTTCACTATTTAAAAATGAATACCCATTTTTCTTAGTTTGTTTAAATAACATAGCCTTAGCATTCAAATATGCATCCATAGTCTTATGAAAATTTAAGTGTTCATGTGTAAGATTAGTAAATATAGAATAATCAAACATAATACCTTGGCATCTACCTTGAGCAAGACCTTCTGAGCCCGCTTCCATGCATACATACTTGCAACCAGTTTTATAAAAATTATATAAAAATCTATTTAAATGTTCATACGTTGGAGTAGTATTATTTGATGCACTTGAGTAATTTTTACTTGAAACACCATTCGTACCAATATAGCCACAACTACTTACTTGGTTTAAAAACGTAGAAATAATAGTTGAAGTACTTGTTTTTCCGTCTGTACCAGTAATACCTATCATTGTCATTTTATTACTAGGATTCTCATAAACTTTATCTACAATATTATATAATTCCTTGTTGGTATCACTTACAACTATTTGCGGAAGATTAGAATTTACTTTATGCTCAACAACTAATGCGGATGCTCCATTTTCTTCTGCTTGCTTTACATAGTCATGTCTATCTACATTAAAGCCCTTTATACACACGAATAAATCTCCCTTTTCAACTTCTTTACTATTTGTTTTTACATCTTTAATTAAAGTTTCATCATTTGTATTAAATATTTCACTTAATTTTTTCATATTATCACCCAAAATTATTATAACATAATTTACAAAATAATATAAATGTTGTAAAATAAAATTACATTTTTAAGAAAACATATGGGTGGACTTTGTACAAAGTGCGCTTTTTGTCGTGTTGGGAGGTGTTTATGACAATAAGTGATAATGAAATGCAACTTGAGAAAAAGTATTTAGAGGTAGTTACAAAGGAACTTAGAGATAAGATAAGTTCAATTGGTAGCAATCTATACGAAGCTGAAGAAAAAGTAAATGAGTTTAAAAAGTACATGTGGGATAATAAAGCCGGCATGGATAGGGTCGAAGTTTCTGCTGCGATACTTGAAAACGATTTAGAAGTTGAACTTTTAACCTTAAGAGGACATTATTTAAAAAAACTTATGAGGTGTGAAAATTCACCATACTTTGGAAGAGTAGATTTTAATAATGAAAAAATTTATATTGGAATTACCTACCTTGATAAAGATAATGAACACTTAATTTATGATTGGCGTAGTCCAGTAGGTAACCTATTTTATGATGGTGCTGTTGGGAGAGCTTCATATAACGCACCAGATGGAGTAATAGAAGGAATACTTACTAAAAAAAGACAATATAAAATAGAAAATTCAAAATTAATAAGAGTATTTGATAATGATACAAATGTAAATGATGAAGTACTTCAACAAGTATTGTCAGAAGAATCTTCTGATAAAATGAAAAATATTGTTAATACAATTCAACAAGAACAAAATGAAGTAATAAGAGATACTAAACACAAAAATTTAATTGTTCAAGGGATTGCTGGTTCTGGTAAGACTTCGGTTGCGCTTCATAGAATTGCGTTTCTCTTATACAAAATAAAAAATCTAAAATCATCGGATGTATTAATACTTTCTCCAAATAATGTATTTTCAGAATATATATCAAATGTACTTCCTGAATTAGGAGAAGATAACACAAGAAATACAACATGGAGTGATTTTGCAAATACATTTATTAAAGAATATAGAGCGGTAGAAAGTTTTACAAGTTTTGTAAAACGCCATTATGAAGGTAATTATGATAATCTTTCTAGTATTAAGTTATCGGATGAGTTTAAATTAGTAATTGATGAATATGTAAATAACTTAGTAACAAATGCATATTTTGTAGAAGATGTAGTATGTAAGCATAAGGATTATAGTGTATATGATTTAAATAAATTACTTAAAGAAAGATATAGTAGTTTACCTTTATTTGAAAGAATAGAAAAGATTAGTGAGAATATTGCTAATTATAATGATAATGGTAAATATAAAAAGAAATATATAAAAGAATTATTTAGTAAATTTAATGTTAGTAGAGATTATAAAGAAATATATAGAGGTTTATTTAATAGTGATATATTTATCAATAAATATGGTAAAGTTGATACTAGTTTTATAGATAATAAAATAATTAATTATGATGATTCCTTGTTATTCATATATTTGAAAGGATTACTAGAAGGATTCCCATATAATGGAGTAATGAAACAAGTAATAATAGATGAAGCACAAGATTATACTAAAATGCAATATTACATACTTAGAACTATATTTAAAAGTGCATCATTTACAATACTTGGTGATGTTAATCAGACTATTAATCCATATTATAAGTATGATACATTATCATCATTAGAAAATATATTTACAAATGATAATGTATATTTGGAATTAACTAAGACTTACAGGTCAAGTAAAGAAATAATTGAATTTTCAAATAAAATACTAGGGCTTAATTATGTAAGTGCGATTAGAAATAGTAACAATATACCTGTTGTTAAAAAAGAGGAAATTAATTTAAAAAATGATTTACTTAATGACATTAATAATCTTAAAAATAAATATAAATCCTTGGCAGTAATAACTAAGAATGATGAAGAGGCTAAAAAGATATATGATTTATTAAAAAATGAGATTGATATAACTTTAATAGAAACTAATTCAAATAACTTTAATAGAGATTTAGTAGTCGTACCTGCATATGTATCAAAAGGATTAGAGTTTGATGCTGTAATAATTTATACAGATAAAAATAATAAATATACTTTAGATGAAAAATATTTATATTATGTTGCTATAACAAGAACACAACATGAATTAATAATATACAATAACTAATTTGACTAAAATAAAAAAATAAGTATAATAACAAGCAAATGTGGGGTGTTTGTTATGGATGAAAAACAATTTTATATAGAAGATGGTACTTTATTAAGAGTAAGTAATTTAGAAAATTTAACAGAGGTTGTAATTCCAAGCAATGTAAAATTAATTGGTGCAAGAGTTTTTGCTAATTCAAAAATTCGTTCAGTAATATTAAACGTTGGATTAGAAGTTGTATTAAATGAGGCATTTTATGAATGCAAAAATTTAAATGAAATAGTAATACCAGATACTGTTAAATATATTGGTAAAAGATCTTTTTATAAATCTAGTGTAAAAAGAGTAGTAATTGGAAAAAATGTTTCATTAATTGATGAAAGTGCATTTTATGATTGTAAAGAATTAAAAGAATTAATATTTAGAGGCACAAATAAAAATGATAAATTATATATTAATCAAAAAGCATTTAATAATGTATATTTAAAACATTTAGAATTTCCGGATAATTTATCATATATGCATGATGATAATTTTCACTATGGCGCTTTTTCATTGGATTATATAAAATATCCAAATGAAAGATGTTCTGTAAAACCTATTACCGCAAAAAATGTGTTTATTCCAAGAAATCATGTAGATACTACCCATGATTTGGTACTTGCGTATGTATTTGGAAGAAATTATACAAATTGTGGTGGTGAATTTTTTGAAGGAAGTTCTAATCAGCATATAACGGTTTCTTCAAGTTGTTTATTATATTCGATTTATAGGACTACTAAACGCTTACCACTTAATTTCTTAAAGAAAAGAGTGTTTACTATATTTGTAGATGATTGCTTTGATGGTTTACAATTCGATGAGTTAATTATTGATAAATTGATTTTTGAAAATCAAGATTTACTAGATAAAAATTTTGATAAAATAAAAGATGTTCAAGGATTAAAAGAAATAGAGTTAAATTTTGAATATATAATAAATTCAGATGAAGATCAAAAAAGGTTTGAACATTTAAAACAATTTTATAATCTTAAATTTGATGATGTAATTGAAAAAAGAGGTAGTTCAAAAATATTTAAAGAAGATGGAGAAAATATTACAGTATTAGTAGCGTTTAATGAAGAAGAAAGAAAGATATCAACAGAGTTTCTTTCTATGATTGAAAGTTATCCACCGGAATTAAAAGAAAGATTAATGGTTAGATACAATAACATTGTGGATAAGTTTACTAAGAACATGAATGATTCAAAACCCGTATATAAAAGTAATACTGGGTTATCACTTGAAAATAATTCGGTTATGAATGCAGATGTTACTTTTCAAGTTGAACTTAAAGATTTAATACTTTCAAATGCGATATCTAAATTGTATATTGAAATAATTAATTCTAAATCTAACTTAGATAATGAAAATTATGAATTTAAGTATATAAAAAGTACTATGGAATTAATTAACTCACTAGATATGAATTCCAAGAGGGATTATAAAAATAAATTAGGAATATTATTAGATAAAAATAGAGAATTAATTTTAGATGAATTAAATAATCCAAGTACTAAACTTACACTTGAAACATTGGAAAATAAAATTAATAGAGAAATGTCTAACTTTAATTTAGAATTAGAAGAATATATAGAAAATAATAAAGCAGTAATTGCTGAATTATTATATATTGAGAATATAGATAATAGTGATACCTTCTATGGAAATGCTTATAGATATTTAGATGGCAAAACGATTGAGCTTTTTGATTTGATTACTAAATTTAGAAAAAGAATTGATGCTTATAAGAACAAGGAATATTCTGGTGGCATTGTAAATGAATTTAATGTATCACTTTTAAACTTAGTTGATACTTACAATATAGAAAAATCATTAAAAGGTGAAGAAATAAGTAACTTAACTTATAATAAAGATGTAGTTAAGGCACAAGTAATAAGTAGTTATATTCAAGAGATATCCGCATCATCTGTTGATAGTGATGTTATAAAAAGTGCTTTGTTAGAAGTACAAGGTATAGTTGGTAATTCAGCATTATCAATTGATGATAAGTTAAAAGAAGTAACTGAGATTGTTTATAATATTAGGGTTTATGAAAATAGATTAAATGAATATAATTCTAGAGTTAAGAAAAGAAAAAAATAGTAATTTAATATTGAAATAATAACTCTATTGTATTATAATCATTGTATATTTTGTTATGAAGAGAGGTAGTAGCAAGTAATTCCTTTAAAGAGAGTTGGTGCTTGGTGGGAACCAACAAGGATAGTTTGTGAATTAGGCTTGGAGCAAAAACGGGTAGTTCCGTTAAAGATTTAAGTGCATAGAATCTATGAACTAAGGTGGTACCGTTCTTTTTGAACCCTTAGATTTATAGATTTTTTATTTTTTAGGAGGGATAATTATGTACGATTTTAAGAAAATTGAGGCTAAGTGGCAAAAGTATTGGGATGATAATAAGAGTTTTAAAACAGAGGATGATTTTTCTAAGAAGAAGTTTTATGGATTAGTAGAGTTTCCTTATCCATCTGGAGCAGGTATGCATGTTGGTCATATTAAGGCATATAGTGGTCTTGAAGTAATATCTAGAAAAAGAAGAATGGAAGGGTATAATGTATTATTTCCAATTGGGTTTGATGCATTTGGATTACCTACTGAGAACTACGCTATAAAAACTAACACTCATCCTAGAATTGTTACTGATAATAATATTAAGAGGTTTACTGAACAATTAAAAAAAGTTGGTTTTTCATTTGACTTTGATAGAGCAGTAGATACAACAGAAGAATCTTATTATAAATGGACACAATGGATATTTTTAAAAATGTTTGATAATGGATTAGTATTTAGAGATAAAGCATATGTAAACTATTGTCCAAGTTGTAAAGTAGTGCTTTCTAATGAAGATAGTCAAGGTGGTAAATGTGATATTTGTCATAGTGATATAATTCAAAAAGAAAAAGTAGTTTGGTATTTAAGAATTACTGAATATGCAGATAAATTACTTGAAGGATTAAAAGAAGTTGACTATTTACCTAATATAAAATTACAACAAGAAAACTGGATTGGTAAATCAACTGGAGCATTTGTTAATTTTAAAGTAAAAGAAATTAATGAAACATTAAAAATATATACAACTAGACCTGATACATTGTATGGCGTTACGTTTATGGTTTTAGCGCCCGAGCATCCACTTATAGATAAGTATAAAGATGTAATTAGTAATATGGATGAAGTAGTTAATTATAGAGATGCTGCAAGTCGTAAAACTGAATTTGAAAGAATTCAATTAGTAAAAGATAAAACTGGTGTTAAGATAAACGGTTTAACTGCAATTAACCCAATTAATAATACTGAAATACCAATATATATATCAGATTATGTAATGATGGGTTATGGTACTGGTGCGATAATGGCTGTTCCTGCACATGACCAAAGAGACTATGAATTCGCTAAAAAATTTGGTATTGAAATAATACCAGTTATTGAAGGTGGCGACATAGAAAAAGAAGCATATACTGGTTCTGGAGTTATGATTAATTCTGGAGTACTAAATGGCATTAGTAACAAAACAGATAGTATTCATAAAATGGTTGCTTATTTAGAAGAACAAGGTATAGGGGAAAAGGGTGTTCAATATAAGATGAAAGATTGGGCATTTAATAGACAAAGATATTGGGGTGAACCTATTCCAATAGTTCATTGTGAGCATTGTGGAGTAGTTCCTGTTCCTTATTCTGAACTTCCTTTAAAGTTACCTAAAGTTGAAAATTTTGAACCTGGTACGGATGGTGAAAGTCCTCTTGCTAAGATTGATGAATTTGTTAATTGTAAATGTCCAAAGTGCGGCAAACCCGCAAAAAGAGAAACAGATACTATGCCACAGTGGGCTGGTTCTTCATGGTATTTCTTAAGATATGTAGATCCACATAATGATAAGTGTTTTGCAGATTATGAAAAATTAAAATATTGGTTACCAGTTGATTGGTATAATGGCGGTATGGAGCATGTTACAAGACACTTAATTTATTCGAGATTTTGGCATAAATTCTTATATGATTTAGGATTAGTACCAACAAGTGAACCATATAAGAAGAGAACTGCACAAGGACTTATTCTTGGACCAGATGGAGAGAAGATGAGTAAGTCAAGAGGTAATGTAATAGATCCTCTTACTGTAATTGATGATTATGGTGCTGACACACTTAGAACTTATATTCTATTCATGGGTGACTATGCAATTGAGTGTCCTTGGAATGATGATGCGATAAAGGGTGTTAATAGATTTTTAGATAGAGTATATAATCTTAAAGATAGAGTTGTAGAAGGAAATATTTCTAGTTCACTAGAATCTCAAATTCATAAATGTATTAAAAAAGTATCTAATGATATTGAAGCAATGAAATTTAATACTGCTATTGCAGAACTTATGAAATTAGTAAATGCATATTATGAAAAAGATACAATTACAACTAGTGATTATGAAGTATTAATTAAGTTATTGTATCCTTTCGCACCTCATATTACAGAGGAATTAAATGAAACAGTACTTCATAAAAGTTCTTTAGTATATAGTTCATATCCAACTTATGAAGAAGAATTAACTAAAGATAGTACCTTTGAATTAGTAGTACAAGTAAATGGTAAATTAAGAGATAAAGTAGTTGTTAATTCAAATATAAGTGTAGATGAAATGGAAAAAACAGCACTTGGTCTTGAGAATGTAAAGAAATTTACTGAAGGACATGAAATAGTAAAAGTTATTAAAGTACCAAATAAACTTGTAAATATAGTTATAAAATAGGATTTTTTTCCTATTTTTTCTTTTATCAATTGACATACTTTAAACTATCACTATAATAATATATACAAAAATTATTACAGGAGGGTATATGAGGAAGAAGTTATTAATAATTTTTATGATGCTTTTTGCAATTAATGTAAACGCATCAACTAATGTTAAAGTAAAGAACATTAAGATTGAAGATGTAAGTGTTACCATCAAGGATACTATTTCTTATAATGAAGAAGTAAAAGTTACTTATACAATCAATCCAAATGATGCTAAAAACAAGACTTTAACTTGGGAAGTAAAAGGTATAAAGAAGGGCGTAAAAGTAGAGTTTGTAAATGGTAAGACTACTAAGGATGCTAGTGGGGAAGTATTAATTAAGTTTAGTAATGATACAGAAAAGGATGCTAGTTTGACATTAAATGTTAAGCAAAATAATAAAGTGTTATTTACTAAGAAGATAAATGTTCAATCAAAAGAGAATACTAATAATAGATTAGTTAGTGAAGTAACTGATTTAATAAATGGTATTGATAATAAGTTAACTAAAAGTAATTACGAAAGTAATAAGTCTAAGGTGTTAGAGGTTGGTAAATTACTTGAAAATGAAGAAGTTAAATCGTTATTAGATAGTAGTTTATTAGATAAATATAATAATGCTTTAAATAATGTTAATAATTATTCTAGTAATAATACAGTTACTATTATAATATCTGGTGTATTAGTTGTAGTATTTTCATTATTAATTTATTGGATTTTTAAAAAAGAGGATTAATTTTCTCTTTTTTTGTTGTATAATATTTTACGGTGATGCAAAAATGATTAATGTTGTATTGTATGAACCTGAGATACCTCAGAATACTGGAAATATAATGAGAACTTGTGTTGCGACTAATTCGCATCTTCATTTAATTAAGCCTCTTGGTTTTAAATTAGATGATGCTCATATGAAAAGAAGTGCAGTAAATTATATAGAGAATTTAAATTATACTGTGTACGAAAATTGGGAAGATTTTAAATCTAAGAATAATGGTACTTTTTATTATTTAACTAGGTATGGTCATAAACCTCATAGTACTTTTGATTATACCAACAAGGATGAGAATATTTATTTAGTGTTTGGTAAAGAAAGTACTGGTATTCCAAAAGAAATATTAAAAAATGATTTAGAGCATTGTATGAGAATACCTATGACTGATAAAGTTAGAGCGTTAAATGTATCTAATTCTGTTGCAATAATGGTTTATGAGGTATTAAGGCAGCAAGAATATAGAGATTTATTAAGAGATGAACCATTTAAGGGTAAAGATTATTTAGAAAGAGATTGACATTATTTAAGTTATAAATATAATAAGTTTTGGTGAATTAAATGAGATTACAAAATGAAAATATTTATGATAAATATAAAATCTTAGGTAGTAGTTTATTTTTAGTGTTATTGTTACTTAATGCGTCTTTTAAAGAGGAAAGTAGTATAGAAGATGTTGCATTAAGTAGTGAGAACAAGGTTGTTAGTGAAGAAGTATTTAATAATATTATGCTTAATAGTGATGAAATAGATAGTTATGTAAGTGAATATAATTTAGATAATAGATTAGCGCCAGCATCCATTTTTAAAGTTTTAGAATATGTTGATAGTAATATGTTTTATAAAATAAGAATTGTTAATGTATATGTAGATTTTGATATTAATAATAATCCAGTTTATACATTTAATGATGCATTTAGTGATAAGTATTTATTTAGTAGTTATTCGTGTAAAGATAATATAGTTGAATATACTTCTTTAACAGATGATTTTATAAATACGACTAATATCAAAGTAAGTGATTTAAAAAGACTTGAAGCAATTGCTTATATTCATAATTTTACATCCGATTATGTAGATGGTACGGTAGAAGATAATTATGAGAATATGAGTATGAGTGAAGAAATGGTATTAAAAAAATATATTAAATTAATTCCAGAGGGAGTTAGAGTTAAGAATGAGTAGAAATATTCATTCTTTTTACATGTAAATTGATATACAAATTATTTACTATAATTTTAGAGTGTGCTATACTATTTGTATATAATAGGAGGTTGTATGAAAGATATAAGTTACTTAAAAGAATCTGGTATTGATATTGATGGTGCCTTACAATTACTTGGCACAGTTGAAATGTATAATGATACTTTAAATGAGTTTTTAAAAGGTATTGATGAAAAGTTTAATAATATTAAAACATATAAAGATAATAATGATTTAGTTAATTATTCTATTTTAGTGCATTCTTTAAAAAGTGATTCGAAGTATCTAGGATTTACTAAACTTGCTATGCTTGCTTATAATCATGAGATAAAGAGTAAGGAAAATGATATAGTTTATGTGAACTCATACTTTATGGATTTAGAAAATGAATTAAAAAGAGTACTTGGTATTGTTAAAGAATATATTGGTATAAATGATACAACTGATGGAGCGATACTTATTGCTGATGATTCTGATGTAGTTAGAAATTTTGCAACTAAGATAATAGGTGATAAGTGCAAGGTATTTACAGCAGTTAATGGATTAGAGGCTATAAAACTTATTAATACTAATAATAATATTAAGGGTTTACTTCTTGATCTTAATATGCCAGGATATGATGGATTTTCAGTATTAGATTACTTAAATCGTAATGGTTTATTTAGTAGAATCAAAGTATCAATTATAACTGGTGATGATGAAAAAGATAAAATAACTAAAGCATTTGCATATCCAATAATGGATGTAATATCAAAGCCATTTAATGTAGATACTGTTAATAGTACTATAGATAAAATGCTTAGTTAAAAAATAGTAGATAAAATTAAATAAATTATGTTATAATAATAAATGATATGATATAGGAGGAATAAAAATGGGAAACTTAAGTTTTAAATTAAAGAAATTTTTACAAAATAAGAATACAGTAACAATTATAGGTACTGTATTAATTGTTGCAATATTGTATATTGGTTACAATTACAGAATTAAACAGGTTACAACACCAGTAAAAGTACCTGTTGCAAAAATTGATATTCAACCAAGAACTAAGATTACAGAAGATATGATTGAATATGTAGAAGCATTGCCTGCAATGGTTAATTCATCAACAATTAAAGATGTTAAATACATAGTAGGAAAATGGTCTAATTATAATACATTGATACCAAAGGGAAGTTTGTTCTATAACAAGACAGTAGTATCATCTGATGAATTACCAGATTCAGCATTTGTTAATATTCCAAGTGGTTATACTGCATATAACTTACCAGTTACTACAAAGACTACATATGGCAACTCAATATTTCCAAATAACTACATTGATATTTATTTGAAAGTATTAGATGCTGATGGTAAACCAACAGTTGGTAAATTAATCGAAAATGTTAAAGTTTTAGCAGTTAAAGATAAAAATGGTAGACATGTATTTGAGAATTCTGATGAAGAAAGAACTCCTGCCGTAATAATATTTGCATTACCTGAAGATATGCACTTATTGTTAAGAGAGGCTGCATACTTAGAAAATGTTAAATCAATTGCAGCAGAAATTATACCAGTTCCAACAACTGAATCTTATAGTGCTGAACCAGGTACAATAAGACTTGCAAGTTCTGAATTGAAATCATTTATCGAATTAAATACTGGTACTATTAATCCTGATGAAAAGCCACCAGTTTATGATCCAGGCCAAGAACAATAAGAATAAATAAAAAGGGGTGATGCAAATGGATTCAATGTTTAATAATGTTGATTTTGGTCCATTAAAGAAATACTTAGATGACGATGACATCACAGACGTATCATACAGTAATAATGGTCAATTATGGTTAAAATCATTATCTAAAGGTATTTATAAGCCAGAAACACAAGATGTAAATAATGCACACATTGAGAAATTAGCATTCCAATGTGCAAATATGATGGGTAAAACATTTAATATGGCTCATCCTTTTCTTGACGCCGAAAGTGCAGAATTACGTTTAAACTTTGTTCATGATTCTATTGCAAGAAATGGTATTGCACTTTTGATGCGTAAAACTCCTGCAAAGATTAGACTTCAAAAAGATAAGATTATTGCAGAAAAATATATTACTGAAACAATACATGATTTTCTACTAAAATGTGTAGAAGGACATTGTAATATAATTATCAGTGGTGAAACTGGTAGTGGTAAAACTGAGTTTTTAAAGTATTTAGCAGCACATACTAAAGAAAATGAAAAATTAATAACAATAGAGGATACTCTTGAACTTCACTTAGATAAAATATTCCCTTATCGTGATATTATTGCAATGAAAACTAATAATATTGCGTCTTATACAGATGTACTTGTTACATGCATGAGACAGAACCCAAAATGGATACTTTTATCAGAAGTTCGTAGTGCTGAGGCAGTTATGGCAGTTAGAAACTCTATATCTTCAGGTCACTACATTTTATCAACAATCCATGCTGATAAAGCAGAGTCTATTCCAAACCGTATGTATAGTTTGCTTGAAACTAACCTTGATATAGATCAGTTCTTAAAATCTATATATAGATATATCCAATTAGGTGTTCATATAAGAGGTTACCAAGATAAAAATACAAAGAGATTTGTGCGTGAAGTTTGCGAAGTTTGTGAATTTTATGTTGATGAAGATAATAATCCAAAGAGTAATGTTATTTATAGAAAAACTGCAACAGGTCAAGTACACATGAAGAACCCTTCAAAATATTTACTTGATTATTTAGCAGGCCAAGGAGTTATTTTATCTCCAACAATTATTACAGGTAGTGAAGAAGAGATTGATAAGCAAGAAGATAATAATATGGCTAGTTCAATTGAAACTGTAAAACCAACAAATGTTGTTGCAAATCCTATGACTGATGTCAATGTAAAACCAGCACCAGTTGCTAAACCAGTTGTCAATGCAACTCAAGTTGTACAACCTGTTGTAAGTACACAGCCAGTGCAACAAGCTCCAGTTCAAAATAGAGTTGATACTCAATCACAAAGTGTACAACAATCAACTCCTGTAAATAATATATTTAAAAATACTGAAACATTAAATATTTAATAAAAAGAGGTGAAAAATATGGAATTTTTACTTATACTTGTTATTGCATTATTTGTTATATTGTATAGAAAAAATACTGGTGCGATAACATATAAATTTATTTCAGATAAAGTAGAAGAGGCATATGATAAGTTCGCACCTTTTTCCTTTAAAAAAATAAGAGAAAAGGTAAAAGAATTAGGAATGGAATACTCTGCCAAGCAATATACTACTCAAATAGTTTTATTTGCCGGAGGAGCCTTTATTATTTCATATTTATATTTCTATAATATAATTATAAGTATTGTTTATGCATTTGTTGCAATACTTGTTATTCCATATCTTTCATATTTAAGATGTAAAAGAATATATAGTGAATTTATATTTGAACAAATTCAAGCATATACAACAAATACAATTATGGAATTCGCAACTACTCAATCATTTGTTAAGGCATTAGAAGGTGTATATTCGTCAAACGTTCTTGAAGATCCGATACTTAGTGATGTTAAGAAAATGATTGATATGTCTTATGAAAATGGTACTATAAATGAAGCTATTGAATATATGAATTCAAAATATGATTATCATATGGTTAGAAATATGCATCAATTATTTTTACAAGTAAACCAAGAAGGTTCACTAGATAGTAAAGATGCTATGGATGCAATGCTTACAGATATAGATGCTTTAGTTGAAGGTGTTTATAGAGATAGAATTGATAGAGCAACATTCCATAAATCATTTCTTCAATATGGAATAATGTTGTATTTATTAGTTATGCTAATACAATATTTACTTGGTAATGATGCTTATTTAAAATTACTTGACCAAGTTGTAGTAAGACTTTTGCTTCATTCAATAATAATAATAAATAGTTATTTCTTACTAAAAGGAGAAAAATATTATAATGAGAATGTGGGGGCTGAGTAATGGAAATATTATTAATAGGTATAATTATTCTATACATAATGAGTAAAAGAAAAAGTATAGATACAGGTAAATTTATAAAAGATAATGGGGATTGGCTACAAAAATTAAAAGAAAGTGATTATGATTTTCTAGTTAGTTGTAAATATGGTGATGGAATTGATATTGAAAAATTATATCAAAAAAGAGTTACAAATTCATTCATTGTTATAGTAGCATTAATATTTCTTTTCTTAACTGAGTTGTCATTTATAAACATTTTATTATCATTTGTTGCTGGTTATGTAATGTTTAAAATGCCATATAGAAGTTTAAAAGCATATTATAAAACTCATTTGCATGAAATTAATCTAGAATTACCTTATTTCTTAAAGAGCCTTGAAGTTTTAGCACAGCACTATACAATACCAGTTGCACTAGCTAAGAGTATTGATAGTTCTCCTGAAATATTCAAAAAGGGATTAAATAAACTTGTTCAAAGAATTAATGATGGTGATTCAACAGTTGAGCCTTATATGGATTTTGCAAAAGAATATCCTGTTAATGACTCAATGAGAATGATGAGACTTTTGTATCGTTTAAGTTTAGGATCTCAGGATAATAAACACGAGCAATTAATTATGTTCTCAAGAAGTGTATCTGCACTGCAAAATAAAGCAAGAGAAGTAAGATATAAAGAAAGATTACAGCATATGGAAAGCCAGACAATGATTATGCTTGGCGCAGTAGGTGGCGGTGTAATGATTTTGCTTGTAATTTCGCTATTACAATCATTTTAGTAAAAATATGTAAAATTAAATTGAATATATTGATTTGATAATATATAATAAAATTGTAAAGTAAAGGAGGTATGCTATGAAGGCTGCTACAGGTGAGTTAAATTTAACTCTTATTACAATTATTGCGTTAGGTGCAATTTTGGCTTTCTGGAAATTATTATGGCCACAAATTCAAGAAAAAATACAATCTGGCTGGGATGATACAGAAGCTAGATATGTAGAAAAAGTTGAAACAGACTTATATTAATATTACATAAGAAGGTGATTAAATGAGAGAGGCAATTGGTGGAGCATTATTAATTAAATTGGTTATGTTTTTCATAGTTATTTATACATGTTTTTTAGCGATTGCGGTAAATTATTCAATCACCTTTCGTGTAAAAAACCAGATAATTAATTTAATTGAATCATATGAAAGTTATGATTTAGCAAAGCAACCAATAGAAGAGTATATTAATAGTGTGGGTTATTATCGTTCAGGTGAAATGACTTTAGGCAATGATTCTACATGCTCAAGTGGTTATTGTATTCAAGAATTAGATGGTGCGAGAGGCAAATATTACAAAGTAACAACTTACGTTTCATTTGACTTTCCAATCATTGGGAAACTAACTAACTTTCCAGTTACTGGTGAGACACGTGTAATATATAGGGGTAATTAAGAGGTGATAATATGAACTTAACAATGTGTGTTATAATTTCAAATGAAAATGATGATGTTTTATCTTCACTTAATGTTAATGCTATTAAAAAGATTAATGGTGTTTTTTCCTCTGATGAAATAGTATCTAAATTTTCTAATTTTTATTATGAAAAGATGATATTAGATATTACTGCAATTAAAGATTATAAGGATATTAAGAATATACAAAACTTATCAATTAATTTGGATATGAGTAAATTAATTATACTTTTAGATGGTTCGTCAGAAACATCTGCGCAAGATTATATTTCTGGATTAATTTCAATGGGTATTTATAATTTTACAAAGAATAAAGATGGAATTGTATATTTATTATCACATCCTAATTCATATAAAGATGTTGCTAATATGCATATGATTAATGCAGAAGATGAAATTGGTAGAGGTGAATTAAATGTTACTAGAGTGCTTGGTGTAAAAAATTTAACTGAGCATGCTGGAAGTACTACATTTGTATACATGTTAAAGAAACAACTTGAAAAAAAATATAGAGTTGCTGCTATTGAAATAGGTAAAAATGATTTTATATATTTCAATGATAGAAATATGTTATCAGTTTCTGTTGAAGAATTTGGTAAGCAAGTTTTAGGATTATCTAGTAAATACGAAGTAATTCTTGTTGATTTGAATGATTCTAAACAAGAAAAAGTATGTAGCGATGTATTATATTTGCTTGAACCATCAATAATAAAAATAAACAAATTAGTTGTGAAAAATAGAGATAAACTTAATAATGCTAAGGGGAAAAAGGTTATTTTGAACCAAAGCTTGTTATCTCCAAAGGATATTTCTGAATTTGAAATGGAAGCAGGTTTAAAAACTTTTTATAGTATTCCACCTCAAAATGATAGAAATGATAGTGTTGCTTTAACTAATTTATTAATAAGATTAGGTTTTTTAAAGAAAGAAAGTGAAGAACCACCTGAAAAACAGGATGGTGGAATATTTAGTATTTTTAAACATAGAAGTTGACAAATACAAACATATATTATAAAATAAAAGTGTATTGAAGGAGGAATTATGTGTTCAGATAATGATTTTATAGCTATTATTGGTATATTGAAAAAAGTTTTAACTATACTTCAAATAGCAATTCCAATCGGATTACTTATTTTTGGTACAATTGATTTAGGTAAGGCAGTAATAGCTGGTGATGAAAAAGAAATTAAGGCTGCAACAGGTGTTTTAATTAAGAGAATTGTTGCTGCTGTTGCTGTATTCTTATTAATTCTTATCGTTTCAGTTGTTACTGGATGGGTAGGCGGAGACGAATGGAAAGAATGCTGGAGAGCGGCTAATGGAAATGTTAAAATCAATCCAATTGACCCAGTTGGTTAGTAGATTAAAATGAAGATAGTGTTCTTCATTTTTTTTGTTCATTTTTTTAATTAATTATGTTTATTTTACTTGCGTTATGTGGTAGAATAGTATTATAGTATACGCATTATGTATAAAGGAAGTGACATTTATGTTTTTTGGCAATTTATTTGCATTGGGTTCACAAGTTTCATTAGTATCGGATATTTTCCGACATCTATCATTTTTCTTTGATGGAATTATATATAGTTTGATACCTGCCATTTTTTCGGTAATGTATGAATTATATGACATCAATTCATTATTAAATGATTCAGCAAGTACTAAAACTCTTGTTCAAAACTTTTCGACAACTATTTATTCTTTTATGGCATTGTTTATGTTTTTTAGAGTTGCATTTTCATTGTTAGAAATGTTGGTTGATCCTGCTAAAATTGAAGACAAGGAAGCAGGTGCTAGTAAAATAATTAGAAATATTATAATATCTCTTATACTAGTTGCTGTCGTTCCGGTCATATTTGATCAGGCAAGAATTTTTCAAAAGAAAGTAATTGAAGAAAAAGTAATTGAAAGATCTTTGTATGGATATGAGGGGACAGATAATTATTCAAATCTAGGTGAAAAAATTTCACTATCCACTTGGAGTGTATTTTTTAATATAACTGACGATTCAAATGTTAGTGCAGATGTAAAAAGTGCTTACGACGAATTATTCCAATCAACTGGTAGATCTTTTGGTGTTTGGTCTTTAACAAAATTATATTTTGCTCTTGATAGAACAATTGGTTTAAAAGTTATTTCAAGAGTACCTATTTTAGGAGGCTTTATAAGCGCTGTACAAAAGGCAATGGGATCCGGTACATTTTATCAAATATCATATGTATGGTTGATATCAACTGTAGTGGGATTTTATCTTCTTTGGACGTTTATAAAAATGATGATAGATATTGCATATCGTTCTATAAAATTTTTTACTCTAGAATTGCTATCTCCAATTGCAATTGTATCATATATAGATCCAAACTCAGCAAAAAAAGGTTTATTTGCTAAATGGGTAAAACAAGTAATAAGTACATATTTGTCACTATTTGTAAGAATATTTGTTTTTGCTTTAGCATCAGTAATATTAGATTCATTTAATTTGTCATCAATTAATGGAGGAGAGCCATTAAAGAAGTTATTTTATATTTTAGCTGTTATAGCATTTATTAAAGCAGCACCTAAATTTATTGATGATTTATTTGGCACTGAAATATCAAAAGACAGTGATACTAAATTTGCATCTGATTTGTTTAAACAAGGTTTAGGCTTTATAACTGGTTCAGCTATTGGTGGCATAAGTAATGCGGTTGTTGCTAAAAGGACAGGACAGCCTGTATTTAAAAACGTTGTTAAAGGTGCTTGGTCCAGTGGTAATAAAATGGTTGCTGCTGCTAAGAAGACTGGTCTTGGTTATTGGACAGGAATGGTAGGCGCAGGTGTTGGTGCAGTGGATGATACTTATAAAAATTTAGGTTATAAAGTTGATAAAGATAAGGATAGAAGAGTTGAGAATCTCGAAAGACAAGTCGGTACAATTGATAAAGCTAAGTCTGCAAGCACAGAAGAATTAGGTAAGAATAATGATGCTAAGGTTAAAGAGATGATTAATAATACTGGAAATGTTAGTGGGCGTAGTTATGGAAGACCTGTTCAAAATGATGCTCAATTAGCCAATGCTGCTAAGAAGGCACAAGGTGGTCTTGTAAGGGATGAGATATTACACAAAGATTTATCTTATGGTGATGAATATATGAATTTACGTTATGCAGCAGCTGAAAAGAGTTTCCAAGCACAAGTTGTACAAAGAACACTTGATACTGCACAAGAAAATTTTTCGGCTCAACAATCAATGTATAGTAGTATTACAGATGATAATGGAAGAAAAAAATATATTATTGAGTTGGCTGCTCAAAATGTTGAAAAAATGGGTTCTAGATTTCAAGAAGACCCAACAAAAACTACCGAGGACTTATCTTATGAATTTGCTGCAATGTTAGCTAAACAAGCGGGTGAAGATTATAAGACTAAGGGCCGTGAATATGCTATACAATTTGTTGCAAAAGCAACAGGAGTAAATGCAGATACTGTCAAAGGTTACGATGAATCTAAATTGGTTAAAGAGTATAATAAGGCTTTTGCTGATGCTTTAAAGGCAAGTAATAATGCAACATTTACTAGATTTACAAATGCTCAAACTGATGAAGATAGGATTGATGTAATGGTAGATTTTGCAACAAAATCAACTACTGCGAGAATTGGTTCTTTTAATACAATTCAATTAAATGAGGAATTCGCTGATACAAACGCTGATTCTGCTGTTGCTGTATTTGGTAACTCAATAGGTGATATGAAAGATGATGCTAAAAAAGCTAAGGTTGATGCTGATAATGCTGATGCTAGATTAAAAGAATTCTTAGAGGGTGCAAAAGGACAAGCACATAAAAGAGTTGATGCTGAATATAAGATTGCTGAAGGTAATATTACAGCAAGAAAATTAGCTGAAGAAAGAGCAAAAAAAGCTAAAGCTAATCAAAATAATAATGGAGGCAATACCAATTAATTAAGGAGGTCATATGATAAATGGTGGATATTTAATTCCTGCTAATACTAAAAAGGGACAGCTAATATTTGGAATGTTTACTGGATCTGATTTGATGTTATTTGGAGTTGGGGCTTTTGGTTCATTAATATTGTTACTTGCAATAGGTGCTAATGAAACGACAAATGCAATAATATGCATTTTACCTGCGTTGATATGTGCGTTTTTAATCGCACCTATTCCAAACTATAGAAATGTTATTACATTTATTTCATCTGCACTAAATTTCTATAGTAATCAAACTATATACAAATGGAGAGGTTGGTGTTTTTATGAGCAGTCAAAAGAGAGGAAATAAGTTTACTGAGGGCTGGTTTCCGGTTAAAAATATTGTTAATGATATAATTATTCTCGATAATAATGAAAAGGTTGCAGGTGTTAAAATAACTCCACGTAACATATTTATATTGGATGAAGATTCTCAGCAAAATATTATTAGAAGTTTAAACAATTTCTACAATACAATTGATTTTGAATTTTGGTTAATTGTATCAGATCGTGTTGTTGATATATCTATTTATCAATCACAATTGCAACTTTTATATAATAATATTCAAAAACCAAAACTAAGAAAATTAATTAATCAAGATATTAATAAAGGTAATTCTTTTATGGCAAATAATGTAGTTGATACTGAGTACTACATGTTATTTAGAGAGAAGAACCCAGAACTTATTAATAAAAAATTGAGAACTTTAATCAATGGATTTGCTTCAAGTGGATTAAATGCTTCACAAGCAACAAATGAAGATTTAAGAACATTGATTGAAAACTTCCTTAATGGAGGAACAAGAACTCAGTTTGGGACGGTGATGAAGTATGAGCATTAAATCAGAATTGGCGCCTAAGGGCATTGAATTTAGACCAAATAATTTTGTAATGAGTGATAAATATTGCACTATTCTTACAGTTATTTCTTATCCAAGATTAATTGGTGAAGGTTATTTATCTTCATTAACTAGCATGCCAGGTATTAAACTTGTTATTAAACATATTCCTGTACCATTTTCTAGTTTGCAAAAAATGATTAATAAACAAGTTGCTGAATTAAGACAAAAATATCAAGAAGAACATGATAAAACTAATAAAGAGAGATACAGGCAAGATGTTGAGTCACTGGAATATTTTGTATCTCAACTTGCTGCCAATCAAAGTCAAATATTCGACTTTCAAATGCATATATTAATTACTGCTAATAGTGAGGAAGAGTTAAATAATAAAAAGATTACAGTAAAAAATTACATGGAAGCCATGAATATGAGAGCAATTTCTCTTAGATTTGAACAAGAAAAAATATTGAAATCTATGCTTCCAATATTCCCACGCACAAGAGAAATATCTGAACTTGAAAGTAGAATAGGAACACCTATTCCATCTCCAACTATCGCTGCAATGTATCCATTTATATTCGATAGTATTAAAGATGAAGGTTTATCAACTTTACTTGGTGTAGACTTTTCTGGTGGTGTAATTTTATTCAATCAGTTTTTGTACCAAGTTAGAAAAGAAAATAATAGAAATAATGCTAACCTTATAATATTAGGTACATCTGGTTCTGGTAAATCTACGAGTGCTAAACTAATTTTAAGAGGACATATTAGAAATGATTATCAAATTGTTGCAATAGATCCTGAAGGTGAATTATCAGAAATGACTAGATTATATGATGGTAATTTCGTTGATTTAGGTAAGGGTGGAGAATTTGGTATGATAAATCCACTTGAAATTGTAATAGATGCTGATGAAGATGAAATTAAACAAGGATTAGGTTATACAGTTTTAACTAAATCATTACAATTCCTAAAAGCATTTATGAAATATTATGACCCATCAATTACTGAAGATTTACTTACATTATTTAGTGAAGTAGTTCAAGATACATATAAGAGATTTGGTATAGATTTTAATACAGATTTTAGTAGGTTATCATCTACTGATTATCCAACTTTCTCAGATGTTTATGCAACTATAAGAGGAAGATTATCTCAATATATGGATAAAACTAATGAACAAGATATAATGGAGAGACTTGAAATAAAGATAAGACCCCTAACAAAAGAATTAAAATATTATTTTGATGGTCACACAACTATTACAGGTAATACACATTTTATAGTATTTAATATAAAAGAACTTATGAATTCTGAAGTTAATATTAGAAATGCTTTATTCTTTAATGTACTTAAGTATGCTTGGAGTTTATGCTTAGATAAAAATGAAAATACAGTATTGTGTGTTGATGAAGCACATGTATTATTAGGTGCGAATAACGCATTAGGTGCTGATTTCTTAGCACAGGTACAAAGAAGAGCGAGAAAATATAATACAGGTTCAATTATTATTACACAGCAACCTAGTGATTTCTGTGATCCTGCGGTAATAACACAAGGTAAAGCAATATTTGATAATGCTTCTTATTACTTGGTTATGGGTCTTAAGAAACAGGCTGTTGAAGATTTATCATTGTTAATAGATTTAAATGATAATGAAAAAGAAAGTATAAAAAGATATAGTCAAGGAGAAGCATTATTCGTTTGTGGAAATAGAAGAGTAAGAATGAATGTTACTGTTACTCCTGAAGAATTAGAGTCATTTGGAGACGGCGGAGGTTTATAATTTAATAGTATGAAAGAGGAAATAAAAACAATTGCAAAATTAGTTTCTAAGAATAAAAAGCAAATTTTATTTGCTCTTTTTGCTATATTGACATTTATTTTAGATAAAAATAGTAGTGTGCTACTAAATGCTGCCCCATTAGTTGTTGCTGGTGCAGCTGCTTCTACAGGTGGTGCATCTGCTGCTGGTGGAGCAGCCGCTGCCTCAAGTGCGGCTGCGGCATCTAGTGCTTCTGCTGGTGCTACAGCTTCTACAGGTGCTATGGCTGCAGGTGGAACATCTTCTATAAGTGGAGCATCCAACGCCACTAATACTATAAAAGGTGTTAGTAGTGCTGGAACACTTTCTAACGGAACTACTGCAGGTAATGCACCATATTTAAATAATACTGGTGCAAGTATGCCAAAAAATGTAAATCCATCAAGTTCAATTGATGCAAATCCATTGTCTAATTCTTCTATTCCTATGGATTCTGAAACTTCTAAAGAAGGATTGAAAAAATCATCGGAAACATTAAGTGATAAAGATAAGAAAAGTGCAAAAAATAATAGATTAGATAATAGTATTAATAATGCTAAGCAAGATGAAGATGAAAATGATGAGGATGAAGATTATAATAATGCAACAAAAGAATTAAAAAAGGATGCTTCAAAATACATAATTGGATGTCTTGTATTATGTTGTGGAATGGTATTTTTTATTGTACCAATTATAATGCTATTATACATTTATCCAACTGATTCTACAATTTCTCAGTTAGATTGTTCAATTGTTGATTCTGAAACTTGTAAAAAAATTTCAAGTGCTTCTAATGGTGATTCTTCACTTTTAGAAAAAATTAAAAATTTATTAACTCATGGTTTTTTTGGTAGTAATATGGATGTTATGCTTAAAAAAATTGAAGAAATTAATCAAGAGGTTTATGAGGAAACAAATTTATATATGAATATTCCATTATTTGTATCAACAATTGCAATGGATAGTGAAAATTTAAATACAAATGTTGATTCTGATTATAATCCTACAATTACAGAAGCAATGTTAAAAAGATTGGATTATGGTTTTGATCTTGCTATGAAACAATTTATATTAATTATTAATTACTACGATTGTATTGATGCGGGGGATGGACAATATCAAAAAGTTCCTTCATATGGTAGTAACGGTGTTGGAATTGAAGCAGAGTGTGGGCCGGATACAGTTGGTATGACTTTAATTGAAAAGCATTATGAATATGATGAGGCTGGTTACTTTGATAGGATTAGAGAAGACACCGACTTATTGAAAGATTTATTTAAAAATTTTGATGTTGATGACAGTATTAATATAATAATGTTAAAAATGCAAAGTCAATATAAGTTATATAATACAATTAGAGATAGAGAGCATAATGAAGTAAGTGCTGGTAATGTTCCTAGAGAATTATTATATGATTCTAATATCAAGTTGGATACTCCTTTAAAAGGAAGTTATAGTATTACGTCTCCATATGGTAAAAGAGATGGTTTGTTTGCGGGTAATCATAATGGTATAGATATGGTTGCAAGTGATAAGCAAATATATGCTGCAGGTAATGGTGTAGTTGTTAGGACTTATAAGGAAAAAGAAGGCGGTAATATAATTGAAATAAGACATATAACATCCGACGGCACAACTTATATTTCACAATATGCCCACCTTAGTCAAATACTTGTGTCACCAGGTGATACTATTACTACTGGTTCTGTAATTGCAATTATGGGTGATACTGGTATTACATCTGGAGTGCATCTTCATTTTGCACTTTGGAATGAACAAACTAAAGAAAGATATAATCCAAAAAATTTATTTATGGATGCTACAAATTATAATAGTATTTAGTTACTTTATGATATAATAATAAGAGAAAGAAGTGATGCTATGAAACTAAAATTTAGAGCAGATGCTAAAGATATACTTTATTTTGTATTGTTTACAATATTTCTATTTTACATGATTGCTGTTGGTGTTGGTAACATTACTAGTCTATCAAGAACAGGAAGATTAGTTGGTTTTAATCCATTCCCTGGTTTATCACCTGAGAATATTTTTGGAACATTACTATTTTTTCTTATTGCGCTTGGTGCGATAATCATGCTTGTTTCTTCATACTTTTTTGATAGAGAAAAAGGTATTGGTATTTCTAAAGAGAAAAAAGCATCTGGGGGTTACGCTAAATGGGCTAAAGTAGATGATATTAAAAAGGCAATTGGTGTTAAAGAAATAAAAGAAAGTGACCCTGATTATGAGTATGCAGGTGTTCCTCTTTATGCTGAAAAAGATAAAGTATGGGTTGATGATGGGGAATCTCACTCATTAATAATTGGTTCTACTGGTAGTGGTAAAACTTATTGTGTAGTTAAACCTCTTGTTCATATTTTAGCAAAGCATGATGAATCAATGGTTATCACTGACCCTAAGGGCGAAATTTTTGAAGAGAGTTCTGAATTTTTAAAGGCAAGAGGTTATAAGATTGTTCTTTTAAATTTCCGTAATCCTCAAAAAGGAAATATGTGGAACCCATTATCACTTCCTTATAAATTATATAAAGAAGGGAATCATGATAAATCTAATGAATTATTAAGAGACCTTGCTATAAATATTTTGCACGATGAAAAAACAGATGATCCGTTTTGGCAAAATACTTCAGCAGATTACTTTGTTGCACTTGCGCAAGGTTTATTCCAAGATGCTGATGAAAAATATATCAACATTAATTCTATAATACAAATGCTTACTGTAGGTGAGGAAAAGTTTGGCGCATCTACATTTGCTAAGGAATATTTTAAATCAAAAGAATCTACTAATCCTGCATATTTAAATGCTGCTGGTACAATTGATGCTCCTAACGATACAAAAGGTAGTATTATATCTGTATTTAGACAAAAGATTAATATTTTTGCTATGGCTGAGAATTTATCAGAGATGTTATCTAAAAGTGATTTTGATATGCGTGATATTGGTAGGAAGAAAACTGCTGTGTTCTTGATTGTACAAGATGAAAAGAAAACATATCATGCTCTAACTACTATATTTGTAAAACAATGTTATGAAAGTTTAATAGATGTTGCTCAAGAAGCAGGTGGTAAGTTAAATGTAAGAACTAATTTTATACTTGATGAATTTGCTAATATGCCTGAATTAAAAGATGTAACTACTATGATAACTGCGGCACGTTCTAGACAAATTAGATTTAATTTAATTATTCAGAACTTTGCACAATTAAATCAAGTTTATGGTAAAGATAATGCAGAAACTATAAAAGGTAACTGTACAAATATGATTTATTTGTTAAGTAGTGAGTTAAATGCACTTGAAGAAATTAGTAAACTATGTGGTGAAATAAAGGTTAAAGGTAAGAAAGATAAACCAGATGAAACAAGACCTTTAATTACCGTTAGTGATTTACAAAAACTTGCTTTTAAAGATGCAATTATAAAGAAACAAAGGCAAGACCCATTTAAAACTAAATTAAAGGGTGTTAATGAATATAACTGGAACATTCCTGAGTATCCAAAAGGAGTATATCCACAAAGAGAAAAACAAGCCATTAATACATTTGATTTAAAAGAATTTGTTAAGGAAAATAAAAAGGATACTATTGGTCCAGGATTTAATCCATTTATGCAAACACCTAGAACAAGTGAAAGACAATTCCCAAGACCAATGCCCCCTTTCGGACCAAATGCAAATAAAAATATTATGCCGGGTGGTAATAATAGCAAGGATGAATTTGATGTTGATGAATTAATTAAAAAGATAGATGCTAAGATAGCTGAACTTGAAAAAGAAGATGAAGAAAATAATAAGAAAATAGATACTCAAGTTAAAGAAAATGTTATTCCTAAAGTTAACTTTAATGAACTTGATAATTTAGATAATAAACAGGAATACGACAATGATAAATTAAAACAAATTGTTGAACCTGATTTAAATAATGCAGTTAAAGTAAATTCTGATATAAATAAAATGATTAAGAATATTGAGGATGAAGATGTAACTGATGATCAATTCTTTGACGATTTCTTCTTTGATGAATAAAACTAAAATTGACTTTTTGTCAATTTTTTTTATAGTAAACTGAAATATTAAGAAATATTTAAATGATATTGTAATAAAAATCAATATTTGTTATAATTAAATTGTGTGTTGAAACCTTGATATTAGTGATAATTAGATGAATTCTAATTATTTTTTATTAGTTTAATATGAGTTCTACAAATTACATCATATTTCGACTAATAGACTTGTTATTTTAAAAGACGTTATTTTTTGTTTGGAGGTGTTTTATGTTTGATTACGAAATTAATAACGAAACTTTAGCAATTATACCACTTGGAGAGGAAAGAACTAAGATAGTAGAGTGTAGAAGAAATTTTATTGTAGATAAAAATTCTATGGAGATAATTTCTAATAGTTGTGAGTATTTTGGTAGTTCTTATGAAGGAAGATTGATTGGTACTAAGAATTTAATTGGTGCGAAGTATAAGGCTCCAATAATAATTGAGGAAGCAAGTGAAATAATATTTTTTCCGACCTCTTCTCCAAGAATAGTTAATTGTGCATGGATTTCATTAAATAATTTAAAAAATTATAAGAGACATGAAGATAGTACTATAATTATGTTTAATAATGGTAACTTGTTAAATCTTGATATTTCATATGCAGTAGTTGACAATCAGGTGTTAAGAGCAACAAGATTAAGTAGTATTTTAAGACTTAGAAAAAATAAAAATTAAAAAACCTTTTACTTCTTAAAAAATTATGTTATACTATTTGTGAAATATAATAAAGAGGGAGTGAAATTATGGCTACAAATAGTACTACTAAAAAGACTTCAACTGCGAAGAAGACTACTACTAAGAAAGCACCTGTTAAAAAGACTGCTGCTAAAACAACTACTGTAAAAAAAGCTCCTGCTAAAAAAGCACCAGCAAAGAAAACAGTAGTAACTGAAAAAGTAGTTGCTAAAGCACCAGCAAAGACTGATATGCTTGATACTAATGTTCCAGTTGTTGTTGTTCTAGCAATTGAATCATTGATTTTATTACTAGCATACTTAATTATAATGAGTGTAGCATAAAAAAGACAATCAAGTCTTTTTTTGTTTTGTCTAAAATTTACTTCTCATAAGATATATGCTACAATGAATTTAGAGGTATACTATGAGTAAAAATAATGAAGTAATTAGTTTAAAAAATGTGTGTAAGTCATATAAAGTTGGAAATGAAAAGTTAGAAATATTGTCTAATATAAATGTTAAATTTTATAGTGGTAAATTATATGCTATTATGGGTGAAAGTGGTAGTGGTAAAAGTACTTTAATAAACATATTGGGTCTTGTTGATATTTTTGATACAGGTGATTATATAATTTATGATAAAAATTTAAAAGCAATTAGTGAAGAAGAAATTTGCAAAATTAGAATGAAAAATATCGGATTTATTTTTCAAAATATTTACTTAGATACAAATTTAAAAGCATACGAAAATGTTATGCTTCCAATGTTAATAAATAAAAGTATTAAAAATAAAAAAGAAAGGTCATTGGAGTTACTTAAAAGTGTTAAGTTAGAAGATAGGGTTAATCATTTCCCACAACAATTATCAGGTGGTGAAGAGCAAAGAGTTGCGATTGCAAGAGCACTTGCTAACGACCCTACAATAATTCTTGCGGATGAACCAACAGGGAATTTGGATAAGAAAAATGAGAAAATTATTTTTGAAAAATTAAAAGAAATATCAAAAAGTGGAAAATGCGTTATAGTTGTAAGTCATAGTGAAAATATAAAAAAATATGCTGATGAAATATATTACATTGAAAATAAAAGTATTAAAAGAGGTAATTTATGAAAATAAAAGATTATTTGTTCTATGATTTTAAAAAGATATTTAGAAATAAGAAGAATATGTCTTATATAATAATTATTTCTTTTTGTAGTTTAATTCTTTTGGTGGCCTTAACTTTTTATTCAAATGTATTAAATTATGTAAAAGTTGTTATGATTGGTGATAGAGATTTTAGAACATTGTCATTGCCTATTAGTGATACATCTATAGAAGAAATAAGTAAAATTGACCATGTTCAAACAATATATAATTCTAAGTATAATGTAATATCTTCTTATGAAAGTAGTTTTAAGACCGATAACTTAGATGGTGGAATTAATCTAATGTATTCTGACAATACATTACAGCCAACTATTGTTAAGGGAAGAAATATTTTAGAAAATGAAAGAAATGTTGCTATATGTCCAATTGAATTTTTTCCTGATAGTAAAGTTAATGAATATAAAATAAATAAAAACTATGTAATAAGTTATGAAAATTTAATTGATAAAACTTTTTCTGTAAAATTTAGGAATAAATCTAGTAACAAAGATATAACAAAAGAATTTAAAATAATTGGGTTTTATGATACTAAAAATGAAATAAGATTTAATAATGATTGTTATATTTCTAAAGATGATATTAAAGAAATTTCTGATTTTGTAAATCCATTAGAAAAAGATACTCTATATGCAACTTCCGTAGTAGTTGATGATACTAAAAACATAGAATTTGTAAAAAATGAAATAAAAAAACTTGAAATTGTAAGTGATGCTTATACAATTGAAACTGTTGCGGGTTTTGATACTGGTTTGATTTCTTTAATTAGAGTTTCATGTTTAGTATTGTTAAACGTAATTTTAGTTGTGACTTTCTTTTTGGCAATTTCATACATGAAAAAAAGAGTTATAGATGAAAATAAAAATATTGATGTTATGAAATTTATGGGGTTTACCAAGAAAGATTTAAATAATTTATTTTTAATTCAAAATATTATAATGAATTTAATTGCATACATTATTGGTTTTGTTGCTTTTTTAATAATTTATATCATAATAAAAAATACTTTGTTGTATGCAATAAATTATTCAATTATAAATATAAGTATAAATCTATTTCCAATACTTCTATCTTTTGTTGTTATTATGTCATCTAGTATTATAGTAATTTTATATATTAAAGAAATATTTAGTAGGAATAATTATGCTCAATTATAAGAGATTTTTTAGAAAAAGAACAACAAGGATATATTTAATAGTGTTATCTATAATATTTTCTTTAATATTCATTCTATCATTGTTTACAAATTATTTTGATAATAAGTTAAAGGATACATATAAAAATAATTATAGTTTGTTAATAGTAAGTAGTAATGATTATTATAAAGAAATTAGAAATAATAAATCTGTAGATGAAATAGAAGAAATTTTATTAGTTAAACCGAGTGAGTTAAATGCATTTTATAATTATGAGTGGGATGATATAAGTTTAATATGTGATGGTATTGCAAATGGGTTAGTTATTGTAAAAAAGGATAAAACTTTAAATAATAATGAAATAAAACTAGGTATGCCATTTGATATAGATGATTTAGAAGGTAATATTGTTTCAAAATATAATTCTATATTTTATGAGGTAGGTATCTCTAATGATTATTATGAAAATCTAAGTAGTAATAATATCTTATATTCATATAAATTATCTCTTTTAAATACAAAAGAAATAGATGATTTAGTATCTAAAATAAAAGATGAAGATTATAATTCTACTGTTTTGTTAAAGAGTAAATTTAGTAGTGAAAAAGAAAATAATTATTATATGAATATTGAAAAGATAATTACTAGTTTGAAATATATAAATATGTTTATAGTATTTATAAGTATATTCATAATAATTATTACTTTTAGAAATATCATTAAGGATGATTATGAGTTTAAAACTTTAGAAAAATATTTAGGATTTTCTAAAAAACAAATACTATTTCAAAATATGTTTCAAATAATTTTACTATTATTTATTAGTGTTTTAGTATCTTTTATTATTTCTAATATTTTGTTTTATATATTTATTAATTTATTTTAAAAATGGAATATGTGATATTGTACAAATGGTATAAAAATATGGTATACTATAGACTGGAAGTGATTTTATGACAAATGAAGAAGTGCTTAAAGTAGCGCATTTAGCAAGAGTTTCTATTGATGATAATGAGATTGAAATGTATAAAGGTCAATTAGAAGCAATTATGAATGAAATTAATAAGATTAATGAGGTTGAAATTATAGATGATGATATAATGATTAGTCCTTCAAGTAATATTAATAAATATAGGGAAGATGTTCCTAAGAAGTCTAAGGATGATGTATTATCTAATGCTCCTAAAACTAATGGTAATTATATACAAATTAAGAGGTTTGTAAATGAGTAAGTATTTGAGTTTATCTATTAAAGAGATTAATGAATTATTAAAGAGTAAGAAGATTAAACCATTAGATTTAGTATTAGAGAGTTTTGAATTAATTGAGAGTAATAAAGAGTATAATGCTTTTATAACTTTGAATAAAGAAGAAGCAATAAAAAGAGCAAAGGAACTTGAGGATAAAGAAGTTGACAATATATTATTTGGTATACCTATTGCTATAAAAGATAATATATGTACTAAGGATTTAAGAACTACTTGTGCATCTAAGATATTATCTAATTTTGTACCTGTATATGATGCGACTGTAGTTAAGAAGATTAAAGATGCGAATATGATTATTATTGGTAAAACTAATATGGATGAGTTTGCAATGGGTTCATCTAATGAGACTAGTTATTTTGGGCCTGTATTAAATGCAGTTGATAAGACAAAGGTATCAGGTGGTTCATCAGGTGGTTCAGCAGTATCAGTTAAACTTGGTTGTGTACCATTTAGTTTAGGGTCTGATACAGGTGGTTCAATTAGACAACCATCAGCATTTAATGGACTTGTTGGATTAAAACCAACTTATGGAAGAGTATCTAGATATGGTTTAGTAGCGTTCGCATCATCACTTGACCAAATTGGACCAATATCAAGAAATGTATATGAAAATGCACTTTTATTAAATGCAATATGTGGATTAGATGAAAATGATTTAACTAGTAGTGAAACTAATGAAGATTTTACTAGGTTAATAGGTGAAGATATATCTGGTATGAAAATAGCAGTACCTAAGTTTTATGTTAGTGATGTAATTAATCCTGAAATAAAAAATAGAGTACTTGAAATAATAGAATTTATAAAATCAAAAGGTGTAATAGTTGATTATGTAGATATTAAATATATAGAGTATTCTGTGCCTTTGTATCAAATTATTGCTTTAGCGGAAGCATCTTCTAACTTAGCAAGATATGATGGAGTTAGATATGGATATGTAACTGATAAGAAAGTTGATAATATTGATGAATTATATAAATATACAAGAAGTGAAGGATTTGGTGCGGAAGTAAAGAGAAGACTTATGATTGGTTCTTATGTATTAAGTGGTAAGAATGCTAAGACTTATTACTATAAGGCTTTAAAAATAAGGAAGAATATTAGTGATAGTTTTAATAATATTTTATCTAATTATGATTTGATTATCGGACCAACTACTACAGATTTTGCGTATTCTTTTGGATGTCAAACAACTGATGCGATTAAGAGTTTTTCTGATGATTTATTAACAATACCAGTCAATATGGCTGGACTTCCTTCAATGTCTATGAATATTGGTGATAAAAAACCTATTGGACTTCAAATAATTGGTAATAAATTTGATGAGGCTAAGATATATAAATTTGCAAGTTATATTGAAAAAGAAGGAGGTAAATTATGTTAAAACCTACGATTGGAATAGAAGTACATTGTGAGTTAAAGACTAATAGTAAAGCATTTTCTCCTTCAGCAAATACTTATGGAGAAGTACCTAATAAGATGGCTAATGTTATTGATTTAGGTTATCCAGGAACATTACCTACATTAAATAAAGGATTACTTGATTTAGGTATTAAATGTGCACTTGTTTTAAATTGTGATATTACTGGTGAAATGTTTTTTGATAGAAAGAATTATTTTTATCCAGATAATCCTAAGAACTATCAGATTACACAATTTAATACTCCAATAGGAAGAAATGGATATGTAAGTGTTTCTTATGATGGAATAGATAAAAATATTGAAATAGAAGAAATACATATGGAAGAAGATACTTGTAAAAGTATACATGAACAAGATCATACATTACTTAACTTTAATAGAGCAGGTATACCTTTAATTGAAATAGTTACTAAACCTTGTATTTCTAATGAAAAAGAAGCAGTTTTATATTTAGAAAATTTAAGAGAGATGCTTCTTTATTCTGGAGTATCTGATGTTAAGATTGAAGAAGGTAGTATGAGATGTGACTTAAATATTTCTTTAAGTGATAGTGATAAATTAGGCACTAAGATTGAGGTTAAGAACATTGGAAGTATTTCTGCTGTAAAAGATAGTATATTATATGAAATAAAAAGACAGACTGAAATGATTAATAATGGTGATATATTAAGAGAAGAAACTAGACGATGGGATGAAAAAACAGGTACTACTATATTAATGAGAGTAAAGGAAACTGGTAATGATTATAGATATTTTCCTGAACCAGATATTCCTAAAGTAATACTAGATAGTGAATGGATTATGTCTATTAAAAAGACTATTCCGATGTTACCTAATGAATTAAAAGATAAATATAGAAATTTAAATATTAATGAAATAGCAATTAAATCTTTAATTCAAAATAGAGAATTAAGTATATTTTTAAATGAATTAATAGATATGAATGTAAATCCAGTAATAAGTGCGAATATATTAACTGGTGATATATTATCATATTTAAATAAAAAATATATTAAATTAAGTGATACTAAGATTACTAAAGAAAACCTTAGTGTTCTAATTAATAAATTAGATAGTAATGAAATATCTTCAAAGATTGCTAAGGAAATATTACCTGAGATAATAGAAAATGGTACATTAGTTGATACGATTATAAGTAATAAAGGGTTAAAGCAAATTAGTGATGAAAATTCATTAAGAACTTTAATTATTGATATATTAAATAATAATGAAAAAGCAGTATTAGATTATAAAAATGGTCTTGATAGAAGTATTAAGTTCTTAATGGGACAAATTATGAAAGAAACTAAAGGACAAGCAAATCCAGTGCTTGCTAATGATATATTATTAAAAGAATTAGAAAATAGAAAGTAAACTATTTTCTTTTTTTGTGTATTCTTGGGCTTAAATAGTTTATACTATATTTTTATAAATTTATATGTTAAAGATTATGTAGTTTTGTATATTAATTTGCAAATTATATGTAAAGCTATGTCTGATTTACACCCTTTCCCATTGTCAAATGGGGGGGGGGTGTATAGTATAATAACCTTGTATAATAGAGGAGGAATTTATGAAGAAAAAGAAGGGTTTTACTTTAGTGGAATTACTTGCAGTAATAGTTATTCTTGCAGTTATATTAATTATTGCAATGCCTAAAATAAGTGATGTAATTAAAAATTCTAAGGAGTCATCATTAGAAACAACAGCAAAGTTAATAGCAAGTCAGGCTGAAAAGAAATATACTGAAAATCAAGTATTAGATAATTCAAGTACAATAAAATGTAGTGATGTTGCTAAGATAAGTAATGCTGACTATGAAAGTTGTAATATTACTTTTGATGATAAGGGAAATGCTAAAGTAACAATAGTAGGAAAGGGTAAGTTTGAAGGTATGGCTGTATGTAATGCAAATAAGAATAGTGCAACTGTATCAAGTGATTGTTCAACAAATGCATCTTATTTTACATATGAGGACACTACTATAGTAACTAACGTTATTGTTGAAGATGCGAATAAGTGCAAGAGTTATATTCAAACAAAGCATTTAACTGAAGAACAAGCAACAACGTTGTGTACTGAAGGTTCAATAACAATTGGTGAATCTACTGGTTCGTTAAAAGATTTAGTTGTAGTTGGTGCGATACCATCAAGTGATTATGAGACAGTAGGATTAAGAATAGAAACAAAAGATGGTATATCAATAACTGGTTATAATATAGAAGGAGGAACTGATGTAGTAATACCATCACAAATAGATGGCAAGACAGTTGTTGCTATTGGAGGTAATGCATTTTTTGATAGTAATACAGGCTTAGGTTTAGGCATAACTTCAGTTATTATTCCAAATACTATAACAAGTATAGGTGTAAAGGCATTTAAAGGAAACAAATTAACAAATGTAACAATTCCTAGTAGTGTTACTTTAATAGGAAATTCTGCATTTGCAAATAATAAATTAACAAATGTAGAAATCCCATCAAGTATTACTGGAATTGGTAATTATGCTTTTGCAGATAACAAAATAACTTCAGTTATTATTCCAAATACCGTAACAAGTATAGGTGTAAGTGCATTTGAAGGAAACAAATTAACAAATGTAACAATTCCAAGTAGTGTTACCGGAATAGGACATGAAGCCTTTAAAAACAACAAAATAACTTCAATTACATTTCCTGATACACCAGTAATTCTTGGTTGTGAGGTATTTGATGGTAACCCAATTATGGAAGATCAAAGTTATAGTTTTCCAAGTAATGTTACAGTTTCATGTGTAATAAACTAATTCATTTAAATGGCGTATTATCTACGCTGTTTTTATTTTGTAATAATATTTGAATATATTGTAAATTTATAGTATAATATTAAATAGTCAAGGAGTGATAAAATGAAGAAAGTTTGGAATTCTATTTTAAAGTTTAGGCTCTATATAATTATTGCAGTATTTGTTATAGTAATGGTATTTGCTGCTTTAGCGGTAAAAGCATATGTATCACCTGAGGATAAGAATACATTTTATGGTGATAGATTAGAGGGTATAGATAAAGTGCCTCTTACAGATGAGATTAAGAATAATATAATGGATTTTATTAAGAAGTCTAAGGATTGTGAGAGTAGTATTAGGGTTCAAGGTAAGATTATTAAGATATATATTACTTTAAATAGTAAGGATGATAGTATTGATAAGATGAAGGAATTTGTTCCTTTGATTATTGAGAAGTTTGATAAGGAATATGTTGATTTTTATGATTTTGAGGTATATATAAATAATGAGAAGGCAAACTATAATATGATTGCATCTAAGCATTATAAGAATACTGAGGTGTCTTATTCTAGTGATAGTATTGTTAAAGAAGAGGTAACAGAAGATGAAAAAGAAAAATAAGAAGTTATTTGTTATTGTGCTTGCTATTTTGATAGTAGTAATTGGTGGTATTATTTTAGGAATTAGGTTAAATTCTAATAGTAAGGAATTAACTTTATCTGAGAAGAAATGGGTAGAAGAAAATAAGAATAGTATGATTGATATTTATATTATGAATAATTTACCTATATTTTCGGATGAGAATGGTATATTTTTATCTTTTTTAGATTATTTTGAGGCTGAAACTGGGTTATCTTTGAATAGGGTTTCTTATTCTATATCTAATCCTCCAACTTCTAATTATTTGTTTAGAATAGTTGATGAAAAGGATGATATTGGTAGAAATGATTTGTTATTCTATAATGATAATTATGTAATTGTTAGTAAACAAAATAAAGCAATATATGATTTTTCTTCATTAGAAGATTATAAAATTGGTGTACTTAGTTCTAATTTAACTAGTATTACTGAATATATGGCAATGGGTAATAGTTTGACATTTACTAATTATGAAGATGATAATGCATTATTTGAGGCTTTTTCTAAGGATGAAGTTAATTATATTATTGTTCCTAAGAATAGATATTTAAAGGAAATAGTTAGTAATGATTATTATATAGTTAAAATTTTATCTAATTTATCTGATAAATATACACTTTCTTTAAATATTAATTCTAATAAGTTAAATGATATATTTACTAAAGTATATAGTAAATGGTATAAGAATAATTTTAGTAGAATGTATTCTAAGAATATAAATGAATATTATTATAAGATTAAAAATATAGATGAGAAGACTAAATCTTCATTTTTAGGAAAGAAATATATATATGGTTATGTAGAGAATATTCCATATGATATTTCAAATGATAAAGGTTTAAATTATGAATTCTTAAGTGGATTTGAAAAGTTCTCTGGTGTATTAATTCAATATAAGAAATATAATTCTCTAAAAGCATTAAAGGATGCTTATGATAAGGGTAATGTAGATATTATGTTTAATTACTATGATTTAGATTCTTCTACTAGTAATCAAACAATAAATGTATATAAGAGTACTTATGTAATATTAAGTAATATAAATAATAATGTAGTAATCGATTCTTTTGCTAGTTTAAAAGATGTTGAATTGTATGCATTAAAAGACACTACTCTTACTAATTATATTAATAATAATACTAAGGCTACTATAAAGACATTTAATAATGTTAATAATTTAGTTAAGAATAAAGCTGGATTAATATTGCTTGATATTAATACTTATAATTTTTATAAAAATACTAAGTTAAAAGATTATTACATAGTATATGATGGTACGGTTAATTTGAATTATAATTACTTAATTAAAAGAGATAATGTAAATAATACATTTACTGATGCATTTAATTATTATTTGTTAAATGTAAACTCTACTGAGGTTAAAAATAATGGTTTATCAAAATTATCAAGTATAAATATATTTGAAGGTATTTCAATAACTTATTATGTAATAGTTGCTGCTATACTAGTAATTGTGTATGCAATGTATAGAAAGTCTAAAGATAAGAAGGTTAAGGTTAATGAAGAAAAGTCTAAGTTTATAGATCCACTTACTTCTTTAAAGAATAGAAATTATTTAAATTATAATTTAGATAAATGGGATAATAATAAAGTATATCCTCAATCTATAATAATCGTTGATTTAAATGATTTAAAGGAAATTAATAATGAACTTGGTTACCAAGAGGGTGATGAAGTTATTAAGGCTGCTGCTAATATATTGATTAGTAATCAATTAAAGAATACAGATATTATTAGAACTGATGGTAATGAATTTATGATTTATATGGTTGGTTATAATGAGGACCAAGTTGTTCTATACATGAGAAAATTATATAAATTAATGAAAGATTTACCACATGAAAAGGGAGCTACTTTGGGTTATAGTATGATACTCGATGATATTAAATTAATTGAAGATGCAGTAAATGATGCTATTTTAGAAATTAAGGAAAATAAAAGTAGCAAGGAAAAAGACAAATGATTAAAAATATAAAGAAAAAAAGAGAATTTGTATTAACTAAGTTGCTTAATTATATTAAAAATATATATGAAATAACAAGAAAACCAGTTATGTCTATTTTACCAGGACAACTTGCGTTTTCTTTTGTCATGACAATTATTCCAGTTATCGTTTTAATTGCCGTAATTGCATCTACTTTTCAAATATCTTTAGATTCCATAACTGAGTTTATAAAAATTTCTTTCCCAGAAGGTGTTAGTACTCTTTTACTACCACTTATAAATGGTAGAGGTTTTGACTTAAGTATTTTAACATTCTTAATAGCAGCCCTTTGGTTAGCGTCAACTGGAGCCTATGCCGTTATTACCGCATCTGACGTAATATATGAGGTAAGGAGTAAAAACGCTATCGCAAAGCGTATTAAATCGATTGTAATGATATTTTTACTACTAACACTAATTATGTTTATGTTAATCGTACCAGCATTTGGTGATAAGATATTTAATTTAATTATTAGTTTAAAAATATTTGCTAAAGTAACAAATGAGTTAACAGTTATATATTTAATATTAAAATACCCATTATCATTTATATTAATATATTTTAATATTAAACTTATCTATACAATCGCACCAAGTAGAGAAATTTCTTCTAAATCAGTAACAAGAGGTTCATTATTTACAACATTAATGTGGATGATTATTACACAATTTTACTCATTTTGGGTTAACAATGTAGTTCACTATGACATACTTTATGGAAGTATCTCTAATATAATCATACTACTAATGTGGGTATACTTTTTAGCATACTTATTCACTATTGGACTTATAATAAATGCAGGTATAGATAAAGGAAATAATGTAAATAATATTAATGGATGAATATTCATCCAAAAAGGCTACAATATTCTCCTTGTTATTCTTAAGAAAGCAACAAGTAAAGTTGCTTTTTTTGTTGTATAGGTGATATAATTACATTAATAGGAGGACCTTATGGAAAAGATAAATGAAATAAATAAAATAAAGAAGATAATAAGAATAATTATGTTAGTAGTAGTTGTGTTAATAGCAATTTATGCTATATTTGTAGCAATACCTTCTAAGAAGAACAAGGATGAAGGAATAGAAAATATAAATAATAAATATATATTATATAAAAGAGATAGTAATTTATATAAAGAAAATTTTGAGAAATTAAGAACTATATTAGAAACTAGTCCAGTTGATAATAAGGAATATGCAGAGACTATTGTTAAATTATTTGTTATAGATTTCTATACCCTTGATAACAAGGATGATAATACTGATATAGGTGGATTACAATATGTACATAGTAATTTAAAAGATAATTTAGTTTTAAATGCATCAAGTACAATGTATAAATATATTAAGACTACAAAAGAATTGCCTAAAGTAAAAAGTATTACTAGTATTGATACTAAGGAAACTACATATAAAATAAGTGATAAAGATTATAGTGCATACGCCATTACTATTAATTGGGAGTATGATAAAGACTTAGGATATGAAAAACAAGGTACATTTATAGTTGTAAATGATAATGGTGATTTAAGTATAGTTGAAAAATAGGAGGGTTTATGAAAAAAGATATAATATATAAAAGAATGCGTAATAAAAGATTATCTAAGTATGCTTGTAGTGATAGTAAAGCAATAACATTAAAGCATGAAGAAGATGATTATAGACCTAGATTTTTTAGAGATGCAGATAGAATTATATATTCACTATCTTATACTAGATATATAGATAAAACACAAGTATTTACTTTTACTGAAAATGATAATATTTCAAAAAGAATTACACATGTGCAATTTGTATCTAAAATAGCAAGAACTATAGGTAGAGCACTTGAATTAAATGAAGATTTAATTGAGGCTGCATCACTAGGTCATGATTTAGGTCACCCACCATTTGGTCATTGTGGAGAAAAAGCATTATCAGAACTTAGTTTAAAATATGAAGGTAAAGTATTTGCACATAATGTACAAAGTGTAAGAACACTTATGGATCTTGAAAATAATGGAGATGGAAAAAACATCTCAGTGCAAGTACTAGATGCGATTTTATGCCACAATGGAGAATTGTTAGAGGAAACTTATTACCCAGTTAAGAAGTCTAAGGATGAGTTTTTAGAAGAATATAATAAATGTTATGATTCACTAGATAATTCTAAAATACTTCATCCAATGACATTAGAAGGCTGTGTAGTTAGAATATCAGATATAGTATCATATGCAGGTAAAGATATAGAAGATGCAATAAGATTAGGAATTATAAAAAAAGAAGATATACCAAAATCAATTACAGACATCCTTGGAGATAATAATGCAGAAATTGTTAATACACTAGTAACTGATATTATAGACAATAGTTATAATAAGCCATATATAAAATTATCAAAAGAGGTATTTGATGCATTAAATTTATTAATTCAATTTAATTATGAACACATATACCATGTAATAAATGCTAAAGAAGAGGTTAAATACTATGCAGTTATGTATGAAAAGTTGTTTGAGAGCTATTTGAAGGCCTTAGAAAACAAAGACTTAGCAAATGATATATATAGTGTATTTTTAAAAGATATGAGTAATGAATACATAAGTGGTACTAGTGATGCAAGAAAGGTTATAGACTATATTGCAGGTATGACTGATGATTATTTTATCAATAGATATAATGAAATAGCTAATATTAAGGTGAAGAGATAAGAGGTAATCTTGTCTTTTTTTGTATTGTAAAAATGACATGTAAAAATATGTAAAATATATTTGCCTTTGACAATTACACTGAAAACATTTAATTTATCAGTTTCTTTGTATTAAAATGATACAAACAAATTGGATTATATCTGCGTGAATAAATAAAGATGTGAAATTATTGTTTGATGAAAGATTGTGTTAGTTAGTTAATGTTAATAATAATAAATTTAGATTTTCTCCAAAGTAATGTGAGAAAACAATCGGGTTCTGATTGTAATCCTTCAACAGTGTCCATTTCAACTATATTTAAATCTGGATTTTTAGAAATAAATTCAATGAAATCAATATATTTTCTATTAATCAATATTTCACGTTCTTTTCTAGTTCTTCTATTATTTGATTTTTTTCTTTTTTTATATTTAACAATTCTAGGAAAGTCTAATGGACCAAATTCAAAAATTCCATCTTTAATATAACTATAAAAAGAACTTTTACTGAAATTCAAAATATCAGGATGATTAATATACAAATGATTGGTAGTTTGTCCTTTTTTGACAAGAGGAGTTATACTTTCATTAATAGTATGTATTTCTTCAAAAGTCAAATTAACACCTTGCCTACAAGATTTAATTAATTCTTCATATGACTTTTGGGCATCTCTAGCATAATAAGTCCATCTTATTTTTCTGCATCCGCTTCTAGATTTACAACCATTACAAGCGTATGGAGAAAGTTTTAATCTTTCGCAATATAAATCTAAATCAGAATGATTAATTTTGTAATTATTCCAAGATTAGGGTTCAGAATATTTTCCGTTTCTATCAACTTCTCTTAAAATAGTAGAATGATTTCTACCTAATTCTTTAGCAATTTGATTAATTGATTTATTATTATTTAATCCATATTCTATATTTTTTCTATCTTCGTAGTATAGATGAGAATAATTTGTCATTTTCAATACCTTCTTAATGACAAACAAATTGCTTAATAGATATTATATACGTTTCTAAAACTTACTGCACATAATTGTACACTTTCAATAAAAATCTACAAAACATAAAGAAATCAAATTTTTAAATTCAAAATCTTTATGTTCAACATTATACGTGCTATAATTAAATAGATGGGATAATGATGAAAATTGGGAGGTAAAGAAGAATGAATAATAAAAAAGAAAGAGAAAGAGAAAGAGAAGAACTTCATAAAACAATTTGGAAAATTGCAAATGAGTTAAGAGGTTCCGTAGATGGATGGGATTTTAAACAATACGTTTTAGGATTGTTATTTTATAGATTTATATCAGAGAATATTGAAAACTACGTTAATGAGAATCAAAGAAAAGCAGGTATTACAGATTTTCAATATAGAAATATTTCTGATGAAGAAGCATTACTTGGAAAATCACAAATACTTGATGAAAAAGGATTTTTTATTCTTCCAAGTGAATTATTCTGTAACATAAGAAAAAGTGCAGATAAAAACGAAAACTTAAATGTCGTTATTTCAAATGTATTTAATAATATAGAATCATCAGCCAGAGGATCAGCATCAGAAGATGATGTTAAAGGTTTATTTGATGACTTTACTATTGATAATAAATTAGGTAACACAGTTGATGAAAGAAATGAAAAACTTGTTAAATTATTAAATGCAATAGGAGATTTAAACTTTGGAGATTATGAAGATAATAATATAGATTTATTTGGAGATGCATATGAGTTCTTGATGACAATGTATGCTTCATCAGCAGGTAAATCAGGAGGAGAATTCTTTACTCCTCAAGAAGTTGGAGAATTGCTTGCAAGAATAGTAATAATGGATAAAACATCTGTTAATAAAGTATACGATCCAGCATGTGGATCAGGTGGATTACTTTTAAAATTTGCTAAGATACTTGGAAAAGAAAATGTAAGAGAGGGATTTTTTGGTCAAGAAATAAATCTTACAACTTACAACTTAGCTAGAATTAATATGTTCTTACATAACATTAATTACAATAATTTTAGCATTGAAAGAGGAGATACATTAATTCATCCAGCTCATTGGAATGATGAACCATTTGATGCAATAGTTTCTAATCCTCCATATTCAATTAAATGGGCAGGTAAATCTAATCCGATTTTAATAAATGATGAAAGATTTGCTCCAGCTGGAATATTAGCGCCAGAATCAAAAGCTGATCTTGCCTTTACTATGCATATGTTATCGTGGTTATCACCTAAAGGTACTGCGGCTATAGTTGAGTTCCCAGGTGTACTTTATAGAGGCGGAGCAGAACAAAAAATCAGACAATACATGATTGATAATAACTTTGTAGATACAGTTATCCAATTGCCATCAGATTTGTTTTTTGGAACGGGGATTGCAACATGCATATTAGTGCTTAAAAAGAATAAAGCTGATAATAAAATTTTGTTTGTTGATGCAACAGATGAATGTGTTAGAAACACTAACAAGAATAAATTATCAGAAGAAAACATTGATAATATTATTAGTCTATTGAGAGATAGAAGAATAGTTGAAAACAAATCGTATTTAGCTACATATGATGAAGTAAAAGAGAATAATTATAATATATCTGTTAATTCATATTTAAAAACAAATAGTGAAGATAACAATATTGATATAGAAGAAGTTAATAAAAAACTTGCTGAAGTTGTACCAAGACAACAACAAGTTAGAAAAGAGCTTGAAGAGATAATCAAAGAACTTGAGGTTGATTATCATGAGTAGAATTAATGAATTAATTAAACAGCTATGTTCTAATGGAGTTGAATATAAGAAAATATGTGATATATGTAATGTTGTTGGTAGAATAGGTTTTAGAGGATATAAAAGAGAAGATCAAGTTGAAAAAGGGAATGGTGCGATATCTTTAAGTCCTTCTAATATTGTAAATGGAAAAATAAACTACAATGATTGTACTTATATTAGTTGGAATAAATATAATGAATCACCAGAAATAATGGTAAACGATGGAGATGTTATTTTTTGTAAAACAGCTTCTGTCGGTAAAACTTGTTATATTGAAAATATGCCTGAAAAGACAACTATTAATCCCCAATTAATATTATTGAAGAATATTTCTATTAATGCTAAATATTTATCTTATTGTTTACAAACCAAAGATTTTCAAGATAAAGCAAATTCAATTAAAGGACTTGGAACAATTCCTACTTTATCACAAAAGGATTTTAATGAATTAACTGTACCAGTACCACCGATTGAAGTACAGGATGAAATAGTAAGAATTCTTGATAAATTTGGCGAGTTAGAAGCGGAGCTAGAAGCGGAGCTAGAAGCAAGAAAGAGTCAATATGGGTTTTGGCGTGGCAAGCTTTTGAATAAAAATAATAAAAACTATAAAAAATATAATATAACTGAAATATGTAAAAGTATTTCTGCGGGTGGTGATGTACCTGAAGATACAATAAAAGGTATTTCTAAACCACAAGATGATTATAAATATCCTGTTATATCAAATGGCGTAGGAGATAATGCTATATATGGATATAGTAAAAATTATAGAGTAGATGTACAATCATGTGTAACTATAGCTGCTAGAGGTACGATAGGTTATCATGAGGTAAGATATGGCAAATTTACTCCAATAATCCGTTTGATAACTCTTATTCCAAATGAAAAAATCGTTTCTTCTAAATATTTACATTATGCATTATATGGACATGAATTTAAACCATCTGGTGGAAGCATTCCGCAATTGACAACTCCAACAGTTAAGCAACTTGATTTAATAATTCCTCCAATTGAAGAACAGAATCGCATAGTTTGTATATTGGATAAGTTTGATGCTTTAGTTAATGACATCACAGTAGGTCTTCCTGCAGAAATAGAGTTAAGAAGAAAACAATATGAGTATTACAGAAATAAATTATTAAGTTTTGAGGAGTTGAGTGATAGTGAGTAGTATGGGTTTAATAAGTGAAAATGATAACTCTACTGTATTAGCTGAATATACAGGATTAAATAGAGTTGCAACATCTTTTCAAAGTGAAGATGCTCTTGAAAAAGAATTAATTAAAACTTTAGTTGAACAGGGATATGAAAGATTAAATATTAACTCTGAAGATGAATTAATTCTTAATTTAAGAAGACAATTAGAAAAACTTAATAATTATCATTTTACTGATGGAGAATGGGATAGCTTCTTCACTAAAGTAATAGCTAACAAAAATGATTATATAATCGAGAAAACAAGATTGATTCAAGAAGATTATAAACAAGAAATAACTCTTGATTCAGGAGAAAAGAAAAATATCTATTTAATAGATAAAAATAATATTCACAATAATAGTCTTCAAGTATTAAATCAATATGTTAATAATGATGGTAATTTTGATAATAGATATGATGTAACAATCTTAGTAAATGGTCTTCCTTTAGTTCATGTTGAATTGAAGAAAAGAGGAATTGATTTAAGAGAAGCTTTCAATCAAATAGAAAGATATCAAAGAGATTCTTTCTGGGCAGGATCAGGATTATATAATTTTGTTCAAATATTTGTTATTTCAAATGGAACATTAACTAAGTATTATTCAAACACTACAAGAGAGTTTCATATTAATAATCAAAAGAAAAAGAAATCTAACTCATTTGAATTTACTTCATATTGGGCAGATCAAAAGAATAATGGTATTACAGATTTAATTGACTTTGCTAAAACTTTCTTTACTAAACATACATTATTAAATGTATTAACTAAGTATTGTGTATTTACAAGTGAAGAAGATTTATTAGTAATGCGTCCATACCAAATAGTAGCTACTGAAAAGATTTTAAATAGAATTACCATTGCATATAACAATAAGTTCTATGGATCATTAAAGTCAGGTGGATACATTTGGCATACAACAGGATCAGGAAAAACATTAACATCATTTAAAACTTCTCAATTAGCTAGTAAGTTAGATTTTATAGATAAAGTATTATTTGTAGTTGATAGAAAAGACTTAGATTATCAAACAATGAAAGAATACGATAGATTTAAAGAGGGAGCTGCTAATTCTAATACATCAACAAAAGTATTAGAAGAACAATTAAATGATCCTAATGCTAAGATAATAATTACAACAATACAAAAACTATCTCAATTTATTAAGAAGAATGAAAATAGTGATGTATTTAATAAACATGTAGTATTTATATTTGATGAATGTCATAGATCTCAATTTGGAGATATGCATAAAGCTATCATCAAGAAATTTAATAAGTATTATTTATTTGGATTCACAGGAACTCCGATATTCCCAGAGAATGCTAGAACAATAAAAGGTATATCTGAAACAACAGAACAAATCTTTGGAGAAAGATTACACACTTATACAATAGTAAATGCTATAGCTGATAAGAATGTATTACCATTTAGATATGAATATGTTGGAAGAGTAGATCTTCGTGATGATGTTAAAGATGAAAAAGTATATAACATAGATGAAGAAAAACTATTCGATAATCAAATGAGAATTGCTATGATTACTGAATATATAATAGATCATTTTAGTACTAAAACTAAAACATCTGAAAGTTATGTATATTCAACTTTAGATAACGTCGTAGCAGTAGCTAAAAAGCAAGATGCTGAAGAAATAAAGTCTAAGAAGAGTATTAATGGTTTCAACTCAATATTTGCCGTATCAAGCATTAAAATGGCTAAAGAATACTATGCTGAATTTAAAAAGTTATTAGCACTAAAAAATAGTAATTTAAAAGTAGCTTTAATATACTCATATGGTGTCAATGGGGAAGATGGAGTTATAGATGAAAACTCTGAATCAACTGAAGCATTAAGTACAGATGATAGAACATTCTTAGAAAATGCTATTAAAGATTATAATAATATGTTTGGAACAAGTTATGATACATCATCAGAAAAATTCCAAAACTATTATAAAGATGTATCTCTAAGAATGAAAAATAGAGAAATAGATATATTAATTGTTGCTAACATGTTCTTAACAGGGTTTGATGCTAAAACATTAAATACATTATGGGTAGATAAGAACTTAAAATGGCATGGTTTAATTCAAGCATTTTCAAGAACTAATAGAATCTTAAATAGTGTTAAAACTTATGGTAATATAGTTTCATTTAGAAATTTAGAAGATAGACTTAATGAAGCTTTAGCTAAGTTTGGTGATGAAGGAGCCCATGGAATAGTTTTATTAAAACCATACAATGACTACTATTATGGATATGAAGATGATAATGGTAAAACATTTGAGGGATATAAATCATTAGTTGAAAAACTAACTTCTAAATTTGCATCAGGAGTATTGATGCAAAGCGAAGCAGAACAGAAAGAATTTATTAAACTATATGGTGCAATATTAAAAGTAACAAATATCTTATCATCATTCGATGAGTTCAAAGATGATGAATTAATCAATGAAAGAGATAAGCAAGATTATCATAGTATTTATATTGAACTTTATAATGAATTTAGAAATAAAGCTAAACAAGAAAAAACTGATGTTACTGATGATGTAGTATTTGAAATGGAATTGATTAAATCAATAGAAGTTAATATTGATTACATCTTAGGATTAGTTAAGAAATACCATGATGGCAATATGGAAGATAAAGAAATTCTTGTAACTATTCAAAAGACAATTATGGCAAGCCCAGATTTGAGAAATAAGAAAGATTTAATTATGACATTTATTGAATCATTAGATCAAGACTCCAATGTATATGCTGATTTTGAATCATTTATGAATAGTAAAAAGAAAGAAGAGCTAGATAAGATAATTGTTGAAGAAAATCTTAATAAGAAAGAAACATATAACTTTATTCAAAGATCATTTGAACAGGGAAGAGTTGAAACTAATGGTACAGAAGTATCAACAATACTTCCACCAATGAACATGTTTACCCCTAATAATGATAGACAAGAAAAGAAAAATAAGGTTATAGATAAATTATTAGAATTCTTTGATAAATTTTTCAGTATATCTAACAAAAAATTTTAATTTAGTGGTATAATATAAATAAATAATAGAGTGTGTTTCATTTTTAAGATGGAATATGCTCTTTTTTAGTTAGGAGGAATATAATGATTTCAGAATTAGTTTTTAATAATAATATGGAAAAATTAAATAAAGGGGATGCTGAAGCAATAAAACGTTTAAGGGAAGAATTAAAAAATTATAATATGATTGATTTTCTATCACAAATATCTGGATTAATTTTAATTCCTGAAAATCAAAGCAAATCGGTTATTTTTCAAGCAATTATAAGTACGGCTCTATCATTAAAGCACGATGATTTTAATAGTGAAAATATCATGAGTCGTAATAAGCTTGAGTACTTTATTAAAGAATTTTCAAATCTTAATAGAAAATATATGATAGATCCTCCTGAATTTCCTTTTGCATTACCTGTCATTTATTATGGAAATTATCATTTGTTTATGGGAGCTAGCACGTTAGCTCCACATTATTTAGATCATATGTTAAAAATATTAGGTGTCCATAAAGAGGACTTTTCAAATGAAGATTATAGAAAATTTAATACTATTGTTAAGGGTTTACTAAATGTATCCGAGTTTGTTTATAATTCATTAAATATTAGACTTAATGATTTAAAATCTTTCAATAAAGATATTGATATCAAAATACCCTCAGCTAACGTTCTTAAATCCAGTAAAGAAACAGTGACTTTTAGTAAAGAAGATATGGTTGAATTATTTGGAGAACAATATGAACAACTTGTTATTGAATTTGGAGAAATAAGTATTGATGAAATAGATGATTTCGATAATCAAAAGTTTTATCGTAAACCATTTGTTAGATATGGTGAGAAATTTGTTTTGGTAGATTGCACTGTTATTATTATGTTATTAATGGATATGATAATAAAGTTTTTTATGTCTTATAAAATTGATGTTCTCAAAGATTATAATCTCTTGCTTTTACATGACTTGCATAGAGATTTTACACGTATGGGTTTTCAATTATTAGATAGTAAACAATTTGAATTGGAACTTGAAAGTAATAATATAGTTGATGAATCTATATATTTGTGTGGCAATGATATAGTTTTTTACAATATTGTGTTATTTGATGATGGAAAAGATTATGAAACTAACAAAGAATATAAATATTCAATAAATAATAATTATATTAGTAATCGAATAAAAAATGTCAAAAAGCAATTATTAAAACATGGTTTTAAAGAAGACAAAATTGTATCAATCATTACTCCGACAACTATTGGTAGAAATACGATATGTGCGGTATATTTGAATTCTAATAAAAATTTACTAATGCTTTCTCCATATGAATTAACGTCAATATGTATTAATGAATCTGAAGAAAATATGTTTTTATACAAGTATATTGTTGCTAGAAATAGATTAAAACATTATAAAAAGAATTTGTTTACTGAACTAAATTTTGTTGCTCTTTTTTCAGAAAGAGATAAATCATTCTATCTAGGTGATGAATGTGATTCAAAAGAAGCATTATTGTTTTTTATTGGTGAATATAGTAGTGATTATATTTTAAAATCTTATATAAAAAATGGTTATCACTTAGCTCTTTTTAGTAGAACATCTTTATTAGAAGTGATGAAAAAAGAAGATGGAGTTTGTTTTGCTCCTGGATTATTTTACAAGCATCAATTAAACAATCTGCTTGAATTTAATAAATTTAATATATGGGTTTTAAGCGAAGAAAATATTGATAATAATTCTTATAATATAACAAATCTAATTATAGATATGATTTCATATTGGTTAAATCAATTTTCAACATTATTTAAAGATTTGAATGGAGTGTTTAAAATTAATATTCATTGTGATCCATCAATATATATTACACATTATGATAAAAATAGCGAAATTGGTAAAATATTATTCAATATTAATAGTAGACAGTTAGACATTACTTTTGAAAAAAACTCTTTAAGGTATTTCGAATCCACTGATAATGATAAAGAAAAAGATTTTATATCTAATATAGTAAATAAAATATGTGAAATTTATCAAATTGAGTATCCAAGTGAGTTGATTAATCAGATTTTTAGTAATAAGTATAAAAAGAAACTAACTATTATGAATTCTAATGATGATGGGTATATGCTTCCTTTTGAAGATGAATGTGTTTTATGTGTTAGTAATGCTATTTCAAATTTGATAATAGATGATGTAGGACTATATTTAAAATATGACAAAAAAATACATTATGGGAAAATAGAAGATTATAAAATTTTAAATGATATCGTTGGACATCTATACAATAATATTTTGAAAAAAATTAAAAAGTATAATAAGCGTCAGTTAATAGATTTTTTATATCTAGAGTTTGAAAAAAATTTATCATCATTATTAATAAGACAAGCAAATTATGCTAGCGATTTAGTATGTTATCCTGATAGAAAAAAAGAGATAGATGAAAAGATAAATGATTTGAATCGAACTTCAGTCGCATTAAAATTTATCATAGAATTAGTTGCATCAATTAAAATAGATGGAACCGATGATATTTCGCTATATGAAATTGAATATATTTTAACAGAAGCTTCCAAAATAATTGATTATGCATATACATGTGATATTTACAACTATAAAATGGCCGACAATACATTAACCTTATTAAATTCTAATCGATTAGGGTACAATAAAGATTTCTTGATAAGAGTAAACCATTTTTTGAAAAATGCAAAGATGGGTAGGATGGAATCCAGAGCAAAAGATAAACGAAAAATGATATCGCAATATGAAATTGAGAAAAAAGATATCCCTGGATTTGAAGAAGCTTTTGAAGATGAATTTGGATTTACATTTAAAGATTTTACTGAAGTAACTGTATCATTGCTGGAAATAGCTGAGGATAAAAATGGTGACTTTAACACATTGTATTCAACGACTATAAAAGAACTAAAAGAACACATAAATAATAAAGTTAGCGATGATACTTTAAATAAAATTATTTTATACTTATCTCAAGTTGAAAGAGAAGATTATTTAAATCCACCTACACCATATCGAAATGTAGATGTATTTCCATGGAGAAATAATAGGGAACTTTCATTAAATAGAAAACCAATTATTATTTATAAAGACGAAATTATTTATGGTTATAGGTCTCTTTTAAATGCGATATACTTTTTGTTCGAAATAATTAATAATGCTACATTTAAGGCAAGAAGCAAAAAGATGAAAACTTACCTTGGTATTATAAACAAACAAAGTGGAGAAGACTTTAACGAAAAAGTATATAATTATTTGTGTACATTTCCAAATTCCATTGTAGATAAAAAAGTTAGTAAAATTAATGGTATAAAAATTAATGATTCAGATAAGAATACATTAGGAGATATTGATGTACTTTTTATCTCTAAAAAGTTTAAAAAAATTATTGCGTGTGAAGTTAAAAATTTTAAATTATCAAGAAATATGTATGAAATGTATAATGAATACCATGATTTGTTTGATCCTGATAATGAAAAAAGCTTTTATAATAAGCATATGAAAAGAGTAGAGTGGTGCAAAGATCATATTATGAATATTATTCAACATTATGGCTTAGAAAAGAAAAAATGGAGAATTGATTATTGCTTTATTGTTAATGAACCTTTGATAAGTAATAAAGCCATGAAAGTTAATATAAATGCTTATGTATTAGAAGATATAGATAAATTCATTAAATAAATAAGAGTCGAAATTAATCGGCTCTTTTTTTATGACTTAAAAATGATATTTTTTCTGCTCTAATTATTAAACCATTTCATCAGCATCTATTTTGCCTTTGATGTCAATTAAAGAATCATCTTCGCAATTGTTTATTATTTTATGTGCAACATCTGTGCTAGTAATAATTGGAATAGTTAAATCTCCGTCTTCATCATTTATAACAACAATATCAAATAAAACTTTATATTTTATATACTAAAAACGCTTTGTGAAAGATTTGACAAAATGATAAATTTTCTAGGGAATCCCCATCGCCCCCTGAAAGACTAGCGAAAGCTAATCTATTTTTGCTTTAGTCAATGTTTATAAGGATTTGTAATGTCTTGGCAAAACTCCGTGAAGAGACCGGGAACAAGTTAAGAACGAATTTTATATTTTAAATTTATAAATTCAGTAGATATTACTGACTTTTTAGACAAAATTTGATATACTAATACCATAGAAATTCTATATAATTATAGAATTTTTTTTCTTTTATAAAAGGAGGATATAATGATAGAAATAAAAACATATTTTGCAGAAACCGCTTATAAGCACGAATACTATAATTATAAGTTTAGTAATTTAATAAACAGTAGTATTTTGATTAAGTTTTGGATTGTGGATGATGAAGATGCTATAGAAAAATTCAAAGAATTAGTATTAATGTATAATGCTAACAATCCTCTGATTGATGTGCCAAATAATGAATACTTTATTTATTTATGTGATTATTTAAATTATTATATTGAAGAGTTTCCTAAATTTTTAGAAAGACCGACAGATAGATGGGATTTTTCTTATAATAAAATAAGAGAAAAAATTATTGAACGTGATGGGTATAATGGTAGTGTACAGTGGACAGATCGTAGACTTTTTGTTAATAATTTAAACTTTAGAAAAAGATCAGACCATTATATTTCTGATGATATGAATATGATATTAAAAAAGATATCTATACGAGATGCAGAATTTGTAAAAATGAGTTTGGGTGAAAAATTAGAAACTACATGTAATTGTATAGAATTCTTATTAAAACCTCATAAAAAAAGCGATAAATTTATTGTTTTAGATTATTCTGATACATTAAGTTATTTATCTGATGAAGCTGTAAAAGAGTTTAGAAATAGACTAGAATGTTTTAGACACTCAACAAAAGAAGATTTAATTAAAAGAGATCAAATTACTACTGAACAAAAAAATTTCTTGATAAATTATGGTTTGTTAATTATAGATTATATTAACGGTAAAATTAATGAATAAAAGTAGGTGTGTTAAATGAATTACGATGAAATGTTTTATAAATATGGATTGTTTAGTGAATATATTCCAATTTGTTTTAATAGCGATTTGTTATATAAACATATAAATAAATTAAAAACTTCCTATAGCAAAAATATAGGCAGTGAATGCGAAGAATTAGCTATATATAAAACAGAAACTACTAGAAGAATTATTAAAGTACCTAATCCTGAACAATATGTTTGCTTATGTGAACATTTAAAACAACATATTGATGAAATAAAAACAAAAATTAATAATAATATTAATACTGAATCTAACCCATTTAGAAAAATTGGAGATAAAGAGTTTTTGGATATACCTTTGTATTGTGAATTTAATAGCATTAAAAGTGAATTTGGTAATTCTTTGAAAAGAAGAATGAGATATTCAATGGGTTATAAATATCAGTTAAAATTGGATTTATCACGATTTTATGAAACAATATATACACATATTATTGAATGGTGTGTAGTTGGCAGGGAAGAAGCAAAAAAAAGAAAAGGGAATAATTGGGGGAACGATTTAGACAAAGTATTAAGAAAATGTCAATCTGATGAAACAAAAGGAATACCCACAGGACCGATTACTTCAAGAATTATATCAGAGTATATATTATGTTTCATTGATGAAGAATTTAGAAAAAAAGGGTTAAAGTTTAAACACTATGTAGATGACTACAAATTTTATTTTAAAACTGAAAATGAAGCGATACTTGGATTAAAACAGATATCTAACATATTAAGAGAATTTAGATTAAATATTAATGAAGAAAAAACAAAGATTATTCAATATCCTTTTGATGTTGAGTCAGGATTAAATCAAGTCATTTATATGAGTAGAAAAATAACTGAAAAAGAATCAATTATACATATTATTAATGAATGTAATAGATTGTATGATTCAGGAATAGATTCATCATATAAATATATTTTAAAATCATTAAGAAAGTTGAAAACTGGAGATTTAACACAATGGATTTATTTAGAAAGTTTTTTTCTATCAGTTTTAACTATTAAACCGGATTTGGCTAGGTTCATATCTTCTATAGTTTTAAAATATAAAATATTTGTAACAAAAGAATTCCAAGATAGAGCAAAAGAAATTTTAGAAGCAAATATAGAAGCAAAAAACGAGTGTGAAATTTTATGGATATTTTGGTTATTAATTACATTGGGATGCTCTGACTTATCTGAAAATAATATTTTAAATTTATTGAGCATAGAAAATGATTTTATACGAATTATGATAATAGATTATATAAAAAAATATAATATTACATCTGTTAATATAGCAAATAAATTAAAAGAAATAGAAGAATCGTTATCAGAGGTTTCCTTAAACACTTCTAATTGGTTGTTAATGTATGAATCTATTATTAAAGGATGGTTTGTTAATAAAAAAATCAGTGATACTTTAAAGCAAAATAATTTTTATAAAACTATGTTAAAAAGCAAAGTGGATTTCTATAATATTAATTATTAAAATAATCGATGAAAATTAATCATCGGTTTTATTATCTTCTAAAGTATCAATAACATTTATTATTTCGTCTAAAGTACTAATGAATAAATGTGAATAAGTTTTTAATGTTTCTTCTATTTTAGTGTGTACTACTAAATATTTAGCAACTACTTGAATATTAGCACCTTTATTAATTAACAATGATGCACAGGAATGTCTGAAATCATGTAATCTAATTTGTTTAACTCCTGCTTTTTCCCAATTAGTATTTTTACGATCGGCAAGAGCATTACTACTTATTGGAAATGCATCTCCAGCTACAAAATAATTTTCATTAAAACCATTTAGTTGTTTAGCCTCTAATTTAGCCTTTTTAAGACAATTTACGAGTATTTCAGGCATCTTTAAGGTTCTTATACTATTTTGGGTTTTTGGCACCACAAATTTGAATTTCTTAACCATTCCACAACGATCGGTAATTTGTTTCCTAACACTTAATGTTTTTCTTTCTAAGTCAATATTTCCATTGTAATCCTCTAAGTTCTCCTTTTCTAAGACCACAATAATAAAGTATTCTAAATGTAGCTTACCATTTAATATCTTCTTCAACTTCTATAAATTGTTTAAATTCATCATAAGTAAAACATAATTGCTCAGGTGGTAATTCATTTGGATTATTAAAGTTAGTCATTTTAGCATATACTTTAACAAAACTAAATTCATATCATGCAGTAGCATAATCAAGTATAGATTTAAGAAACTTATAAATATCATTTTTAGTTCTTGTAGCAAGTGATGTTTCATATAATCATGCCATCTCTCAAAATGAGTGTAGTTAAAGTCTTTTAATTTAACTTTAAATAAAGGTTTTAACTATGGTATTTTGTTACCATAGTTATAATAAGTAGTTTCTCGAACTCTTTTCTTTTTGAAATTTAGAAATAACTCAATCATTTCTTCAAAGGCTATTTCATTATGATTAACTTTTTAATGTAATGAAATTTTAAATTCTAACTCGGCTTGTTCAACTTCTTTCTTAGTAGCAAATCTTCCTGATTTTTTCGGTTTTTTAGTTCCATCAAAATCTTCATATTGGGTTTTGAAAAACCATATCTTACCATCTTTAGTAGGTCTATTATCTTTATATACAGCCATAAACTTTTCTTTCCCATTAGAGAAATACCAGTAGAAACTTGTAAAAAATACGATTATGCTATAATATAAATAGGAAATCCAATTTCATTGTATTTTTATACGATGTTTATTTGTTAAAGTTTGTCGACTAAACAAAATAGTATTTCTGATATCTCGTATTCGCAGTACGAGATTTTTTTATATATTTTTTGAAACTCAAGAGATTTAATTGTAGAAGAATTATTTAATAAAGAGAATTGCTAGTACGAGACTGCTGAAAAAACGGTCCTTTTTTCATAGTAAATTTTTGCGGTATATAAATCAAAAGTGGGGGATTAATATATATGATACACCCAATTTTAACTATAAGAGTGGAAAAAAACTAAGATTTTTGGTTTTATCAAATTTCTTAGTTTTTCATCAGTCTCACTTAACTATTATTTTTATAAACATGCTCTTAAATCGTTAAATCTTGTCCAGCCCATAATAATGTTGATTAAAAGTGGAAGTATTAATATAATTATACAAATAATAAATCGTTTAAACATTGTATTCCAACACTTCTTCATATTTTTATCATCACTGGATGATATCACTCCAAATATATCAATCGTACTCATTATAATAAGTATTATTGGTGCTGCTATCATAATAATATGGAATAATGGTCTAGTTATTTCTGATAATACACCACAATCAACAGGGTTAGCAGTCTTTTCGGCAAATACTGGGAATGCAGTTGTAAGCATTATAAACATTAATAATAATTTTTTCTTCATAAAAACACCTCACATAGAAATTATATCATAATATTTCAAATAAGTATTGCTAAAAATGAAAAAATAATGTATATTATTATGTGTTACCGATTCTTAGTTTCTAGAGTCTCCGACTGTTACTAGGAATTTGGAGTATTTAATGAAAGGAGAAATATTATGGCTTTAAGTAAAGAAGAGAAAGCTAAGATTGTAAAAGAATTTGGTAAGAACGACAAGGATACAGGTTCTATTGAAGTACAAATTGCAATTTTAACTAAGGAAATTAATGAATTAACTGCTCACTTAAAAGAACATATTCATGATTATCATTCTAAAAGAGGATTATTAATGAAAGTTGGTCAAAGAAGAAGTAAGTTAAATTACTTAATGAAAAACGATGTTACTAAATATCGTGAAGTTATTAACAAATTAGGTTTAAGAAAGTAGGCATTCTTTTTTAGGTGCCTTTTTTTATTTGAAAATATAGGAGGAAGTATGAAAAAAGTTTTCGAATTAGATTTTAGAGGAAGAAAATTAGTTGTTGAACATGGGGAACTTGCTAAACAAGCTGCTGGTGCAGTTTTAGTTCGTTATGGTGATACAGTTACATTAGGTACTACAACAGTATCAAAGGAATGTGATATTTTATCTGATTTTTTTCCATTAACAGTTGTTTATATGGAAAAGCAATATGCAGTAGGTAAAATACCAGGTGGATTTATTAAAAGAGAAGGTCGTCCAACCGATGCAGCAACATTATGCGCAAGAATGATAGATAGACCAATGCGTCCTTTATTTCCAGAAGATTTTAGAAATAAGGTAGATGTAGTTAATGAAATATTATCTGTTGATCAAGATAATACTCCAGAAATGACAGCATTATTTGCATCTTCTTTAGCAGTTTGTATAAGTGAAATACCATTTAATGGTCCAGTTGCTGGTGTTAAGGTTGGTAGAGTAAATGGAGAATTAATCATTAACCCAACTGTTGAGCAAGTAGAACAAAGTGATATTGAACTTACTGTTGCTGGTACTAAAGATGCAGTTAACATGGTTGAATCAGGTTCAAAAGAAGTATCTGAAGATGATATGTTAGATGCTATTATGTTTGGTCATGAGGCTATTAAAGAGTTAATTGAATTCCAAGAAGAAATTATTAAAGAAGTTGGAAAAGAAAAAATGGTATATGAGGTTTTAGACATTGAAACTAGTTTAAGAGAAGAAGTAGAAGCAATGGCTAAAAAAGAAATGCTTGAATCAATTAAGATAGTTGATAAATTAGAAAGAAATGAAGCAGTAGAAAGATTAAAAGAAGAAGTTGTAAAGCATTATACTGATGCAAATAGTGAGATGGATGATGTTTTACTTGATACTTTAATTACTAAAGTTAAATTAGTTTTAGCTGATATTGAAAAGGCTGAATTTAGAAGATTAGTTGCTGATGAAAAGATTAGACCAGATGGAAGAAAAGTTGATGAAATCAGGCCACTAAGTGCGTCTATTGATATTTTGCCAAGACCTCATGGTTCAGCACTATTTACAAGAGGACAAACACAAGCATTAAGTGTTACTACTTTGGGAAGTTTAAATGATAACCAAATATTAGATGGACTTGGAATAGAGGATTCTAAAAGATTTATGTTACATTACAATTTTCCTCAATTTAGTGTTGGTGAAACAGGAAGATATGGTTCACCTGGTAGAAGAGAAATTGGACATGGTGCATTAGGTGAAAGAGCACTTGCTCAAGTAATTCCATCTGAAGAAGAATTTCCATATACAATAAGAGTTGTATCTGAAATATTAGAATCAAATGGTTCATCTTCTCAAGCATCAATTTGTGCTGGATGTTTATCATTGATGGCAGCAGGTGTACCAATTAAAGCACCAGTTGCAGGTATTGCGATGGGATTATTAACAAATGGTAAAAACTATACAATATTAACTGATATTCAAGGTATGGAAGATCATTTAGGAGATATGGATTTTAAAGTTGCTGGTACTAGAAAAGGTATTTGTGCACTTCAAATGGATATTAAGATTAAAGGTATTACAAAGACAATTATGAAAGAGGCTCTTGCGCAAGCTAAAAAAGCAAGAATGCAAATACTTGATTTAATGGAAAGTGTAATTCCTGAACCAAGAAAAGAATTATCTAAGTATGCTCCAAAAGTTGAAACATTTACAATTAATCCAGATAAGATTAAGGATGTAATTGGTAAGGGTGGAGAAATGATTACTAAGATTATCTTAGAAGCAAGTAATGTTAAGACAGTTAATGATATTAATGCTGTAAAAGTTGATTTAGAAGATGATGGTAGAGTAATTATTTACCATAAAGATAAAGATATAATTAAGAAAACTAGAGAAATGATTGAATCTGTAGTAAGAGAAGTTGAAGAAGGAAAAATATATGTTGGTAAAGTAGTAAAAGTAGAAGACTTCGGATGCTTTGTTGAATTATGGCCAGGTTGTGAAGGTTTAGTACATATTTCACATCTTGATACTAAGAGAGTTGAAAAAACTAGTGATGTAGTATCTGTAGGTGATGAAATTGTTGTAAAAGCAATTGGTTATGATAAGAGAGGAAAACTTAATCTATCTAGAAAAGATGTATTAGCAGAAAAGACAGCAAAGAAGAAAAAAGATAGTAAAGAAGAAGAATAAAAATCTTCTTTTTGCTTTACATAATAAAAGAAATATAGTAAATTAACAATGAATGGAGGTGTTGTTTATGCTTAAGATATATAAAACAGTTGATGAAAAAGGTTTGTTTAGAGAAACTGATAAAATTGAAAAAGGCGTATGGATTAATTTAGTAAATCCATCAACTGGTGAAATAAATAATTTAATTAATTCTATTGGTATCAATGAAGAGTTTATTAAATATTCACTAGACCCTGAAGAAAGAGCCAGAGTAGACTATGAAGATAACCAAACACTTATAATTGTGGATATTCCTATTATGGAATCTCAAAAGGGAGATTACTCGACAATACCTCTTGGAATAATTGTAATTGGTGATGATTATTTTATAACAGTATGTATGCAAGATGTTGATATTATTAAAGATTTTTATGAGTCTAGAATAAAAGATTTTTTTACATTTAAAAAAACTAGATTTACATTACAAATACTTTACAGAAATGCGACATATTACTTGACATACTTAAAGAAGATTAATAAACAAACTGATAAGACTGAAACAAGATTACAAAAAGATTTAAGAAATGAAGAATTAATTAAGTTATTGGCATTAGAAAAATCTTTAGTATACTTTACAACATCTTTAAAATCTAATGAACTTGTCATGGAAAGATTATTAAGAGGCAATGTATTAAAATTGTATGATGATGATAAAGATTACTTACAAGATGCGATAATTGAAAATAAGCAGGCAATAGAAATGGTTACTATATCAAGAGATATTTTAACTGGTACTACTAATGCTTATGCATCAATTATATCTAATAATTTAAATATGGTTATGAAATTTTTAGCAGCTGTAACAATAGTATTTTCAATTCCAACAATTGTATCAGGTATTTGGGGTATGAATGTTGGTGGAATATTATTTGCTGATAATAAATATGGTTTCTTTATAGTTATAGGTATTGCAATAATATTATCATTTATATCTTATTTATGGTTAAAAAGAAGAGATATGTGGACAAGTAAAAAGAACTCAAAATAACAATGAGTTCTATTTTTTTATTTCTAAAAATACAGGTAATATTAAAGGTTTTCTTCCAGTTTCAGAAACAACATAATGACTTACATCTTGAATTAATAATGTTTTTAAATCATTATAGTTATTTTTAGTTGCTTTAATATTCTTTCTAATGCTATCACTAGCACAATTAGATATTCTACTTAATAATTCTTCATTTTCATTTACAAGTACAAATCCTCTTGTTGTAATATTTACATTACCAATTAATTCTTTGGTATCTTCATTAATATTGGCAATAAGTACCATAATACCATCGTTAGCCATTAAAACTCTATCTCTAATAACTATGCCACCAATATCACCAATTCTATTACCATCAACATATACATCTCCTGCAGTAACAGTCCCTTCTTTTTTACATGAATCTTTTGTGATATTAAGTATATCACCATTATCCATAATGAATATATTTTCTTTTTTCATTCCACAATCTATTGCTAGGTCACCATGTTTTTTAAGCATTCTATATTCACCATGCATTGGCATAAAGTATTCTGGTTTGATTAGTCTTAACATAAGTTGTAATTCTTCTTCATTACCATGTCCTGATGCATGTATATCATTTAGTGATGTATTAGTAAGAACTCTAACACCTTTTAAATATAATTGGTTAATAGTTCTTGCAATAGATGCTCCATTACCAGGAATTGCACTTGATGAGAATACAACTATATCGTTAGGTAACAATTTAATTTGTTTGTGTGTTCCATTTGCAATTCTAGATAATGCTGCTAGTGGTTCACCTTGAGAACCTGTACATAAAATTGTAATTTCATTTTCTTTTAATTTTAAAGCCTCATCAGCAGATACGATTACATCTTTACCATCAATATATCCAGCCTCAACTGCAATAGTAACGTTTGTTTCCATTGAACGACCAAATAATACTACTTTACGGTTATTCTTTTTACTAGTTTCAATAATATGTTTTAATCTATAAATATTAGATGCGAAAGTAGCAATTATTAATCTTCCTGTGTGACGCGCGAATATATCGCCAAGAGCAGTATCTACTTTAAACTCACTTTTAGAGAATCCTTCAACTAGGGCGTTAGTACTATCACTCATCAATAATTTAACGCCTTTTTTACCAATTTCAGCCATTTTATGTATATTTGACATTGGCCCGATTGGTGTTAAATCAAACTTAAAGTCACCAGTACTTACGATAACTCCATTTGGAGTATGTATAACTATTCCAAGTGAATCTGGAATAGAGTGAGTAGTATTAAAAAACTCTACTTCGAAATGTTTAAATTTAATTTTATCATTTTCATTAATAACCTTTAAATTCTTAAAAGGTATATTTCTTTCTTCTATTTTTCTTTTAATTAATTCAGCAGCCTGATTAGGGGCATATATTGCTGGAATATTTACTTGTTGTAGTAAAAATGGTATACCACCAATATGATCTTCGTGTCCATGTGTAATAAATAAACCTTTTATTTTACTTTCATTTTCTTTTAAGAAAGTATAATCTGGAATTACATAGTCAATTCCTAGTAATTCATCTTTAGGAAACATTACACCTGAATCAATAATGATTATTTCATCATTATGCACAAATACATACATGTTTTTTCCAACTTCACCAAGTCCACCTAATGCGATTACCTGTGTATTTCCGTTTTCAAAAAACTTCATTTTTTCTCCTTTCATTCAATTAAAAAGAACAACCTAGTTCATTATACAATAATTTTTCCCTTTTGTCTATTACTATTTTTTAACACATTTTTGAAATATGTTAAAAAAATGAGAAAAATTTAACATATTTTCTAGATATGTAAAAAATGATATTGAAATATGTATCAATTATTTGTCTATTATCTTCATTTGTGGTACAATAAATGGTATAGGTTTAAGGTGGAGAGTATGAGAGAATTTAAATGTAATAGATGTGGCGTTTGTTGTAAACATGTTGCGGATGTAGAAGAAGCAGAATTTCTTGATAGAGGTGATGGCGTTTGTAAGTACTATGACGATAACTTAAAAAAATGCACAATCTATGACTTTAGACCAGATATATGTAGAGTTGATAAGATGTACCAAAGATATAAATCAAAAATGACTTGGGATGAATATCTAGATGCATCTTATGAAGCATGTGATAAATTAAGAGAAATGGAAAAAAGTAAAAACAACTAGGAGGGTATATGGGTTTATTTGATAAGATAAAAAATATATTTAGTGATAAAAAAGAAATAAATGAAAATACAGTAAAGTATGAAGAGGGGCTTTCAAAAACAAGGGTGGAATTTACTTCTAAATTAGGTAAGTTATCTAAGAAGTACAAGGAAGTTACTAGTGATTATTTTGATGAATTAGAAGAAATATTAATCATGGCAGATGTTGGTGTTAATACTGTTATGGAATTTATGGATAGATTAAAAGATAGAGTTAAAAAGGAACATATTACTGATACTGATATGTTAAAAGAGGTAATTGTTGATGAATTATTTGTAATTTATGTAGAGGGTGAAATATTAACTAATAAGATTAAATTTAATGAAAATGGTCCTACTGTATTATTGTTTGTAGGTGTTAATGGTGTTGGTAAGACAACTTCTATTGCTAAATTAGGGTATTTATTAAAAAAACAAGGTAAGAAGGTATTATTTGTTGCTGGAGATACTTTTAGAGCAGGTGCAAAAGAACAACTTGTTATGTGGGGAAATAGATTAGATGTACCTGTTGTTACAAATGAATCAACTGATCCTTCTGCTGTTATATATGATGGTATTAAGAAGTCTTTGGATGAGAATTTTGATGTTGTATTAATAGATACTGCTGGTAGATTACAAAATAAAGTTAATTTAATGAAGGAACTTGAGAAGATTAATAAAGTAATTGGTAAGCAAATAGAAGGTGCTCCTCATGAAACATTGCTTGTAATTGATGCTACTACTGGTCAAAATGGTATTAGTCAAGCAGAGGCTTTTAAAGAAATAACTAATATTACGGGTATTATTCTTACTAAGTTAGATGGTACTGCTAAAGGTGGAATTGTGCTTGCTATAAAAGAAAGCATTAATATTCCAGTTAAATATGTTGGATTAGGTGAGAAAATGGAAGATTTAATTCCATTTGATATTGAAAATTATATTTATGGTTTATTTAAGGATATGGTATAATGAAAGAGAGAATATATTTAAATAATTTGTACGATATATATGGGGAGTTATTAGATAGTAAGAAAAAAGAGTATTTTGAAATGTATTACTTTGATAATCTTTCACTACAAGAGATTAGTGATAATCTAGGTGTTTCAAGAAATGCTATATTTAAACAAATTAAGAATGCTGAGGCTAAGTTGTTGTTTTATGAAGAAAAATTAGAACTTTTTAAAAAGAAAGAAGTTTTAAATGAGGTAATAGAAAATACTAGTGGAAGTATAAAAGAAAAATTAGAAAGTATAAGTTGGTGATACAATGTTTGAAAATTTGGGGAATAGACTTCAGGATGCAGTTCATAAAATAAAAGGTTATGGTAAAATTACTGAAGATAATATTAGTGATATTATAAAAGAAGTTAGAATTGCACTTTTAGAAGCTGATGTTAATTATAAAGTTGTAAAAGAATTTGTTGCTAATGTAAAAGAAAAAGCATTAGGTACAGAAGTAAATAGTAGTTTAAAACCTGCTGAAGTATTTTTAAAAATATTAAAAGATGAATTAACTTCATTATTAGGTACAGAAAAAGTACCTCTTGTGAATAATAAATTTAATGTAGTTATGCTAGTTGGATTACAAGGTAGTGGTAAAACTACTCATATCGGAAAACTAGGTAATTGGGTAAGAAAAAAGTACAAGAAAAATCCTATGTTTATTGCATGTGATATTTATAGACCTGCTGCTATAGAGCAATTAAAACAACTTGGTCGTGAACTTAATATATATGTTTATAGTGAGGACTCTAAGGATGCAGTTTCAATTGCAGAGAATGGAATTAAGTATGCAAAAGAAAATGGATATGATTATGTATTTATAGATACTGCTGGTAGATTGCATATTGATGATACATTAATGAATGAACTTATTAATATGAATGAGATTATTAAACCCGATGAAATACTTTTAGTAATAGATAGTATGATTGGACAGGATGCTATAAATGTAATAGAGGGATTTAATAGTAAATTACCTTTAACTGGTACAATTCTTACTAAATTAGATGGTGATACTAAGGGTGGTGTTGCACTATCTGTTAGACATTTAACTAATATACCAATTAAATTTGTTGGTACTAGTGAAAAAATGGATGGTATCATGGAATTTGATACCGATAGAATGGTAGGTAGAATTCTTGGTGAAGGTGATATTCAATCATTAATAGAGCATGCTGAAGAGGTAATTGATGAAGAGGCCGCTAAGAAGGCTGCTAAAAGATTAAATAGTGGTAAATTTGATTTAGAAGATTTCTTAGAACAATTAAAACAAGTTAAGAAGCTTGGACCTCTTGAGAATATGTTAAAATTAATTCCAGGAGCATCAAAGATGGGCCTTAATAATATAACTATTGACCCTAAGCAAATTGCACATATAGAAGCAATAATACAATCAATGACAATTAAGGAAAGACAAAATCCAGATATAATAAAAGCATCAAGAAAAATAAGAATAGCAAATGGTAGTGGCACTTCTGTTCAAGAAGTGAATAGATTATTAACTCAGTTTGAGCAAATGAAAAAAATGATGAAACAATTTAAAAATGGCAATATGAAATTACCATTTTAGGAGGAAATGTATGGATAAAATTGAAGTATTAAGAGAGAAAATCACTAGTAATAAAAATATGGATGATGCATTTAAGAAAAATATAGTAACACTTACTGATACGCTTGTTACTGTATTCCCAGATTATGATTTTAAGGCTTATGACTTTTTGAACACTTTAAGAATTGAATCTGATAATAATATGGATTCTTATACTAACTATAACAAGGATGAGAATTTATTAAAGATAAATATTGATAGGTGTTTTACTGATAGAATAGATATACAACATTTATTTTTAACAGAAATGATATTAATATCAACTGATGCTTATTCTAAGAGTGAAGACTTTAATGGTTTTAATAGAGGTGTGGCTGAAGAAATAGCAACTATTATTAATCCTGATGAATCTATGAAGAAATTAAACCCATTATCTTCAACATTAGTAGCAGCATTTTCTAAAGTAGTTGACCCTTCAGTATTATTATCAGCATATATGAATAATGATTTAAATGAAATAGCATTTAATTTAGAAGCAATGGGTATTAATACTGAGCAATATATGCAATTTATAGGTTATTTAGGATTATTAGATAATGAAAAATATAAAAATGTTTTTAGTGATTGTGAAAAATTACTAATTGATATGTATACTAAGAAGACTGAATATAAATTAGATAATAATTTAATGAGTAAAGAACAATTAGGTGATGCATTTGATGATTTTTCATCTATGTTAATTACTAGTAGAAGTGAATTAATTAGTTTATATCCACATCATGATTTTAGAAATGTTAATGGTTTAGAAACAGTACAATCTGCTTTACAAACATCAATTATAAACTTAGAGAATAGAAATAAGGAAATGGAGGAGAGTAGGAACAAATAACCTACTTTTTTACTGATATGGAGAAGTTATTTAAATTAAAAGAAAGAAAAACAAAGGTAAGCATTGAAATAATGGCTGGTATTACTACTTTTTTAGCAATGTCATATATTTTAATAGTTAATCCAAATACTATTCTAAGTGGTACTTCTGATCCAAGATTTTCATCTGTATTTATTGCAACAGCAATAGGATCTTTTATTGCAAGTTTACTTATGTCTTTAATTGCTAATTCACCACTTGTTGAAGCGCCTGGTATGGGATTTAATGCTATGATAGGTGGTATTATTGCTGGCTCTCTAGGTTTTGCATATTCATATGGTAATGCAATGTTACTAGTATTTATAAGTGGTTTGTTATTTTTACTAATATCAGTTTTACCATCAACTAAAAAAGAAAATGGTAGAGTACTTTCTTTAAGAGAGTTGCTTTTAGATGGTATACCGGTTTGTTTAAGGAAGGCAATACCAATAGGAATAGGATTATTCATTACATTTATTGGACTTCAGTGTAGTTCATTAATAGTAGACAATAAGTTTACACTTTTACAATTAGTAGATTTTAATAACTATGATTTATGGCATAATGGAGGTGCGGCACTTCAAGCAATAGTTATGCTTTTTGGATTAATAATAATATCAATATTATCTCATTATAAAGTAAAAGGTTCAGTAATAATTGGTATTTTATCATCAACAATATTGTCTTTATTCTTAGGTGTTGCTGATATAAATATAATACTTGGTAAAGCAGAAGGAATTAGTTGGAATTTTGTCGATAATATTAAAAATTATTTTACTGGTGATATATTTTTATCAGCATTAAAAGATACTAAGTTACCAATAGGTTCACTACTCACATCAATTGTGCTTGTTATAACATTTGTAATGGTAGATTTATTTGATACAATGGGTACAGTTATGGGATGCGCTAAGGAAGCAAATTTATTAGATGAAAATGATAAACCTAAAGATTTTGATAAGATAATGTATGCTGATAGTATGGGTACTTGTATTGGTGCCTTAGCAGGAGCATCTTCAGTAACTGCATTTGTTGAAAGTAGTATTGGTATTGCAGAAGGTGGTAAAACAGGGCTTACAACCCTAACTGCTGCGATAATGTTTCTATTATCAATTTTCTTACTTCCAATCTTTGCGTTTATTCCAAGGTGCGCTGCTGCGGGAGCATTAATTTATGTTGGAGTATTAATGATAAAAAATATAGTTGATGTTGATTTTACAAATATAAAGTATGCACTACCATCATTTCTTACAATAATAATTATGCCACTTTCTTATTCAATAACAGATGGTATTGGTATTGGATTAGTAACTTATGTTATTTTAAATACAATAATATATTTAATTGATTTAATAAGAAGTAAAAAAGATAAAAATATTAAACCTAATTTAGAAGTATCAAAAATATGTTTTGTAACATTTATACTTTTCTTAGTTTACTTTTTAGTGCCTACAATTGTATAGATTTATAGGTAATCACACTATCAGGTATAATATTTAAACATATTATATTGTAGATAGGAGGATTTAAAAATGTTTATGAATAATAGAAAATGTGGATGTGAAATGCCTAATATGTGCGGACCAATAATGGAGGCACCAATTGAGAAATGCATTCAAAAAGATATTGTGCATGAGGTTGAACAAGATTGTCCTATTATGATATATAGAATTTTATAAAAAGGAGTAAATTATTTTACTTCCTTTTTAATTAATTTTGTATGCATAACCAATCGTATTAAGAAATATAGATGGAATAGCAGGACTTGGATTATATAGATGTAGAAATTTAAAATAGATATTTTCTAACCCTTTTTTATTTGTTATAATTATCTAAAGAAGTATTATTAAAATTGGTGAAGGAGGAATTATGAATAAGATTTATATTATTACAGGTGCAAATGGTTTTTTAGGGAATAACATAATTAGAAAATTGGAACAAGAAAAAAACAGTGAAATAAGAGCATTTGTATTAAAAGGAGAGTCTATAAAATCATTAGAAAATTTAAAATGTAAAATATATTATGGAGATGTTACAAAAAAAGAATCCCTAGCATCCGTCTTTGAAAATACAGAAGGAAAAGAGGTATTTGTGATTCATTGTGCAGGTATTGTTTACATAAAATCAAAGTACAATCCACTTGTTTATAACGTTAATGTCAATGGTACTAAAAATATTATAGATAAAGTTTTAAATATTAATGCTAAACTAGTTTACATTAGTAGTGTGCATGCAATTCCAGAATGTGATGGAGTGATTACTGAAACAGTTGATTTTGATCCTAATAGAGTTGAAGGTTTATATGCTAAAACAAAAGCAGAAGCTGCAAAATATGTAATGGATGCAGTCAAAACTAAAAACTTAAATGCTTGTATTATTCACCCTTCTGGAATTATTGGGCCAAATGATTATGGTAATAGTCATTTAACTGAATTAGTAAAAGAAGTTGCAAGCGGGAAACTTTTTGCTTGTGTAAAAGGTGGCTATGATTTTGTAGATGTTAGAGATGTTGCAGATGGCGTTATTAATGCTTGTAATAAGAATACAAAAGGAGAGTGTTATATTTTATCTAATAAATATATAACTATTAAAGAATTATCTGATATAATTTGTGATTGTGTGAAAAGGAAAAAAATAAATATTGTTTTACCAATTTGGATTGCAAAAATATTCGCATTATTTTTTGAAATATATTATAATTTGAAAAAGCAAACACCACTTTTTACAAAGTATTCACTATATACATTATCTTCTAATGCTAACTTTTCTAACAAAAAAGCAAAAGAAGAGTTAAATTTTAAAAATAGAGATATGATTGATACCATAAAGGATACTATTAAATGGATTAATCAATAATTATATAATTATTTAAAAAAAATTAATTAATAAATTATGATTTATCATAAGATTTAATGGTGATGAATTTTATGAATAAATATAGAATAAATATTATTTATAATTCAAAAGGTGAAATTAATGATATTTTTGCGAAAGTTTTATCAAAAGAACTTAGTATGATATGTTTAAATAAAAAAAAGTTATTATTGTCAGATGATTATTTCTTGAAAAATGAGGAAAAACATGAAATGCTTAAATAATATAAATGAAAATTATAATGTTGGACTTTATATAAGATTATCTCGCGAAGATGAAACTAAATCTATAGAAAGTGAAAGCATTAAAAATCAAAAGAGTTTATTGCTTCAGTATGTTAAGGAAAATAATTTAAAAGTATATGATATTTATATAGATGATGGTTATTCTGGTACTAATTTTGATAGACCAAATTTTAATAGATTAATTAAAGATATTGAAGAAAAAAAGGTCAATATGGTTATTACAAAGGATATGTCAAGGTTAGGAAGAGATTATATAGGGACTGGAAATTTAATAGAAAAATATTTTCCAGAGCAAGAAGTAAGATACATTGCTGTAACAGATAACATTGATACTTTTTTAGACAATTCTATTAATGATATAGCGCCTTTTAAAGCTATAATGAATGATATGTATGCTAAAGATATATCTAAAAAAATAAAATCTAGTTTAAGGGCAAAACAAAAAGATGGCAAGTGGGTTGGTGGAAGAGCGCCTTTTGGATATACTAAAGATATAAATAATAAAAATTGTTTAATCGTTAATGAAGAGCAAGCAATAGTAGTAAAAAAAATATTTAAAATGTGTTTAGATGGATTTAGTTTTTTTAAAATTGCAAAGCAATTAACTGAAGATGGTATTAAAACACCAGCAAGTTATTACCCTTTTAAATGGAGAAATAATTATAATATTAATTATGGAAAATGGCATCCAAAAACAATAAAAGATATTCTTACAAATAGAAATTATACGGGGGATTTAGTTCAAAATAAGAGAAACAAGATTAATTATAAAGTAAAAAAAGTTATTAAAAATGATCCTAGTAAATATATTATTGTTGAAAATACTCATGAAGCCATAATTGATAAAAAAATATTTAATGAGGTACAAAAAAGAATTCCCAAAAATGTAGGTAGAAATGAAAAAAAAGAAAACAATTTATTAGATGGGCTATTATATTGTGGAGATTGTGGTCATAGAATATCTGTGCAAGCAAGAAGGGAAAAAGATAATAGATGTTACACCATATGCAATTATTATAGGACATATTTAGGAAAAAAGGTTTGTACATGTCATTGTAATAATTATGATGTGTTAGAGCAAACAATTCTTGAATTACTTAGAAATATATGCTTAAATAATGTAAATAAAAATGTTATAAAAGAAAGTATAGAATTAAATAATGATTTTGATAACAAAAAGGAAATTACATTACTAGAAAATGAAATAAAAAGGCTTAATGAAAATATAGATACTATTTACATTGATAAGATAAATAAAGCAATAACAAATGAACAATATAAACGAATTAATATCAAACTAAATAGTGAATTAATAAATAAATACGATAAATTAAATATCTTAAAAAATAATGTTTCAGTAAAAATAGACAATTATGAAGAAGAAAAAGTAATAAATAATTATATAGATAATTTTTTAAAAATGAAAAATCCCAGTAGAGAATTAATTGTTAGTTTAATCAAAAAAATTGAAATATTTGAAAATAGAAGAATAAATTTAATTTTGGAATTTAAAAATAATTTGGTATAACATAAATGGACAAGGACATATTTGTCCAATAAATACTAAAATAATAAATAATCATATATATAAACATGTTTACAAACCACAATATTCTTGTACAGAAGAAGATGTAGTAACAAATATTGACGATTGTTGTGGCCAAAGTAATTTTGATTTTTAAGAACTAGTTAATAGTTCTTTTTTTTGGTATACTAATAGTGGTGATTATATGATAAAAAATAAAGTTAAGTATATACATATAAATAATAGAAGGCTAAAAATAATAATTTTAGACTCAAGAGAAGATGATAGTTTATCGCCATGTATTATGTGGATACATGGTGGAGGTTATTCGATAGGAATGCCAGAGATGGTGTATGCATCAAGGGTAAAAGACCTACTTAAAGATAATAGTCTTGTGGTAATATCGCCAAGGTATAGGTTATCTATAAGTGCTCCTTATCCAGCAGCATTAGAAGATTGTTATAGTATTTTAAAATATATTTATGATAATGCTAAAAGTCTTGGTGTTGATAAAAATAAAATAATGGTAGGTGGAGAGAGTGCTGGTGGTGGTCTTGCGCTTGCGGTTGCTATATATGCAAGGGATAAAAAAGAAGTACCTATTAAGTATGTATTTCCACTTTATCCAATGATTGATTCATCTGATACAGAATCTTCAAAAAATAATCATGGCCATATATGGAATACTAAGAAAAATCATAGGGCATGGAAACGTTATCTAAAAGACTTATATGGTAGTGATAATGTACCCTGTTATGCATCTCCTGCTAAGTTAAAAGATTTTAGTGGGCTTCCTCCTTTTTATACATTTGTAGGTGATAAAGAACCATTTTATTCTGAAACTGTAGAGTTTACAAGAAAAGCAAAAAAAGCGGGTATAGATTGTAAATGTGATATATATGAAACTGATACTCATGCTTTTGATATTTACCTTGGCTATACGGAAGAAGGGAAAAGAGCAAGAGAAGCATTTATAAAAAATTATGAATATGTAAAAGAAAAGTATTTAGATAGTTGACAAAATGTATATACAAAGTATATACTATAACTGAGGTGATAAAAATGGAATCTAGATTACAAAAATGGGGTAATTCAGATGGAATAAGAATTCCTAGTAATTTTTTAAAAGCACTTAATTTAAAAACAAATGATATTGTGAACATAGTACAAGAAGAAGATAAAATAATTATAAGCGTTCCTAAGAAGAAAAAAATATCATTAAAAGAAAGATTTGAAAAATTTAATGGTACTTATGAAAATGATTTTAGTTGGGATGAGCCAGTAGGTAAAGAAATATGGTAAAAAAATATATTCCAAAAAGAGGGGACATTGGTTATGTGAATTTAAATCCTACAAAAGGTTTTGAGCAAAAAGGAATAAGGCCTGCAATTGTTATAAGTAACGATGTATTTAATAAGTACTCTAATATGATAGTTGTATTACCAATTACAAGTAATGTAAAAGAATTTCCAACTCATTATTTATTAGAAGATACTAAGAAAATACAAGGCTCAGTTTTATGTGAACATGTTAGGTCAATTGATTATAATGAAAGAAAATTTAAATATGTAGAAAGTGCTAGTGAAAATGATTTAATAAGTGTACTTACTTTATTTCAATCATGTTTTGATGATTAATATGAATAATAAAATTGATTATATATTAGATAAATTATCAAATAGTAAGTTTAGAAGCAGTTTCCATTTAAAAAATGTAGATTTTGAGTATATAAATAGAATTGGTATTGATAAAATCAAGGAGCATTGTTATGATTTTGTAAATACAAGGTTAAGGGTATTAAAACTAAATGATGGTAAACAAACACCTTTTAGAGGTCATCCTGTATTTATTTCACAGCATGCAACTGCTACATGTTGCAGAGGGTGTATAGAAAAATGGCACAAAATACCTAAAAATAGAAACTTAACAGATGAAGATGTAAACTATATTGTAAATTTAATTATGAAGTGGATAGAAAAAGAAATGAGTGTTAAAATAAGTATGGAGGTTAGAAATGGAAAAGAGTAAGGTGTATTTTACTAGAAATATTACTAGTGAGAATGTTTTAAAGATGTATAAAGTGCTTAATATAGAATTACAAGGTAGGGTGTGTGTAAAAGTGCATTCTGGTGAAGCAGGTAATCAAAATTATTTAAAACCATTATTTTTTAAAGATACAATTGATTATGTAAATGGTACAGTAGTTGAATGTAATACTGCATATGATGGAGAAAGAAATACTACTTTAAAGCATAAAAAATTAATGGGTGAACATGAATGGACTAAGTACTTTAATGTTGATATTATGGATTCTGAAGGTGATTTAGAACTTGATATTAAAAATGGAAAAGTTATTAAGAAAAACTTTGTTGGTAATCATATTAAGAATTATGATTCTATGTTAGTTTTATCTCATTTTAAGGGACATCCAATGGGAGGATATGGAGGAGCATTAAAGCAATTATCTATTGGTTGTGCATCTTCTTATGGTAAGGCATATATTCATGGCGCGGGTGTGCCTCAGGATATTTGGACTGCTGACCATGATAAATTCTTAGAATCTATGGCTGATGCAGCAAGTAGTGTTGTTGATTACTTTAAAGGTAACATTGCATATATAAATGTAATGTGTAATATGTCAGTAGATTGTGATTGTTGTAAAGTTGCAGAAGATCCATGTATTAGTGATATTGGAATACTATCTTCAATAGATCCAGTCGCACTTGATAAAGCATGCATTGACCTTGTATACAATTCAAGTGACCCAAATAAAGACCATTTAATTGAAAGAATTGAATCAAGAAATGGTACTCATACTATTTATGAAGCAAATAAAAGAGGAATTGGTTCTTTAGAATATGAATTAATTGAAATATAGAAATATATTTCTTTTTTTGATATAATACAACTTGTGATGTTTATGTATAAAGAAATGATTAAAAAAATTTGTGATGAACTTAATATTGAATGTGATTTTATTTCTAAGGATTATGTATGTGTTTTAAAAAAAGAAAATGTAAGAAAGGTAATAATTGGTTATAAGTTTGATTTAAATCCTCATGCTTTAGGATTAGTATTTGATGATAAATATGCAACTTATGAATATATGAAATTACTTAATATTCCAGTAGTTACTCATTCAATAATATATAATGAAAATAATTTAGAAGAATATGCTCTAAATTGTAAAGGGTTACCTTATTTGAAAGAATTATTTTATAAATATAATAAAGATATAATTATCAAGATTAATAATGGTACGTGTGGTAGAGGTGTATATCATGTTACTGATATTAATACCGCTAAGGATAAGTATTTAAAACTTATTTCTAAGCATTATTCTCTTAGTATATGTCCTTATTATGAAATAGAAAATGAATATAGAGTTATAGTATTAAATTCTAAGATTAAGTTAATATATAAAAAAATAAATCCTTGTATTTATGGAGATGGTAAAAGTACCATTAAGGAATTACTTACTAAGTTTAATTATGAATATTTTAAAGATTATGATAAAGATAATAAAGATGTAGTACTTAAAAATAACGAAAAATATGTTTATGATTTTAGATTTAACTTATCTAATGGTGCGATATGCAACTTTGATATTCTTAAGAAGGATAAGGATAGTATTGTAAGTATTGTAAATGAAGTGTTAAAAACTGGTATTAAGTTTGGTAGTATAGATATAGTAAAAAGTAATAATGAGTTTTATGTTTTAGAAGTAAATAGTGGAGTTATGATGGATAATTTGATTATTGAAAATAATTATTATGATGAAGCATATAAAATATATAAAGATGCAATAAGAGATTTATTTTATATGTAGTCGTGGGCTTAAATAGTTTTTATTACAATAATATAAATATTTTGAAAAAAATAAAAAGTATGGTATAATTTATGTGTGGTGCAGTATCCTAGTTGATTTGTCTATTAGGAAGACGAGCCTAAAAATTCGTTAAAGGGCACATCTGTGAAGCTTCTTGTGCTTGCCTATTACGCCCAGTTTTGGGTGGGTGCTGGAAGAGGAGAGATGGGCCACCATAATGGCATATGTAATGGACCCAACTATCTTTGAGACTCACTTACGTAGTAAGCCTATACACTCTTTATGGGTTGATGGACTTATTACGATTTGAGATTAAACCTATCGCGCGGTATAAGGCTGTGGATAGTGTAGCCTGCCTTGAGTGAATATTTGGGATTAAGGTCTAGATAATAGGAGTAGACGTATGAATATTATTTACTGCTTATGAAACTATATTTGCAAAAAAGTGCTATGAGTAGACAAATCTGGAAGAAAATTCCTAGGCTGTATATTATTATTGGATTAAAGTGTGTACTAAGTGGCAATCAAGTCTTATAGCTGGAAACACTATAACTAATTCTTTAAAGGGGAACCGCAAATTGGCAACGAGATGTAGAATTAGGGGAAAACCTACTTGACCTAAGGCATAATATTTCCAATATTAATTCCACTTTTTTTAATTTTTAAGGAGAATTATGAAAAAAGATTTTAAATGGATTGTTACAATTACTTTGTTAGCATTTGTAATTACTGTATTATTTTCACTAGGTTCACAAAGTATTTTAAAAGAAGTGAACATTGTAGTTGGAATAATAATTATATTCGTATTTATTTTATTAGGTGTTTTATTTGATATAATTGGTGTTGCAGTTCAAAGCTCAGAAGAAGAATCTTTTCATGCAATGGCATCTAAGAAGGTAAAAGGCGCTAAAACTGCAAAAAAAATGCTTCAAAATAGTGATAAAGTTTCATCATTTTGTAATGATGTTATAGGTGATATATGTGGTATTGTAAGTGGTTCGGCAGGTTTAGTTGTCGCAATAGAAATATCTAATAAACTAGGATGTAGTGAAACAGTAGTCACACTTTTAACAACAAGTATCATAGCAGCATTAACAATAGGTGGAAAAGCATTAGGTAAAGGATTTGCTGTTAATGAAAGTGAATATATAGTAAGTAAAGTAACTAAATTTTTAAATATATTTGATAAAAAATAATATAAATTACACAAATGTGTAATTTTTTTTTGAATTTAAATATAATTTACTAAGGGGGTTTTATGAAAAACAAATTTATTAAATCTTATGGGATGCCAATTATCTTACTACTATCTATCCTTGTTGGTACTATTTTAGGAATTACTTTAAAAGATACATCTTACTTAAAGCCATTTGGAGACATCTTCTTAAATTTAATGTACACAATTGTTGTACCACTAGTATTTTTTACAATATCTTCTAGTATTGCAAATATGCTTGATTTAAAAAGACTAGGTAAAATACTTAAATATGTATTTATAGTCTTTGTAATCACTAGTTTAATATCTTCAGTATTTATGCTACTTGGAATATCACTTATAGATATTGCAAGCGATGTTAATATAACTTTAACAACTGATACGATAGAAAAAGTTAATGTACTTGACCAAATCGTTAAAGCAATTACAGTAGTAGATTTTGGTAATTTACTTTCAAGGAGTAATATGATGCCTTTAATAATATTTTCAATTATTTTTGGAATATCATGCGCACTTATTAAGGAAAAAGGCAATAGAATTAGAGAATCGCTTGAATCACTTTCACTTGTAATGATGAAATTTGTAAAAATAATAATGTATTATGCTCCAATTGGACTTTGTTGTTATTTTGCAAATTTAGTTAATGAATTTGGTCCACAAGTAGTAGGTAGTTACGCAAAAACAATGATATTTTATTATGTAATGTGTATTTTGTATTTCCTAATATTCTACACATTATACGCTTATATCGCTGCAAAGAAAAAGGGAGTTAAAGTATTTTATAAAAACATATTCAAAACTGTAGTAACTTCTTTTGCAACACAATCATCACTAGCATCACTTCCAACAAATTTAGAAGTAACTAAAGATATGGGTGTTAAAAAAGATATAAGAGAAGTAACACTTCCAATTGGTACAACTATGCATATGGAAGGTTCAAGCATGGGCGCTATTTTAAAAATTGCATTCTTATTTACAATATTTAATCGTCCATTTACAGGATTTACTACACTTACAGTAGCAGTACTAATTGCAGTATTATCATCAATTGTAATGTCTGGTATTCCAGGAGGGGGACTAATTGGTGAGATGCTTATAGTATCAATGTATGGTTTTCCACCTGAAGCATTTCCAATAATAGCAACTATAGGCTGGCTTATAGATCCACCAGCGACAACTATGAATGTATGTGGTGATGCAGCCTCTTCACTACTAGTATCTAAATTTGTAGATAATGAAATTAATACATAGTATCCTTGTAATTCTAATTATAGCAATAACTACCTTCATAGTAGTATCACTTGATAAGAAAAATCTTGATATTAATATTAAAATACCAAATACAGATAACTATAAACTAAATAAAATTATTAACAATGAAATAAATAAATATAAGTTAGAATTTATTAAGAATGCTAAGGACAGTAAGTTAAAAACTAAGTATCACTTATATATAGATTATAAAGAATATAAATATAGTAATTATGTTAGTTATGTATTTTTTATAGAAGATTTTACAGGTGGTGCACATCCTAATCATAGAATCAAATCAGTAGTGTATGATACTTTGAACAACAAGGTAATTAGTATTGATGATTTAATAAGTTATAATGAAAATATTATTAATATTATTTCTGATTATACTAGGTGCGTACTTATTAATAACAAGGATATAGATGTTAGTATGATGTATGAGGGTACAAAAAAGATAAAAAGTAATTTTAATACTTTTGCACTTACTAATGATGGATTATTAATATTTTTTGAAAGATATCAGGTAGCGCCTTATTACAAGGGTGAATTTGAAGTATTAATTCCGTATAGATATGTAAAGTAATATTCAAAAAAAAAGATATGCTACTATAAAATTGTAGGAGGACATTATGGAAAACGAAAGAAGATATGCAATAAAAAGTGTAAAAACGTTAGAGGAGGCTTATCATAAGTATGATGGTGAACGCATAAGTCATATAAAGGTTAATTATGCATTGATGAATTAAATATACCAGAAGAAGAAAGGATAATTGATGATGAAGGTAGAAGTAAATAATATAGTAACATTGGATAATGATGCAGATTATTTAGTAACTAATAAATTAGATTATGAAAATAATACTTATTTTGCAATTTGTAATTTAAATGATGATAAAGATTTAAAAATAGTAAGACAAGAGGGTAATGAATTAGTTGAATTCTTTGATTTTAAATTATTAACTAAGTTGATATGTTTATTTGATAGTCAAAATAAAATGAATAGCGATAATTAATTAGTAATTGAACTAGATTTATTGTATCTAGTTCTTTTTTATTATATAATAATTATGTTGTTTAAGATTATAGAGGTGATTTTATGGTATATTTAGATTATTCAGCAACAACTCCAGTTAATAAGGAGGTACTTGAATCTTTTAATAAATCATGCTTAGATTTTCCGGGGAACCCTAATTCTTTACATAGATTAGGAACTAGTGGAAAGAAATTAATAGATGATGCGACAACACAAATTAAGAAAATTCTTAATACCAACAAGGAAGTAATTTATACTAGTGGTTCTTCTGAATCTAATAATACAGTTATTAAGGGTATTGCTAGTAGATATAAGAATAGAGGGAAGCATATAATAACTAGTCCTTTTGAGCATTCTTCGATAGTCGCACCACTTAATTATTTAATGGATAATGAAGGTTTTAAGGTTGATATAGTTAATTTAGATGAAAATGGTATGGTTGATTTAAAACATCTAAAATCATTAATGACTGATGATACTATATTAGTTACTATTGCAAGTGTTAATAGTGAACTTGGGTTATTGCAACCAATTTCTGAAATTGCTAAGATTGTAAAAGAGTATCCAAAGTGTTATTTTCATAGTGATATGACACAAAGTATTGGTAAAGTGAATGTTCCTATGGAAGATGTTGATTTTATATCATTTTCTGCACATAAATTCTTTGGGTTAAAAGGTATTGGATGTTTATTAAAAAATGAAAATATTATTATAGACCCATTAATACATGGTGGTAAGAGTACAACAGTATATAGAAGTGGTACTCCAGCATTACCTTTAATTGCTTCTTTGGCAAAGGCACTTAGACTTGCATATACAGATTTTGATACTAAGTACAATCATGTTTTAGAGTTAAATAAATATTTAAAAGAGAATTTAAGTAAATACTCTAAGGTATATATTAATAGTAATGATAAATCAATACCACATGTACTTAATATAAGTGTAATTGGTGTGAAACCTGAAACTATGTTACATGCTTTAGAGGAGTATGATATATTTATATCTACTCAAAGTGCATGTTCATCAGGAAGTACTAAGTCAATGGCTGTTTATAATTTAACACATGATGAAGCAAGAGCAGAATCTAGTGTAAGAATTAGTATTTCAGCAATAACAACTAAGGAAGAAATAGATTATTTCTTAGAATCTTTTTCTAAATGTTATAGAAAGTTAGCAGAATGAAAATAATAATTATAAGTGCAATATGGTGTGGTAGTTGTATCAAAATGAAAAGTGTATGGAGAGAAATAAGTACAAAGTATGATTTAGATATAACTAAATTAGATTTAGATTTTGATAGTGATGAAGTTAAAAAATATAATGTTGGTAATACTTTACCAGTTGCGATATTTTTAGATAGTAATAATTTAGAATTAGAAAGATTAGTTGGAGAAAAGAAAATAGAAGAAATAGAAAATGTAATAAATAAATATAAATAGGTGAGTTATGAAGAAATTAAAATATATAATATTAACAATATTAATGCTTATTATGTTTATTCCTAATACTAAGGCTGAGGAAAATATAAGATTATACTTATTCCACTCTGATATTTGTCCTCACTGCAAAGAAGAAATTGCTTGGTTAGATACCATCAAGGATGATTATCCTAATTTAGATATAGTTATGTATGAAATAAATAGTAATGTAATGAATTATAATTTTTATCTAACAGTATTAGAAAAAACAGGTATTAATACAGGTGGTGCGGTACCTTTTACTATGATTGGAACTGATTATTATATTGGATTTGGTGGTGACGCTAAGAATAGAATTGTAAAATCAATTGAAAAGTTTTCTAATGGAAATTATACGGATGTAATTTCTATGGTTAAAAATGATGAAGATGTAAGTAAGATAAAATATAATCAAAAAGATACTAGTAATAATTCTTCTGACTATATTAGAAATATTCCAATACTTGGCGATGTAAATGTAAAAGAGGTATCCTTACCACTTATATCTATTGTAATAGGATTTGTAGATGGTTTTAATCCTTGTGCTATGTGGGTATTATTATTCCTTATTGGTATGCTTTTTAACATGAAAGATAAAAAGAAGATGTGGATTTTAGGAATAGTATTCCTTACAACTTCAGCATTAGTGTACTTAGCAATAATGCTTGCTTGGTTAAAAGTTGCTGTAAGTTTTAATACATCAAGTATATTAAAACTATTAATTGCATTAGTTGCATTAATTGCTGGTGCGATTAATATTAGAAGTTATATTAAAGAAAGAAATAAAAAAGATGATGGTTGTGAAGTAGTAGATGAGAAAAAAAGAAAAAAGATATTTAGTAGAATTAAAAAGATAACTACTGAGAAAAAATTTATTCTCTCAATAGTTGGAATAATGGCTCTTGCAATATCAGTAAACTTAGTTGAACTTGCTTGTAGTGCAGGTCTTCCACTTATATTTACTCAGATTTTAGCACTTAACAATTTAAATTCTTTACAATATGGTTTTTATCTATTCTTATACCTATTATTCTTCTTGATAGATGATATAGTAGTATTTACAATAGCAATGAAAACACTAGATATTAAAGGTATATCTTCAAAATATGGTAAGTATTCTCATTTAATAGGAGGTATATTCATGCTTCTAATTGGATTACTTATGATATTTAAACCAGAATGGTTAATGTTCAATTTTAAATAATTGAGCATTTTTAAATTTTAGTGTATAATATAAGTGAAAGAGGTGGGATTTGTGAAAAATTTATCTTTAGCACTATTATTTGCTGCAGTTTTAATCGTTAATAGTTCTACTATAGTCGCAACAGGCCCACAATTAAAAGCAGGACTTGACTCAAGTACTGTTGCAGTAGCACTTATATTTTTAGGTCTTGCAATAATAGCTAGAACTAGTAAGTAAAAAGAAGGGATTACTTAGTATCTCTTCTTTTTATATACATTTCTTTTAATAATAATTCATATTTACTTGTTTCTTTTGGAATATAGTACTTTCTATTAATAAGTTCATCTGGTAAATATTGTTGTTTTACATATGCATCTTTATAATCATGTGGATATTTATAACCAAATGCTTGAGCATTTATATGCTTAGGAACCATATAAGTACCACTATTCTCAATATCATTTAAAACCTTGTTAATTGCTAAGTATGCACTATTAGATTTTGGAGAAAGTGCTAGTTCTATAACAACCTCAGATAAAGGAATTACAAGTTCTGGCATACCAAGTCTTTCACAAGCACTTATTGCAGCTTGTACTTTAGGTCCCATTGATGGGTTAGCAAGACCGATATCTTCATATGTTATTACTGATAATCTTCTATAAATCGAATCAAAATCTGCACTATGAATTAATCTCCCTAAATAATATAGACTAGCGTCAACATCACTACCTCTAATACTTTTTTGAAAAGCACTTAAAAGGTCATAATGACTATCTCCATTTTTATCCCCTGAATAACAAGGTTTATTATTTATTTGTTTTACTGCATCAATAGTTACTTCTTTATTACTAGTTGTATAGTAAGATACTTCTAATAAATTATATGCATATCTTAAATCACCATTAGATAAATTCACTATATAATCTATTGTTGAATCATCAATCTTAATACCATCTAAGTATTCACTTTTTATGGCTCTTTCTATTCCTAACTTTATATCATCATTAGATAGTGGTTTTAATTCAAATATTTGGCATCTACTTCTAATTGCTGGGTTAATACTATGATATGGATTAGATGTAGTCATACCAATAACTGTTATTAAACCATTTTCTAAGTATGGAAGTAGTAAATCTTGCTTATCTTTATTTAATCTATGTATCTCATCCATTACAAGTACGATACCATTATACATTTTTGCTTCTGCTACAACTGTATCAAAATCTTTTTTATTATTTACAGTTGCATTTAAATATCTAACTTTGCAATCAAGTGATGATGTTAGGGCATAAGCAATACTTGTTTTGCCAATACCTGGTTTTCCATAAAGTATCATAGAAAATAATTTCTTATTTTTAACCATATTATATAAAATTTTGTCTTTAGATACCAAATGACTTTGACCAATTACATCTTCTAATTTAGTTGGTTTTAATTTATTTGCTAAAGGTTCATTCATTTTTAATCACCTAAGGTTATTTTATCATATTTATGGTATAATTTAAATGGTGATGCACTATGATTAATGAAATTAATGAATATTTAGAGTACTTAAAAATAGAAAAAAAATTATCTGACAATACCATTCTTGCGTATCAAAATGACTTAAAATACTATTTAAAGTATATTAAGAAGGACAAGGTAAGAAAAGTTAGTAAGAAAGATGTAATTAGAGTAATAGAAGAACTTAAGAAAAATAATTTAGACAGTAAATCTATTAATCATGCGATTGGAACTTATAAAAGTATGCATACTTATTTTTCTATCGCACATAATATTCCAAATACTATTGAAAATATTAAAAGACTTAAAACTAAAAAAAGTTTACCTAAAGTTTTAACAATAGAAGAAGTTGATAAATTACTTAATATTGATTGTAAAACAAATTATGATTATAGAAATAAGGCAATGCTTGAATTATTATATTCTTCTGGACTTAGAATATCAGAACTATTAAATTTAACTTTAAATGATATAGATTTTACTAATGATATTGTTAGAGTATATGGTAAGGGTTCAAAAGAGAGAATTGTGCCACTAGGTGATTATGCAATAAGTGCTTTAAAAAAATATATTTTTGAATATAGAAATTCATTAATTAAATATCCAACTGATATATTGTTTTTAAATAATCATGGTAATATTATGAGTAGAAGTGGTTTTTTTAAAATAATTAATAGAATTGCTTTAGAAAATGGTATAGAAAAAGAAATATCACCACATGTTTTAAGACATTCTTTCGCAACTCATTTACTTGAAGGTGGTGCGGATTTAAGAAGTATACAAGAACTTTTAGGACATGAAAATATGTCAACAACTAGTATTTATACTCATCTTAGAAGCGATTTATTAAAGAAAAGTTATGATGAATATCATCCGAGAAGTTAAAATGATATATCCACAAATTTGACAAAATACAGAAATTGTGTATAATATCAATCAAATTATGGGGGTACATATGTTTAAAAATGAAAAATATTTAAAAGGATATGATATAAATAGTGACTTTTTGATGGAATTATTTATAGAAAGTAATAGGAGTGCTAGAAACGAAAGTATTTATAATAACTCTGCTTTATATGAAGAATATATAAGGTTTGTAAAAAAAGTAGTAGTTTTAATGAAAGAATTAGGTATTACTTCTTCTCTTGATTATGCTTTTACCTTAGAATTCTTAATTTATAGAGGAATATTATCGACTGAACCTTTTAGTTACAAAAGAAAAATAGATGATATTTTAGGAATAGAGGGCGCAAGTATCATCCTTGGTGGTGGTGAGTGCAGAAACTTTGCTAAATTTTATGACTATGTTTTTCATAATGCAGGTTTAAGTATAGCAGATTATCATTGCAATGATTATAAAAATGCTTATCTTAGAGATATTATGCCAGCAAATCATATGATTAATATAATTAATCACAATGATACTAGATATGGATTTGATGCTTATAATCATAGAGTATATAGATTTTTAAATGCACTTGAGTTAGAGGACATTGAATCAAGACAAAGATTACTTTTTAAATTTCATTCACAAATAAAATATAATGGTGATTATAATTCTGTAATTAGACTTCTTGATATGTGTTCAAAATCTGCTATTAGTGAAGATACAATAACTAAAGAAGAGTTAATAAGTATTAGAAATAGAATTAATGAATTGTTAGATAATAACAAAGAAGTATTAAATGATTTTTGCTCTGATACTAAGAATGACAAGGAAAATATAAAAAGGTTAATGTTACGTTAACCTTTTTATTATGCATTCATTTATAATTTTATAGTCTATATTCATATTATCTAATATATCAAGTATATTTTTATCTACTTTAGTATTGTATATTACATTATTACCAAATTCTTTACTTAATATTTCACTATTTTCAAGTATTCTATCAATTACATTAACCTTATCATAGTAGGTATAAATATATATATTATAACCATTAATAAGTTCTACTTTAGTACTTTTTGCAAGTGCTTCTATACATGAATTTGAATATGCTCTTGTTAAACCTCCACATCCTAGTTTTATACCACCAAAATATCTTGTAACAATACATAAAACATGGTTTAAATTATTTTTTTCAAGACAATTTAGAATAGGCATACCTGCTGTATTAGAGGGTTCTTTGTCATCTGAAAATCTTTTAATATTACCAATAATGTATGCATAGCAGTAATGAGTAGCGTTTTTATATTTTTCTTTAACCAAATTCATATATTTAGTAATATCTTGTTCATTTTCTATGTAGAACAAGGATGTAATGAATTTAGATTTTTCAATTGTTATAGTATTTTCTATATTTAATACAGAATACATAAATATCACCATTTAAATTATATCATATTTGTAGTATAATTCTAGTGGGTGACTATTATGTATCAATATGAAGAAGAATTGTATGAGAATGGTATTAATTTTATTGCAGGTGTTGATGAGGTTGGTAGAGGGCCTTTAAATGGACCAGTTGTAAGTGCTTGTGTTGTATTACCTAAGGGATATCATAAGGATGGAATAATAGATTCTAAGAAATTGAGTGAGAAAAAAAGAAATGAATTATTTGATATAATTAAGAGAGATGCATTAGGAATTGGTGTAGGTATTGTTTATGCTGATGAAATAGATGAACTAAATATTTATGAAGCAACAAAAAAATCTATGAAACTTGCAATTAATAATTGTAATAGTAAGATAGAGCATGTTCTAATAGACGCGATGAAATTAGATCTTGATATACCAAGTACAAGTATTATAAAGGGTGATGCGAAAAGTATTTCTATTGCTGCCGCATCAATTATTGCAAAAGTAACAAGAGATACAATGATGTATGAACTTGATAAGAAGTATCCAATGTATGGATATAAAAATCATAAGGGGTACCCAACAAAAAAACATATTGAAGCAATTAATAAGTATGGACTTATTGAAGGTTATAGAAAAACTTATGGACCAGTAAAAGATTACTTAGAGAAGAACAAGTAGTCTTTTAATTTGACAAAAATTTAAAAATATGTATAATAAGTGCCTAAAAGAGGGGATTTTTATGACTGATTTAGAAAGAGAAAAATATACTGAATTTTTTAATACTTGTTGTGTTTTTTGCAAAATAAAAATAAAAGAAGAAGAAGAGAAGAAAAAAGATTTATATGCTGATTATCATAAGTTTATAGAAATATGTGCTAAGTTGGTAAATGAACTTGAAATACCATATAACAGTATAAGTGCTAGTTATGTAATTGCGCTTTTAATAAAAGATGGGTACTTTTCAGTAGATAATAATTTAAAATTTGATAATGTAAAAGATGGAGTTTGGGAAAAATTGGGTTTTTATGTTGTTGGTGGTATTGGTTGTTGCAGGCATATTGCTGATTTTGCAAATGATATATATAGTGAATTAGGTATAAATTCAATTCCTTTTTCTTGTTACGCTGGAAATGATATACCAAAAAGTATCTTAGATGATAATGCTAATCATCTTGCAAATTTAATTTATTATGAAGGTATGCCATATATTTATGATTTGCAAAATTATAGTATTCTTAGATTTATAAGTGATAAAACAGCCTATAATAAAAATTTAGATATTAAATATTATACGTTTGTGCCTAATTACATGGGAATTAATTATGATGTTGATGCTTCATTAGTTGATAAGTTAATGCATGATTTTTATAACGCTAGTAAAAAAAGTGGAATTAAGGAAAAAGAATTATGGGAAATAGAACGTAAAACTTTTGATAACTTTTTTAAAAATCTAGATTTAATTTCAGATTTTTCTATGGATACTAAAGTATTAAAAAAAGAGATTTCTAGTAGAATTAATATTATAAAATAAGGGGGGATTGTTATGACAAGAGAAGAAATAGATTGGTTAAATTCATCTTATAAGAAAAATACTTCTATTAGCAGTAATTTATGGAAGCAAGATAGAGATGTTTTTCTTAAAGATAATAAAATGACTTATTACGATTATCAAGAATTTGCTTATTATGCTTCAGTCTTAGTTGATAAATTAAGTGATGGTAGTTCAATTAGCAAGGCAAATATAATATCAAAATTATTATCAGATGGTACTTTTTCAGTTGAAAATAATTTTAAATTTGATACTGTAGCAGGTAATTGTACTATGAAACTTGGTATTGCAATTATAAATGGTAATGGTTGTTGTAGACATATTGCGGATTTTACTAATGATGTTTTAGCTATGTCAAATGAACAAACTTATCTATATCCATGTATGATAAATGGCAAAGTTTCAGATGTATCTTTTTTAGATTCCGGTGACCATATTGCTAATGTAATTTATTACGAAGGAATACCTTATGTATATGATGAGTGGAGTAATTCATTATTAAGATTTATAAGTGATAGAATTGCATTTTTGCCAGGCTCAAATTCATATATGAATTTTATTCCTTATATCTTATCAACTTATTATGGATTTTCTAATGAAGAAATAATAAAAATGATTACTGATTTTGAAAATGCATCAAAAACAAGACAAATATCTGCAATGGAATTTGTAAGAATTAATAATGAATCTAATAAAAGCATTGATAGAAATAGTGATATAATTCATAATTTTAAAACAAAGACTAAAAGTTTAAAGAAATCTATTTCTGAGGGTTATAAGAAATAAAATTATGAGTGACGAGGAATTATTAAAAGTTATATCTAGTAGAGAGTTTTGGAAAAATTATAAAAATAATGAACAAAATAATAATTTAGATTTATATATTAATTATTACAAACTTATTGAAGAAGCAGGCAAATTAGTTAAAGATTTAAGTTTAAAAAACAATGAAATAAGTATTTGTTATGCAATTTCTATGTTGCTTAAATTAGGAGTTTTTTCAGAGAGTAGTAGTTTTGAATATGAAAAGGTAACTCTAGATAAATATAAATTTGGTATGCGTATTGCGTCTGGGAGTGCGTGTTGTAGGCATATTGCAGACTTTACCTATGATTTATTAACTAATTTGGAAATAGAATCATTACCTTATCCTTGTAGTACCAGTAAAAAGAATGGATATGTTTCATATTCTAAGATTGGAGACCATGTTGCTAATTTAATACAATATAATAATGCATACTATGTTTATAATATGTATTATGATGATTTGTTATCATTTATATATCCCGGGGTAGCACGTAGTAATATGTCAAATATATATCTAAATTTTAGACCTTATATGCTTATGACATATTATGAAATTGATAGTGATACTATTGCTAATTTAATACCAAGTTTACAAGGAAGACAAATACAAACTCGTGAATTTTTAGAAATTCAAAATGAAACTTTAGATTTATTAATGTTGAATGCTGGATTGATAAAAGATTTTAATAGTGATACTAGAAGTCTAAGAAAGAAAATTGGTGGTAAGTATTATGAATGAAGAAGAACTAGTAGAATACAAAGGCTTTTTAGATGATGTATATAAAAATGTAAGCCCAAAATTACTTGCTAATAAATCCGAATTATTTAAAGATTATTATAGATTTGTAAAGAAGTGTTCAAAGCTAGTAAAAGAAGTGGCAATAGAAAACAATCCGCTTAGTTATGGATTTGCAATGTCTGCACTTCTTGCGGATGGTTGTTTTTCAGATAGTACTTTTTTTAAGTATGATGATAAAGATGATGATGATCTTTGCAAATCAGGTCTTACTGTTTTAACTGGAACTGGTTGCTGTAGACATGTTGCTGATTTTCTTTCTGATATTTATTATGAATTAGAAGTAAATTCGATACTATTTTCATGTGTTAGGTGCAAAAAACCAGTTAATGATAATTTGTTAGGTAAAGGGAATCATTTAGCAAACTTAATCTTTTATGAAGGAATTCCTTATATTTATGATGGACTTGATTATAGTATATTTAAATTTATCGATACTAAAAATGCACAAGTTATGAATAATAAACTTAATAGAAGATATATATCCTTTAGACCACGTTATCTAGCAATGTTTTATGGTGTTAGTGAAGAAGTTATTAATCAATTAATTAGTGATTTTTATGATGCTAGTTGCAAAAGTGGTATAAGTAAAAATGAATTAAGAGAAATAGAGTTTGAAACACTTACTCATATAAAAGAAGATACAATTAAAGAATTTAGAGAAAACACAAAGATATTAAAGAAAAAGATATCTAACGGAATGTTATATCATCATTCTTAATAGTTAATCTTGTAAAGGCTGCTAAAAGCACTAAAATGGAAGCAATTACTTGTTTAATTTGACTTTCATTTTTTTCTTTACTTAAACCAACAAATGCATTAATAACGAAATATAAGGCAACTAGAAAAAGTAAAGATCTACCAAGTCTTACTAATGTGTTTTTATCATCATTACTTATGTCTTTTTTATTAGTTGTATATATATAAATTGCTTCAACAATGATGGTAATTATGTATGCAATTGTATTCAGTTTATCTTCCAAATCGTTCATAACTCTCCTAAAAACTTGACAAATGTATAAAAATGTGTATAATACTTATTCGAAAAGAGGGGGAATATGTTATGGAGATGAATAAAGTTTTAAAAAATATATCTGTAATTTTAGAGTGTTCTTTTATTGGTTCAGTTATTTTATATGTATATAATTTTTATACAGCAAGTAAAAAATATGAAATATTACCGGTAGCAGTTAAGACTAGATTAAATATATTTGTAATTATTGCTGTTGTATCAGTAATATTGTTTCTAATACTAAAATATGTTTTATACATTAGAAATAAAACTGTAAATGAAGAATATAGGGAGCCAGTTACAATTGAAGAAAAAAGAGAAATTGCTTATAAAAATTTAGAGGCACCTGTTAGTGAAAGAGTATTTATTTATAAAGATGAGTATGAGGTTCCAAAAGAAAGAAGAATGCTTTGTCCAAATTGTAATAAAGTAATTGATAAAAATGCATATATATGTGTTAAATGTGGTTATTTACTTAAAAAGATTGAACCAAAAGTTGTTGAAAAAGTAGTAGAAAAGGTTGTTGAAAAGCCTGTTCAAAAGAAAGAAAAGAAATTAAATTCTTATGATTATGATAGATTTATTAATTTATTAATTACACTTGGTTTAATAGTTGGAATTATAATATGTGCAACTATGATAGTAAACCTTGCAATGGAAAGAGGAATTATTGGATAAGTCAAATTTATATTTGACTTTTTTTGTGATATAATTTTTATATAAGGAGTTTTTATGAAAGATAAAATTACGATTGGCCTATTTAATGATAGTTTTTATCCAATTACTGATGGTGTTATAAATGTAGTTGATAACTATGCAAGATTATTATCTAAAAGAGCAAATGTTATTGTTTTCGTACCTAGTTATCCAAATAATTATTACGATGATACAACACTACCTTATAAAGTAGTAAGATGTAAATCAATTAAAATACCTTTTTTAGATTATTCATTACCAATGCCAAAATTGGATGTGAAATTTTTAAAAGAGTTAAAGAAATATAACTTAGATATTGTTCACATTCATTCTCCATTTACAATTGGTGCAACTGGTGTTAAATATGCTAAAAAGCACAATATTCCATGTATTGCAACAATGCATTCACAGTTTAAAAAGGATATTATGAGATTTACAAAATCAGAACTAGCAAGTGATAAGTTACTAAAGGAAATAATAAAAGTATTTAATTCATGTGATGAGTGTTTTGCAGTTAATAAAGAAGTTGCACGTATCTTTTATGAAGATTATCATTGTAAAAGATATCCACTTGTTATGAATAATGCTACTAATATGAAAAGATTAGATGACTTTAAAAAAGCAAGTAAGTATATAAATAAAAAGCATAATATAAAAAGTAATGAAAATGTATTTTTGTTTGTAGGTAGATTAAATTTATTAAAAAATATATTATTTATAGTTGATTCACTTGCGGCTTTAAAAGAAAAAAGACCTAAGTTAAAATTTAAGATGCTGTTTGTAGGTAGTGGACAGGATGAAGATAAATTAGTAAAACATATAAATAAATTGAAATTAGAAAAAGATATAATTTTATGTGGAAAAATAATGGATAGAACTGAACTAGCATATTATTACGCAAGAGCAGATTTATTCTTATTCCCATCAACTTATGATGCTTCTTCTATTGTACAAATAGAGGCTGCTTCTCAAGAAACACCAACAATATTTTTAAAAAATACAGCAACCGCATCAACAGTTATAGACAATGTTAATGGTTACATATCAGAAAATTCAACTGGTGCTTTTTCTGATAGGATAATAGATGCTATAGAAGATAAAAAGTCATATGAAAAAATATGCAAAAATGCTTATATAGATTTATATAAGACATGGGATGAAACTATAGATAAGGTTTATGATGCTTATATTGATTTAATAAATAATAAGTAATGTTTGACTTTTTTCTAATTTTTGTAATATAATTTAATGGATTTAGAGGAAAAATAAAAGTTTTCGAGAATAATATATATGAGGAGGATTTTTATGAAGAATTTAGTTATAGTTGAATCACCAAGTAAATCAAAAACAATTGAGAAATATTTAGGTAAAGATTATAAAGTGGTATCAAGTAAAGGGCATATTAGAGATTTAGCAACAAAAGGAAAATACGGCCTTGGAGTAGATATTGAACATGAATTTAAACCAACTTATGAGATAATTAAAGGAAAAAAGAAAATGGTATCAGAACTAAAAAAAGATATAAAAGCATCTGATATGGTCTTTTTAGCAACCGATCCCGATAGAGAAGGAGAAGCAATAAGTTGGCACTTAAAAGATGAATTAGGAATAGATGATTCTAAGTATGAAAGAGTAGTATTTAATGAGATTACAAAAGATACTGTAATTAATGCTTTTAAGCATGCTAGAAAAATAGATGAAGACTTAGTTCATAGCCAAGAAACAAGAAGAATATTAGATAGGATTATTGGATTTAGATTAAGTAAGTTAATGCAATCTAAAACAGGTGGTAAAAGTGCTGGTAGAGTGCAATCAGTTGCTGTTAAATTAGTTGTTGATAGAGAAAGAGAAATTGAAGCATTTGTTAAGGAAGAATATTATACAATAACTGCTAAATTTAATGATTTTACTGCTGATTTAGAAAAATATAAAGATAAAAAAGTAGAAATGCATAATGAATTAGAAGCAGATGAAATTCTTAAGAAGTTATCTAATGTATTTAAGATTGAAGATGTTTCTAAAAAAGATAAGAAAAGACAATCAAAACCACCTTTCATTACAAGTACATTGCAACAAGAAGCAAGTACTAAACTTGGTTTTACTGCAAAGAAGACTATGTCTTTAGCGCAAAAATTATATGAAGGTGTTGATTTACAAGATGAAACTGTCGGTTTAATTACATACATGAGGACAGATTCAATTAGACTAAGTGACGAATTTGTTAAATCAGCATATAAATTTATTGAAACAAAATATGGAACTGAATACCTTGGAGTAGTAAAAAAGTCTAAGAAAACAGAAAATGTACAAGATGCCCATGAAGCAATACGTCCAACAAGTATTACAAGGACACCTGAGGCAGTAAAGTCATATTTAAGCAATGATGAATTTAAATTATATTCTATGATTTATAAAAGGGCTTTGTCGTCTTTGATGAAAGATGCTAAGGAAGAAGTTACTAGTGTTGTGCTTGATAATAATGATTATAAATTTAAAACAACAGGTAGTGTAATCAAATTTGATGGTTATCTAAAAGTATATGGTGACTATGAAGATAAAGATATTAAGTTATTACCACCATTTGATAAGTATAAGACAAATGTACTTGTTTCAAATGAAATAATAAAAGAGCAACACTTTACTAAACCAAAACCAAGATATACTGAAGCAAAATTGATTAAAGAAATGGAAGATTTAGGTATTGGTAGGCCTTCTACATATGCAAAAACGATGGAAAATATTGTTGATAGAGGATATGTAAAAGTTGAGGATAAAAAATTTGTTCCTACTGAAATTGGTTTTGAAGTAACAGATAAATTACAAGAGTATTTTAGTAATTTAATAAATGTAAAGTATACGGCAAATATGGAAAATGATTTAGATAAAATAGCAGATGGTAAATTAATATGGTATAATTTACTTGATGGATTTTATAAAGGATTTGAACCAATGCTAGAAAATGCATTTGATAAGATGGAAAAAAATAAGCCAGAACAAACAGGTGAGGTTTGTCCAAATTGTAATAGTCCATTAGTTGTTAGAACAGGTAAATATGGTAAATTTGTTGCATGTTCTAATTATCCAACTTGCAAATATATTAAGAAAGAAGAAAAAGAAGTAGTAGAAGTTGGAACATGTCCAGAATGTGGAAACAAAATTATAGAAAAAAGAACAAAAAAAGGAAAAATATTTTATGGTTGCTCAAATTATCCAACTTGTAAGTATGCAACTTGGAATAAACCCGAATAAAATTTGACAAATTTAATGTAAAGTGCTATAATAAAGCCAATTTTCAAGAGAAAAGAAGGAATAGGGGTGCTAAGATGAAAGGATATATTTTTGAATATCAAAATGAAAATGAATTTAAAAAATTAGAAAGATCAGTAAAAAAGTATAATATGTTAGCGTACAAGAAACTAACATTTGATTACTATGACGATATGAAGACTGGTAAGTTTTTGGGGAAACTTATATCAACTAATAGTAAAGAAAATACAAAAACATATGAGTTAACAATTCCAACAGATGATATGTTTGCAAAAGTACATGGTGAAATGGCTTTAATTTATACAGTATACGAAGATAAAAATATAATTTTATTAGAAACAATTCATCCAGAAGATATATTATCAGAAGGACATAGAACAGAACTTCCAACATATAAAGGAGTTATGATTTCTAAGGCTAATGCTGAAAAAGATATGTTTAAAATAAATTTATTAAATATGTTACAAAAATAAACGGTTTCGTTTATTTTTTCTTTAATTTTTGCTATAATCTAAGTATGCCGATGTAGCTTAGTTGATAGAGCAATTGTTTCGTAATCAATAGGTCGGGGGTTTGAATCCCTTCGTCGGCACCACATGCATAGTTAGTTCTTATTGAACATTATATAGATAAATGAAGGTGATTTAATGGATAATAATTTAAAAAGAGCAATAATATTAGATAATTATGAACACCCTTATAATAGAGGTTTAGTAACTAATGAAGATTATGACAATATTAATGCTAATAATGAATCTTGTATTGATAATTTTGATATGGATATAAAAATTGAAAATAATATAATTAAAGATATGCACTTTGATGGAGAGGGTTGTGCAATATCTACAAGTGCAACATCAATAATGCTAAGGTTGTTAATTGGTAAGAGTATTGATGATGCTTTAAAAATAATAGATGAGTATGAAAAAATGATTGATGAAAAAGAATATGATTCTAATATATTAGAAGAAGCAGTTGTGTATAATGATATTTATAAGCAACCAAGTAGAAAAAAGTGTGCACTTTTATCATATGGTTCATTAAAAAAATATTTATTAAGTAGAAAGGATAAGTAAAAATCCTTTTTTTATTGTATAATATTTTTGTTGGTGATATTATGTTTGACGATTTATATTCTTATTCTAACTTGCCAACACTTGATTTACATGGTGAAATTGGGTGTGTTGCTAGTATTTTTATAAATGATTTTGTAAAAGATAATATCAAACTTAAAAATAAATATATTGCAATTGTACATGGTATTGGTACTGGTAAATTAAAAAAAGTTACATTTGATACTCTTAAAAATAATAAAAATGTTTTGGAATATAAGCTTTGCATTTTTAATGAAGGTATGACAATTGCAAAATTAAAATTGTAGGGGGTTTTATGGATAATTCATATATTAAAGGATCTGTTAGAGAAATATTTTATAAAACTGATAAAGGATACATGGTTGGTATTTTTAAGGTTAGAGAAACAAATGATGATGAATTAAAATCTTATTTAAATAGGACAATAACATTTAATGGTACTTTTATTGATTTAATTGTTGATTCTGATTATAAATTTTATGGTGAAGTAGTTAACCATCCGAAATATGGAACTCAGTTTAAAGTTAGTTATTATGAAAAAATGATGCCTGAAGAGAAAAATAGTGTTATATCTTTTTTATCATCTGGAATTTTTCCGAAAGTTGGAATAAAAACTGCTACTAAAATAGTTGAAAAACTTGGTGATAATGCTCTTGATCTAATATTAGAAGACTATACTAATTTATTAATAATTCCTTCTATTAAAGAACAAAAAGCGAAGATGATACATGATATTTTATATAATGAACAACAAAGTTATAAAACTGTAATATTTTTACAAGATTTAGGCTTTTCTATGTCTGAATCTGTAAAGATTTATGAAACATACAAAGAAAAAACTATTGATATATTAGAAGATAATATGTATGATTTGCTTGATAAAATTAAAGGAATTGGCTTTTTAACTGTTGATAGAATAGCATTAAAGCAAATGGATAAAATAGATGAAAGAAGAATTAATGCTGGAATAATATATTCTATGAATGAAGCATGCATGGAAACTGGTAATACGTATTTAACATTTGATGAAATACTAATTAAAACAAGTTATATACTTAAAATAAATCTTACTAGTGAAGAACTTGAGTATTATGTTTTAAAACTAAATAAGCTTAATAAAATAGTAATAATTGATAATAAGTATATGCTTAAAAATATGTATGATTTAGAGACTTCTATTACAGCAAAGATTGCAAAGTTATCAAGTGCTAAACACTTAGAAATAAAAGGATTGGATAGTGTTATAAGTGAGTTAGAAAATGTATTTTTAATTAAATATAATAATGAACAATTAATTGCTATAAAAGCATCTTTAGAAAATAAGTTTACTATTATTACAGGTGGTCCTGGTACAGGTAAAACTACTATTATTAAAGGGATAGTAGAGGCATATAAAGAAATAAAGAGAATTGATGAAAACAGATTGTTAGAAGAAATGGTTTTACTCGCACCAACAGGAAGAGCAGCAAGAAGAATAACTGAATCTACTGGTTTTAAGGCTATTACTATACATAAATTCTTGAAATGGGATAAAGAAACTGATACTTTTCAAGTTAATAAAAATAGCAAAAGTCATGCAAAAATGGTTATTATCGATGAATCATCAATGATGGATTTATTTATATTTTCATCCCTTTTAGATGGACTTTTAGATGATGTTACAATAGTAATGGTTGGAGATTATAACCAACTTCCAAGTGTGTTACCTGGTGAAATATTAAAAGATTTAATAGATAGTGAAATTGCAAACGTGGTTAGATTAAATGAACTATATAGACAAAAGGAAAATTCGTATATTGTAAATCTTGCTAATGATGTAAAAAATAGTCAAATAAGTGATAATTTTTATGTAAAAAAAGATGATTATAATTTTATTGAGTGTTCTAAGGAATCTATTGAACCAATCGTGTCAACTTTATGCAAAAAAGCAATTGAAAAAGGATATAATTATAGTCAAATTCAAGTACTAGTTCCAATGTATAGAGGTGTAAATGGAATTGACAATCTAAATAACAAGTTACAAGAAATTTTTAATCCAAAAAGTGATAACAAAGATGAATATGAAATAAATGGTGTTGTTTTTAGAGAAGGAGATAAAGTTTTACAAACTAAGAATTTAAATGATTTAGAAATATCAAATGGTGATATGGGAATTATAGATAGCATTACAAAAACCGATACAGATGTTATTGCAATTATAAATTTTGATGGGATAATAGTTGAATTTCATAAGAAAAATTTTGAAGATTTGAAACTTGGATATGCTATTAGTATTCATAAAAGTCAGGGTAGTGAATTTGATATAGTAATAATGCCAATTGATTCATCATTTAAAAGAATGCTATATAGAAATTTGATATACACTGGTATTACAAGAGCAAAGAAATCATTAACATTAGTTGGTGAAAAGGAAGCATTTTTATATGGAATATCCAAAACTGTTGAAAAAAGACATACTTTGTTATGTGATAATTTAAAAGATAGTATATCATTTTAAATGTGGTAAATACTAATATTAGAGGTGATATTATGAAAAAAACAATGATTGGAATGATGCTTGGTGGTGCCGCTATGTTTGGATACATGAAATACATGGATGGCAGTATTCAAAGAGGTATAAAAAACATGAAACCAAAATTTAAATTAATGCTTGAAAATATTAAGGAGAAATAGTGCAAAACTATTTTTTTTTGTTGCTCAATATGATATAATTTATATGTATATATAATAAGAATATAACAATCATATTTAGCTTTGGAGTTGAGATTATGGCGGAATCAAAAAAAATAAAATTATCAGAAAATGTAACACTTTCATTTTTAGGGAATGAAACTATAAATGAAGTTAAGTTATATAAATATGATGCAAAAATTAAAAATGTAGAAAAGACTAAAACTATATATTTAGAAAAAGAAGCTTCAAAATATGATAAAACTATTTTGAGTGATTATATAATTAGAATGGTTGAAGAATATGATGACCAAGATACTTTTTTTGTTGTTTCAAATGGTAATAGTGATGATAACAAAGAGAAAACAGATTCTTTAAATAGTAATAAAAGCGATTCTAAAACTGAAGAAACTTCAAATGCTGGAGGTGGAGGCGGTGGTGGCTCAGAAAGTTATGGCGAATCTGGGGGAAAAACTTATAGTGATGATACAGTTGAGTTATTCCAAGATGTTGCCAAAAATGCTGGTGAATTTGATGGAAGTAATTTGGATGCGTACAAATTTGATTTAAATCAGTTTATTACATTCAAATCTTCTATTGATAAATTGAAATTTATTTCAATTGGAGAGTTGTCGTCTGCAAAGAGTTCACTTGGACAAGCATTAGCAAAAGCAAGTGAAGGTGGTTGTGATGAAGCTGTTGGAATGATTGAAACCTTGATAGCAGAAGTAGATTCTAGAGATATAGCATCGGCTATGGATGCACAAGTCCGATTTTATGAAGAAGTTGACCAAATTCAATTGCAACAAATGCAAAGAGATGCACAACTTAATTTTGAGGATACTGTTGCTTCGTTTGATTCGACTAAATATATAGTGTCAAAACAAGAATATAAAGATGGTTTAAAAAATACTTTATATGCTGCTTATGAGAGCTTGGCTGATTTTATGAATGCAGTACAAAACTATAATTATCAAGTTTTAAGTTCAGCAGGTAGAATGGCTTTTGCTGAGAGTTCTGCAGGATTAGAATTTTATGCCATGACAGACGCTGAAAAAGAAGCTTTAGCAAATGGCGAAAAAGGTGCGATTGACTTTGATAAGGAAGTTCTTGCCAAATTGAATCTTAATTCGACGGAGGAATTGCTAGGTATTGTTGGCGGTTTCAAAACAGCAAATGAATTAGATGCATATTTAAATTCGATTGGAGACAATAATGTTAGACTTGCAGTTAATGAATATGTAAATAAATTGATAGATTCAAGATGGTTTAATGAATTTTCATCAACGGAGGAAGGAAAACAAGCATATTATGAGTATTTTGTTAATTCATCTAAAGAAAATCCAAATAGATCAGCTATGTATGATGAATATGATGCAATTATAAATACGGAATATATTAATAATTGTATAATGAGTGGGCAGGAAAATTTGATTATTTCCGAGTTGGCATCTAGGCCATTGATGTTACGAATTATAAATGATGAAACAGGTATATTTGGAAATAATATATCATATTATGCAAATATTGATGATGAAGAGTATATCGCATACTGTGAAAGATATGCACAAGAAAATGATGGAAATTATCCGACAGGTATAAGAAAAGTTGATGGCTCTTTGCAGCAAAAAACTTATACTTTACTTGGAGAACAATTTCTTTATGAGATGGATTATCATGCTGATGAGTGGAAAAAAGGATATGATCCCGAAAAGAAAAAGTATACTGCATTTTCGAAACAGGCTAAATATGATGCCGAAGTAAGAAGTAATAGATGCGAATTTATCAAAAACTACGAAAACTTTGATTTGAAGGGAGATGCAGAAAGGGATTGGGCTGTATTAAATGGTCAAATTGAAGATAAAGCTAGGTTGAAAAAACTAAAAGAAAATGGATGTTTGTCATTTGAAGATTCTAATAAAATATTTGATATCATTGGCGCTTCGGAAAATCAAGATTTATATAATAGAATATGTGAATTAGGTATTGATGGGTTAAATGAAAAAGATAAGAGTACACTTGATACATTGCTTAAAAATGCGGGATTTAACGAAAACCAGCTTTGGAATTTCAAGTTAAAATATGCATCTAATGACAACAAAAATATTGCAAATTATATTGAAACTCAAGATCAATCTTTGTTCGATAAAGTAAGTGAATTAGGTTACTATAAATTAAGTCAAGAAGAAAGAAATACAATTGATGAAATGCTTAAACAAGCGGGATTTAGCAATTATGAAATAACTAACTTTAAGACTAACGCAAATACTTTTCTTGGCCAAAAAGCGTTGCAAACAACAGGAGCTTCTGCATTAATCGCGGTAATGTCATTTTTTAAAGGCGCTGGAAAATTCGCTGAAAATTGTATTGATGCTGGAATAACAATGTCAAATAACAATTTTTGGTTATTACTAAAGGATGAAAATTCTAGTGTATTTGCTGAAACAAAAAAATATAAAGAAATGCAGCAAGAATTATACAATGAAATTATGGATACCTATAAAGAAAGTGGTGCATATGATAGAGATTATGAGACATTTATAAATTCTAATAGTTTTGATAAAGATATCATAGATTATTTAGTTAAAAAAGGCTATGAAAGAGATATACTTTCTTTAAAGCAGGCTAAAATTGATGAATTAGAAGAAATGAAGGAATTAAATCCAGATGGTAGCAAATATTTTGATAAAGAGATTAAAAGAGTTAAAAGCGAAAGAGAAAAGCTTTACCAAGAGGCATTCTTAGATGCTAAAATTAAGGAGTTAAATTTAGGAGATGCAAATGCATCTTCACAAATGAGTGCTGCAATTAAACTTGGAATTAGAACAGGTGATTTTTCAAAATTATATGAATATGAAAAAGATCAACAAATGGTTGACATGGCAAATAATCAATATTCTGCTATGTTAGACGTTGCAGTTGATAATGTAGGAGATTGGGTTCAAGGAAATATTTATAATAAAGAATGGTATCAACAAGTAGAAGATGCATCACTTATTAAAAAAGATAATTTTCTTGGCGTATGTGTCGACCAAATTGGCAATATGGCAATTCCAATTTTATTATCAACAACTATTCCAGGTGTTGGAGATATGTTAGGAGCAAGTTCGGCATCAATGAGAACATTAGGTGCAATTGCAAAAGTAGCATCATCAACAGCTTTGTGGACATCAGCGTTTGGAGGGGCTGCGGAAGAAGCATTTAATCAGGGTGCAAATTATGGTGATGCAATAAATTACTCACTATTATCTGCAACAACTGAACTTGCAACAGAATGGATGTTTTCTGGAATAGCGGGTATTGGTGAAGGTTGGTATGATGACGTTCTTAAAGCTGCATATAATAAAACATTAGGAAAAATAACAAGTAAAGTAATAGAAAATCCAAAAACAAGAGCAATTATAGAAAAACTTGTAACTAGTGGAATAGGTGAAGGAACAGAAGAAGTTGTAACTGATTTAATAACTCCATTATGGCGTTCTTGGACACTTGAAAAAGAGCTTTCATATAATCAAATAAGAAATAGGGATGTAAGCTTTGAAAGCTTGTTTGAAACTTTCTCAGTTGCCTTTGTAACAAGTTTGTTTTTTTCGGGAATGTCAATTAGGAGACAGCATAGTAAACTTAGTAAAAACATAGAAAATATATCTAGAATGGCAAAAAATAATCCGAAATTTAATGAAGTATTGAGAAACTTGTCTTCAGAGTTGTTTGCAGAAATAATTGAAAATGAAGGAGGTTTAAGTCAAAGAGAAATTTTTAGTGAGGTTATTGGTAAATTTAGAGAGCAAATAATGGCAGATCCACAATTAAGAGAAGCAATGGATCAAGCAAATGCTGAATTATTAAAAGATGTTATAAAAACTGATGCTAATAACAATATTACAAATATGCAAGAAGTTATAGAAAGCATATTTGATAGTAAACTATTAGAACAAGCTACTATTGATGATTTTGCAACAATAGTGAATGTTTTAAATGATTTAAGTAAAACAAGCACAAATATAACAGCAGAGCAAATATATCAAGAACTACTTGATAGTGATTCAAAACTATTTGCAGATAATTTTGCGAATGCATCTAAGTTAAATGAAACTACAAAAGGCCTTATTAAATCATTTACTAAAAATACATTTAGTTATGAATTTGAAGATGGCAGTAAAATTGAACTATCTCAATCACTATTATCTGAAATAGCAGAATTGGATCAAACTATGAAAACTAATTCATTTGAAATTAATAATGGAGAGTTAGTAGTTAAAAATGAAAAAAAGTTTAGGAAAGTTATTGAAAAAGCCGCAAAAAACAAATTAACAAATTTAAAATATCAAAATAATTTGCTTAAAAAGGAGTTTAGAAAACTAGGCAAAATTGATGCAAATGTTTTAGAAAACGCATTGTATTTTATGGATCAAGACAGTAGTGTTGCGCACTATACTAATGATAATGTTGTTCTTGAATATGAGGGTAAATCAATTAATGTACCGGTTAATCTTGCAGTTAAAATTGCTAATGAAATTGGACTTGATAACTATATAAAAGATGGAAAGATTGTATTTAAATCTAAAAAAGAAATGAATGCATTTGCAAATAAAGTATGTGAATTAGGTTCAAAAGCCATAGATAGCATTAATAAAAGAATTGATACAACTCCTAATGAGACATTTGAGGACGCACTAAGCATAAATAATAACAAAATAAATATGAAAGCTAATAAAAGTACTTTAATTGTAAATAAAACAGTTTTAGAAGAGGGTGTAGTTGCTTATGAGGTTATTATCAAAAATGTTAGCGAAAATGATACAGGCATTAGAAGAAAAATAATATTTACAACAGAAGAAAATCTTAAAAATGTGTTTAATGAAAACGGTTTAGTTCAAGATATAATCGATTTAATGAGCCAAAATGATGAATCTTCAAATATATATTTAGAACTAACTAGCAAGCAAATTGAAAATATTGAGAAACGTATTGGTCATTCCCAAGAAACAACTGATAAGAAAACTACTGAAGTTGAGGGAAAAGAAACAATTACTCAAAAAGAACAAGGTAAAACAACAATTCAGGATGAAGTTGAAACTGCAAATCAAGAAATAGACGAAAAAGCAAATATAACTGAAAGTGTTGTTGAAAGAAGTAGTGATAATGCAAGTGAACCAACAAAAGTTAAAGTAAGGGCTAGAGAAAATGTAGAAGCTGACGTAAGAGATAGTAGTATAGATGTAACTGAAAGTGTTGTTGAAACAAATAGAGATAATGCAAGTGAACCAACAAAAGTTAAAGTAAGGGCTAGAGAAAATGTAGAAGCTGATGTAAGAGATAGTAGTATAGATGTAACTGAAAGTGTTGTTGAAAGAAATAGAGATAATTCAAGTGAGCCAACAAAAGTTAAAGTAAGGGCTAGAGAAAATGTAGAAGCTGATGTAAGAGATAGTAGTATAGATGTAACTGAAAGTGTTGTTGAAAGAAATGATTCAAGTACAAGAGAAGCAACAAGAGTTAAAGTAAGAACTAGAGAAAATACAAGTACTAATATAGATGAAGCTGCAAAAGCAAGTGAAAGAGTAGATGCTGCTCAAAGAAATAATGCTACTCAAACAAATGCAGATGTTATTAGAAATGCTGCTAGTGCTGCTACCGTTGTAATAAATGCTGTTGCAAATAATGCCAATAAAGCAAGTATTGTTGTTGATGCACCAGTGTATGAGAGAAAAATTTCAAATGCAGAAACACACGGTACTCAAACTATTCCAAATACTCAAAACGATACTAATAATATAGAAAGCACTTCCAATGAAGAGTTTAGTGAAGTTAGAGAAGTAAGCAAAGAAAGTGTGAGAGAAACAGTAGAAAGAGATGGATACATTGCTTACAAAGATAACGAAGCTGCTAAACTATTTGAACAAAATCCGGAATATAAGGATTGGAAACATGAGGTTGTTGATGGAGAACATAGATTTTATCCACCAGAAAAAAAACAAACTAGTGAAGTTGCTCAAATAGTTGAACAGTCAAATGTAGAAGACATTCAAACTGATTTTGATTCAAATGATAACATGGAAATTAAAAATAGTAATATAAATACTGCTATAGAAACGCCAAATTCTTCTAAATCATCATCCAGTGCGGTTGATTCTATTACTATCCCTAATACGGTTGATTTATCCCAAGTTCACACGTCAGAAGAATTGGTTGATGCTTTATTTGAAACTAATACACTTGAGGCAAACGAAACAAGAGACAAAGAATTTATTGCATGGAAACTTCAAGCTATTAAGGATGGTACAACAATGCCAGATAGTTATGATGAAAGAAGTGGCATAATGGGTGGTAATCCGCTTTCTGAAACGTATTTTGATAGTAGTGATGAGAGAATAAACGCTGGAAAGACACATTATTTAAGCACAGAGGAAAAAGGATATAGAGCAAATTTTGATTATCGTGTGACAATAAAAAATTCATCTAAATTGAATTATGAAGATGCTACAGCTTTTACCAAAACACTATTTGAAGAGTTAGAAAAAAGAGGTGTAGGTTTTGCGTATAAAAATCATTGGGAATCAGATGCTATCATACTGTATGTTGATGAAAATCAATTATTGGATACAGTTAAAGTTCTTGAAGATTTGAAAGATGGAACAAAATATGGTCAAAGTGTAGTAAATGCAATAAATAATTTTGGATTGCCAATTTCTTTCGGAGCAACTATTAGTAGTAATCCATACTATGGTATTTCAATGGCGCATGGCGAAGGAAGATATGGCGTAGTTAGTAAAATAAAAACTTCGTGGGGAAATGTAGGCGAAGGAGGAACATTTAATATATACACTCAAAGTGTGTTGTTTAAAAATGCATATGACAACTTGCTAAGTAAATATAATGGAAATGTTGATGCTATTACAGTGGATGAAATGTATGATGAAATATTAAAACTTCATAGAGAATATATGTTTGGCAAAGGTAGTACAGAAAATATTCCATTATGGATGAATCGTAGAAATTACATTGATTATAAGAAACATAAAGAAGCAATTGCATATAAATCTAGTGAATCGGTATTAACTCAAACATCAGAAAATGTTGCTGAAGCAACCATGAGAAATTCGCAGACTGTTCTTGAAACAAATAGTGAAATTGAAGTTATTAAAGTTAAAAATGCAAAACCAAGTATTACTCAAAAATTTAAAAGAGGCTTTGATCCAAGTTTAAGTTATGAAGGATTTGATTATGTTGTCAAACCAAAAACTTCTTTTGAACAAGCTTTAAATGAAATTATTGCAAATAATAATGGTTCAAATATTGTAATTGAAATTAATAATACAACCGAATTAACCCTAGATTTAATAGAAAAAATACCAGATAATGTTAAAGTAAGGGTTACTGGTGATTATAATGTTGATTTTATGAATGCATTTAAGTCAGCACAACAATCAGGAAATGGTACTTTAAGAAATGTAACATATACTAAAGAACAACTTAAGAGTATAATGACTGAGATTATTGAATTTGAAGAAGGTATTGATCCAAATTGGAGCGATATGGAAAAAGCAAGATATGCTTATGATTATTTGAAAAATAACATTGAATATCATGATGTAAAACAAATTCATGAATTATCATCTAAAGAAGGCATGACTGGTAATAATGCTGATAGACTTGCAAGATATGATGGTCTTGTAAGTTTAATAGAAAAATCATCAACATGCCAAGGCTTTGCAGCAACTTATCAAGAACTATTAACACGTATGGGAATTGATGCAAGAATTGTACCTGGTAATTTAAATGGTGAGGGACAACATGTATATAATGTTGTTAAAATAGATGGTAAAACATTTATTGTTGACTCAGTAAGAGAAATGCTTGAAGCAAATTCACCTGGCAAATATACTGGTAGTGGATTTAATGTTGAAAATATATTTGAGTATCGTACAAAATCTTCTTATCAAGAATTAATAAAAGAATCAGTATTAACTCAAATATCAGAGAATATTGATGAAATAGTAAAAAAAGGTGTTTACGATGGCATGAGTCTAGAAGAATTATCAGATTTTATTAAGGATAATTATAGCGAAACACAAATACCAAATAATTTAAAGGAATTCATACATCAAATTGATGAAATTAGGATGGATAAGGCAGCAAATGAAGTCGAAGTTGAAGATATTCATATTGATGAATATGTTGATGGAATTAATGAAGAGCAAGAAAGTGCTGTTGAAGTATTAACTAAGGCAAAAGAAGATTTAAAAAAACTAAGAGGTGGAGCTGCAGGAATTGTATCAAAATTCTTAAAGGCAAATGCTGTTGCTCTTACTACTATTGCAAATCCTAGCTTGGGTATCGGTTCTACAATTACATATAATATGGTTGCACAGCAAATATTAAATGGTGAGTTTGTTGCTAATAATAGAGCAACAGAGATAATGAAAGAAACAACATTGAAAATTCTTACTTGGGGTTATGGAAAAGAGCAAAGAATGCAAATTAGAAATCAAATAAAATATGTTGAACAAGTAAGAGCGGAGTTATTAGAACAAGGTATAGACTTAAAAGTATCTAGATCTAAGAAAATACAAAATATTATTAGTGAAAAGGTCAAGGTTGTTAAAGAAAATATTAAAAATGTATATGGAAATGTTAAGGCTAAATTCAATAGCAATATCAAAACCAATGAAACTATTAAATCTAGTGAATCGGTATTAACTCAAATATCAGAGAATATTGATGAAATAGTAAAAAAAGGTGTTTACGATGGCATGAGTCTAGAAGAATTATCAGATTTTATTAAGGATAATTATAGCGAAACACAAATACCAAATAATTTAAAGGAATTCATACATCAAATTGATGAAATTAGGATGGATAAGGCAGCAAATGAAGTCGAAGTTGAAGATATTCATATTGATGAATATGTTGATGGAATTAATGAAGAGCAAGAAAGTGCTGTTGAAGTATTAACTAAGGCAAAAGAAGATTTAAAAAAACTAAGAGGTGGAGCTGCAGGAATTGTATCAAAATTCTTAAAGGCAAATGCTGTTGCTCTTACTACTATTGCAAATCCTAGCTTGGGTATCGGTTCTACAATTACATATAATATGGTTGCACAGCAAATATTAAATGGTGAGTTTGTTGCTAATAATAGAGCAACAGAGATAATGAAAGAAACAACATTGAAAATTCTTACTTGGGGTTATGGAAAAGAGCAAAGAATGCAAATTAGAAATCAAATAAAATATGTTGAACAAGTAAGAGCGGAGTTATTAGAACAAGGTATAGACTTAAAAGTATCTAGATCTAAGAAAATACAAAATATTATTAGTGAAAAGGTCAAGGTTGTTAAAGAAAATATTAAAAATGTATATGGAAATGTTAAGGTTAGATTTAATAACAATGTTAAGACTAATGAGATAGTAGTTAATGAAAGTAGTATGTCTAATGAAATAGTTAATAATAGAAATTCAAGAATAAATGAACTTATTGATATGTCTAGAAATGGTACTGATATTCATTATGAATATAGAACTAGTAGTGATACTTCTTTAAAAGAAGTACAAAATGAAATTGTTAATATGTATGAAAACAATTCAAAAGCTTTTGTGCATGATTCTGGAAGTTGGACATATATTCATATAGGAACAGATCCTAATACTACTTTGGATAATGCAATTAAAATATATGTTCCAATTGATGGGACTAATGCTAATGTAGTTACTAAGCAAGTACTAGATTTCTTACTAGAAAACAATATCGCATCTCGTAATATAGTTGGTTCACATGTAAAAGGTGATGCTTTTGTACTTAGAATATTTGATAAAACTGATGCAAAAAGAGTTATTAACTTTATTAATGAGCAAGTTAAATTAAATCCATTAACAGGTAAAGAAATTCCTCTTACGTTTAAAGCAGGAGGAGTATCTGTTGCTATGGATGGACTAACTAGTTATAACCAGATTGCAACAATATTAATAGATAATTTTGCTAAAAATAATTTAGGTACTGATATTAATGGCTTTAAAGAATTTGTACATGCATTAAATGAGCAAATAATAAATGGCGATGTTGATTTATTTGAAACTATGTTTAAAGAACAAATTAAGAATGTAGAAGAAAATCCATATGCAGATAATGAACAACTTGCAAAAGCAAATATATATGAAGTAATTGATATTATAGATAAAGCACTTAATAACAATATGAATGCTAACGAATTTGTTGATTATATTTCTGAATATCAAAATACAAGTAAGGTTAATGATGTTATTAAGAGAATTACTGGTACTGAGGTTATTAATCAAAATAGAGTAGTTAAACCAAATATAGTTAAAACTTTTATAACAAATGTTAATGAAAAATTTAGGGTTGTTAGAAATAATATTGGTGAAAAATTTAGAATTGCTAAGGAAAATGTTAATCAATTTAAAGTTGATTTAAAAGAAAAATTAGAAATAAGACGTGCAGAAAATAGTCATATTTCAGCCGATACTTCCAATGTAAGAATAGAAAGAATTAAATTACAAATGAATTCTTTAATGGAAACTTATAATGGTAAGGTTGATTCCATAAGAGAAGCTGTTATTAAAACACTTGAATATAAGAATATACCTGTTACAGAAGAAAATATAAGAACAAATCTAGAACAAGTATTAAATGGAAATTATAATGTTATTACAAGTAGAGAAGGATTAAGACAACAAGTTATTAATGCTTCAAATGAAATGAATTATTGTGTTAATGAACTTTCAAGATTATCGCTTGAAATTAGTGCTAATGAAATGGGTTCTGTTGTAATGAATGCTGGTGATATAAAATTAGATAATATTATTAAAAATGCTAATGAAATGGGGTCAAAAGTATATCGAAATTATGTTGAAATGCATCCAGAAGATAGATTTGATGATGTATGGCATAATATTGAAGGTTATTTTGAACAAAATAGCTATGATAATTTAGTAGTTGAAAGATGGACAAATGGTAATTTCTTAAACTTTACAATTGGAAAACCAAAATCTTCACCATTAAGTAATTCAATTAAAATGTATATACCTATTAATCATGCTAATGCATCTTATGTGGTAAAAACTATTATAGAGCAACTTGCAAAAAATAATATCGCATCAGATAATAAAATTGCTAGAATTGCAAGAGATGATGCTTTTGTGCTTAGAATATATGATGTAAATGATGCCTACAGAGTTGCTAATTGGATTAATAATAATTTTAATTTAGAAGCAACAGGTTCTGAATTACCTTTATCTTATAAATTTGGTAAAATTGGAATAGCAATGGATGGAAGAACAAGTTATAATTCTATTGTTACTCAATTAATTCAGTACTATACTAATAACAACGTACAAAATTTGGATTTAAATGGTTTTAAAGATTTTGTTAGAAACTTAAAAAGAGATGTTATTTTAAATAAAAATACTGATATTTTAGAAACAATATTTGCAGGTAATACTTTTGAAAATTTAAAAAATAGATATGTAATGGAATATAAATATGATAAAAATTATGCTAAAGCAAATGCATATGCTAATTTATATGAAATCATTGATATACTTGATGCTAATTTAAATGGTAATATGTCTACAATGGACTTTTTTAGATATTTAGATGAATATACTAAACCAGCAAAAGTTGGTAATATTATTGCAACTTTATCAACAGATTCAATAAATGTAGATGCAACTATTAGTCAGACTTCTTTTGAATCAGTGGTAACTAACAATAATCAAGCCACAATTATAGATGCAGCTAAATTAATTGCGAACAATAATGAAAATTTATTTGCTGCATTAAGATATAAAGAGATGGATGGATATCAATTGCAAGATCTATTAGTTCAAGTATTAGGTATGAAGCAAGAAGGAAGTCTTACTGTTTCAAATGAAATGCAAGTTTTACTTGACGAATTTGAAACGAATAATGGTGTAATTACAGATGAAATGCTAGAGAGTGCTAAACAAGCATTACTATCTATTCAAAATCAATCTGCAAATAATTTTGAACTAGGACTTGGTTCAATACTTGAAAATATGGGTTACGAAAGAGTAATGGAAAAATTTGGTATTTCTGAAGAAGCTATACTGAATGATTTAAGTCAGCTATATAATGATTTATTTAAAACGTATGAAAAATTTGGATTAACTGAAGAACAGCTTAATATGATTTTCGCAAAAATTAAATTTCGTAATCTTGATGAAATGAGGAGAATATATCATAAAAGTGATGTTGATGCAATAGGTGGAGTTAACATTGCTGGAACATCTTATGTAAACTTAGATTCAAAAATGAATACAAAATATGAAATATTCCTTGAGAATGTATATCATGAATGTACACATGCAATTGGCCGTATTACACAAAATGAAATTAATGGTTATAAAATCAAAGGAATTATAAATGAATATTTTACGGATTTACAAGCTAAAAAAGCAGGTGGTTTCTTAAAAAGTGAGGCATACATCCCTAAACTTGTTAATATTTTAGAGATAATAGAAAAAACACTTGATCCAAGTTGTGAATTATTTACTAAAGTTTATGTTGAAGGCAATTTTTCAAGTCTAATAGATAGATTAATTGAAATTACTGGAAATGAAAATTTAGCAAATAAACTTGCAAAAGAAATAGTTGAAACAATTGAAACAACTCATTATAATATTCTAAATGTAATGGAAAGTAATCAAGTTATAATGAAAAATTACTATTTACAACAAGCAGAAAGTTTTGTAGAATACTTGAAACAGCAAATAGATAGTGTCAATATTGAAAATAGTGATGAGAATATTAAGCAAGATACAGTATCACAAGAAAAGATTGATAATATAGAAGAAATAGAAATTAATGATGAAATAATTGGAAGTATAGAACACGTTCATAAGATATCAATTTTTGACAAAATAAAAGAAAAAATAACAATTGTTAAAAATGATATAAAAAATGTATATGGGAATGTTCGAGCTAAACTTCAAAGTGTATTAAAGGCAAAAACTAATAATGGTATAGCAAAATCAAATAATCAAGATATAGAGATTATAGATGAAAGCACTATAGGAAAATATAAGTATAAAAAGGGACAAATATTTGGAAAGAAATTACCTGTTCCAGATGATATAATAAAACATGTTTATAATAAAGATTTAAGTCTTAGATACTTCTTAGAATATGAGCTATATGATAAAATACCAACATCTTGTCTTACAAAAAGTGCACGAGGAATAGTTGAAGAATTTGGTATAGAAAAATTAAAGCAAATTGATGTAGAATTTTTAAAATTAATTTCTAATAGTTTTGATTCTTATCAGCTTGATGATTATGAGTATTTTGACGATAAAATTTATTGGATGAAATTTTCCGCTTCTGTTGAAGATATTAATAAAATGTTATATGATTCGTTCAAATGGCTTATTCATCCAAGCCAATTACCAAATAAGGTAAAGGAAATTTATAAAGATAGTCTATTTTATAGTCCAGAGGAGTTGGAACGTATAGGACACTTAGGGGATGATTATGAAGGTGTTCCTCGTATTACCGCACAAGAAGGTCCTATGATAGTAGATTTAATTAGAGGTTGGGATGTATATAAAGATAAAGATTTAAACTATTTTTTAAACAAATTAGAATGGTTTAGAGGCCATTTCAAAGAAGAGGCTAGTTATAAATTCAAAAAGTTTATGAATGAATATCGTACTTTTGTTGAAGAATTAATACAAGACCGTGGATTATCTTCTGATCAAATTTACGATGTTGTGACAGATACAATGACTTATTTTCCTTTTTCACCATTAAATCGTATATATAAACGTGATAATCTTATATTCTTAGGTTTAAATGTAGAAAAAGTGCAATGGTTTGCGGATTGTTTTGGTTTAGATAATATTATTGAATTTGATAATGAAAATGGACATATTCTTATTAAAAATGATTTTGAAATGCTAAAATTAATGTACGAATCTGAGAGAGCTAAAGAACGTATGAAAAATGTGATGTATGATAATTGGTATTATCATGGTGGTTCACGCGGGGAATTTTATGATTTTCTTAAAGAAACAATTTTAGATGGAAAACTTTCTCCTGATTATAGAGAAATTACTGGAGAATTTAGAGATAGACTTGCAGATTTGTTTATTTCGGAACAAGCTCCTACGGAATTACAGGATCTTTTCTACTCAAATTCAATTGCTACTAGTCAATTATTGCAAGAACATCCGGAGTATATTCAATACTTAAAAAATATGAAGTTAGAAGTTATTTATAAGAATTATCTTGTTAGTATTAATGGTAGCAAAACAAATTTAGCGAGTGTAATTGAACAAACCTTTGGCGAAGAAGGTTTAAATTTAATGATAGAATACGGCAAATATATTGATGCTGCAAACCAAAAAATCTTATTGTATGAAATGCATAGAAATGGTTCATCTTTTACAAAGGAAGAACTTTTAGATGAGCTAGATTCATTTATTTTAGAAGGTATTGGTGCAGGCATGACGTATGATGAAAATATGCCAAGTCATTTCAAAGAAAAATATCCAACATTGTTCTTAAAACAAGGTATTTCAGAAAATATAAAAAATAAATTTTACAGTAGACAATTTACATTTACAATAGAAGATTTTACTAAAAATCCAGAACTTTTTGAATTATTTGAAAATACTAGTGTTATATGTGGACTTGATCAAGAATATTCATGGCTGATTCCTTTGGTTAATGATTTTGATAATTATAATCAATTAAGGTTTGCTCAACAATACTATAGAATTTCTAATAAGAGAATGGGGAAAGTATATAAAGAATATGTTAAAGGTCATATCAATGACATTGATGTAACAAATATAGAAAATATCGGTGAAGTATTGTATAGGCTAGCTACATCAAATTCAAGTGAAATTAATAGATTAATGGAGGGTCTTGCAACTCGAATTCTAAATACTCCAAATCCACTTGAAACTTTAGATAAAGTAGAAGATGTGTTTGTTAGGAATAACATACCTACAGTTGGTAAATTATATTCTTGCTTTGAAACATTTTGCCCGGATTTTAGAGGATTTTCTTTTTCGGAAGATTCTACGATATCCCCAATGTTAAAAAAATCCTCACTTATACAAAAAAAGTTTATAACTTTTTCGGATTTGATAAAAGCAGCATTTGGTTCAAACAATAGATCAGTTAATTCTTATTTGAAAAATATTGAAATTGGCTATAAATTATATAGAAGAATAAAAAATGAAGAACTATCATATGATTTACTTACTGAAATTGAGAAAAAAGAATTAGTTACTTTTGCTAAACATTTATCAACATTATACGATAATACTTTGAAAGGTAAAAGTGGCAATAGTGAATTCATTTCTACAGGAAATATTATAGAAGATATTTCTGAATTATCTATAAAATTATCTCCAAATGGAACATTAGATTATAATTTAGCAGATAGAGTTGTCAAAATGTTTTGTGGCTTTTCTAGAATTGATACACTTGAGAAAGCAAAAAGTTATATAAGTACAAAGATAGAAACGGCTGATGCACGAAATAGAGAAACAGCAAGTAAAGAAATTCTTCTTGAGGAAGGAGATTTAATAAAAGGGGTAATTGATGGGTTAAAATATTTGGGTAATATTTTACAGAACGGACTAACTTCCAAAGAATATGTTGGTGCGGGAGGTACAACTGATTATACTCCCCTTGATATTGATGTTTCAATGGTTAAAAGTATTGAAGGCACAATTGGTGATAAGATAAATAGAAGTTCAGCTAAACCTTATGGACCAATATGGTTTATCTTAAAAAATGATGAAAGATTTATTACAACTAGGGATATTTCTGGTGAAATAGGAACATTAAGAGATACATCTAAATTGGAGCTTTTCTATACTGGATATACAGCTGAAGATCACTATGGTGTTAGAACGGGTTTTGCATCATCTGAAATCAATTATATGGTAATGGAACATTATGATCCTAGAGTTGGTCTTGAAATTGCAATGAATGGTTTTTATATTCCTGTTGTAAATTTCAATGGAGAAGTTGTATTTAAGCCAGAAGATTATGACACATTAAGAGAAAAAATGGCAGGATTATCTTATTATGATGAAAATAATTACGAATTTTCTAGTAATTTGATAACTGAGGATACAAAGCCAATAGTTCCTAAACTTGAACAAAGTAATAATGATATTCATGCAAAAAAAGCAAAAATAGACGCATTTTTAAGTAAAATACTAGGTGACTATGGTTTGCGTATGAAAACAAAAATTGATGGTGTTTTAGATACTGGATCAGTAGAATTAATTGATACAGGTTCCACTGGAAGAGGAACTAATAAACCAAGTGATGGTGATTTTGATTTTGTAATGAGATTAGATAAATCAATATTATTTGATTCGGAGAAACTAGAAGACTTTACAAGGCGATTAAATGACAGTATGGTTGCAGATGACAAAATTATTACTGATGGTGGTGATTTTAGATTTAAAGGAGTTCAAATTGATGAGAGCTTAAAAGTCGATTTAGATATATCATTTGTTGGAAAAACTGATAAAATTACTTACTCAACTGATATGGCATTACTGGATAGACTCTCTACTATTAAAAATATTGATCAGGAACGATATAATTATGTAGTTGCAAATATTATATTTGCTAAACAATTTTTAAAACAAGCAGAATGTTACAAACCTTATCGTAGCGATGCAGAGCAAGGTGGATTAGGTGGTGTAGGTGTTGAGAATTGGATACTACAAAATGGTGGTTCATTCATTGATGCTGCAAAAGAATTTTTAGAAAATTCAAGATTAATAAGTTACTCTGATTATTTAAGAGATAATCCAAAAGGAACATTTATAGATTATTTGACTGCAACAAAGTCAATTAAATTTGAGGATTTTTCAAAAAAATATCAAATATGGGATTATGGAGAGAATCATTTTGCGGCGAAAAGACAAGAAGCGGATGAACAAAAGAAAAAAAAGCAAAAAGAGAAAGAATACTATTTTCATGATAACTTTGTTAAAGGTAATATGAGTGAAGCCGGTTATGAAAAAATGGTAGAGGCATTAGAAAAATATATATCAAAAATTAATATTTCTAATGCTGATGCCACTGCTCACAGGCAACAATTCTACGGTGAGGCAATAGAAACACCTACCAAGTCTTTATCTCACTATGAAAGATTACTAGATGATTTAAAAATCGGTAAAAAATCTCTATTTGAAAAAGTTGACACTGCTATATATAGGGATTTAAGTACTATGAAAAGTTATATTGCTAGAAGTGAGGTAAGTAATGCTGAGGCTAAATTCTTAACTGAAAAAACATTCCTTAGACTTGCAGAAAAGTACTGGGGTAATGAAGATGCTATGAAAATCTTAAGTGATATTGTTCCTAGGGAAGGAGAGACTCTAAGAGAAACAATTGCAAGTATTAGTAATAGAGTTTGTGAGCTTGAACTAAGTATGTATGAGGAAAACGCAGCTATAAATGAAATCCATTATGTTTTAGATATACCTGTTAAAATAATAGGTAATAGTTCTCCGATATTATATCTAAGGTTAAATGAATTTGAGAAGGCTATATCAAGAATGCCTGAAAAGCTTAAGAGCATTTTAAAAACAGTAGATATTAAAATATATGATACTGAATGTTTTGAAAATGCAAGTTCTTCTATTGATTACGATGACTCACCTAAGAAGAGATTTGTAATTTATGCAGGAACAATGGATAATGAACTTAGATTTTATGAACATGGAGCGTCTTCTCTTACTGGTATACCATCAATTGAATATGAAACAATTACTCATGAATTAGGTCATATAATTGATAATAGATTAGGTAATTCCGAAATGAGATATACAGAAATGAGTGATGAGTGGAAAAGGGCAATGAAGGCTGATAAACTTATTAGTAACAAAGATTCCGTTAGCGATTATGGAAAAACAAAAGTAGAAGAAGATTTTGCGGAATCTATAAAATTGTATTATAGGTCTGCTGGTTTCTTAAAGAAAAATTTTCCAAATAGAGCAAGATTAGTAGAGGAATGCATTAATAATATGAATGTGCATTCTCCTACTATAAATGCTAAAACTCAAAACTTTTACAGAAGTGATACTACATTGAATACAAGTACTATTCAAGAATTACTTAGTTCTAAAAATATAGAATTATCTGATATTGCTAACCTTGATAGTACTAAGCCTATATCTAAAATAAAAGATGAATTATTTGCGTCTATTAAGTCTTTAGAAACACCTATTGATAGTGAAGTGATAGATAGATTAACTTATTTATTAGATACTTATAAGACTAGTAATGGTAGTATATATTACAAGGATGTAATTGGTAATGATACTTATATAATAACTGATAATAATGTATTATTTAGGCTTGATAATAATGAGAATAGTATATTAGATGTAGTTGATTATTTAAGTAATATGTCTAATAGTGAAAGAAATAATATGTTTTTAAGTTTCTATAAAGATACTGCTAGAATAGTAAATAGTTATGATAGTGATAATATAAATAGAATACATAGAGTATTATCTAGATTGTTTAGTGGTGATACTTATTATGGACATAAAACTAAATATATAGATTTATATAGTGATAATAATTATGGTAGTAAGCAAGATATAATACCTTATTATTTAAAAGATAGTAGTTTAAAAGAAAGATTAGTTAAACTTGTTAAAAGTATTTATCCTGGTATGGATGATATAAATGCTAATAGATTATTAAGACATATGGAAGTAACGCCAACTACTGATGAAGGAATGTGTAGTTATTCAGTTATTGCTAATATGATATATGAAAAATATTATGGTAATAGTGAGGCATTTTTAAGGGATTTTAGTTATGAAATGGATATTAATTCTAAGTTAAATAGTGGTGAATTAATGGCTGATATGTATGCATATTGTAATAGAGGAGTACTTGTTAATGATAATATAGTATCTACAACTAATGAAGAACAGGTAAGTTTATGTGATAGGAAAGTTAGTAGTATGTGGAATAAATTATTTAATACTGATTTAATTAATAATTTCTTTAAATCTAAGAATATTAATTTAGAAGTAAGTGAGGAAGTATTATTTGATTACTACAATATAGATGGTAATACTAATCCTTTAAGTAAGAATTTATTTGATGGAATAATTAGTAATATAGTTAAATCACTAGAACAAGGTAAACATGTTGCTATAGCGTTAAGTGATTTTGATATAGTAGTAGATGGTTTTGAAGAGAGAATTAGTAATAATCATGTTATGAGTATTACAAGTGTACTTGATACTGGGTTATTAGAAGTAGATAGTTGGGGTAAGAAATGTTATATTGATTTAAAAAATGTAACTAAGAGTGCTCGTCAAATTACTATTTCAGAATTGTCTTTAAATGAAAAATAATTTATAATGTAAGTAGGAGGATTAACTATGGCTATAAAAGAAGAAATGTTATTCTTTGATGATAATGATAATAAAGTTGATAAAGATATAGCAACTAAATTTATATTAAGAAGAGAAGATGAAAATGGTAACTTAATTAGTGAAAATTTTGGTAGAATTCAAGAATTAAGTGATGAAGTTTCAGAAGAAACAGTTAAAGATAATATTTTGTATGTTACTAAAGAAGAATATGAATATCTTAAGAAAATGGATAATGAAACTGGTAATCGTATGAACTTTGATGAGATAAAAATAAAGGAGTGATATTATGATTAATATTGATAACTTCAATATATATCCTAATGATATTGATTATGTTAAGTTAGAACAACAAGGTTTATGTAAAGATGGTAATTTAAATGATACTTATTTTAAATTATATAATACATATCTTAGTTTGTTTTATGATATCTTAAATGATAATGGATTAAATTGTTTTGATAATGATTTAGAAAATAGTAATCTACATTTTAATCAAGTTGAAAAAGAAGATATGGATATGTATCAATCTAATTCTATATTTAAATACTTTTATGTTAGAAATAATTTATATTTAGAAAAATTAAGTAATGAAGATATTGAAAAATTATTATCTGATGATAGTAATAAAAAAGATATAGTTTTAAAAACTTTTAAGGATATAATAAATATAAATGATGGGTATAAAGTTTGTTATGGACCTGATACTGATAATTTTTGGTATGATTCTGATATTTTAGTGCTTGGTTTTAGATTTCTAGAGTTTAGTGATAATGGGCTTTCTGATGAAGCTTGGGAAGAAGAGTTTTATAAGAAGAGAACTTATCTTAATAATATGTTTTCTAATTTAGAAGCAAGTTTAACTGAGAAGTTAGGATTAAAAGTTAAAATATGTGAGTATGATGAGTATTCTATAATAAATGATAAAAGTATTGAAAAGTAGGTGTTTTTATGGATGAAGAGGAAAGAAATCTTAATATAAATGAGGTTTTAATTAATCCAAAAGATATAAATGAACTTAGAAAAAAGTATGTTAATGAGAAGATATTAGATAATGGTAATAGGCAGGCAATATTTTATTTTGATAAAGATTATAATTTAACTGATAAAGATAATGCTTATTATGTAAGAATTGAAGAATATAACTCTAAAAATTATCTTATTAAATGTGATGTAGAAGAATTATTCAATAATGAATAGTTCTTTTTCTTAGATATCATATTCATTTAATTCAATAGATTAAACTCTTTTTTCGGCAATTTTTTTAGATTTTGGTTTAATGTATAATGATATGTCTAACAATAAATAATGACAATTATTTACAAGTGATTAAGTATGGAAAACTTGACATTTTAAAAATATTTAGTTTATAATAAAAATAGGAGGGTAAATTATGAATAATGAAATTAGCAATGCTTTAATGGCAAGTTATCCAACTGCTATTGACTTTAAAAAGACAGAAGCATATAAGAAGTTTTATGATGATTTAAAAAAGTTACGTCATGATAATCTTAGTGATTATGATGTATTTCTTTATGATAAACAAGCAGAGGAATCATGTCTATATGACTTTAAGCAAGATGATAAGCAAAGCCCAGTTGTTTTTCAACGTGATTTTGGAAATGCTGAAACAGATGTAAGTGTAGCAACTCCAAATAGATATATGGATGTTTTCACGCGTGTTAATTCTGCTGGAAATAAAGAGTATTTTATTGAAGTTGTAGAACAAGTACCAAATGGTATTTTGTCAGTATCATTTAGGCAACTTAAAGGTGCGCCTTTGTCAGGATTGATTTATATGATGCCTGAAGCTGATTTAAGTCGATTTAAAGAGGCTAATAGTAGAAATAATATTCACCCTGGATATTTTGTTTGCAGAAATTATAAACTTAAGTTAGAACCTATTGTTTCTTGTGATGAAATTGGAAAAGAATTGTCAGAAAGTGAAATTGCACAATTTGTGGAGAATCTTTCTAGTATGAAAATGAGCGATATATATGATATTGTTACTAACGCATATTCAAAGAAAAAGGAACAAGAAATTCAAGAACAAAACAGTAGTATTAAAATGTAATATGAAAATATATTAATGATAAAATTAATTTTAAATAAGAAGTGTTATAACTGAGGTGAACTTCAATTAGAAGAGATTATAAAAAAACAGTAATCCATTTTTCTAAAGTTTTAATTAGTATGTTGCTTGATAAAATTGTATAAATAAAATGAAAAAAAGTCTATATAATATTTTTGATTGTCTACTTTAAGCTTATCACTACAATTTTTGTCAAAAATAGGTCTAAAAAACGCCTCCGCCCATTGCCAAATGGGAGGGGGTGTTATGCTATAATATTCTTATAAAATAAAGGAGGAGATTATGAAGAAAAAGAAGGGTTTTACTTTAGTGGAATTACTAGCAGTAATAGTTATTCTTGCAGTTATACTAATTATTGCAATGCCTAAGATAAGTGATGTAATTAAGAATTCTAAGGAAGCATCATTAGAAACAACTGCAAAGTTAATAGCAAGTCAAGCTGAAAAGAAATATACTGAAAATCAAGTATTAGATAATTCAAGTACAATAAAATGTAGTGATGTTGCTAAGATAAGTGATGCTGATTATGAAAGTTGTAGTATTTCTTTTGATGATAAGGGTAATGCAAAAGTATCAATAATAGGAAAGGGTAAGTTTGAAGGATTACAAATAATAAATGGAACTAAGGATATTGCGACTGCTATGCCTAGTAAAGAAACTGATGTTAAGTTTTTTACATATAGTGATGTTGTTGTAAAGAACTATACTGTGACTGATATTGACAAATGTGTTAATTATTTAAAAGAAAACTTATTTGTTGATGATGCTAACTCTATTTGCACATATGGAGATACTTTAGATGCAACACAGGGTCAATCTTTTTTTGAACTTTTAAAGTATAATGTTATTTCTTCAGATAATTATGAAAATGCAGGATTAATGGTTAATGATATTGAAGGAATTTCAATTGAAAGATATAATGTAGATGGTGGAACTAATGTTATTATTCCATCTAGAATTGATAATAAAAATGTTATAGAAATAGGAATTGATGCTTTTGCTGGGTTTGATTTAGCAAATGTAATTATACCTGACACAGTCAAGGCAATTGTCACTGGTGCTTTTAGTGGCAATCAATTAACAAGTGTAACAATTCCAGAAAGTGTTGCTTTTATAGGCGTTGGAGCATTTGCAAATAATAATTTAGTAAATATTAATATTCCAAATTTTGTAAAATATATTGGTGTAAATGCATTTAATAATAATCAATTACCTGATAATCAAGCATTTATATATGCTAGAAATAATGATGGAAGTGTTGACAAATCAAAACTAATTAGTTATGGAGGTGAAAGTAAAAGCGTTGTTATACCAAGCAATGTGAAAATAATTGCTGGTGATACATTTTTTGATGCTGGTTTGACTAGCATTGATATTCCTAGTAGTGTTATACATATTGGTAGAAGTGCATTTGTAAGAAATAATTTACCTGATAATCAGGCATTTATATATGAAAGAAACAGCGATGGTAGTATTGATAATACAAAATTAAATAGTTATGGTGGTGCAAATAAAAATGTTGTTATACCGAATGGAGTTAAAGAAATTTCTGAAAGAGCATTTCAATATTCTAATATAACTGGTATATCAATACCTAATACAGTGGCAACTATAGGTGAATTTGCATTTAGTGGTAATAATCTTACAAATATTACAATTCCAAATGGAGTAACTAGTATTGGTGCTAGTGCATTTAACTATAATCAATTAACAAATGTAACAATTCCCAGTAGTGTAACCATAATTGATTATGATGCTTTTGTAGACAATACAAATCTAACAAAAATAGTTAACAAAACTGGAAAATCATTTGATTGGAATTCTATATGTGGTGTTACTAGTGGTGATGCTTTTGTAACAGGTACAGTAAAAGTATCGGATACACAAACTATAGAAATAGTTGCTGAATAAAGACTTAGGTCTTTTTTTCATTTGCCTTATTATTAAAAATAATCTATAATATCTACTAGGTGGTTTTATGGATATTGATATTATTAAACTAGAAGATAAAATTGAAAATTTGCTAAGTAAAGTACCAAGTGCTAAGTCTGTAACTGAGTATAAATACCTAGTTATATCTTTAAGAAATTTAAATGATCTTCATAATGATTTGACTGGTAACTATTACAAGGTGAGTACTTTGGGTAATCGTTTTTGTAATAAGTATATTGATAGTGAGAGTAATAATACTATAATTAATACATGTTTTTCTGATAGTGCTTTTAATTCTAAGTTAGCGTATAGATTATTAAAGATATATTATAATACTGATTTTTTAGATTATATGGCATTGTGTTGTGAAGAGGAATTAAGATTAAAAGATTTTATTGATATTGTTTATTCTTTTGCGTCTTCTTATGATGAAAAGTTTTATAAAATTGCTCATGAAATGATAACTGATGAAAAGATTTCAATAAAAAGTAATTGTGAAAATTATACAATTAATTCTATATATGATGGTGATAACTATATTTTAATATCAGGGCCTTGTAAAATTGAAGCGGCAGGTTCACTTATTCATGAACTTGGACATGTATATTGTCATAGGATGCTTGATAATAGGTCTAAATCGCAGTTATATAATGATGATAAGTCTTTTTATGAATTCTATTCTGAGTTTGTTGAAATGTTATTTTATGATTATGTAAGAGAAAATAATATAAAAAGAAGGGATGCCTTATTTTCTGAAAATGCGATGCTTGCGTCTTTAGAATATTGTTTGGTAGATTTATATGATGCTTATGAACTAAGGAATTTAAGTATTAATGAAGATACTCTTGATATTGTGAGTGATGCTTATGAATATTCTTATGGAATAGTACTAGCGACGTATATGGCAAATAGGTATTATGAAGATAAGGAAGATGTAAGAACAAGGTGTAATGAGTTTATGTTTATGCAGGGGTTAAATGATAGTACTAAAGAGTTAAATACTTTGGGTATTACTAAGGATGAATTGTTAAGTGGGCATGCTTTAGAAAAGAGATTAGTAAGACATAATAGTGATATGAAGAACATATTTTTAAGGTAAAATTAGTAATTTTATCTTTTTTTGTAGTTTTTTCTTTATTTTTTATTAAAAATATGGTATTATTAAGCATTGGAAAAGAAGTGGTTATATGGAAAAGATTATTAATATCGCAGTTATTGCGCACGTAGATGCGGGAAAATCTACTTTGGTTGATGCGATGCTTAGACAAAATGGTGTATTTAATGAAAGAGAAGAACTTGTTGATCAAGTTATGGATTCTAATGACTTAGAGAGAGAAAGAGGAATTACAATTTATTCTAAGAATTGTTCAATTAAGTATAAGGGTGTTAAGATTAATATAGTTGATACTCCGGGACATGCTGATTTCTCAAGTGAAGTTGAAAGAATTATGAAGACTGTTGATACAGTTATATTACTTGTTGATTCAGCTGAAGGACCTATGCCTCAAACAAGATTTGTTCTTGAAAAATCATTGGAGGTTGGTTTAAAACCTATATTATTTATTAATAAGATTGATAAGAAAGACGCTAGACCTGAAGAAGTTGTTGATATGACTTTTGATTTGTTCTTATCATTAAATGCAACTGATGAACAATTAAATTTCCCAATAGTATATGGTACAGCAAGAGATGGTATTGCTAAACGTGAATTAAGTGATAATTCTACTGATTTAAAGCCATTACTAGATTTAATATTAGATACAGTTAAACCTTATGAAGGTAGTTGTTCTGACCCATTACAAATGCAAGTTTCTTCCTTAGCGTATGATGAATATATTGGTAGACTTGGTATTGGTAGAATTACTAAAGGTATGATTAAAACTGGTGAAGAAGTAGCAGTATCGAGAGTAGATGGTAGTATTGAAAAGTGTAGAATTACTAAATTATTTATTAATGAGGGAATTAAGAGAAAAGAAGTAAAAGAAGCATATTATGGTGATATTGTAACTGTTGCAGGTATTTCTGATGTATCAATTGGTGAGACAATATGTGATGTTAATCATATTGATCCAATGGAAATGATACATATTGAAGAACCTACATTATCAATGAACTTTTTAGTTAATTCTAGTCCTTTTGCAGGTAAGAGTGGTAAATTTGTAACAATTAGACATATTAAAGATAGATTAGATAGAGAACTTGAAACTAATGTTGGTTTAAAAGTTGAACCATTAGAAGGATTAGATGGTTATAAAGTATATGGTAGAGGTGAATTACATTTATCAATATTACTTGAGAATATGAGAAGAGAAGGTTATGAATTATCAGTATCTAAGCCTGAAGTAATTACTAAGGAAATAGATGGTGTTAAGTGTGAACCTTATGAAAAAGTAATTATTACACTACCTGATGAATATTCTGGAGCAGTAATTAATGCTTTAAATGAAAGAAAAGGTATACTTGAATCTATTGAATCTAATGCTGAGTATACTAAGATAACTTATCTAGTACCTACAAGGGGTATTATTGGTTATAGATCTCAATTTATAAATACTACTAAGGGACAAGGTGTAATGGTTAAGAGTTTCTATTCTTATATGCCTTATGCTGGTAAAATTCAAGGTAGAAAAAATGGTGTTTTAGTATCTATGGAAAATGGTAAGACTATGGGATTTTCTTTATGGAACTTAGAAGATAGAGGAACATTAATAGTTAAACCAGCTACTGAAGTATATATTGGTATGATTATTGGTATTAATAATAGAAGTGAAGATTTAAATGTTAATCCATGTAAGAATAAACAATTAACTAATACAAGAGCAAGTGGATCTGATGATGCGATTACTTTGACACCACCTAAAACATTTAGTCTAGAAGAGGCTTTAGAGTTTATAGAGGAAGATGAGTTAGTAGAAATAACACCAGATGATATTAGATTAAGAAAGAAAGTTCTTGATCCTAAAATGAGATTTAGAGAAAATGGTAAAAATGACTAGTATTTATTACTAGTTTTTTTGTAAATTTATTGTAAAAAATAGATATATTATCTTATTAAATATTTAATAATAGTTTATACTAAAAGTAGGTGGTGAAACTATGAAAAAAACTAAGTTAATTTGTACGATTGGACCTTCATGTATGGATGAAGAAAAATTAAAAGATTTAATATTATCAGGAATGAATGTTGCTAGATTAAATTTATCACATTGTTCTCATGATTTCGCTGAGAAAGTTGTTCATAGAATTAGAAATCTTAATAAGAAATTAGGTACTAATGTTGGAATAATTGTTGATACTAAAGGTCCTGAAATAAGAGTAGGTACTTTTAAAGATGATGCGATGGTTTTAAATGAAGGTGATACTGTTATTCTTACTCCTGATAAGGCTGATGGAACAGGTGGTAGGATTAATATATCTCAAAGAAAATTATCTTTAGATTTAGATATTGATACTAAAATAATACTAGATGAAGGTAACATGGAATTAATTGTAACTGGTATTGAAAATGCTAATATAACATGCCGTGTAGTACGAGGTGGAGTACTTAAAAATAATAAGAGTATAAATGTTCCTAAAGTGGACCTTAATATAGATTTTTTATCAATTACTGATAAGAGTGATATCTTGTTCGCCTCTTCATTAAATGTAGACTTTATATCTCTTTCTTTTGTAAGAAATGCTAATGATGTACTTGATGTTAATGATATGTTAATTAGTGAGAAAAATGAGCATACTCAAATAATTAGTAAGGTAGAGTGTCAAAGTGCTCTTGATGATTTAGAAAATATTATTAAAGTAAGTGATGGTATAATGATTGCAAGGGGTGACCTTGGTGTTGAGGTTGAACTTGAGAAATTACCATGTATTCAAAAGAGAATAGTTGCGCAAACTAGGAAGAAAAATAAGATGTGCATTGTTTCTACTCAGATGTTACCTAGTATGGAGAATAACTTAATACCAACAAGGGCTGAGGTATCTGATGTTGCTAATGCTGCTTTAGATGGTGTTGATGCTGTTATGTTAAATACTGAAACTGCAATGGGTAAGTATCCTGTTGAAGCAACTAAGATGATGTCTAAAATAATAGAGGAAACTGAGAATGGTACTTTAGATATAGTTAATAATATTGTTAGTGATGAGAAGAATTATGATGCTACTACTGTTCTTTCTAAATCAGCAGTTGATGCTGCTAATATGCTTCATGCTAAGGCAATAGTAACTTCAACTACAAGTGGTTATACTGCAAGAAGAGTTAGTGCTTATAGACCAAAGTGTCCTATTATAGCAACTACTCCTATTAAAGGTGTTGCAGAGAGTTTATCTTTAAACTGGGGTATTACTGCTGTACATGTTTCTAAGGCTAATAGTACCGATGAAATAATTGAAATAGCAAAGGAAGAAGTATCTAAGCTAATGAAAATAGATAAAGATGATAAGATTGTTGTTACTGGAGGATTTCCAATAAAGAAATCTAGGAGTACTAATTTTATAAAGATTGAAGAAATGTAATATTTTATGTGTATTCTTAGGGCTTTGGTAATATTTAGATGATTTAAGATAAAGTAATATAAAATACTTTATCTTTTTATAATAGTAATTAATTTATATATGAAAGTATTTATTTTTTTTAATAAAAATGTTATGATTATGTAAGATAGAAGGTGTTTGGTATGTATGATTTAGGAGTTCAATTTCATTTTAATATGGATATGGCAAAGGCTAACAGTAATGCAATATTAATGGGAAAGAAATATAGAATTACTATTCTTACTGAAAGACTTGTGCGTATTGAATATAGTCCAAGCGGAGTATTTGTTGATAATCCAACTGCACTTGCTTTGTGTAGAAATTTTGCTGTGCCAAAATTTGAAGTAAATCAAGATAGTAGATATTTAGAAGTTGAAACTAGTTATTTTAAACTAGCGTATACAAAAGAAACACCAATTACAGCATCTAGTCTTAGAATATCTCTTAAAGGAACTGAGGCAATGTGGTATTATGGTTACCCCGAGGTTAAAACATATGATGGTACTTTTATGGGATTTGATGAAGGTAAGGAAAGATATAATAAGGGTCTTTATTCAATAGAAGGATTTTGTAGCATAGATAATTCAAATGATTTTATAATTGATGAGCATGGAACTTTAACTGGTAAGAAGAATCCTAGTACTGATATATATGTATTTTTGTATAAAGATGATTTTAACCTTGCATTAAAAGATTATTTTCAGTTAACAGGTAAACCACAACTTTTACCAAGATATGCATTTGGTAATTGTTGGAGTAAGAATTATGCTTATAATGAAGATACATTAAATAGACTATTTAATAGATTTGAAAAAGAAGAAATACCAATATCATCTTTAATATTAGATAAAGATTGGCACATAACTAATAATAAATTTATAACTGGTTACACATTTAATAAAGAATTATTTAAAAACCCAGTTAACTTTATAAATACAATGCATCAAAAAGGTATTAGGGTTGGACTTCATATAAACCCTAAGGAAGGAATATATCCTCATGAAGCAATGTATCAAAAAGTATGTGAATATATAAAGGTACCAAGCAATAGTGTGATATCTTTCGCACCATTTAATATACAATTTCTAGATATATATTTTAAGATTTTGTTGCATCCTTTAGAAAGCCAAGGTGTTGATTATTTTTGGTTAGATTATAGTAATAAATCTAGGTTAGAGCAACAATTATTAAATCATTATATGTATTTAGATAGTGGTAGATTAGAGAATAAGAGAAATATGCTTATTAGTAGAAATCCTTCTGTTTCTGCTCATAGATATGGAATTATATATACTGGTAGAAGTATTGTTGGGTTTAATAATTTAAAGAAGTTACCTTATATTTTAAATAATGCTGCTAATATAGGAGTATCTTATGTATCTTCTGATATTGGAGGATTTACAGGTGGTATTGAAGATGGTGAATTGTATATAAGATATATTGAGTATGCTTGTTTTTCACCAATATTTAGAATATATGTAGATAGAGGAAGATATTATAAAAGAGAACCATGGAGATGGGATATAAATACTAGTCAAATAGTTAAGAATTATATGCAGTTAAGACATAGATTAGTACCTTATATTTATTCTGAGGCATATAAATATCATATTAATGGTATTCCTCTTGTATACCCACTTTATTTTAATCAAAAAGAATTATATTATGATGCATTTTATAGAGCAGAGTATATGTTTGGGTCTCAGTTATTAGTATCCCCAATTACAAACCCAAAGGATAAACTTATGAACCGTGTTGTACATAAGATATATCTACCTGATGGTGTATGGTATGATTTTAAAACAGGTAAGAAGTTCCCAGGTGGTAGAAGTTATGTATCTTTCTATAAAGATGAAGATTATCCTGTATATGCTAAAAGTGGTGCGATAATACCTATGAGTACTAAGGTAGATAATTCTTTATCACTTCCACAAGAATTAGAAATACATATATTCCCAGGCCTTAATAATTCATATGAATTTATGGAAGACGATGGTGTTAGTAATTTATATAAAGAGGGTTATTTCTTAAAAACATTAATAGATTATAATTATCAAGCAAATAACTATACTTTAATAATTCGTTCAATAGAAGGTAAGAGTAATATCGTACCAATAACTAGAGATTATAAGATAAGATTTAGAAATACAAAGAAAACTGATGAAGTTGTTGCTAACTTTAATGGTGTTAATCTAGAAACTAATTGTTATGAAGATGAAAATGATTTTATAGTTGAAATTAAAAATGTTAAGACTATTGGACAATTATCTATAAATTGTAAAGGTAAAGCAATAGAAAATGATAGTATTAGACTTATAAATGAGGATATAGATTCTATCATTAGTGACCTTGAAGTAGAAACTAAGTTAAAAGATAAGATTGCTAGTATATTATTTAGTAATTTAACTATTAAGAAAAAGAGAATACAAATTAAGAAACTAAAAAGAGATAAACTAGATAGTAAGTTTATTAAAATGTTCTTAAGATTACTTGAATATGTAGAACAAATATAGATGCTTTATGGCATCTTTTTGTGTTATAATTGTTTTAGGTGGTAATTATGCTTATTATTTTAGAAAAGTTGTTAATTAGTTTTGTAATTGTTTATTCAATATATATGATTTATTTTTATTTTAGAAATAAAAGTAAGAAGAAGAAAAATAGTTTAATTGAAGTACAATATTTAAAAAGAATATATAATATTAATTTAGAATTAATTTCTAGAGATAAAATAGAGAAGCATATTGCTATTATTAATTCAATAATTATTACTATTGATTTATTTATATATTTTAATTTTAATTCAGTTACTTTAAGCCTTGTTGTTATATTTTTTGTAACTTTTGTATTGATTGCTATATTTTATACTATATTGGGTAATATTTATAGGAAGTATAGATGAGAATAATTATTATTTTACTTAGTATATTTATTTTAACTGGTTGCAATAATGAAAATGCTAAGGATAAGGAATATCATAGTTATGTAAATATATTAAAAGAAAGTACTGAGTTTGAAAGTGAGTTACCATTTGATATAAGTATATATTTAAAGAAAGTAAATGATGATGAGGTAACTTATAAAGTTATAATTGATAATCCAAAGAAGGAACTTAATAATATAGAAGCAATAATAATACATGATAATAAGACTAATGATATTTATCCATCTATTGGTATTTATGATGATAAAGTGTCTTTGATACCTAATAAAGTTGATAAAGATAATAATATAGTAAAGGGTATTATATTAACTGGATATATACCATATTCTAATGATATAAATAATTTAAAAGTAAGTTTTAAATTGTTATTTAAGTACACTGATAGTGAGGGTGAACATACTATTATTTATTCGACAAAAAAATAATAAAATCTTTATATAATTAAATTGGTGATTATATGAAGGTAAAAGTTATTGATTGTGAACATGAAAAAGATTTAGAAAGTGAGATTAATAGTTTTATTACTGATAAAGAGGTATTTGATATTAAATATGATGTTGCGATAGGAATATCAGGTGAAGAACAAATTTATTGTTATACAGCATTAATAATGTATAGATAATTCTATGCATTTTTTTGTATAAATTACTTGTTATAAACTCATAATAAATTTGAGGTGAAATATGACAAATAAGGAATATTCAAAATTAGTTTCTAAGCATACTCCAAAAGTAGACCATGTAAAAAGTATGTCGCTTGCATTTTTTGTAGGTGGTTTTATAGGTATGATCGGACAAGGTTTAGTAGATTTATATCATTATATATTTAAATTATCAATAACAAATGCTAAGTCATTAATGATTGTTACTTTAATATTTATATCTAGTTTGTTAACAGCACTTGGTGTATTTGATAAAGTAGTAGAAAAGGTAAGATGTGGAATAATAGTACCTATTACAGGTTTTGCACATGCAATGACTAGTGCAGCACTTGAATATAAACATGAAGGGTTAATCTTAGGAATTGGTTCAAATATATTTAAAATAACTGGTAGTGTAATACTTTATGGTATTGTATCAGCATATGTTTTTGGACTTATAAGATTATTTGTAATAGGTGGATAAATGACAATAAAGTTTAATAATATATACATCAAGGATGTAGCAACTGTTGCTGGTAAGATAGAAAATTCAGGACCAATTAGTAAATATTTTGATAAAACTTATAGTGATTTTTATATGAATGAGAAGACTTTTGAAGCAGGTGAAGTAAGAATGATTGAGGATAGTGTTTCTATACTTCTTAAGAAAACTAATATGAAAAAGGATGATATTGATTTATTTATTTCAGGAGATTTAATAAATCAAATTACACCATCTTCTTATGCTGCTTCTTTGCTTGGAATTAATTATATTGGTATGTATGCTGCTTGTGCGACTAGTTGTCTTGAAATAATAACAGCAGCGTCTTATTTAAAAAATAGAAATATACATAATTGTATATGTAATGTAAGTGCGAATAATAGTGGTGCGGAAAGACAATATAGAAATCCAGTTGAGTATGGTACTCCAAAACCTGCAACTACAACTTTTACAGCAACAGGTTCAGCGTCTATTCTTGTTAGTGATAGAGAAAGTGATATAAGGGTTGAGTCTGCAACAATTGGTAAGGTAGTTGATTATGGTATAAAAGATGTTTATAACATGGGTGCGGCAATGGCTCCTTCTGCTTGTTATACTATTAATAAGCATCTTACTGATTTAAAAAGAGATATAAGTTACTATGACTTAGTATTAACAGGTGATTTAGGTAAGTATGGTAAAAGTATTTTAAAAGATTTAATGAAGATTGAGCATAATATTGATTTAAAAAATTATGATGATTGTGGATGTATTTTGTATGATATTAATAATCAAAATGTATATGCGGGAGCATCAGGGCCTACTTCTTCTGGTTTAACCTTGTCATATATAATTTCTAATATGCGTAAGAAGAAATATAAAAGGGTTCTTTTAGTAGCAACTGGTGCGTTAATGTCACCTACAATGATGATGCAGAAAAATAGTATTCCAGCAATTAGTCATGCTGTTAGTCTGGAGGTTATATGATTTATTTATATTCATTTATATTTTGTGGATTTATATGTCTTATTGGACAATTAATATTAGATAATACTAAACTTACGCCAGGGCATGTTACTTCTTTATTTGTAGTAATTGGTGCGGGGTTAGATACATTTTCTATTTATGATAAAATAATTGATATATTTGGTGCGGGAGCACTTGTACCTATTACTTCATTTGGGCATTCTTTAATACATGGTGCGCTTGATGCATCTCTTGATAATAAATTGCTTGGTTTATCTCTTGGTATGTTTAAATTAACATCTGTTGGAATAGTATCAGCAGTTATATTTGCATTTTTCTTTGCACTTATATTTAAACCTAAAAATTAGCAACTTACCAGTTGTTTTTTTTATTTTTGTGTAGTCGTGGGCTTAATTGTTTTTTATTTCAAATTTATAAAAAAATAATTTAGTAAAATAAGTATTTATGATACAATGTAAGTAGAGGTGTAGTATATGGAAAATTTAAATAAGAAAAAATCAAAAAAGGGTAAAATAGTTGGATTTGTTGTTTTAGCATTACTATTTGTAATAGGTTTTATAGTTGGATTTAAAATTTATGAATTGAGTAAACCTTATAATATTTATTCATCATTTATAAATAGTGCATTAAAATCAAGTAAATTTGAAAATCATGAGAATTATAAAGTAGATTTTAATTTTAATGTGAAAGCAGAAGATAGCGAATTAGATGATACGACTAAGGAAATACTTAATTCTATGAATTATAGTGGTACGAATTTTATTTCTGTTAAAGAAAAATATATGATTGCAAATTATACAATAAAAAATGATTCAAATACTTTATTAGATATGAATATGTATTATAAGAATGGTATTGCGTATCTAGGATTAGGTGAATTATTTGATAAATTAATTGAAATACCAGTTGATGAAGAAAATAGTAAGAAAGTAAATGATTTATTTTTAAATATTAATTCAAGTAATATAGAAGTAATTTTAAGAGAAATAAAAAATGCTTTTGAAGATGCGATTAAAGATGAAAAAATTGTTAAAGAAAAAACAACTTTAGATATAGATGGTAAAAGTGTAAATGTTGTAAATAATAAGTTAGTAATTGATAAATCAAATGAAGAAAGAATTAGTAAAAAATTGTCTGATTATTTAAAAAATAGTGATGATTTTTTAGATAATTTTTCAAAAGAATTTGGTGTTTCAAAAGAAGATATAATATCATTTTTAGAAGATGATACTTATACTTCAGAAGAAGATTATAAAGTGGTTATTAATTTATACACTAATGGAATTTTAAATAATTTTGTATCAGCTAAAATAGAATTTATTGAAAATGATGAAAAAATAGTTGATTTCGAATTTAATAAGAATGGTATTAAAATATCTGATGATATGCTTGTATTTACTATAAATGAAGAAGAGAAAGATAAGTATAGTATTAATTTAAAATATGAATCAGATGGCATGAGCGTTGAATTATCAGGAACAGCAACAATGAGTTATACTCAAATGAGTACTCCGTTTGTAAGTGATGCTATTTCTTTAGAAGAATTAACTGAAGAAGATTTTGTTACTTTTGGTGAGAATTTATCTAAAAATGAAGCATTTATAAATATAATTGAGAAGTATGTTGGACCAATTGAAAATATACAATTATAAGAATAGAGACGATTGTCTTTATTTTTTATATATAATTTTTGATGTAGAAGATTGTTGTAAAAAAATAAAATGGCTTTTTTTAGCCATTTTTTGATATTTCTATAATCATATTCATATCGTCATCTTTTGCAACTATGTTTTTATGCTTTTCTTTGCATTTTTCGCATTGGTATAGTATTTTATATGTATCTTTGTATTTTTCTATTCCTATAGGTTTTAATAGCCCGCCACACGTATTTAATCTATCTCCTGGGCTAATATCTACGTGCTTTGAGTATAAACAATAAGGACAATGGTCTCTTGATGAGTAAATTAATGGAAATACTTGTTTATTACAATGTTCACATATAAAAGAATTATCATTTTTTGTAAATAATTTCATAAAATCACCTTTATAATTATACCACAATAAGTTATAATTGTAGTAGGTGATTATATGCATTACGAGGTTAAGATAAATGAATTTGAAGGTCCACTTGATTTATTACTTCATTTAATAAAAAAATCTAATATTGATATTTATGATATAAGTTTAGTAGAAATAACTAATCAATATTTAGATTATATTAATAAAATGGAAGAATTAAACCTTGATATAGCATCTGAGTATCTCGTTTTAGCGTCTGAATTGCTTCAATATAAATCATCTATGTTATTACCTAAAAAGGAAGAAGAGCAAGATGATTATGAAGAGGATTTTAAATCTGAGTTAATAAAAAAATTAGTAGATTATAAAAAGTATAAAGAAGTATGTGAGACATTTAAGGTTCTTGAGGAGAATAGAAGTAATTTTTATACTAAAACTCCATCTGATATAAGTTTGTATGGTGAGAAAACTTTAAATAATGATAATGTTACGGTTGATGATTTGATAGATGCGTTTAAGAAGTTTATGGAAAGACGAGAATTTGAAAAACCATTAAATACCAAGATAACTACAAAGGAGTTATCAGTATCAGATAGAGTTGTTGAGATTAGAAATATACTTAGGAATAAGAAAAGTGTTAATTTTATGGAGTTATTTACTAGAAGAGATAAGAGTTATGTAGTAGTTACTTTTCTATCTATTTTAGAAATGGCTAAGGATTTAGAGATTAGTATTGAGCAAGATAATAATTTTAATGATATTATTATTAAATCTTGTAAATAGGGTGGTGTTTATGAATAAGAAAGCAGTTTTAGAAGGTTTATTATTTGTAGTTGGTGATGAAGGAATTACTATGGATGAGATTATGAATATCTTAGAGATTGATAGTAGTACCGCTAAGGAGTTAGTGATCTCACTAAAAAATGATTATTTAAATGAAGATAGGGGACTTAGAATTGATTATTTGGGTAATTCATTAAAATTGACTACTAAGATTGAACATAAAGATTATTATAAGAAATTAATAGAGGAAAGTAATCATACTTTATCCGCATCAGCACTTGAAACTCTTGCAATAATCGCATATAATGAGCCAATTACAAGAATTGAAGTTGATGAGATAAGAGGTATTTCATCTTCTCAAATGATAAGGAAGTTAGTTGCGAAAGGTTTTTTAAAGGAAGCGGGTAGAAAAGATGCTTTAGGTAGACCCATACTTTATAAAACAACTGATGAATTTTTAGATTATTTTGGTTTATCTTCTAAGGATGAATTACCTAAAATAGATATGAATACCGAAGAAGATACGAGTGAAACTGATTTATTTCAATCAAAATATAAAGAAAATATTGAATAAGTTCAAATATTTAAGTATTATATAATTGTGGGGTGATAAAATGATTGCGAGTATACTACCAGCAGATAGTTATGTAGTTATTAATAAGAGTTTATTAAATGAAAATGATAGACTTACTTTAACTATGCTTTATCAACCAATTGTAGGTAGTATGGCAATCACTCTTTACTATACACTTTGGGCAGATTTAGATAAATCTTTAATACTAAGTAAGGAGTATACACATCACCATCTTATGAATAATTTGGGTATCAAGTTAGATGATATTGTAGTAGCAAGAAGGAAATTAGAAGCAATCGGTCTTATGAAAACATATTATAAAATGGGAAGTATTAATAATTATGTTTATGAATTATATAGTCCTTTGTCTCCATCTGAGTTTTTTTCTAATCCAATACTAACTACCTCTTTATTATCTGGTATTGGGAAGCAAGAATATGATTGCTTAGTTAATTACTACAAGGTTCCTAAAATTAATTTAAGTGAGTTTGAAAATATTACTGTTCATTTTAGTGATGTTTATACTATGGGTATGTACTCTGAAGATTTAACTGAGAAATCTTTAAGGGAAAAAGATAAGTTAGATTTAGTTATAGATGATGTTCTTGATTTTGATTATATACAAGCATCTATGCCTAATATTTTAAATGAAAGAGCATTTACTTCTTCTTCAAGAAAGTTAATTAATCGTATTGCGTACTTATATAATTTTAACAATGATGTAATGATTGATATATTATCTGATAGTATAAATGAAAGAGGAATGTTTAGTGAGGCGGAGATTAAGAAGAACGCTAAAAACTATTATTCTTTTGTTAATAGTACAACTCCTAAACTTATCTATAAGAAGAAAAGTAATATAGATAGTGGTGTTAAGAATGCTAAGGATGTGAAAGAAAAATTAATAGATTGTTTTATTAATACTAGTCCTTATGATTTTTTGAAGGCTAAGTATCATGGAGGTAAACCTACTAGTAGGGATATTAGTTTAATAGAGGGATTACTTGTTGATCAAAAATTAAATCCGGGTGTTGTTAATGTGCTTATTGATTATGTACTTAGAATTAATGATAATAAACTTAGTAAGAATTTTGTTGAAGCAATTGCTAGTCAGTGGAAACTTAACAATATTAATGATGTTGAGGGTGCGATGAGACAGGCTGAAAAAGAGTATAGGAAATTAAATAGGGTTAAGGAAACTAGTAAAAAAGAAGTTAATCCATTACCAACATGGTATAAGAAAGATGTTAAAAAACAGACTATGAGTGAAGAAGAAGTTAAGGAACTTGAAAGTATGTTAAGTGAGTTTAAGTAGGTGTTATATGGAAGAATTAAATAAGATTAAGATATTTAATAAATATGATGAGAGTGGTTTAAAGAAAGAATATTTAGAAGCATTAAAAGATAAATCTTTTGAAGATTATGTAAGAACTATACACTTACCGCATGAAGTTTTAATGAAATATACTCAGAGATTAGTTGAGTGTAATAAAGAGAGAAATAATTGCTTAAATTGTAAGGGGCTTAAATATTGTAAAAATGAAATATATGGTTCTTGTATAAAAGAAAGATTAGAAAATAACAATTTGATATTTGAATATGTAAACTGTAGATATAAAACTAAGGAATTAAAAGAAGATAATAAAAATGTATATGTATTTGATATTCCTAAAGAGATTAAAAATGCTAAGATGAAAGATATATATTTAGATGATGCGAATAGGAAACAAGTTATTACTTGGTTATCTAAATTTATTAAAGAATATGATACGAATAAAAAAGTAAAAGGGCTATACCTAAATGGAAATTTTGGTTGTGGTAAAACTTATATGATAGCAGCAACTTTAAATGAGTTATCTAAAAAAGGTATTAAAAGTGCGATTGTTTATTGGCCAGAATTTCTAAGAAGTTTAAAAGAATCGTTTGATGATGATTTTAAAGAGAGATTTAACTACATTAAGAAAATTAATATTTTACTTATAGATGATATAGGTGCGGAAGTAGTAACACCCTGGGGTAGGGATGAGATTTTAGGAACAATACTTCAGTATAGGATGGAGAATGGTTTGACAACTTTCTTTACATCTAATTTAACTTATGATGAACTAGAAACGGTATTGTCATTATCTAAAGGTAAGATAGAAGAATTAAAGGCAACTAGAATAATGGAGAGAATTAAAAATTTATCTATTAATATGAGTTTAATAGGTGAGAATAGAAGAAAGTAGTAAGAGGTATATGCATGTCGCAAACAATAACTGATATTAAACATAAGATGATTGAAATTTATGGGGATAATTGTTGGATGGGGTATAAAGTTAGTAGAAAAAATCAATATACTTTTCATCATATTAAAGAGAAAAGAAATGGTGGTAAGGAAGTAATTGAGAATGGTGCTTTATTAACTAGAAAGGCTCATGATGATTTAAATGAGTTAGAAAGTGAGAAAAGAATTTTGTATAAGAAATTAAATGAATTATTTACTATGCTTAATAAAACACAGGCTCCACCAACAAAAGAATATTGGAGTGAGTTGTATGGAGTTTTAGAGGAAGCTAAAATATATATTGATTTAAGTTCATATTTTATTCCAAATGAGAGTATTGAACCAATACCTTATGAAAATCCCGAAAGAGAGGAAGTTAAGATTTATGTTAAAGAAGATCATTTTGATACTTTTGATCTAACTTGGCCTAGACAAACTATAGATTTTAATAAGTATGAGTATGCCAGAAAATTAAGACATGTAAGTAGAAATAAAGATTTATTTAGAAGAAGATAAGAAATTATTTTCTTTTTTTTATGTATTCTTGGGCTTAAGTAATATAAATACTATTTTAAGATGAAGTAATTTATAAAAAACTTTATCTTTTTTTATTTTTTTAGGGGAAATTTAAAAGTTTTAGAGAATATTCCATATATAGAGTAATTTATAAAGGAGGTTAAAATGAATTACTATGATGAGATAAAAAATGAGTTAGTGAATAATGAAATATATAAAAGAGTAAAAGATTATTCAAAAAATAAGCATGATTTAAGTACATATTACAATGTAGGTAAGTTGTTAAGTGAAGCGGGTAAGAGTTATGGTGATGGTATTATTAAAGAGTATAGTAAAAGGCTTACAAACGAATTAGGAAAGAAATATGATACATCATATTTAAATAAAATGAGAAAATTTTATGGTTTGTTTCAAAAAATGGCGCCACTTGCGCCACAATTGACATGGTCACATTATGTTGAATTGATTTCATTAAAGAATATAGATGAGATTAGGTATTATATAGATATTTCTGCTTCACAAAATTTAAGTAGAAATGAATTAAGAAATAGAATAAAATCTAAAGAATATGAGAGATTAGATAATAAAACAAAAGAAAAATTAATTAATAAAGAAGATACTCTAGTAAGTGATTTTATAAAAGACCCAATTATAATTAATAATAGTTTAAATTATATAGAAATATCCGAAAAAGTATTAAAGGAATTAATATTAAATGATTTAGATAATTTTTTGAAACAATTAGGTAATGGTTTTTGTTATATAGAAAATGAATATAAGATTAAGATTGGAAATACTTATAATTACATAGATATATTACTTTTTAATTATCAGTTTAATTGTTTTGTAGTCGTAGAGTTGAAAGTAACTGAATTAAGGAAAGAACATATTGGACAAATTGAAATATATATGAATTATATTGATAAAAATGTAAAAAGAATTGACATGAGTGATACAATTGGTTTAATAATATCTAAGTATAAAAACGAGTACATAATTGAATACTCAAGTGATAGCCGTATTAAAGTAACTACTTATTTGATACATCAAAATTAAAAAGTATTGAACTTTGCCAGCGCTCTTGAAAATGGCAAACGGTGTCTGCCATTTTGTCTTTGTCACATTATTGTGAAGAATTATATTTTTAAAGAATAAAAATGGTCGACATTGTCGACCGAATTTATAGTTATTAAAAAGGTGCGACAGTGTCGCACCAATTAACATCGAGAATTTCTCTCAATTAATAAAAATTATTTGAAAAATTATTTAAGTGCTGATTATTAAGTGAAGTGGTTAAGAGTTATGAAAATGATATTATTAAGGAATATTAATGGATTTACAAGTGATTTTAGAAAAAGCATTCTTAACTATAATGCGCCAATTTTATTTATTAGGTAAAAAGTTGCGACACTGTCGCAACAATTGACATGGTTTCGTTATATTAAATTAATTTTGTTAAAGAATATTAGAAAATGTTATGTAATATAAAAAGTCCGACAATGTCGGACCTTTTAACATGATTACATTATTGTGAAGAATTATTTTTTTTAAGAATAAAATGGTCGGCATTGACGACCGAATTTAAGTTATTTAAAAAGTTGCGCAAGTTGCGCAATATTGTAAAATTATGGGTAAATAGTTGATAATATAGTTTTAAAATGTTATTATTTTGTTTAAGAGAGGTGATTAAATGTTAGAGTTAAAACATATTACTAAAGTTTATGAAATAGGGGACTTTAAACAAAAAGCATTAGATAATATTAATATTGATTTTAGAAAGTGCGAGTTTGTCTCTATTCTTGGGCCTTCAGGATCAGGTAAAACAACACTACTTAATATAATAGGTGGTTTAGATAGGTACACATCAGGTGATTTAATAATAAATGGTGTTTCTACTAAGAAGTACAAGGATAGTAATTGGGATAGTTTTAGAAATCATAATATTGGGTTTGTATTTCAAAGTTATAATTTAATATCTCATCAAAGTATATTAAAGAATGTTGAACTTGCTTTAACTTTGTCTGGTGTTAGTAAGGATATTAGGCTTAAGAAGGCTAAGGATGCGCTTATTTCAGTAGGTCTTGAAAAACATATGAATAAGAAACCTAATCAATTAAGTGGTGGTCAAATGCAAAGAGTTGCAATAGCAAGAGCATTAGTTAATGACCCAGATATACTTCTTGCTGATGAACCTACTGGGGCATTGGATACTAAGACTAGCGTTGAAGTTATGAATATATTAAAAAATATATCTAAAGATAAATTAGTAATTATGGTTACTCATAATGAAGATTTGGCTAAGAAGTATTCAACTAGAATTATAAGTATTCAAGATGGTAGTATTACTGGAGATACTAATCCATATAATCAAAAAGATAAAAAAGATAGTATTGACAATAATAAAAAAACAAGTATGAGTTTTTTAACAGCGTTATCTCTTAGTTTTAATAATTTGCTTACTAAGAAAGGTAGAACGCTTCTTACTGCTTTTGCAGGGTCAATTGGTATTATAGGTATATCACTTATATTATCTCTTTCAAATGGTGTTAACGAGTACATAAGAAGGGTACAGGAAGATACATTAACTAGTTATCCTATTAGTATTGAATCTTCAACTGCAGATATGACTTCTATGATGCTTGAATTTTCTAATCAAATTAAAAGAAGCAAGCATGATGATAATAAAATATATTCAAATGATATAATGGTTAATATGATTGAAAGTATGTCTAAGCAAATTAAAACTAATGATTTAAAAGAATTTAAGAAATATATTGAAGAAAATAAATCCGATTTAGGAGATGCGATAAATGATGTTAGATATAAATATAATTTAGATTTTCAAATATATTCTAAAGATACAACTAATATTACAAAATTAAATCCATCTGTAGTATTTTCTATGTTTGGTATGCAGAATAATTCAATGTATACAAGTTCATATATGAATAGTAGAATAAATGTATTTAATGAAATAAGTGATAATAAAGACCTTCTTAATAACACATATGATGTAGTAGCAGGCCGTCTACCGAATGCTAAAGAAGAGATTGTGCTTATACTTGATAGTTATGGTGAGATAAGTGATTATACACTATATACACTTGGTATCAAAGATCAAAAAGAATTAACTGAGATGATGAAGAAAATAATGAGTGGGGAGAAACTAGAACAAGGTAGTCAAAGTATATATAATTATGAAGATTTTCTTAACAAAGAGTTTAAGTTAGTATTAAATACAGATTATTACTTAGAAGAACAAGGTAAATGGGTTGATAAGAGTAATAATAAAGAATATATGAAGAAATTAATAGATAAATCTCTTAGTTTAAAAATAGTTGGTATTATTAAACCAAATTCAGAATCTAGTTTAGAAACTAGTGGTGAAATAGGATATACTAGTGAATTAACTAAGTACGTTATTGATAAGATAAATAGTACTAAGATTGCTAAGGAGCAATTATTAAATAAAGATAAAAATATTATTACTAATATACCTTTTTCTGAATTATATACATATGAAATGGCTTTATATAATTTAGGAATAGTTGATTTAGATACACCTAGTACTATAAATATATATCCTAAGGATTTTAAATCTAAAGATAAGATAGTAGAGTTTATTAATGAATATAATGATAAACAAAAAGATAATGAAGCATTAACTATTTCATATACTGATTATGTAGCAATACTTATGAATAGTGTTACTACTATAATAGATGTAATTAGTTATGTATTAATTGCGTTTGTTAGTATATCTTTAGTAGTATCTTCAATAATGATTGGTATTATAACTTATATATCAGTACTTGAAAGAACTAAAGAGATTGGTATATTAAGAGCAATTGGTGCGAGAAAGAAAGATATAAGAAGAGTATTTAATGCTGAAACATTTATTATAGGTTTAGCATCTGGTGTACTAGGTATATTAATTACTGTATTATTAAATATACCAATTAATATAATTATTAATAAGTTATCAGGTATTAATAATGTATCTATATTACCAATAAGTGGTGCGATTATATTAATACTTATAAGTGTAGTACTAACTATTATTGCTGGTTTAATACCATCTAGTATAGCAAGTAAGAAAGATCCAGTTATAGCACTTAGAACAGAATAAGTTAAATGCTTATTCTTTTTTTATTTTATGTATTCTTGGGCTTAATTAGTTTATGTTATATATTTATAAATTTATAATTTAAAGATTATAAGATTTATGATATACTTAATACATAGTAGGAAGGGTGTAATATATGAATAAGAAAAAGAGAGGTTTTACTTTAGTTGAATTATTAGCAGTAATAGTTATTTTGGCTGTTATACTAATTATTGCAATGCCTAAGATAAGTGATGTAATTAAGAATTCTAAGGAAGCATCATTAGAAACAACAGCAAAATTAATAGCAAGTCAGGCAGAAAAGAAATATACTGAAAATCAAGTGTTAGATGGTAGTAGTGCAATAAGTTGTAGTGATGTTGCTAAGATAAGTACAAATGACTATGAAAGTTGTAATATTACTTTTGATGATAAGGGAAATGCGAAGGTAACAATAGTAGGTAAGGGTAAGTTTGATGGTTTGGAGGTAGTAGATGGCACTAAGGATAGTGCGAAAGCAAGTACAAAAGTAATTGAAGAAAAAGAAAATGTTAATGCTAAATATTTAATGCAAGATGGAAATACTTTAACATTTTACTATGCATTTAAAGAAGAATATGAGATTAATAAAGAAGCATGTGTTGCTGTTGCTGGTCAAATGAATTTTGGTACCGAAGAAGAAATAAATAATCTTTGTGATGGTAAGGTTTCAAAAGGAAACCATATATATGAATTGTTTTCAAGTTGTGCTTATCACGATGCAGTTTTGAATTATAATGTATTAACTAATCCAAAAACAACAAGAACTGATGAAGAGGTTCAAAATCTTGTAATACCAAGTGAATTAAATGGAGTTAAAATAACTAAAATTGGTAATGGTTTTGCTGAAAAGATAGATAGTGTTGGATTAAAATTAAAATCTGTTGTTATTCCAACTGGTATAATAAAAATAGGACAACGTGCATTTGCATATAATAATCTTACAAATGTTGTAATTCCGAATAGTGTAACTAGTATTGACAATTCAGCATTTAGCGGTAATCAATTGACAAGTGTAACAATTCCATATGGAGTAACTAGTATTGGTAGTGATGCATTTAGTAATAATCGATTAACAAGTATTACAATTCCAAATAGCGTAACTAGTATAGGTAGTGGTGCGTTTAGAAATAATCAATTAACAAGTGTGACAATTCCAAATAGTATAACGGAAATAGGCGATCATGCATTTGACTATAATCAATTAACAAGTGTGACAATTCCAAATAGTGTAACTAGTATTAGTTATAATGCATTTAGCGGTAATCAATTAACAAGTGTGACAATTCCAAGTAGTGTTACAAGTATTGATAATCTTGCATTTGCATCAAATCCAAATCTAACAGAAATAGTTAACAAAACTAGAAAAGCATTTAATTGGAACAAAATATGTGGTACCGGTAATAGTGGTGATGCTTTTGTAACAGGTACAGTAAAAGTATCGGATACACAAACTATAGAAATAGTTGCTGAATAAAAAAATTATAGATTTGTTTAATTTATAATTTTTTTTGTTTTAATTTTTGCACTTAGTTATTCATGTATATAAATCAATTGATTAAAAATTAGGTAATTTGCATTTTCTTTAATAATTTGTTACAATGTTAGAGGTGATTTATATATGAAGATTTCAAATGTAGAGTTATCGATATCTGCTGTTAGACAAAGTCAGTATCCTGTTTCTTCATTACCTGAATTTTTAATAGTAGGAAGAAGTAATGTTGGTAAGAGTAGTTTTGTTAATACATTAATCAATAGAAAGAACTATGCTAGGACGTCATCTAAACCAGGTAAAACTCAAACTCTTAATTTTTATAAAATTAATGATGATTTTTATTTTGTAGATGTTCCTGGGTATGGATATGCGATAACTGATAAAAAAACTCAAATGAAGTTTGGTAAAATGATTGAGGATTATGTTGCGAATAGGGAACAATTAAAAGAAGTGTTTATGTTAATTGATTTTAGACATAAACCATCTTCTGATGATATATTAATGTATAAATATTTAAAATACTATAATTTAAAAGTTACTGTTGTTGCAACTAAGATTGATAAGATATCATTTGGTCAAAGAGAAAAGTATAAAAATATTATTTTAAATACTTTAGAGTTACAAGAGGGAGATAAATTAGTATTGTTTTCATCCGTTACTAAGGATGGTAAAAAAGAAATTTATAGTGAAATTGAAAAATATTTAGATTTTATTGATGAATAAAAAAGACACTCACATGAGTGTTTTTTAAAATATATAAGATAATAACCAGCCAACTAGTACTCCGATAGTACCTGATAAAATTATAAGTAGTATTAAAGCACCATTAGTGATTTCTTTAATGTTACTTTTTTTTGTTGTTGTCTTTTTTACTTTAGTATCTTTTTTAGTAGCCATTTTTTAGTCCTCCTATCATATTAAATATATCATTTTAATACCATTATGTCAATCACATATAATAAGTCTTTACATAGTATAAAGTGGTGATAAGTTTGAATTTTAAGTGTATAGATGATTTTACATATTCTGTATATATAAGTTCATATTACTATAAATTTTCTAAGGATACAATTAATAAATTAATTGATGATGTTCTAAATAAATTAAGAACTAAATATGATATTGATAATTATTCATCGTACAAGATTGATTGCTTTTGTGATAAGTACAATGGTATAGTGCTTCTTATAAAAGTAAAGTGTAATCCATTTTATTTTTGTAGTAATAAGATAGATAAAAAAGTATCATTTTATAATCTAGCATTTATTTACGACTGTAGTGATTATTTTTTAAAAGATATAATAAAGTCTAAAGTCTACAAGTACAAGGATAAGTATTATTTAGAGGTTTATTCTGATAATATAAATATAATTGAATATATAGATGATATTAAGTATGGGGATTTTGTTAATATAATAAAAAATAGTAAAGATTGATTAATAATTAATTTTTTGGTATAATTGCTTGCGAGGTGATGTGTATGAAAATTCCAACTGTTGCGTTAGTAGGAAAACCTAATGTAGGAAAAAGTACATTATTTAATCGTTTAGCAGGTAAAAGGATATCTATTATTGAAGATACTCCAGGTGTTACAAGAGATAGAATTTATAGTTTATGTGAATATATGGATTATAAGTTTCATTTAATTGATACAGGTGGTATAGATTTAGGAAATGAAGATTTTAATAAAGAAATTAGAGTTCAAGCAGAGTTAGCGATTGATGAAGCAGACGTTATTATATTTATAGTTGATGGTAAAGAAGAATTAGGTGCGAATGATTATCTTATTAGAGATATATTAAAGAAAAGCGGTAAAAAAGTAATTGTTGCTATTAACAAGATGGATAGTAAGAATGCTAAGGATAATGTGTATAATTTTTATTCTTTAGGGTTTGAACATTATATACCTATTTCTGCAGAAGCAAATAATGGTATTTATAATTTAATGGATGAAGTAGTATCTAATTTTAAAGATGTTAAAGATATAGAATATGATAGTGATATTGTTAAGTTTTGTGTAATAGGTAGACCTAATGTTGGTAAAAGTAGTTTAGTAAATGCATTATTAAATGAAGATAGGTCTATAGTATCTAATGTGTCTGGTACTACTAGAGATGCTATTGATACTCCTTTTGTATATAATAAAAGAGATTTCGTTGTTATTGATACTGCTGGTATTAGAAAACAAGGTAAAATATATGAAAATGTAGAGAGATATAGTGTTTTAAGGGCTTTAAAAGCAATAGATAGGTCTGATGTTTGTTTAGTAGTACTTAATATAGAAGAAGGTATTATAGAAATGGATAAGCATATTGCTGGATATGCTAAGGAAGCAGGTAAGGCTAGTGTAATAGTAGTTAATAAATGGGATAAGTCTGAGAAAACTATGGAATTAGTTACTAAAGAAATAAGAAGTCATTTTGCATTTATGCCTTATGCTCCAATAGTCTTTGTATCAGCATTAAATAAAAAGAGAATACATACAATTATGCCTGAAGTAATTAAGTCTTATGATAATTCTAAAAAAGAATTAAAAACTAGTGTATTAAATGAAGTTATTAGTGAGGCAACTACTCTTAATCCAGCGCCTTCTTATAAGGGTAAGAGACTTAAGATTTATTATGTAAATCAAGTAGATAAACAACCTCCTAAGATATTATTTCATGTTAATGATAAAACTTTAATACATTTTTCATATGAAAGATACTTAGAAAATAAGTTAAGAGAATCTTTTGATTTAGAAGGAACACCTATTGTGTTACAATTTAAGAATAGAGGAGAATAATCCTCTTTTTTTGTGTATTCGTGGGCTTAAATAATAAATATTACAAAAATTAAAAAAATTACAAATTTGTTAAATTTGTAACTTTTTTATAACCAATTTATTAAATTTGTTTAAGAAAATTTCTAAAATTGTAAGTAGTTTTTACCTCAAAATCATTAAATTTGCGATTTGACATATATTTTATACTTGTTATAATGACATTGGAATACTTAACATTAGGTAAGTTGCCTTCAGTGAAATGGAGGTGAGTGTATGCAAGATGTAACAATCTTTTTATTAGTTTTAATACTTCTGCTTCTTTTAGTTTCACCTACTAGATAGTTAGAATAAAAAACTTGCCTAATCATAAGGATTAGGCATTTGACATTAATTTGGCAACACCTAATACCAGGTTAAGTGTTCCTTTTATATTTTATGAAGAATTTCTTCACGTATTCATAGTATCATATTTTAATAATATTTTCAATCATATACGGGATTTTAGTATTATTTTGAATAAAGATAACATCTCGTTAAAATTAGTTATAAGGTAGTTGTTTTGGTATAAAATATTAAAATTTTTGTAAATTTTCGTCAAAAATAGGCCTAAAAAACGTCCTCGCCCATTGCCAAATGGGAGGGGGTGTATAGTATAATAACCTTGTATAATAGAGGAGGAGTTTATGA
>CAKOXW010000004.1 GCA_934130375.1 uncultured Bacilli bacterium
TTAAAAGAATTATCTAACTATGTAGATTTAGAAAAAGCATATAATATTGTTTTATCTAAAGATAAATATTATGAACATGAATATTTAGATTATTTAAGAGTTTGCAAACAATTACAATATAATATGAAAGATAACAAAATACTTTATCCTACTAACTTAATAGAAGAACATAATAAAGTTAATAAAATACTAGAAGATGTTATTGATGAAGCGAATGATAGATTAATCAAAGAACGATTAAAAATATTAAATAATAATATTTATCAAAATAAAAAATATATAGTATTTCCAGCAGATAGTACAAATAGTTTAATAAATGAATCTAAACAAATGGAAAATTGTGTTAAGACTTATACATCAAGATATGCACTAGGAGAAACTGATATATATTTTATGAGAGAACTAGCAAATAAGGATAAGTCTTTAGTAACTATCGAGGTTAAAAATGGAAAAGTAATTCAAAGTAGAATTAAGTGTAATCAAGCACCTTCCACCGAACAATTGAATTTTATTAATAAATGGTCTAAACTAAAATTATTAAATATTTGAAAGGATTGTTTAAATGAAAGAAAAATTATATGATAAATTTTTTAAAGAAACTAGAAATAATTATATATTATATTATTCATTATTAGTTGCAAATAACATTAATTCTCTATATAAGATATTTAAGAATAATCACGATTATAAGTATAGATATTTATTGAACGAGATACAGGGAGAATTTATATTGAATGAACACGAAAGGAAATTAGTAGATGACTTAATAGAAAAAACATTAAAGGATAATTTTAATTTAGTTTTTATAGATAAGGAAAATGTTCAGTTGCAAAAAATAAAATAGTTATTAAATAGTAAGCCACTAAATAAAAGTGGTTTATTTTTTTGGGTAATTACCTTGTTTAGTTTTTGCAAAATTCAATTAATGATAGTTTATATTCAAAAATAACTTTGGTCTCAACAAACTTGTTTAAATTGTGTAACACTTTTTTAAATTTCAATATTAATGCTGTTTATTTGTATTGGGTTATGTAAAAGTTGAAAAAATAAGAAATTTTGTATTATATCTTGCAATAAAATTTAACTTTGGTAACATATAATTAACAATAAACTTTTCAAAAACAAAAAAAGAAATATTACATTACATATTTAAAGCAATATAACATAATAAAAAAACTTCTATTTATTTAGAAGTCCTTGAACATAAGCTATTACTAATTCTCTTTTTTCTTTAGGTAATGAAGTAATATTTTGCATTAATTGATTCAAATCTTTATCATTATTTATTAAATTAACATCACTATTTATCATTGGATTGTCTGATCTATCTAATAAATAATCAATACTACAATTTAAATAATCTGCTATTGAAATTAATGTTGGTAAGGATGGAATTTTCTTGCCACTACCATTTTTTAAATAAGCATTAATAGTAGAATCACTTACATTAGCATTCATTGCTAATTTGACTGTTGAGATTTTTTTACTATCAAGTATTTTTCTTAAATTGCTCATAGATATTGAATTTGAAATGTTTTCATAGCTCTCTTTATCATTAATTCTCATAGTTATCACCACCATAATATAATTGTAACAACTAGAAAGATTTATAGATGGTACTACAATTTTATTATTCAAGTACTAGAAAGTATGATATAATAGTACTAGAGGTGAGCACTTGTGAATAATGATGTATTAAAATTAAAAAATAATAAGGATTGGGGTGAGTTTAAAAATTACTATATGGAATACAATATGTTCTCACAAATTAACTTTTTTAGATACGAAGATATGCACACTAATATTTTATGTTCTTTATTTGATAGCAATAATGCCTATAAGTTAGGTACTTATCCTTTAAAGAAACTAATAGAACTTTTAATTAATAAAGATAATAATAAGACAAAAATAAAAATTAATGAGCTAGAAAACTATAATATAGACAATGTTAATATATTTTTACAAAAGGTTGTAGAAAATAATAGATTAGACCTAAAGATAGATTTTAGTATCAATAATATAAATTATAGTATAATTTTGGAAAATAAAGTTTTTTCAGAAGAACACAATGAACAATGTAAAAGATACTATGACTATTTTATAACGAACAATCATGATGATAATACCAATTACATATTTGTTTATTTGTCTTTAGAAAAAAATCCTGAATTTAGTTATAAAAATAAATATATTTGTATTAATTATCAAGAATTAATTACTTATGTAATAGAACCTTGCAGTGAGAAATGTGTTAATCCAAATCCTAAAATTATTAGTTTAGATACATATTTATTAAGTTTTTCAAAGTTATATGAATATTTAGATAACAATTATGTTATTCCTATTACAAAACAAGGTAAAGGCTTAACTATTAATCTATATAATAGTTGTAATAATTTATTAATAAAATCACTTGAAAGCAATGATGATTTCTATAAAGAAAACAAAAAATTATTAGATATATATTATTATAATGTTTTAAAACTAATAAACGATGAAATAATTATTGATAATGAAACTAAAAAAACAATTAATTCAAAATTATTTAATATTAGATGTACTTTTAATGGTGTGAACAGAAGTTATAAGGATTGTTATTTGTATATTGTTAAATATTTATTTGATATGAATTTGATAAAAACAGAAGATGATCTAAATAAACTTAATAGATGTGTACTCCTTAATAATTATATACTAGCAACACCCGATTATGATAGTTTATATCATGAGGATTATTATTATCTTTCAAATAGCATAGTTGGAACTTTAAAATTAAATAATAAAAAACTATATTACTATGTAGGTCCAGTATCTAAAATCGAACTTAAATATTTTGTGGAAAAAGTTAATAACCTATTTAATAATGTTTTAGAAAATATTGTAACAATTAATTAAAAAAGAAATGGAGGTAAAAATGAATTTAAATAAAGAATATAAGTTTATTAATTTTGATACTAACAAAGGTAATAAATTAGCCTATACACTTTCACTTGCAGTAGCAGAACAACCAGGCAGAAAATACTTACCATTATTTATTAGTGGAAATGAGAAAGAAAGAACTCATTTAATGAATGCAATATCAAATTATGTGATAGAACTATTTAATTATAATGTTTTATATGTAAATACAACTGAAATTAATAAAATACCAAATAATATAGATGTATTACTTATAGATGAATTAGAACACTTATCTAGTACGGAAGAATCTAAATTAATAGAAATAATTAAAACATTTCAATCAAATAAAAAACAAATAGTTTTAGGGAGCGATAAAAAGTTAGATGAATTAAGCATTAGTGATAAATTAAAAGAAGTTATTAATTGGGGAATGTCAGTAAATATAGAACAAAATAATAATAAATCTAAAAAGAAAAATCTATTTGATTATAATTGGTTAGAAGATAATGATGAATAATAAATTTTTTGAAATAAAGACTGACTTTGAAAATATTAATAACTTAATTGATAAATATATTATTTATAATTTATATGTTGACGACAAATATTACTCTACATTTCGTGGTAAATTATTAAATTATAAAAATAATGTTTTATATGTAGATGTATTCAATGATGGTATGGAGGAAACAAAATGTATGTGTGAAACACCTTACAGGCAAGAAATACCAATTGATAAAATAAAAAGTATCGAAGAATTTAAAAACTACTATAACAAAGAGTTTGATAATTCTTATATTAATAAAGTTTGTAAAATTATAAATAAAAATAATGAGTTTATAATTGGTACTATTATTGACTATCAATTAGGAAATCTAATGATAAGCATAGATGGTAATCCAAATTATGAATATCCATTATATTTTATTAAAGAAATGGAGGTTGTAAAATAAGTAATAAGTTAATTAATAAAAATAATTCAAGGGGGGGTTACTAAAGTAAATATAGGAGGAAATTAAGAAATGAGTGAAAAAATAATTAAACAAGGAAATGCGAATTGGTATCATGGTGTTGGTAGTAAAGGTGGCAAACTCATATTAACTACTAAAACTATATATTTTGAAGGACATTCAATAAATGCTGGAAAAAAAGAAATGGAAATTGATTTACAAGACATAAAGGAAATTAAAACGAGTTTATTAAATAACTTAATAATAATTACATCTAATGGAAAGGAAACTTTTGCTGTTAATGGTAAAAATGATTGGAAACAAGAAATAATGAATGCAGTTAGGGAGATTAATGACTAACTATGAAAACATTAAATGTTAAAGTTCTTGAAAACAAAAAAACTGTAACAGGTACTTTAAAAATAAAAGATGAAAGTTTTTCAATCAATACAAAAAATAATTTTATTAAGTTATCATACGACGATATTAAAAGTTATAGTTATGATGAAGATGAGAAAAAGTTAATAATTCAGGAAAAGGATTTAAAAGTAACATTGTTTGTTGACTATGAAAAGGAGTTATTTGATAAACTCAAAAAAATCGAAAGAAAAGAAATTGCTCCAAAGGATAATAATGTAATTGTTGATAAAAATAACAACAATACAAATAGTAATGTCGAGCAAAATAATGAAAAAAAATCTACTGGAGTATTTGAGATAGTTGGAACATTAATTTTTATAGGAATAATTGTAGTAATTGTAATTAATGGTATTAGTGGCAGTGGCAGTAGCAGTAAAAATATTAAGAATGGTTATTTAGCAAAACAACACGCACTTGAAGATATTGCAAAAGACTCTTTTTATTGGGGAACACCTAAATCTAATCAATTAAGTTGTGAAGCAAAAGAAAGAACGAATGATGATATAGTTTTAGTCCTATGTTCTACTACAATTGAAGAGATAAAAGAATACTATGGTGGAGCATCTTCAATATGGTATGGATATTTAGAATCAGCAGATGGAAATAAATATTGGCATTATTCAAGTTCAAGTAAAGATAAAGTGTTATCTGAATTAAGAGATTAAGATTATTTGGTCTTAATCTTTTTATATGGGTTTATTTTGTTTAAAGGTGTATATTCTATTGTCTTTTGGACTTTTGAAGTGTTACACGGTCTTATTTTGGGTTATTAGGTAATGTATTTTTTGATAAGGGGTTGTAGTTTATAAGAATATGGTCTAACATTCAATTTCGTAAGGGGTGTTCAATAAATCATTTGTTTTATTGGGCAGTGATATTCATATAAATTAACTTGTAATTTTATAGTAAATACCACCAATATTGTTCAATAAATGTTTTGTAATGATTAATTGGGCATTACCTATTTAGAAAGGACACATATTTATGAATGAAAAAAATGAAATTTATGGTATTGCTAGATGTAGCACTAGCAAACAAGATGTTGAGTATGAAATTACTGAATTAGTCAGGAAAGGAGTTCCAAAGGAAAATATATTTATAGAATATATTACAGGTAAAGCGGATTTTGATAAAAGAGTTGAACTTAATAAATTATTTAAAATTGTTAAACCTGGTATTTCAAAAATAGTAGCTACTGATATTACTAGAATTGCACGTAATCCTAAAACATTTTATGAAATATTAGAATTTATAGAAAATAACCATTTATGTTTAGAAATAGGGACTTTAGTTTGTGATTGTAGAAATAATGAACTAGATATTATGACAAGTACTATGCTTCAAGTATTATCAATATTTGCATCTTTTGATATTAAAATGAAAACATTTCAAGTAAAATTAGGATTAAGAAATGCAGTAGAACAAAATACTAAATTAGGAAGAAAAGTTGTAACTAAAAAAACATTAGAAAAAGATCCAATGTTTATTAAGTATTATTCACAATATAAAGCAAAGCAAATTAATTTAAGTGAGATGGCTCGGTTATGGGGTAAATGTAGAAATACTTGTTACAATAATATTAAAATTTATGAGTGTAAAAATTCTTAGGAAAAGGTGATCTACCTTTTCTTTTTGAATGTCTACGTCTTTCATTCCTTTTATTTATCTTTTCCTTATACTCAGGATTATATTTTTTACTTCTATTAGTATATATGTCATTATGATTTAAAAAATATCTAACTTGTGTTGCACTTCTTTCTATTCCACATAATTCCTTAATTCTAGTTGCGGCCTCCTTATAAGATTTAGGAGGCTTTTTTCTAAATTCTTTTAATATCTCATCCTTTCTAGTATATAATACTGATCTTTTATGATTTTTTCTATGGAAAAATCTATTATTTTCTAAATATTTATTTGTATAATTAATGATTGTTCTTTTACTCAACATAGTGTTAGTTATTATATAATCTATAGATTTACCTTCACTTCTTAATAATATTACTCGTATTTTTTTCTTAATTGCTGGAGATAGAAAATCACAATCCATAAATTCAGTCAATTTTTCTTTTTCTTTTATGTCCAATTTCAGCTTTTTAGGTTTCAAAATATCACCTCTAATATCATTATACTACCTAAATTTTTATGGTGCAATAATACCCTATGAAAATTTATCGAAATTGTGCTTTATCAAAAGACATACCCCCTCGCAAACCTAGATAAAATAAGGGTTTTATCAAGATTGTCTAAAAAAATTAGCATTTTCTTTCTTAATGGGTGAAAGCATTAGGGCAGAGTCTGCTCTGTTTTCTAAGAAAGGAGAGAAAATATGAAAAATTTAATGGCTTTCAAAATTCATAGTAATAACTATGAACTTCTATCAAAAACAATTTTGATAGACCACAAAAAAAGAGATAAGGAGGTGAAAGTATGTATTGTAATTCGTTAGACATTGATAGAGAAGTAAAACATATCATCCAAACTGCTATGTCCTACTACAATGATAATATTAAAAATGATAAGCAATTGTTTGAGGATTGCTACATTGCAATTATGGCTAATATTTTATATTCACACGTAATTATAAAATATTTCAATAATTATGTTTATTCAATGGCACAAAACATTATAAAAAACTACACAGAAGATTTTAAAAAGGGTGAATATGTAGAAAAAAATGAATTAAAGCATTTTTTATATGATGCTATACAGGAGGACATATTTAAATGATTAATAATGAAGAAACAGAAAATAATATTTATTCAGAAAATATTATTGAAGAAATCCAAAAATTAGAAAAAATTCTAGAAGAAACAGGAAGTAAAGATGCTTTTTTAAAGCAAATTGATTATTTAATGGCTTTTGTTAAAGAGCCAACCATTTATGATAATATATATAAACTTAAAAAAATATATAAATCTGATGGATGTAATCAAAGATTTAAGCTTCAACTAGATTATTTAGTGGATTTCTTAAATAAAAAATTTGATAAATTTATTCCCATAAATGATAAGTTTATTGAATTTTATAAAAATCAAGCAAAGGAAACTGGAATTTCATTTCTAGTTCCTGAACTTGATAGATTAACAGGTGGCATTCAAAAAGGAACTATCACTACTATTGTTGGTGGACCTGGATGTATGAAAACAACTTTAGCAGTCAACATATGCTATAACGCAATAAAGGAAGGTAAAAATGTTTGTTATTTAACATTAGAGGAAACCCCATTTCAACTTTATTGTAAAGTGCTATCTAGGGCATCAATTGATATTGGTAAACAATTAATCTGCAGTGAGATAGTACAAAATAGATTAAGCGAAGAAGATAAACAACTTATGTTTAATGATGTTTATCCATACTTTGAGAGTTTACCGGGATTATTTTATATGGTAGGAGAAAATAATTTTATAAGTATGGATACAGTGGAAATAGAAAAGTTGATTAAGGAAATCGACAAAATGATGAAAATCAAATCACAAGAAAAGACTGGAGAAATAGGACATGGTATAGATTTATTGGTTGTTGATCACATTCAATTATTAAAGTATATAGAAAGTACAAAAGATGAGTTTCAAGTTATTAATAGTTATGTATCTTTCTTTAGAAGAATGTCTTTATCATTTCTACATCAGGATAAACAAATATCAGTCATATTACTTTCACAGTGTAATCGTGAAGGAATAAAATATGCTCAAAAGCATGATGGCGGTTATCAAATGCAACATGTAGCAGAAGCATCAGAAATTGAAAGGTCTTCAACTTATGTAATATCTACTTATACTGACACTACTAATCAAATTTCAAAAATACTTAAAGTTGGTGCAATTAAATTAAGAGGTGCACCCCTACCTTTAGATACTTTGAATACATATGCAGATGGACGATATTATTGTGCTGGGGAAAGAAATTCAGTTCCCAAAGCAATGGATTATGAAAGTAAAGATATTACACCAAATGATGAATCAGAGTTAAACAACAATTTAAATGATATGTTAGGAGAATTATTTGTATGATGAGAAAGCAAAAACAAATGCCTAAAAGCATTGAGGAAATTCAAACTACAGACTATTTTAGTCAAGAAGAAGTTGTTTCAACAGGAATACAACCATTGGACAATTTATTATCAGGTGGTGTTATAACTGGTGAAATGATACAACTTGTTGGGGAAAGCAATGTTGGAAAGACAACGACAGCCCTACAAATTGCATATTATTACTGCAAACAAGGAAAAAAAGTACTATATGTAGATACTAGAGTTGGTGTTAATTCTAGTAATATCACAAATATAGGTTTAATCAATTATTTGAATAGTAATTTCTACTATATTAGAGCTAGTGCATTTAAAGAGTTAGATGATGAAATAGATAGTTATATTGGTACAGGAGAAATAGATTTATTGATTATAGATAGTATTGCTTCTTTAGTTAATGATGGTTATCTAAATCTTAATAAAAAAATAGGTATTGATAATAACAACAGTAACTATGATAGCAGACCATTAAGTTTATTTATTAAGAAATTAAGTAAATTAGGACCAAAGTATAAATTTAGTACATTATTGGTAAATGAAATTAGATGTACTATCAATAGAGTTACAGGTACTATGCCAAAAATATTTGGACCTAAAACACTTGGATATGAATCAAGTGTAATAATTAAAATGAGTGAAAATAAGATTGGAATTAATGAGTCTAAATTCGAACCACTAAAAGAAACTGATGGAATTGTACCTCTAACTTTTGAAGTTGTTAAAAGTAATAGACAATCAAATAAAAAACTATCTATATTCATAAAAAAAGGATATGGTTATTCTACAATAGCAACCTATATTTATGTATTAATGGAAAATGGCACTATAAAGCAAAATGGAGGATATTATTCTTTTAATGGTACTAGTATCAAAGGAATAAAAGCATTATATGATGCAATTAGAGATGAAAGATGTAATGTTGAACAATCCATTACTGACTTATTAAATACTTATTATAGTTGAATTAATAAATAATTAAATCCTAGACCTCCATTCAAGATATTCATAATATCAACAGTGGTTTACATGGTCGGATAGATAAGCTATTCCTTGTAGGTATGAAATCTTAAAACAATAATAGGAAGGAGAATAAGAAGAAATAGAATTACGATATTAAGAGGAATTCTATTTCTTCACTAATTAATTATGAAAAGAAAAAATATAAATAAGTTAACAATATTTAAAAAGGAAAAAACAATAATTGTAATTAGACTTTTGAATTTGTTTACACTGGTTGTAAATAAAAAATTACTGTGTTTAATTATAATTAGTGGATAGTTTTAAGTAATTAAAATTACTTTTTGAATATGTTTAACTAGGAGGTTAAACAATGAAGGTAATAGTCCATTACAATGATGAAGGACCAACATTGCAAAAAGTATTAGAAGAATTAATATTAGAATGCTGTGTTGTTTAAATAAAATGTTTGGAGGTGATATTCGTGAATAATATAATGTATGACAATTTAATGAGACAAGTTTCAGTTTTATATGTAATTATATATGCTCGTCTTTCAAAGGAAGAAGAAGGCAAAAGTAAAGAAGAACAAAGTAAAAGTATAGAGCATCAATTAGAATTGTGCAGGGATTATATAGAAGAAGAAAAAAAAGAATATCCCTCTATACAATTTGTTATTGTAGATGAACTATTTGACGATGGAGTTTCTGGAACTACATTTGATAGAGACGACTTTAATAAATTAGTAAAACTTATAGAAGCAAAAAAAGCTAATATGGTTATTACTAAAGACCTATCAAGACTTGGCAGAGATCATGTAGAAACAGATAAATATATAGAAAAATGGTTTCCTGAACATAATGTAAGGTATTTATCCATTATCGAGGGTGTGGATACATATGATGGGGACAATTTAAGTAATGATATTGCTCCACTTATAAATTGGTCTAATGATCAGTTTGCTAAAACAACATCTAAAAAAATTAGAAAAGAGTTTACCAAAATGAGAAAAGATGGTAAATGGACTGGTGGTGAACCACCTATTGGATATAAATTAAATCCAAAAGATACCAATCATTTTATAATAGACCCTAAAGGGTCAGAAATAGTAAAAAAAATATTTAAATTAGCATTAGAAGGTAAAAATCCTGAAGAAATAAGCAATATATTGACAGAGGAAAAAGTTCCTATACCTACTTTAATAAAAGGTTATAAACGAAAATTAAATCAAGAGGTAGTTGATATATGGTCTAGTGGCACAGTTACTGATATTCTTCAAAATGAAATGTATTTAGGACACATGGTACAGGGAAAAACAACAAAATTAAACTATAAATCAAATCGTATAATATATTTACCTAAAGAAGATTGGATTGTTGTTAAAAATATGCACAAGCCTTTAGTAACTCAAAGTGAGTTTGATAGTGTACAACTATTGTTTAAATCTAATAAGAATAGTACTAAAAACTCACACGACTATTTATTGAAAGGTTTAATTAAATGCAAAGAATGTAATCACTCTATTGGAATACAACATTTTAAGAAAAGAGGTAAAAATTATACTACTTGCAATTATTACAGAAAGTATGGAAGCAAAAGACAAGTTTGTACTGCACACAGATTTTGTTATGAAGAACTAGAAAAATTAGTAATTAAAAGCATAAAAGAAGAATGTAGTCAATTTCTTGATAATGTTAATTTTGCAAATAAACTAAAAAACAAGCATCAAGGAGATGAGTTAAAATTAGATTTGAAATTAAACATAGAAAAAACAACTAGAGAAATTGAAAAACTTGAAAGTCAAGTTGATGTTATTTATGAAGATAAGTTAAATGGAACTATAAATGAAGAACAATATAAAAGAATGTCATTAAGTAAAATTAACGATATTAAATTATTACAAAGCAAACTTGATAGTTATAAACAAGATTTAGAAGGTATAATAAATAAAAACATAAAAACTCCAGATTATATGAAAATAGTTAATGAGTTTTTAAGTATGAAAAAACCTAATAAAATTATTATTGGAAAATTAATAGATGTTATATATGTAAGTGAAGATGGTACAATAGATATACACTATAAAGTGGTAAATCCTTATAAAAAATAATATGTGCCACTTTCAACCACGAGCAACTGGGCCAACGGGACCTCAAGGTTTACAAGGTGTTGCTGGTGCCACCGGGGAAACTGGAGCTACCGGGCCTACTGGGCCTCAAGGTATTCAAGGTGTTGCTGGTACAGCCGGAGAAACTGGACCTACTGGACCAACGGGACCTCAAGGCTTACAAGGTGTTGCTGGTGCAGCTGGAGAAACTGGACCTACTGGACCTACTGGTGCAACTCCAAATTTAACAATTGGAACCGTTACAACGGGCAATCCTGGAACTCAAGCAGCTGCTACTATTACTGGTACTAGTCCAAATTTTGTTTTAAATTTAACAATTCCTGCTGGGCCTACTGGACCTGCTGCATAAATAAAATCCAAGAAATTCTTGGATTTTATTTTTTTAAACTTGCCTTGATAAACGAATCAAATAAAGGGTGTGGTTTTGTAGGTCTTGACTTAAATTCAGGATGAAATTGGCAGGCAACAAAATATTTTAGCTTTGGCAATTCTATAATTTCAACTAATCCTGTTTTAAGATTAATTCCAGAAAATACCATTCCATTTTCTTCTAAAATATCCTTATATTTATTATTAAACTCATATCTATGTCTATGTCTTTCTTTTACAACCTCTTGTTTATAAATTTTATAAGCAAAACTATCTTTCTTCAATGTACAATCATAATCACCTAATCGTAATGTTCCACCCATATTTACGATTGATTTTTGATCAGCCATCAAATCAATAACAGGGTTACTACACATTGGTTCGAATTCAGTACTTGATGCATTTGTAATATTACATACATTTGTTGAAAACTCAATAATAGCAAGTTGCATACCAAGACATATTCCAAGAAATGGTATATCTTTTTCTCTTGCGTATTGTATTGCTTTTATTTTCCCAGTTGTTGCTCTTGCACCAAATCCTCCTGGAACTAAAATTCCACTTGAATTTTTAAATACTTCTTTTAAATCAATATTATCTTTTTCTAATAATTCAGAATTTACCCAGTTAATATTTATTTTAGTATTATATTTATAACCTGCATGTTTTAGAGCTTCACTTACTGAAATATATGCATCATGTAATTCAACATATTTTCCAACCAATGCTATTTCTATTTCTTTATTTAAATTATTTACAGTATCTATTAGATTTCTCCAATAGTCCAATTTTGCTTTTTTTATAGGCATTCCAAATTGTTTTAAAATAATTTCATCAAATTTTTGATTATAATAATTAATCGGAATTTGATATATGTTTTTTACATCAATTGAATCTATTACATTTTCTTTTGGAATTGAGCAGAACATTGATATCTTATTCTTTATTGAATCATTTGTTTCGAATGGCACACGACATACTAGAGCATCGGGCCTTATTCCCATATTTCTTAAATCTCTAACACTATTCTGCGTTGGTTTTGTTTTTAATTCATTAGAACCATAAATAAAAGGAATTAAAGTACAATGAATAAAAAATGTATTATTTACTCCTTTTTCATATTGAATTTGTCTTAAAGCTTCAATAAAACATTGTGATTCAATATCTCCTACTGTTCCCCCAATTTCAGTAATAATAATATCGGCATTACTAATTGCAGCAGCCTCATATACTTTATTTTTAATTTCATTAGTAACATGCGGAATCATCTGAACAGTTGCGCCCAAATAATCTCCATGTCTTTCTTTATCAATTACAGACTTAAAAATTTTACCACTTGTTATATTTGAAGTATAATTAAGTTCTTCATCAATAAATCTTTCATAATGACCTAAATCAAGGTCAGTTTCACAACCATCATGAGTTACAAAAACTTCACCATGTTGTATAGGATTCATAGTCCCTGGATCAATATTAATATATGGATCAAATTTTTGCATAAATACATTATAGCCTCTAGATTTTAATAAAAGCGCGATTGATGAAGCAGTAATTCCCTTACCTAGCCCTGAAACAACACCTCCTGTTACAAAAACAAACTTTGACATAATTCCTCCCACTATATAAATATAATTAAAAGACACTTTTTATTGTTAAAAACAAAAAAAGATTAGAGAGTTTACTCTAGGCTCTCCTTAATAATAACATTTCTAAATATTAAAGTAAAGTATATAGAATATAGTTGTAATAAAAAAACATTTTTTTACAAAAAATTATATTCTTATTTTAAAAAAATGAAAAAACATCATTAAAATATAATTTAACTTTTTTGTCTTTAATTATTAGAATTATTTAGAATATCAAGATGTGGGACAATATATACAAAATAAAAACCCTTATAAAATAAGGGTTAAATGACATTTGGAGCGATAACAAAGGTTATTCAAAACTCCTAATAGCAAAGTTGATAAACAACTAATCACTATAATTATAATTATTAACGTCTTCCAGTTTTTTTTGATTCCTCTAAATAACCAGCATTTGTTAATAATGTCTTTATTCCTTCAATATCTGCATATTTAATATAATATGGTACATTTATATTGTCTGTTGCTGCTAAATCATAAGCTGAATTAAATGCTTGATAAACTTTATCTAGTGTAACTAGAGCTTTTTGATACATTGGACTATCTTCTTTATATTTTACTAAATCTAAAGTTAGTTCTTTCATAGCCATATCTAATTTTTCTAATACTTGTTCCATTATATCCCTCCTAAAACCATTATAGCACATATTTCAGTAATTCACACAATTTATCTTTCAAAGTCATCTTTTTCTTTACTTAAATCTAATTCTTCAATTTAGTTTATCACTTATTTTTAATTCTTTTGTTTCTATATTTAACACATAATCAACTCCTTTAGATAACAAAAAAACTAACTATTTCTAGTTAGTATTTATTACTCTCAGAAGTTAATTTTTGAGTTTCCTATCAATCTGGAGCCGTAGTTGAGTGAGTACACAACTTTTCTCACACGAGGATGATATATAAATCATCCATTGCTAATAATATTATAACGCAATTTTTGTAATTGGAATAAATAAAAATGATTTATGAGGAAATAACCGGAAATATTTGTGGTATAATGGTATCAGAAGATATTTCTTTGAAAATGTGAGGTGTTTTATGAAAAGTAAAATTTCAAAGTTTGGTTTAATTTTTACTATTCTTTGTAATGGGGCAATAGTATTATTATTTATAATCGGATTTGCAATGATGTTTAATGTTAAACTTCCTGATAAAATTGATAAAAACTATTTTACTAAATACATGGAAGAAAAAGGTTGCCCTGTAATTAATCTACAAGAAGAAAAAGAATATAATGGTATGATAGATTATTTAATTACAGAAAAAGAAACATGTCCTTACTTAATTAGTTATGCCACATTTAAGGATAAAGAGGTTTTACGAGATTTCTTCTCTAGAGGAAAAAATGATGTTATGCAAAACAACGCAAATGTCACTGGTAGAACTAGTGTTTCAATTAATTTATTTTCGGAATATTATGAATATAATACAAGCGGTGATTACTATAAAGCAATAGTATATAATGACAATTCAGTTTTATATGCTTCTGCTGATAAACAATATAGAGAAGATGTTAGAAATATATTTAAAGATTTACACTATCAATATGAAATAAACTTTAAGGGAATGCAAATTACTTGGTATTCTTTATATGTTCTTTTATTCATTTGTATAGTTAGTATGTGGGGAACATTAAAGAAAACAAGAAATAAGGGTTGGATTTCATTAATGCCTTTCTATAATATTGGCTGTTTATCAAAAGATGTATTAGGATCAGCATGGTGGCCTTTACTATTATTTGTTCCAATTGTAAATGTAGTATTCATGTTTATGCTTTATTATAATATTGGAAAAGTATTTAATAAAAGTGATTCTTATTGTGTATTAATGATGTTTATTTCATCAGTTTTATGGCCATTATTAGCATTTGATAATTCTGAATATGATTCCAGTAAAGTGAGAAAGAAATGAAGAAAAAAGAAAAGAAAAAGCTTACAATAGATGAATATATTGATATTGGTAAAGGTGATATAACTGTATATGTGTTTGTAACTATTATTTTACTTGCTATATCTTTGTGGTTTGGTATCAAGTATAATTTTTACTTTCATTTATTATTTATTGGATTAATTATGATTGGTAGAGTTTCTGAAAGAATAGATACACTTTTCACTTTAAAGAAAATAAAAAGATATTTAGTTGATAATAATTTATTAGATAAAATTGGAAATATTGATTATTGGAATGATAGATATTATTTTTTAACTGATAACTACATGATAATTAAGCAAAAGAAAGAAATATTTTCATTTAAATATTCTGAAATTGAAAGAATATTTAAAGAAAGTTATTTTGAATTAAGTAAACATAGTTATTCACAAGAACATCTACATATTATAGTAAATGATAACGATTTTAAAATATTAATCTCTACCACTGTTTTAGTTGGCGAAGATTTTAGAGATATTAGTGATTATTTAATTAAAAAAAATCCAAATATTATAGTAGATGAAACAATTAAGAATAAAAAAATAGATATATTTAGAATAGAAAAAAGATGATTAAAGCTCAAAATCATCTTTTTCTTTGTCTTTTTCATTTTCCCAACCTGTAATTCTATCAAAAGTTTTTTCACTAATAATTTTGTTATCATACATATCACTAATAACTTCTGCATATACATCTTCTTTATCTTTTCTATGAAACATTCTCTTTAAGAAGTTAATTAATTTTTCAAATAAGTGCTTTAATTCTTGAAGTTCATATTTTAAATTAAAGTTATCTTTTCTATATTCATCGATTTGTTTTTCTTGTGTTTCTACTTTTTCGCTTAAAGTATCAACTCTTAATTGTAATGCTTCATTATTTTCTTTTAAGTTTTTAATTCTTTTTGAATCTTGTCTAGCTTGTTTAGTAATAACATTTAAGTTTGCCGATAATTCTTTAACATCCCTATACTCATCAGTTGTTTTATCAACTTTATCAATATATTCTTCTAACTTGTTCTTTTGTTCTTTTGAAATAATAAATAAATCATCCCTTAAAGGAACTTTTTTAAGTTTATTTATTTCTTCTTTTATATTATTAGAACTAGTTTTTAACTCTAACGAATTATTACTTATTGAATCTATTTCTTTTTGATGTTTTTCAATTAGTTCTTTTGTTTCTTGGTAGTTAGTCATATCAGCTACATTGATATCTCTATTTCTACCTTTCATTTTTTGTTTTAAAGTTGAATCTAGATTATATTCTTTGTTGTATTCTTCAATACATAAAGTTCTCATCTTATCTTGTAATTGCATTAAAGAAGTTCTAGTAAATACATCGGTTTTAGCAACTTGCTTACTCATACCAGTTTTACAATTATGTTTAATAGGAACACCTACAATATGCATGTGAGGACTTGTTTCATCATAATGAATAATGGCACTACATACTTTAAAGTTAGGCATTAATAATTTTGTGTCCCAAAACTTCTTATCTCCAAGTTCAATAATAATCTCACAAGCTAAATCGCTTTTAGAATTATCACTAACTTTTTTGAAGTAGTCATCGATCTTTCTATCTTCTCTTGTTTGTTTACTATTGTATTCTAATCTTGCTTCTTCAAATTCAGTTTTGTAAAAATCTTCTACATCTTTGTAAAGGGATGAAGTACCTTTTACAATTACAATTTGTTCTTGTTCGTTATCATATTTTCTATAATTATGCTTATCACATTTTGATAATGTTTTAGCATTTTGTATTCCGTTATTAGTCATTGAAGTTGTTCCACTTATATTATTTTTAGCCGAACTTCTAACACTATTTTTTCTATTCTTATTACTTCCTAAATGCAATGAATATGGAAGTTCATTTATAATAATCATCTCCTTTCTTATGGCTCGATTTTGGCTTGTCAAATTGTATAACCCCCTAGATATCTTGTCATGCTAACAAGATATCAGTGGGCTAAGGAATATTCCTTAGAATCCTTTATGCAATACTTTGTAATGATGAAAATATTTTATCTTCATAAAACATTTTCTTTTGTAAAAATGCTATCGCCACTTTCATTGCTAAAGCAACAAAACGTGCCACGCATTTTATCTTTTTAATAATTCCATTCTGATAGGTTTACTAGGTATATCTTTTAACTCTCTAGAGTAGTCCACATAAGTATTACTATCATGAGGTATGTAATTAAATAATTTATTTAATTCATCGGCATTTTTCGTAACTACAATATTTTCTTCTTTGATATATATAATTCCAAATCTATATTCTTCCATTTTTACATCTGGATCTAGTTTATAATAATCTTCTAATGGGAATACCCTAACAATAGCGGAATTATCTTCTACAAAGTTGAAGTAGAATACTTGGTCTTTTACATAATAGATTGCTTCAGTATAAGAAACATTATAATAGTTCTTTAACCTCATAATTATTTCTCCAACTCCTTCTTCAGGTAAGTATTCACTAAATCTTATTTGTCCTATTAGATTACCAAATATACAATCTTGTTTTCTATCTATATAACCATTCTTAAATAATTCATTACATGGGTTAGCAATTGATTCTCTAAAATTTACACATTTAACAAAACATTCGCTACCAACTAACTCAAGTTCTACATTATCTACATAGTTCATAATTAAATCAGCTTTTTCTTCACGAGTTCTTTTCTTCCATGGTTTCATTTGTCTATCATATTCTTCAGGGTGAACTCCTTTATTTAGAAATGCTATATCACGAGCAACTAAAATATCTTTGGCTGAATAAGTAAATGTATCACATTTATCAGCAGTATTAATTTTGTCTTGTAGCATTTGTATTGTATCTTCAATTTGTTTAGCTTTTTTTTATAATCATTTAAACTAAATGCACCATCTACATAAGCAAGTTTAGCTCTTTCTAATCTTGCTTTTTGTGTTTCAATTTCTTTTGTAATATTTTCTCTAGGTTCATCAAAGTTTTTAATAACCACTGGCAAGAAAAATTGATTAACAATAGAATCATATTCAGTTAGTTCATCAACAAAAGTTTTAAAATGTTCTTCAACATCTTTTTCTTTGACTGTTAATTTGCAATCACGACAATAGTAATAAAAATACTCATGACCTTTTTTCTTTGAAGCTTTACCACCTAGAATCTTTCCACATTTAGGACATAGTAATTTTTGCAAGAAGATATAAGTTAAAGTTCTTGAATAAGGACGAGAATTATTTTTCTTTTGGAATTGACATTCTTCCCACATTTCTTTACTAACTAATGGCTCAACAACATTTTCATAGTAAGTAGGATGATTAGTTCTTTTACCATGAACAAAATCTCCTTTATAAACTTCGTTTTCAATAATATGAAATATTGTATTATCTCTCCAATTATCTTTTCCTAAAACTTTTTCCTTTTTAAATAAACTAGCTATCTTTTGATAAGATAAACCATTGTGATAAAGTTCAAATATTCTAATAACAACATCTTTTGTTGATTCATCAATAACTAATTTTTTATCTTCATGTTTATAACCAAGTGGTGCTTTATGTGGAATGTGTCCTTGTTTAATTGCTCCAGCTAAACCAACTTTAGTTCTTTCAATTTCATTTTGAGATACACTCATCATAATACGAGATACCATTCTACCATTTGAAGTGGTAGTATTAATATCATCATTTACTAAATCTAAATAAGCATTGTTTTCTTCTAGAAAAGTTATAATGTTTTCCCAATCAAAGATACTTCTTGTAATTCTATCTTGTTTTAATGCTAACATTGTATTTATTATCTTATTTCTAATATCTTCTTTTAATCTTTCAAATTCAGGTCTATAATTGCCTTTTTTAGCACTAATTCCCTCATCAGTGTAATAATCTCCAATTTCATAACCTTTGGCTCTACAATAGTCCTCTAATCGTGTTTTTTGCTCTGGTAAACTAAATCCTTCACGAGCTTGATCTTCGGTTGATACTCTCATATAAAGACCACAAACTTTTTTTACATCATCCAATTATCATCATCTCCTTTACTAAAAAAGAGCGAAGCAGTACAACTAGGCTTATTTGTACTACTTCGCCCATAAATAAATCAGATATAAGTTTTTCTAATCTAATTATAAACTATTTAGGGCAAAATTACTAGTTGGTACGCTTTAAATAATCTTCTAATTCATTGATTTTAATTTTATTACCAAAGTTTTTGATATAAACATCATTAGAATAATTAAAAACAAGAAACATTATATTATTGATAATTACTTTGTGAGGTTCAACATAAGCCAAATTAGATTTATCAATTTTTCTAATACTTCCATTTATAAATGTAGGAGTAGTATTACAAAAATCACAAATAAACTCTAACTTCTTTTTAAGTGATTCATCAATAGGTATTTCTTGCTTGATAATATTAATCATAAACACCATCCTTTCTTTAGGATGATTTCTTTGTAAGACACAAAAAAATCAATCTTTCGATTGATTCTATATATCAAGTTCAAACTAAATAGTTCGAACAGATTCGTCAATGGAGCGATAACTTTACTTATATTCGAAAAATTATACTCTCAAAGTTGTAACGATTAAATCAACTAAATAAATTATATATTATTTTAATAATAAAATCAATAGAAAAAAGCATAAAATGTATTGACTTTTTATAAAAATGGTATAAAATATAACGAAAACGAAAAAAATATTTTAAAAAATGGTATCATTTAGTTCGTTTTATGATATAATACTATTGAAAGGATGATTATTATGATAAGATATGTTAAACTAGTTAATTATAAGTCACTTGTTAATCTATATGTTGACTTTATGAAAACTAAAACAAAACCTAAAAATCTAATACTTATTTATGGTGAGAATGGAATAGGAAAATCAAATTTTGCAAATTCATTTTACACACTTAATGAGACAATGAGAACTATGTCTTCCATTGAAATGTTTAAAAAGATAATTGAAAAATCAGAAGCTAAACCTAATCAATATAAAAATTTTATTGAAAAACATATAAAAGATAGATTTAAAGATGTCAAAATGATTATAAATGATTGTAAAACTATTGATTCAAACGGTAACATGCTAATGGAATATGGTTTTATTTGCAATAAAAAAAATGGTATTTATCATATTGAGATGAATAATGAAGAAATTGTATCTGAAAAACTAGAATATGTTATTAATAAAAATCAAACTTATTTTTTTGATATAGATAAAAATAATGTTAAAATTAATGCAAGCATTTTTACTGATAAAAATTATTATAATGAATTCCTCGAATTAATTGATAAATATTGGGGCAAACATTCTTTTCTTTCTATTTTGTCTTATGAGATTGAAGATAAGAAAAGAGAATATATGAATAAAAAAATTTCAAAAAGTTTGTATGATGTATTACTATATTTGAAAATGATATGCACAAAAATTAAAGGTGGTAATCATAGCGAATTTGGCATCATAGGAACTCAACATATTTTAATGGATGATTTAGAAGAAGGCAAAATATCTATAAAATATGAAAAAGAACTTGATAAAAATGAGTATTTAATTAATGAAATATTTACTACTTTGTATACTGATATAAAAAATGTTTACTATAAAAGAACTATTGAGGACAATTATATAAAATATAAACTTTTTAGTAAGAAAATGATATATGGAAAAATAATGGATGTAGATTTTTCTCTTGAATCTACAGGAACGCAAAATATTTTAACATTAGTACCTTATCTAATATCTGCGTGTGAAGGTCAGACAGTAATAATTGATGAGTTGGATACTGGAATACATGATTTACTAGTAAAAAACTTGTTAGAATGTATTGCGAGATATGTTAAAGGTCAACTAATTATTACTACACACAATACAATGCTAATAGATTCATCAATACCATCTGAAAATATTTATATTTTTAATGCAAATAGTAAAGCTGAAAAAGAACTAATTGCAATAACTGACTTCGAAGGAAGAATTCATAAAAATAATAGTCCGAGAAAAAGATATCTTAATGGAGTATATGGTGGAATACCTATGTTTACTGATATAGATTTTGAGGAATTAATAGAAAATTTAAAATAAAGGATAAATGATTAATGAAGTCGTTAAATTATACAAAAACAGTTGTAATTGTTCATGGCAAGTCTGAAAAACAAATTTGTCAATATATAAAAAATAAACTTAGATTAAAAATGGAAATATATAGTGATAAAAATGGTGAAAAAGCAATACAAATAACTAGTTTAAAAAATACACTTAATAATAAGATTTTTAAATCATTTAAGAATTTTATTAAAACATATGAAGATATTAAATTAACTAATGACGAAAAAAATATAGACGATGAATTTAAAATATTCATTATTATGGATACTGATGATTGCACTGAAAAACAAAAAAAAGATTTTATTAATAAGGAAATGTTTAAGGAACATTGGGCATATAAATATATTGTGCCTATATATAACATTCCAGAACTTGAATCAGTTTTAGAAATGGCAAAAATTCCGTTTACAAAAACAGGAGATAAAAGAAAAAAAGAATATATTAAATTATTTCCAACTGATCCAAGATATGAGAAAACTGATGAAATTCAGATTAAAGAATTACTAAATACTTTAAAAAAACAAAATAATACTAATTTAAATGAGTTTTTAGATTTTTGTCTAAAATCATCTAATTAATATACTTACAATACTTGATACTTTTACCTCAATAATGACATTAATATTGCCTATTTGGATTTCAATAATTTTATTGTTAATAGTTGTTATAATTAAGTTAATGAATCAAATGGAGGAAAATATTATAAAAAATAATAGTGGTGTAAAAAACTGCGGTGTATGTAGGCAACCAAATTATTTATTATTGATGGTGTATTAAGTTTGTATAGATGCGCAGTTTGAGGTGCAAATCCTCAGCCTACACCTAATATTTGTTAAATAATAAAATATATGATATAATTTTAGTAGGAGGTATAAAATATGGCAGATAATATGTATGATGAAAAAGGTTTATTAAAACCAGAATATGAATTGACTGACTCACAAAAAAGAGAAATGCTTTATTACAATAATCTTGATAAAGTTGATAATAGAACTGATTATGGCAAAGGTATTTATTATAAAGGTGCTGATGGCAGAGAGTATGCTACTATGGATCAAGTAAGAGCAGCAAATAAAGCATATTGGGATAGTCAAAAGATTGACACTTCTAAAAAAGATTCAATGATATATTACATTGGCAAAGACGGTAGAGAGTATCGTACTACAGAAGCCTTAGAAAGAGCAAATAAAGCATATTTCGATTATCTTAATTCTTCATTTAATACTGACGATAAAAATATGAGTCAAGATGTTTTTAAAGCAAGACAAGAAGAAATACTTTCATATATTAGAGAAAGATATGGAGATTATCTTGACAAATTATTAGAAGAATATGGATATGGAAGACAAGAAGCAGGAAAAGGTCCAAAAAAATAAAAAAGACAAAACTAGGTCATAAACTCCTAGAATTGTCTTTTTCTTTTTGGATATCTTTATCAAAATTATTAAGATTATTTTGTATGCCTTCAGCTCTTTTTGTTATTTCTTTACAATACTTATCATACTTATAGAGTTCCTTAATTTTAGGTTGTATATCATTTATTTCAGCAAATATTTCATTTTTCTTATCTTCAGTCTTTGCTCGATGATATCTTTTCCAAAGATTTTCTCTTTTACCCTTTAATTTACTTAATTCATTAGAGTTATTTTTAACAAAGTTATCTAAATCTTCTTTAGTAACAATATTCTTTTCATGCATAAATCTAACTTGTTGTGAAGTTTGTTCTAATTTATAAACTTCTTTTCTGATAGAATATGGAAGATATTGCTTAGGATGTTTCTTTGGAAATACTCCTAATAAATAGCAATAGTATAAATATAATCCATATATTCCTTTATATGGTTTATTAGTCCTAGAATATTCTTCAAATATAGATTTTTGTGACATAGGTTTAAATGCAATTTGTCTTGATAAATATAATCGTTGGTTTAGTCTTTCTTTTGAATATTCTTTACCAAATACATTTTCTATCCTAACTTTATTCTCACCATCTCTATAAATAGTTATTACACCATTACGAGAATATACTTTATAACCTAATGATCTCATTCTCTCAAATAGTTGTTTTAAAGTTACTGAATAGCTAATTACATTATCTAAATCTTCTTTAAGAGTTTTGTAATATTCATCATTTGAAATACTTCTGGTATAACTCCTTTTATAAAACTTATCTTCATCTAAAACAGATAGTCCGTATTCTGAACATAGCGAATCAAAAATGTGTCTTATCTTTGATATATTGGTAAGATTGTTATTATATTTCTTACCACTTTTAAAAGAAACAGAGTTGATTATGAAATGGTTGTGAATGTGATTTGTATTTTGATGTGTTGCAATAACCACTTCATAATCTTTAAACATTTCTTCTGCAAATTTAACTCCAATCTCATGAGCAATGTCAGGAGTAACTTCTCCTTCTTTAAATGACTGATAACCATGATAAGCGAGAACTCCGTCTTTCTTTCGAAATCTTTCTTTGGTGAACTCCATATCGTCACAAGGATTATCTTCATCACAATTTAAGCAACTGACATAACAAACTTTTTCTTGTTTAAAATTATAATCTTTAATAGGTTCTTCTAAATAACTATATGACTCTCTATTACCATAATTTTTATTAAAAGTTTTTTCAGGATTGATGATATAATTTATAGACTGCTTTAAATTATTCTTAATACTCCAAATTGATGTTGTCGCCATTATAGGCATTTCCTTTCTTTTGGAGTGGTGGGAGTAATACCACCTTGCTTGCTTATGACAACATCAGACATAAATTAACTCTTTTAGAATAATTTCTTCTGCAGTATTATTATAATTATTCATCAATTTTACCCATTCAATTTGATTAATTTTTTTACTTTTTTCGGATAGTTTTTCATCATTTTTAATATAATTATCCATTAAATTTTTTAATCTTTCTTCACATTCAATACTAACTGAAAGAAGATGATTTGTTAGTTCATTCTTCATTAAAAGTGTCTGATATAACCCTTTTTTGTGTCCCTTAATATAGTTTAATCGCAAGTAACCATACTTGTTTATTTCTCCATAATTTTGATTTTTTATCACTAAATTAGGTAATAAATAATCTCCAATTTTTTTATAATCAGTATTCATAATTTAATCAAATCCCTTCTTATTTTCTAATAATTTATTTGTTTTGTAGCTAATAATTCCATATTTATCTTTAACATTATCTACTATTATAGGGAACTTTTCTTTTAATGAAATTGCTACAAATCTTATAATTTTTTCATTTTCTTTTGGTTGATATTCTAAAATAACTTCATTAGTTTCTTCATCAATTGTTTCATACATTTCATAAAAAGATGTTTCAAAATGTTCATTCATTTTAGATAAATATTTATCTAATTGTTCTTCATTCATTCTGCCACCTTTAATAGTTTTTTCTTCATTAACAACCATAACAGGTACTGCAACATCAAAGATACCTCTTTCATAAAACTTTACTAATTGTCTTATAAATCCGTTTCTAAAATTAATTTTTTCAAGAATTAAATTACCTTTACTATCTTTTTTAATCTCAATAGTATCAATAAATTTTGATATAAATTCTTGCTTTTCAGACTTATCCATACCATTCCATTTAGTTTTTAAAACAGTATTTAAAGTATCAAGTCTAATCATTTTTTCTCTTTCTAAATCTCTTTGTGCGAGTAATTCGTGTGGAGAGTAGTTAAAAGTTTCTAAATTAACTAACTCTAATTTTTTGCTTTCAAGGTTATCAAGTTTATCTTCAATTAGTTTATAATCTTCTTTAAAATCATCAATTTCTACAATGCCTTTAATATACAAATCTTTAATTCTATTTCTTTGTTTCTCTAAATCTCTAATCTCTTTATCAATAGAAGTAGTATCAATATTATTTGTTTTATCTTCTAAAACAGGTAGAAAGAACTTTTTAACTGCCATATCATATTCTAATAAATCATAGATAAAATCTCTTAATAAATGTTCTACATGGTCTTCATTAAAGTTAATGTGGCAATGTTCACAAGTATAATACATATACTTTCTTTTAGTACCACCAGAACCTTTACATTTCATAATACGGCTACAATTAGGACACTTTAATCTTTGAAAGAAAGTATAAACTCTATCTCTAGTATAAGTTCTTTGATTTCTTTCTTTTTGTCTTTGACATTCTTCCCATTTCGCACGAGATATGATAGGTTCTACAACATTCATATAAACTATTGGTTCTAAATTTTCTTGTTTACCAATTCGTTTATATTGTTCATAATCTCCCATATAGATTTTATTATCAATAATTTTTTGAATAGTTGTATCTTTCCAATTCTTTTTAGGGAAAATATTGTTTTCTTTAAAGTAGTTAGCAATTTGCTGAAAACTTTTACCTTCCAAATACATATCAAATATCTTTTCTACATAGGGACGAGTAGCATTATCTATAATCATTTTTTTATCTTCTGCACCCTTATAACCAAATGGTCGCTGTCCTGGAATATGACCTGATTTAATGGCTCCATTTAAGCCAAATTTAGTTCTTTCTGATACGATTTCTATTTCTAGTTGAGATAATACTGTAAGCATTCTTACAAAGAATCTACCATTAGCAGTAGAGGTATTAACATCATCTCTATCACATAGTAGAAAGCAATTATATTGTTCTAGTACTGAAATTAATTCTTCTAAATCTCTAACACTTCTTGTTATTCTATCTAATTTGTAGGCAACAATATAATTAAGTTTTCCTTCCTTCATATCTTTAAGCATTTCTTGAAACTGTGGTCTATGTTCCATATCTTTTGCAGATATTCCTGCATCTTTATAGACCTTATAAACTTCTAACTCCTTAAACTTACATAACTCTCTTAATTTTTCTTCTTGTTCTCCAAGTGAAAATCCTTCTCTTGCTTGATCTTCGGTTGAAACACGAATATAAATTCCTGCAACTTTCCTTTCATTATCCATAATTATCAATCTCCTTTCTTTTAGTAATGAAAGGCACCAAAGTAAAAAGGTGTCACATAACAAGGACACCTTTGAATAATTGATTATTTTATACGACAAAAACAATCAATATTGTGGGAGTATATAAACTCACCAATTCATTAATGCCTTGCTATGTACTCTGATAATTCAGACAATGGGATTTTCTTCTTTAAATTCCCTATATAAAAATGTTTCTGCTCATTGAAGAATAGGTATAACTTATCTTCAATAATTACTTTATGTGGTTCTACATACGCTAAATTGGTATGTTCCACAATCCTTAAGTATCCTTCAATTATTTGATAGGATTTCTTATTAAATTTGCAAGACCAATTAATTTTGGCTTTGAGTTCATCACTCATATTGATTTTCTTTTTTACGATATTAATCATACCACATCACACCCTTTCTTTGCAATAGCAACAAAAAAATCAACTTGCGTTGATTTAATCATTAACATCGCTTGGTGCGACGATTTTATCTTTTGGAGCAAGTGATGGGAATCGAACCCACGTCTCAGCCTTGGCAAGGCCACGTACTAGCCGTTGTACTACACCTGCATAAATATGCCTTTTTCATTAAAAGCATATTTATAATAACACATTTATTTAATATATTCAAGAATTTTTGAAACTTTTATTTCTAAATTTTCATCACTATCTCTTCTTTTTAACTCAATAATTCCTTCTGATGCCCTTTTCCCAACTACAATTCTATATGGAACACCAATTAAATCCATATCATTTAGTTTAACACCAAGTCTTTCATTTCTATCATCTAATATAGTATCTATATTATTTTTCATTAATTCATCATACAAATCATTTGCAACTGTATTTTGAATTTCATCCTTAGTATTAACAATTACAATACTTGTTTTAAAAGGCGCAATCGCATCTGGCCATATTATGCCTTTATCATCATTATGTTGTTCAACTACTGCTGCCATACATCTTCCAAGTCCGATACCATATGAACCCATTACAACTGGTTTTAGATTATTAAATTCATCACTATAATTTAATCCTAAAGCTTCTGAATATTTTGTACCAAGTTTAAATGTATTACCTATTTCTATACCTTTTTTAAAGTATAATCTTCCTCCACAATTTGGACAAATATCTCCTTCTTTTACATTAACTATATCTGCTACTATATCATAATTAATATCTTTAACATTGGCATTTATATAATGATACCCTTCTTTATTTGCACCACAACAGAAATTCTTCATTTTAAGTACTTCTTCATCAATTACAACCTTAGCATTTAAATTAATTGGCCCAGTATAACCAGGAACTGCATTTGAAGTAGCAATAAGTTCATCATTTGCAAAAGATATTTCCTTAGCATTTAATACTTTTAAAGCCTTAACCTCATTTAGTTCCCTATCTCCCCTTACAAAGAATATTACTAGAGACCCATCAACATTCATAAGCAATGCTTTAACACTATCTTGAATATCTATATTTAAGAAATTGCATACATCTTCAATTGTTTCTTTATTTTTAGTTTCTATAAGTTCGATATTTTTCTCTTCTTTATTGTCATTCTCATTTACTATATGTTTTGTAACCTCAATATTTGATGCGAAATCGCATTTATCACATAATACTAAAGTATCTTCTCCTATTTCAGTTAATGCTTGGAACTCCTCTGATAAAAGGCCACCCATTACACCAGTATCTGCTCTTACTATTTTGTAATTTATTCCAATTCTATCAAATATTCTTTTATATGCATTAAATACTTTTTCATATGATTTGTCTAAGCCTTCTAAATCTTTATCAAATGAATATGCATCCTTCATAACAAATTCTCTTACTCTAATCAAACCATATCTTGGTCTTGGCTCATCTCTAAATTTAGTTTGAAATTGATATAGAGTATAAGGCATATCTTTATATGATTTAATACATGATAAACTTGCAATAGTAAATAATTCCTCATGAGTTGGCCCAAGAATATAGTCTCTATTAAATCTATCTTTTAAAGAAAATACACTACTACCAAAACTATCAGTTCTACCAGTTTGAGCATATATTTCACGTGGAATTAACGTAGGCATAGATAATTCCAATAAGCCTTCTTTGTTTAATTCCTCTCTAATTATTGATTCAATATTTTTTAATACTTTATAACCTATAGGCAAATACATATAAACACCAGCAGAACTTTTCTTAATCATTCCACTTCTCACAAGTAATTTACCACTAATGGCTTCTTCATCTTTAACATCTTCTCTAATTGTGTAAAAATAATTATTTTTTAATTTCATAAAAATCACGACCTTATTCGTATTATAACACAAAAAAACAGACTACTACTAGTCTATTTTTTCTTCTAAATCACTTTTTACATAGTTAGAGTCTTTGTCTTCTTCATTTGGTTTAAATAATTTCTTATAATAGTTATTTTGAAGTACCATGTTTGATATTTTAAATTGATTATCTACTAAATTATTTAATTTTGCAATATACTCTTCATCTACTTCTATACCCTCATACCTTGGTATTATTTCTGAAGTAACAGAATTATATTTAACTTTATCACTAATCCAGCTTCTATTAGCAAGGACAACTAAACCTTCTTTATCAGATAATAAGTCTTGTCCCATTATTAACCTTGAATCATATTCGATTCCAAATAGGTTAAGAATTGTTGGAAGAACATCAGGATTAGAGCCAACCTTATCAACTTCAATTGTTTCCATTCTGTTATTCCATATAATTAAATCAGAGTGGTATAACTCAAATGCATCATCACGGTCTATTGTTGCAACTTCATTTATATTAGCATTACTTAATCCGTATGGGTAATGGTCAGGTGTTAAGACAATTACTGTATCATCTAATTTCCCTGCTTCTTCTAATCTTTTTATTAATAATTCTAAGGCTCTATCTACTTCTATATTTCCAGCAATATAACCTTTTACTTTATCTGAATAAGGTAAATCTTCAACTAAATCCCAGTTCTTTTGAACTATCTTATTAGTTGCTTTAGCATAACTTAAATGTCCACTTAAAGTAATATAATATGTGAAAAATGGTGTTTCGCTATCCATATATTCATCTGTTGTGATATCAACCATGTCTAAATCACTTTCATGAAATGTACCACATGGTAAATTAAGTCCGTAATAGCATGCTTTAAAATTTGGATACCCAAGAGATTTAAAATATAATCTTCTATTGTAATAATCTCCATTATAATTATGATAAACATTTATATTATAATCTTTAAATGAATTGATAAATAGATATGGACTATAAACGTCTTTAGCAGCATACAATGTCAAGGTATCTCCCCTACTTGATATTAATGACCACTCTGTTCTAAACTCACCATCAGCAGTACTTGCAGGATATAATGGGGAATAATAATTTGTAAAATTAAAACCGCTATTTGCAAGTTTATACAATGTTGGTGTTAAATCTTTATCAATCGCAATCGGATCAAAAGATTCTGCTAAGAAAAATACTACATTCTTGCCATTAAACATACCAGTATAATTATTCTTCTTTGTACCAATTACGTTAGAAAAATAATTATGTAATGTTTTGATCGTATCATTTTTCTCGTTATTTATTAATTCTTCGAAATTAATATCAATAGTATTGTAATCAGCTTCTTCTGGTACGTTATTATCTTTTCCAATATCTATTTCAATTTTCTTTTCTTTTAAACCAAATATACTTCTTTCCAAATCTAAATTCATTGTTGTTAGTAATCCAAATTTTTTAGCAGACAATATTGGAGCATGCGTGTTAAAAAATAGATTATAAGATGAATATATTGCTTTATTATCAAAGAATAAAAACATTGTTGAAAAGTTTATAAACATAAAGAATATTAAAATATACAAAGATATATTTCCTATGCTACTTCTCTTAAAATCAAAGAATTTTTTCTTAAACACAAAAAACAAGACAAATGGCACAGTTAAACATATATAATTATATAAACTACCAACTATAGTAGATAAAATTGTTCTCCAAAATTCAAACACTTGACCACCATTGGTCATTGAATATATAGAAAAAACACTATTATACACTTGAAAATATACCATTTGCGCAAAAAATATAAAATATAAAAACGAAAGCAATATTGTTGATAATATTTTATTAATTTTCTCGCTAAATGTAGTTGTTATCATATAAATAACAAGTGCTATTGGCAAACAAAACAGTAACATTTCGTTAAAATCCGAATCAATTATATTTTTAAAAACTGTCATTTTATATATACATTCAAAAGAAATAATCGCAAAAACCCAATATATGAGTAAATTAATTTTTCTTTTTTTCATTCTTAATCACTTCCAATATACCTTATTATATTTTACACTAAAAACAAGTGCTTGTCTATACATTTAGAAATACTTAATTATTTAATAAATTTGACAAATTATTATTTTTATGTATAATATTGCATGAAAAAGGGAGGTTTATATGTCAGAATTTTACGAATTAACAAATGATTATTATTTAAATTGCACTTCTAATTGTGCAGCAGAATTAGCAGAAATTAGGGAAACTTTAATTAGTCTTGATAGTGAATATTCAAGTAAAGATGAAGAAATAGCAAAGTTAAAGGCTCAAATTAAAGAATTGAAGGCTCAAATCAAAAATGCTAAGAAAGAAAAAAGAGTTATTGCAAAAGAAATAACTAAAAATGAAAGATATCTAGAAGTAGATGTTAGATTTTTAGAGGATTTAAATAGAGGTATGGCAAATAGAGGTGGAAAACACCTTGTTGACTACCAAGGAAGACATGTAAAAACAAAATAGAAATCAATTAGATTTCTATTTTTATTTGAAAATAAAAACCCATTAAAGGGTTAATTTTAAAATTTGGAGGGCCTAGTCGGATTTGAACCAACGCTCGGGGAGTTGCAGTCCCATGCCTTACCACTTGGCTATAGGCCCATCACAGTGATAATTGTACCATACTACCACTGTATTATCAATATTTTTTTGATTTTTTTATTTTAAATTATACTTATAAGTAACATTTCTTACTTTGAAGATTAAGTATATACTGCTAGCATCCTTTGCTCTTTTATTAACAGCAAGGGAAATTTTATTACCAACATACCCAGTTGGTGTAATATTATTTATCTTTTCACTATATTCTATACCATCAACAACGTAGTATAATGTTGCATATTTTTCTAATAAATCACTAAATATATTTATAAAATTAATATTTCCTAGATTAAATTCATAAGATAATGTTAATACTAAATCACTACCATATGATACTTTTCTATTCATACCATTTATTTGATATGTTTCCTGTTCACTAATATTATATTCAAGTATTTTTAAATTTGTGTTCTTTAAATATAAGTCAGCAAATTCTAATAATTCTGGAATATTTTTAACGACTTTAATATTATTTTCATCAATACTAATAGGTTTTAAAGAAGTCCTTTTATATACTGCATTTACTTCTTTTTTATTATAATTTAACTTATCTGTATATCTAATTACTAAATCACCATTTATATCATTTTCATTAATTATGTACACTGCTATAAACTCTTTTGTGCCCTTTGATATTTTTTGATTACTATAACCTTTTCCAATATCTAGAAATGAATTATAATAAGTTACTTTAGGCATATATACATCATTTTTAGTTTCTACTCTAAGGTTATCTAAATTAAATGTTATTTCATTATCAGTATTATTAATTATATTAAATTTAACTATTAAATAGTTATTTGTATCTTTAAATAAAGATAAACCTTTATAATCTAATTTAGTAATATAAGACTCAACAATTTGTAAATCATAATTCTTAAACTTAATAACTTCCCCTTCTTTATATCTTTTATTTTCTATTGTATATTTTGCATATAAACTTCCTGGAAGTACAATAAACAAAAGAATAAGTATTATTATGATAATGCCTTTATATTCATAGAAAAATGATTTTAATTCTTCTTTTTGCATGGCCATTTTCATTTTATACTTTTCAGCATCAAATCCAGTAGTTATTTCTACTTCTTCATTATCTATTTCATCTATTTTTAATTGTTGCAAATCTTCACCAAAATTAAATTTCTTAAAATCAAATCCAATTGTTCTAATCAAATTAACAACAACAAATGCTATTTGAAGCAAAAAGACTATTAACCATATATCTCTATATAATCTTGCCATTTTTGGTTCAATACCTTCAATATAAATTGTATTAATTATTTGCCTACTTACAATTGATATAACTATAAGTGCAACATAGAATACAACTGAGATAAAATAATAAAGTATTGGTTTATCTTTTTCTTTAAATAGTATTATTATTAATATTGATAAAGCAATTATGATTAGAGGCAATAAAATCATACTTGTTGGTATAGTATCTTTTGCTAAAGTGGCACTACTACTTAAAACCTGTCTTGTAGATGCATATTCCTTAAAAAACGAAGATGCAATATTTGTCCTTATTGCAAGATATGTTGATACTATTAACATTATAAAATGTATTAATTTAAAGTTCTTAATTAAAAATGCATAAGGTTTTCTAATTATCATAAAATGCCTCCTTAATATTCTTATTTAATTATACTATATAAGTAAGTAAAAAAAAAGACTACTTTGCGTCTTTTCTTTGTGGATATTTCTTTTTTTCTTCCATCATATATTCAGTTATTGCAGTTTCTATCTCATCAAGAGCATCTTTTGATACATTTGAAATATATGCTAGTTCCTTAACAGTATCAATTACAATTTGTCCCCAAATAATACCTGAATTAACTTTTAAATCATTAAACATATCTGGAGTTACAGCATAGAAAAAGTATCCAAAAAACAACCTTTTTCTAGCAAATAATAATCTTTTATTTGTTAAAGCAACTACAAATGTATTAGGCACCGCAATTGATGATGAATTTTTTTGACCTGCAAAAATATATACTATTTCCTCACCCGGATTTAAATGTTTATCTAATATTTTACAATGTGCTTTTAATCTAAACGCTATTGTTCCTTTATGCTTTTTCTTAAATTCTAGTACTTTTTTATAACTATCCATATTATCACATCCCATTATCTTCTAAAAATTCTTTTAAACTATCCTCATCTAAAACTTCCATTTTATATGATTTAATTTTACCATTTTTTACTATTATATTAACTGGTACAAACCATGTATCTTCAAATATCTTATTAGAATTATTTAATAATTCCCAATCACCAACAGTTGTAACTTCATCTAAATTCAAATAATTAACCTTAAACTTCTTAGTTTTAGAAACATCATCTAAAACTCTATTCTGCTCTTTACAACTAGTATCAGAACACATATAAATATAAGTTAATTCTTTAGAATTCAATAATTTAATATACTCAGAAACATTTATCTTATTAAATGAATAAGCATCAACTGGTTTTTGTGAATTTGTAACAAAACTCTTAAGTACATTATAATCTCTAGTTGCAGATTCTTCTTTAATTATTTTACTATCCTTTACTGATATTAATACTGGAGCACTTATACCATTATATATATTCTTAATCTCATCATCAGTTAAATTACTAATATTTAACTCATTAATCTTAATCTTCATTTCACTTTCTAACTTAGAAACATTACTCTTAGATATATTGCACTCACTACAATCATCTTTAATTAAATATATATAACTAATATCTTCACCATTAAATAAATCTAAATATGTATTATAATTTATCTCATTAAATTTATAATCAACACCTTGTTTTTTTGGTTTATTGAAAATAATACCACACACGAAAACTATACAAATAAGTACAATCAAAGTAACAATTTTCCTAATAGATATTTTCCTCTTAACATTTTTTTCTTTAGGAACCTCATTATCAACTATATTCTTACTATTATCTACCTTGTTATTCTTAAACCCATTCTCTATGTTACTAACTTTACTAATTTTTTTAGGACTTTTCCCTGTAATACTCTTCTTAGGTGTAATATTTTTTGTTACTTTTTTAGATTTATTATTTTTTTTACTACTAGACTTACTTACAGATTTCCTTTTTTTCTTCTTATTAGCCATGTTTTCACCCCATAACAATCTAGTATTATTATAGATAATTTATGATAAATAGTCAATAAATTAACCACTTTTATATTTATACATATATTATGATAGGTGTTTAATATGAATGAATTAATATCATTAAATGATGTGGTTATAAGTGAAGAATATATTATTGATAAAGTACTAGTTGATGATAAAAGATTTTATAATCTAGGTATTATTGAGAATTCTAAAATAAAAGCATTATATAAAAGCCCTTTTGGAAATCCAACCGCATACTTTGTAAAGGGCTCAATTGTTGCGATTAGAAATGATGATGCGAAATTAATCATTGTAAGGAGGTTTTAAATGGGACTTACAAGTAAAGCCATGGGCAAAAATGTTTTTAAAAATTTTTATAAAGATAACGATAGTGATATTGTAGTTGCCCTTTTAGGTAATCCAAATGTCGGCAAAAGCACAATATTTAATAATATGACTGGCATGAATGAACACACTGGCAACTGGACTGGCAAGACTGTTGAGTATGCATCTTCAAAATACACGTACAATGAGGAAGATTTTATTCTAGTAGATTTGCCTGGTACTTATTCTCTAATACCAACATCAAAAGAAGAAGAAGTAACAAGAGATTTTATCGCATTTAATAAACCTCTTGTAACTGTTGTTGTAGTCGATGCTTGCTCACTAGAAAGAAATTTATCACTACTTCTTCAAGCAAGAGAAATATCAAATAATGTAATACTTTGTATTAACCTTATGGATGAAGCTAAAAAGAAAAAAATTGAAATTGATTTAGATATTTTAGAAAAAGAATTAAATGTACCAATTGTTACAACTTCAATTGATAATAAAAATGGAATTGAAAAATTAAAAAATAAAATTTATAAATGTGCATTTGAAAATAATGACATGGTGTCATTAAATATGCCTGATAATATAAGGAATTGTGTTATTAATATTGATGAATATTTAAAAACTATTATAAATTACAAAAATACAAAATGGCTAAGTTTAATGTTGTTATGCGATGATAGTATTAAAAAATCTATATACACATACCTTGGCTACAATGTAGAATGTGATAAATATTTAGTTGAATTAATTAAGAAGGCTAAGGATAATGTTATTGATATTAGCAAGACTATTGCAAAAAGATACTTTTTAGAAGCAACAAGAATATTTATAAAATCAGTTACATTTATTGAACTGGACTACACAAAAAAAGATGAAAAGATTGATAAATTTCTTACATCTAAAAAAACAGGTATGCTAGTTATGATTCTTTTATTTAGTTTAATATTTTTTATAACAATAAAAGGTGCTAATATACCATCAGAATTACTATCTAATTTCTTATTTTGTATAGAAAAATACATAAAATCCATCCTTAGCCTTCTAAGTATTCCACCAATTATCATAAATGCACTAATAGATGGCGTATACAAGACTTTAGCATGGGTAATATCCGTAATGTTACCACCAATGGCAATCTTTTTTCCACTATTCGCACTGCTAGAAGACAGTGGATACTTACCTAGAATAGCATTTAACATGGATAGATTATTTCAAAAATGTGGAACAAGCGGAAAACAATCACTAACAATGTGTATGGGATGTGGATGCAATGCGTGCGGAGTAATGGGCGCTAGAATAATATCAAACAGAAAAGAAAGACTAATTGCAATACTTACAAACGTATTCATGCCATGTAATGGTAGATTTCCAACACTTATTACATTAATTATTATTTTTATAACATCAAATTCTATTTTCTCATCCCTAACCTTAATGGTATTAATAATAATATCAGTATTTACAACACTACTAGTATCTAAAATATTATCTAAATTATTAAGCAATAAAGATAAACAAACATTTATACTAGAACTACCACCATATAGAAAACCATCAATAATAAAAACTATTATAAGATCATTTCTTGACAAAACCTTAGCGGTTCTAAAAAGAGCAATAATTATTTCTATACCAATGGGACTTTTAATATGGGTACTATCTAACACATATATAAATGATATAGCAATTATTAAGATACTATCTCAATTCTTAGACCCATTTGCTAAAATATTTGGTCTAGATGGAGTAATATTACTTTCATTCATCCTTGGATTTCCTGCTAATGAAATAGTTATACCTATTGCAATAATGATATACCAAGGTAATTCATCACTAACTTCTCTAGATATAAATTCCTTAAACTTCTTACTAACAGAAAATGGTTGGAACTATATAACTGCAATATGCACGATGGTATTTTGTTTGATGCATTTTCCATGCGGTACGACTGTACTTACTATAAAAAAAGAAACCGGAAGCGTATGGTATACTCTATTATCTATTGTAATACCTACCCTTGTTGGTTTAATATTATGTTTCTTAATAAAAACTATTTTATTATTAATAATTTAGTTTTTTTTATTATTAAAAGTATCATTTCTCAAACTTATTATTTCCTTTTTAATATTTATTATTTCATCTTCTATGTTACTAAATTCAATAATTGGCTTAACATTAGATTTTGCCGAATTTTTTTGATTAAGAGTTGTACCTTGTGCATTTATAGTAAGAATTACTTGTCCAAGAAGTTCAAAAAAATTACCAAGTGAATTTTGTTCATTAATAGTTAATGTTGGCGAGATTAAAAAACCTGCAATAGTTGCAATTAGTGTGAATTCATAAGCATTTAGTGAAAATAACCATTTCGAAAATGATTTATAGTCTTGATTTACAAACTTATAAAATTCATCATCCACTAACCTCACCTAATAAAATTTATGATTATTTATCAGATTTTAAACCACTATAAACAATACCAGATTCCTTTAATATAGGTATTTCATTTATCAATTTCTTATAAGCCTTAGGAAAATCATCAGTTGCTATTTTTATTTTATTAATACTTTTATATTTAATATTTTTTAAAAGTTCCAAATAAGCATTTTGTTGATTAACACTACTTTCTTTACTAAATGCTTGATACTGATGATGTTGTCTTCTTAACCTTGTTGTATAAATATCAGTATCTTTTAAATACAAAACAACAAAGTATATATTAAAATCTAATTCAGATAATTTCTTTAATAATCTTTCATAAACCGCATCAAAGTTATAATTTTTGTAACCTAATTTTGCATATACCTCTTCAGTAAAAAACGTCCTGTCAAAAATCAAATTTAACTCTGTATCTTCAAGTGCTTCCATATAATTAATTAATCCTAGATACATAGTTTTATTTTTCTCAAAACCAGTCTCACTTTTATCTTTAATACCAGTTAATCTATAAAGATTAGAAGACGCTAAATTATCCCTTAAAAAATTAGCCATTGTACTTTTACCAGAACCTTGTGGTCCTTCAATTATAATAATATTTCCTCTTGCCATAACACACCTCAATTTTATATTAACACATTAATTTTTTTATTTAAATATTGTTTACACTACTTTAACACTCTATCTACATTATCAAGTAATTCTTGAATTTTATTAAAGCAACAAGAAAGTGGATAACCATCAACAAAAATATGACTTACTGAAATATTTAAAGAAATCCAGTACTTATCATCTACCTTGTAGTATTTACCCCAAGCAACCCTTGGTACACACTGCGAATACTTATCATCAGGCATTGGATGAGTAGCACTTTCGAAATTAATCCAAGGTAAACAAGTAATATAATACTCATTATATGTATTTTCTGGATTATACTCACCCTTATATTCATTATTATATGCTATATCAACACACTCTCTACAACTTTTATAAAAACTCTTATAATCCTTGTTATTCTTAAACCTAGCATTAGTAAAAATAGAGTCCTTAGTCATTACGGTAATTGCTGGGTTAATATCATCAAAAATTACTGGTTTTCCATTATGCATACGCATACGCATCTCAGGAATACTATTTAATCCCAAAACAACTACATAAAGCATGTTTGCAAAAAAAGAACTTTTAGTTTCCTTTGTAATTTTTACTAATTTTGTAATATCCATTTTAACAGTTACAGAATATGTACTATCAGTAAAAGAATTAAACCAATCATATGTGGTTTTTCTATTCCAAGTTTCAATATCAATCTCTTTCATATACACCTCTTTATTAATTATAGCACTTTTATTGACACATTTTTTAAATAAGTATACAATATAATTGTATTGAGCATGTAATACAATGGAGGCGCTATGATAGAAATTAAAAACTTAACAAAAAGTTATGTAAAGGGTAAAAAGGCAGTAGATGATATTTCATTTGATGTTTTAGATGGTGAAATATTCGCATTTATTGGACATAATGGTGCGGGTAAAACAACTACAATTAAATCAATAGTTGGAATACTAGATTTTGATTGTGGAAACATTTTAATAAATGGAAAATCAATAAAAGATGATGCGATAAACGCTAAAAAAGAAATCGCATATGTTCCTGATAACCCAGATTTATATGAAAATATGAAAGCAATCGAATATATTAATTTTATTTGTGATATGTATGAAATTTCAAAAGAAGAAAGAAGTAAAAATATTCAAAAGTACTCAAAAATGTTTGAAATTGATGATAAGTTAGATGACGAAATATCTTCATTTTCACATGGTATGAAGCAAAAAATTGCACTTATTGCAGCACTTTCTCATAATCCAAGTGTATTAATTATGGATGAACCTTTTGTTGGACTTGACCCAAAAGCAGTATTTGATATGAAAGAAATAATGAAAAAAATGTGTAAAGAAAAAAAGACAATATTCTTTTCAACACATATACTAGAAGTTGCTGAAAAACTATGCGATAGAGTTGCAATAATTAAAAATGGTAAAATTGTAAAAATTGGTAAAATGAAGGATATCATGGGAGATGAATCATTAGAGCAAGTCTTCTTAGAATTGGAAGGTAAATAATGAAAAAATATTTATCTTTACTAAAAGCAAGTATGTCATATGACATGAACATATTTAGATATACAAATAAAAATATGAAAGGACATACTAAAAACTTATTTCCATTATTCCTTGCATTAATAGTTATGTTTTCTATTGGAACACTTACATATCCACTTGCAGAAACCTTATCAAAAGTAAATTTAACATATATTATGATTTCACTTGTCGCATCATCCCTAACATTACTTACAGTTATTGAAGCAATATATAAATCACAAAACATATTATTTGACGCTAAAGACAATGATTTGCTAATGTCCCTACCAATACCAAAATCATATATTATTTCATCAAGATTAATAAAACTATACACATTTCAATTTCTATTTAATTTGCTATTTATTATACCAACAAGTATTATTTATATATATTTTACAAAACCAAACATTTCATATTACATTTCAACCTTGTTATTTTCAATACTACTCCCTATAATACCAACAATAATTGGTTCATTCATTGGACTTGGTATTAAAAAATTATCAAGTAGGTTTAAATCGCAGAAAATAATTCAAACTATATTCTCAATAATAATGCTATTAATAATTATGGCTATGTCCTTTGGCCTTGAAAATATTACTAATTCAATTGTTACAAATGCAGATAAAGTTAATAATATAATAACAGGTATATTCTACCCAATTAAATTATACTTAAATCTAATTAACAAATTAAATGCAATAGATATTATTAAACTACTTATAATCAATATTGTACCTGCATACCTTTTTGTATTACTAGCAAGCAAATTTAATTTAACAATTGCAAATAATAATTCTAACAAGATAAGCTCTAAGAAAAAAAACGGTTATAATTATGATAAAAGTTCTAAGTTAATCGCACTAACTAAAAAAGAATTTAAAAAATATATATCAACTCCAGCATATATGATAAATACATTCTTTTCAATAATTATGTTTATTGGTGTTGTGTTACTCGCATCTTTTAAATTCGACCTAGTAATAAATTATCTAACTACTAATGGCGGTGAACAAATTAGTATTAGTGATATATATACAATGATACCAAAGTTCTTCATATCACTTATAATTTTCACTTCATGCCTAACTTCTATTACCTCATCAAGTATATCTTTAGAAGGTTCTAGAATTAGTATACTTAAATCATTACCAGTAAGCACTAAGACAATACTAAAATCTAAAATATTAAATAGCATTTTAATAACTATTCCTTTTCTAATAATTGGTAATGCAATTGCAATATACTCATTTAAATTTTCATTTATTGATATGATAAGTTCATTGTTAATATCAATAATACTTCCAATATTTGTTGCTGTTTTTGGATTAATAGTAAACTTAAAATATCCAAAAATGAATGCATCTAGTGATACTGAAGTAATAAAACAAAGTGCTAGTTCTATGATTTCAACCTTATCAGGAATGGTTTTCGCAACTATTATTATTGCTATATTATTTACAATCGAAAGTAAATATATATCACTAATAATAACATTTATTATTGCAATACTTACTTTCATATCATACAAAATACTAATTGTGTATGGAGATAATAGATTTAAAGAAATTAATTAACTACCAATTGGTAGTTTTTATTTACATATTATTAAGTCCGTGCTATTATTAAAATGGTGATAATATGGAAACTAGAAAGACAAAAAAAGAAATTGTGCAAATGCTTTTAAAGAAGCAATTTGAAGAAAATGATGAAGAAGAATTAATAAATATGCTTATTGATGAACCAATTGCGGTAGATGTTGATAAATTAAGTGATGCAAATAGAAGTTTTGGTGACAAAGTTGCTGATAAAATAACCGAAGTTGCAGGAAGTTGGTATTTTATAATAGGCATGATATGTTTTCTACTTTTATGGATTTTATCAAACTTATTCATTTTAAAAGAAGCAGACCCTTATCCGTTTATTTTACTTAATCTAATTCTTTCATGCATAGCAGCATTGCAGGCACCAATAATAATGATGAGCCAAAATAGAGAAGCAAAAAAAGATAGACTAAGAAGTTCAAATGACTATAAGACTGACTTAAAAAGTGAATTAATTCTTGAAGAACTTCATATAGAAATGAAAAAAATAATGTCTAATCAAGCAAAAATATTGAAATATATAAATGAAAACAAAGACAAGTAATATTATAATTTGCTATAATTAAAAAGGTGATTTTTTATGTTGAAAAAATATTTAATAGTATTCTTTGTATCAATGGTTCCAATCATTGAATTAAGAGGTGCAATACCATATGCAGTTGGATTTGGCTTACCACTTCTACCTTCATATATCATTGCAATAATTGGTAATATGATACCCGTACCATTTATATTCTTATTTGCAAGAAAAGTATTAGTATGGGGAAGTACAAAAAAATATATAGGCAAGTTCTTTTCTTGGTGCCTAAAAAAGGGCGAAAAAGGCGGAGAAAAATTAAAACAATCTGCAGGAAAAGGTTTATACATTGCATTACTTATATTTGTAGGTATTCCACTTCCTGGTACAGGAGCATGGACTGGTACCCTAGCCGCATCACTTCTAAATATGGACTTTAAGAAAAGTACCTTAGCAGTAATGGGCGGTGTAATACTTGCAGGCATAATAATGGGTATATTATCATTAGGTGTATTTAAAGGATTACTAGGTTAAAAAGTGTTAGATGTAAATCTAATGCTTTTTATTTTGTTTTATATGATACTAAATATAGACAAAGTATTATTTAAGCCCACGACTACACATAAATAAAAGAAAAAAGAAACTAGCAATTAGTTCCTTTGTAATATCTTAATGGCAGGGGTGGAGAGAATCGAACTCCCAACAGTGGTTTTGGAGACCATTATTATACCATTTAACTACACCCCTGTAGTACTAAAATTATAACACATATTTTAAGTGCAAACAATAAAGTTATTCTAATTTCCTAAAATTTTTGTTATAATTTCTAAATTATATAGTGTTTCATCATCATTATTTAAATCAACATCATCAGTTCTATCAGTTTGTAAACCCAAAAAATGACATATATTATGAACAACCCATTCATTTTTCATTGCAGGAATAGTCCTATTCCACTTACTTGGATTTTCAAGTTCATATTTTTCTAATACGCTTAATATTTCTTCAATATCTTCCCTATTAGTTATTTTATAAGAAGACATAATTTTCATATTCGCATCACTTAATTCTCTTCCATCTACACAAACTATATCATTACTTAAAGAATTCTCTAAATAATACTCCTCTTCACCCAACTTACATATATAAATATTACCATTTCTATAAGTTCCATAAGGTAAAATACTTGTACTACAAATCTCAACAATACTTTTATCTTCTACCTCCAAGGTATCTTGTTTAAATAACAATAATACAAGCATACAGTAAAATAACAAATCTTTCTTCTTTCTAATTTTATCATTTCCAAATTTCATTTTATCACTTCCAAAAAAACAAGGTATTATTTTACTTTAATGTTAATATTTTGTCAACTTTGGAATAAAATATAAAGGTGATATATATGCTTATAAAATATACTTCTAAGGAATTAGATTTACTTGCAAGATTAATGAGAGCAGAAGCTATAGGTGAAGGAAATCTAGGTATGCTTATGGTTGGAAATGTTGCTACTAATAGAGTTATTGCTGATTGTCTTGATTTTAAAAATATAAAAACTATATATCAAATGATATATCAAACACCTGGTGGTTTTTCAGGAAAAGATAGTAGTTTATTCTACAGCAATCCAACTACAAAATTAAAACAACTTGCAGAAAGAATATTAAGAGGAGAAACATTTCATCCTGCAACTAATTCATTATGGTTTTATGCCCCAGGTAATAACACATGCAAAAACACATGGTACAATCAAAAATTATCAGGAAGATACAAAAGCCATTGTTTCTATGAACCAAATAGCGGGGTATGTAATGAATTACATTAAAAAATATCGTTTTTAATTCGATATTTTTATTTTTTGACCAATACTTAATAAATTTGAACTTAAATTATTAATTTTCTTTAAATCAGCAACAGTAGTGTTGTACGTTCTAGCAATTGAATAAAGACTATCACCTTTTTTTACAGTATAAGTTTTAGTAACATCTGTTGAACTAGTCTTACCTGGAATTTTCAATACCATTCCAACATCTAAATTATTGCTAGTTAGATTATTAAGTCTTTTAATTGCATCTACAGTTGTATTATATGTTCTAGCAATCGCATAAAGATTGTCACCTTTTTTTACTACATATTCATCCTCACCTATTTGTTCTTCACCAGCATAAGTTGGCAATTTCAATATTTGTCCAACATATAAAGTACCATCGGTAAGATTATTTAATCTAATTAATTCATCCTTGTTAATATTGTTGTTTTTAGCAATACTATCAATTGTGTCACCATATTGCACTACATACGTGTTAGTAGGGCTTGGTTCCTGTTCTATTATTATAGTATCTTTTGTTGGAATTTTTAATTCTTGGTTTATATTTAATATGTTACTAGATAAGTTATTAAGTCTTTTTATTTCAGATACAGTAGTGTTATATTTTGCTGCAATTGAATAAAGACTATCACCTTTTTTTACTACGTATGTTATGTTTGTGCCAACTGGTTCAACAAAACCAGGTATTATTAATTTCTGATTAACACTAATTAGATTGTTCTTAAGGTTGTTTGCTGATTTTAATGCATCTACACTTACATCAAATTTTTTAGCAATTGAGTATAGACTATCTCCTCTTTTTACTACATATATAGAACTATCTGACACCTTGTCGTATGGTACTCCTATGTAACTTGCAACAGCTCTAACCGTTGCTTCCGCTAAATTTTGCCAGTTATTTTTAATGAAGTTAGCATCCTCCACATTATCAACAAATCCGTATTCTATAAGTACAGGTTCCGTTTTTCCGGTAAGTCTGTGGATAAAATAGTAGTCCTTGGATGGATCAGATGGTAATCTTCTTTGATACCATTTTCTAATATTTTGCCCCTCTTTAGCAAGTTCCTCTAATATCATTTTAGCAAGAGTGTCATTATTTCTAAGTGCGTAGATTGCTTCAGCACCTTTCCCACCTGGTGACAGCTCTAGTGGTTATTAATACTTTGCTTTAAAGCTTGTAGAAATTCAATCTTTTTATCCTCTGGTATTGATAAATTCATTTTTGAACCTACAGCCATTATACTTGGTTTTTTAAAATATTCTTTATCCATCAATTCACTTAATGCAATTTCTAAATTAATATCCTTTTTGGCATATTCCCTGATATCTTCTAAATAGTAATGATAATTATTATCTTTAAATACTTTAAATAATTCTAAATGATCAGAATTCAACGTAAATTTATTTTTTTCTAACATAGATATTTTAGTATTCATTCTTTCTATTTCTAATTGTAATTTTTCTATTTGTTCTTCTAGTACAGAAATATACTTTTCTTTATCATACTTTTTCTTTGCATCAATAATTGTATCTTTTACTTCTGCAACAACTGACATATTCTCACCTCCACTTCTAAAAAAAACGTCAGCACAAAACTCATAACAAGCCTGTACTAGCACTCTTATATAAGATATTATACTACAAATAATATTTTTTTGAAATAGATATTCTCATTTTTATCAATTATGCGCTAGTCTTCCCACATCTTCCATAGGGATTTCTTATTGGATTCTTATCAATATATTTAAAAGTGTAATCATCAAGTATTTTATATTTAAATTTAATTGTTATGTTTCTGTCTTCATCTGCTTCTATTCTATCTATTAGGGTAAATAACAAGTCTCTATTTGGTTTTTCTATATTTAATAATTCTTTTATCTTTTTTGTATAATTTGGTATTTTATTAGCACTATTTTTTCTCTTTAAATTTTCAAGTTCTATTTCTTCTAATTTATCTTTTAAGTTTCTCATTTTTTGTTCATAAGGAGATACTATCATTTTGTATGATTCTAAAGAAATATTACCATCAATTCTATCTTGATAAACTATTTGAATATTAGAAGATAATTTTAAAAAATCTTTTTCTATATCTTTCTTTATTTCATCAAGTGATTTAGTACCCGAATTAGTTCTATTAATTATTTCATCATTTAATTCTTTAATACTTAATCCTTTAAATAAATTAGATAATAATTTGTTTAATTCTTCTAATACTTCTTCTTCGAAATAATCATATGGAAAGAAATGAGCTTTACATCTTCCTCTAATTGGGTCTCTAGCATATCTATTACAATTAATAGTCCAATAATCATGATTTTTTCTATAAGTTACTCCTAATCTATTTCCACATTCTTTGCAATAGATTAATCCTTCGAGTAATCTAATTGGTCTTTCTGTTTTTTTAGTAACAGTTCTATTATGATTATCCCTTTTTTTATTTATTATTCTAAATGTCTCTTTATCTACTAATGGTTCATGAGTACTTTCTACTATTACCCATAAGCTTTGATCTAGTGTTACTTTCTTTTTAGATTTATAACTAATATTAGTTTGAGTATGTTGTACCATATCACCAGTATACATTCTATTTTGTAATAGTTTTTTAACTGAATGTATTGTCCATATATCTTTTTCTTTTACTCTTGAAGATATTGGTAAATTCTTATAAGCACTTGGTGTTGGTGCTCCTAATTTAGTAAGACGAGTTGCTATTTCAGATATTCCTATATCATTTGCTCTCCATTCAAACATTTGCTTAACATAAGGTGCCGTATTAGGGTCTACAATTAGATGTCCTTTATCTTCAGGGTCTCTCATATAACCATAACATGGTTTACTACCTATAAATTTACCATCTTTTCTTTTGGCATCCAATACATTTCTTATTTTTAATGAGTTTTGTTTACTATAATAATCATTGCAAGCAATAATGAATGTTGATGAATCATTACTTGCTTGATTTTTCATACTATCATAGTTTTCAACAATTGATATAAATCTTACTTTATTTTCAGGAAAATAAGTTTCAATATAATATCCAGTCATTACATGATCTCTACCTAGTCTTGATAAATCTTTTACTACTACAAGATTAATTTTTTTATTCTTTATATCTTCAATCATTCTAATAAATCCTGGTCTATCAAAATTTGTTCCCGAATAACCATCATCTACATACTCATCTATTAGATTAAATCCATTTTTTAAACAATAGTCTCTTAATATTTCTTTTTGATTAGTAACACTTTCACTATCTGACTCATATTTTTTATCTTTATCTTCTTGAGAAAGTCTAATATAAATACCTGCATTATAATTCATATTTGTTAAGTAACTATAATCCATCTTCTACCTCCTCATTTTATAGCACTTAACTTTCTTCGAGACAAGTGCATCTTACCATGATAAATAAAAATAAGCAAATCATTAGAATTATTTTTCTTCCATAATTTGCTTTAATAAATAATTTAATATTAATTTTTTAAAAATTTCCTTTTTATCTTCTTTCATACTTAAATTTATGTCTACCATAAAAGGATTATTCACTAGAATCACCATCCTTAAATGGTTTAAGTAATTTTTCTAGTTCAGCTAATTCTTCTTCTGTTAATGGAACTGATTCACATCTTTTACCATTCCAAGTTTCTACTCCATCATAATCAACACCAATAACTGGACCATCAGCACTAATAAAATCATAATTTTCTCTTTTGGTTACTGTTACATAAATTGTGTATTGTTTCATTCTTATCAGAATAAGAATTTAAATATCCTTTTAAATATACATTTTTACCCAATAAAAAAAGATCTTTATTATTTTCATAAAGATCTTTATAAACTCTTAAACTAGCATAAACTATATTACCATTTTCATTAGTTGAATACTTCTTACAAGTTAGTCCTAATGTAATATATCTATTATTAATTATAATATTATTTACCTCACCAGATAATAATATTTCGTTATAAATCATAAACAAAACCTCCTGTTTAATTATATATATAATTTTTTATATATTAATTATCTTTTAATTTATTTATTATACATGCATATCTATTCATATAATTAATGCACAATACTGCATACTAACCTGAATCATCTTGCATATCATTCACATATATTCTTCTTTGAATTAAGACATCATTTTTAATTCTTTCAACATTAATATATCCTTTTTCTTTTAATCTCTTTAAAGAATAATTAATTGTTCTTATTTTAACAAAAGATAAATTAGATAATACTTTATTAGTAGCAAAACAATAACCATTTAATCTACTAAGATTATAAATATTACCAAATAAAAAACAGTCTGATTTAGTCAAACTGTTATCTTCCATTAATTCTCTTGGAATAATAATAAAATCTTTTTTCAAATACTTTTTTCTCCTTTCTCTAAAATCCCAAAAACACCAATTTTTAATTGGTATTTTTCTATCAGGATAAGACGATGGTACCGTAACACTAATTTTACTAAGTAAAATCAATGTTTCTTATGGTACCAAACTTATTTTGCACTTGCAAAATTTATCCCATATAGATAGATTATCTTTGATAAGACATTTAAATATAGGCAAATAAAAAATCCCAATGTAGAAAACATTGAGATTTTAATGGGACATTAACAAAAAGTAATACCAACTTTTATTTAAACTATTTACCTACTATAGCAAATATATCAGAAATATTTTTATTATGCAAGTTTCATTTTCTTTCCGTTTTTTTCCTTTTTTTGTCATATTATTTACCTATTATAGCAACTTTAACACAGAATTTTTTATTTGTCCATTCGTTTTAAAAGCCATTTTAACCAATATTTATAACTACATCTATACTTCACTTATGACTTATTTTGCCCTTTAATACTAAGCAATTGTATTAATCAAAAAAATGCAAAAATTTGTACCCTTTTTGAAAAATCACTAAATTTTTTTAAAATTTATTTAATATCAATATTCCATAATCCTAATTTACCATTAATTACTTTGTCAGATTCTATCTCCTTAACATTCTTCAATTTCCATGCATAACCGCTTCTAAATTTTGAACCATATGCAATATTTTTTTCGTTGATAATTTGTTTATTCAATTCATCATCCAATTCTAAACAATCTTCTATTTCAACTTCTGCAACTATTCTTTTGGATGGATATTTTAAATTTAAGTCTTTAAATCTATTCATTTTCTTTTTATCTACACCAGCACCAGCATGTATTAATATTTTACCCCTATAATTAGTTTTCCATGATCTGAATTCGTATTTTTTTATTTCTTCAGCCACTAAAGTTGCCCATGGTTGTTTCAATGTTAATACCTTCATATTTATCACCAATACTATTTTATCACAATTATTAACCTAATTATTAAGAATTTTTGTTTAATATGTTATAATATATATGGAGGTATAGTATGGTATTAGATAAAGTAATGTTTGATAAATTACATTCATTTTCAGAAAACATTTGTCAAAATTTTAATATAAAAGAACCAAAAGATAGAAAGTCTCTTATTAAGTATCTTGATTCATTACAAAAAGGTATTGATATTGGAGAAATAAACTCTTCATTTATTGGATTAATATTATATGATTTTGTTTCATCAGAAGAAACTCGTGATAGACATACAACTGCAAGAATATTTGAAGATATCTTTGGAGAATTAGTTGGTGAAAAAGCTACAGACACTTCATCAAGAGTTAATCCTCAAGTCCCGGATTATATTAAAGAATATGATAGTTTATGTAATAATGTAGATTGGACGATTAGTCATGATTTAGCAGGTAATAAAAGGGAAAAGGCTGATCACAAAATTGATGAATATGAATTATCTATAAAAACATTAAAAGGTAAATTATATAATAAGGATGGCAAAATCATTAATAGTGACTTTAATGATGAAATCAATATAGGTTCATTATCACATAGAGCCTTATTTATAGGACTAACTGATAAAGCACTTAGTGATAGAAAAGGCGGTTTAGGTTCTCCAAGACAAACAATACCATTGCTTGAATCAATAAAAGAAAATGATAAATTTGATGAATTTAAAAGCAGAATAAACAATTATGTTAAATATGTATATAGTGATGACATTTTAATCGTTTATAAATGTGGATATAAAATGAAAATAACTTTAATACCTGCAGAATCATTCGTTACCGCAATAACAAAAGCTCTTGATGACGAAAATGGTGGAATAAATTCATTTACAAAAATTTGGTACAGATGGGAAAATAATAATTTAAGAATAAGATATACAGCATTAATGGACATGATAAGAAAGTTAAATTTAAATTATTATGACACTATATTAAATTTAGAAAATGTATTTGAAAACAAAGAATTTATAGATAATATGATTATCTTAGAAAAACTAATAGATCAAAAAATAGAAGATTTAATTTAAAAAATCTTCTATTTTTATTGGAAAAATTTTAGCTATATTATATGCCATTAATACTGGAACAGCATTTCCTATCTGTCTATAACATGCAGAGGTACTTCCTAAAAACAAAAATGTATCTGGAAAAGATTGGATTCTTGCAACTTCTCTAACACTCATTCTTCTGTTATATTCAGGATGTGGAATAATTAAAGGTCCTCCAGTTCCACTACCTCTTCCCATAATAGTTGGAGAATGTTTATCCCAATATGTCGGTCTATTTCCAACCATATGTGATTTTTTTTGATTTAATTTACATCTAGACGAAGTATGATTTAATATTTCACAACCATCAACATTGGTTTCTTCAGGTAATCCATAAATTGTATCTCTTAATGTTTGATATTGATATTTAATATTTGAATCAAAATAATCATTAATATTTATCTTTTTCTTATTACACAACTTATTAAACATATCTGTAACAACTAAGTATGTATTTTGAGGTTGTTTAATGTTACTATTCTTTGAATGAGTTTCTTTTACTAATAATCTCTTTTTAACTTTTTTTAAATCAACTGTTTTTTCCATGATAGGCATTTTAATTTTTTGAGCATAGTCATTTCTTACTCCAAAGATTATTACTCTTTCACGATTTTGTGGAACTCCATAATTCAATGCATTTAACACATTATAATAAACAGTATATCCTTCGCCAATAGATTCAATATCTTTGATAATCATTTCTAAGATTTTTCCTTTTTCCATATTTTCTAATCCTTTAACATTTTCTAGTAATATAAATTTAGGATTTTTAATTTTAATCATTTTTAAAACTTGCAAATACAAGAAATTTCTTTCATCTTCCATACTTCTATTTATATTAGCTATCGAAAAACCTTGACAAGGGAATCCACCTATAACTATATCAGCATCTGGTATTTCTTTTTTCAATTTTTCTTCATCTTGATTTAAATACTCTAATATATCTCCTCTAACAACCTTGTGTTTATTAAATCTATTAAAATTTTCTTCATATGTATCAACTGCATAATCATCAAAATCATTTGCCCACACGATTTTGTGACCAGCTAAAGAAAATCCTAAGTCTAAACCACCAGCGCCAGAAAACATTGATATTACTTTCATTATTTATCACTCCTAACTGATTGTTGCCTAATTATTTTAAATCTATTTCTTCTTCAGCTTTATTATATAACTCAATTTTATTATTAACATCAACTTTTGTAACAAGCCATTTTCTTAGAGAACACATTCTTACAAAATCATCAATTCTATTTATCCCATTGATTTCTTTTAATGTAATTACAATTCCAAACTTTATTCCTTCACCATCTCTTTTTTCTAATCGCTCTTTAGTCTTAATGCTTATTCCCCATAATTCATTTGAATATTTCTTTTTAGGTCTGGAACCATCTTTTAATATTTCCATTATATGTTTTACATTATCCCATTTTCTATAATTTTTTCGTGCATTTCCTTCATACATATAGTGACCTTCTTCGGTTTGATAGTTATTGTTTATTGTTTTTATATGACCTTTATCATCAATTCTACCAAATGATAAATCCAGCTCAGTATTAGTATAATCTACACCTTGATTTCTTGAACAATTTGGAAAATAACATAATGTTGCTTTAGAGATAAATGGATATTTATCATTATGTAATGGAACAGGAATATCATATGTATATGTATCATATTTTTCAGAAATTCCTTCAATAACAAATTTAATTTCATCATCTTTTGAATTAATAATATCTTCTATTCTCTTTGGAACGACACCATACCCTAATAACGGTGCCTGTTTTTGATTAATAATTTCTTTCCAATTTGTGGCAGAATCAATTATTAATGCTTTGGCAACTTCTCTACTTAAGCCTAAAATATCAATCAAATATGACATTTTTCTTGAAATCCATGGAGCAGCAAATGATGTTCCTGCTAATAGGCATTCTCCACAAGAGTTACAAGCCTTAATATAATCGTTTTTGTCTCCACCATAATAGCAAATATCAGGTTTATTAAAAAAAGACAATACTAATCCTTTTCTAGAATATGAAGCTGATATTCCTTTTGAATCAACTGAATTAACAACCAATGCGTTTATCGAATCTGCAGGAGCGCCAATCATCTCAACACTTTCTTTTTGCTTATTAGTCCCTGCAATTACAAATATAACATTATTTTCATATTGAATTTTATCTAAAATTGCTGCTTCAGGTGATATAAAGTTTGGATTGATTTCTAGTGCCGAACCAAGTGATAAATTCCATACTCTAATATCCTTATTGGTTTTTACTATTTCTTTTATGTGTCTTAATATCGCAAACGAACTCATTTGCTTAGAAAGTGCAACACCAAAATGTCTAACTTTAAATCTACCGCATCCATCATCTAGTTCAGGATTAATATTTGGTCCATCTACTATAATTGATGATACTGCTGTACCATGATCCATATCCTCTGAGGATGTTTCTATATCATCTGAAATCATTTTATGATACTTAACCCAATTAGAAAAATAGCATCTAGTATCAAATAATGTATCAATTACTCCAATTGTTGGTTCATTAGTTGGATTTGGTAATTTAGGTAATGTATCATCATCTAATGTAATAAAATCATCTTTTGATAGTTCTGAGATATCGCTTAAAGTCATGGCAATTAGATATGGTGCCTTCATTTTTAATAATTCCAATTGGTCTGGTGTTAATAATACCGTAGAATCTTCCTCAATAATTCTTTGAGTCAAAATATCTATACCCAATTTATCCATAATTTCTTTTATATTATCATCAGTCTTATATAAAGTAACTAATGCATTGTCACTAATAATATCACTATTATCTGGCAAGTCAAACTTTTCTACATAATATGCATCCACAATTATTTGATTGAAAGCTGATTTAGAAAGTCCAATGCTTGTCAAATATTTAGATAATGCATCTATATTATCTAATTTTTTTTGTGAAACTACACCAGACATTTTTTCATTTACACACCTAATAACTAAATCCAATTTACTAATAGATGTATTTAATGAATCCAAATGTATATAATGTGTAATAATATGTTTTGGAATTTTTTTATCAGTAAATTTTGCACCTACTATTGTGTTATTTGTAACCTTACCAGATTCATGAAGAATTGCAGATATTCGATTACTCTTTGCAATTACATCGATATAATACACACTAATTAGTGCACCTTTAACAACATTTTGTGTACTCCAAAAACTATATAATTTTTTTAATTGAGATAATAAAGTTTCCAAATGCTCGACTATCACAATTGAACTACCTGGAAGTGTAGCAGGTCCCGGAGTTGAATTATTAGATCTTTGATGAAATTGTCCTTTTAATTGCAATAAATTATTCATATTCTAATCTCTCCATTCTCTAGAAACCTGACTTTTAGAAATCCCAGTAATTATTTCAATTTCTCTAACAGTGAATCCTAGTTTTTGTAAATCTTTTAATTGCATTTTTTTATCTTTATTTATTTTCTTATATAATGTTTTTAAATAATCTAATTCACAATCAGGATTACTAAAAGCAATAGATGTTTTAATTAAATTTCTCAAATCTCCAGGATATGGAATTGGTTCCATTAAATTAATTATCTTCTTAAATAGTTTTATATTTCTTCCAGCATTTTTAAATTTTAAAAGCATTTCATTTAAGATATATTCTGAAACTTCCAATAAATCTTCCCTTGAATAATTGTTAAAATTAATTATAGAATCAAATCTTCTTATTAATGCCTTATCAAATGAAGAAAATAAATTAGTTGTAGCAATAAATAGAATATTATCATTTAATTGATCTAATTCTTTTAAAATCGTTGAAGTTGCTCTTCCCATTTCTCTAATATCATTATCATTCATTCTGTCTAATGCTATAGCATCTATTTCATCAAAAAGTATTATCACCTTTTCAGGATGAGGCATCTTTTTTATTTCGTAGAATAACTCCGTAATATTCTTAGCAGTTTGTCCTAATTTGCTATCAACAACCATGCTAAAATCAACAGAAAAAATATCCCTTTCAAGTATCCTTGATAATTGCCTTACAGTCTCTGTCTTGCCAGTGCCTGGAGCACCTTCAAATAAAAATTTATTTACCCCTACATTGTGTTTAACAGCATGAATTAATCCGATAATATCATCTTTTATACTTTCAGGTAATGGAAATGGTTCTTTACTTGGAGATAGTTTTTTAAAAAAAACCAAGTCAGATTTTTCAATTTGAGGTACAAATGTATTTACATCAGATAGAAGTGCAAGTATATATTCTGATAATTCAACATCACCAGTTTTATCAAAGTATTTTGCAATTTCATATGCTTCATTTCTAAAATATTCATCATTGTTTTCTGTATGATATTTAATTAAATTTAATATATTCTTCTTCTTCATATTATCACCTATATTCATTATATATCATTTGGGACACTTTTGCAATATTCGGGACATATTTTTTATTTTTAGTAAGATGTAAAGTAAATAAAAAGACAACTTATTTTTTATAAATTGTCTTTAAAATCTTAGTTTTTCTCGAAGAAAGTTAATTTACCACAAGAGCCTTCACCACCCCCTGCATTCAAGTGATTAGATAATACAATTACGTCACTATTATTGCCATATGCATTAAGAATACTTTTCACCCTATCATTAGGATTTATAGTAACATCACTTGTTCTTGTAATACTAACAGGCACACCTAATTCCTTTAATCTATCATAAATATAATTTGCTATTCTTAAATTATATTCCTTCTCAATAACACCATTGCCAGATGCACCGGGATCAACTCCTCCGTGCCCTGCATCTACAACCACTTTCTTCGTTGTTCTATCATCATTCATATTATCACCTATTTTATAATATGACTTTTACCCAAAATGGTCACTATATAATGCGTCTAATACCAAAAATTGATAATTTTTTTTACCAATTATCAATTTTAATATTCAATAAATCGTTCCCATGTCTCTATCGTACTGCTTGATACACAGTCAAAATACTTTTCCAATTGATTGCTTATTACCTTGGCCTTTTCATTAATTGGATTTCCTTTAGTATAATAATCTTTTTTTAAGGTTCTAAATATCATATCAGAAAATAATACTGCTCTATCTTCTTTATAATCGCTTTTGCTATAAGCCGATAAGAAATACGCGGGATTTGAATAATAATATACATACTCGTTTGTTTGATTGCCATATGTAAATCCTTCGGGATTAAGCTCATTCATGCTTGCCTCAATCGCTTCTGCACCTATTTTATCTGCTAAATAGCAATCAATATAATGCATTATTTCATGATGAAGAGTGCTCTCAAACAAATATCCTTCAGTACTAATTAATATCACAACAGTATTAGAATCTTTATTATCAGTTAAACCTGCTACCGAAGGGCCAACTTTTTCAACCAAATAAATAGTTAAATTTTTCCATTTGTTTTTTATTTCATTGAAAAAGGAACTTGGATACTTTTTTAATTCAGTATCAATAGAAATAAGAATTTTATTGATTTTTTCATCATTATATTGCCTTACTGGTTCAAAGTATGCATTTTTATAAATATTATCCATCTCATCCTTATAACCAACTAAAACACCATACTTACTTTTTATCTCATTTCTATACTCATTATTTATCACATCAAGGGTTTTAACTCCACTTTCATTTTCTTCTTTAATTACATCATCACTATCACCAGTTTCATTCTTTTTATCTTCTTGATTATTTTTATCATCACTACTACTTACATTATCTTTTTTAGGTTCCTCTGGTTTTACTTCTGAATTTTCTACCTTGTTTGTGTTTGACGGTTTATTATCTTTTTTTACATTTTCTTTCTTATCATCAGTTTTAATGTTTTCTTCTTTTTCTACAACTTTATCATCAAGGGTTTTATCATCATCTTGTTTTTCTTCTTCATTCAAGGTTTTCTTTTCATCATTTTTACCATTATCATTTATCCCTTTTTCAACTGCGTCAATCACATTATCTACTTTCCCAACGTTATTTTTCTTGGTATTTGCATACTTACTATCAAATAATACAATAAAAGAAATCATAACTATTACAATAAATAAAATTAAATACTTTTTCAAATTCTTTTTCATGATAAACCTCTTACTTAAATAAATTATATCATCTAATTTATAAATTACATTATTTGGTTTACACATATTTTATATTTTTTATTTTTATGATATTATTATTGTCGAGGTGTTTTTTATGATAATTGCTTTATCGTTATTTATTTTAACTTATATACTTATGCTTACAATTACAAAGTATAAGCATTTCATCGCTTTTGGATCTGCTTGTATATTTGTAATACTTGGAATATTACCAGTTGGTAAAATACTCTCTGAGATTGATTTTAACGTACTTTTAATGATACTTGGAACCATGGGCTTAGTATCTCTATTCATAGAGTCAAAAATGCCAGAATTGCTTGCAGAATTCATTATAGAGAGAACTCCAAATATTAAATGGATGACAGTTGCCCTAGCAGTATTTGCAGGAATAGTATCTGCATTTATTGATAATGTTGCAACTGTACTTATAATTGCACCAATTGTACTTGTAGTTGCGAAAAAATTCAAAATTTCTCCTGTTATACCAATTATATGCATTTCAATATTTTCTAACCTAGAAGGTGCGGCAACACTAACAGGTGACACAACATCACTTCTTCTTGCTAAAGAAGTAGGTATGAATTTTTTTGATTTCTTTTTCTTTAATGGAAAAATAGGATTATTCTTTATAGTTCAATTAAGTTTAATTGCAGCAGCGATTACTCTTTTAATACTTCAAAGAAAAAACACAAACAAAATAAAATGCGAACTTAATACAAAAGTTACTGATTATATTCCAACAATACTACTTTGTCTATCAATAGTAGCACTTATAATCGCATCATTTATTAACACAAACTTTGAACTTATAAATGGTGTAATATGTACAAGTTTCTTTATAATTGGGCTTGTTATAAAAATGATTAAAAATAGAAGTATTAAATGTGTTTTACCTAACATTAAAGACATAGATTATGAAACATTACTACTTCTTGCAAGTTTATTTGTAGTAATTGGTGGCATCAAAGAAGCAGGAATAATTAACTCTATTAGTGATATGTTTTTAAATGTTGGAAATAATCCACTAGTTATGTATACTCTAATAGTATTTGTATCAGTAGTTATTTCAGCATTTATTGATAATATTCCATACGTTGCAACAATGTTGCCTGTAATAACAACTATTTCTTTATCATCAACAATTAATCCATGCTTATTATATTACGGATTAATTATAGGTGCGACACTTGGTGGTAATTTCACTCCAATTGGAGCATCTGCTAACATTACAGCAATTGGACTTCTTAAGAAAAATGGATATGAACTTGATAATAAAGACTATTTTAAATACAGTGTTCCAATATCACTTGCTGCAATATTAACAAGTTATATAATTGCATTACTATTATTTATTTAATAATATTAAAAAAGACTGGTATTTTAAACCTAATTAAATTTGGTTTAATTACCAATCTTTTTTATAAATCAACAATATTTTTCCAATTAGTTGGAAAACCTATCTTATCTAATACTTTATCAATTTCAATAGAATTCAATTTATTACCAAGTAAATCAACTTCATATCCAAGTTCATATACAAGTAACTTAAAATCTTCTTTTGAAAGCATAAATTTAAACATTAATACTAAAGAAAATAAGTCATTTTTGCCATATACGTATTCTTCATCAATTTTAGGAATATTTAATTTGTGATGATAGATATTATTTGGAATACTTCTTTGTGTTCTATAAGTATAAAGCATATCTTCATGAGCACACAAATTTCTATAATTAGACATTATTGGCAAGAATACAGTCATATCAAACGCATCCATCTTATAGTACTTAGCAATTTCTTTTTGGTCTTCTGGTTTTAATATCATAAATAATTCACTTATCAATCCAAAAGACAATACTTTTACTAATATCCACATAGGAATATATCCATAATTAGTTAAATAGTGTAGCGTCGCAGTATGCTGTTTAGCATTTGTTTTAATTTGTCTTTTCATCTTATTAATAACATCTGCAACTTGTCTTCTTTTACTTATATCAGTTACGAAATTAGACATTTTTAAATATTCTTTTTCTTTATAACCATATTTACCTGATAAATGATAACTAAATATTGATTTTAAGTTATTTTCAACAATTAAAAGATATTTAAACATTACATTTCTAATATTTCTATCAAAACAAAATAATGCATAAAGTTCATCAAAAGAAGAACCATCTATAAATGTATTTTCCTTTGGCCCTTTAAAAAGTAAATGTCTATAACCATTTATAAAGAAATAATTTTCTCTTAACAAAATTTCTTTTGTTTTATCATCATTAGAAATAGTTAACCCTTTATCTCTTAATATATCAATTTGTTCATCTATAGTTTTAAAACTTTTCATTCTACCCATTAAATCACCTACTATATAAAACTAGTATAACATATTTTTATTAAAAATTTCTATTAAAGCATCTAATATGACACTTACTATACTATTTTGATGCTCATCTGTAAGTAATTTTTTCCTTTCATAAGGATTTGATAAAAAACCAACTTCTAACAAAACACCAGGTTTAGTAATATTTTTATACATATATAAATTATTAATTTCTTTTATTTCTTTAGTACTATTTAAGTACTTATTAAAGTATTTTTGAAATACTATAGCAACATCCTTGTTGTTCTTATTAATATCATCATAAAATACCTGCGCACCATTCCATGAAGAGTTCAAAGATGAATTCAAATGTATAGATAAATATAAATCAGCCTTAGAATTATTTATTAACTTAGCCCTATTACCAAGATCACTTCTCTTTCTTAAAGATGCACTTTTGTCTGACAAATCATAATCACCATTCCTTGTTAGTAATACCTGTGCACCCATGCTTTCTAATTTATCCTTTAATTTTAAAGTGATAGCTAAGTTAATATCTTCCTCGTGTATATCTTTATAACACGCTCCAACATCAACACCTCCATGTCCTGCATCTAAATATATAACCTTGCCAAGCAAAGAATAACCAAGCGCTTTTGCATTTATAAAATTAAATAAACATATCGCACTTATAAACAATAAAAACATTTTAATCTTATACATATTCATATTAAATTATATTCTATATAAAAAGAAAAAAGACGTATTAAAAACGTCCTCCTCCGGTTCCTCCACCGCCTCCTCCTGATGATGATGAGAAACCACCTCCACCACCAGAGCCACTTGAAAAACTACCGCCACTGCTACTACCTCCTTCGTGAGAAGATTTAGATTGATATGCTTTAGTTTCTGTTGCTCTTATGCTGTTACTAATAATATTATTCATTCTATAAAAATCAAGAATATCACTACCTATAATATCACTATCTATATCAGTATCTTTAATATTTAACTGCATTACTTTAGATACCTTTTTAGCATTACCAAATAATGTTGCGTACACCAAATATCTTTCCCATAACAAAATATCTGGTATTTCCTTATCATGAGTTGCAAAATCATCTAAAAAATGCTTTAATCCTAACCATTTTCTATACTCTAGTTCACCAGTTTCTGTCTTTCTAATTTTAACAAACGAGTAAACCAGACATACTATAGAAATAATTAATGCAATACCAAATAAAATTTTAGATGTATGAACCAATTTAAATATTTCAATTAATTCAAATATTTCGCCAAAAGACAAAATTATCATAAATGAAAAACCAATTCTATAATATATTAAACCATTTCCATCCTTAGACTTCTTAAATATATCTTTTACTAACTTAACAAGTCCATAGATAAGAAGCACAGGAATTACAACTACAGGAAAACATACTGCAAAAACTATTACAAAAAGTAAATTATTCTTTTTTATATCATCAGATTTCTTAAAGTTACATTCAAATAATTTTTCAGTATTAACTCTATTAACGATTGCTTCTTTATAACTTTTCCACTTAGATATTACACTTCTATATGACTTATTTGCACGATTCTTTAAATCAGCAGTTGTGACCTCTTTACTATTTGCAAAAATAACATCCATTAATTTTCTTTCTTCGTATAATAAATCACCATTAGAAATATCTTTTATTTTATAATTCTTATTACTAATCTTTTCATAACTAATCTTCTTTTTCCTAATTAAATCAAGCATTGCAGCACTTACTGCTTTATCTGTAAGTTTATTATACATTAAATATGAAACAACTTCACAAGGTAGTTCACTAGGTATTTCTCTATAATACTTTTCATTAAATGATACATCATAAGGTTTAAATTTTTTCTTATACATCTCATAAAAAACAAATATTGTTACAATAATTGATACTGCTGCTAGAAACCTATAACCAGTTTCTTCTTTATATTCAGCATTTTTTACAAGTGGTAATTTACTATTTAAAACACTATATAAAAATACTCTGTTCTCATAATTATCAATCATATATATTTTATCTTCAATATTTTTATAAGTATAATACCTTGGACTTCTTACTAAGTAATCTATATCACTAAGAATACTATTCTTTTCTAACTCATCAAGTGTTACTTTTATACTATTAATCTTATCATTGTATTCATCCTTTAAATCGCTTGGTAGATATTCAAAAGATGTCAAACAATTATTATAATTTTCTCTAGTAATATCATTTTTAAATGTTTCAATATCCCTATCATTTCTAATTACTATATATTCATTTATCTTTTTATTAAGTATATCAAGTTTGTCTTTATATTTATTCTTTTTCTCAGTATCATATATTTCATTATATTTTGCCTTTATATTTACAAACTTATCTCTAATTGAAAATATAGTTTCATTAATAACTTCTTCATTTGGATTATTAATTAATTCATCTTCAAGTTCACTAATGCCAGTATCAACATAAGAAACAACCGCATAATCCTTTTGTTGTCTTTCATAATTTGCTTGTTCTGCCTTATTTGTTTCATACAAAATAATTTTATTAAGAGCATCAACCTTAGTATTCTTAGATGAATTCTTTATAACACCAACATCAAATGTTGCCCTTATATCTATCTTAGTATAAGAAGGCACATTATCCACATTAAAAGTTAAGTACTCATTATTTTCATTTTTCACCTCACCATTAAGAGGCCCATGAGCCCATACTCTTAAATTCTTATTATCTTTAAAATAAAACTTACCCTTTAAATGATGAATAGATTCTCTAAAACTATCATTAAAAATAGTATAAAATAATTCACCAACATCATTATGTTTAACTGCTATATTTCTTATTCTAAACTTAATATAAAAGGCCTTGTTATTCTTACTAGGATTATATATCATTAAAGTAGTCCCCTTGTTAGAATAAGAAGTTGTATAAACTCCATAATCCCCTTTATTAGCACTACTAACTCTTTTAAAAATATCGCCATCTATATTACTAAAATCAAAGTTATCATCACTATCTACACCTTGTACTTCTAATATAGCAATAGAAGAACCATTATAAATCTTACTTGCTCCGTAAGAACTCGCATCAGCATTAAACTCATACAAACTATCATTAATATAATTAATATCTAACTCAGTCCCATTATAAGACCCGTTCATATCAAAATAATATTCAACTGTTAAGTCGCCATTATCCTTCTGATATCCATTTACATAAAAATTTTCAATCCCATATGATGATGCATTCACATAAAAAGGAATTGCAAACAACAACATAATAAATAATTTTAAAACCTTTTTCATATCTTTACCTCTATAATAAGTATATCATATTTATAAAGAAAAAAAGACTATTTTTTAGTCTTTACAAATACAAAGAATTTACTAAATACATAGTTAAGTATTAAGATTATTACTTGTAGTATTATCTTAGCAATCATGTCGTTAATTTTAAATAATGAAACGAATACATACATTAAAACTATTTCCATGCCAAGTGTTAATAATCTACAACCAACAAATTTAGAAAATTCATCCAATATTTTATCTGATTTACTTCTAAATACATATTTTCTATTAGCAAAGTATGCAAATAAAACTGCACATATCCATGAGATAATAGTATTAACCATATAATTACTAATTATAAGTCTTAATGCCCAGTAACTAGCAATACTTACAAATGTAGTTAATGCCCCTACTATAACATAATCTATTATCTCTTTATATTTTTTATATAAATTATCAAGTTCATCTTTGTAAACACAACACACAATCATAAATAGTATTAATAAACTAATTGCACTTATATTTATTATAAGTGAGTTATTTAAATATATTTCTACTAATTTTTCTTTCATTTTACTTCTTCCTTTTCTTAATATCAAGTATCATAACTTGTAATAACATTATACACCCAATACCACTAAAAATCATCCCTTCTTTTTGATAAGGTGCTTTATATACAATTTTAATATCGTGATAACCACTATCTATTTTAAATCCAATATAAGACAAAGACACTTTTTCATAATCAATTTTATTCCCATCTAAATAAATACTAAAACCTTTATCATAAGGTATTGTTAGTATAAAATATCCATCATCCTTGACATTTATATTACCTGTAATTATATCACCAGAAGTACTTTCTTTATCAATATTAAATACTGATACACTTTTTACATAATTTACAATATCGTTATAATCTATTGAATAAATCTTAACATTAGATATATCATATTTACCCTTTGCAAACTCTATATCAAGTTTATCTATCGTATTTCCTGATATTGCATATTTAAAATTATAATTATTATTAGGATATGTCCATGTTTTGCATGATAATGTATTTTTAATATCATTAATTGTTATACTCGTATCACCAATCGTACATGCCTCAGTATAATTCATATCAAATGAAATAAGTAGTATCTTATTTTCATAAGGTTTATCAAATTTAAGTACCATTTTACCATCTTTATTACTAGTTATCAAATATCTATTATCATTATTAGTTAGTTCTAAATTGTCATAATCTAAAGTATAACCAAATTCTTCCTCATTAATTTTTGATACATAATTATTATCAATATTTTCTTTTACAACCACATTTGTCATTAATGCATAAATTTTATCTATATTTGATAAACCATTGTATAAATCTTCACTAATAACACTGTTTGTAGCATACCCGATTGGAAGCACATTATCATTTTTATAGACATTATCAGATATCATTTCATATCCAATCGGTGCAGTTTTATCAGTAATTAGGTATTTGTTTGCCATAAATGTATTAAATAAAATATTATGTGGATTAAGCGCAGTTGAAATCCTATTAGATTGCTCATTAAATAAATTTACAAAATTGTAATAATTTTTATTTTCTAAAGATGAATAAATACTTGGTAAATAATAATTCCTATCATATACATAATTTATATTATACATATCATTCATATTGTAATCTACTCTATATATATTATTATCTTCATTTAACAATACTGACACTTTGTCATAATATGTTTTATCATACTGCTTGCTATTTAAATCCTTACTAACATACCTTTCTGTATAGTTATTAAACAAACAAATTACAAGTGCGATAAAGCAAACTGGGTAAATTAATATTTTTCTATTCTCATACTTATTACTTAGTAAATATAGTATTACAGTTACTATGATATCAGCCATTAACAATGCCTCATTAGCAAGAATTAAATGAATAATGCATAGAATTGTTAATATTATTAAAAATATATAAAATTTATTATCTTTTTCTTTCTTGTAACTACTTAAAAAGTTAGTAATTAATAATATTGCAAGAGGCAACAAAGGTATTAAAACTTTACCCCTAATATACATAAAACCACTTAATATATATATAAATACTGGAAATACAATTAATAATGAAAAAATAATTGATAAAAATCTATCCGATTTCTTCTTATTAAATAAACCATATAATACTGCAATTAACAATATAGAGGATGTTCCCATTGTATAAGATGTATACATAATTTGATCCATATTAATAGTAGGCAAAAGCAACTTAAATATATTAACACTATTAGTTATATCCCCCCTACCATTTAATATTACATACATTGTTGGTAATATTAATACACATGATAATAAAATACCAACTATTACTAAATATATATATTTTAATAAATCTCTAATAAATACCTTAGACTTCACTATCTTATTATCTTCATAATACTTATAAATATAATATATGGATAAAGCAATAATTCCACAAACACTATAGTAATAACTTGTCATTATCATTAAAAATACTGATAGTGCAATCATTGTTTTTTTATTTTTATCAATACCTACTAGTCCCATTAATAGAAATGGCATATAATTTATAAACATAATATGTCTATGTGTATGGTAGATAAGTGGTGCGGATAAAAGAAATAATAATGTACCAAGAAATGTGTATTTATTATTAAACTTACTTCTTAAGAAATAATACATAAGCACAACCGATGTGATAGTTATTATAAGCATTGCTATTTGGATATAATTTATCATACTTAATTTAGGAAATAAGTATGAAAACATTATTATTGGGCTAAAAAGTCCATAATATGATAAATTATATATATTTTCTCCCGCACCGATATTAAATGCGAAACCAGGAAATATTTGTTTAGTTTCTAAAAATAGTTTTCTAAAGTAATCTGGTATTACCGCATGCTGCGAATTATAATCAACAATTGATGCATTTAAATTAGTAATTCCCAAGTAAGAAAACATTATTATTAATAAAATTGTTATTAATATTAAAATATTAGTCCAATCTTTTTTATTTAGTTTCACTGCAATCACCTATGGTAATTATATCATAATTAAAAAAAAAAGACACCCTTCTTGTGTCTTTACCACCTTCTTGGCATTACTGGTCCATAATATGGTGGATAATTATTGTAATATGGTCTATAAAAATATGGTGCGACTAATCCTCCAGTAAGTCCTCCTAATAAAAATGGTCCAATAAATCCAATTCTCTCATCATTTTGCTTTCCATTATTGTAGTTATATTGTGGATAATTACTTACAGGATATCCTGCTTGTGGATAAGCGTTTCTTTCATCAATTGCTTGTGGATAAACATTGTTGCTTGTATTATATTGTGAATAAGTCTTGTACATAACATTCCTCCCACTAATATAATATGTGAACAAGTGAATTTGGCCATAAAAAAATGCCTAAGGTGCAACGTACTTACAAATACGCTTAGCTAGTAGCTACATTACCTAGGTCTTGTGTGTTAATCTTATCATAACTAAGCACTGGTTGTCAACATTTTTTCGCAAGATTTAAAATCGAATTTTTTTATTCTTCCAGAGGCCCTGTTATCTAAAAATACGCTTACTCTATACTTACTTGTTTTAAGAGATTTTAATACATCTTTAACAATATCTATATTTTTATATTTATTATAAAAAGTATTAACTGTTAAGTCAGCAAGTTGTATCCCAAAATTAGTTTTTGAATCATAATACGTCACTGAAAAATCAAAATTATATGTGCAGAATTCCGTTTTTAAATAGTTTTCTAAATTTTTTAAGTCTTTAACCCTTATATTTCTGTTATCTACACTTACAACAAAATTAATTAGTTTATTTGTATCAAGAACCGGAATTATACAATCAGAAAATATTAATTTAACTGCATAATTAAAGAATATATTAGATTCAACTATTTCTTTTTTCATTATTTCTTTATTAAATACTTTTGCAATAAAACATACATTATCAATCTTTTGAATAGACTTAAAAATATTTACTTTTTCACAAGGTTTCATATGAAAAGATTTTATTTCACTATTTAAATCCATATTTCTAACTAATTTCATATCCTTATTGATTTTTTTATAAGTTGATATTATCTTATTTTTTTCATTAGAAAAAACAAAATAACCACCAACTGCAAAGTATTTAGTATTACTATTTTTGTGAATCGAACCACTTTCATCTAAATAAACATATATAGTCAAAGTATCACTTCCTTTTAAATAATAAAAGAAATAATATAAATTATTTCTGCACTTAAATCAAAGTAAATACTTAAATTAAATAAATTTTAACAAATAATTATTATTAAGTCAAGAAAAAAACTTATGAAAAATATCATAAGTTTTACAAGTACTTTTACTATCTCTTTGAGAATTGTGGTGCTCTACGAGCTTTCTTAAGTCCAGGTTTCTTTCTTTCTTTAATTCTTGAATCTCTTGTGATAAATCCATTAGATTTTAAGATTTTTCTAAATGAAGTTTCACTTGTTGGATCAGTATTTCCATCATATTCAAGTAAAGCCTTTGTTATACCTAAACGAATTGCACCAGTTTGACCTGAGAATCCACCACCATTAACTTTACAATCAATATCAAATTTATCTCTTGTATTAGTTACATCAAGTGGTTGACATAAATCCATAACTAATGTTGGGAATGGTAAATATTCATTTACATCTTTTCCATTAACAGTTATTTTACCAGTTCCTTCAGTCATTCTAACTCTAGCAATAGAGCTTTTTCTATGACCAGTTCCTGCATATATTTTCTTTGCCATATATCCTCCTAGTTAAGTTTCATTTCTACTGGTTTTTGTGCTGCATGTTTGTGATCAGCTCCAGCATAAACGAATAATTTCTTATACATTTGTCTTCCTAGTCTTCCTTTAGGTAACATTCCTTTAACTGCTCTTTCAAGCATTTCTTCTGGATAACTTTCTCTCATAGTTTTAGCGCTTCTAACTCTTAATCCACCAGTATAACCACTATGATTATAGTACATTTTATCATTTAGTTTATTACCAGTTAATTTAACATTTGAAGCATTGATTATGATTACATAATCTCCACAATCAACATGTGGTGTAAAAGTAACTTTGTGCTTTCCACGTAAAATGTGTGCAGCCTTGCTTGCAACACGGCCAAGAGGCATGTCATTAGCATCGATTACATACCATTTACGTGCAACTTCAGCTTTCTTTTGCATAAAAGTTGTCATAATTATTTCTCCCTTCATAAATAAAAGTCATAGTCCGGAACACTACACTTTTCGGGATGTGAAAAATGTACCAATGTAGATTGTACTAGAAATAAGGCAATTTGTCAACAAATACAAACAAAATTAACGTATTTTTACTCCAAATACATGAATAAATAGTAATTAAGCCCACGAATACACAAAAGAAAAAGGAGAAATTATCTCCTTTGACTTATTATAAGTGTTACTTTCTTAACCTTAGTTTCGTAACTAACTCTTACATCACTACCCTCAACCAAAACATCAACATCATGAGTACCAGGTCCATAACCACTTAAATCTACATAAACCTTAACACTATTCTCATCAATCTCTTTTAATACAGATTCAACACCTTTTACTATTACAGTAGCATACTTATCCGCATCAGATGCTGCATTAATAGAATAAGCATCAGATAAATTTTCATATACTAATTGAACATTTTCAAGTTCCTTAGTAATCTCAGTTTCAACAGATACAGAAACAGAAGTAACAGTTTCACTCATAGACCTAACACCAGCAGGCTTCTTAATAGTTTCAGTAAACTTCTTAGTATCAGATAAACCTTCTACATTAACAGGAACCTCAATATTCTTAATATTAGCAAGGGCCTCCTCATCACCATATATAGTTACAGTATCAATAGAAGTTGTAATCTTACTAATTGCTTTACCAAATGCAACTTTACCTTCAGGAATTACCTTAATTGGTACTACCTTAGAAGGAGATGCAATAGTGATTGTAGCATTTACCTTATTAGGAACTATTTCAACATCAATAATATTTCCCTTCTTATCATACGCAATTAACTGAACATCCTTTAAAGTCATATCACCAACTTTAGGATTAGCAATATTATTAATATCAACTAAAGCCTTAACAGTTGCTACCTCATCTAACTTATATTGAGCACCTTTAATAATTACTTCTTGTCTATCAAGCTCAACCTTAGATATAGACAATTTATTATTAAGTCTATCCTGATTAATTATATCAGCAGTTAAAGTCCTACTCTCAGACATCTTAGGATATATTACAACTGTCGCAACAGAAGGGTCTATTTTATAACTAATCGTATCAATTGAACCCTTATACTTTAAACTTACCTTATGAGTACCTTGTTTTAAATCTTTTAAATCAATATCAACCGCATCAACAGGCAATTGCTTAGCCAAATACAAATCTGACTTTCTACCTATCATAGTAACATCTACAGTTTCAGGAATACCCTCAATAACATATGCCTCAGCATTATATATTGCATTAACCTTTTGATTATAAAGCACTTCAGCAGAAGTCTCACTAATAGTAGTAGACTTATCATCTACATACAAAAATATACCAACAGCCATTAACAAAGAAATAATTACTAAACTACTCTTCTTTGAATATAAAGCCTCAAACTTCTTATTATTACTTTTTAATAAATCATTAATTTTAACAAACAATTTAGATAATGGTGTAATTAACTTCTTATCAAAAAATCTACCAATTCTTTTTAAAAACAACTTAATCTTACTCATCTTCTGGCTCCTTTTCTGTTTCTAATTCATCATCACTAAAATCAGTCTTTGGTTGCAATTCCTCAAGTAAGATAATTCTTAAATCATCTAATGATAAGTTATAACTTAAATCTCCACCCATCGCAACAGATATTCTACCAGTTTCCTCAGATACAATTACAGAAATACAATCAGATTCCTCACTAATACCAATTGCTGCTCTATGTCTTGTACCTAATCTCTTACCAATTCTTGCATCAACACTAGTTGGGAATACCGCACCTGCACAAGTAATCTTATCACCTTGAATTATCACACCACCATCATGAAGTGGATTATTTGGAAAAAATATAGATATTAACAAATCACTAGTAATTTCCGCATAAACTTTCTTTGCTCTATCAATATATTGTCTTAAACTATAATCTCTTTCAAGTACAATTAATGCTCCAATCCTATTTTTCTTAAGATATTCACAAGCATTTACTATCTCAGAAACCATCTTTTCTCTTTCAGATAGGGTAAGTGTCTTATGTCTTCCTAATAACTGAGTTCTACCAAGTTGCTCCAAAGCATTTCTAATTTCAGGTTGAAATATTATTATAAGCGCTAAAGGCCCCCACATTATTATATATTCAAGTAATAAACCAACTGTAAATAAATCTAACCAATCAGCAATTACCTTTACAATTACTAAAATTACAACACCCTTAAATAATAAAGTCATCTTAACATTATTTCTAATATTCTTAAGAACATAATAAAGTAAAAACCATACCAAACATATATCAATTATATTTTTTATTATTGTAACTATTACATCTGTAGTCATAAATCCTCCTATTTTCTATTAACTATTTTATGCCTTAAATATATAAACAATATTGACAATATAACAATACTAAACATAGATAACACTATATAAACAGATTTAGATAACTTATTATCTTTCTCATATTTAATATATAACTCATTCATACTAGAATTCTTATCTATATTAAATATACACACCTTAGACTTAACATCTATGCAATTACTATCAATAATTTTATAAGGCAACTTAATCTCGAACTTAATATTATCTAACAATGAATTTGTAGTAATAGTCTCATTAAAATACTTAATATTCTCATTAACAGTAAATTTTAATTCATAAACTTTATTATTCCTACTCAAACTAACACTATTAAATATATCATTTACTATTATACTATTTTTTTTAAAATAATCAAAGTTATAATATTCTTTTTTTCCATAACCAACTCCATAATTACCATCAATATATGCACTTGGTTTATACTTTGAATATAGTCCCTCATTATTAACTAACTTTAATTCCGTATCAAGATAAAGGGATACTGAAGCATTAGATATTAAAATATCATCTATACTTTCACTCAAATATACTTCTTCCTTTATACCATCCGTATCAGTCATAGTTAAACGATACGTTCCAGTACATCCAGTTAGTAGTAATAAAATAGACAAAAAGACAATTTTTTTCATCTTATCAACCCCTACACAATTAAGTATACCACATTATTATAAAGAAAAAAAGTTCTCAAATGAGAACTATTCAATATTAAATACTTCTAAATCAGATGTATCTTTTTTAGCTTCATCAGTTGCATTAACACTAGCCATATCAAATTGCTCAGTTGGTTCACTTGTAAGCGGTGCTACTGGAGTTTCTACTGCAGGCATCTCTGGAACTGGTGCTTCTACAACAGGTTCAGATACTGGTGCATTTACTGGTGAGAATACTTCTTGAACAGGTGCACTTGCAACTGGTTCTACTGAAGCTACCGGCGTTTCAATTGGAGTTTCAACAGGCATTTTTGCTACAGGCTCTATTGGTGCTACTGGAGTTTCTACTGCAGTCATCTCTGGAACTGGTGCTTCCACAACAGGCTCAGATACTGGTGCATTTACTGGTGAGAATACTTCTTGAACAGGTGCACTTGCAACTGGCTCTACTGGAGCATCAACTATTGGTGCAACAGGTTCTACCATAGGTTGTACAGCTGGTTCAACACTAGGAGCACTTTCACCTACTGAAGGTACTATAAATGGTGCTTCAGCTACTGGTTCAGTTGATGGTGCGTTTACTGATGAGAATACCTCTTGAACAGGTGCACTTGCAACTGGTTCTACTGGTGTTTCAACTACAGGAGTAGGTTCAACTGCCATACTTGGTTGAGAAAATACGTTTTCAGCAACATTTGTAACAGGTTCAACTGGAGTAGCTGAAACTGGTGGAACTGCTTCTAAAGAAGGTTCTTGTACTGGTTCAACTCCTGTTATTGGTTGTGGCGCTATAGCAGCCATGTCATTAGCACTCACATTCTCACTTGCTTTATTCTTATTCTTTTTATTTCCTATTGCGATAATAATAATTAAGATAATAATTATTCCTAAAGATCCTCCCGCAACATAAATATAATTTTCCGCTAAAAATTCTAATACTTGATTCATATCACACGCCTCCTATTATTAAGAATAGCACATAATTATTTATTTTTCAACAATTTACACAATAAAAAAATGAAAAAGAAAATTAATTCTTCTTCATTCCAGCATCTTCTATAAATTTAGCATAAGTTTCAACTTGTTGATATCCAACTGTACCAGAAACATATTTACCATCTTTATATACAACTACCATTGGTGTTGATAATAAGTTTTCTTTATAGAAATCATTTTCTTTTATTAATTCATTATATGCATTTTCATCAGTTACTTTATTTTTAGCAAAATCAAATAATTGAGTTATATCAAAATATAAATGAGTAAATCCATAATCACTTTGTACTTGGTTCATAATAGGTATGAATTTAGCACAATAACCACAACTAGATCTACCAATATAAATTACTTGATAACCCTTAGCCTTCTTAGCCTTACTAAACTCACTATAATTGATTGCCTTATATTTACTAACATCATATTCTGGAATAGTATCACTATCTTTATTATTATCCTTATTCTTATCAGTAGTACTATTTTTATCAATAAAATCATTTGTTCTAGTAACATTTGATATACCAATTGCTAAATTTACAACTAATAAAATAATTACTATATAAAGCATATTAACTAATTTACTTGCAATTTCATTACTGATTTCTTCTTTCTTATTTGCCATATCATTTCCTCCCAAATAAATTATAACATATTTTTTATTAATTCATAGTATTTTTATTAATTAAATGCTATTTCAGTATCAATATTATCATCACTTATTGCAAGATATAAAAATATCGCACCATAAGATTTTGATACTCTTTTAATTCTCTATCTTATTATCTCTTAATCTCTCATCCTTGTTATTCATACTAAATAATATTTATAACATTTATAAAGATGCATAAATACGTATATGACTACATCTCATCAATCATATAAAGCATCCTGTAAGTATCAGAAGAATTCATTAGTTCCTTGTGAGTACCACTTGCTTCTAAAACACCATCATTTATAACGTGAATTATATCAGAATCCACTATAGTAGATAATCTATGCGCAACTACTATAACTGTATGGTCAAGTATCAAATTATCAATAGTTTGCTTAATATATTCTTGAGACTCATTATCAAGTGCACTTGTTGCCTCATCAAAAAGTATTATCTTTGTATTTATAAGTAGAGTTCTTGCAATCGCAATTCTTTGCTTTTGTCCACCAGATAAGTTGACACCACCTTCACCAATTATTGTTTCATAATTATTTGGTAAACTCATAATATAGTCATCAATATATGCTTTCTTGCAAACCTCACGCACCTCTTCTAAAGTAACATTTTTCTTTACTAATCTAAAATTATCCATAATGCTCAAATTGAATAAAAATGGAGTTTGTCTAATTATTGAAATATTACTTCTTAAAGACTCTTCAGTTAAATCTTTTATATTAACACCATCTATAGTAATAGTCCCTTTAGAAGCATCAAAATATCTAAGCAATAAATTAAATATTGTACTTTTACCATTACCACTTCTACCTATTATTGCAATTTTTTTATGAGGCTCAATAGTCATATTAAGTCCTTTTAAAGTATAATCTTCATTATCACTATATTTAAAATATACATTATTAAACTTAACAACTCCCTTAGAATTAACTAATTTCTTATTACCAAATGCCTCATCATTATACAATCTATTATTAACTATTTCATCAATTCTATTCAAAGATACACTAACCTTGTTGTAGTAAATACCAAAATCACTTAAAGACTCAACAAGCTCATCTATTCTCCAAATATAAGATTCAATGACTATAAATAATGCATAAGTTAGTTTATTAGTTACAACTAAATAACCAGATGTCGCTAAAATCATTGCTTGCAATACAAAATATATAAAATTATTTGAGTAATAGTAACCAATTTCATATTTTTTCATCTTTCTTTGATTAGTAAATAATCTATCAATATTTAAAAATAATCTATCCTCAATATTTTTCTTAATACCAAGTGCTTTTATTTCCCTAATACCAGTTAAATTTTCTGTTGCAGTCTTAACTTGTAAATCAGATTCCTTTTTAATTTCCTCCTGTGTCTTTTTAATTTTAGGAAAATATTTGTAAGATACAAAGCCCATGATAATACTAAAAACTATAATTTCAATACCAAGAATTACTGATGACTTAAACGCTATTACTAAAACAACAATTATAACTATCGCTCTACAAGCCATTTTCATTAATCTACTTAATAAATCCATTACTCTATCTGGGTCAGTAGTCATTCTGTTAATAAATTCACCAACACCCATTTGTTCAAACGCAACAGCAGGCATATCACTTATCTTTCTATATAAGTCCTTTAAAACATTTTTAGAAAACTTAATCTCTAAATAATTATAAATTAAGTCCCTTGGAATTGCTAAAAGGCAATAAAATAATATGTGCATACTTTCCCTTAAAATTAGAAATATTAAAAACTTCTCAAATATTCCCTCAATTAGTGCATCAATCGCATATCCCCAGAAAAATGTGGATAACAATACTGGTAAGTAAGTTATACACACTAAAAAGATATACAAAAATATTCTTAACTTCTCATCTTTTAAATAACTAAATATCAACTTAAAATTACCCTTTTTCTTGTTTTTAATATTTTTCTTTTTCATAAATTCACCTCCACAGAAAAAGAGATTATTTTTTCTTTTTCAAAGAATCTCTAATCTCTCTTAGTAATATTATTTCTTCACTTGTTTTGACTGGTTCTTCTTTCTTAACTTCTTTTTTCTTAAACTTTTCAAAGAACTTAATCATTGCAAATATACATACTGCAACAATAAGGAAATCGATAACAGATTGAATAAACGAACCATATTTTATAGAAGCATTCCCAACTTTAATTGCTAATCCACTAAAATCAAGTCCACCAAGTATTACCCCAATTAATGGCATTAAAATATCATTAACTAAACTAGTAACAATTTTACCAAAAGCAGCACCAATTATAACACCTACTGCCATGTCCATTACGTTACCACGAGATATAAAAGTTTTAAAATCACCAATAAATTTCTTCATTTTATCACTTCCTTGCTTTAGATTATAACAAATAATAACCACTTTAACAATAGAAAATCATTTTTTATTCAATTACTTTACCTGCAAAATAGTTTACATGGTAAACTATTTCACTACACAAATACATATTACTTAAGCCCACGAACACATAAAGAAAAAGAAGACTTTGCTTCTTTATATTTTTAAATACTTTCTTACTGAGTTAGCACTACCAAACATACCCACTATTGTTCCTATTCCTAATAATCCTAATGCTACAAAGTACACAAAAGGCATTGGTTCAACTAACTTTAAGAAAGGAGAAATAGTTTCTAAAGTTTTAACATGATATAAAGCATTATAACCATATATTGTTACTAATATTGGTATTATTGAACCTAAGAAACCTAAGAATAATCCTTCTATTACAAAAGGCATTTTAATATTAGCATTAGATGCTCCTACTAATCTCATAATCTCTATCTCTTTTCTTCTTGAGAAAATAGTAATTTTTATTGTATTACTAACTAAGAATATAGTTACTAACACTAAAGCACCAACTATACCAATTAATACTTTTTCAACTACTTGTAATACAGATAATAATTGTTCTACAATTCCTTCTCCATAACGAACAAGTCCAACTTTTTCAATATTTTTTATTTGATTAGCAGTATCACCAATCTTATCTACATCCTTAACTTTTATAGAAAATGTATCTGCTAAAGGATTTTCATCTTTATCCCAACTCTTTATAATAGTTTCAAACACTTGAGAACTATTCTTCCAAGATTCAGCAACTTGTTCCTTAGTTTCATATACAACTGTATCTATATTATCAAGACTATCTATTTTATTTTTAATATTCTCTATCTGCTCACTAGTAGCATCATTATCTACAAATACTACTATAGAAAAATCTTTTTTAATTAATACTGCAATATTTTCTATATTATAAGATAATACTATAGAAATTGATACGATAAGTAATGTAATAGTTATACAAGAAATTGATGCGATTGACAAAGAAAAATTCCTAAATACACTTTTAAAAGCATCTCTTATTGCTCTTCCTAATAATCTAATCTGCTTCATGATTGTATGTTCCTTTCTCATAATCTTCTTTTAATCTTCCTGCTTCAATTACTATTACTCTTTTCTTCATCCTATTGACCATTTCCTTATCATGCGTTGCCATTATTATTGTTGTACCAAGCTTATTAATTTCATCTAATACTTGCATTATTTCCCAGCTTGTTTCAGGATCTAGATTACCAGTTGGTTCATCACAAAGTAACAATTTAGGTTCATTTACTATTGCTCTTGCAATCGCAACTCTTTGCTGTTCACCACCAGATAATTCATTTGGATAATTTTTAGACTTATTTTTAAGACCTACTTGCTCTAAGGCTTTTAGAGTTTTATTTCTTATTTCCTCATTAGGAAGTCCAAGGATTTCAAGTGCAAAAGCAACATTTTCATAAACTGTTAATCTAGGTAATAACTTATAATCCTGAAACACAATACCTAATTTTCTTCTTAATTTATATACTTTTCTATTTCTTAACTTAGCAACTTCTATACCACCTATATTAATACTTCCATTAGTAGGTTTTTCTTCTCTATATAATAATTTAATTAATGTAGATTTACCACTACCAGATTGACCAATTACAAATACAAAATCACCTTTTTTTACTTTTAAATCAAAATCATATATAGCAGTAACACCCGTCTTATACTTTTTCTCTAAATCTTTAATTCTAATTAGTTCCACTAATTTCACCTCCATGATATGTATAATAAGCATCCATTATTATAAAGAACGATTTATCATCTATCTCAGTAATCCTTTTCTTTAACTTCAAATAATCCTTAGTGTATATAGCACACATAAGCATATGATGCTTTTTCTCATCATAACCACCAATAACATCTATTTCAGTAATACCTCTTTTAAATTCTTTTTTAATGCATTCTCTTACTTCTTCAGGTTTACTAGTCATTATATAAAACATTTTCCTATTTGATATACCAAGCATTATTTTATCTGATATAGTACTTGCTATATATATTATTATTATTGCATATAAAGCACTTCTTATTCCAAATACAAATGCTCCAAAAGCAATTATAATACCATCAAATATTAATATACACTTACCCATCTGAATTTTTAATTTAGTAGACATTATCTTCTTAGGAATATCTGTCCCTCCACATAAAAATCCATTCTTAAATATTAACCCATTACCAATTCCATATATTATACCTGCAAAAATAAGAAGTATAAACTTATCATTGTAATTCAAATGAATGTAATAAGGAATATTTTCAAACACCTTTATTAATATTGGATACATTACTGAACAATATAACAACTTAACCGTATCATTCTTACCAAACACAAAGTAATTGACAATTATCATTGCAATGAAGAATACCGCAATAAATAGTGATTGATCAATTCCAAATACCTCTTTTAATAATACTGCAATACCACTAGTTCCTCCAACTGCGATTTTAAGCGGAGAAATAAATAAATCAAACGCAATAACCTGGCAAAATATACCAAGTGTTGCCTCTAAATACTTACGCACCACCTTTAACCTCATAGGCATCTGTAATAACAAAGAACGCATCCTCATCAATCTTACTTATACCTTCTTTTAATCTATAGTACTCTCTTGTAGGTATTACACACATTAACATTTTTTGTCTTTCTTTTGTATATCCACCCTTAACTGGTATTATTGTTACACCATGAGATAGATTAGACATAATATATTCTTTTACTTTTTCTTCTTCATCAGTAATTATATAAAATGCCTTACTCTTTGATATACCAAGCATTATTCTATCAGTCATTTGACTTAATAAATATAATACAACTAATGCATAAAGCATATTATTCCAACCATAAGTAAATCCACCTGCAACAACTATTGAACCATCTACTATAAGCATTGCTGTTCCAATAGATGTATTAAAATATTTAGCAACAATCTGATTTAATATATCAGTACCACCTGTTGTAAATCCCATCTTAAATGTAAGACCATAACCAATTCCTCTTATAACACCCGCAACAACAGCAATCAAAAACATATCACTATTATCTATATGTATTACATTAGCAATATCACTAGTAAGAGTTACAAAAAATGGAAATAATATCGTACCCACAACAGACCCCATTGTCGTTTTAACACCAAGTAATGGAAAACTAATAATCAATACTGCAACACATAATATTGTAATTAATAAATTTGGATCAATTATACTTTTAAAAATATTTGCAATACCGTCAACATCACCTGCAACTATATTATTAGGTTTTAAAAATAAATTGTACGCAAAAGCATAAAGAAACAAACCTACTATCAAAGTTCCATATCTTTTAACATAACTTAATACTTTTTTCTTCATTATCGCACTTCCCTTAAATAAGATTCAATAAACAAATCTATATCACCATCCAACACAGAATTAACATTACTAGTCTCACAATTAGTTCTATGGTCTTTAACTAAAGAATAAGGACACATCACATAACTTCTTATTTGAGAACCAAAATTAATCTGCATTTGTTCACCTTTTAATTTTCTCTTCTCTTCTTCTTTCTTATCCAATTCTAATAAATATAACTTACTCCTTAGTATTTCTAAAGCAAGTTCCTTATTCTTAATTTGACTACGCTCATTCTGACAAGTAACAACTATTCTAGTAGGTATATGAGTAACCCTAACCGCAGAGTCAGTAGTATTAACACCTTGTCCTCCCGCACCACTACTTCTATACACATCAATTTTTAAGTCCTCATCCTTAATTACAATATCAATTTTATTATCAATTTCCGGAGTAACTTCTACAGATGCGAAAGTTGTATGTCTTCTTTTATTAGAATCAAAAGGAGATATTCTAACTAATCTATGTACACCTCTTTCACACTTCAAATACCCATAAGCATACATTCCCTCAATTTGAATAGAAATACTTTTATAACCAACCTCTTCACCCGGTTCCTTATCAATAAGAGTTACTTTATAACCCTTCTTAGAAGCATACCTTGTATACATCCTATAAAGCATTGAAACCCAATCACAACTCTCAGTACCACCCGCACCACTATGAATTTCAAGAATACAATTATTACTATCCGCTTCCTTATTAAGAAGAGTTAATATTTCAAAATCATTTACCTCCTTAGACAAATTCTCTATTTCCTCAGATACAATAGATAATAACTCACTATCACCAAGACTTTCTCTTAAACTATGCTCTAAATCACTAAAACCATCAACCTTAGAAACAATCTTCTTAAGTTCATTTAATTTAAGAACAACCTTTTTACTATCATCACTATTCCAAAAATCAGGTTCCATAGTTACTTTTTCTAATTCAGCAATTTCCTTTTTCTTACCTTCTAAGTCAAAGTAACCTCCTAAAATCCTCTATTTTATTCTTAATTTCATTTAACAAATTCTCTAAATCTTTATTCTCCATATAGTACCTCATTATGATTATAACACAAAAAGAGACATTTAGTCTCTTTTATATTTATTAATTAACTCTTTTTATACAAATTTATTTTACCCTCTTTATATTTCTTTAATATTTTATTCCAAATATCATCCTCAACAATTCTCTCTTTCTTAGGATGCACTAAAAACCTAACATCTAATTCAACATAATCATCCACAACCTTAGTGTATATAATTGGCTCTAAGTGATTATAATAAATTCTATAATCCAAAGAAGCATCCTCTATCGCCTTATTCATTTTCTTAGGAATTCTAGATACAATACCATTTTCATTTACTATCTTTAATATTTCTTTTTTATTTTTATCAATATCACAATCAATAGGCACTTTAACTACTATTTCATCCCATATATACTTAAATGCTGTATTATAATTCTTTAAAGCCTTAGTAAATATATAAGAATTAGGTATATTTATAATAAGACCACTACTTTGTTCACCATTAATCCTATCACCAACCTCAAGTATCTTAAAAGAAAGCGCATTAATAACAACTACATCCCCTTTAATACCATCTACTTCAATCCTATCTTCAAGTTTAAAAGGTTTTTTAGCATTTATAAAGAAACCTGCAAAAAGATTGAAAATAACATCCCTCATCGCAATTGTAATACCAGCAGACACAAAAGAGATAATAGTAATTAAATCTTTTAAATACTTAGACCAAATAAGAAAAATACCAATATAAATAGCAATATCTAATAAAATAGTAACCCTATGATTAAACAAAAAAACTTTCCTAGAAGTCTTAATATTCTTAGCACATATCATAACTATTAACTTACTAATTAACTTTAAAACAACAATCAACAATATTGTTCTTAATACCAAAACAAAATACTCATTATCCATAGAAAATATAGTTTCTATAGTACTTAATATATCCTTAAACATAATCCCTCCTTGAACTTCACATTGTAGCACAAAAAAATTGCCAAAGCAATTATTTTATTTTTATTTTATCCATTGTAACATCAGTATAATCAAGTATTGTAAACCTATTTGGTTTAAAATAAGGATATTCTTCCATAGTATCAAGCGGATTATCAACTATATTCTGAATTAAATAGAAATTACCAAAATTATCAACACCTATTTTGTACACCTTATACTTAGTCTTAACTAACCTTTGATTACCAGTATAAGTAACCATATTCTCATCCTTAGTGTAACCAACTACCCTCTTAAAACCATCAACAGGAACACTTTCAAGATTATCAATCTTATTTATATAAATATTTTTATCATCAAAATAATGTTTTACATCCTCTTCATAATAAACATACTCATATTCAATATATGGTTTATTCTCTAATATGCTATTCTCAATATATGACACATTGTCACTCACTCTAACTAACCCATAATAATCAAGCACTTGTAATTCATAATCAAGACCCTTATCATAAGGAATAGTATCTTCAGTCTTAATATAACCATCAACTACTCTATTCTCACTCTCTATTAACTTAACTACACCTTGTTTTTCATAAACATGCAAATGCCTATCATCATTGCAACCAGATAATAAAGAGGTACTAACTAACAAAGACAATCCTAATGCAACAGACCTTGTATACTTATTACTTTTACTAATTTTCATATAACCACCCCACTTAATTGATGCTTATTATATTCTTATTTATAAGAAATGTCAAATTAAATTGAAGTTGATATATATTCCCGTATAATTCAGGTCATTTAGAAACTTCAAAGATAGAATCACGATATGCAAAAAATTATTACATGTGAAAAAGCCAGTGCATTTTAAGCACCAGCTTTATCAAATTATTTTATCAAAAGTTTTGGACAAACAAATATCTACTCATAATCAAACAACGTGGTGTTCCACTGGCGTTGAGCCAGTTTGGAACACATAAAAATTATTATTATTTGCAACATTAACCAAGTTTAAACATATCATCTTTGGTACCACTACCATCTATTATCTCTACATTTGAGTTTAGATATACGGAAGGGCGAACACCATCGCGATACCACGCACTATAGTAGTCCAAGCGACCGCCACCGCTCACATGGAACACGCCGTCAGCATTAGACGAATGCGGCGATATTGTCCAGTACCAAACACCTTTAAATAGCCAGTTATTGTTCTCACACATACTATCACTATCAAATGGATCTTGACTGCAACTTTCATCAGTACTTGCAAATACATAATCGCTTGGGTACATTAGTCCAATATAATCGCTTGATGTTGGTGCATGATCACTATAAACTTCTGCACCTCTTTCCTTTGTATATAGTTGATTTACTGGCTTTGTTCCATAATCAATGCCTCCTAAATTCCACATTGTTTTTTGTATCATACTCTTTGCTGTTGCATTAATTTTATTTATATTTGGACATATTATTGTTGCATTTGTTGCTCTCGATGCACCACTTGTTTCTGAATGACAAGTTATTGTTTTTCCTTCATAATAGTAATCATTTAAGAATTCTCTTAAATATGAATTCGTCCAGTCGTTTGTTCCATAATTACTATCAATTCCTTGTGCAGTTGTTTTATTATCAAATGAATATGTAGTTAATATATCATCTCTTACTAATTTTAGATTACTTCCAAATACACCTATTATTCTCCATGCTTCACCATTGAATTCTACATAGTTGTTTGGATTTGCTCCTACATATCTAATATTATTATCACTTGTTGTATCTTTCTCTAACCCATTTGCTGTTCTTTTTTCTTCATCATTATATAACTCTTTAATAAAATCAACAGCTGTTTTTGTACTGCCAGTTGAAGCAACTGCTGTTGCATTGTCTTTCGTACCATTTATTACTGAAAGTCCTTCAAACTTACCCTTTCCTACTAAAGTAACCTTAGCAGTATTACCTTCAAAAGTTATACTACAATTACCATAATCAGTATCATTTAATTTTACTACATCACTACAATTGATACTGCCACTATCTTCTAGTATTTCCTTCTCCATCTTCTTTTTTTCTGCCTGACTTGCTATAGTCTTCGCACTGCTCTCAAATGACGCTATCTTACTATTTTTTATTGTGTCAGTAATTTTAGGTACCGCAATAACAAGTATTACTGCTAGTATTACTATTACTGCAAGTAATTCAACCAAAGTAAACCCATTTTTCTTCTTCATTATTTCACCCTCTCTACTATACATAAAGTATACACTGAAATAATATTTTAATCAATTGATTTATATTAAAAATATGCTATCATGAATATGTGAAGAAATTCTTCATAAAATATAAAAGGAACACTTAATCAGTAATTAGGTGCTGCCTTACAAATTAGGTAATTTTTTATTTTCTATTAAAGATAGCGAACCACAAATAGAAGAAGGATAATTACAAGTATTTATTAAAAAAGTACAAGTTTAGTAAATTTGTATTTTTTTTATTACTTAAGCCCACGAATACAAAAAAATAAGACTACTTTATAATCTTATTTCCAAATTTATTTCTTAATTCCTCAATTGTTTTATTAATTTTCTCATCGTTAATTTTGGCATCAATATCTTCAAATAAAGATATTTGATAATCATTAGTATCACTAAGAGCATCAAGCCTAATACCAATTAATCTAACAGGAGTTAAGTCCCAGTGCTCTTTAAATAATTTTTTAGAAACCTCATATATAGTATCACTAGAATTAGTAGCATTATCTAACTTCTTTTGCTTAGATGTAGTTTTAAAATACTTATCTTTTACTATTATAGCAATTGTATTAGCATATTTATTTTTCTTTTTTAACTCACTTCCAAGTTTAATAGAAATTAACTTTAACTCCTTATTTATCTCAGTTATATCATCATAATCATAAAGTAAAGTATTAGTTGTACTTATACACTTAGGATCACTTATATCACTTATTACCTCACTATTATCAATTCCATTTGCTATATCAATAAGGTACTTTGATTGATTTTTAAAATATGGATATAGTACTTCCTTAGAAGAATGTGCAAGGTCATATATAGTATTTATACCAAGTTTAATCATTTTCTCTTGACTACTTTTTCCAACACCATATAAATCTCCAATAGGAAGAGGCCACATTTTCTTACTAATTTCATTATTATATAAAGTATGTACTTTATTTGGTTTTTCAAAATCAGATGCCATCTTCGCACATAATTTGTTATTAGCAATACCAATATTTACAGTAAATCCAAATTTCTTATAAATTGTATTCTTTAATTTATGCGCAAAAACAAGTTCATCACCATACAAATTCTTAACCTTACCATAATCAAGAAAGCACTCATCCACAGATACTTGTTCAATATCACTTGTAATTCTTTTTATATACGAAAAAAGAGCATTAGACATCTTCTTATAAAGTTCATGGTTAGGAGGATATACTTTTAAATCTCTATACTTTTTCCTTGCAGAATACAAAGTTTCACCAGTTACAATTCCTAGTTTCTTAGCATATATAGATTTAGCAAGTACAATACCTCTTCTCTTGGTTTCATCTCCACCAATAACTGATACTTCTTTTCTTATGTCATAATGCCCATTTTTAAGCATTTCAACTGCAGTAAAGGACAAAAAAGCATTATTAACATCTATATGCATTATTATCCTTTCCACATTATCACTCCTCTGAATAGTTAGTAAAGTAATTTTGTACTAAAACAACAGGTGTACCCTTATCTCCACTACCACTTGTTAAGTCGCATAAAGACCCAAGTAAATCAACATACCTTCTTGGTGTTGTACCTTGTGTAGCCATAGTACCTTTTAAATTACTAGCCTTATTTTTTATTTCCTCTTTTATCGCATTATTCAATGCTTCCCCACTTAAATCTTTAAATTTATTTTCAGACAAATATTTTAGTTTTAATTCATTTGGACTACCATTTAATCCTTCAGTATATGCAGGAGAAACAACTGGGTCAGCAAGCTCCCAAATTTTACCAACAGGATCTTTAAATGCTCCATCACCATATACCATTACTTCAATATTCTTACCAGTTACTTCTTTTAATTTATTTTGAATTTTCTTAACTAATACATCACCAGTTCTTGGGAATAACTTAACTCTTTCATCAGTTGCCCTATTACTACCTAATAAACCATATAAAGGATTATATCCAGAACCATTTACTGGCTCATTTAATATTTCAGTTAAACTAATAACATTTGCATTTGCTTCTAATAATTTCTTTTTAGTAATTTCTCTAGTATGAATATCAGATACTATAACGTCATTAGTATACTTTAATATATCAAGTACATTATTACTTAAAATTATATTAGCGCTACAATTTTCTTTCTCAATTATATCTTTATAAATATCAACATAATTAACACCAGTAAACTCATGCTTAAAGTGATGAAACTTCTCCATATACTCATCTTCAGTAATTAAATGAGAATAAGGGTTAATATTATATTTTTCCATATCACTTTCATAAAGAATACTATTACCAACTTCATCCTTAGGATAACTCAACATTACAGTTACCTTATCAGTACTTCTTGCAATCGCACTTAATAATACTGCAAATCTATTTCTACTAATAATTGGAAATACAACTCCAATATGTTTACTATTATTTAACTTTCTTTTAATATCAAAAACAATATCATCAAGAGTTGCAAAATTACCTTCACTAATTCCAACAACTGCTTCAGTTACTGCAACAACATCCCTATCATTAAACTCAAAATTACCCTCTTTACTAGCATTTAATAAAGAATTAACAACTATTTCACTTAAATCACAATTCTCTTTTATAACAGGTGTCTTAATACCCCTTACTACTGTACCAATATTTTTCATTATTTACTCTTTCCTTTCTTAACCTTGTTCTTCTTACTTAATTCCTTAATATCATTAGATAACTTATTTATTCTAATAGTACTATATACAAAACTAGATATAGTCACTAAAGAAATTATTCCACAAGTTACATAAACTGGTGTAAAGTCTACTTTATTTTCCTCTTCCTTAGCTTCTTTCATTTCAAATAGGACATCATATCTTTTTTTCTTATTATATTCTTTTTTTATTGCTTCTTTTATTGCTTCATCGTAATCAGTTGAATAGCCATTAAATACAGTATCTCCAATTATTGCATATGGAATACCTTCACTTGGTTGATTTAAAAATTCACTTACCTCATCTAATAACTTATCACTATTTCTATCATTCCAAACATCATATGCGATTACATTAAAATATTTTCCATATTCAGGCACAATATCATTAAGATAAGATAAAAATGCTCTACAAAACTTACAACCCTTACCTCTAAAGAAATAAATTGTAATCTTATCATCACTTTCAGTATAATTAGAAAAGTCATGTTCTATTCCTTCCTCAGTTAATACCTCATCAAAATTCATAACTTTATACTCTGTTTCCGCATAAATAGATGGTATAAACATAAATACCATCAAAAGTACTACTAATAATTTCTTCATCTTAACCTCCAAAATACATATTATTATCTTTTTCAAATTGCAATGTTGTCTTCTCTCCATGACCTGGATAAATAACTATATTCCCATCATATTTTTTAATCTTCTCAATACTCTTTTTCATATCACTATAGTTACCACCTTCTAAATCAGTTCTTCCAATACTATTTCTAAATATAAAATCACCAACAAACATACAATTATCATCCTTAAAGTAATAACTTACCGCATCCTCTTTGTGCCTAGGTGTCTTTATCATTTCAAATTCAAAATTTGAAATAGAGTTAAAACCCTCTTTTAAATTACTATAATCATACACACCTATGTGGTAGTCATTAACCAAACTAGATAGTGCTCCCACATGGTCGAAATGATGATGAGTAATTAGTACACCTACAACATTACCATCAAGGCATTTCTTAATTTTATGATATTCATCTCCTGGATCAATAACTAGAATATTATTATCTTTCTTTAAAATATAACAATTTTCTTCTAAATAACCAACTATTACTATTTTAATCTCCATAATATTCACCATTTGAAGTGTAACACAAAATAAAAGAAAACTCTATTATATTTAATAAAGTTTACATTTTTTTTATTGCATATCAAATAATAAATAAGAATATTATTCACATACTTCAGTCACATTACTTGGATAACTATAATTACTATCTTCCATAATTGGATTACCATCAAACACATAACATCCAAGAGTTATCGGTGTATCAGGAAATGCAATTGAAGATATTTGATTTTCTGCAAATGCTACATCTCCTATTGAAGTAACATTTGATGGTATTGTAATATTTGCTAATTTGTTACTTCTAAATGCATCTCTACCTATGCTTGTCACTGAATTTGGTATTACCACTGAAGTTAATCCTAAACCTTCAAGAGCTGCTCCAAGTGGTTTTACCACATAACTATTATTAGAATTATAACTTAATAAACTCACTTTATAATCATTATTATATGCAGTACCTGTTGGTATAACACCATTTTTTGTAAATGCATAATCTCCAATAGCAACAACTGCCTTACCATCTATTTGTGTTGGTATTACTACATCAGTTCCTCCACCATTTTCATATGTTACCTTTAATCCGGCATTCTCATAATCTTTTGGTGGTATATCTTCAGCCAACACTAGACTTTTTAATGAAAAAACATCTTCATCATTTGTTATTGAACCTCCAGTACACAACGTTGTTGCTTGTTCTTCAGTTAAACCCATTGTTTGAAAGTAACTTGTGCACTTATTCATATCCTTTACTTCAACATTTGCAGCCCCGACTTGATAACCAGTTATTGATATACCGCCTTCTACTTCTTCATAACTAAAATACTTAGCAGCAGTTTCAACAATTTCTTTCTTAACACTTGATTTTGCACTATCTTTAGTTCCATCTACAACTTCTAAGCCTTCAAACTTCCCCTTACCTACTATTGTTACTTTCGCATTTCCCTTACTATCAAAAGTAATATTACAACTTTCATAATCATTTGAACTTATCTTAGCAACATCACTACATTTTATTGTACTTGAACCATCTAATACTTGATTTTCAGTATATTTCTTTTCTGCTTGACTTGCTATTAACTTTGCAGTTGTTTCTAATGATGCTTCCTTAGAATTCTTAATTACATCACTTATTTTTGGCATTGCAATAATTAGTATAACTGCTAATATTACTATTACTGCTAATAATTCCACTAAAGTAAAACCTCTCTTTTTCTTCATAATTTCCTCCTCTATTATACAAGGTTATTATAGCATAACACCCCCCCCATTTGGCAATGGACGGAGGCGTTTTTTAGGCCTATTTTTGACGAAAATTTACAAAATTTTTAACATTTTGTATCAAATATACTACTTTTTTGCTAATTATAACGGGATGTTACATCTATTTAAAATAAAACCTATAATCTTTAAATTATACATTTATAAAAATTAATTATAAACTTTCTTAAGCCCACGAATACATAAAAAAATACTCTTAGTTATTTTTCAATATTCTAAGAGTATTTAAAATACATAATATTGTTACACCAACATCCGCAAAAACAGCAACAAACATAGAAGTTAAACCAAGAATTGCAAGAATTAATACACTTATCTTTATACCAAGCGCAAAAATCAAATTCTCCTTTATAATTCTACTAGTTTTTTTAGATATTTTTATAGCATTTAATATCTTACTAATATCATCATTCATAATAACAATATCAGATGCTTCTATAGCAGAATCAGATCCATTTAATCCCATTGAAATTCCTAAATCAGCAAGTTTTACAACAGGAGCATCATTTATACCATCACCAACAAAAGCTACTACTCCTGTTTTATTCTTAATAATACGTTCTAAAGAATTATATTTATCTTCAGGTAACATTTCATAATTAACATTATCAATACCAACTTTAGACGCTATAGAAATTGCTTTATCTTTACTATCACCAGTAAACATATAAACATTTATACCTAATTCTTTTAATTTACTAATAGTTTCTATAGTACTATTCTTAATCTCATCTTCTATTAATAAAGACGCTACTACACTATCATTTATAGATAAATATATATTATTATTTACATCCTTAGACTTACAAAACTTAGCACTACCTATCTTTACACTATCTTTTCTATAAGTAAAACTTATACCACTTCCAGATACTTCCTTAAAGTTCTTAACACAAGAAAAATCTACTTCACCTTTATATTTCTTTAAGATGGATTTTGCAATTGGATGATTAGATAATGCTTCACCACTAGCAAATATTTCCATAATTTTATCTTCATTATATTCTTTATCATAAATATTAATTTTAGATATACAAAACTCACCTGTTGTAATAGTTCCTGTTTTATCAAATGCTATATCAGAAATATCTTTAATACTATCTAAATAATTACTACCCTTTACTAAGATACCCTCTTTAGATGCTCTACCAATACCTGAAAAATAAGATAAAGGAACTGATATTGCTATCGCACAAGGACATGATATAACTAATATTGTAAGACCTTTATAAATACATTCTGATAATGATAAACTACTAACAAGAGGTAATACAAAAGACACTAAAAGAGCAATTATTATTACAGCAAGAGTATACTTAGAAGAATATTTAGAAACTATAGTCTCAGTTTTAGTCTTTCTCTCAGTAGCATTTTCTACTAACTCAAGTATCTTACTAACAGTAGAATCCTTATATAAAGAAGTAACTTTAATTTCAAGAATATCCCCTTTATTAATACTACCAGATAAAACATCACTACCTTGTTTTACAGACACAGGAATAGACTCGCCAGTTAAAAAACTAGTATCCACTAAAGAATTACCCTTAATAACTATGCCATCTAAAGGTACCCTTTCACCTTCTTTTACTACTATAATATCACCAATAGATACTTCGGTAGTGGGTACTTTTTTAATCTTATTATTTACTTTTAAATTAGATAATTCCTCCTTGATATTCATAAGTTTAGAAACAGAATTACGACTTCTAGCAACCGCTTTTGCCTCAAGCATTTTTCCTAATTCATATAGAAAAATTACCATTAACCCTTCATGATGCTTACCAAGCAAAAACGCTCCAATTGCAGAAATGCTTACTAATAAGTTCTCATTTATTTTTCTATTTTTTAATTGTTTTAATGCTGTTAACAAAGTTTTATATATTAGTATGATGTACGCTATAACTATAAGTATCATATTAACTGGACTTATCTTTATTACAATTCCTAAAATGCCAATAACCGCACCAATTAATAATCTATAAACATCCTTGTTATTATCACTTTCAATTCTCTCTTCACTTAAAATTGCATTAGGTTCAATCATTGCAACTATTTCTTTAACATAAGAAAAAGCATCATCCATATCTGTTTCTATAGTTATTGTTGAAGTATTAAAATTAACTACTGCTTTATTAATTTTTTTATCTTCATTTAAACTTTTCTCTACTTCACGTGCACAATTCGCACAATCTAAGTTTTTAATGTTAAATTTATATTTCATTTTATAACCTACTTTCTATGATTAATATGCTCTAAACCAATTTCAAATAATTTTACTATATGCTCATCATCCAAAGTATAGTAAACTTCTTTACCACTCTTTCTACACTTAACTACTCCACTTCTTCTTAAAGTAGCAAGTTGATGAGATACTGCAGACTTAGTCATATGAAGAACATTAGCAATATCACACACACACATTTCTTTTTTATCAAGCGCAAACAATATATGACACCTTGTCGTATCCCCTATTAACTTAAATAAATCAGCAAGATTATTAAATGTGTACTCATCAGGCATACTATTTTTTACTTCATTAACCAAATTATCATGAATTACATTACAATCACACACAAATTCGTTCTTAGACATATTTCCTCCATAATTGAATATTCGTTCAACTATTATATTATAGTTGAATACTCACTCACATGTCAATAAGTATTATGAAATATATTAAAAAGCTAAATATATATTTGTGTAATTTTATAATAAGTTTGCACTATAAAAATGATATCAACATAAAAAAGTTGCACAAATGTACAACTAATTTTTTTTATGTTCAATTTTATCCCAACCTAAGTTTCTATCAAAAAGAAGCACTAAAACGCATATTAAATAACTTGCTAAGAAAATTGGATTATAAAATATTACTTTAATTCTCATTTTAGAACTCATATTTAAATGCATCTTTTCTTTCATAATCATTATAAATGTAAATACAAAAAGCACTATATAAATAGATAAAAGTATTACAACAAGGTATTTTAAGAATACATTAAATGGCTTAGTAATTAATGCATTTATTAAAAATAGAAGTACACCAACTATTATACTTATTATTGGTTTAATCCCTATAAACCCATTTATCTTAGATGATGAATTAGGTCCTTCAATAATATTTTCATTATACATATTAGAAATATATTTACATCTTGCTTGAAAATAACCCTTTGCCCATCTTGCTCTTTGTTTAATTGATACGATAAATGAAGTTGGTTGTTCGTCACAAAATATTGCTTTTTTATTATAAGTACTTGTTAAATCATTAAATGTACTATAAAGAGTAAACTCATAATCTTCTGTCAAAGTATGAAATATAAATCCTTCCCATTTTTCAATTAAATACCCTCTAATATAATATCCAGTTCCAGAAATAGTTAAACTATTATGATATTTTACTTTCATCTCATTTGCAATAGTATTTACCATTGAAAAAGTAAGAGAAGATGCTGCACTAACTAAATTATTGCTATTCTTAGTATTTCTATAACCAATACCTATATCATACCCTTTATTTATTGATTTCTCCATTTCTTTAATATAATTCTTATCAAGAACGTTATCTGCATCAAATATAAAATAAGCATCATATCTAATATTTTTAGATAATATTTCTTTAACCGCATCGTCAAGAGCATAACCCTTTCTTTTTTTTGTTAAATCATGCCTAAGCACTATATTCATATTATGTTTCCTAGTTATATCAACAGTTTTATCAGACATACTCTCAACTATTACATATACATCCTTAGAATTAATCTTTCTAGTTTGATTATCAATACTAGTAAGCAACCCATCTATTACCCGAGATTCATCCCTTGCTGGTATTAATATAGCATATCTTCCGTTATTTTCCCTCTTTACTGGTTTTAATTTATTAGTTTTCATTATAAATATACCAAATATAAAAGAAACAATTCCAATTATTATTAAAGCAATACTTATTATTTCAATCATAATTATGCCGAGAATAAGTCTCGACTACACCTTCTTTCTTTTTTTAGTATAAGTTTTTTATTATGTTATAAAACTAGCATATCAATATGATTATACAAAAAAGATATTGTTTTAGCAATAATGCCAACATTATCTATTTTAGATTTTCAATAATAAGTTCGTTTAATCTTTTATTACCATCATTTGTTAAATGTACCTTATCTTTCATTAAATATTCAGGATGATTTTCAATTTCTTTATAAAATTCTATTGTACTAATTTTAGATTTATCAATATCAATATTGTCTACTAAAACTACATATAATTTATAATTAGAAAGCATAGTTATAATTTCGTTATATTGCTCATTTGATAATTCAAAATTCTTATCGAATACTAAAACAACTTTATAATTTAAATTTTTTCTATTTATTGCTTCGCTTAATTCTTCTTTTAATATCTCAAAATTATAATCCTTGTTGATACTATAACTAGCATCCTTAACATTTATATAATCAAATATGTTTAAAAGTAAATCATTACCATAAAAACTAATTCTATTTTTATACTTTTCTTCAAATTCATTAGTTACTTTATTAATTGAAGCATCAATTATATTTAAATAATAATTATAAATACTATCATATATTGCAGTTGCATAAGCACTTCTACCTACTTCTGTTAAATGAATACCATCCGCAAAGAAATATTCACTATGCCCTTTAGATATTTTATTCCAATCAATAATATGAAGATTAGAATACTTTTCTTCTAATATTTTTAATCTATTATTAAAATCTTTCGAATTTGTAGTATTTAACCAAAATATATCTCTACCAGCACAATCTTCCATTATTTTAACTTTGCAATTATCAGGACAATCACCATTCGCACCTAAATTTATTAAAATAACATCACCTAAAATGTTCTTAGATTTTAAGTCATTTACAATTGGACTAACTTGCCAATCTGTTCTTGATGTCTTCGCATCAAAATATCCTTTTGGAAAAGTTTTATATAAATCATTTATCGCACCCAGCATAACAGAATCCCCTATACCAGTAATATGCGTATTAGTAACAACATCTTTTAACTTATTTTTGTCTTTTTTTAACTCTTCTATTTTTTGGTTCCAATTTTCCTTTTCCTTAGATAATTCCTCGATATATTTCTTCTGATTTTCTTCTATTAGTTTTTGATTTATTGCAAGTTGAGTCTCTAACTCTTTTAATTCCTTAGTATAGTCTGTAGAAGTAATATATTTATAACCACCATACAAAGAAATTACTATAAATATAAATAACAATATATACTTTATTAAATTCTTACTTTTAGATTTAAGTGCATAATTTAATAAATATGAAAGCATTATTGTAATTAGTATTATTACAACTTCCATACCTTGTAGATTAAGAGATTGAAACAAAAATATCACTGGATATTGTATTAAATAAATCTCGTAACTTATACTTGACAATGATTTTACTATTTTACGAAATATGTTTAAGTTAGTATCATCATCCATAGTTGCGTACTCAATTAATCTGCAACTTATAAGTGATACCGCAATCATACTTATTGCAGAATATTTAAAACTACCATCTATAAATATAAATAAGTAAGTAAGAAGAAATAAATACGCAGTAATGACTTTATTTTTTGTTGAATTCTTTGTTATATAACTTGGTACGATATTTCCAAAGTATGAGTGAACTAAACCTAACGAAACACCAAATAATAACGAAAATATTCTAGAAAAAGTATTATAGTAAGAAAACATTACATTACCGTTTAAACTAACAATATAAAAATATATTGTAGCTGCAATAGAAACAATGATACTTAATGCACAAACAAAGTATTTATTTGTTTTACTTTCGATTTTTCTAATAAACATATAAATAAAAGGAAATACTAAATCAAATTGAAATAAAATTGAAATATACCAAAAATGCATAAACGGTGATGAGGTATGTCTTTGAAAATAATCAAGGTTAGCACTTAATTGCCAAAAGTTATTATAAGAAAACAATACAGATGTTGTTTCATTTTTTAAATTAAACCAATTAATACTTGGAAATAATGATATTATTGATATTGATACAAAAACAACAATGAGAAGTGGCAAATACAACTTAATTAATCTATTTTTATAATAGCCTTTTAAAGATATTTTATTTTTTTTAAACAAAGAAACACATGAAAGATATCCACTTATAACAAAAAATATGCATACCGCTAAATAGCCACCACTTAAAATATTTAAATGGTAGAAAAAAACTGCAATGCATGAAAACAATCTAATTAAATCAATATCTTTGTAGTACTTCTTTACTTCCATATTTTACCTCTACTATTATATTAATTATATCATAAACAAGACTGCAAAAAATAAAAAATATGTCAAATTGACATATTAATAATTTAAATTTTTAGAAAGTATTTTATTATTACTAAGAAGTGGATGCATAATTATATCACCACTTAAAAATTCTTCATAATTTAACCCTACAAAACCAAGTAATGTTTCAATATCTGCCTCACATCTCGATGTTAAAAAATTATTGAATTGTTTTAAAAATTTTTCTTTATTTTCACACGTTTCGCATAAATGGAACGCAAAATAATAACCTAATTTATACATCAAATTTTCTCTTAATTCCTTAGAATAATCACTAAATTCAAAATCATCATCAGTTACTAATTGATATACTCTTGAATTTTTTAATGTTCTTGCGCCTTTTCTATCTATATTTTGAGATATTAAATAATTAAGAAAATCAATTTCAAAAAAAGTTGATGGAACTTCTAAATATGGATCTCTAATATTTGAATATTTTTTAGATTGAGGAATGATAAATGTATTAAAATCATAAGCATGTCCTAATTCATGGACCAAGTCTGCAACTACCGATGTATCAATTAGTTCATCATTTAAATATATATACCCATCTTGTATATTAGTTGAATATATGTAATATCCTTGATAGTTATTACCATGGTTTAATGATATTCTATTTTCATCAAAATGTTTCTTTGCTATCAGATAAGTCTTATTACCAAATGTACTATAATAAGATAACATAATATCTTTTATTTCGTTCTCATTAAATTGTTTTAAATTACACCAATTTAAGGCATCAAATCCATTTGCATCTAGTCTTTTAACAAAATTATCAATTCCACGCAAAACGTCTATATTTTTTTTTATGAATTCTAGTAATTTTCTTTTTTCTTTCTTTTCAAACAATCTTATCATTTCATAATCTTGTTCTGTTAAATCAACATCTTCATAACCCAAATCAAATAAATCTCTACAAGTTTCATTAAACCAATATAATCTTGCATACTCATATTTAACATCATCTTTTCTACCATTTTCTACATAACTTCTTAATCTTTTTAAATCGTTTGTTAATAACTTTTTATCTATATTCATAATACCACCTACTTTATTAATTATTAAGCAAGCATCACTTATACTATTAAAACCCCTACCATTACTTTTTATGAATATTTTCTTCAATAGAATTAGAAAAAGGTGATTTTTGGAACAACTCTTTTTCAGTAGAATTTCTTAGAGATAAAGCAAATCTATATAAAAAATCATAATCAGTATTTTTGTCATTTTCAGCTGAGTATCTTATATCGGTAAATGCATCATCATTTTTTGCTAAATCTAACATAAATTTTTCAGTTAAATCATTTGTTTCGTAGACTTTTTGTAAGGAAATATTATACCCATTTCTTTCCATATACGAAAATACTTTGCCAATAGTTTCATCATCTAATGATGTGAATAAAACTGTTAGACTGTGCCCTAAATCTTTCATATCATTTATACTTTTACCACTAGACATTAACAGCGCTTTTAAATAGCACTCACAAGAAAAAGCTAACAAGGTTTTAATAGTTGAATCCATTTGATAACCCAGATATTGTTTATTTCTATTATCAGAATTATTATAAACCGGAATGAAATGTTCCTTATAATTATTAATTGTAGATAATGCTACATCTAAATAACTTTCAGCAGCATAATAAAATCCAATAGAATTATCATTTTCATATGAATATTCATTTGAAAGTTTAATATTTTTAGGTACGAAAATATATTTGTTACTATCAGCAACTAGATATCCAATTTCTTTATCCTTCACTTTAACTTTTAATACATTATCGTGATTTGTTTTCACAAATTGACAGCGACCAAATAGCACATATAATTTTTCTTTTGTAAATAGCGGAAAATTATTTTCATTTAGGTAGCCCTGCAAAACATTTAACATTTTATCGGCAACAGCAGTTTTATTATCAAGTATATCCTCAATAATTTTTGAAACATCTAAAAGCATAATATCATGAAATCCCTCATTTTCTTGAGAAGATGCAAAAGTAGTAATTATATTTTTATCTCCACCTTTATTAAATTTTTTATGCATTTCATCCCAAACATCTTCATCATATACAGGAGTTGTTTCTTGTTCATCACTTAGATTTAAAGTATGTTCTATAAAAAAGGCATTAAAATATTTTCCAACATTAAATTCCTCACCATCATTAAACAAAAACTTTCCATTAGGGTATCCTTCACACTCTATCAATTCAAGAATTCTATCTGATCCTTTTAATTTATACTTTGAGCCAATAGCAATCTTACCCGCACCCCATTTTTCTACAAGTTGAATTGCTTTTTCAGCCATATTACGATTTGCCATACTATCACCATCCTATAATCATAATAACATATTATTTATTGATATAGTAGTAAATTGATAATTTTTTACTTGATTTAGTGGCATTTTAAAAAATTAATTTGCAATTTGCATATCAAGGTTTCATATAGAAAAACAGAGTATATTTATTTAATACACTCTATTCATTCTTTTTGCCATCAATTTTATTATTTATTGCTTTTGAGTAATAAAATTCAATTTAGATAAGTTTTGTATTCAATTTGAAAAATATATTTCTATATGCGTTTTACAACATTTTTAAAGAGTATCTAAACTATATCTAAGACAAAAGCCATTCCTGAAATTACTTAAATATTGTAATAAAAAAAACCGCAATCCCTTATTTTATGCAGGTTTGTAGGTTTTACCACAACATCGTTTATACTTTTACCACTTCCACATGGATTTTTATAGTAGGTGTTTTGGTAGCTTTCCAGAGCTTTTTTTGACTCTTTTCGGCTATTGAATGCACTTGGGAGCTTCCGAGAGCACTCGGGAAACCTAGCAGAAGGTATCTAAAAAAGTATCTAAAATTCAAAAATTAGTATTTTTCGAATATTTTTTGTATTGCAATTTTTATAACTTTTTCTTCTTCTGTTTTACCATTCCATCTTCATCAAGATAAAGTTGGTTACTACATAATTGTAAAAAATCTCTAAATTCTTGTGAAACTTCTTCTGACATAAATTGTGTTCTTTGATCAGCACACATTTGAAATCTATTTTTTCTTATTTGGTCATTTTTCCACTCTTTATATTTATCAGGCATACATTTTGCACATGGACGATATCCGGCAGCAATTGCTATACCTTCATTTTGAAAAAAAACTCTATTTGAAATATAATAACCTTTTTCAATCCATCTTTTGGCTGATTGGCAGTCAAGTCTTCCGTATATTTTTAATTTTCTATTGCCAGCTAATGTTCCTGGAGTATTACTCAAATACTCTTGTCCATTGCAATCAATTAATTTGAACTGTTTGCCTTGAAACTGTCTAATTGACTGTTTTAAATTATAAAGTAATTTCTCATACCTATTTTTTGTATCTTTGTTACTTAACAAATATTCTCTTTTTCTCTCTTCACCATTTTCATATTGAGGAATTTCTCCTAAAAATTGTTCTACTGTTAAATCAACAAGTTCATCATCTATTATATTGTAGTAATGACTTCCGGATGATGCCATGCATCTCATAATTTTTCCGCCAAAGAAATCATTTACTATTAGAGCTGTAATTGCACATTGTCCTATTGATGGATTTTCTTCATTCCATTTATCTCTTAATCCTGGTGAGCATGTTTCCAAATTCCAAGATTGTATTAATATTTGTTTTAATTGCCCCATTTCCATAAAACCCTCCTATAAACATTATACCATATTATTCTTTATTTTTATTTAATATTATATGTTTTAAACTCGCTTACCAATGTCATTTTGGCATTGGACACAATTTCATCTTTTTTTGAAAGTAAAATCTTTGTAAATCCTTATAAATAAAGGAAATACTGTGATTTTTAACAATGCAAAAATTTTGTATTTTTACCTAATTTTTGGGTATCTAGATACCTTTTAGATACTCAGCAGATGGTATCCAAAAAGGTATCTAAAAAAATTTCTGAAGTTTTTGGAATATGAAAAAAGCCCATAATTACTGGGCTTTTGTGGTATTTTTATTATCTTCCGTGACAGTTTTTATACTTCTTTCCGGATCCACATGGTAAAATATTAAAACAACCTTGTAATTTCTTGCTTTAAAATTGGTCTTTCTTACTCAGAAATTTTAATAAATTACTCAGAAATTGTAAAAAAGTTATGTCTAATTTTCTGACAATGCAGTTTAAACTTATCTAATAACTTATCTAAAAAATAGATTTAGCAATTATTTTTTCATATATTATCTTTTGGTTAGTTATCAAAATAAGAAGAATTCAAAGACTGAATTCATAAATTCATTTTTTATCTAGTTTTATGTGTTACATCAATATCTTGATACATAGTTTGTTGCTCTTCTAGTGCTCTTTTTGCTTTTTCTAATTCAGCTTTTAAAGCAAAATCTTTTGCTGATGTATCAATTGGTTGATTCATAACTCTAGCTCTTTCTTCCATTTGTCTTCTTGCCTTTGCTGCATCAGCTTCAAAAGCAAAGTCTTTTGCTGATGTATCAATTGGTGTTATATTATCATTTGTTTTATTATAAATAATATTTTTATCTTCCATAGTAATTTCTCCTAATAATATTATAACACACTTTTTAAATTTTAAGGCTGATTTAGCAAAAAAACTTATCTAAACGCCTTTTTTAAGGTGAAATTACCTAAAAATTGTAAGTAACAAAAAACCCGCAATCCCTTATTTTATGCGGGTTTACTGGTTTATTTACCACAACATTGTTTATATTTCTTACCGCTGCCACATGTTGTAGGAATTCCCATATTTATAATACTTATAATATTTATAATATTATTGATATTTCAAGGCTTTAGCGTCTTGGTAATCTATTATATTTATAATATTTATAGTATTTTTGTTATTATAAATATTTCTCTCTTGCAAACAAATCGCAAACAATGTTTGCATTCATTTACTACGGTCATTATACTATCTATATCATATATTTACCAATGTGCGTTTTGTATTTTTGCACATTTATTATACTATAAATATTCATTTTTATCAATGGATCTATCCAATTATTTATATTTAATTATTTATATTTAATAATTTCTTCTATAATTTCAGATTTTGTTATCTTATCAAAAACATCAGTTGCTAATCGTTTAGATTTTTCTGTACTTGAAATATAATAATTTTCTGTTGTTTCTACATTTCTATGTCCAAGTATATCTGCAACATCTCTTATTTCAATTCCATTTGTTAATATCTTATTTATACATTCGTATTTATATCTCATTTTTAATAAATTTTTTCCA
>CAKOXW010000005.1 GCA_934130375.1 uncultured Bacilli bacterium
TAGTATTCGCATTTGAATTTACTGTTCCTCTTCCTCCTAGGATTCCTCCCCCTTCTCCTCCTATTCCATAAACTGATCCACTATAATATCCGGCGCCTCCTCCGCCTCCTGCTACAATTAATACATCTTGCATATTTGTTTCGAATGTAGATAACAATCCTGAACTTACTGCTATATGTGTGGCGCCTCCTCCGCCTCCTGCTATGTAATCGGTTCCACCTTTTCCAGGACCTCCTCCATTATATCCTCCTGAATATTTTGTTGCTTTTACCAATGCATTTGTTCCTTTTCCCCCTACATTTATATATAATTTTGTCCCTTTTGTTAAATATGCAAGTCCTGTTGCATATCCTCCATATCCCCCTCTATATGTTTCGTTTAAGGCATATCCTCCTTGCGCTCCCCATGCTTCTAGTCTATAGTAACCATCAAGTGGTACTATGAACTCTTCTTCTCTTTCACTAAAATCATAATCAAATGACCCATCAGTTACTGTAACTATTCTCTCAACACTTGCAGTTTTACCAAATTTATTAACTGTATAAGTTATTTTATAAGTTCCCAAGTTTGTAATATCTATATTGGAACTAATATTTGCTTCTATATACTCACCATCACTAGATTTAGCTATATAACCAGGATCATTATATTCCATACCTAAAAACGTATAATCCTCTTTATTACCTTTTAAAATTATACTTACACTTCCACCATTTGCACCTAATATTTTACTTAATCCTTCTTTCATTTTATTAGCAAGTAACTTACTATTACCAAGCACTGATAACATAACTGTTAACATAAGTAAGAAAAATACTAGTAACATATATACATAAGTTGATAAAACAAATCCTTTATTATTCTTCATATAGCACCTCTATTTTACATATATATGATACCATAAAATAGTACAAAAAAAAACCATTATTTTTCCGATAATGGTATTTGTCCTACAATAAGTTCTGTTCTATAAATATAATCAATCATTTTCTTTATTTTTTTACAATTTTCTATTTCTGTATCTTTAAATGTAATTACTTCAGGGATTGATATTAAAACATTAAAAAGCATTTTTTCTTCATCTAAAAGTGGATATTTATCTTCATAATATTTTAGTAATTCTTTAAAGTTAAAATATAGTGCATATTTCTTATAAAATTTATATAAATCATATATTGGAATATCTATTTTTGCTTTTTCCCAATTTATTAAATATAACTCTTTATCTCTTAGCACATGATTAATATCAGCATTATCATATATTAAGCTTACTCTTTTTTTAGCATTATTTTTAACAATGTCATACCAATCATTTATAGTTTTTCTAGAATACTCTAGTGACCCTAGAATTTTAGATATATTTCTTGCAATTAGATATTCTGATGGGCTCATAAATATTTTAGTTTCTATCATATTTATTAAATTTATATAATAGTACGCTACATCATTAATCCTTTTTTGAATATTCTCAAATAATTCTTTATACTCATCTTTATCCATTTCTCTATAAAATGTAGTTTTATTATGTAACATAGATAATAAATTAACCATATCAAATGCTTTTTGTTCCATTGGATTATTTACTTCATTAATGTACTCAAATGCATTATATTCATTATTACTTTTTACAATTTTAGGAAAATATTCAAAACTTCTAGACTCTAAATATTCATAAGTTTTTTTTACATTCTCACAATTCTTTTTAACTGCATACATATTATTATCACATTTAGCAATTATGCACTTACCTTTTTTACATACAACCTTAGCATTCTTACCAAATAAACTATCTAATATTTTCATTTCTTATATGTAGGTACGATTAATTTATCACCCATTTTAATTGTTGCAATATCATTATAATAAGACAATTCTTCTTTAGATATTTCATATTTTTGACATATTGATTCGGCAGTATCATCTTCTCTTACTATATGAACATGATAAGTTACATAAGTTTCTTTAGTTGCATCAAATGTTTCAAATATTGGTTTAGTATCTCTTTTAATATCTTCTTTAACTTCTAATTTAACTGGGCTTTGCTCATCTTTAAATAAGTCTTGCGTTTCTTCTTCAGTATTTCTATCTTCAACTTTTTCTTCTTCTAATTCTAATTTTCTATCATCATGCTTTAAAACTATATTATTTACCTCTTCCTCCTTATATGAAAGTCCATCAATTAAAACATCTATGTGAAGTATAACCCTATTATCCTCAATTTCATAATAAAAATCATCAATATCACAAGTTGCTGAAGTAGTATCGTATTTAGTGTCAATATCAATATTAAAAGGTATTATTTCACTGTATTCTTTAGAATCTACACTAATATCATTTTCCTTATATTCAAAATATAAATCAAAACTTCCACTAAGTTCATTATTTTCTAACCCTCTAAATGACTTATCAAGTGAAATACTAGTAATTTCATCTACATTTGTTTTAAGTTCAATTTCCTTAGTAAAAGGCACAATTTGTTTCATTAAAATTCCTCTCTTTCACTAATTAATATGATTATTTTTTTAATATTATGAATAAAATTAATTATGAAAAAAAATATTGAAAATTTAATTATTTTAGTTGTAAGCATTATTATATGTTCTCAAGTTTTAATAAAAAATAAATTAGTAGTAGAAACAGTTATTTATTCTTTTAATATATGGAAAAATAGTGTATTCCCATCATTATTTCCTTTTCTTATTATAGGAAGTATACTAATAGATTTAAAAATACCTCTTTTTTTAGGTGAATTAACTAAAAAAGTAATGTATAGGTTATTTAAAATAAGTGGAAATTCGTCTTTTATTATTATTTTAAGTATGCTTTCAGGATTTCCAAGTAGCGCAAAATACATAAAAGAACTACTTATAAATAATGAAATAAATGAGAATGAAGCCACTAAATTATTAACATTCACACACTTTTCAAACCCATTATTCATTTTAGGAACAATAACCTTGTTCTTACATTCAAAAGAAATTGGTATACCTATACTTGTTTGTCACTACGTAGGTAATTTGTTTATTGGATTTTTATTTAGAAATTATTACATTAGTGATTATAAAAAAGAAAATGTTTCAATAAAAAAAGCAATAAGTAAGATTAATAGTAATGCATCAATTGGAGAAATATTTAAAAAATCCATTACTAGTTCTATAAATACTCTACTTTTGATTTTAGGAACTATTAGTGTATTTCTTATACTAACAAGCATTATTAATAGTAATTTGGATATACCTGATTTTATTAGCGTAATTATAAATGGTATTTTTGAAATGACTGGTGGTTTAAGCAAACTTAATATATTAGATGTCTCTTTAAATACAAAAGCTATGCTTGCAATAAGTTTTATTTCTTTTGGGGGATTATCAGTTCATATGCAAGTGCTTGCTATCATAAGTGACACTAAAATAAAATACTTTCCATATTTTATAGCAAGAATATTGCATGCAGTAATTTCTACATTTATATTCTTTATATGGAAAGTATTGTAATTAATTAATTTTGTAATTGCTATTATCTACTTTGTAATTTCCTTGAATTTCAGCATCAGGTAGTGCTCCATTATATATTCTTACTTTAGTCCTTTTTAACTAATTACCCAGTTTCATTACTATTTTCACTACTAGTTACCAATGTTATTCTGGCATAACCATTTCCATAGTGTCCTTCTCCAGTAGCATAACTTACACCACTTGGACTTGGCATTTGTACTTGTTCACCTTTTTCATTTGTCCAATTGTAGCCTTGTCCATCTATCATTATAGTATTTGTAAACATTTTACCACTATAATGAATACTACAAGAATTATTAGTTGTACCTGTTGTACAACCACTTTTTGGTGTTGAATCACTTTCGGATATTATTGCAACAGCACCAGTATGACCACTTATATATGATGAACCACCACCACCATTCCCTACTCCTGCATTAGAAGTACCTGTTGACGCACCGCTTTGGCCACCTCCACCTCCGTAATATCCGCCTCCGGCTCCTCCTGCATCATTATTATTGGGCGAACCAGGATAGAGTATATATCCATTTCCACCAATCCCAAATAAACCGGCATTTTTTCCCGTACCTCCTGCTGTTTGAGTTCCGCCATTGCCAACTATTATTCCACTGGTTGAGCCATGTGATCCACTATATCCAATTAATCCACCAGCACTTCCATCTTCACCAGATGCCCTTCCGCCTCCGCCACCAGCGCCTGCAACCATTATTCTACTTCTTAGGCTTATAGAATCATTCCAATTTCCCAATACAAGTCTAACATCTGTGGCTCCAGCTCCGCTAGTACTTCTAGATAAATAATTTGAAGCAGTAAAATAGCCACCTTCACCACCCCCGTTAAATGCTAATCCACCACAACTAGAATATGGGATACACGATGCTTTTGACATTTGACCAACATATACATATAATTTTTCATCAACATTTAAGTTTATAATACCACTTGTATATGCACCATAACCTCCAGATTTATAGGAATTGCTTGCCCCCCACAATTCCACTTTATAAGTGCCTGAAACAGGGACAGTAAAAGTTTGAACACTGCCAGTGTAGTCATACTCAAAATCTGTTTTAGAAATTACAACAACTTTTCTTCTTACAAGATATCCATCAAAATCGTATACCAAGTAATATGTTCCTTCCTGATTAATATCAAGTGGTGCTTCCCATGTTTTAGTAGGTTCTGTGCCATTCCAATTTTTATAACCTGGATCAACAAAAGAACTACCTAATTTTACATAAACTGCATATTCATTACTCTCATCGCCAATTAATTTAACACTAAGACTACCGCTTACTTTTGATGACGCAAATTCATTACCATTAACTACTGCGACTAAAATAATACCATTTTGTTTATTAAATGTTTCTAAATATTTTCTAGTAGTTACATTAAATACACCTATATTATCATCTTGAAATAACTGGTTTAAATCTATTAAATATGTTTTATCAATACTATATTCTTCTTTTATTCTTTTAAATATTTCAGAAGAATAATTATCAGTTAAATCCAAATAATAAGCATCCCCTAAAACATCTTCAAAGTTAACACTAGTACTTTCTAAATACTTCTGTACTGCTGCAACCGCATTTAACGAATTAACTGTATTATACTTTTCTGTTTCAGTATACCTTAAAAAAACAGAAGAAAATACTTGGAAAACTCCTAATAATACTACTGCAACTATAGATATAACTACTATTGTTTCAGGAAGAAAAAAACCATTTATATTTTTTTTCACTTTTATCACCCCAAAATTATTGATATTCTCTTTTTTATATTATATAATAAAAATATAATAAATACCATATGTATTTTTATAAAAGTAGGAAAGAATAAAATTGGGGAGGAATTTATGATTAAAACATTCGATTATGAGAAGTTACCCGTAGTTGAAGTCGTTAATGAAATACTTTATGACGCTTCAAAAAGGGGTGCATCTGATATACACTTTGACCCTGAAGAAGAGGAAATGAAAGTTAGAATTCGTATTGATGGCGAGTTAATGGATTATACAACTATACCAAATTCAATTAAAAAGAATTTAATTACACGTATAAAAATTATTTCAGGAATGAATATAACTGAAGTAAGATTACCACAAGATGGTGCGATTAAGCAGGTTATAAAAGACGAATCTATGGATCTGCGTGTATCTTCTCTTCCAACTAATGAAGGTGAAAAAATAGTTATTCGTATTCTTGATTATTCAATGAGTTTAAAAGGAATTGAATATTTAGGATTTAGTGAAAGAAACTTTAAGAAGATATCTAAATTAATAAGCATTCCATCTGGTATCATATTAGTAACTGGTGCGACTGGTAGTGGTAAATCTACTACTGTATACTCTATTTTACAAAAATTAAATAAAACTGAGAGAAATATTATTACAGTAGAAGATCCAATAGAAATGAATATAAAAGGAATTAACCAAGTTCAAGTTAATAGTGAAATTGGGCTTAACTTTGCCAATGTACTTCGTTCAATATTAAGACAGGACCCAGATATCATCATGATTGGTGAGATTCGTGATAATGAAACTGCTAGAATAGCCGTTAGAGCATCAATCACAGGTCACTTAGTATTGTCAACAATCCACACCAATAACTCATTAAATACAATTGAAAGATTACTTGACATGGAAGTTGAAAGATATTTGCTTGCAAGTGCTCTTGAAGGAATTATATCTCAGAAATTAGCAAGAAAATTATGTGATAAATGTAAGAAAAAGAGACCTACTAGTGATTATGAAAAAGAAATATTTAGAAAAGTATTTGATATGGATGTAAATGAAGTGTATATGGCTGTTGGCTGTGAAGAATGCGGTAATGGTTATAAAGGTCGTATTGCTCTTCATGAAGTATTATTAATTACTCAAGAAATAAGAGATGCAATTAGTAACAATATGCCAAAAAGTGAGTTACGTACTTTAGTATATAATAGTGATGTTAATACTTTACTTCAAGATGGACTTGAAAAAGTTATAAATGGTTACACTACTTTTGAAGAAGTTATTAAATTAATTGAACTTGATGATGACATTGAAGATAAAAAGGCTTCTTCAAGTTATAGATATGATTTAAATAGGGCTTTAGAGCAAACACAATTATCTAAAACTACTCAATTAAATTTGAATGCTATAAAAAAAGCAGCAGCACCTACTACACAAAATCAAATATTTAAAGATGATGCTAATAGTTTATTTAAAGATGAGCAAACAGTTCAACAACCTGTACAACAACAACCTGTACAACAACAGACAGTTAAGCAACAATCTCAACCAGTGCAGCAACAAGTAAATCCTCAAACACAATCGGTTCAACAAAAACAAGCTATTAACAAAGTGCAAGTTGAACCTAAACCATTTAAGGAAACAGAGGAATCTAAAACTCAAGTATTAGACATATAAAAAGACCAAAAAATGGTCTTTTTTTCTTAACAATAATTTCTTGTAAAAAATCTTCTAATTGAACTACCTAAATGTCTTCCCATATCAAATGCTAATTTAAAACCTCTTACTATAGTTGATAATACTGCACCTGATACTCCTCCTACAACTTTTGTTAATTGTTCTTTATTTAATTCCATAATTCCTCCTTATTCGCATTTCATTTTATGTGTATATCCGCTAATAATACCCACAACAAAAGACACTATTCCTCCAATAATTAACCACTTAGATAAAGCAAAACCACCATTAATACAACTTAATTCTTTCTTATCCAATAACTTCATAAATTCCTCCTTCCTTGAATTCTATAATATTATCAAATAAATTAATTAAATCTCTATTATGACTAATATAAATTATTGTACTATTTTTAAATTTACATATAATTCTTTCTAATATTTCTTTTTCTTCACTAAAATCTAAGCCATTTAAGGCCTCATCTAATATTATAATCCTATTATTTCTAAGCAATGTTCTAGCAAGTATAATCTTTTGTCTTTCTCCTCTACTAAGATTAGTACCACCCTCTTCTATAACATTATTAAAACTAATATTTTTATTATTCATTATCTTATCAACATTAGTTATTTTTATAATTTCATCAATAGACTTATCTTTATCTAGTACTATATTATTAAGAAGTGTATCATTAAATAGCATTTCATCTTGAGATACATAACTTATTATTTTAGAATTAACATTATTAATATCTACATTACCAATTAATACTTTATTACTATCCACTTCATATGATTTATTAATTATCTTAAATAAAGTTGACTTACCAATACCAGAATTACCTAAGACTAGTAACTTAGATTTATATGGTATTTTATAATCTATATTCTTAAGTATATCTTTATAACCATCATAAGAAAAAGATAAATTATTTATTTTTATATCATAATTACTTATAATCTTGTTAGTATCATTAGAAGTAATACTAAATATTTCATTAACTCTTTTTATAGCATTTATACCATTTTTTAATATCGTTCTAATTAAAACAATATCATTCAATGGTTCAATAAAATATATCATTATAGAATAAAATAATATTAAATTACTAATTTCCATACTACCTTGTTTTACTAATATAATTCCTAAATATAGTATAATGTTAATTCCTAGCGAAACAATAATATTCTTAAATATCTCTATTTTATTTTTATAATATGAATATTCTACTACTGACTTTTCATATGTTTGATACTTATTTTTAAATTTATTATGTCTATAGTCTTCTATATTTATGTTTTTTATTGTTTCTATATTTCTAATGTTCTCAAACAAAACTATATTTTTATCACTATTTGAATCCTGATTTTCTCTTATTAATTTAGCTTCACATTTGTTAGTTAGAAGTATTATTACTAAATAGATAAGTGCGATTAAGATAAAATATAAAAATAATATTTTAGAAACTCCTACTAGTATTATTGATATAAATATAATCATAGAAGTATCGATTAACACATATATTGGCATTTTTAAATATAATTCTTTTATATACTCAATATCATTAACCTTAGTAATTATATCGCCTTTACATCTACTATTGAAATAATTTATTGGAAGTGATAATAATTTTTCATTGGTTTTAATATACAAACTATTACTTATTTTCTTATCAAGTTTTATTATACTTCTATTTTTTAAGTACTCCATTATTTCTTTTATTAATATTATTATTGAAAAAAATATTAGTATGTTTTTAATGTCATCATATTCAATTAAAAACTTAAAATAGAAATTAGACACTAAAGACAAAATAATACCTAGAATTGATAAAAGAAATATTTTAAAGTAATGGTACCAATTACTTCTTATAATCAACTTAAATTCATTATAATTTTCTTTTATATTATCTAATTTTCTAAATGGTTTTAATTCAATAACTACTCCACTCCATATACTTCTAAATGAAGAAATATCTAATTTCTTATTCCCTGTTGCAGGATCAAAAATATAAATATTATCTTTTGTTACTTTGTATAAAACTACATAGTGGTTATAGTTATTTATAATTACATGACATATTGCTGGTAAATAGATATTACTTAAATTATCAATATCACATTTAATTCCTCTACTATAAAAACCCAATTTATTTGATGCATTAATAAGGTTTAGTGCACTTGTACCGTTATTATCACATTTAGTCAAATAATATAGATTAGAATATGTATTAGAACCCTTGTAATACTTGATAATTGTAAGTAAACACGCAATACCACAATCCTTAATATTTCTCTGAAGTACTCCTTTCATAAAATCACTCCCTATATGTTTATTCCCTAAAACTTTTAAATTTCCCCTAAATTTTTGAAAAAAAATTAAAAAAGTTTAAAAAAATTTATAATTAATAAAAAAACTAAGATAAATTTTCTTAGTTTTAGACACTTAGATATTAAAAATGTGAAACTTTTTCTTGAATTTCTTTTCAAAAAAGTTTCACATATATTTATTTAAAGTAACCATTTACTACTAAATTAGTTTCATTTTCAACAATAAAAGCATTTTTATCATTTTCCTTAATTATATTTCTTAGTTCACGTTCTTTCTTTTTATCTATGTTTATATAAAGCATATATTTATCTGTTTCATTATAGCCATGACATTCAATTACTGATACTGCATAATTTTTATCTCTTAGTACTTCGATTAAATCTTTTGAATCAGTAAATACTTGAACACCTATTTTTCCAGTTATCAATATGCTTGATAAAAAACCACCAATATAAGTTCCAATTGCAAATCCAGATGCATATGATACTGCTACAAATATGTTATCAACACCCGTTTGAAGAGCTTCTCTTACTACTAAAAACCATATAAGTACTTCAAAAAATCCAATTAATGCACCCTTTAATCTTTTCCCTTTTACTACAAACATAGTTCTTATTGTTCCAAGTGAAACATCTAATATTCTTGCAAAAAATACTTTAAGACATAAAATTAACATAAATACCTCCATTATTAGTTTGCCAAATTCTTTATTTTATATTATTATTATATTAGAGTATTTATAATATTTCAATGAATAATTAATTAATTTACAAAATAGAATTAAATGAGGTACATTATGAAAAAGTATATTCCAAATATTTTGACAACTTATAGGTTGATATTTTCACTTTTTATTCCGGCATTATTTTTAACTGAACACTACTATTTACTTGCAATATTATTTACACTTGCCCTTTTAAGTGATGCTTTTGATGGTTACTTTGCAAGAAAATGGGGAGTTGTTTCTAATTATGGTAAAATAGTTGATGTTTTGTCTGATAAAGCACTTGCATTACTATCATCTACTACTCTTATATTTAAGGTAAGTAAATTATTTATAGTTACTCTAGTTTTAGAATTAGTAATATCTATTATAAATAGTATTAGTTATATAAAATCAAAATCAGTTGATAATCATTCTAGTTCTATATACGGCAAGGTTAAAACTTGGTTTTTATTTATAACTCTATTAATTGGAGTATTAACTTTAAAATACAACCTTGATGTATTATTAGATATATTTACAGTTATTACAGCAATAATGCAAATACTAACCGCATATAATTATTATAAAGAAAATAAGAAACTAAAATAGTTCCTTATCCTAATAAAACGCTTATTATTAATATAATTATTCCAGATAGTACACTAAGTACTACTGTTTTTTTATTGTTACTACTAACAAGCCTTGGCAATAATTCTATGATATTTATATATAAAAGCATACCTATTGTTATAGATAGTAATATACCCATTATAATTTCATTTGATACATTGAAAAGCGCTATTAAAAGTCCTCCAATAAAAGTTGATAATGCAATTAATACAACAAGGATTGTTGATTTTTTATTATCTTTATACGTTGTACTACTTATTGCCATGCCAAGAGGAATATTGTGAAGTCCTACTCCTAAACTAAGTAATATACCTGTGTTTAAATCACTTACAACTGTGTTATAAATTGCCATACCTTCTATTATATTGTGAATAATTATTGCAATACTAGAAACTATTCCAATATGAGATAAATTATTACTATCATGTTCAGGTACAAATCTATCAAGTATTTTTAATATTAAAAATCCTATAGATGTAAATAGCAATATTAATAATACTGAACTTAAAATATTATATTTTTCTGTAAATATTTCTATTACCTCAGGAATTATTTCTAAAACTAATAATGAAATCATTACTCCAAAAGCCATAGACAAAGAGATAAGTAAAAACTTATCTTTATTTTTAAATAAATGAACTAAATAAACACCTATTAATATAAAACTTCCTAGCACCAAAGTTAATACTAAACCAATAATATTCATAACTAATCACCCGATAATAATTCTAACACATTTTATGTATTTTTTATATCCTTTTTATTAAATATTACAAATGTAGGTACGATTAACACTATAAAATACGCGATTATAACAAATAAAGATAATAATAAATTTAAATCAGTATTTTCTATTATCATACCAAATCTATATATAGATAAATCAAAATGAGTACCAATATAATACATTAAAGCATTAAAATCATTTGATAAACCAATAGACATAGTATTAGAAGCATATAAAACAATTACCAATATTGTAGTTATTACTTTATTGTTAGTAAATACATTTAAAAATAATAATACAGTATTTAAAATAATAAACATTGGCATTTTATATAAAGTAAGAATTAAAAAATATTTAAATATATTCATAGTAACAACATGTTTTAAATTGAAATCATAATACACAAAAGGTATCCTTAGACTTCTAAACGATAACATTGTACCACCAATTAAAAGTTGCATTAAGAATGTAATAAGTATTAAAAACAATATAATTATAATACCTGTTAAATACTTAGACAGCAATATCTTATATCTTTTATTAGGCGTTACTAAGAGTTGCTTGATAGTGCCTTTGTTTACTTCGTCTACAACTATTCCACTTGTAAGTATTGTAAATATAATTACTATAATTAGTCCATATTCTTTATAAAAATTAACTATTATACCTCTTTCATCATTTACTCTATTTATATTTTCTCTTGATTTTACTATATATTCTGATAAATAGTACTCACTTTCATCTCTCTTGTCAACAAAGTTTGTTTCATTATATTGATATATGTTCATCGCATTATTTAAGTAACCATTATTATAAGGTACATCATACTCTAATCTTTTTTCTAAGGCACTTATTATTTGGTTTTTAATATTAATCATTTTATCTATATTTTCATCATAAGAACCATTAATTTTTTCTTCTTCATAAAGACTTATTTCTTCTTTAATATTATCTATTTCATCATATATAAGCTGCTTCCAATTCCCACTATCAAAAATACTAATATATCTATCATATTCCTCGGTAATAGATTTATCCACTTCTTTATTTTCATAATATGCATTGTTAATCTCTTTAATAAGATTTGATACTTTTTTATTTATATAATAAGATTGCCAAGAATTAATACCATATTTATCACGTAGTTTTAATACATCAATACTTGTTTTATTATATACTTTTTTATCTATATCATTAGTTTTATTCATTTCAATTTCTAATTTACTTATCTCTTCCACAATAGAAATTGGATTTGATTTTATAGAACCATCTTCTCCTAATTTATACTTATATAAGTAGTTAGTACCAAAAACAAATAGCAATAATATTAAAATTAATATATAAAATGAAGGTTTTTTTACTATTTTAGTAATTTCATTTATTATTAAGTTAATCAATTTCATTACCTCCTATCTTATCTAAAAATGCATCTTCAAGCGATACTTCTTCTTCATAAACTGCATATACCTTGTTCTTATTATTAACAAGACTTTCTACTATCACAGGAATAAATTCTCTATTGCACCATACTCTAATTCTGTTCTTATCTAGTACTTCATTTTTAAATAATAAATTAATATTTTCTGTATTATCTATTTCAATCATATATACACAATTATTATCCTTGTGCTTTAAGGCATTAATAGAAGTTGTTTCTACAATACTACCATTCTTAATCATGCATATTTTATTACAAAAATTATCAAGTTCCCTTAGAATATGACTAGAAATAAATATAGTTACTCCACTATTTGATAAATCTTTTAAAAGACTTCTTAAATCCTTTATTCCCTCTGGGTCCAATCCATTAGTTGGTTCATCTAGTATTAGTAAGTTTGGTGAATTTAAAAGAGACATTGCAATACCTAATCTTTGCTTCATACCTAGTGAATATTTTGATACTTTGTCTTTAATTCTATTTGTAAGCCCAACTAAATCTACTACTTCATCTATTTTATCTTTGCCTACATTATAAATTCTTGCTCTCATTTTTAAATTATCATAACCTGATAAATATTGGTAGAAATCTGGTGTTTCAATTATTGCTGAAACTTTTTTAATTGCATTAGTAAAATCTTCAATTTCATAACCATTAATATAAATTTCACCACTGTCTTTCTTGTAAAGACCTAGTATTGTTTTAATCAAAGTTGATTTACCCGCACCATTCGGACCAATAAAACCAAAAATATCTCCTTCTTCAATTTCAAATGAAATATTATTTAGTATTTTTTTCTTTCCAAAACTTTTTGATACGTTAGTACATTTTAATATCATAAAAATTACCTCCTATTATTCTTTTTCCCGACTCGCATGTAAAATTCCCCTAAATTTTACAAACTTTTTTCATTTTTATTATATCATATCTATATTTTTAGTTCAAACAAGAAAAAAAATTACAAGTTTTACTTTGTAATTTCTAAATTTTTATAATACTCAAATCTATCTTTAACATCTTTTTTTAGTTCATCAAATAATTTTTCTGCTTTTTCTTCATTTACTATTTTTAATGCTCTAAATCTAGTTTCATTTTCTATAAAATTATCTAGTAAACTAAAATCTACATTTTTTGAATCCATGTGGAATTCGTTTGTAATACTGTCATACCTAAATATTGGGAAATAGCCTGATTGAACTGCTAACTTTTGCTCTTCAATGCCTGTTTTCATGCCACCCTTTATTCCATGATTTATACATGGAGAATATGCAATTATAATTGCAGGGCCATTATGTTTGTCTGCCTCATTAAATGCTTTTACAACGGAATTCATATTTGCCATAGATATTTGTGCAACATAGACATTTTTATATGTCATTGCAATTCTAGCCAAATCTTTTTTAGAATTTTCTTTACCAGTTGATGTGAATTTAGCAATTGAACCTCTATTAGATGACTTAGAAGATTGTCCACCAGTATTTGAGTATACTTCAGTATCTAATACAAGGATTTTTACATTACTATTTGAACATAATATGTGATCTATTCCAGAAAATCCTATATCATATGCCCAACCATCTCCACCTACTATCCATACATTTCTTGATATTATGAATTCTTTTAAGTCTTTTAATTTACTATCAGTATAGTCAAGGTTGTCGTATACTTCTTTTGTAGTTTTATAATCATCATAATTATCCAACCATTTTTTAAATAGTTCACTATTTTTAGAATTAATTTCTTCTTCCATAATAGTCTTTACTCTATTTCTATTAGAATTATAAGACATAAGCATACCATAACCAAATTCTGCATTATCCTCAAAAAGTGAGTTTGCCCATGGTAATTTATATGGAATACTTGGGAAAGATGCCCCGTAGATAGATGAGCAACCTGTTGCATTTGCGATTGCAATTCTATCACCAAATAATTGAGTTAATAGCTTAATATAAGGTGTTTCTCCACAACCAGCACATGCTCCAGAAAATTCAAATAATGGGCGTTTAAATTGAGTACCTTTTACAGTTAGATTAACCTCGCTTTCTTTAACTGAAACTTTTTGCAAATAATCAAAATTCTTATTATCTTTCACATCATCAAACGGCTTCATTTCGATTGCATGCGCAGGACAAATACTTGCACATAAACCACAACCAGTACAATCTAATTTTGATATACCCATTGTATATTGATATTTTGAACCAATAGCATTTCTTAAATTGTCCTTTAATGATTTTGGTGCGTTTTTAATCTCATTTTCATCAAGTAAATAAGGTCTAATAACTGCATGAGGGCATACAAATGAACACTGGTTACATTGAATACATTTATCTTTATTCCAAACTGGCACAACCTCTGCAATACCTCTTTTTTCATAACTAGTAGTACCTTCAATAAATGAACCATCTTTATATGGTATAAAGTCACTTACTTTTAACTTATATCCATTTAGAGAATTAACCATATCAAATACTCTATTGCATTTTATTTTATTTTCATCTAAGAATTCAATATCATTAAACTTAATCTTAACTTCATGCATATAATTCATTGCTTCATCAATAACACCAAGGTTAGAATTAATAACATCCTGTCCTTTCTTTAAGAACCTTTTTCTAACACTATCCTTTATATTTTCTATATAATCAGAATAACCCATTATATTTAAAATACATGTCTCTAATATAGTACTTATCTTATTATCGAGTCCATATTTTCTTGCAAGCGAATATGCATCTATTTTATAAAATTTAATCTTTCTATTAACAATTATTTTCTTTATATCACTACTTATAATATCATCTATTTTACTATCTTCTAAACTAGTAACATATATAAATGTACCACCCTTTTTAATATTACTTAACATATCATATTTAGTAATATAACTTTCTTTAGTACATACAACTAAGGATGGATTAGTTACATAATAAGTACTTCTAATTATATCATCAGATAATCTTATATGACATTTAGTTACTCCACCACTCTTCTTAGAATCATACTGAAAATAACCTTGTACATATTTTTCTGTATTATCACCTATAATCTTTAATATATCTTTTGAACAAGATACCATACCATCAGAACCATATCCATAAATTAATAATTCATCTCTTTTTAAATTAGTTGTATACTTTGGAACTTTTATTGATAAATTAGTAACATCATCATCAATACCAACTGTAAAGTTATGATGAGGATTATTACTTAAGAAATCAAACACTGCTTTTATATGTGCAGGATTAGTATCTTTACTTGATAAACCATATCTACCACCTATAATTCTAGGTTTATTCTCTATATTAGAATATGCTGCTACTACATCAAGGTAAAGTGGTTCACCAATTGAACCAGGTTCCTTTGTTCTATCTAATACTGCAATATCAGTAACAGTTTCTGGTATAACACTATGAAAATATTTTAAAGAGAAAGGTCTATAAAGATGAACTTCCAATAGTCCAGTATCAGGCATTTCATCTACTACTTCTTTTATAGTTTCACATACAGAACCCATCGCAATAATCATTTTCTTTGCTGTCTTTGAACCATAATACTCAAAAGGAGCATAATTCTTACCAGTCTTTTTATTAATCTTTTTCATATAATCATTAACTATATCAGCAAGTTTATCATAATCCTTATTTCTAACTTCTGCCATTTGAAAATAAACATCTTCCATCATAGCAGTTCCTTTAACCTTAGAGTTGATAGATAGTGCTTTATTTTTAAACTCATTTATCTTCTTAAAGTCAACTAAATCCATAATATCTTCTTTTTCAAGTATCCTTATTTTATCAAGTTCATGACTAGTTCTAAAACCATCAAAGAAGTTAATAAATGGCAAAGATGATTTTATAGATGATAAGTATGACACAATTGTTAAATCTGAAACACTTTGTACTGAAGATGATGCCATCATAGCAAAACCCGTTTGTCTAACTGCATATATATCTTGATGATCACCTTGTATACTAAGAGCATGTGTCGCAATACTCCTAGCAGCACAATTTATTACACAAGGAAGCATTTCTCCTGCTATTTTATACATATTTGGTATCATTAAAAGTAGACCTTGACTTGATGTAAAAGTACTTGTCAAACTACCATTAGTAAGTGAACCATGAACAAAACCAGCAGCACCTGCTTCTGATTGCATTTCTACAACTTTTACAGGCATATTAAAAATATTAGTAATTCCCTTACCACTATAATCATCTACTACTTCAGCCATAGTAGAAGAAGGCGTAATTGGATAAATACCTGCCATCTCAGAAAACATATATGCACTAGTTGCACATGCTGTATTACCATCTATTGTTTTTGTTACCATATAAACACATCCTATTCTTATATAATTATAATACAATTATTGTCTTTAAACAATAGAATAGAAGAAAAATAAAGGACTAACATATATCCATATACTAAGTCCTTTAAATATAAACTATTATTTTTAATTTCTATTGTTTTTTTCTTACAATTGTGGAGTTAAAACTATTTCTTTTGTTTGACCCGCATTAGTTTTTGCTTTAATATTTATTCCTGTTTGAGCTGCATATTTAACATACATAACCAATTCTTGGTTTTCTTTTTTGTCAATTCTTTCAATTGCATTACTACTTCCGATAGTCCAATCTACAGGAACATTACTGTGTAATTTCAAAACTTTTTCTCCCTTATAAGAGCATCTTAATCTACCATCATATTCACTACAATTTATACCACTACCTGTATTATAAATACTTATTTTAGGTTCTACATTAATAATGAATTTGCTAGATAAAGACCCAACTTTAATAGTTGCAGATACTTGTCTCATACTAAATACTTCTCTTGCAAAAAAATCAATAACATTACCTGATGTATTAATACTTACTGGTGCTGTTGAGCCAAATGCATCTGGTGCATCCCATTCTATTGCATCATTTGGAACAACTAACCCATTACCATCTATTTTTATAGTATATGTTGCCTTCTTTTGTGTACCATATAATGAAATATATTTTGTAGTTGCAGATGCTAAAGTAATAGATTTTGGATTTGAATATACTTTAGCAGTCGCAGTTTTTCCATTAGATGTTTTAACAGTTATATTAGCCTCTCCAAAACCAACTCCTTTAATATTTCCATTTTTATCTACAGTTACAACTTTTTCATTATCACTTGACCAAGTTAATGATTTATCAGTAGCGTTAGATGGACTAATTGTTGCCACTAACTTATCCATCGTATTAGCAACTATTTCTTTTTTATTAGTATTAAGTTTTACACCTTCTACTGAAACTTCTTTAACAACCGGTTCACTTGGTTTATTTTCACTAGGTTTACTTTCGGTTGGTTTATTTTCACTTGGTTTGTTTTCACTTGGTTTACTTTCAGTTGGTTTATTTTCACTAGGTTTATTTTCAGTTGGTTTGCTTTCTTTTTCATAGACTGCATATAAAGTAATATCATTTTCTAAAACTGTTCCATTTTTTATAATATTACCTTCTTTATCTTTCCAATTTTTAAAAATATATCCTTCTTTTGTAGGTGATTTTGGTAAAACCAACTTACTTCCTTTTTCAATAGTTAAACTCTCTATTTTAGTTCCACCATTTGAATCAAAATCAACTTTTATAGTTTCTATATCATTTTCATACATAGCTTTAATCTCAATATTTTTTGTAATTTTAGTATCTAAATTAAATATCAAATTAGATACACCATCTTTATTAACTATATGATAATTAATAAACTTATCTCCTAATTTTTCTTTATCCAAGATATCTTTTTCATCTAGCTTGCTATTATATTTAACTTTCAAATATTTTTTTTCATTTCCATAGTCAATAGTTACAGTAAATGTTCTATTAAAAAACCAAATTGCAAATATAGAAACTATCAACACTATACTAATGATTATAATTAATTTGTTCTTATTTTTCATAACTTCTCCCTTAATTAATAATTTTTATATAACTTAATTAACAACATAGAATACATCCAATTCAATTATTTGACCTGCTTTTGTTTTGGCAGTAATTTTTGGATAAGTACTAAAATTGTGTTCTACTTCACAAGAAGTTTCAGTAGTATTTATTTCACTATTAAATTTTTCAGTTGGTTCATAATACTTGTTTACAGACCATGTAACTTTTTGATTTGAAGTAATTAAGAATTTGTCATCATTAAGATATAATTTTGTATTTTTATCATAGACATTTCCTTTTAATGTTAATTCTAATGTTTTTTCAAAATTGATTGTAGCAGTTGCAGATTTTCCACTTGGCAATGTTGCAGTAACTGTTGCAGTAATACCTTTACCGCACACCTTATTATAGAATGCTAATGCACTCCCACCTGATGGTTTTTCTACAGAAGTAATAACCCCTGTTTTAGAATCTATATTCATACAATTATTTTTAGTCATAGAATAAGTAACATCACCACTAGCATTTTCAACCTTAGCTTTAGCAGTAGAAGTACTAATACCATTTACATGAATATAGTAATTTGTTAAGCTTAAACTAATACTCTCAACAGGTTCTGGTTTTGGTTCTTCATTCTTTGTCCATTTTGCATATAATGTTGTATTAGAATTAAACTTTGTTTTATTTTTAACGCTTTTTCCATCCTTAGTTTGCCATTCACTAAATGTATATCCATCTCTTGTTGGATTTTTAGGTAATGTTAATGCACTTCCCTTTTTTAAAGAGATACTAGAAACTAAAGAGCCTCCATTTGAATCAAATTTAATTGTTATTTTTTCTTCTTTTTTAGGTTCTTCTTCTTTTACAACAGGTTCTTCTTCTTTTTCTTTAAAAACTGCTTTTAATTTAATGTTATGTTTAATTGAAGTTGTAAAATCAAAAGGTTCTGAAGACAATATTTCCTTTCCATCTTTATCTAGGGTTACTAAATACCACCCCAAAAATTCTTCCCCTAATTTTTCTTTCCCAACAACATCCTTTTCAGATATTGAATTTTTGTATTTAACTAATAATATTTCTTCTGTTTTACCATTATTATAGTCAAATACTACATCAAATTTTCTGTTAAAATACCAATATATAAATATAATTGCAAATAACAAAATTATAAGTGAAATTATTATAACAATTTTATTTTTATTAGTTTTTTTAACTTCTTTCTTTTCTTTTTCCATTTTCTCACTCCTTTATTAAATTATATTATATTGGTAATTTTTTTAATAGATGAACAAAGTCATATAATTTACTATTCTTTTATTACTTTTTTCATATTTATGTGATACAATATAAGTAACTTGAGGTGATTATTATTAAAACTATAATTATAATTTTAAATCAACCACTTTTAAATAGTGCACTTAAAAATGTATTATCACATCATTTTAATATTGCAGCAACAAGTACAAATGCTGATGATATGATTGTATTATGTGAAAAATATAAACCTGATTTAGTTCTTACGGATATTATTACTCAAAATAATAAATGCGGTTTAATTAATGGTAAAAAAATTAAAGAAAAATATAAAAATAGTATAAAAATCCTTGCAATAACAAGTATTCCCGAGATTACATTTCTAAGAAAAGCAAAAGAATATAATTTTGATGGACTTATTTATAAGGATATAGAATATGAAACACTTATTTCTTGTATCAATCAAATTATAAAAGGATATAAAATATTTCCAGATAATTATATTCATAGTAATGAAATTGATTATTTTAAAAAATTATCTAATAAAGAAATTGAAATATTAAAAATGCTATGTCATGGTTATGAAAGGGATTATATTGCTAAACACTTAAATATTACAACAGGAACACTGAAAAACTATATCTCTGAAATTCTTAATAAAATGGAATTTGATAATACATCCAAATTAACTATGTTTTGTATTAGTAATGGTTTTATAGTTCCAGATAATGACACTAACTATATATAAAAAATTGGCATTTAAAACCAATTTTTTTAATTATATTAATATTATCTATTGATATCTTTATTATTCTATAGTAAATTCACTAGCTATAGTAAATATTTGAATATTACCATTTGTTTGTTCATAATCAATGTCTTTTATAATTCTATATGTTCCGCTTGGTAAAACACCATAGCCCTCTTCCCAATCAAGTTCTATCTCTACACTTTCATTAGCAGTAAGTGAATATGAAGGTAATATAAAACTTAATTCAACATTAATTTTATGCCATACATCATCCTTTTTTACTTCTATTTCATAAGGTTCACCATAACTAAAATTTTTATCACTATTATTTGTTAAAATAAGTGTTGCTCCTGTTTTAGTTAGTGTTCCTTCTTTAATAGAAAGAGTAACATCACTTTTTGTTATCTTAATATCTGACTTTTTTCCTATATTTAATTGATTATCTCGTTTCTTACAACCCATTATTACGAAAATAACTGTTATACACATTAAAATAGTTATTATTTTCTTCATCTAATTCCTCCATTTCTTTTGATAATATTCTTTATTATATTTAAATATTAAAAGTATAATAATAAATTCGTTTTCAATAGATAATAATTAATAAATTAATAATAAAGTTAAAAATAAATTTATTATTTTTTTAATATACTTTAAATATAATAATTATACTTTTATTCTAAGCTATTATAAAAATCATTAATATTATATAATTTATAATACATCTTCCATATTCCATTAACTCTATAAGGAATATATAATTCAATAGTATTATCATGAATTATATATGAAGTTTTATATATATAATATTTACTACCTTGTAGTTCTTTTAAAGAACTCTTTATCAACTTAGGCTCCATAAAATTAAGACCATCCTTAGAACTACTATAATATAAATAATTATTCCTTGTCATAAATACTATATGATAAGTATTATCAATGTACTGTATTTCACTATGCCAAATACCTTTATTAAAGTTTTTAATATTAACAATTACCGGTTTTGAAAAACCACTTAGATCAGTACTTTCTATATATCTTAATTTACAATCATAATTTGTATACCAAATTTTATAAACATCATTATTCTTTACAACTGATGGACTCATATATCTTTCTTTAAAATCATTATCAAGTATTATCTTTTCATCACTAAAATTAATACCATCAGTAGATTCTTTATAATATAAATAATTATAACCATTTCTTATATACTTACCATTTTCATATGATTTTGTGTATCTATAGAAAAGTTTAAACTTATTATCATCATACATTATAAATGGGTCTGAGTAATATGTATCGTTTTTTTCTTTAGATGGAAAACCAGATACTGGGTTATTTATACCCTTTGGTTCAATAAACTTTATACCATCGTTTGATACAGTTATTGACGGATTTTCTATATATGTATTGTTATTGTGATAAGGTGTTGAAACCATGTAATAATGATATCCATTTACTTTTTCGGGAAAGTATAGAACTTTTGGATGAGTTACTTCATTGTGCTTATCATAAGTTGGTATCTCTATCCATTTATTTATTGATAATTCTATCTCTTTCTTATCACTTTCTACATTTTTGTTTACATAATTTTTCTTTATAACTGGTACATTTAATAAAGAAAATATACATATTAATAGAATTAAAATTTTAATAATAACTTTATATTTTTTCACACTACCACCATTATGAATATATCATTTATTACTAATTTTTACAATAGAAAAAACGACTAAAAAGTCGTTTATCCATTTATTTGTTTTGCTACTTCTTCAGCAAAGTTTTCTTCTCTTTTTTGCATTCCTTCGCCAACTTCATATCTAACCATGTTTTTAATAGTTCCACCATTTGCTTTAACAAATGCAGAAACACTCATCTTATCATCTTTAACAAATGGTTGTTCAGTTAAACATACTTCTTCATAGAATTTTCTAATTCTTCCTTCAACCATCTTAATAGCAATTTGCTCTGGTTTTCCTTCATTCATTGCTATTTGCTTTTGAATTTCTCTTTCATGATCAACATCTTCTGCTGGAACGCTTTCTATATTTAAATACTTAGGTCTCATAGCAGCAGCATGCATAGATACATCTTTTGCAACTTCACTACTTGCGCCTTCAACTACAGTTAAAACCCCAATTTTACCATTCATATGAATGTATGAACCAAAGTTTTCACTATCAGTTTTCTCTAAAATTTCAAATCTTCTAAAACTAATCTTTTCACCAATCTTAGCAATCTTATTAGTAATAGTATCTTCTAATGTTCCATCTTCAGTACTTAGCTTTAATGCTTCTTCTACTGTTTTTACATTTGAATTAATTAATACATTTGAAATTGTTTTAATTAAGTCTTTAAATTCATCATTTTTAGCAACAAAGTCAGTTTCTGAATTAACTTCAATTATAACTGCCTTATTACCTTCTATAAGAATATTAACAAGTCCTTCACAAGCAATTCTATCAGCCTTCTTAGCAGCTTTAGAAATACCTTTTTCTCTTAACCACTCAGAAGATTTTTCAATATTGCCTTCACATGCTTCAAGAGCTTTTTTACAATCAAGCATACCAGCACCAGTTAATTCTCTTAATTCTTTTACTAGACTTGCAGTAATCATAAATTCCTCCTTAAGCTTTTAAACTTGAAATAAGTTCATCTTTTTTCATTTTAGAATATCCTTCGATATTTTTTTCTTTTGCTAAATTCTTTAGTTCAGCAACTGTCATTTTAGATAAATCAACTTTATTCTTTTTAGTTTCTTTATCTTCGGCTTTTTCTTCTTTAACAGTCTTCTCTACTTTAGCAACTTTTTCTTCTTTTTCAACTTTTTTATTTTCTTTTTCTTCTTTATGAGTATTCTTTTCATCTTCAGTAACAAAGTCAATCATAGGATTACCATTTACTTCAGCAAATGCATTATTAAGTACTCCCATAACTACTTTAACAGCACGGATTGCATCGTCATTAGCAGGTATTACATAATCAACATCATCTGGATCGCAGTTAGTATCTACTATTCCAAATACAGGGATATGTAATCTTCTTGCTTCTCTTATTGCATTAATTTCTTTACGTGGGTCAACGATAACTAAAGCTTCTGGAACTTTCTTCATGTTTCTAATACCACATAAATACTTATTTAATTTTTCATATTCCTTACGAATTTTAATAACTTCTTTCTTAGGAAGTTGTTCAAATACACCATCTTTCTCCATCTTTTCGATTTCATCAAGACGATTAATTCTCTTTCTAATTGTTCTAAAGTTAGTTAAAGTTCCACCTAACCATCTTTCATTTACATAGAACATATTAGTTCTTTCTGCTTCTTCCTTTGCAGCTTCTTGTGCTTGTTTCTTAGTACCAACAAATAATACCTTTCCACCATTTTCAGCTATTTTATGTAATTCAGCATAAGCCTCTTCAATAGCCTTAGCAGTTTTTTGTAAATCGATAATATAAATATCATCTCTTGCTGTGAAAATATACTCTTTCATTTTAGGGTTCCATCTTTTAGTTTGATGACCAAAGTGTACACCCGCTTCAAGTAAATAACTCATTGAAACTACTGTCATATTTCATTCCTCCTTTTGTTTAACTACTGAATATTTCTAATAAGCACCACCAATTTTGGCACGAGATACTTAAATCCATATTCATGCATTTTAAAAAAGCCAAAGATATTATAGCAAATAATACACACTTTAACAATAGAAAAATGAAAAAAGTGCCAGTAACTAGCACTTAATTTATATTTCTAATTTAAACATATTATCTTTTGTACCCAACCTTTTTCTTTTCTGCTTGTGCCGCAATAGTTTTCGCACTACTTTCAAATGATGCTTTTTTACTACTACTTATCACTTCACTTATTTTAGGTACCGCAATAACTAATATTATCGCTAGTATTACTATTACTGCTAATAATTCAACCAAAGTAAACCCTTTAACCTTGTTTTTCATAATGAAAACACCTCCTATAAATTCTTGTTTTATAAGATAACACCCCCCCCCCATTTGACAATGGGCAGAGGTGAGTGCTAGTCATTATAAATTTTTTATTTCTTCGTAAAAACCTTATTTTTACTATACCTAAAGTATACACTAAAATGTTTGCTTTTGCAATTGTTTTCAAATCCTATTTTTTATCATTTTTTAAAAGCAAAATTATTTATTTCATCTGATTGATTGCCTATATGTGCTTTTTTAAATTCTCTATAATTTGTCTTATTAGTTATACTGTTCTTTAATAAATATTGCAAATAATCTCTGATATCTTTATTTTCCTCTGTTTCTAATCTTTTTTCTAATTCTTCTTTACTTCTTTTTAAAACATGACCATCTTTTAGATAATATTCAATATTTAGTTGAGAATACTCTAACCATTCTGGATAATCTTTAATCGTTTCATCAAATGCATCTTCAAAATTTAAATAATTATCATTAAAGTTATAACTATATCTTAAATCTCTTAAGTGAATATTATACTGATTAATATTATTTTCAAGACTTGTAAATAGTTCTTGCAATTGTGTATCAGATATTGAAATATTAACTAATTTTATAAACTCCCAAAAATTACCTATCGCATCTATTTCAACAATTTTTTCTTCTGAAAAAAGTGAATAATTACAAGTATAATAACTATCGTTTATAACTATTTTCATTTTTGTATCTAATTTAGTATCTGCTATTCTTAAAAGTCTTTCTTTTATTATTCTTATTATATTCTTATCAATTTTACCTAACAATATATCGTACTTAGTTTTAAAATGATTAAGTTCGTGAAAAATATGTATCATAGAATTAATGTTGCCATTATAAATTTCTCTAATTACACTTTCATTTATTACAATCTTATTACTTAAATCATCAAATGTACCCAAACAATGTTGAGACATTTCCTCTATTTCAAAAAAATATTTATCTTTATTATATTCAGTATCTTCTAGATAAGATTTCATAATAACCATAATAAATTTAGACAAAGTATTCTTAAAATCTTCATAAGTAACTTCATTTTCAATATAATGTTTTTTAATCATTGATTGAAAATGAATAAATTCTTTAGAATTAATTACTTTTTCATTTAAAATTTTCATAGTTAATACCTCTTTCTTTCATTATTGCAACATAAACTATCAAAGCCCACGACTACACATAAGAATTTTACTTTGTTAATGTCTTTTCACTAATTAAAGTAACATCAGTTAGATTAGTACCATTTATATCTTTATCATATAATTTATCTATATCAATAACTGCATTAATGCTACCAGTAAAATCTGCTCTTGGGATATAACAATCATCAAAAGGTCCAGTAAAAGTAACACCTTCTAACTTAGTATCTCTTAAATCTTTATTGCATACAGTTTGAGGATTAATATGAACATTATTAAACTTACTAAAATCAACTCCCCTTGCTCTAAAATTATCAAATGAAACATGTTCAAAGTCTATAATTGGCATAAATACTTCAAGAGGAGAAAATCTCTTAAATCCAGTATCATCATAATCAAATAATAATAATTCAAGTTCTTCACTAGAATATTTCATTTTCTTATAAACATTAATATCAAGACTAAGTATTCTCTTAACAAAATCTTCTCTCAATACTTCCCTTTTCGCATCTTTTAAACATTTCTTAAATAATTCTTTTTTCTCACTAAATTTCATAACACACCTACAATCTAACTGGATTAAAATCTATCTCCAGTTTATTATTTTTAATAAATTTCTCTATATCATATAGAACACTATACAAATTCTCTTTATCCTTGTACTTAACAATTAATTGAAACTTATACACATTATTAATCTTAAGCGCATAAGATGGTCCTAGTACGACAAAATTATTACTTAATTTACTTTTTAAATAATTATCCACTCTTGTAATATCATTAAATCCTTTATCATAGTCATTTGATAACACTCTAATTGCTACAATATTAGTAAAAGGTGGATAATTTAAAGACTTTCTTATCTTTATTTCTTTTTTATAAAAGTTAATATAATCATGATTAGTTGCATACTTAATAGAATAATGATCAGGATTATATGTTTGTATAATTGCTATACCATCTTTTTTTCTACCAGCCCTACCTTCTACTTGTGTAAGTAGGGAAAATGTTCTCTCAGCACTTTTATAGTCTGGAATATTTAAAGAAGAATCTCCATTTAATACTATAACCAAAGTAACATTATCAAAATCAAGACCTTTTGATATCATCTGAGTACCAAGTAATATATCATATTTATAATCATTAAAATCATTAATTATTGCCTCATGCATACCTTTATTACTAGTTGTATCTCTATCCATACGTACTACTCTAGCATTATATTTAGTATTAAGTAATTCCTCTATTTTCTCAGTACCACTACCCTTTAATACAAGGTATTTAGATTTACAATTAGGACATATATCATATTTTAAAGTACTATAATCACAATAATGACATTTTAAAGTATTAGTCTTTTTATGATAAGTTAAACTAATATCACAATTAGGACATTTAATTACATTACCACACTCATTACATATTATATAATTTGAATATCCTCTTCTATTAATAAGTATCATTATTTGTTCTTTTTTTAAAAGTCTATCTCTTATTAATTCATCTGCTCTTCTAGAAATAATAGGATGATTATTTTTTATTTCTAATTTCATATCTACTACTTCTACTTTAGGTAATTTAATATTATTTACTCTAGTTAATAAATTAACAAGTTCATATCTACCTACATATGCTTTAGAATAATCTACTAAACTAGGAGTAGCACTTCCAAGTAATAATTTACACTTATGATACTCAATTCTTTTAATAGCAATATCTATAGCATTATACCTTGGATTATTCTCTTGCTTATAAGTATCTTCATGTTCTTCATCAATAATAATAATCCCAATATTACTAAGTGGTGCGAATATAGCACTCCTTGTTCCTATCACTAGACGTACCTTATTTCCTGCTATCTTTCTATATTCATCAAATCTCTCTCCATCAGAAAGACCACTATGAAGTACAGCAATATCTTTAAAAACGCTTCTAAATCTAGATATTACTTGAGTAGTAAGTGATATCTCAGGCACAAGCACAATAGCATTCTTACCATTTTTAAGAGTATCACTTATTAAATGCATATACACTTCAGTTTTCCCACTACCAGTTACACCATGAAGTAATACAATATCCTTCTTAGAATTCTTAATTTGATTATATGCATCACTTTGTTCTTTAGTAAGTACTTTTAAATTACTATCCATACTATCAATATTGTATCTATTTACCTCACACTTAACTTCTTCTAATATACCTTCATTTATTAATCTTTTTAATATTTCTCTATTCTTAACCTTAGACTTTACAACTAAATCTTCATAACAAAACAAATCTAAAATATTAGCTTCGCCCTTAGTAGGATTATCTTTATTTTTTATTTTCTTAATATAAGTTACATACTTGATATTAATCTTACTATCTGCAAGCTTTAAGGATTTCGGTAACATTGCCTCATAAGATGCGACTAAAGAAGATAAGTATGTATCTCTCATATATTTTCCAAGTTCAATTAATTCTTCATTTAGTATTGGTTTAGTATCAATTACTCTAATGATTTCTTTAACCTCAAAATCACATTCTTTTTTATAACCAATTACAATACCAATAATACTTCTTTTCATAAGAGGAACTTCTACTCTAGAACCAATTAAAACTTTTTCATTTGATTTATAAGTAAATACTTTTTCACCAAATGTCTTTATATTAACTAAAACATCTATAAGCATAACTACCTCCCTTATATCAATTTTATCATAAATTAAAGAAAAAAGAGTTATTTTCACTCTTTTTTTAGTTTATTTTTTTATCTTGTATTACGGATTACAACTATACCAGAACCGCCAGCTCCGGATGTTCTATTAGAAGTTTCCCACCAAGCGCCTCCACCTCCAGATCCTGTATTTGCTTTTGCAGACGTAGCCGAAACACCTGATTTTCCACCATTACCTGCTATTCCACAGTTTGGGCTATCGCTAGCACCACCACCACTCGCATACAAATCACCGCTGCTTTCTCCAAATTCTCTAGTAGTTGTACCCTGCCCTACACTTGTTCTAATACCACTTTTACTATAACTGTTTCCATCAGTAGCACCACATTCATATGCAGCACCTCCACCAGAGCCACCATCTCCACCAGATTGTGGAAATGAAGAACCATTACCACCTTTTCCACCTGCTGCTGAATATCCAAATGCTGATGTTGTGCCACCAGTATTTCCATTGCATGAAGTGCAAGATATTGAAGTACCACCCTTTCCTATCGTGATTACATTGTCTACATCTGCTTTTATAGAAAAATTAGAACTAGTTTTAGTATAGCCACCTCCACCACCACTAGAACCCGTAAGTGTTTGAGTTGTTCCTATCCATCCACCACCGGAGCCACCGCCTCCTACTAAGAAGGCATCCACAATTGCGTTTACTTTAAAAGTTAGTGTTCCGCTAGTTTTAAACTTAATTCTCCAATTACTATTTTTATCGTTTAAAACCTCACATTCTCCAGTATATATAAATAATGGTTTACCGATTGTAACATTATTACAAGAATAATTATTTGATAACAATTCAAAAGTCAATTTTGATTCTTCCCAATGTGCATATACCGTACGGCTTCCATTTTCTATTACTATTGTGTCCTCTTTAATTTGAGTTCCACCCTCTTTAGAAGTAAACCATCCAATAAACTTTGCCCCCGTTTTTATTGGTACTGGTAACTCGCCATATGGGTTTCCAACCTCTATCACTTTAGAAACAATATCTACAGTTCCACCTTGTGCATCAAATGTTATTATTGAATTTCCAGCATTATATATTGCTTTTATCGTTGTTGATGTTGTGCCCATTATTAAAGTATTACCATTTAAAGTACTATTTCCTTCAATTAATTCCCATTTAATAAATGAATAATCTTTTTTAGTAGGATTAGACAGTGTTATTATCGTTTGTGGATTATATCCTCCAGAAAAATCATCAGCTAATGTTCCTCCGTCAAGATCTACTTTTAATATAACCTCTCCTTCATTATTACAATATTTCTGATATGTATATGTATTTAATCCTTTTTCATCTTTTCCAAAAAATACACATCCAGAAATCAATGCATCATCAATTGGACTTTTAATACCACTTGTAAGTAAATCTTCTTTAACAAGTTCATTAACACTTACCTTATTTTTTTCTTGGTTATATGTATGATAAACCTTTCCTGCGTTTTCTATAGTCTTTATAAGTTTATTATACTCTTTTTGTTTTCTATCATTAACACTTGATGAAAATTTAGGCAATACCAAAAGCATAATCGCAGTTAAAACAGCAATAATTGCAAGTAATTCTACTAAAGTAAAACCATTTTTCTTCATATACTCACCTCTATTATGATTTAATTATAACATAATAACACAAAAAAAAGAATGACTTTCGTCACTCTTAATATCTACTAGTTACACTAACACCTGATGTTCTAGTTCTACCAGTTCTAGTCCATCCTTCTAGTGTTTCACTTGTACTCCATCTATATGCAGTATCAGTTTTAGTGCCATATACTATTTCGGCATCTATTATTTCACTATTTGTACTACCATAACATTTGTTACCAGCAAGTGTATAACCAGCATCACAATAGTATGTTGGTTCTTTAGTGTCTTTACTATATATTTCACACTTATTTCCTTTTAATGTTCCATAGTTACAAGCATATATCATATTTGTTGTATTAACACCAGATATTCTACACATAGTACCCTCTAAAGTACCAGCATCACATACATATGATTTATTAGCATTATTTGTAGTTGTTTGTGTATAAGCACATACATTATTACCAGTTAAATAACCTTTTTCACAACTATAATTTGCTTTTGCATAAGCAGTTGTTGTAGTTTGAGTAATACACTTAGTACCATTTAATGTACCAGTCTTACAACTATATTTTACTTGTGCATTTTCTTCTTTAGTTTCAGTTACAGTACATAAATTTGTATAAGGATTTCTTGAACCTCTATGACATGCTCTAACAGCAACAGCACTAACATTCATAGTACCTCCACCACTACATGAATAAGTTCTTGAACATTCTTCATATACATAGTTTTTGCCTGATTTGTATAAATAACGTCTTGTAAATGTATCTGTACTTGGTGTATCTACTGAAGAAGTATAAGATCTGTTTGAACAAGCCCACTGTGTATAACCACAAGTTTGTTCTTTTTGAATTCTACAAGTTTTACCATCACTATTCATAGTACCTCTCTCACAATAATAATGAGAAATATAATCAGGTTCAGTAAATGTATTTGTTATTTCACATTTATTACCTTTTAAAGTACCATTTGTACAATAATATTCAACATTAGCATTAGTTTCTTGTGTATTTTTAATAATACACTTATCTCCACTTAATGTTCCTTCTTTACAAGTATATGTAATTTTAGGATTTTCAGTTTTAGTTTCATTAATAACACACTTATCATTAACTAATGTACCTTTACTACAAGTATAAACTACTTTTGCAGGTACTGTATTTTCACTACCCTTTACACAAGTATTACCTTGTTTTTCATATCCAGTTGGACATACTTTATTAGCATCAATTGTAGTTACATTTGTCTTTTCACACATTTTAGTACTATTGTTATAACTATAACCATTTATACATTTTAAATTAGCATTTACTTCTGTTGTAGTACCAGATTTAACACATTTATTACCTTCTAGTGTATAACCAGACTTACATACATATTTATCAATAAACTTAGTTGTTACTTTCTTAGTAAACTCATATTCGATAACGTCTTTTTTACCATTATCTTCTATCTTAGTTTCACACTTACCATCTTCACATACATTGTAACATCCAAAGTACTCAATAACATAATCACTTTGATTACTACAAGATAAATTAGTTTTGAATATATATTCTTTACCTTGTTTTGTTACTTCTACATATGAAGCATCTGGATTACAAGTTTTACCATCACTATCAGTAAACTCAATAATCATCTTATTATTAAGCATATCTCTTAATGTTAATTTCTTTGTTTCCCCTTCTTCTTGTGGTAATCTAGTTGTATTAAAATATGCTTTTGCAGCATTAGTCATTGTACTTACGTTTTGACTAAATACCTTATCATATAAAGGTTTCATATTTGGCATTGGTAATAGCCACATTAATAAGAATACAAATAGTAATACTAAAAGTATCTTAACTATTAAATCTCTTATAAAATAACTTCTTTCTCTTTCCATATAAATCCCCCTCATTTCATTTGTTGCTTAGTATTATACACTTTTTTTTGATTTTGTCAAGCACGTGTTGTTTTCCTATTTATTGTAAATTCCAAGCACAATCTTCTATAGTAACATTACTTGTATTAATTTCTGTATTTATATCCCCTAAGTAGTGTACTTTAGAGATATCTCCTGATAATTCTGGTATTGTCTTACTACAATTACCTATTCCAGGATACTTATCAGCAAAATCATCACCAACTATAAATGAAAGCATAGTTTCATTGCCATTTGTACCACTATATTGATGATTTATATCAGTTCCTTTATCAGATTTAACATCACCTGTTATAGCATAAATTGACTTACCATTATCTAAATCTATCTTAAATTTCTTACCTACAGTATTATCAGAGTAATATGAACCCATTGCAACACAATAGTAATCATTTCCATCGCCATCATTATAAATCATATAACCATCTTCATTTTCAGATACCAAACCACTATTTAAAAATCTATATTGATTAGAATTAGCAGATGTCACTGATGAGGCGTAACTCCATGTTTTTATATTCTTTCCAACCTCAGGTAACTCCATTGTATCGTTTTTCTCAGTTATACCTCTATCTATCATATAATCAATTTCATCTAGCTTCTTAGGGATAACATCTGAAACTTTATAATTAGAAACATTACTATTTTTATTTCTTTTGTTATATTCACCTTTTAATAATTCCCCTGTTTCACTACTTAATTTAAGCTCGCTTGAAATTACTTCAGGCGGTATATAATTATTACAATGTCCATATGTAGAACTATTATCCCCATAAGTAATATCATCCGTAATCTTTATAATATTTCCGTCCACATCATACCCATATGTTATTAATCCTTTTTCTTTTTGTACATTTGTTGTATTACTATAAAAATTATCCATATGCACAACATAAGGGTTTGTATCTTCGTACCCGCTAGGATTTGTAAGCTTTGCAATGTCTTCGTAATTATAGTAATGTATACGAAGCCCGGTACCCCTAATTTCATTACAAGTTTCTTCCGCCACATAATAACCATATGCATCTTTGTTAACAATTGTAAGCATGTGAGAACCACTCTTGCAAATAATAATATCACCTGGATTACCACTTTCAAATTTTGAATTAACTGTTCCATCTTCATTTAAATATTCTTGAACTCTTCCATCTTCTACCATTTTATCATGCCAATAATGTACATTATCATGTTCTGATTCCAATCTTTCTGCGATAGTTACTGCATATTTTTCTTTATTAGCTGCATTATAACCAGATGCATTCAATCCAGCACATCTTGCAAAAAAATCAAATGAATTATTACAGTCAAGAGTAGATACATATCTACCATCAGTTCCAAGCATCAAACCATTTTTACCATTTGACTCAAATGAGTTATAGGCATAATTTAACATATAGCCAAAAGTAGTAAATAATCCAGTTGTTGCAAGCGCTGAAGTCGCAACGCCTTTACCTGTATACATTGAATTTTCATTTACTAATTTTTCTGCAAGTGCAGAATTATAACCATCTATATAATCTTTTGCCTGTTCTTCAGTAAAGCCTTTATCCATAAGAGCGTTTATAATTTTTTTTACAGGGTTATTTGTTATTTCTAAAGAATTGTAATAACCTGTTTTTTCATAGTTTGTTTCCCCATTTGCATCTACACCTTGTGTTGCTAGCAACACTTGACAATTATAAGACAAATCTACTAAATCAGCAGATGATAAATTACCATCTACTATAATTTGTGGTACAATATCTTTTAAATTACTAGCATTAAGTATATCAGTTCTAACAAATGATTGTATCAAAGAAGAAACATTGTTCTTATCAAGTTGACCATTTTCTACCATTTTATTAATAAATTTGGGTATTTGGCTAACATCTCCATCATAGGTTTCTAAAAACTTACTTAAAATATCATCCAAAGGCATTAATTCATTATAAATACTTTTTAATGTGCCCTCCATCGAATCAACTGCATTAATTTGGGCTAATGCACTTGCAGTTGCAGAAATCCAATCGGATATATCGACTTGAACACCACCGGATATCTCAATTGCTTCTTGTATTGTTGATGGAGTATTGCTGACATCTAATGCTGCGTTTTTGGATAGTTTAATAGCTTCAAGAACATATTCAGGTTTAAAAACTAGCGAATTAGAAACATCATTGCTAGTTTTTAATGTTGATAAAGCAGTTTTCTCATCAATCTCTTTCCAAGTATCAGTCTTACTATCATACACACTATATTTATATTTACCTGAAAAAGTTTTTAATTTTGATGCATCACCATTAATAAAACCTAACACATTTTCATAAAAAGCATCTGTTGGTACAAGTGTATGATTGCTTTTACTTTCAATCATAACCACATTTAAATTGGCAGCAAGCTTTTTAAATGATGCATTTTTTTTGTAACCAACTTGATTTTTATCTTCAAATAATACTACTGTAGTATTATTTTTTTTTAATAAATCAATTTGACTATCCGTTATTTTCATATCCGCACCGTTGTAAGCAGTTTCAAATAAACATAATGTTTGAGGAGGCAAATCTTCATTATTAGCAAGAAGATTGGTCATATAATTAAGTGAAGTTGGTGCACCTGCACTCCATCCAGAACCATTATAATGTACAAAACCATTCGGGTTAACCATACCAATTATATCAGTAGCAACTTGTTCTTTTGATGCTTCAACTTCTAACAATATCTTATCATAATTAGAATTTTTCATAGTTTCATCTATAGCATCATCTACTGTAGTAGTACCATTTTCACCACCAGTACCTTGGAAATAATAATTTATATCTGTTAACTCATTAAAATTGCTAGGTAAATATAACTTAAAACGTTTATCACTTTCAATTATATAATTTCCATTATTGGTTACTTCTAATGTAGCATCAAGATAAGGATTAACATTTAATTTAGGATCTGTATATTCTTGTATTCTTTTAAGTACACTTTCAGCAAGTAATTTAGAATTATTATTATTATTTATATCAACGCTCATAATTCATAACTCACCTACCTATTATATATTTATAATACTACAATTTTATACTAAAGTAAATTACAAAAAAGAAAAAGAGCATCTACTGCTCTTTAATATCTACTAGTTACACTAACACCTGATGTTCTAGTTCTACCAGTTCTAGTCCATCCTTCTAGTGTTTCTTTCGTACTCCATTTATAAATTGTATCTGTTTTTGTACCAGTTACTGCTGTTGCATCTATTGTCTTAGTATCATTACTATAACATTTATTACCTATTTGATTAAATCCTGCTTCACAATAATATGTTGGATTTTGTGTATCAGTTTTTCTTATTTCACATTTATCATTATTTAATGTTCCATAAGTACATGTATAAACTGTATCAGTAGTATTAATACCACTTATAATACATTTATTACCATCTAATTTACCAGCATCACATACATATTTAGTGTTTGCATCAATTTCACTTCTTTTTGCAATAGTACAAGTATTATCATTATTTAAAGTACCTTCATCACAAATATACATTTTAGATGCATCCTTAGTAGTACTTGTATTAACTAAGCACTTATCCCCACTTAAAGTACCTTCACTACAAGTATATTTTACTTTTGCAGGTAATTCATCTCTTGTTAATACAGTACATGTAGTACCATTTAAATCAAGAGTACCTTCATTACATGTATATGTAGCAGTTGCATCATATGAATAAGAACCACCACCACTACATGAGTAAGTAGTTGAACATACTTCGTACACACCACCTGATGGTGTTTGATATAAGTATCTTCCAGTTGATGATCCAGTTGAAGTTGTACCAACTGAAGAAGAATAAGTTCTATTTGAACATACTTGTTGTTCACTACATGTTTGTGGTATAGAAACTACACACTTAGTGCCTTGTAGTGAACCACCACTTGGGCATTTATAACTTACAGTTGAAGTAGCAGGTTTAGTTTCAGAAGTATAGCACTTAGTTCCATATAATTTACCACTTTCACAATAATATTCTTTAGTAGCATTTACTTCTTTTATAGAACTAATTACACACTTATTACCATTTAATACACCCTCATGACAAATATATTCCATTCTAGCATCAACTACTTTAGTATCAGTTATATAACACTTATTACCAATTAATATACCCTTATCACAAACATATGTAACTTTAGCATCAACTACATTTTCACTGCCTTTTACACAAGTATTACCTTGCATTTCATATCCTGATGGACATGTCTTAGTAGCGTCTATAGTTTCACTAACTACTTTTTCACACATTTTAGTATCATCATTATAAGTATAACCATTAATACATTTTAAATTAGCATTTACTTCCTTAGTGTTGCCACTAACGCACTTATTACCATTTAAAGTATATCCAGATGGACAAACATATTTTGATATATAACTATTTGTTGTTTTCTTATAAAATTCATACTCGATAACATCTTTTTTATCATTATCTTCTATTTTAGTTTCACACTTACCATCTTCACAAACGTCGTAGCAACCAAAATATTCAATAACATAATCTTCTTCTTTACCACATGACAAATTAGTCTTGAATATATATTCACCATTTTGTTTAGTTACTTCAACATAAGATTTATCAGCGTCACAAGTCTTACCATTACTATCAGTAAACTCAATAATCATTTTATTATTAAGCATATCTCTTAAAGTAAGCTTCTTTGTTTCTCCTTCTTCTTGTGGTAATCTTGCAGTTGTATAATAACTCTTAGCCGCATCTGTCATAGACGAAATGTTTTGTGAGAATATTTTATCATACAAAGGTGCCATATTAGGCATTGGTAATAACCACATTAATAAGAATACAAATAACAATACTATAAGTATTTTTACAATTAAATCTCTAAAAAAATAATTTCTTTCTTTTTCCATATAAATCCCCCTCACATCAATTAATGGCCATTATTATACACTTTTTCTATTTTTTGTCAAGCATTGTACAATTTTTTAAATTATTTACTTATTGTATATATTTTATTATATAATAAACATAGGTGGTAATATGAATAAAGAAAAAAATGAATTAGAAGAAAATAATGAATTCTTAGATACTCCTAAGAAAAAGAAAAAAAAGGAAAAAGTATGTACACATAGAGTATTTAGTATGATTACTCTAGTCGCATCTCTTGCGTACTTAACATACAAAATTGTAACTTGTGAATCACTAATTACGAATATATACACATTATCAATACCTGTATTTTTATTCATAATAAGTATTATTTTACTAATCGCATCGTTAAAAAGTGAATTTAGCAAAGTATATATATTCTTATCTATTATGATATTGTTATTTTTATCTTTTTACTTAGTAACTGATATTAACTTAGTATCTTTACCTAAAGAAGAAGTTATCGCATCTTACTACAACAAAGATTTAAAAGAATTAAAAGATTTTGCTGATAAAAATAATATAAATTTAGTTATTGAATATGAATATAGTGATGAAATAGAAACTGGTAAAATAATTAGAATTGATACTGAAGGAATAAGTTATGTAAAAGACATTAAACAAATAATTGTTACTATATCCGATGGTCCAAATTACGATAAACTATTAATCGTACCTAGTATGATTGGTAGAAACTTAGATGATTTAATAGAATTTATTAATAAAAACTTCATGAATAATGTAACTATCAACTTTGAAATATCAGATAGTGATAAAGACACGATTATATCGCAAGATAAAAATGGTGAAATAAGAAGAAATAGCGATATTACATTTGTTATATCACTAGGTTCTGAAATAAGTGATACTGTTACTATGGAAAACCTAGTTGGTATGAAGTTATTTGATGCTGAACTATGGTTAAAAAGAAATGGTATCAAATATGAAATTAAATATGAATTTAGTGATAAATCAAAAAATGAAGTACTTAGTCAAAGTACAAATAAAGATGAAGAGATAAATATTAAAGATACAAATATCACTATTACAGTATCTGCTGGTGTTGCAATAAAGATACCTGACTTTAAAACTATGACTGTTGATGATGCAACAAACTGGATTATAAATAATAAATTAAAAGTAGAATTTAACGAAATATATGATGAAAACATCGAAACAGGTAAAATTATAGAACAAAGTATTAAAGAAAACGAATTAGTTAAAGAAAATACACTTATTACTCTAACTATTTCTAAAGGTCAAATTATAATGGATGAATTTAAATCAATATCAGAATTTAGAGATTGGGCTAATAAGTACAATGTTAAATACAATGAAACATATGATTATAGTAATAATATTTCTAAAGGAGAAGCAATAAGTTACTCATATAATAAAGGAGATATAATAGACCCAGATGGAGTTATATATGTAAAAATATCTTTAGGAAAAGCTGTATATATACCATCATTTGTAGGTAAAAGTAAAAGTGATGCACAAAATACATGTAATTCACTTGGAATAAGATGTAATTTCGTAACAGGTACTTATACAAATTACAATAGTAATGTAATATATAATCAATCAAGAAGTGTTAACTCTAAAGTTGCAAGTGGTTCTTCTATAACACTAACATTATCTAAAGGTATACCTGAAACTAAAAAACTTGCTATATTGCAAAATTGGTTATCAATTGGTAATGCAGATGCAACTATAAATTCATTAAGAAGCAACTTTGCTAAGAACTATCCTGGTGTTAACTTTGTATTTGAGAAAAGAAAAGATAATACACTAAATAGTGGTATGATAGCACAAAACTCTCCTACTACTGCTGGTTCAGAAGTAAAACAAGGACAAACATATACAATTTATATTGTATCAAATTAGACTAGAAATAGTCTTTTTTCTTTATAAAAATCAACATTAATAAACTTAATACAAAAAAATAGTTTACGATTGTAAACTATTTCACTACACAAATATATATTAATTAAGCCCAAGAATACACATAAAAGAAAACTAAGTTAAAACAAACTTAGTTGACTTGTTTCAGGCATACCATCTAATATACCCATTAATCTCATTTTATCAGTTACTGTTTGAGATATTTTTGCTCTATTCTGTAAATCTTCTATACTAAAGAATTCTTTTTTATCTCTTTCCTCTACTATTTTCTTAGCAACTACATCACCTAATCCATCTATTGAATTAAAAGGCGCTAAAGCAGTAAAATCATCTATAACCACCCATGTTGTTGCATTACTTTTATATAAATCGGGCTTTAAGAAAGTTATCCCCCTAGCAGATGCTTCTAATGAAACTTTTAAACTTTCTAACATACCATTTTCTTTATTAGTAGCCTCATAACCTTTATTTTGAATATCAATTATTCTATCCTTAATACCATCATAACCCTTTATCATCGCATCAACATCTACATCAGTTGCTTTACAAGTAAGCCATGATGCATAGAAATATACAGGCATATGAACTTTATACCACGCTATTCTAAAAGCACTCATAACATATGCTGCTGCATGAGCTTTTGGGAACATGTATTTAATCTTTTGACAAGATTCAATGTACCAATCTTCAATATTGGCTTCCTTCATTGTTTTAACATGGTCCTTCCAACCTTCTGGGTCTTTTGATGCTTTACCTTTACGAACAAATTCCATTATCTTAAATGCTTTAATTGGCTTAACACCATGATACATAAGATAAACCATTATATCATCACGACAACCAATTACTTCTTTAAAAGGAACTACTTTATTTTTTATTAATTCTTGAGCATTACCTAACCATACGTCTGTACCATGAGATAGACCTGATATCTTAATAAGTTCTGCAAAAGTTTTAGGTTTAGTTTCCGCAACCATTCCAATTGTAAAACCAGTACCAAACTCTGGAATACCAAGAGTACCTGTATCACACATTATTTGAGCATTTGTAACGCCTAGTGCTTTAGTAGAAGTAAATATACTCATCGTATCTTTATCATCTAAAGGAACCTTAGTAATATCTGTTTTAGTTAAATCTTGTATCATACGAAGTTGGGTTGGATCAGAGTGACCTAAGATATCTAGTTTTAATACACACTGGTCAATCGCATGGTAATCAAAGTGAGTTGTTCTCCATGCTGAAGTGTTATCATCAGCAGGAAATTGGAAAGGTGTAAAATCAAATACATCCATATAATCAGGAATAACTACTATACCACCTGGATGCTGACCAGTTGTCCTTTTAACACCAGTACATCCAAGAGCAAGTCTTTCTATTTCAGGCATTCTTCTATTTGTACCCTTATCTTCAAAATAACCTTTTACAAATCCAAAAGCAGTCTTATCAGCAACTGTACCAATAGTACCTGCTCTATATACATTATCTTCACCAAACAATACCTTAGTGTATGCATGCGCAGAAGCCTGGTTCAAATCACTAAAGTTTAAGTCTATATCTGGAACTTTATCAGCATTAAAACCAAGGAAAGTTGCAAAAGGCATATCTTGTCCATCTTTATACATTCTAGTACCACAATTAGGACAATTCTTATCTGGTAAATCAAATCCAGAAGAATATGTACTACCTAAAGCATTATTATCATCATCATTAAATATACTACATTTACAATTAGTACATCTATAATGAGCTGGTAGAGGATTAACCTCCGTTATACCCATTAATGTTGCTACAAACGAAGAACCAACTGAACCTCTCGAACCAACTAAATAACCTTCATCATTAGAGTGCTTAACTAGTCTTTGAGCAATTAAGTATATCGGATCAAATCCACCACCAATAATACCACCTAACTCTTTCTTTACTCTCTTAGATAAAGTATCATCATTTAATTCACCAAACTCTTCTTCCCAATTTTCTTTTAAATAATCACTAATTAACTCTTTAACTCTATCAAAACCTTGTACTAGTACCTCATGCATCATATTGTAGATTAATTCTTCATTATTAGTATTATCATTATTCTTAGATACAAAGTATGAACATGATTTATACACAATATCTCCATATAATTCTTTAGCAATACGTTCTTCAATATTATGTGGCAAAGGCTCTCCATACCACTCATTTGCTTTTTCATATACAAGGTCAGTAACTACTCTTGGACAATCTAGATAATTACCATCATCACCCTTTACTCTAGGAGAAAAAGGTATTCCTCCAGTATCTATTATTACTTCTATTTCATCTACCATATCAAGAACCTTGTTGGTATTACTAACGACTATCTCGTAAGCAAGGTCGCTTCCTAAGAAAGAGAAATTTTCTAACATTTCTTCAGTAGTTCTAAAGTGAAGAGATGGTATTTCTTTTATATCTTTTTTGTTAAGTGGATGTCTACCACCACCTGGTACCTTTTGATTAACAATTATCTCTCTAAATATCTTATCTTCCTTTGTAAAATGATGCACATCCCCTGTTGCTACTATAATCTTACCCGCATCCTTAGTGGTATCAATAATCTTTCTTAAATGATTTTTAATTTCTTCCTCATCTTTAAAATCACTAAGTTGTATTAAATGATTATAAGCATCAACTGGTTGTACTTCAACATAGTCATAAAAATTAATAATATTAGTTAATTCTTCTTTTTCCTTACTCCTTGCTTCTCTAAATACTTCAGACTCATAGCAACCACTACCTATTAAAACACCCTCTCTTAACTCATTAACTTTACTTCTTAAAATCCTTGGAGTTTTATATAGATAAACAGTATTAGCAAGAGATATCATCTTAAACAAGTTCTTTAAGCCAGTCTTATTCTTAGCAATCGCATTAAAATGATATGTTCTACCAAATTTATGAATTTCGCTCTTATCAACAAGATTATTAAGTTCACTGATTACTTCAAAGTTTTGAGATTTTAATTTAGATATCATTTTATGAAACACCATTGCAGTACCTTCCGCATCATAATCTGCTCTATGGTGTGCATCTTCATCAAACTCTACATTATATCTTTTTACAAGTGCTGATAAACTATGACGCGCTGCATCTCTATCTAACGCTCTTGATAACTCTAAGGTATCAATTACTGTATTTGTAAAAGACCCTAGATTATATTTTTTCATAGACATTTCAATAAATGAAATATCAAATTTTGCATTATGGGCAACCATAGGAAGATTACCTGTCCACTCTAAAAATCTCTTAGTGACATTTTCTTCATTATCACAATCCTTAACCATATCATCACTTATACAAGTAAGTTCAGTTATCTTATTAGGTATATGATGCCCTGGATTAATAAGTTCATCAAATCTATCAACTATCTCACCATTGCATATTTTTACCGCACCAATTTCAATCATTTGGTCTCCACCACCAGCATTAAAACCAGTAGTTTCAGTATCAAATACTACAAATGTTGTATCAAGAGATTCATCTGTTGGCCTTATAACTATATCAACAGTATCATCAACAAGAGTTAATTCAACACCATATAAACCTTTAAAATGTTTAGATTTATCTTCAATTTTCTTATTATAACCATTTATAATACCATATGCGATAGGAAAAGCCTGACAACTATTATGGTCTGTAATCGCAACACCTCTATAACCCATTTTAATTGCTCTTTCAACAAGTTCACAAGTATGTTTACCTAAATCAAGCTTAGTAACACCATCCATCTGGCTCATCATAGTATGAGCATGCAACTCAACTCTTTTAACCTCACTATTATCAACTATATCCACATCTTTACTTGGAATTATTTCAATAGAATTAGCAGTAAGTACCAAATCCTTAGCAAATGGATCATTTTTCAAATTACCCTTTACCCTAATCCATTTACCTTCCTTTAACTTACTACAAAACTTAGCAAATTCCTTTGCATCCTTAGAAAAAACTTTACAATAAATACTATCAGTATTATCACTAATCTTTAAAGTTAAAATTTTAAAATTACTCTTAGGAGATTCAAAAGGATCACATCCAAATATATAAGCATCAACTATAACATTATTATCTTCACCTATCATATCCCTAATAGTATAATTAACTTCCCCACTAATCTTACTACCAACTACTACACTATCTTCATCCGAAGAGGTATCACTAGAAGTACTAACATTATGCTTTAATTCCAAAGTTTCACTTTCAATTTCCTTCTTAATCAATTCTTCTTCTTCCTTGTTGATAACAACTCTCAACTCATTAACAAACCCAGCATACATAAACGAAGTTTTAATAGAATTCATTAAGCCACTTATCTTATTTTCTTCTACCTTGTTAAGTACTTCAATTACAATATCATTATTATCTAAATAAACTTTATTTTGAATAAATATCTTTGGTAATAATCCCTTTATATCATCAAGAATATATTTATAATAATCAGTCAAATAATCATAATTAATATCCTTATATTCAACTTTAAGTAAGATAATATTTGTAACACTATCACTAAAAGAAGTAGCAACACCCTTTTTTAATATGTCATATACTTCTACTGGTAAAGTAGAAGTAAGTTCTAAAACAAAGCAAGATTTTCTTAACTCCTTATTCCTTATAATTTTTTTTATACAACCACCATCAAAATATGAATAATATTCACTATTCATATTAATTTTATCTAATAATAATTTTAGTTTATCGTTCATACTGCCTCCTAGAATTCATTACAACTTATTATAGCATTTAAAGGCAAAGTATAAAATACTTATTTATCATTTTTTAAATAAAAAGACAAATAGAGCAAATCTATTTGTCAATATTTTATCTAGCATTACGAATAATTAATATTCCTGAAGCACCGGCTGAATTTCTTCCACCACCATTTCCACTATTCATGATTGCGGAAGAAACATAACCAGGTCCACCTATAGAATAACTTGTTATTCCTGAATTACATCCAGACGTTGTTCCTTCACCAAATTCACAAGTTGTATTTCCTTGTCCACTTCCGCCGCTTCCAGCACCAGGGCCCCAGTTCATACTACAAGAGCCTCCAGCGGATCCATTAGAACCAAATGTTCCACCTGAACCGCCTGATGTTTCTGATGCTGAACTGCATACTCCTTGGTTTGCATCATATGATACGCAGCATGTTCCGCCTCTGCCACCTCCGCCAGAACCACCGGAACCACCGTTATAGCTACTACTTGCATTACCACCATTTGCAAAATATGTTTCTTCTGTACCAAAATATGTTATACCACCATTACTTGAAACATTTCCGCCATTACCAATTTTTATTTCATAAGTACCTGATTCAATTGTTTCATTTAAGTAAGTTTTAGTGTAACCACCACCGCCACCTCCACTATTACCTCCGCCGCCTCCGCCTACTAAGAACAAATCGGCATTAAGAGATTTATTAAGAATGAAACTACCACTAGTATAGAAAGTTATTTTGTAATCATCTCCACTTTCTACAACTTTTACTTTTCCATTGTAAGTACCTATTACTTCATCATTTACAACAACATTTGTTACTGATGTACTTCTCATTATTATTATTCCAGAACTTCCAGCAGAATTTCTTCCACCACCATTTCCACTATTTGCACTAACAGATGAGCCACTTTTGCCGTGTCCACCAGATGAGTACGATTTTACACCTGCCATACATCCTGATGTTGTTCCTTCATCAAATTCACAAGTTGTATTTCCTTGTCCGCTTCCGCCACTTCCAGCACCAGGACCCCAGCTCATACTACAAGAACCTCCAGCCGATCCATTAGAACCAAATGTTCCACCTGATCCGCCTGATGTTTCTGATGCTGCACTGCATACTCCTTGGTTTGCATCATATGATACGCAGCATGTTCCGCCTCTGCCCCCTCCGCCAGAACCACCGGAACCACCATTGCCATTTCCACCAGCATTTCCACCAAATGCTACATATTTACTATCGTCTCCAAAGTATGATTTATTACCGCTATTACCTGATGTTACTTGAGCGCCTACTTGCAAATTATAAGCACCTGCTTCAATTACTTGATTTAAATAAGTTTTAGTATAGCCACCTCCTCCTCCTGCAGAGCCGCTACCTCCACCTCCGCCACCTACCAAGAATAAATCTACTCCAATTTCACTTGATAGTGTCAAAGTTCCACTACTTAAATATTTAATTTTCCAACCATCTTCACCATTAGATACAATTTCACAATTTCCAGTATATGTAAATACTGGTGTTCCTTTTGTTGTTCCCGCACATGAATAATTATTCACTAAATATTCATATGTTACATCTAATAGTGAACTTTCCCATCTTGCATATAAAACATGATTTGCTGCTATCGAAACTAAGTCTGTATTATTAACTAATTCTCCACCTCCACTATCTGTATACCATCCTAAGAATTTATAGTATTGTCTTGTTGGTGTTGGTAAATTCTCATATGGTTTTCCATATGTTACATCTAATGTATTACTACTTATCTCTCCTCCAGTTGCATTTAATGTTACAACATATTTTTTTAACTTATATGTTGCTTTTACTTTAGTATTTTGATTTCCAATTATTATTACATTTCCACTTAATACGCTATTACCACTTACTACTTCCCATCCAACAAAATCATAGCCTGTTTTTGTTGGACTTGGTAATGTTACTTTTTCATTTATTGTATAAGTTCCACTTACATCTCCACTTGTATCTCCTCCATCAAAATCTAATACAAGATTTGATGTATTTAATCCATATGTTGCCTTTATTGTTACATCTGTTGTACCAAAATGTAATGTATTTCCACTTATTATTGCATTACCACTTACTACTTTCCATCCAGTAAATACATAATCTGTTTTTGTTGGACTTGGTAATATTACTTCACTGCCTTCTGCATACACACCATGTAATGAGCTACTTAATATACCACCATCTAAATCTACTGTTAAATTAACCTCTTTACCCCACATTGCAGTAATTGTTGAATTCTTATTACCAATTGTAATATTGTTTTCTCCTAATAATGCATCCCCTTTTTCTAATTGCCATTTTCTTAAAGCATAGCCTTCTTTTTTTATACTGGGATATGATAATTGTGTATTTGGACTATAAGTACCTGTTAAACTAAATGACGAATCAACTAATTCTCCACCATTTAAATTAAACACAAATAATACTTTTCCTGTCATAGTACACTCACTACTATCTATTGGATAAATCTTTAAATTAGTATCTGCATATTCTTTAATCATACAAAATTTATCATTTTCTAATAATGCTTTAGAAGCTCCTGATGAATCTACCTCAACATATCCATCTATATTTTCTTTAAGTTTTGTATCTAATACTCTACTTCCATCCTTAATTTCCATAGAAGATACTGTATACATAATACTATCACTAGATAAAGTTCCACCATGATAACTAAGAAAATCACTTTTTACTAAATTATATATCTCATTAGAATTTATCTTAAACTTCTCTTTTTCCGCACCACCACTAATATTAGTTAATCTTGGTACAGCAATAACAAGTACGATTGCAATAACTATTATTACTGCTAGTAATTCCACTAAAGTAAAAGCATTTTTCTTCATCTTAAAAGCCTCCTATTGTATATATAAATTATACATTAAAAAAGGCATTAATTCAATACATGAATAATGCTTTAATTTGTATTTTTATTATGCAGTTCTCTTTGTTGTGATAAGCTTAAAGTAGACAGTCAATAATATTATATAAACAATTTTGTATTTTTACCAATTATTACGATAATATTATAGTATATAAAAAATAGTTTACACGCGTAAACTATTTCATTACACAAATGTAAACCATTTTAAGCCCAATAATACACATAATACTATTCAACTACTAACTCTATTCTAAATCTCTGCTCTTTATTTACTTTTAAACTATAATTCTTACCATTAATAGTCATTTTACTATTAATACTTCTTGCAAATATATCATTTAATTCAGAAGCATCATCTACATTTGTAATAGTATGAATATATATTGCATAAGTACCTTTTTCTAAATTACTTATATCTATTTTATTATTAAACCAAGCTCTAGTTTTATCCTTATTATCAGGTACTAATAAAGTAATCTTATATTCTCCATTATCTACATACCCTAAATCATAAGTATTTCTCTTAAATGTTTTAGTATCTTCAAATACTATCTTTCTTTCAACCTTAGTATTTTTGCTATAGTCACCACCTACATTAAATGAAGAACCACTTATTACTAAATTACCATTTTCTAACTTAATATCTTGATATTGATTAATCATATTATCTTTAGTTGGAGTATTTTTATTAGATATTAATCCTTCTTCTCTAACAAATAATTCAACAGGTATTGTTTTTAAATAATAATTAGTTTTAAATTGATAACCCTTCTTATCTATTTGAAACTTAGATACTATATTTCTAGATAACATATTACTAAGTACTTCTTTTGCTTCATATCCCCCACTTCTAGCTCTAACATATAAATTATAATTACCTTGTTCTATTTCTTTTAAATCTATATTCTTAGTAAACCAAGAATATTCATAACTATATTTTGTATCACTAGGAATACTATAAGGTATCTTACTACTATCTAATATTCTATCTAAATTTATTACAGTCTCTTTCTTACTACCTTGTTCTTCTAAGATTAAATCATAAGTAACATTTTTACTCTTAATGTTATCGATATCTTTAATAGCAAGATATCCAGTTAAACTAACCGTATTATCACTATTTAAAGTCAAATTCTCAAGTCCAAATAAACCTTCCTTTTGAATATACACTTTATTAACAGATTCATCCATCAATGTTATATATGATGAATGTACATATCCATAGTTTTCATTCCAGTTATATATATCATCTTTTGTACATATCTGTGTTGTTTCAGTTCTTTCGTTCTTTAATAATGCATCAGTTTGTATTTTATACCATACATCACTGCCATTTATCTTTTCACCAGTTACTTTTCCTAGTATAACAAGTGGCAAATTAGTAATTGATGTGTTCTTTGATTTTAAATTATAAAGAGTTTTTGAACTAGTATTCGCATCTTTTTTTACTTCAATATTCGCATCATCAACTTTAATACCAATCGTATATTTATAGTAATCTTTCATATCATTATAACTATCAAGCATGTAATAAATTGCTGCTATCTTCTCACCCCAATAAGCATCAGATGCATATTTTACATTTATTCCACTACCTTTATTACCCAAATGACTACCATAATATCTACCCATTTCATCCTTAGTCTCTGCAAATAAAGTATTGATATATGAATATGCATGATGATATATACTATCAGATGCACTTTTATACTTATTTGCAGATTCCATTACAGATGAATCATATGCATTATGACCAAACAAATTATTTTTTGTTTTAGCAAGATAACTTGTTCCCCAAGCACTTTCATTTATTGCAGTAGATAGAGAAATTGCCGCATTAACACCATACTTCTCTTCCGCATCTTTAAATGTTAATTCTTCACCATATAATGCACTTTTATCTTTAGAAGTCTTACCATAAGCCTCTAAAAAACTTCTTATATCATCACTAGTAATATTACTCTTAGTTCTAATTGGAGAATACATATAATAGTTATAATATGGTATTTTATTGTAACTCTTTTTAGTTTCACCACTCTTATAATCATCCAACATATCAGTTAAACTAGTATAAAAATAATTACCATCATAACTATAATATTTTATTGTATTACCAGAATCATCAGTTGCTTTTAAACTAGATGGTGCGGGTCCTAAAGTAAGCGCTGCAGAATAACAGTTATTAGCAGTTATCTTCTTAGTTAATTGATGCACAATATTGCCACTTTTACTTACATAATAGTAACTTGGACTTTTAATAAGGTTAGCAGGTACAATATCATATGCATTATACTTACTAGATATTAAAGAATTAACCCATCCAGATACACCTGATATTTTAATATTTGCTCTAGTTGTTCCATTATTATAATCAATAAATGCCGCATCTGAACCGCCAAAATAACCATATCCATTTATATATGTATATGCAGTATTATTAGTTGCAGATGTATACACATTTAAGGTTGTTTGGTCTGTACCAGTTGTATTTAAATCTACTAAACCATATTTAGTATTTAATATCTTTTTAACATAAGAACCAGTCTTATCTTTTCTATCACCTATTATAACAGGCATTTTATTATCAGTATATGAAAGTGTATTCATATAACTAACTGCTTCTTCATAAGTAGAAAAACTTTTTAAATATTCTATATTATCTTCTTTATAATCAAGTAATGAAGAATTATCACACTTAGCCGCATTAACATTATCTTTTATATATGCTACATGGTAATTACCACTCTTAAAATCAAAAGTAATATCTGCATAAACATCTACTATAGGCATAATAAAATTAATAAACATACATAAAAGTATTAAAATAGACACTTTTTTCATTTACTACACCTCTTTCTATTTATTTAATTATAACACTATTCAAAAACACATAATATAAGTAATACATAACTTTACACTTATAAATTAACAATTTAACATTTAATTGTGATAATACATATTTTAGGTTATAATAATAAAAGGTGATGTTTATGAAAAAAAAGATTAAAAAAAGACCTATCCTTGTTGTTATGTACGCTGCATACATTCTAATGACACTTGCTTCGTTATTACTAATATATGGAATATTAAAAATATCAAATGTAGAAAATATAATTAGATACTTATCATGCTTTCTTATCTTACTAGTATTAATTTATACTTTCCTATCATGTATTAAGGTAACCCTTAGAGGTAAAAATGCATTAATACTAGTTTACAGTGTATTATTCATACTTCTATTCGCGGGTATGGGTTATATCGCATCTATAGTAAATGATTTCTACGGGAAAATAAGTAGTTTTAAAAAAGATACTTACAAGGTATCTGCTAGTTTAATTACTTTAAAAAATAATAGTAATACTGATATTAAAAATATAAAAAATGAAAAAATTGGTATTATTAAAAATAATAATGAAGAATTTAAAACAATATCAGATGAAATAATAAGTAATAATAATTTAAGTAGCAATGAATTAGTTGAATTTGAAAATATAAATGATGCGATTAAATCACTATATAATAATGAAATAAACTATGTAGTTGTGCAATCAGATTATGTTTCACTACTTTCAAATGTACAAGGTTATAGCAATATAAAAGATGAAACTTATGAAATAATTACTAATAATAAGGAATTTAAAAAAGAAAATACAAGTGATAATTTATCAAGTGATGACCCATTTACAGTATTAATACTTGGTATGGATTCAACAGTTAGTGATATAAGTAAAGTTACAAGTTTTAATTCAGATACTCTAATGCTTATTACATTTAATCCAAAAACATATAATGCAACTATACTAAGTATACCAAGAGATACTTATGTTCCAATAAGTTGCCAAAACAATAGAGAAAGTAAAATTACTCACTCTGGTTGGGGTGGCGAAAAATGTGTTATAAGTACAATAGAAAACTGGACTGGTATAAATATTAATTACTACGCTAAAGTAAACTTTACCGCTCTTGTTAAATTAGTTGATGAGTTAAAAGGAATTGAAGTAAATGTACCATATAGTTTTTGTGAGCAAGATAGCCAGAGACGATGGGATAAAAATACAGTATACGTTAAAAAAGGAATACAAAATTTAACTGGCGAACAAGCACTCGCACTTTCAAGAAATAGACATCCAAATCCAGATAAATGCTCTTCTGAGTGGACTAATTACTACTCTGATGACATAGTAAGAGGAGAAAATCAACAATTAGTATTAAACGCACTAATTAATAAAATGACTAAAAATTTAGATTTAAACAAAATGTATAAATTACTAGATATAATTGGTAAAAATGTAGATACTAATATGAGTATTAATGAAATGACTAATTACTATAATTTACTCAAAGATATAAGTGTTAGAACACTTAGTGGCAATAAAAATGCTATTAACTTTGAAAAATTACACATATCAACATATGGACAATATATATATGATTCCCTACTAAATATGGCTGGTATATCAATGCAAATATATTACAAAGATAGTTTCAATGCAGTAGTTAATGAAATGAACATTAATTTAGGCAAAAAAGACCCAGAATTAATTAAAAACATTAACTTTAGTATAAATACCCCATACAAAGAAAAAGTTGTTGGTACAGGCAATTTTAGCCAAAACGCGATAGAAACATTTCCTAACTTCATAGGAAAAGACTTATCAGTACTAACATCATATGCACAAGCAAAAGGATTAAAACTAGATATAGAATATATAAATGACATAAACAACTTTAACAATATAATTACATACCAAAGCATCCCATCTACGTATAGACTAGATTGGTTAAATACAAACACAATTAAAGTTAAAGTAGTAAACAACGATACAATAACACAAACAGTTCCTACTGAATAGGAACTGTATTTTTTTATATAAAATATTACTATAATAAAAAAAAATAAAAACTCTTATAAAATAAGAGTTAAGATTGCATCTGGTCGGGAAAACAGGATTTGAACCTGCAACCTCATGGTCCCAAACCACGCGCACTACCAAGTTGTGCTATTTCCCGTTATGGTGCGCCCAATAGGAGTCGAACCCATAACCTTTTGATCCGTAGTCAAACGCTCTATCCAGTTGAGCTATGGGCGCATTATTATTAATGGGCGATAAATTCTAAACTGGTGGCTCCGAATGGAATCGAACCATCGACACGAGGATTTTCAGTCCTCTGCTCTACCGACTGAGCTACAGAGCCATAAATGGCGGTTCCAACGAGACTCGAACTCGCGATCTCCTGCGTGACAGGCAGGCGTGTTAACCGACTACACCATAGAACCAATTTCAACAATTGCTCCCTAAGTATACTAAATAAACGCGCCTTTTGTCAATAACTTTTTTAAATAAAATTACTTATTTTTTGATTTTTATCTTAGAAATACAAAAAGAAATACAAAAACCAAGAATTAAACATAATATTCCTGTAATTGATACACTATTTGGGTACATTATTACCAACGATGATAATATAAAACCAAGAATTATATTATACATTTTAGAATAATGATTTTTAAGCATATAACTACATATTTTTATACTTAATAAAATGCCTAAGGCAACACCCAAACCAATTACAATACATTCTTTAAAATTACTATTAATAAAAGAAACTGGATTAGAAAATAATTCCAAATAATACTCATACTTGCCTATCATTTTTAACAATACTGAACTACTAATACCCGGTATAATCTTTCCAAAAGCAAATAGTATTCCTGATAACAATAAAGAAACAAAATCATTTGAAATGCTATAAATAAATCTATTTTTAAAATAGATTGAAATAATTAATGAAATTGCTAAAGATATTAATATAGTTATATAGTTTAATTTAAACTTACCATCTTTATTACAATCTTTTATAAAATACGGAATAGTTCCTAGAATTAATCCAATAAAGAGATAACACAATTCACTATAATATAAATTAAAAGCTTTTAATAATATTTTAGATGATACTACTACTCCAATTAATACTCCAACTACTGTTTTAGTTAAAAATACTACATTGTTTTTCTTATCACTCCTAAAATTATTAAAAGCTTCTATAATTCTTTGATATACTCCTAATAATACTGCTACAACTCCACCACTAACGCCTGGCAATACTGCAAATGCGCCAATTATAAAGCCTGCAATCAATTAAGATTCCTCCTTTAACTTATTTTTGCTGAATCCTTAGGTGCTATCTGTATAAATGTATTACCATCATTTACAATTATTTCTTCACCATTCAATTTTTTATAAACAGTCTGTTCATTCCTTGATGTTTTAGACCATGTAATAGGTATTGAATAACCATCAGTTATATAATATCCTTTACCAGTACCAATATTATTTAATTCTTGTCTACCTTTATCGTCATTACTTATATTTCCATTATCAACATAAGATATAATTATATTCTTTGCAGTATATTGCTTCTTAGTAACATAATCTTTTTGAACACTACCATTTACACTTCTATAATATAATTTATCAGTCGGATTATACTTATAACTTGTAGTTACAGCATTAGAATACCTAATTGAAACATTATCTGCTTTTAAACTATTCTCTTCATTCTCAATTGATACTTCATCAACACTATAATTTAATAATAAGTCTTTTTCGCTTGTAAGTCTATAACCTTTATTTTTAGCAACTTTCATTATTTTTTCCATACTAGTATATGCTGTATGTTCATATGCTAAATTCATAGGATTATCTCTCCAAAAAGCATCATCATATAACCCATTTATATTATTTACACCAAGTTTTCCAATTAATTCTTGAGCTTGTGGGCTCCATCCAAAATGAACATAAATCGCATCATTTTCAAGAGCATAATCTAAATAATAATCTCTAGAACTTCTTACCGTACCAATCTTAGCAGTATCTTTATCTTTATAAACTGCCATATAACGAGTAATACCACCTTCAACTATTATTTCATATACGATATAAGCATCCATTACACCAGATTGAACTGGTCTTGCAGTAGATAAATTATTAATCATAACTGCAACAGGTCTTGATTTTGAATTAACATCAACTATTTTTAATTCTTGTTTAACAACTGGTTCATTATTATCTTTATCACCAGTCTCACCCGGTTTTACAGGTCCATATGTATCTTTACCACATCCTGTTAATAAAGTACACAATAATAAAAACATTACAACTATTCTCTTTTTCATATACATCACCAATATTATTGTATAACACTTTTGCATTTTTTTAAATATAAATTACATTATTTTACTATTAATTATATTTTTAAAATCAAAAAAATATGTCAATAATGTTAATACTATATTTTCGGAGTATAAAAAGAAAAATAGTTCCATATAATATGAAACTATTTAATATACTTTGGTTGCGGAGGAAGGACTCGAACCTCCAACCTCTGGGTTATGAGCCCAGCGAGCTACCATCTGCTCCACCCCGCGATGTAAATAAATATAAATATGGCGGAGGAAAAGGGATTCGAACCCCTGCGCCGCTTGCGCGACCTCTCGGTTTTCAAGACCGATCCCTTCAACCGGACTTGGGTATTCCTCCAACATAAATGGTGCCTGAAACCGGAATCGAACCGGTACGGGATTTGACTCCCGCAGGATTTTAAGTCCTGTGCGTCTACCTATTCCGCCACTCAGGCACAAAATGGTGTCCCGTTGGAGATTCGAACTCCAGACCCTTTGATTAAAAGTCAAATGCTCTACCGACTGAGCTAACGGAACAGATAAAAATTGGCTGCCTCGGCTAGATTCGAACTAGCGCATGTCAGAGTCAAAGTCTGATGCCTTACCACTTGGCTACGAGGCAAACACTGGTGGAGAGAGGTGGATTCGAACCACCGAACCCGAAGGAACAGATTTACAGTCTGTCGCGTTTAGCCTCTTCGCTATCTCTCCATAAAAATGGTGCCGAAAACAGGAATTGAACCCGTAACCTACTGATTACAAGTCAGTTGCTCTACCAATTGAGCTATTTCGGCACATGGTGGAGAACATAGGACTCGAACCTATGACCCCCTGCTTGTAAGGCAGGTGCTCTAACCAACTGAGCTAGTCCTCCATGAATCAATTGACACTTGTTAATATATCATTAATTTAAACAAGTTGTCAATACAATTTTATCAATTTAATTAAGTTTTTTTAAAATCCACTTAGAAAGATTATCTTTTAAAGGTTTAAAACCTTCCCCTCTTTCTTTAATTTTAGGTTTTGTATTCCTTTTTTCTATTCTATAATCAATATCCTTTATAGATAATTTCAAATGATTAGTCCTTTCATCAACCTCTAATATTTTAACATATATAGTTTCTCCAACTTCTCCATAATCCTTAGTATTTCTTACAAAATCATTAGACATTTCTGAAATATGAATAAGTCCACTATAAAAATTATCAAGACTTACAAAAATACCATAATCTTCAACACCAGTAATATTTCCCTTTACAATTTTTCCAACTTTATATTGAGCCACCTATAACACCTCATAAAAATTATAACACTAAATTCTTATTTTGCGCAAATTGTTTACATATTTTCAAATTAAATGTATAATTATTTTGGTGATTTTATGGACATTGAAAATAAAATAAAAGAAATTTTAAATAAGATTAAACCACTTTTAAATAATGATGGTGGCGATGTAGAATTTGTTAAATTTGAAGATGGTATAGTTTATGTAAGACTACTTGGCTCTTGTAGTGATTGTCCAATGTCTGATAATACTATAGAAGATATGATTGAATATACACTTACTTTTGAATTACCAGAAGTAAAAAAAGTAGTTAATATTATCTAGATAACCACTGTAAATTTTGCAAATTACAATTTTTAATAATTAAATCAATAAATTCTTCATACTTTGAAGATTTTTTTGTTAATGAAAAAACTATATTTTCATCTAATTCTTTATCAATAATTTCTTCAAACAAATCAAAATAGTAAGAAGGATACAATAACCTAGCAACTAATAAAGATAAGTTTAACTTATCAAACCAAAAATTCTTAAATACTATATTTAAAATATAATTAACATCTTCATCTTTAAAAAAAGCATCTTTTAAATATTCAGCAATATTTCTAACTTTATAATCTATAATTAAATTAAGAGGATTATATAAATCAAATAATGTTGCATCTTTAGTAATTCTTTTATGAGATATTCCTATCGGTATTTTATATTCAGAAAACATCTTTAAATTTTTAATATACGTTATTGCATTTTCACATAAACCCAAATAATAATCTATTGTATTATTTAAAAACGGATACTTTTTTATTAAATGCCCCATTTGATACTCTATATAATCTACTTTATTAGACCATAAAGATACCCAATTCGTTCTTAAAAGAGATTTTAAGCCTGATAAATCAACATTTTCATTTAACATATAAATAATATCATTAATATCTATTTTCTTAATATCATTAACATAAACCCTTAATAACACATAATTCTCATTAGATATCACACTAATAGGTTCATTAAACTTATTAATTATTATTTCATGCACTAAAGAATTACTACTAATCATCCTTTTATTTAACTCAACTAAATCCTTAATCTCAGATAATTCCCTCCTATATGGGGTCAAGTAATATTTCTCATTACCTACAAAAAACACATAATTATCATTCTCTTTATTTAATAAAGGTGGATATAAATTATAAAAATAATTAATATAATCAAGCATATAATCCTCCTTTAGTAAATTTTATGCTAAAAATAAAATAATAAAACAAAAAACTGCATTTGCAGTTTTTATTATTTTGCTTCTTCAACAGCCCTTGTTTCTCTAATAACAGTTACTTTTACAGTACCTGGATATTGCATTTCAGCCTCAATTTGATTTTTAATATCACGCGCAAGTTTAATACTCTTTAAATCATCAACTTGGTCAGGTTTAACAAGTACTCTTAATTCTCTACCTGCTTGTATAGCATATGATTTTTCAATACCATCATAACTATTAGCAATTTGTTCTAATTGTTCAAGTCTCTTGATATAATTTTCTAATGAATCATTTCTAGCACCTGGACGTGACGCAGATAAGGCATCCGCAATAGCGACTATTACTGATATAACAGATGTTGCCTCAGTATCACCATGATGAGATGCGATTGCATTAATTACAACTTTATCTTCACCATACTTTTTAGCGATATCAACGCCTATTTCAACATGACTACCCTCAACCTCAAAATCAATTGCTTTACCAATATCATGAAGTAATCCAGCTCTTTTTGCTAAATTAACATTTTCACCAAGCTCTGCTGCAATTATACCAGATAAATGTGCAACTTCCTTTGAATGTTGTAATGCATTTTGACCATAACTAGTTCTAAAATATAATTTACCTAAAATTTCTATTAATTCAGGATCCATTTTAGAAAGGCCTAATTCAAATGCTGCTTGATTACCATATTCCATAATCTTATTTTTAAAATCTTTACATGTTTTATCATATAACTCTTCAATTCTAGCTGGATGTATTCTTCCATCTTTAACTAAAGTTTCAATAGTTTGTCTAGCAATTTCCCTTCTTAAAGGATCAAAACTAGATAATACAATAGCCTCAGGTGTATCATCAATAATTAAATCAACACCAGTAACAGCCTCAATAGTTCTAATATTTCTTCCTTCTCTTCCAATTATTCTACCCTTCATTTCATCATTAGGTAGAGTTACAACTGAAACAGTTTTCTCATTAGTAACATCAGATGCATACTTCTGCATTGACATAACAAGCATATCTTTTGCTTTTCTATCAACCTCAAGTTTTGCTTCTGCTTCCCTTTCCTTAATTAATGAAGTAATTTCAACCTCTAAATCAGCCTCAACCCTCTTCATAATCATATCTTTTGCTTTTTCCTTAGAAAATCCAGAAATGCTTTCTAATATTTCCATTTCCTTTTTCTTTAACTCTTCCATTTCTTCTTCTGCTTTTTGGATTTCTTTTTGTTTTAAAATTAGGGCATTATCTCTCTCTTCAAGCATCTTATCCCTATTTTGTAGGATTTCATCTCTCTTATCAATACTCTTCTCACGTTGCAATAATCTATCTTCCAAATCTTTAATTTCAAGTTTTCTCTCTTTAATTTCTTTATCAGTTTCTAACTTTAATTTATGACTTTCTTCTTTTAATTCAAAAATAGAATCTCTTTTGGCCTTATCAGCCTCTTTTTTTGCTTTCTCAATAATTTCTTCAGCTTTTTTTGTAGCACTTTTCTCTTTAGTACTACTGTATATAATAACGGATACAGCTCCTACTCCCAATCCAATTACAGAGGCTAAAATGGCAACTATAGTGCTTCCCATATTTTCCTCCTCATATATTTCATTAAATACAATTATATTTTAACTCATATTCACTAAAAAAACAATTCAAATTTAATTAAATTCAAATTGTTTACTAATATTTATTACTCACTTTTCTTACTTTCTACTTTTTCCTTATCCTTAGATATACCAAAGTGTTCCCTAATCTTAGTTTCAAGTTCATCTCTTAACTTAGTATTTTCTTTAAGCATTAACTTAACATTTTCCTTACCTTGGCCTATTTTCTCCCCATTATAAGAATACCAAGCACCACTCTTATCCAAGATACTAGCCTCACTACCAAGATCAATAATTTCACCTTCCTTAGAGACACCTTCACCGTACATAATATCAACTGTCGCACTTCTAAAAGGAGGCGCAACCTTGTTTTTAACAACTTTAATCACAGTCTTATTACCAATCACACTATCGCCAGATTTAATTTGCTCTGCTCTTCTAACATCAAGCCTAATACTAGAATAAAACTTTAATGCCCTACCACCTGGAGTAGTTTCAGGATTACCAAACATTACACCAACTTTTTCTCTTAATTGATTTATAAATATAACAATAGTATTAGTTTTATTAATAGTACCAGATAACTTTCTTAACGCTTGAGACATTAATCTTGCTTGTAAACCAACATGAGAATCACCCATCTCACCCTCAATCTCTGCTTGAGGTACTAAAGCCGCAACAGAATCTATTACAACAATACTAATCGCATGACTTTTAACCAAAGCGTCACAAATTTCTAAAGCTTGCTCCCCGGTATCAGGTTGAGATAACAATAAATTATCAATATTAACACCTAACTTTTTCGCATACACAGGGTCTAAAGCATGCTCCGCATCAATAAAAGCAGCCCTACCACCTTTCTTTTGAACCTCAGCAATCGCATGAAGCGCAAAAGTAGTTTTACCACTAGATTCAGGACCATAAATCTCAATTATTCTACCTTTTGGATATCCTCCTACGCCTAACGCTATATCTAAAGATAACGAACCAGTTGAAACTGTATCTATTTCCATATTATTTTGTCCACCTAATTTCATTATCGCACCCTTACCAAATTGCTTCTCTATATCAGCTAGAACTTGGTCTAACATTTTATCCTTATCAATTTCTTTGTCTTTTTCTTTTGCCATTTTATTTCCTCCTATTGACTACAAATACATAATACTATACTTTTTTTACAAAATCAAGTACTTTTTCAAACATTTGTTTGCAATTTTAAAAATCTGCACCATTTTTAATACAAATTTAACAAATCTGCCTAGACAAATTTAACAAATTTGAGCACTTTTTCTTACAAATTTTTATTTTTCAAAAATAAAAAGAATACTTTTATTTCGTATTCTATTTATCATCTAATTTGATTTTATACTTATTACATTACCATTGATGATAATTTCAGCACCCAAACCAACAATTTTTTTCCAAATATATTCCGCATTTTCAATGCTTGAATTATTAGTTATAACTATGTTAGGATTATTTTTAAATGCCCCCTCATTTATTGTAGTAACACTACTAGGAATTGTAACATTTGTTAATTTATTATCTTCAAATGCATACTCACCTATACTTGTTACTGTACCAGGTATAATAACTGAAGTTATATTTAAACCTATTTCCATACCTCCAGCAAGTGGCTTTACTGTATAATTATTGTTAGAATTATAACTTAACAAACTTACTTTATAATCGTTACTATAAGCAATGCCTGTTGGAATAACACCATTTTTTGTAAATGCATAATCGGCAATAGCAACAACTATCTTACCATCTATTTGTGATGGTATCACTACATCAGTTCCTCCAGCAATATTATAACCAGTTATTTTTATACTACTATTGGGTTCATATGGCCTATATGTTACATTTAATCCTGTTTCTTCATAATCCATTAATGGGATTGTACCTTGTACTATGTCATCTTTTAAACTACTTATTCCATCTACAGTTGTGCATTGTTCAGTTGCATTTTCTTCAGACAAACCACTTGCTTGAAAATAGCTTTTACATTTGTCAGTATTTTTAACTTCAACATTTGCAACAATAATATTCACGTTTTCAACCTTTAGTCCTCCTGTCTCATAATCACTTGATGGAATAATTCCGTTCGCAAGAAGTGGCTTTAATGAAACGGTTACATTATTTTTTGTAACTGAGCCGCCAGTACATAATGTTGTAACTAAATCTTCCGTTGCACCATCTAAATTCATTAGATACGTCTTACATTTATTCACATCCTCCACTTCAAAACTAGACATAGTTGTAGTTTTAACTATTCCATAATCACTATCATTTACATCTTCATAACTAAAATAGTTAGCATTAGTTGAACAATCACTAGATATAGTTGCACTATTCTTATTAGCATTACATACAGCCATACCATCAAACTTACCCTTTCCTACTATTGTTACTTTAGCATTTCCTTTACTATCAAAAGTAATATTACAACTTTCATAATCAGCATCATTTATCTTAGCAACATCACTACATTTTATTGCACCACTACCATCTAATACTTGATTTTCAGTATATTTCTTCTCAGCCTGACTTGCTATTAACTTTGCAGTTGTTTCTAATGATGCTTCCTTAGAATTCTTAATTACATCACTTATCTTAGGCATTGCAATAATTAGTATAACTGCTAGTATTACTATTACTGCTAATAATTCCACTAAAGTAAAACCCTTCTTTTTCTTCATAATCTCCTCCTTATTTTACAAGGTTATTATACTATAACACCCCCCCCCATTTGACAATGGGCAAGGGTGTAAATTAGACATAACTTTACATTTAATTTGCAAATCAATATACAAAACTATATAATCTTTAACATATAAATTTATAAATATATAACCTAAACTACTTAAGCCCACGAATACATAAAATAAAATAAAATAAAATAAAACTCACTAAATGAGTTTATTTTGAAAATAATATTTTTTTATTAGCATAATAATATTCAAAACCTGAATATACTGATAAGACTGTTGCTACAACAAGTAAAACAGTTGCTACATCTATATTCCATATTTCAAATGGTAAATTATAGAAAAATGTTAATGATAAACCTACCATCATACAAGCAGTTTTAATCTTACCAGTTTTACCAGCAGCAATAACACATCCCTTAGTAGATGCCATCATCCTAATAGAATCCACTATAGTATCTCTAAATATTATTACAACAGGTATTATTGGACTAATTACATTTTTAGTTGCAAATATAATAAGTACTGAATTAACTAATACTTTATCTGCAATCGCATCTAAAAACTTTCCATAATCAGTTACTAAATTCTTAGTTCTTGCTATCTTCCCATCTAAAAAATCAGTAAATGATGCGATAATAAATAATATTCCAGATATTATATATATACTATCTATTTCTAATATTTCATTATTAATTGTAAGTGCATAACTTGGAAAACTTATACCCATTTGATTAAATGGAAACAAAAACAATAAAATAATTACTATTGTTAAAAACAATCTTGACATTGTAAGTTTTGTTGGCAAATTCATAAATCCTCCATTATTTCAAACTCATCATAGCAATCATTTCACTAGTATTATTATTTCTTGTTTTAATAACAATAACTGCTATTGCAATAATTAATACTGCTATTAATGCTATAATTATTATTTTTTTATTTTTATTATCTTTTGGAATAATTGTATAAGGGGATTTTGCTTCCTCTTTTTCTTCTTCTTTTTCTTTTTGTTTACTAATTCTTTCTATAACATCAGTCGGTATTTTAGAAGTACATTCAAATACAAATTCATTAAAGTCTTCTATTAATTGTTCATAATCTAAACCTAAGTATTTTGCATAATCATAAATATATTTTTTTAATACAAATATATCTGAAAATGCATCTCTATTTCCACTCTCTAATTCTTCTAATTCCTTCATGTCTATATTTAAATCTTCAGACACTTCGTTTAGAGACAAACCTTTTTCTTCTCTTGAAGCCTTTAGTTTTTCTCCTATAACTTCCATTTTTCCATCTCCTTAAAAAAATAAAAAATAACATCTTATAAGCCATGTTCTGTACTTTTGCAAGCGGTAAACATTTATCTATGCATAACGCATCCTTCCTCTAGTTACCTATTAGAAAGTTCCCCTACCAATATTTGGGTTTCTCACTCGTGGGGTTTACCCGTTCCATTTCCTCATTTCTGATTATTCGTCACTATGGCACTTTATGGCTACAATAACCATATCAAAGACTTAGGTTACTTCGCCGCCGTTAGAATTAACTACTATAGGTTATTTTTTCCCTATACACGAACACTACAAGCCTAAAAATAGGTCTGTGTGAGCATGGACTTTCCTCTACATTACAAAGAATGCAGCGTTTACCCAGATGTTATTTAATAATTATTATCGTTATCTCTAAATACTGCTTTTTCAAGCATAGAAATTCTTCTTAACATATCAACATTTGTTATCTCTTTAGAAGAAGTATTTTTCAATAACTCAATTTTATCTTGTGCTTCTCTAAGTTCTTTTTTCAATCTTAGATTATCTTCAATGAGTGCTTTCTTTTCAGAATCCAATCTTTTTACAAGTGCAATAAACTTTGTGTAATCACCAATTATAGCATCAAGAAACTTATCTACTTCTTGAGGTCTATATCCCCTTGTATCAATTTTAAATTCCTTATCTAAAATATCTTGTGGTGTTAAAGAAATTTCTTCAAATAACATATTCACTCACCTCTTATATATTCTCTCAAAAAAATCGAGTTTTGTCAAGATATCTACTTACTATACACAAGTACACCATCCTTAGATGCTCCTTCTATAAATGCACTAAATTTATTTTTAAATGCATTAAATGACTTATATTCAATTAAATCATGTTCAAAAACATGTTCAATACTAGCAAGACAAAAAACATCCATATTAGGTATTGCAAGCAAATCTATTCCATATATATATGATGCATACATAGAACCACCCTTATTTAATGATTCCTTAAACTTAAGTAATAATTCCCTATACTTACTTAAAGAATTAATCATATTATCATTATACATTTCAGATACATACTGCATAATATTAGAAAAATACATAAAATCATAACTTCTATCTAACTCTAAATTATTAATATCACTATTTATAAACCTAAAATCTAAATCATTAATCTTACTCCTTAATACTTCTAAATTCTCCTTTCTAAATATATCATTGTACTTAGCACACGCGTACTTACTAATAACAACAGTATTAAATAACTTTCTATTAGAAAGAATACTACTTCCATATTTATCATACAATACCTTAAAGTAATTTCTATAGTCTCCATCCATACAATCTAATATTTGTTTATAAGTATTATCTTTATTACCAAAAGATTTTATAAATAACTTTCTATATGAAGAAAAATCTAATCCTGAACGTATAAATGCTTTTAAAAATTCATAATAATATATTGATAAACTATTAACATCAAATGCACAAACGCTTTTCGCACCCATTAGATACATGTATAGTGCTTGTACACTACTACCAAGTACAGTTAAGCAATCTTTATCTTTAAAATCGTAACCAGAAAAACATCCCGCAACGTTTTCAGTCGCGAAAGGATATATTCTTTTAAACTGATGATTTCTATAACCATCAATTATACTTTTTGCTAAGTAAATATTCGCATCCATCCAAAATACCCCCAATTCACCTGCTTATTATACTAGGAAGTATTATTTTGTCAAGTAACCCTAATGCCTTAGTACTTTACACATTTCTTTTATTAATACAACAAAAGATAATGCTGTTACACTTACAAATAATGTTTTTATACTTATACCATAAAATATAAAATTTATTCCAATACTTATTACTAATAGGTATAGCAATATATATTTGTTATTTACATATTCTAACCCCTTTAAACCTTCATATAAAACAAATAATAAACCAACTAAATAAAATAGTTGAATAGTTATATCAACATTAAATAAAACCATAGTATCACCACTTAATACTATGATTTTAAATACTAAATATTCTTAATTAAATTAGTTTTTATTTTAGCAATTTCTATTTCATCAATCAACTCATCGATAAATTCAAATAAACACACACTCTCCATATAATCACCACTTTTATATTACCACACTTAAAAATTATTTAAATAGTTTCGACAAATGATATCAAATTTCTTATAGTTGTGGAAATTATTCTCAATATGTAGTATAATTAATTCTAGGTGAGGCGCATGAGAGTAAGCAAAAATTTCTTAAATACGTATGCTAATAGAGGTATGGATTTAGAAAATGATATTAATATCTCAAATGAACATTATAGAAATATTGATAAAGCACTCATTTATAAGAAGCCAACACCAATAAAAATAAGCAAAGTTAATTATCCTGCTAAAAACAAAGCAATTATTAGTGAAGCATTTTTTGAAATACCTTCTACTACTGATTACAATGGTATATATAAAGGAAAATATATTGATTTTGATGCGAAAGAAGTTAAAGGAAAAGATTCATTTGTTTTAAGTAACTTGCATAAGCATCAATTAGAACATTTAATTAAAGTATTAGAACATGGTGGAATATCATTTATTATAGTAAGATTTTATATTAATAATAAAACTTATTTATTACCAACAGATAAAATTGCGTATTTTATTAAAAATTATGAAAGAAAATCTATTCCACTAAGTTATTTTTTAGAAAATGGATATGAAATAAAAAATAAATATGCTCCAAGAGTTGATTATCTTGAAGTACTTGACAAATTATATTTTTAAAAGGTGATATTATGAAATCTAAGTTAAAACATTTTTTTAAGAGAGTTAAAAAAATATTCTCTAAAATAGTACATGATAAGGAATTACTTGCAATATTCTCTTTATTACTACTTGTAATAATAGTTGGTACGATAGTAATTGGGCCTACATGTCTCTTGATTGTTTTAGGGGTTTTGGTAGTCGCTTATGTTGTTAAATTCTTTTATGATAAAAAGAATAACAAAGAAAGAAATATTGATACTATTAATGAAAGTAGTGATAATGTGAAAACTAAAAAGAAAACATCAAACAAAAGCACTAAGAAAGATAATAAAAAAGGATTAGATACAGTTATAAATGTTGTACTTGTAATGGCACTTCTTGGTATAGTTTTAGGAGTTGGTTTTGCAATATACATTGCAGTATCCGCACCTACATTTAATCCAAATAACTTATACAAACAAGAATCAAGTATAGTTTATGATAAAAATAATGAAGTAATTGGTAAACTAGGTTCAGAAATAAGAGACACAATTACATATGATCAAATGCCAGAAATCCTTGTTGATGCGATTATAGCAACAGAAGACTCAAGATTTTTTATGCATAATGGAGTTGACTTACCTAGATTTATAAAAGCATCAATCTCACAATTACTAAGACGTGGCGGTGGTGGTGCATCAACTATTACTATGCAGTTATCTAAACAAGCATACACTGGAGATGTAGCAACTGGTATAAAAGGTATTATAAGAAAATTTACAGATATTTATCTATCAGTATTTAAAATAGAAAGAAAATATACAAAAGAACAAATATTAGAATACTACGTTAACTTTCCTGGCCTTGGTTCTAACTCATTTGGTGTTGCAGAAGCAAGTCAAACATACTTTGGAAAAGACGTATCAGAACTTAACTTATCAGAAGCAGCATTAATTGCTGGGTTGTTCCAAGCACCTACTGCTTATAACCCATACGTTCATCCAAAAGCAGCAGAACAAAGAAGAGCAATAGTTCTAAGACTTATGAAAAGACATGGTTATATAACTGAAGAAGAAGAAAAAATGGCTAACGCAATAAGCGTTGAATCACTTCTAGCAGGAAAGCAATACACTAACCCATATCAAAACTTTATAGATGTAGTTATAGATGAAGTTGTTGAAAAAACAGGAGAATCTCCTTATAAAACTCCAATGAAAATCTATACAACATTAGATAAAGCAAAACAAGACCATTTAAATAGTATTATAAATGGTGAAAAATACACATGGGTAAATGACAAAGTACAAGTTGGTATAGCTGTTACTGATATAGAAACTGGTGGTATAGTAGCGTTAAGCGGTGGTAGAAATACAGTCGCACTAGGATTTAATAGAGCAACTGATTTAAATAACCAACCTGGTTCAAGTGCTAAACCAATATTTGATTATGGACCTGGTGTTGAATACTTTAACTGGTCTACTTATACTCCATTTATAGATGAACCACATTCATACTCAAATGGTGGACAAGTTAAAAACTGGGATAACGGATTCATGGGCTTCTTAACATTAAGACAATCCCTTGGATTATCTCGTAATATTCCCGCATTAAAAGCATTTCAAAATATACCTAATGCATACATTAAAAAGTTCGCAACATCGCTTGGAATTAGACCAGAGCTTGAAAGTGGAATTGTTCATGAAGCACATTCACTTGGAGCGTTTAATGGTACTAACCCACTAGAGATGGCTGCCGCATATGCTACATTCGGTAATGGTGGATACTATATCGAACCATATGCAGTTACTAAAATAGTATACTCTGGTACAAACCAAACAAAAGAATTTAAACCTTCAAAAACAAAAGTTATGTCAGACTCAACTGCATACATAATTACTAATTCATTAATATGGTCAGTTAACTCAGGTGTCGCAGCTGGTGAAAGAATATATGGACGTGAAATTGCTGCAAAAACAGGTACTACTAACTTTGACTCAAGTACACAAAAAGCATATGGTATTCCATACTCTTCAGTAAAAGACTACTGGGCAGTTGGTTACACACCAAAAATCTCTATGGCGCTTTGGTATGGATATGATAAAATTCAAGATGGTTACAATACCCTTGCTGATAACTCAAGAAAAGATAAAGTATGGAACTTAGCAATGAGTGGTATGGTAAGCGATAGTCCTAAAAACTTTACTATTCCAAAAAGCGTTGTTGCTGTTGAAATAGAAAAAGGTACTATACCTGCTATGCTACCATCTGAAAACACACCAAAAGACCAAATAACAACTGAATACTTTAAATCAGGTACTGAACCAACTATGGTATCACCAAGATATATGAAATTAGATAATGTTCAAAATCTAAATGTAACACTAGATAATGGTAAGGCTACTCTATCTTGGGATGCTGCTAAAATACCTGAATATTATACAGAAGAATTTATGAATACATACATAACTGACACTATGGGAGATACAAAAGAAAACTATATCGAATATAGAAAAAAAGAACTAGAAAAATTAGGTGACTTCGGTTACGATATTTATATGAGTACTTCTAATGGTGAAAAACTAATGACAAGAACTAACGATACAACGGTTAGTTTAGACATTGGTAAATATATTGATAATGTTAAATTTATAGTAAGAACTTCATGGTTAAACGATAAAACAACTTCATCAACAGGTAGCGAATACACAGTATCAAATTCTGAAGTATCACTCGCATCAGTAGAATTAAGAGGAGATACAATAGTAGAATTAAAAGTTGGTGATACATATACAGATCAAGGAGTAATAGTTCTTGATAACCTAAGCGATGTAACAAACAATGCACATGTAGAAATTACAATAACAAATTCAAAAAACGAAATTGTAAATTTAGTAGATACAAGCAGTAAAGATACATTTAAAATAAAATATATAGTAGTATATAAAAATAGTTTATACGTAAAAACAAGAACTGTAATAGTAAAATAGACTTCAAATCGAAGTCTATTTTTATTTATAAACCTATTCAACTTGTCATACAATAAAACCAAGCATTAATCAACTTTATATTAAAAAAATAGTTTACACACGTAAACTATTTCATTACACAAATATATATTACTTAATACTATTATAGTATTTACAAATACTTTTTAATTTACAATCCTTACATTTAGGATTTCTACTAGTACAATAATATCTACCAAATAAAACAAATTGATGATGAGACCTATTTAATAAATTCTTTGGTATTAATTCATACATCTTCTTCTCTATTTCTAAAACACTAGCATTATCACTTACTAATCCTAATCTTTTACTAACTCTTGTAACATGAGTATCAACTGCAAAATATGGTTCATTATATAAAGTTGATAATACTAAATTAGCAGTCTTATTACCTACTCCATCTAATTTTAATAACTCATCCTTAGACTTAGGAATACCGTACTTAGAAACATACTTAGCAATACTTTTAACATAATAAGACTTCTTTAAAGACATCCCAATAGGTTTAATAATATTATTTATTTCTTCTATTTTTAATGAATTAATATCATACTTAAATAACTCTTTAGTAACTAAATTAACCTTGTAGTCTGTAGTTTGAGCACTTAATACTACAGCAATCAAAAACTCAAAATCAGAGCAATAATTAAGTTCACACTTAGGATTAGGAATTAATTCATCAAAATAATTTAATATCTTATTTATCATTAAGCCAGTCATAATCAGGCACCTCTACATTAGTATCTTTCCTAAATTCTTTTTTATACTTAGAAATTTTATCTACTGTATCAATACCCTTCTTATTCCATTCAAACAATATTCTATCAATATACCTAAAATTATTAACACCATTAAATACTGCTTCTTTTAATGCCGCTAAAATGATCTCTTCCTTGTAATTACATTCTAACCAACCATTTATTAACTCATACTCAATTGGAGATAAAGTTCTACCTAATTCACTCTCAAATACAGAATAAATATTACTATTATCTTCCTCTTCTTTAACATCTATAATCTGCATAAATACTTTATTATAAAGTAAATCTAATGATATTTGTTCCTCTAATTTATTAGAAGAATTCTTAAGTACTTTAATTTCTAATAATTTTTTAATAGATAATTCATTTATCTTATTCATAACTACTTCTAAATCCATACCAAGTTCACTAGATATTAATTTATAATCACACACTAAATTACTACTATTCATTAAATAAATAAGTATTATAAACTCATCTACATCAAGATTCCATACCTTGTAATTCTTAATCAAGAAATCACTAACAACATAATTCTTAGATTTTAATAAATCAATAACTTTGCTATTCATATATTTCCTCCTTGTTGTATTATTGTAGCACAACTAATAATTTTTAACTACATAATCAATAATATCTTTCTTATTATTTTTAAGTTTACCATATATTATTTTATTCTCTAAATCAAAGTAAACATCACTTATCCACTTACCATCTTTTTTATTAAGTACACCTTTTAGTTCTAACGCTGTAATATCAATATCACTTCTCTTATGTATCTTTAAGCCCCTATCTAATTTTACAATGATATTTTTATTAATACCAAGTATTTCTGCTGCAATAGTTGACTTATAAAGACCATATTTATATATCTCGTATTTACTTATAGTCTTACTCTTTACTATTGTATCTACATCTTTAATTATTTCAAGTTCATTCTTAGTAAAAGGATATATATCTTTAACATCAAGTTGTACCCACATACCAAGTATATCCTTACATGGTCTTATTTTATCTAAATTCTTAAGTTCTAATACATTATCAAGTTTAAATCCATATAAAAGTTTAATACCCCTTTTTACATTAACACTTGCAAAAATCTTAGATAATTCCGATTTCTTTCTATCATAAGAAATATGTCTAAGCAAATAACCATTTTCTTTTATAGCAAGAATAATACTATCATCTAATTTAAAATTAAGAGTTGTTGCAAAACGTATAGCTCTAAGCATTCTTAAAGGGTCTTCTCTAAATTTAATATTCGCATCCCCAATACACCTTAGAATTCTTAAGTCAATATCCCTCTTACCACCATATAAATCTGTTATATTGCAATCCTTATCCATACACATTGCATTTATAGTAAAATCTCTTCTAACTAAATCTTCTTCTAACAAATCAGTATACTCAAGTTCAATAGGTCTTCTATTTTCATATTTTAACTCTTTTCTAAAAGAAGTAATTTCATACCTAGTATTCTTATAATAGACAACTACTGACCCATACTTTTCTTTAGGAACATTTGCATTAAATATCTTAATTAAATCCTTAGGTCTCGCATTAGTGCATATATCTATATCAGAGGAATTCTTCTTCATTAAATAATCTCTAACATAACCACCAACTACATAAGCCTTAAAACCTTGTTCTTCTAAAACTCGTAATATATCCAAATTTTGTTTATTCATTACACCACCATCACACTAATTATACCATAAAAAAGGATAAACTTGCGTTTATCCGATAATTACTTTACAGCGTCTTTTAATTTGCTACCAACTTTAACTGAAACTGCATTTCTAGCAGGAATTTTGATAGTTTCTCCAGTTTGTGGATTACGAGCAGTACGAGCTCCTCTTTTCTTCTTTTCAAGAGTTAAAAATCCAACTAATGAAACTTTTCCTTCCTTAACTAATCCTTTAGTAATTCCTTTAATGCAAGCTTCTAAAGCACGTCCTGCTTCAGCTTTTGACATTCCAGCTTCTTCAGCCATAAATTCTACTAATTCAGTTTTTGACATAAATATATACCTCCCATATTTTTCTAAGCATACCTACTATGCTTACATATATAAAGTACCATTTTTATAAGGGAAAATCAAGCATTTTTCTATATTTTATTAGAAAAAAGTGAGTTTTTGTAAAGGAAACAAATTTATATTTAAAAACTTGTAACAATTAGTAAACAATACATCAAAAATAGTTGACTTTAGTGATAAAATATGCATGCAAAAAAGCTATATTACTATAGCTATCATGTTATAAAATCTAAGTTTACATTTTTAATTAAAATAAATACCAATTACTTGCTTACACTTGAAAAAGTCCATTTACCATCTTTCTTAACAAATTTTACTTCATATTTATTTAATTTATCTAAATGTTTCTGTATTAATTCCGAATTAGAAACTCCATATTTTTTTATATGGCTTTCTAATATTGGTGAGCTAACATCAGTTCCTCCTGTAGTCATATACTTCTCTCCATCTCCTTCATACCAAAGAGCGGCATATGCAACTTTCACAATGTATTCATTATCAGTTTTATTCTCTTCAATAATGTCACAAATATAGGACATAGCAGTTCCACCTTGGCTACTTAATACAATCATGTCCAAATTTTTGTTATAAAATGCAATATATCCTCCTTCTGGAGAGTAATAACTCCCAGAAGCAGTAAAAGAATTTGCAAAAATTTCTTCATAGTATGTAGGATATTTTTTCTTTATTTCATTTGTATCATATAATTCAAAATAATAATATCCACTAACTGATGGCCAATATTTTTCATCGATTTTTTCAATTTGTGGAACAGTCAAACCCAAATCCTTTGCAACAAATTGTGCGGAAGCACTGGGATATTCTGGATAAACATTTCCTAGTGAATCAGTTTTATCATCTTGATGTTCTGTACCAGCCTCGATGCTTTTAACTTTGGATATCAAATTTAATTTAACATTTGGTATTATTTTTTCAAATAAATAATATGATCTAGTTGCTTTTACGAAATCATCATAGTTGTTAATTCGAGTTATTAAACCAGAATTCATTTCAAAAATAAACTGATTCATTTCATCAATATTATTGAATGAATATATACTGCTTTTGTTAGTATCATTATTATTTTTTATATTATCATTATTTTTTGCTTTATCATCATAAATAAATGTTTTGTAGCATGTAATTCCAATCAAAATTAAATTTAGTATTAATAGTATTATATTTAGTACTATCATTTTATTGCCCTTTTTCATAATATTTTCACTCCTTTGATACTCACATAATTAATTATTGTTTATTGATTTAACATCTTGAAAAGTCCATTTACCATCTTTCTTAACAAATTTTACTTCATATTTGTTTAATTTATCACTATTTTCTATGATAAGTTTTCTTATATATGCTTCGTCCTCAGATTTACCACTTTCAATTTTACATACATTTTCTTGCTTATCATTTTGTAATGAGTAAAAAGTATTTTTAGCTTTTGCTACTGTTACAATATAAGTATCACTATCTTCAGCTTTATCAATTATATTCCAAACATCAAAGCCCCCTATCATGCCACCTACTGGTCTTGTTATGAACATATCCAGTTTTGCATCATATGCGTATACTTTCCAGTTTACGTTATACAAAGATGAAGGACTTGTAAAAAATGACTTTGAAAATAAATTAGCATACATAGGATACATTTCTCTTATTGGTTTTGCATCATATAATTCAAATTCATCAGCAAGTGATCCGCCAAAAAAATTATGCCAAATATTTTTATCAAGATTTTCTATTTGTGAAACAGTCAAACCAAATTCTTTTGCACTAATTTCAAAAGCTTCATCATAAATTGGATAAGAATTTCCTTCTGAATCAGTCTTGTCATTAAAATGTTTTGCACTTCTTGGCGTAAATTTAGATATGGGTTCAATACTTAAATTAGGTAATATTTTCTCATAAAAATAATAAGTATTTATTAATGTTTCATAGTCACGAGACTTATATATATGACTGTAGTTAATTTTAAGTATAGTTTCATCTATTTCGCTTGTTTCTTCAAATGAATACAAATCTACATTACCACTATTATTCTTTAAATTATCATTATTTTTTGCTTTATCATCATAAATAAATGTTTTGTAGCATGTAATTCCAATCAAAATTAAATTTAGTATTAATAGTATTATATTTAGTACTATCATTTTATTGCCCTTTTTCATAATATTTTCACTCCTTTGATACTCACATAACTAATTATTGTATATTGTTTTAACATCATGCAAGGTCCATTTACCATCTTTCTTAATAAATTTTACTTCATATTTGTTTAATTTATCTAAATGTTTTTGTATTAATTCCGAATTAGAAACTCCATATCTTTTTATATGGCTTTCTAATATTGGTGAGCTACCATCTTGTCCCTCCGCAACCATATGGTACTCTTCAGCATCCGGTATAAGAAAAGCATATGCAACTTTCACAATGTATTCATTATCAGTTTTATTCATTTCAACAATGTCACAAAATAGGTATTCAGCAGTTCCACCTCGGCTACTTAATACAATCATGTCCAAATTTTTGTTATAAAATACAATGTCTCCTCCAAATGGAGAGTAATATCCACTAGAAGCAACAAAGGAATTTGAAAAAATTTCTTCATAGTATGTTGGAAATCTTTCTTTTATTGCATTTGTATCATATAATTCAAAATGATAATATCCACTAACTGATGGCCAATATTTTTCATCGATTTTTTCAATTTGTGGAACACTCAAACCAAAATCCTTTGCAACAAATTGTGCGGAAGCACTGGGATATTCTGGATAAACATTTCCTAGTGAATCAGTTTTATCATCTTGATGTTCTGTACCAGCCTCGGTGCTTTCAACTTTGGATATCAAATTTAATTTAACATTTGGCATTATTTTTTCAAGTAAATAATATGATCTAATTGCTTTTACGAAATCATCATAGTTATTAATATGATTACTAGTATATTTAGTAAAACCATAATTCATTTCATAAATAAATTGATTCATTTCATCAATATTATTAAATGAATATATACTGCTTTTGTTAGTATCATTATTATTTTTTATATTATCATTATTTTTTACCTTATCATCATAAATAAATGTTTTGTAGCATGTAATTCCAATCAAAATTAAATTTAGTATTAATAGTATTATATTTAGTACTATCATTTTATTGTCTTTTTTCATAATATTTTCACTCCTTTAATACTCACATAACTATTGCCTATTGTAAACTTAGAATCTTCAACATATTATTACCTATTCTAATGCAAGTATACACCAAAAAAAAATATTATTCAACTGATTTATATTAACTTATGTAACTCTAAAACAAAAAATAGCTATATTACTATAGCTATCATGTTATTGCCACCCTTATTAACTACTTTAGTAAGAGTACCTTGTAATTTATATCTAATATTTTCAGGCATCATTGCAACTTTTGCTTGAATACCTTCTTGTATTATATTATCAAGACTTCTACCAAATATTTCTGATTTCCAAATGCTTCCTGGGTCAGTGTCGGCATCTTTCATAATGTAATTAACAAGTTCTTTGCTTTGTTGTTCAGAGCCAATTATTGGTTCAAAAGTCGATTCAACATCTACTCTTATCATATGTATAGAAGGCGCTACTGCCTTTAATTTAATTCCATACCTATTACCATGTTTTAATACTTCTGGATTTTCTAATTTTAAATCATTTATAGAAGGTATCGCAACACCATAACCTGTTTGTTTAACCATTTTTAATGCACCTTTAATATTTTCATATTCTGTCTGTGCTTCTTTTAAATTTTGGAACAAATTAATCATATCTGCTCTACTATTAATATCCACACCAATTATTTCATTTAATATTTCATTGTATAAATTTTCTTTAGCCTCTAAATTAATAGTAATTGAACCAGTAGTCGCATCAACATCTGATAAATATGCTTTTTCTATATATTCATTAGTTGTAAAATGTGCATTAACAGTTTCTACATCTCTTAATTTATCAACTTCAACAACACACTCTCTTATTGCTTCAATATAAATCTTTTTAAGCCAGTGGTCATGATTTAGACATGCTATCCACTCTGGCATATTTACTTTAATATCAACAACTGGGAATTCATATAAGGCTTCTTTTAATATATTATAAGAATCCTTTTCAGTCATAGTTTCAATACTTATAGGCATAACTGGTACTTTATATTTATCTTTTATTGAACTTGCTAATCTTTCTGTTTCAGGAAGCATTGGATGAGTAGTATTTAATAAAACAATAAATGGTTTACCAATCTCTTTTAATTCATTAATAACTTCTTCTTCCTTAGCCTCATAATTTTTTCTCTCAATCTCACCAATTGAACCATCAGTAGTAACTACTATTCCAATAGTTGAGTGGTCTCTAATTACCTTCTCTGTTCCTATTTCGGCAGCCTCTACAAAAGGTATTTGCTCATCATACCAAGGTGTTTTAACCATTCTAGGACCATTTTCATCCTCATACCCTTTCGCACCTTCAATTACATAACCAACACAATCAACTAATCTAATATTACATGAAAAATCTTCAATATTAATCTTAGCGGCATTGGAAGGAACGAATTTAGGTTCAGTAGTCATAATAGTTTTTCCTTGAGCACTTTGAGGCATTTCATCTAAACATCTTTTTTTCTCGTACTCATCTTCAATATTAGGTAATACTAAAGTTTCAATAAATTTTTTAATAAATGTAGATTTACCAGTTCTAACCGCACCAACTACACCTAGATATATATCACCATTAGTTCTACTACCTATACTTTTAATAATTTCATTTTTTTCCATATAAACCTCTTTTCAATAAACTATATGAAATAAACCTAATATTAATTACAAAAAAGATATGCATATAAATACATATCAATTATAATTATCAAATAAAGTTAAACCAAATACACTTATAGAAAGTCCATTATTATAGCCACTATCTACATTAAATGAATGATATTTCACTACTTCATAAAATATACCATTATATTGAACCGAACCTCCATCTTTATATCTTATAATACGATAAGGCATTAACAACACAATTACTACAATAATTATTATTAACAACTTAGTTTTCTTTTTCATAAATTCACCTACTTAAATTAACATTTATTTACTACATATTCTTTATAAACTCTATTAAATTATCTATATTACCATTAAATTCTAAATCATAATATCTATTATTCATCATAAATAGAGCAATATAGGTATCTCTTAAACTATAAATTTCAACATCTACATTATTAATCTTAGACATTTTTTCTAAAGTAAATTCAACACTTCTTGGTCTTGATTTATTACTATTAGATATAAATAAATCAACATTATCATACATCACTTTATATCCTAAAAAATCATTGTATCTTTCACTTTCTTGTATGCTAGATTGATATACTTTATAAACAAAAACATTCTCACTATTTATCTTACTAACATTAAAAATATCTCTTATATCATCTAAAGATGCTTTTTCTAATCTAAAATCAACATCAGATATAAATATATTATCTATTTTATTTACATATACATAATCTTTATTATTCACTATATCTTTACTATTACTTCTATTTTCAATATAAAAGAATAAAATAACACAAGCAACTAATAAGCAAATAGCATAAACATAATGATTTTTTTTCTTATTTTCAATTTTAAGTTTTATTTCTTTCAAATTTTTTTCACAATCAAAATCTGATGAAATAACTTTTTTAAAATTATTCATTTTATTCACCACCAAATATTTTCTTAATTTCATTAATAGTTCTATATAGATAATTCTTTACACAAGACTTACTTATATTTAATGTATTTGATATTTCATCTATTGTATAATCACATTTGTAATATAAAAAGAATACTTTAGCAATTATATTTTTTTTAGTTTTTACATAATCCCATGCTTTTTCATATAAACTACTATTAATAATGTTTTTTTCTAAATCAATATCACTCTTTATAATATCCACATATTCTATTTCATCATCATTTTTATTAAATATAGATAATGTTTTTAATCTATTAAGTTTATAATAATGTTTCCTTATCTTATTCTTAGCAATACCAATAATATATGAATTGATATCGTTAATATAGTCCATTTTATTAAGCTTTTTGTAAACTTCTAAATAAACTTCTTGTATAATATCATTAACATCATTTATACTGCTAGAATTACAAACAATATATTTTAAAGTAATATCATATGTTTCATAATATATTTTTTCAAACTCTTCTTTTTCTTTTATCATACTTACCACTCACTTATATTAAACCACAAAAGAACAAATCAAATCAATTTGTTCTTTTATCTTTAAGTTATTTTATTATTATTTTACAATAGACGATAAATCTTCATACTTTAAAGTATTATTATTTTTTACTTTTATTTTTGAGATATCATTATAATCTTTTGTATCCCCACTTATTTCTCTTAATCCATATTGAAATCCATGTATTACATATTCATTTACCGAATTAAATGATGGTTCTTGATACATGTACACTAAATACACTTTTCCAACCTCTATATCAATATCATTTTCATACTTATCGTAAACAAGCAATTTATTTATATCAATATTTTTACTATTTTTCATCATATTATTAACTTTATCAGGTGATGCTTGCCCTTTTACCCAATCAGTATATAACATCTTACCACCAGAACGAGTATAATCTATTTCTTTACTATCAATATTTCCTTTTAACATTTTTAAAATACTTGCCTTACCATATGAATAAGTAGATACATATTCATTAGTTTTTTTATTTATATTACTCGCACCATCTATAGAATTTATTTTAACTATAGCAATATAATCACTTATATCACTCATCACTTTTGTATCACTTAAATCATACAAAATATCTGCACTTAAAAGTACATTAATAACTTGATTTTCCTCATCTAAATTAACATTGTTAATTATATCTTTCCTAGTATCATTACTATCTTTTTTTAAACTTGTAGGTACGATTATAACAACAAGCATCACAACAAAAATAATAAGTATACATATTTTACTAGTTTTATTCATTTCACACCTCTTTAGTATTTAGTTCCTACTTTTAAATAAAAAGTTTCAAAAATATTAAAAGAATTACAAAAAATGTAATTCTTTTAATTATTGCAACATAAACTACTAAAGCCCAAGACTACACATAAAACTATACTTCAGTTAGTATATTATCTATTATTGAATATAAATAAGTATATACTTTCTTATTAGTAATACTACTAATATATTCCCTATAAATATTTAATTGCTTTTTATACTCTATATCACTTATATTCTTTAACTTATAATCAATTATCTTAATACAATCATCATACTCAATTATTAAATCTATAATACCATGACATTCCTTATTATCAATATTAGTAATAAACTCATATTCCTTATATATATTACTATTATCTATATTACCAATACAATTAATAATATTATTTACAATCTCATTATCACTATTATTAAAATCACTAACTTCTAATAATTCATGAATATAAGTACCATATTTCATCTTATCAACATCTTTACTACTAATTAACTTATTAATACTCTTAGATACATGTTCTTTATTAATAATATTATTATCAATATAAAACTCATTAACATTTATTTTATTACTATTACTATTTAACTTATCTATACTTCTATTAACTTTGTACTTCTTAGTTAATTCTATATTATCAATATTAACTATATTGTTTAGTAGGTAATCTTTAACAGATACGATTATATCATTAAATGACTTATACTCACTTTTTGCTTTATCTAAACTAATTTCTCTATCATTATTGAAGTCACCAACAATAATCATTTTTTCTTTTGCACGTGTAAGTGCCACATAAAGAAGTCTAATACGTTCAGATATGTCTTCTTTTATATATTTATTACAATATAATTTATAAGTAATCATATTAATTAAACCATCTTTATAACTAGGTATTATAAATCCATACTTATTATCAAAATTAATACTTTCTTTTAACTCATCTCTATTAAATGCACTAGAAAAACCTGCAAAATAACATACTGGATACTCAAGCCCCTTAGACTTATGGATATTCATAAGTTTAACACTATCAGTATCTCTTACATTCTCTGAGATAACAATATTACTATCATTTAATACAAGTTCCTGTAAGTAATTACTAAATGAATATATATCATAACCAAGACTAGATAAGGAGGTTGCTAGATTTCTTAAATAATCAATTCTAACACTAAACTTCTTAATATCGCCAACACTCACTACTTTTTCATACATATTAAATTCATTTACAATTTCATCTATTAGTGATTTGTTAGACAAGGTATCTAATTTATCTGATATTTTCTTACATTTAATATATACCAAATCATTATAGAAATTATTAGAATTATACTCTTCTATATACTCTAAATCACTTTTATTAAATAGATAACTTCTATTAATTGAATATATATCATATTTAAATCTAGTATCAAATTCTCTATTATGTATTTTTATAATTAATTCTATTATATTTTTAAGTATTAATAAATCTGCTTCCCCAGTAATTTTTTCATCATAAAAAATCATAAGTGGTATTTTATTATACTCAAATATTTTTTTATATAATTCAAACTTTGACTTTCTATCAATTAGAATACAAAAATCTTTATATTCAATTTTTCTTAAAGCCCCAAGTTTTCTATCAAATATCATTTCATTATTATTAATCCTATTTTTAATGTCATTACATATTATAAATGCTTCATACTCTGAGGTATCATATTCTTTTAAATCTCTTTTATAGTTAAGTATTTCTAAATTATAATTTTGATTATTTTTAAACTCTTCATAACTTAAATTGCCAAATATCATCCTATGAGATTTCTTATAATCCGCACCACCTACATTACTATCCATTACATAATCAAATATATTATTTATATTACTAAGCACTTCTTTTCTACTTCTAAAATTATTAAGTAAATCAATCTTAATACCACCAATATTATCTTGATACTTTTCATATTTATCTTTAAATATATCTGGATTAGCATTTCTAAATCTATAAATAGATTGCTTAATATCACCAACCATATATACATTATTATTAGAAATTAAATTAATAAACTCTTCTTGAATATCAGAAGTATCTTGATACTCATCAACCATTATTTCATTAAACTTATTTTTAAGTTCTAAACGTACCTCATTATTACTTTTCAATAAATTAATAACAAGTTCGGCAATATCATTAAACTCATAAACATCATTATACTTCTTATACTCATCTAATTTACTATTTAATCTCTTAATTATATCTATAATACTACTAACATAATCCTTAGTATTATAGACTAAGCACTTTATATCATCAATATTCTCATATATTAAGTCACTTTTTAAATCTTTAACCTTATCACTTATCAAACTCTTTATGTTTTTTAACTCATCACTACTATTATTAGGAAGTCTTGGTGGTTTAAAATCAATATTAGATTTAATACTATCATAATTTGTACTTAATAATAAAGGCTCAATAGAATTTAAATACTTAGTATAAAAATCATTATCACATAAAGTTTCTAAATCTAATACTAAAGAATTAATATCACTTATTTTATCTAATAATAAATCATTATAATCACTAACTAATTTATTAATAGTATCACTATTATAATAGTTATTAATATAAGTATCTAAATACTCATCTTTATTAATTAATTTATCAATCTTATCACTAATTCTAATTATAGCATTTTTAATTAACTTATCATCTTTTATAGTAAAATCATTTATTAACTTTAAAAAACACTCATCCTTAGACTTGTAGAGTTCTAAAAATATATCATCAATATACTTACTTCTTAAAGAGGCACTTATACTACCATCCATAATTGAGACATTTGGGTTTATATTTAATAAATAATAGTATTTCTTAACAAGACTCATCATAAAAGAATCAAAAGTAGTTATATACGCTGTATCAATGTACGATAATTGCTCTTGTAACTCTTTAATATTACTAATACCATCTCTTATCCTATTCTTCATTTCAGACGCTGCTGCATTAGTAAACGTTAATATTAATAAACTATTAATATTAACACCTTGTTGTAACTTAGTAATAACCCTCTCTGTAAGTACTGCTGTCTTACCGGAACCCGCACCTGCTGAAACAATTATATTTTTCCCAGTCTCATTTATTGCTCTTAATTGCTCATCTGTCCACTTAGTCATTACTTTTCACCCTCTTCTATATATACAACATCATCTTCCCTAACAAAGCATAAATCCCTATACTTACAATAAACACATGATATATTAGTATTATTATAATTCTTAGGATTAATTGTAAAATGACAATTACTAATATTATCTATAGTACTATCTATTACTTTATCAACCTCATTATTAATCTTATCCATTCCATCTTTCGTAAGTACCTTAGCATAACTACTATAAGACCCATCATTATTAACCCTTAGCCCCTTTACTACGTTTGAATCCTTATACCCATAATCTAAAATAGAAATTAGAGAAGCATCATAATTAGAGTAACCAAGTAGCTTCATCTCTTCTTTTTTTCTATCAACAAGACTTTTTTTATAATCATACTTATTAATACTAGGAAGCACTCTTTGTAGATAAAAACCAACTATACATGCATCTTTATAGTTCTTAGATACAAGGTATAAATATATAGGTAACTGAATATTAAGTCCATATTTTAATAAATCTAACTTAATATCAGTATCGTTAGTCTTATAATCAATTATTGCAATATATTCATTACCATTATCTTTATAAAATAACATCTTATCTATAAAACCTTTAAATATAACAGATAACTTTCCTTCTTTATAAACACATAACTTATTTTCAAACTTATACTCATTAAACTTACTAAATTTCATCTGCTCCTTGATGGTATCAATAGAAGTCTTTATATCGGGTTTAAGTTTATTTATATAAAATAATTCCCTATCATTAAATTCTTTATCATTTATAAAATTATCTATTTCGGTATCAATATCTATATTACTAGTAAGACATTTTTCTAATACATGATGAAATAGAGTTCCAATAAATGCAGAAAAAGTATCTTCATATGTATCTAATTTTAAAATATTATTTATATAATACTTAAATGCACACTCGTTATATTTTTCTAAAGCAGTATAAGAAAGTGTAAGATTATTATTAAGTATCTTATTTAAATTATTAAAATCAATACCACTAAATCTATTATCATATTCCTTGTACTTAACATTATAAGTACTATAAAGAGAGTACATATCTTTATTATTTATTCCGTACTTATAATAATCATCAAGCATTAAACATAGTTTATACTTATTATATTTATTTGAATAATTAAAACTAATATTAGGAGTATTTACTTCCATATTTAATTCACTAATTAAACTAGATGGATAATATACTTTTGTATTATCCTTATCTTTATAAGATATAAATAAATTCTTATTATTTTTAAGAATATTAATTACTTTCTCTTTTTCTAAAATATTTTTCTCTACTGTAGTTTCTAACCCTAAAAGTTCTAACTCACAATCAGATAAAAATTCCTCATCCTTGTAAGTTCTTGGCACACTACCCTCATTAAAATTAGCAATAAATACATAATCATTATTACTAATATCATCAATACTAATAATATCTACACACTTCTCATACTTAATGTTACTTATATAACTATTCTTTAAATCATGAACAATCATATCATAAACCTTGTTCTTATCAACTTCGAACGTATATTTATTAATAATCTTAATTATTTCACTAGTAACATTATTATCAAAATTATTTACTAAATAATCTACTACTCCAGTTAAATCAGATGAATAATGACTTAAAAAATAAGAACACGCAGTAGTTTCATATATAGATGTTTTATATAAATTAATAGGAATATTATACATATCAAATATTCTTTTGATACATCCTTCATATGTATTATCAACACAACATAACTTAATACTATTTAAATCTACCCCACTACATACTAAATCACATATACCTTGGCATATATACTCAATTTCTTCATCCATAGTATTAAAATGATTAACAACATGTGTATAGGTATTACTATCACTATAAATATCCACCTTGTTATACATACCTAAAGTACGTTTAAAAAACTTATCCACTGTATAATTGTACACAACTATATCAAAAGTATTAATATAATTCCTCATATCCTTGTTGTATATAAGTAAATTATCAATATCACTCTTAATATTACTTAAAAAGTTAATCTTAGTATTATCATACTTAGTATCATTTAGATATATCAAATTATTTAAGTAAGACGTAGCAATATCGTACTTAATATTTAACTTATTCATTAAATAATACACCGTATTTTTATCATAATCAAAATAAGTATATTTATAAAACTCCTCTTTAGTTAAGAACTTTATATTAAATAATTTATTATAATTATTAATCTCATTTAATATTAGTTTCTTACTAGTATTAGAGCAAATAATTAAAGTTTTATTCTTTATATTATCTAATAACTTCATATGCATTTACCTCACAATAAAATTATAACATTTAAAGAAAAAAATTACATTATAATTCAATGTAATTATGTGAACATGACCTAATTAATCTATTCATAATAGCAAGACCTAACCCATCTTTAGTTACACCCTCAATAATAACTAGGTCCTTATTATATTTATCTACTTCTCTTAATATTTTAAATATATTATGTGCGATATCTTGTAAATTTTTTCCATAAGATATTGCATTATTAAAGTACTTAGTATTCTCTTCATTGCATATTACTAAAGTATTATCTATATTAAACTCTTTCATTTTAGCAATCATTTTATCTTTATCATCACTATAAACCATTACACATTTAGTATTTGGTGCATAATGAGTATACTTCATACCTGGCGACAAGACTATATCATCTTTTTTAAGTTCACCTAAAACATGCTCATCAACTATAACTGGTGCATATAAACTTAACATATCAAAAGTAATATAACCAGGTCTTAAAATATGAATATTACCATCAATTACTCTTATTACAGTAGATTCAACTCCTATTTTAGAGTCTCCTCCATCAATAATATAATCTACTTTACTACCAAGTTCATCTATTATATCCGAAACATTCGTGCCACTTGGTCTTCCAGATACATTTGCAGAAGGCGCAGCAATAGGGGTATTCGCATATTCAATTAATTTATTTGCAATTTCATTAGAAGGCATCCTTACAGCAACCGTATTCAAACCACCAGTCACAATACTTGGAACACAATCCTTTTTCTCAAATATAATTGTAAGAGGTCCAGGAAAGAAAGCATCTATTAACTTTAATTCAATATCACCAATATTTTTAGCAATATCATTAATCATATTTTTATTAGATATATGAAGTATTAGTGGATTATCACTTTTTCTACCCTTTGCTTCATATATTTTTTTTACTGCAGTTTCATTTAAACCATCCGCACCTATACCATATATAGTTTCAGTTGGAAATATAACCAAATTACCATTTTTAATACTCTCTGCACAACGCTTTAAATCTTCATCATTAATTTTCTCTTTAAAATCAAGTATCATACTACTCACCACCACAAGAAATTATAAACCAATTAACAATTTTTTACAAGAAAAAAACACCAATCGGTGCATTTATACCATCTTATCTAAATTTTTAGGAACTTTATCATTAACTATCGCACTTACTATTTTATCTTCTTTCTCTTTAGAAACATCCTTACCAGTAATATTACTTATCTCCTTAATTAAATCTCTTAACTTATTTTCATCTTTCAAATTATCACCTTGTATTTTTTTAGCAAGGTTCAATATAGTTTCTTTATTAACATTAGTTTTTTTCTCTACCTTCTTATAAAAATTATCACTAAAACCCATAATAGCCTCCCCTAGATTATTATATGGTTTTAGTGCATTTTTGTTATTATTTAAAGAATAAATTTTTAATACTTTTTAATGCTTTTAATATACCTTTTTTATTCTTTTTAATTGTTGCAACCGCGGTAGTACCTAATGCAGCAGTATAAGCAACTGATTTTATAGTATTACTAACATTATTAGATACTTTATTTATCTTATTAGTCGCCCTAAAAAAGACATTACCAACCCTTAACTTATTAATTTCTTTAGCAAGTTCCCTTGCTTCAAAATCACTACTACACTCTATTTTATAAGCCTTACTATTAGTTTCAATTACTAAAATATTATTACTTACAGATATACAACTCTTATCTTTAACAACCCTAATGTCACTTACCATAAAAGAACCTACATCCTTGTACTTCTTAGTAAATAAACCTCTTTTAGCCTCAAGCACTACCCTCTGTTCTGTAAGACTTAGTCTAGTTTCACACTTTTTATATTTAACAATACTTTCATAAATTATATTTTCCATAATACCTCCACAAATATATTTGTATTTTTCGCGAATTATTTTATAAATATATTATACTATTTTTACAATCACATAAACAAGATAATGCATAAAAAAATATGATTGATTAGTAGATTTTTTTATAAATTTATAAATTTAAATATTATTGCAAAAAAAAATAGCGTAGATAATACGCTATTTAAATTAATTAATTCTCTACACATGAAACAGTAACATTACTTGGAAAACTATAACTTTGATCTTCCATAATTGGGTTACCATCAAATACCCTACAACCAAGAATTACTGGTGTATCAGGAAATGTAATTGAAGTTATTTTGTTGTTTTTAAATGCTTCAAAACTTATTTCAATAACACTTGATGGGATTTCTACATTTGTTAATTTGTTACCATAAAATGCTCCTTCACCTATACTTGTTATAGTGTTTGGCATCACTATTGAAGTTATTCCTAGACCATCACCTGTATTACTATCAAAAAATGCATTATCTCCAATAGCAACAACTGTCTTACCATCTATTTGTGATGGTATTACTACATCAGTTCCTCCTTCCATATTATAACCAGTTATTGATATATCTTCCGTTACATCTACTTTTAATCCTACCGTTTCATAACTATAACCCTCTAGAGTTGAAACTTCAAGTGCTAAATCGTTAACAGTAATAGTCCTATTATTTATTGTTAGTGAACCCGTTGTACAAAAAGTATTGGCTTGCGTTTCGGTCAAACCAACCGGATTTTGCATAAACGTTTTACATTTATCTACATCTACAACTTCAGCACTATGAATTATTGATGTATCTTCATACGTAAAATAAGATGCATTAGTTGCACAATCACTAGATATAGATGCACTATTCTTATTTGCATTACATACAGCCATACCTTCAAACTTACCCTTACCTACTATTGATACTTTAGCATTACCCTTATCATCAAAAGAAATACTACAACTTTCATAATCAGCATTACTTATCTTAGCAACATCACTACATTTTATTGAACTTGAACCATCTAATACTTGATTTTCAGTATATTTCTTTTCAGCCTGACTTGCTATTAACTTTGCTGTTGTTTCTAATGATGCTTCTTTAGAATTCTTAATTACATCACTTATCTTAGGCATTGCAATAATTAGTATAACTGCAAGAATAACTATTACTGCTAG
>CAKOXW010000006.1 GCA_934130375.1 uncultured Bacilli bacterium
TAGAATTTGAAACAGTAATCAATGCAAGTAATGAAATAATTGCAATAGATGGATATGTATTTAATTCAGTTAATCCACAAGAATTAACTATAACTACAGGTTCAAATGTAATTAACATTTACTATACAAAGAGAGCAGATTTAAGTTATACAGTAAATTATTTAGAAAAAGATACAAATAAAGTATTAAATCAATCTAAAGAAGTTAAAAATGTAGAATTTGAAATAGTAATCAATGCGAGTGATGAAATAATTACAATTAATGGTTACAAATTTGTATCTGCTGATAAGAATACTATTGTTATTAATACAGAAAATAATGAAATTAATTTATATTATGAAGCTGTAAATGGTACTGTAAAGGCTATATATGTTGATAAAGATGGTAATGAAATCTCTGAATCAGTTATTACTGAAGGTAGAGTTGGAACTGAATACAAAACTTCTTCAAAAGAAATTGCTAAGTATTATTTAGTTGAAACAATTGGAGAAGAAAATGGTTCTTATTCTGAAGAAGAAATTGTTATTACTTATGTATATGATTTAGTGCCAGTTACTGGTATAGATATGAATTCTAATTCTTCATATATGTTCATTGGAACATTTGGATTAGCATTAGTAATCTTATTCGTAAGAAAGAAAAGATATAATTAAAAGTTAGACAAGTTCTAACTTTTTTTGTTATAAAAATTTACAAAAATAGACAGTGTAAATATATTTACAAAGAAAAGAAGGAGTGCTATAATTTATTTATGATAAGGAGGCATGTCATGAAAAATAATAGACATTTAAAATCATTTATTGCTGTTGCATTAATTGTTGCAGTATCATTTATTTCTATAGCGTATGCTACATATGAAGCAAATTTAACTATTAAAGGTAATATCACAGCGAAGAATTCTGCTGATGCTTGGAATGTTGTATTCCAAGATAAAAATGGTGCAGGTTCTTTAACTGGTACAACAGGAGGAAGTGCTGCAACTGCAACTGAACCAACACTTTCAGGAACTTCTATTAGTGGATTCCAAGTAAACTTTTTTGCGCCTGGAGATTCTATTACTTATGAATTTAAAGTTAAAAATTTAGGTAGTAGCACTGCTAAATTAGATTCTGTAACTTTAGGTAAATTAACATGTAGTGTTGCTGCGGGTTCAAGTGCAACTTCTGAAGAAGCAACTGCATTATGTAATGAACTTTCATTTTCATTAACAAAGAGTGATGGAGATGCTGTTACAACAGGTTTACTTCTTGCGCAAAATGAATCATTAGATTTAAAATTATCTGTTACTTGGAGTAGTACTGGTACTGCTAGTTTAAGTGGCGATGTTGCTGTTGATGTAAGCGAGTCTAGTTTTAAATTTACTCAAAGTGTACAATAATGAAAAGTGATAAAAAAATTATAATTATTTTGAGTTTTGTTTGTTTACTATTAATAATAAATAGTTTTATAAATAAAATTTTTAATAATTTTGGTATATGTGCATTACTTGCAATATGTCTTGCTTTGTGTATATACCTTTTTGGTCTTAGAAGGCCAAAGAATAGATATGAAAAAGATATAATATTATCAATAATTATTTATGTACTTTTATACTATGTAATTACTTATTTATCTGGTTTAATATTTGGATTTAATAGGACTATTTATGATAATTCTTTTATAGGTATTCTTAATAATGTTATTCCAATAATAATTACTATTGTATTAAGTGAATTATTAAGATATGTAATTAATATTAAGTTTAAAGATAATATTATTGTATTAATTCTTAGTGCTGTAATGTTTACATTAGTAGATACAACATTTATCTTTAATGCAATAAATTATAGTGATTTAAAATCAATAATAGATAATTTTGGCTTATTTATAATACCAAGTATAACAACAAATATATTTCTTACATATACAAGTTATAAATTTGGTTATAAAGTAAATATATTATATAGATTATTAATGGAAATACCTATTTATATAGTTTCTTTAATGCCTGCTTTTGGTGAGTATATAGAGTCGATAATATATTCTTGTTTCCCACTTTTGGTATTCTACCTTTTATATAAAAATTATAATGATAATAAAAATATTATAAAAGTAGAAACTGGTGTGAGTGCTAATATCAAGAAGATTGTAAGATTAATTTTGATTATTTTTATGATTGGAATTGTAATGCTTACAAGTGGATTATTTAAATATAAAACTATTGTAATAGCAAGTGGCTCAATGGAACCAATAATATATAGAGGAGATATTTCTATAATAAGAAAACTCAGTGATAGTGAGAAAGAAAGATTAACTGAGGGTGAAATAATTGTATTTAAAATGGATGGTAAAACTGTAATTCATAGAATTAATGGCATTATAAAAAGCGGCAATGATATATTTTATAGAACTAAGGGAGATAATAATGATACTGTTGATAACTATTTAATAGAAACGCAAGATATTATGGCAGTGTCAAAATGTATAATTAAGTATATTGGATACCCAAGTTTATGGTTAAGTGAAATGTGGTAGGTGAGGTGAATTTATGAAAAGTAAAAAAGCGACTTTTAAAACTATCTTTTATATAGTTTCTATAAGTGTTTTAACATTTATAATTGTTTTACTTTCCATAAATTTATTCATTTATAGGAATAAAAATTATCTATCATATAGTGAAAATACTAATGTAGATTATAAAGTAAATCTTAAGAATAATAATTATTATCAAGTTGATAAATTACCATCAGGTATGACTTATATTGCTAATTTAATAGATAATATTGAAGTGGATTTTAATTATTTATTTGAAAGTACTAAACCAGTTGATTATGATAGTACTTATTATGTTGAAGCGATAACTAGAGTTTATGGTGATAAAGCAAAGAGTACAATATTGTTTGAAAAGAGTGAAGTATTACTTGATAATGTTAGAATTAATAAATCTGCTATAACGAAACAAGAAATTGATGAAAAAATAAAAGTAGATTATGCACATTTTAATCAGTTTGTTTTAGATTTTAAAACAGACTATGCACTTAGTAGTGAGAGTGAAGTTATAATTGTACTTCATGTTAAGAGTGATGCAAGTAATTCTAATTACGGAAGTGTAAATCAAGATAGCAAAGCAAGTCTAAGAATACCACTTACACTTCAAACTATTGGTATTAAAATTGATAAAGATAATATTAATAATAATAAAGTGTTATTTGAGAAATTTAATATAAATAATGATAACATGTTATACGTAATAGGTTTCTTTGTATGTTCTATATTAGATATAATTCTAATGCTTTGCATAATCTTTAAGTTTATAAAAAGTAGTAAGCATGTTAGTTTCTATGTCAAGGAGAAGAATAGAATATTAAAAGAATATGATTTAATTATTGCTAATGTTACTAGTGAAATTGATACAAGTAATTATCAATTAATAAATGTTGAATCTTTTAGTGAATTAGTAGATATTCATGATAATATTGGAGTACCTATATTGTATTATGAAGAAAAGCAAGATAATTTATGCTATTTTTCGATTATTAAAGATAATGTGCTATATAGATATAAATTGGAAAATAAACAATAAATGGAGGATGAGGATACTATGAAAAATAATAAAACAAAATCTATTCCTTTATCATCTATTGTTTTTTTTCTTAGTATAATAATTGTGTTAAGTTTTTCTATTGGCTATTCTGCTCAATCTTCGAATCTTACAATTAATGGTAGTCTTGTTGCAAGAGGAGGAACAGATGTTAGAGTTACTAATGCTGTTTTAAATACGACATTAACTAAAGATGCAACGCAGCAGGCAATTCCAACATTTACTGATAATAGTGTAAGTACTGATATTAAGTTATCTCCGACAAGTGGTTCAATTGCATATTATGATGTAACTGTTACCAATTTATCTTCAAATGATGTACTTATAACTAATGTTGATCTAAGTAGAAATACTAACATTAATACTGAGTATGTGCTTAACAATTTAGTTGTAAATGAAACTAAGATACCTGCTGCAGGCACATATACTTTCCAAGTGGGATTTAAATTTAAAGATAATATTATTTCTAAAATACTAGGCCTTTCTGTAGATGTAATCACATCTGTATTAGGTATTAGTTTAGATGCTAAATATACAGTTGATTTTACATTTTATAAAGTTCCACAATATTCATTAGAAGTAACTACAGTACCAAACGATGCATCTATTTCATTTATGGTTAATGATGATATAGTTGCTAGTGGGAATGGTTATTTAAAACATTTATTTGATGATGGAGAAGAAGTTACTTATAAAGCAACATATAATGGTATAACTAAAACCGAAACAATTAAAATGACTAAGGATGTATGTAAAACTATAAATTTAGATGGTGCTAGTGAATATACAATAACAATTAATCCAAAACCAAGTGATGCTGTTGTTACTATTAATTATAATGAAAATACATGCGCAACAGGTATTGGTGCGCAAAGCTGTACCGTGCCTGCTGATTCCTCAATTGAATATATTGTTACAAGAGTTGAATATGAAGATTATACTAATTATTACAAGGTGAATAGTAATTATACTTTAGATGTTAATCTCGTAGAGCTAGCTTGGTTACCTAGTCAAATAGATAATGAAATTTATTCATCTGCAACAACTAATACAACTGCTTTAGTAAATAATCATCCAGGTTATTATTTAATTGAAGTGTATGGTGGTGCTGGTGCAATTCAATATTATTTTGATAATACTAATACGGGTTATGGGGGTGAATCTGGTCATGTGTATGGTGTTGTTTATCTAGAGATGGGTGATGAATTATACTATACAATCGGAGGAAATGCACAAAAGGGTACTTCTGAAGTTGCGCTTACTTCTTCAAAATCAAAACCAGGTGCTAATGGTGGAGGCCAAGCAGATCAAAGGATATCTGGTTCCGGAGGAGGTTATACTGCACTTTTACTTAATACAAGTGTAAATTCTTTAACTCAGTCCACTATTGAAACAGGTAATGTTCTATTCATCGCAGGAGGCGGTGGAGGTGCACCAGGTCCTACTAAGAATACTGTTAAAGCAGGTAATGGCGGTGCTGGTGGCAGTAACTCATCTACCGCAACAAAATTATCATATGGAACAGTATTTAGTGGCTTAGATGGAACAATTTATTCAGGAGCATCATCATATGCTGGAACAGGAGGATCTACAACAGGTGGTACTTGTAGTGAAGAGAAAAATCTCGATGGTACATTTCTTGCGGGTGGTGAATCTAAAGATAGAGGTGGTGCCGGAGGCGCAGGTTTCTATGGCGGTGCTGGTGGTGCTGGTAAAGGTTCAAGTGATAGTGGTTCAAGAGTTGCTGGAGGTGGTGGAGGAGGTTCTTCATTTATATCAAGCAAGGTGACATATGAAAACTTATCTTCTAATATTCTTAGCAAAGTAACAAGTACTAATCCAAGTAAAACTGGAAGTGGTGGAAGTATTAAAATTACATTTATTGGAAAAACATTATAGATTAAAGTCTTTAATGTTTTTTTTCGCATATTTTTAAATGAGGCTAAAATATGATAACTAAAAAAGAATTATATACTGAGATTGCTATTACTTTAAATAAATTAATGTATGAAAATAATAAAATATCTTTTTCTATGTATAAGAAAATTAATGATGAATTAGTTAAAAAATTATACAACAAGGATATTGATGAATTTAATTGATATTAGAAATAAACTTAATTTAGGTATTAATTTAAGTAATATAAATCTTAGAGTAACTTATTATGTTAGAGTATCAACTGATAATGTATTGCAAATTAATTCTCTTAATAATCAAATTGAATATTTTTACGAAATGATAAAAAATAATTCTAATTGGGAATATATTGATGGCTATATTGATGAAGGAATTAGTGGTACGACTGATTATAAAAGAGATAATTTTATGAAAATGATAGAAGATGCTAGAAATGATAAATTTGATTTAATTATTACAAAAGAAATTTCTAGATTTTCAAGAAATACACTTGATAGTATCAAATATACAAGAAAATTATTATCATATGGTGTATGTGTACTATTTTTAAACGATAATATTAATACCGCATTACCAGATTCGGAACTTAGACTTACTATTATGGCTTCTCTCGCACAAGATGAGGTTAGAAGATTATCAGAAAGGGTTAAGTTTGGAATGCATAGGTCAATAAAAGATGGTACTATTCTTGGAAATAATTCTTTATATGGATACAACAAGGTTAATAATAAATTAGTTATTGTTATAGAAGAAGCGGAAGTAATTAGAGAGATATTTAATATGTATGCAATTGATAAAAAGTCTATAAATTATATAAAAAAATATCTTATAAGTAATAATATAAAGACAAAACAAGGTAAGTATTTTTGTGTATCAACTATTACAAGATTATTAAGAAATCCTAAATATAAAGGATATTATTGCGGTAATAAGTCTGAGGTAATAGATTATATGACTAAAAAAGTAAAGCATTTTGATAAAGATAAATGGACTTGTTATGAAGATAATTTAAAAATTCCACCAATTGTTGAGCCTGAATTATGGGAACTTGCTAATAAAAGATTAGATGCTCGTAATAAAACTTTTGGAATTGATTATAGAGATAAAAATATGTATAAAAATAGATACTTATTAAGTGCTAAAATGTATTGTAATTGTCATAACGAATTATATCATAGGAAAATAAGTAATAATATTATCTACTGGATGTCTTCTATTTACTTAAAAAATGGTAAAAAAGCATGTACTTCTCCAATAATTAAAGATGAAGAGATTATGAATATATTTTCTGATATCATAAATAATATCGACATTGATAAATATAAAATTATAAATACCTTGAATTTACTATATAATACTAAAGATAATTCTAAGAACAAAATTACTAAAGAAATAGATAAATTTAAAGTAAAAAAAAATAAGGTTATAAAGTTGTATATAGATAATCAAATTGATGATATTGATTATAAAAAATATATAGATTTATATAACTCTAAGATTAACTTATTAACTTTGGAACTTAGTAATATTAATCTAGATGCATATAAAAACAAGGATGAAGATTTAGATATGTTATTTAATGGTGCTACTGTAAGAAATAAGATTATAGAATTATTATTAAATAAAATAACTATATCTAAGGATAATGATTATATAGTTTTAAATATATTATTAAATTATAATATTAGATTTAGTAATATATACAAGTTTAATAGAAAGAATAAAGAAATATTATATAAAATATTTGTTAATTATTAGTTAATTCTAGTTTATTACTAGTTTTTTTTCTATTTCCTTGACAAATGGAAAAAAAGGGGTATTATAAGTAACACTTTGGGAAATATTATTAATGTTTTCTAAAAAATAATTATGGAGGGTATATGAAAAGATTTAAGTATTTATTTATGGCATTATTACTATTTAGTTTTTATAATGTAAATGCTTTAGAAGTTAATAATGAAGTAAGTAATGAAGATAACATTGTTGTAAATAATAAAGATAATGTTATGGATTTAAGCAACTTAGATAATGCAGATGAAACTATGTTATTAAATAGTAATGTAGTATATGTAGCAGAAGTAAATGGTGTTTTGTATGAAGATATAGATATTGCTATTGAAAATGCTAATGATAATGATGTTGTTACATTGTTATCAGATGTTAATCCAACTAAAACTTTTTATAAGAGTTTAACATTTACTGGTAATTATAAAATTACTTATGATGTTTATGGTTGGAGATATACAGGTAATTTAACTATTGATGGAGCAACACTTATTATTAATTCAGATGAGTTTAGAGTTGTTGCTAATAATGGTGAAGCATCTAATTGGGCTGCCATGATATTAAATGGTTCATTAACTGTTACAAATAGTGGAAAAATTGAATTTAATTTTGATAGTAAGTATGGAACATACACTGGTATTTATACTGATAGTGATGTAACTATTAATGTATTAAATAGTTCAAAGTTCTATATTAATGGTAAAAATACTAAAGGAACATCTGGTCAAGGAATTCAATTAGGAAAAACTGCAGATACTGGTATTTTTGTAAAAAATCATTCTGAATTTAAGATTGATGGTACTAATAGAGGATACGTTAATAGTCCAGTTGTTTATGTTGAAGATTCAGATTTTTCGGTAGTAAATTGTACTAACAATGCATCAAATGGTGGAACATTTACTGCTATTAATTCAAATGTAACATTTACTAATAATGCTTCACTTGGATTAAGTACTAAAAGACTAAATTCAACTAATTCAACATTTATTTTAAGTGATAATGGTTATTCAGGATTAGTGCTTGGAGATGTTTCTAAAATAGATGGAAAATCAAAAATGTATATAAATAACAATAACAAAACTGCTTATAGATATGGTGCTTTCTGGGTTGGTGGACAAACTACTTTTGAAAGTGGTGCTATATTAGAAGTTAATAATAATGGAGCAACTGGTATTAGAGTAAGTACAGTTAAAGTTGGTTGGGCACAACTAACAAGTGGTAGTTTACTTATTGAAGATGGAGTATCTGTTTCAATAATGAATAATAGAGCAGAAAATAGTACTGTATATGAAGATAATTATGGTGGTGGTATTTATGCTACTGGACCAGTAATTTTACCAAAAGATGCTAAGATTTATAACAACCATGCTAAAAATGCTGCAGATGATATATATGTTGCTCAAGCAGGTTACATAGATTTTGGTAATGTTGGAACTAATTGGATTCTAGATGACTGTACCGATTTAATAGATGGTTGGTATGATGATAGCGAAAATACTCGTTGGAATGCTCATGGAGAAACTTTAGAAGATGATTATACAGTTTTAGTTGAACCAGGTAAATTAGAAGGTATTTCAATTAAGGCAGCACATGGTACATTAGGTAAATTAATTGTTAAACATGTTGATACTGAAGGAAATGAATTATTAGAAACTGTTGAAACAATTAAGTTAGTTGGTACTAAGTATGAAACTAATAAAGAAACTATAAAAGGTTATGCTTTTGAAAGTGTTACTGGTTTAGAAAATGGTGAATATATAAAAGGTGATATAACTGTTACTTATGTTTATCATAAAACTGGTAAATTAATAATTAATTATGTAGATACTGAAGGTAATAAATTATTAGATAGTATTGAAACAGAAGAAAAAGTTGGTACTGAATATAAAACTAGTAAAAAGGACATTGAAGGTTATGCTTTTGAAAGTGTTACTGGTTTAGAAGAAGGTACATATGATGTAGAAGACACTATAGTAACTTATGTTTATGAAAAACAAAAAGGTGATTTAGTAATTAATTATGTAGATACTGAAGGTAATAAACTAATAGATAGCAAAAAGACTATTGAAGAAGTAGGTACTAAGTATGAAACAACTGCTGAAGAAATAGATGGTTATGAATTAAAAGAAGTACAAGGTGAAGAAACTGGTACTTATGAATTAGGTACAACTGTTGTGACTTATGTTTATGAGGTAGCACCTAATACTGGTATTTCTGTAAATAATAATTCTAAGATATTATTTGCAAGTACTTCATTATTAACTATTGCAGTATTAGTATTTAGAAAGAAAAGATTTAACTAGGATTTCCTAGTTTTTTTCTTTATCTATGCATTTTGTTCAAATAGTGTTACATAATCACCAGTACCACCTATAAATGCACCTTGCATTGCTGCAAATGCAATACTAGTATCAATTTTTACATCTTTTTTAGGATCAATACCATTTTGTCTTAATCCCCATTCAAATGTCATTTCAGGCATACCACCTTTTCGGCATTAAAACTTATGATGTTAAAAATACCTATAAATAAAGGGAAAGGTAGGATACATTAACACAAGTTTTTGTAAAAATGGTGGAAAGATGGCAAAAAGTAAGTTAGGTATGTCTAGTTTTGATATAGACATTAAATTTAAAGATAAGGAAGAAGCAAAAAGATATGCTAAAAGGTTGATAGAAAAAATAAGGTATATATGTAATAAGAAAGAATGGTCGGCAACAGCAATGGTATGTATTAGTAATACTGAGGGTAATAGCACATATATTCATTACGAACATAATAATAAGGTTGGTCGCCCTAGAAAGATAAAGGAAATATACCAACATAAAAATAATATAGAGGTTGATTGGCATTTACATATATTATTAGTATCTAAACCATCTTATGCTTTTAGAGAAGAAATAAAAAGGTATATAGATAAATGTTGGTATGGTGGAAAGAAAAAGAATAACTTTGATATAAGTAAGTTATATGATAAAAAAACATACAAGAAGAACACTAACATCAATAAAGCAGAATATTTTATTAAACAAGCAGAAGAAATATTGTTTTGTACTTATAATAAAGGTAATGAAATAGTTATTCCAAAAGGTTATAGTTTAAAAGATTTAAATAATGCTTATATGAATATGATGACTGCTAGAAGATATGCTAAAACTTATGGTAATGAAAAAAGATTAGCATTAGAAGATAAGTATTATAATATTATGGATTTTTATTGGAATATAACAAAGGAGCAAGATAAAAAAATAATAGATAAATATATGAAAGAGGCACAGTTAATTAAGATAGCAGAAAATTATGAAAGAATAGAAAAAAGGAATAAGGTACAGGAAAATTATAGTTTACGCCGAGAGAAAGAGGAAGAATATAGCATATTTTAAAAGGGATTATTAAAGTATAGATAGTAATAATGACTATCATATAATAAATATGTTAATAATATTATAATGATATTATGTTGATATAGTATAAAGTATTATTTATTAGATTAAATAGAATAGATAAGAGGAATATAAGAGTATTATAAGTTAGAAGTATTATAGCATTGTTTAAATAGATAAAAGAGGTAGATAAAGGTAAAATAAAAATGCTATATGTATAAATGATATATAGCATTAAGTATTAGTTATCGTTTAAGCCATCTATATATGCTTCGACTTTTGCTTTATTTATAGTAGATAGTTTATTGATTTTATTTAGTAATATAAAATCAGTATCAGAAATATTATTAGGCTTAATATTATCGATTGGCATATCGTATTTAGTTCTACATAATAGATAGTCAATAGATGTATTGTAATAGTTTGCTAATTTAATAAGCATATCAGAACTTGGAAATACTCTACCAGTTTCGTAAGAAGATATAGTTTCTTGGGTAATATTTAAATCCATAGCAACTTTGGTTTGTAATAAGTTTTTACTATTACGAATTTGTTTTAAATTGTTTTCCATAATCTTACCCTCCTTCTATATATAATTTTAAAGATATTAAATGTCAGTGATAGTAATATTAGTAATATTGATATGTTCCAAATTATATAATTTTGTGTTATAATGATATTGGTGATTTTATATATGGAACTTGGAAAATTGGAAAATGTTGAATTAAGAGAGATTTGGAAGCACGAAGCATTAGATTTTACTAAGTGGTTGGCAAAGAAAGAAAATATTGCCCTACTAAGTAAAGAAATAGGAATAGATATTGAGGTTATAGATACGGAAATGAGTGTTGGTAGGTATAATGTTGATATTTATGCTAAGGATAGCAATAGTAATAAAAAGATTATTATAGAAAATCAATTAGAAAACACTAACCACGACCATTTAGGAAAAGTAATAGTTTACTCAGCAGGTTTAGATGCTGATATTGCTATATGGGTTGTTAAAGATGTTAACGAAGAACATAAACAAGCAGTTGAGTGGTTAAATGAAAATAGTTTTGAAAAGATAAATATATTTTTAGTTAAAGTAGAATTGTGGAAAATAGGTAATTCCCCTATTGCTCCTAAATTCCAAATAGTATGTGAACCTAATAATTGGTCTAAGTTATTAAAGCAAAAATCAGATGATGAGTTATGTGATAGAAAATTAGAGCAATTAAAGTTTTGGCAAGGGTTTGTAGATTATAGTAGAAATAAAGAAAAAGAATTTACACTTACTAAACCATTATTGCAAAATTGGTATAGTATTAGTGTTGGATCAAGTGATTATAAAATTTGCTTAGTTTATAATATAAGTGTTGATGGTTTAAAATGCCAATTTGAAGTATCTAATAAAGATGTATTTAAAAAATTAGAACAATATAGAAATGAAATAGATATGGAAATAAGTAATTTAGATTGGGATTATTTAGAAGAAAGAAAAACTGATAAAATCATTTTAAATTATGGTAATAAAGTAAGTAATGATATTGATAGTGCGTATGCTTGGTTATTAAATAGTGCTAACAAATTTAAAGAGGTATTTTTAAAATATATAAATAAGTAGTTTTAACGGTGGTTATAGGTAGTTTAGGTAAAAATAATATAAATATATTGAGTTAGCATTTATTTAGTAAATATGCCGAGATAAATAGCAAAATAAGTAAGAATAGATTTTGAGAAAAGAAAGAGGTGTTAAAAATGCAAGATTTATTTTATATGTTATTAGGGTTTGCAGTTATAGTATTACCTATTTATTTGATTATTAAAGCAATAAAGAATAAAAGTGGTAAAGAAAATAGAAATAATGATTTAACAGATGTGGCTAAAGAAGAAAAAGTTGAAATAAAAAAAGAAATGCCAATAGTTAAGGAAAAGAAAGTTAAAGTATTAAAATTAACTGACATTACTCATATTGAGGGAATAAGTAGTTTACGAGAAGAAGAAAAATGCGAATTAAATGTTAATGATAACGATTTAATAGTTGTAAGTAATATAGGTAATTTTAATATATCATTAGATAGAATTGTAAATGCTGGTATATTAAGCAAAAAAGAAATGGAAAGTAAGAATAAAAGTGTTTTAGGTAGAGCAATGGTTGGCAGTTTAGTAGGTTTAGGTTTTATAGGTGCTTTATCTGGTATAGGTCAAAAAGTTAAAAAGAAATATAATTACTTTTTGGTTATAAATTATAAAGATAAGAATACCGAGGAAATTAAATTGTTAGTATTTGGTTTAGGAAAATATAGCAGTGTTGGAAAGTTATTTGTTGATAGATTAACTAAAAGATTAAGCAATGAAAAAGTTAATATTGATTTATAGTAGTTTTAAGGTAGTTAAGGTAATTTAGTATAAATTATATTAGATTACCTTTTTTAGTAAAATTTACGAGGAATAAATAGTAAATAAAGTAAGATTAAGTATAATGATAGATTTTATTATATAATATGGTTAGGTGGTATAGATGTCTGATTTTAATAGATTAAAAAATGGAATATTAGGTTTTGTCATTGGGGATGCTATGGGTGTCCCTTTAGAATTTACAAAAAGAAGAGAAAAAAAAGTAATTGATATGTTAGAATATGGTAGCCATAATATGCCAAAAGGCAGTTGGTCAGATGATAGTAGTATGGTTATAGCAACTATGCAATCTATTATAGATAATAAAGGAAACATAAATTATAAAGATATTATGAACAATTTTATATTATGGATTGAAAAAGGAAAGTTTACATCTAATAATAAAACATTCGGTGTTGGTGGAACAACATTAAAAGCATTAAGGAATTATTATTATAGAGAAGAATTTATAATGTATAAAGACCCTTTAATATGTGGTATAGATGATACAAAGGATAATGGAAATGGAAGTCTAATGAGAGTATTGCCTATTGCTTATTATTGTTATTTTAAAAAGCTGAAAGAAGAAGAAATTTATAAATTAGTTAAAGATATTAGTTCAATGACACATAGGCATAGTATTAGTATATTAGGTTGCTATATTTATGTATTATTTGTTCTAGGAATATTAAACGGCGAAGAAAAAGAAAAGATTTATAAAGGTATTAGAAAATATAATTACAATAAGTATTTTGATAATGAAACTATAAATAATTATGGTAGATTATTAGATAATGATATTAGTTTATTAGATATAGATAATATAAATAGCTCCGGTTATGTACTAAATACATTAGAAGCAGTTATATGGTGCTTTATGAATAGCAATGATTATAATGAAAGTATTATCAAAGCCATAAATTTAGGAGATGATGTTGATACCATTGGGGCATTAGTTGGTGGATTAAGTGGTAGTTATTATAATAAAATAAATAATAAATGGTTAAAAGATATTAAAAGAAAAGATTATTTATTAGATTTATGTAGTAGATACTATGAAATATTAAATAATAAATAGGAAGTGTGCGGTGGAAAAAGGTTATAAACATATTGATATAGCAAAAGATATTGTAATTGAATTAAAAGAATTAGTTAATAAGTATGATATTAGTTTTACATTAGTATTACCTAATGAGGAAATAAAGGAAATACATTGTAATTTACTATAAGAACATAAGTTTTTATAGTATAATATTGATGAGGTGGTAATGTGTTTGATGTTATAAATTATTTATATAGAGGATTGATACATTACTTATATGTTTTATTGGATATGTTAGATTTTAAAGATTATAGTGTGCTTGTGCTTTTAATATTTGGAATAATCTTACTAATGATTATAAATAAAACCGTTAGAAAAAGTATAATTGGACTTGTTAAGCCCTTAGTAAATGTTATTAAAACTCCTCCTGGAATTATATTGTTGATTTTGTTTATATTGTATTATTTATTTATATTAGTATATTTTGAAGATAATATAAGTTTTTTAATATTGTTAATGTCAATTTATTTATTATTTCAATCCTTTATTTCAGTTAATTTAAATTTGTTGGCAGATAGTGATAAAACTACACCAAGAGCAATAATGGATGTAAGTTTTCCTGTTTTATTATTAGCTTTTCAGCAAGTGGTATCTATGTTAGAATTTAATGAATTTAGTAATTGGAAAAATATTTTAATATCTTTAATTATTATTCCTATATTTTCTATAATATTTATAGTTTTAAAACACTTTGTTAATTATGATGATTTTTATAAAAAAAATAAAGCATATATAAAAATTAGTGATTATGACTTCTTTAAATTGTATAATTATAGTCTTATTAAGAGTAAAACTTACCAGAATAATCAAATTTTATTAAATAAACTGCTAAAAGAAAACAATAATTTATCATTAAAAGAATTAAAAAAGAAAATAGATGAAATTTTCCCAGAAGTCATAAGAATTTATGACAATGATAATATAAGTAAAAAATGTGTTAGGAAAAAAAAGAAAAACAGTAAGATATTTAAAATATTTAATTATATATGGTTATTTAATATAATATATTTGGTTGTAATGATTTTTTTAAAAAGATTTACTGGCAAAAGTTTTGACTTTTCATATTATTTTTCATATTTTATATTATTGATTTACTTCTTATATGATTTGTTAAGAATAAAAAGTGTAGAAAACCAATATGATTTTTGTATATATGGCTTTATGTATTTAGTTTTTATAATTTTACTTGTATTTTATAACTTTTCTTTAAAACAATTAAGATTAAGCGAAATTGGTTTTATAGTTCCTATATTTGTTTTAGTAAGAGCACTCAGTTGTAAAAAAAATAGCATAAATTTTCTTTCATTACCATTGTTAAGTGAGAATAATTTTTTTGGTTTACCACCCAAAAATTGAAAAAAATATATTTATGTTGTATAATACTTTTATGGGGATATAGTTTAATGGTAGAATAATAATCTCCAAAATTAAAGATGGGGGTTCGAATCCCCTTATCTCCATTTTATAATTTGCTTACATTACTTGATACATTAGTTGCAATATTGACCTTAATTATGCCTATTTCAAGTTCAATGCTTATTTTAATAATAACATTTATTATAAAGGAGAGGTTAATTATGACAAATAATGAAGGTGTAGTAAACTGCATGATTATGTAGGTAAACCTAGTTATTGTCCTTATTACCGTATCGAGTATGTGTATAGACCGCAGTGAGGTGCAAATCCTCGGCCTACACCAATTTAATATTAAAATCCTATATATTTAAAAATGTATAGGTTTATAAAGACTTAGATTTTAATAGAATTTAAGTCTTTTTTATATTGTTAAAAGTCATATATTCATTTTTTAAATATTTAGAAAGTTTTACCACTTTTTCAAATAAACGGCTCGTATCTTTTGTAAAAGTCATATATTATATATTTTATGGTAAGGAGGTGTCATAAAGTGAAAGAAGATATTGCAAAGAATGTTTTTGCTAATATATGCTGTGATTTTAAAGATGTATTACTTGTCGGCATAGAAGAATGCAAAGAGCAATTTCCTTATTCTATTGCTTGTATAGATTTTATATATAATCTAAAAGAACAAGGAATAAACGCATCATTAAATAGTTTTAGTGAAAATATAAGATGTGAGTTATACGAAGAATGCAAAAGATATTTAGTAAGGTAGGTTTATATGAAAAGTAAAGTATTTGGTTATGCTAGAGTTAGTAGTAAAGAACAAAATGAAGAAAGGCAGTTAGTAGCATTTAAGGATCATAGCATAGATGAAAGAGATATTTATATTGATAAGCAAAGTGGGAAAGATTTTAATAGAGAGCAATATAACACTCTAAAACACATATTAAGAGAAAATGATTTATTAGTTATTAAGTCAATAGATAGACTTGGTCGTAATTATGAAATGATAATTAACGAGTGGAAAGACATAACTAAAAATATTAAAGCAGATATAGTTGTAATAGATATGCCTTTATTAGATACTAGGCAAAATAAAGATTTGTTAGGAACATTTATTAGTGATTTAGTATTACAAGTTTTAGGTTATGTGGCAGAGCAAGAAAGAGCATTTATTAAACAAAGGCAAAAGGAAGGTATAAATGTTGCTAAAAATAATGGTATTAAATTTGGAAGACCTAAAATAGAAAAACCACAAAACTTTGATGTTGTGGTTAATCAATGGAAAAATAAAGAAATTAAAAGTAAAGAAGCAATGGATTTACTAGGACTTAAACCTAATACTTTTTATAATATGGTTAGTTCTTATAATCGGATATAAGTTGTTCTAATTTCTTTATGTCATTTTTAGTTATGTCTAAATTCTGTTTACATTTGCTTGTGATTTCGTTTTCTACAATTTCTTTAAATTCCCCAATAAATTTAATACTTTCTTCATCGTTTCTTTTCCTATATTTGCTTAAAAAATTGTCAGTTAATCTTCTTATTCTTTTATACTGTTTACTTTTCTCTAATGTTTTTATGGCATCGCAGCAGGTAGATTGTTCTTCACATACAATTCTTGGTCTATCACAAAATTCTTTGTTTACTACTGTTGTAAGATAATATTTTTGGCATAAATTTCTTTGACATTTTTTTATATAAAATAAATTGTTTGAATTAAATATGCAATTCAGTATTATATACAATAGTTCTTTATCATTTTTATATATTCCTTTTTTACATAGAAATAAATTATTTTCTTTTAGAGGTTCTAAATTATCACTATTAAATAATTTTTTTGGTTTTAATTTTGGTTTAATATCATATAAGTCTGCATTGTCAAAATTAAGTGTTTTAATTTTTTTATTGTCTCTAATATTAACAGATATTGAACTATCATCATTTAACTTTATAGGGCTTTTTTTAATAGTTTGCGTTAAAGTATTTATTTCTATATTATTAGCACACATATAGGCAAACCAAGTTTGTTTATTTATCGTACCTTCATACTTTTTAATATTATTTATTTTTTGAGAATAGTTATATATTCTATCTAATTCCTCTATATCTTCTTTATTTAAAGTGTCAAAAAATTTTGATATTTCATATTTTTTTGCATTTCCAATAGCAATTAAAGGCTGTAATTTTTTGTCATCAGAACTAATATTTTCTATATATTCAATTAAATTTTCAATTTTCATAATTGTATTTCTCCTTTATTTATAATGTGTCGACCACTTTTTAAAAAAATAATTTTTCTTCTTAGGGATTATTTTATCACAGAATACTTTAAAATGGAATTAGTCAAAGGGAAATTATTTAAAATATTTGAAGTCGACTAATAATAATTCCTTTTGATGAAAGGAGAAAGTATAAAATGAAAAAAAACAATAATGAAAGTCAAAAAAAAGTTGTAATCTATGCTTTATATAATGAAGAATATGATGATTATTATAATGATTATAGTGATTTATTAAGTGAAGATATAGATAAAGAGAGAGAAATTAAAAGATATTGTGAAGATAATAATTACAAGATTATAGACACATTTAGAAGTAATAAATCTGATTATATATCATATAAATTTAAATGCCTTTTGGATGTTATATATAAATATCAGACTATTCATTGTCCTGATTCATACATTCCAAAAGTTGATAAAATTTTAATTTATGACATATATGATTTATGCAGTAATGCTAATGAATTTAATGTGATATTTGAAATGTTTGATTTCGATCATATAGAAATAGAAACCATTAACCAAGGTAAAATTTTAAAAAATTCATTTAAAGAATTGGAGGTAAAAGAAAATGAAAAATAACAAGTTAGAGGAAGTATCAAAGGGAAATCCAGTTGCTTTATATATTAGGTATGAAGAAGGAAATTTAAATGAGATGATGAAAAAGGTAGAAATTTTAGAAAAATACTGTAAAGAAAAAAATTACAGTATTATTAAAAAGTATTTTGATATATCTGGTTATACATGTCATTACTTTACGAACAATATGAGAAATATTTTAAAAAATGTAGAGGGCTGTGATTATAATAAACTAATTGTTTGTGATATTAACGAATTAGATGAATATATGAACAAGGTAATTGCAATACATTCAATATTTGAAGATTATGATATAGAAATAGAAACCATTAACCAAGGAGTATTTGGAAAAGACTTTTTATTAGGTGGATATTATTTTGAGAATGTTTTGAATAAAAGAGAATTATATGAACCTAGAATTGTGTATGAAGATAATGGTGAAGTTGTGGACAGAACAGAAAGACCTATAAGCATTATAGATTAAAGTAAATCATAAAGTTAATTAGGTGGTTCATAATGAAAATTGTTAATGTTTTCAATGAAAATGGAAAGACACTTCAACAAATAATGGAGGAATTTTTGATAGACTATTGTTTAGAGATTGGTTCTTTTAGTAAATAATACTATAATAATATTTGTTAATGTTTCCTACCAAGAAAGGAGTTAAAGTATGAAAGGTAAGACATTTAATGTTGCTCTTTATATTAGACTATCTCGTGAAGATGGAGATAATATGGAAAGCGAAAGTATCACAAATCAAAGAGACTTACTACAAATGTTCTTAGAAAAGACAGAAGAAAAACTAATATACATTGACGAATATGTTGATGATGGTGTTAGTGGTTCTACTTTTGACAGACCTTCTTGGAAAAGGCTAATTGCAGATATTGATAGTGGTAAAGTAAATACTATTATAACCAAAGATTTATCTCGTATGGGTAGAGATTATATCTCTATGGGGGAATATATCGAAAGAATATTCCCCGAACGAGGTATAAGATATATTGCTATAAATGATGATATAGATACCCTTTACGAAACACCTGGATTAGAGTTTTTACAATTTAAGTTAATGTTTAATGATTATTATTTAAAAGATACATCTAAGAAGATTAGAAAAATTGTAAAAGCAAAGAAAGAAAAAGGACAATTTTTAGGGTGGAAAGCAGTATATGGCTATAAAAAAGACCCAAACGATAAGCATAAAATAATTATTGACGAGGAAGTAAGACCAATTATTGAAAGAATGTTTAATTTAGCGTTAGAGGGTAAAAGCCCAAGACAAATAGCAAATATATTTTCTGATGAACATATACCTACACCAAGTGTATATGCTAATCTTAACAGAGGTATGAGGTCAACTGCTTATGAATTATGGTGCCCTAGAACTGTTGAAGAAATGCTTATAAATCAAACTTACATTGGTAATTTAACCCAAGGTAAAAGAAAAAAGTTAGGTTATAAATCTAAAAAAGAAATTAGAACACCAAAAGAAGAATGGATAATTGTAGAAAATACCCACGAAGCAATAATTGATAAAAAAGTATTTTATACAGTTCAAGACTTATTAAAGAAAAATAAAAATAAGACCAATAACAATATACAATTACTTTCTGGCTTTATGGTATGTAAAGAATGCGGACACGCAATAGGAATAAATAAAAGTAGCGATGGTAAAAGAAAATATTGTTGTTGTACTTATTATACTTCACATTCTAAATATGGCTTATGTACTCCGCATACTTGCAATTATGATAAATTAGAAAATGCTATTTTAGAAGAAATTAAAGATATGTGTAATCAATATGTTGATAATGCTACATTTAAAGATAAAGTTGATGAGGCGAAGAAAAAGAATGATATTAAAGCAAAAATACAAAAAGATATTAGCACATTAGACAGAAAAATTAGTTGTAATCTATCATATATAGATAAAATTTATGAAGATAAATTAAATGGCAATATTGATATGGAAATGTTTAATAGACTAACTATTAAATATAAAGAAGAAATAGACATTTGGAAAAGTAAGAAAAATGAATTAGAAGAAGAACTTAATAATATTAGTGATGAAAGTAGCACAAAAGAAAAAGAAGAAACACTAAAAAAGATAAACGAATATTTATCTTTTGAAAAACCTAATAGAAATTTATTGGTTAATTTAATTGACAAAATAATTATTAGTGAAGATAAAACAGTGGAAATTCATTATAAATTTAAATTGGTATAATATTATAAGTTTGATAACCGATAGGCTTTTCGGCATTAGAACTTATGATATTTTTTTAATAAGAAATTTATCATAAGTTTAGTATCCGATGACCAGTTCTACCACCAATAATTGTTTTCCCTTTTAAATCCTCAATCTTAAAATTATCGTTCTTTTCTCTAGATACTAAGAAAGAACCATCTTTTTTAGTAAGTTGTGCAAAAGTTTTTAAATAATCTGCTTCACCACTCTGATAAACATATATAGTTGCCTCAGGTCCACAAAAACCAATTTCAACATCTCCTGATAATACCGCAGCAGTAACCTTATCCGCACCAGGTGTCAATATAAGTTCTATATCAATACCCTCATCTTTAAAATATCCTTCACTTATCGCAGCATATTGTGGGGCATAAAAAATACTATGAGTAACTTCTGCTACCATCACCTCGTGGACACATTGCTGTATTAGAACTGCCTATATAATTTATATAGACATTATCTCCATCTGATTCAACAGAACTTACTAATAATTTAATCATAATTCGTTTATCAACAATATCTAATGTATCAAACGAACTCATATATTTATCTATCATATCTAATGCAAGTGAAGCAATTTCTCTTTGATCAGTTTCTTGACTTACTTCTTTTGTTAATTCTGCAATTCTTTTTTCCATTTCAATATTTTTGGATTTTAAATCTTTCACTTGCAATGCTACATCATTAATTAAATCAACGTCAATAATTGCCATTCTATCAATCAATGATTCAATTTTCATTTTGTTTCTAGTTAGAGTAGCATTTAATGTTTGCAATTCATTTTGTTTTTTTGTAGTTTCTTTTTCTTTACCATCAGCAATTAATTTTAATCTTTTCATAAAATCGCTTGTTGGTAATGTTAATTCTTTAATCTTTTGTATAACTAATTTGTCGGTTTCTATACCATTTATATTTTTACATTTGCATAATTGTTTTCGACTTTTATCTTTTAGTTCACAAAGATAAGTAAAGTTTCTTTCCCCATTAGGTGCTATTGAATTTCGTAGTCTTGGTCGCATATAACTTCCACAGTGTTTACATCTAATAATACCAGATAATATCGAAGTATTTTGTTGTGGTGTTCTACATCGTTTATCTTTGTTATTTTCTATTAAATTCCATACTTGAATAAATTGCTCACTTGAGATGATTCCTTGATGTTTTCCAACAGCTACAATCCATTCTGAAATATCTTTATAAGACTTTGTTTTTCCAATCATTTCTTCTCGTTTATTATAAGCAATCAATCCGTGTTTACCATCACATTTTATTTCTTCATTTTCATATATTGTAACATTCATTTTTTCAAAGAACTGTTTAATCTTCTCATCAGCTATTGCATATACAGGATTTTTAAGAATTGTTATTAATGAAAATCTTGTAAAATTATTTCCATTTCTTGTTTTAATTCCCTGTTGTAATAGATATGATTCTAATTTTCCTAATCCTTTTAATTCACTCATTTTATTCCATATAAGTTTAATTATTTCAGCTTCTTCAGGTATCACTTCAAGTTTATATAAACTTCTTTTTTTACCATCGATTGATAGATTTTCAATCTTTTGTGATTTATATCCAAGAGGTGTATTACCACCAAGCCATCTTCCTGTTTTAGCAAGTTCATACATATTATCTCTTATTCTTTCTGCTATTGTATCTCTTTCAAGTTGAGCAAATACAGATGATATCATAAGCATTGCAGAGCCCATTGGAGTAGAGGTATCAAAGTTTTCAGTTACTGATATAAAATCAACATTGTATTTTAAAAATTCATTCTTAAGATTGCAAAAGTCTGCAACATTACGACTAATTCTATCTAGTCTATAAACAATAACACATTTAATTTTTTTATTTCGTATATCTTTCATCATTTCTTGAAACTGTGGTCTATTAGTGTTGTATCCAGTAAAACCTTCATCCTGATATACTTTAATATTATTCTCATCAATATTATATTTATTTATTAATTGATTTTTACATAATTCTATTTGATTTTCTATGCTTTCGCCTTTACCTGTAAATTTTGATTTTCTACTATATATAGCATAAAAGGTGTCATCATTATTATTTTTATTTTGATTTAATACTTTGACTTCCATAATATCATCCTTTCTTTTTAAATATATGTACTACATTACATTAAACATTATATCACATTATGGTCGTTTATTCTATTATATAGATAAATTTAATCAAAATTAACTTGTTATATTTCATATTAAGAGTTAACATCATTAACGAGGTGATGTTATCGTGAAGTTTTATAAAGATTTTAAAGTCAATGAAGGAGCTTTTATATTAAAAGAGATACTTGAAGTCATGTATGTTAGTGAAAGCATTTCTTTACCGCCCTATATATATAGGAAAGTAATTAATTTACAAAAAGCACTTTGTGACTATTTAGAAGGTGGCTATCCTGATATTGATATGGATGATAATCATCTTTTTAGAAGATGCTATTACACAACTAATTCACATCCAAAGAAAATAAAAAAACCAATCCTGTACTAGCGATTGATTCAAATCTTTATAGTAAGATGCTTATTGCATCTTTTTTGCTGTAATAATTTTTAATAGCAATTTCATATTGTAATGCATAATTTTCTAATAATCTTATACTACGATCCATAATATCAATTTCATCTTTCATTTCAAGAATTTGTTTTTGCAAACTACTAAATAGAAATAATGATGACCATGTATCATGATTGCTTACTGATAATTCACGGAGTAACTTATACAATTTACTAACATCATCATGATGTCTTAAACTAATTTTATTTATTTTAATACCTTTTTCTTTTAAGAAATATTTAACTTTATCACTTACTTCTGCTACTGATTTTAAATTATCATAAAAAGCTGTAACTATATATTTTTCAATATTATATTTAAAATACTTTATGAAGTCATTGTTTCCCCAATAGTTTTTACATAACAAGAAATCATCATTTTTTCCATTTTCTAAAATAAGTTGCAAAATTAACATCTCATAACTTCCTAAAAAATAAAAATCAGTTTTAAATCTCGCAATAAAATTATTTAATAAATCTAAAAATTGTTCTTCGCTAGTTAGAAATCCTTTTCCAGTGTAATTACAAATAGTGCTTTTTATACATTTTGTTTTCTTATCGTTGAGTTTGCCTATTAGTTCATCTAAAGTAGATTTTAATAAAAATTTATATATTATTGCATCATTAGAATTATAGTCGCCATTAAAAACAATTTTAAGCATTTTGTCTTTTCTTGTTTCTAACATTCTTTATAAAATCCTTTCTTATACTACTTTTACTTTACTACATAGGTCTAGTATAAAAACCATTAATTTTTATAGTTTTTCTTTTCACTCCTTTCTTTCTAAATAATAATTAGTCAGACCAACTATGCTAGTTAGGTTGTGGTAATAATGTAAATAAATTCGTATCATATTAATAGTGGTGATACGATGGAGTTAAAAACATTATTTGGTAAAAATGTTAAATACTATCGTTTTAGAAATGGTTATACTCAAGAGCAACTCGCCGAGAAAATGGATGTAACCCCTAACTATATTAGCCGATTAGAGAGGGGTATGCATAATCCACCGTTTATAATGATAAGCAAAGTTGCTGATGCATTAGATGTTGAACCGTATGAACTATTCATAAAGCGAAGTGATTTAACTGAACTTCCTAATAGAGTTAATCTGACTAATAGAAAATAACCAATACTTTTGTGTTATTTCTATTTTATTATAGCACACTTTTTATCTTTTTTCTTATTTTCGTTGCATACATTGGACAAAATAAAAGAATTTAACCTTTTAATGAGAAAATTATTATAGGGTGAGTTCAATGTATATTCAAAGATTAAATAAGTTAAGAGAAGAAAAAGAATATAGTCAACAGTTCGTTGCAGAAAAGTTAAATGTTAATCGTTCTACTTATGCAAATTGGGAAGTTGGCAATATAATAATACCACTTGGTGTAGCAGATAAGCTTTCATTATTATATGATGTACCCATATCGTATATTTTAGGAATTGGAACTATCAGACTCCCTAAATATAAAATTAAACCTATAAATTACGATATATTAAGGGCTAACTTAAACAAATATAAAGATGAAAGTAAGCACTCATATACAAGTATTGCAAAATATATTGATACTGATAAATCAACTTGCTATAGGTATTTCAGTGGAAAGATTAAAATACCTACTGACAAATTGATTTTATTGTGTGAATTATACAATGCTGATATTGATGATATTTGTGGTAAATCAAGATAATTTTAACTCATTTACATTCAAATAGATAAGGTAGTATTTAATCTATTAAGATTTTATACTACCTTTATTTTTTTGAACACCACTCTAATCCATATTGGATGGAAAGGAGATTTCTGAAAACATAATATGGTTGGTGAAAAAACTATTGCTTTGGACACCAATTATGGCGAACTAGTCTTATGTATTAATAAGATTCTTGAAGAAAAAAATATTTCAATGTATAAATTGAGTGTTTTAACAGGAATTAAGTATGATGTTATTTATAATTATTGCAATAATTTTATACAAAGATATGATAAAGATGTTTTAGCCAAAATTTGTTATGTTTTAGATTGCAAGTATTCGGATCTAATTTCATATATTCCAAGCAATAACAATTGATTTTAAAGGACTTGTGGAATATGAGTCATTAGTAGTACCAAGAATAAAATGACATAATAAATATATTTTTGATTTAAACATTATTGTCATTTTATTTTTATTTTCATTTCTTTATCTAGTAATTCTTTCATCAACTTTGATATACAAAATACTAGTCATTTTTTTGATATTGCATAATTATTTTTTTACGATATAATGGTTATAATAGCAACAGCTATAAGATAGTATTGAACACACCATTATTGTGCTTAAGAATTATACCCTTAATCAAGGGTAGATATGAAAAAACTTAGATGTTAATATATATATGGGATAACATTATCTCAAGTTGGAGGTGTTCCTATATATGATTGAAATTCTAGCAGTGTATAGTTTTACAAAAAATGTTTTTTACAAGGAAATCAATTTTGATTTTCTTGTTAACAAAAATTTAACAAACGATAGAGCATTTTTCACTTGTATGTGAATTATGCTCTATTTTTGTATAAAAAAATGGAAGGAGGAATTATGAGAGCTAGATCTAATGAGTTTTTATCTGATTTCATAGTTAAACAATTTGATCTTAGTAAATATAAAGCATTAACCCTTGCTTTTCTAGAAATTACCATAACAATTGAAGCTATGTTAAATGATGAATATTATAGAATTAGATTTGATTCAGGTGGCGATTTAAAAGTCGGTGGTGCTAAAAAGCCCAACACTAGTCAAATGGATTCGATGATGATTAGAGATTATCAAACAAAAGAAAAAATGCAACAAGTCTTATTAAAATACAAGATGGCATATAACAATTTAAATGATTTGGAAAAAGATGCATTTAAATTATCTTATATAGACCGTCTTAAAGACTTTGACATTTGTGATGAACTTTGTATCTATCAAAGAAAACTAATTCAAGCTAGAAATAGTGCTACAATTAGATTTTGTTTATATTTAGGATTAGATAAGTTCATTAATTTGTTTTGAGTTTATAGGGAACTCGTTATCAAAAAACTAAATCTAAAAGAATTGGAGGTGATTAAATATAACTTGTAAGCCATACTACTCTACAAGTAATGGTAGCCTATATAAAGGTGATTGTTTAGAAGTTATGGATTATCTAATTGAGAAAGGTATTAAAGTAGATGCTATAATAACTGATCCACCATATGCAGTAACTGGATATACTTGGGATCAAATAATTCCTTTTGATAAGATGTGGGATAAACTTCTAAAATTGATTAAGGAAGATGGTGCTATTGTATTATTTGGTAATGAGCCTTTTTCTAGTAATTTGCGATTAAGTAATAATAAACTTTATCGTTATGATTGGAAATGGTTAAAAACTCAAATAACAGGATTTCAAAATGCTAAATATCAACCATTAAGATGCTATGAAGATATTATGGTATTTTCAAAAGGTGGAACTGTACATCAATCTCTTGTGCATATGAAGTATTATCCACAGGGAACAATTGCAGTAAATCTTAAAGTAACAAGAACTCCTGTTAACTATTTAAGTGAGAAAAAGAATACTGAAAGACATGAGCATTTGCAAGAATATGGTAACTATCCTAGAAATGTAATACAATTTGCTCGTGAATCACAATTGTTTCATCCAACACAAAAGCCTGTTAACCTGATGGAATATCTTATATCAACATATACTCAAGTTGGAGATTTAGTTTTGGACTTTACAAGTGGAAGTGGCTCGACTTTATTAGGATGTGAAATTCTTTCTCGTAAATGGATTGGAATTGAAATAACTGACAAATATTGTGAAGTTATAAAAAAAAGACTCGAAAATGGAGTCCAACTTAAAATCTTATTTGATTACAATGAGAGTAAATAGAATATATAGGAGGAATGTTTGAATAAATTATATTATTGTAGAAAAAAACCGAAAGAATAATTATTTAGATTCTCTTACCCATCTAAAGTCCTTCGGTATAAATAAGTATACCACAAAAAATAGAAAAAAAGATACTATTTTGGAGGTGTGCATTTAACTGGAACAAATTTTACAAAATGTTTTGAATTTAATTAATGATGCAATGGGCTACCTTAAATTATTCGTAATTGGAGGAACAGCCTTTTTTGTTGCGAAAGATTATGCTTTAAAAATGGCATCTAGCGATGATAATCAAAAAGCTAGTTATGATAGAAAAATAAGAACTACAATAATCGCAGGAGTTTCTGCACTTGTCACTACTCAATTTGTAAGTTGGATATTAGGATATTTTAAATAATGAATATTGACCATTTCAATTTGTGTGTTAATGAATTATTAGAAGACAAAAAAATTGAAAGCATCCCACTTGATAATATAGATATTTTAAGAAAACTATTATTTCATAAAAGACTTAATAAAAAGTTTTATAATGGTTTTGAAAAATATTATAATGATGAGTTTGGTAATGATTTAGACTATTTTGTTATGAAAGTTCAGGATATGGTTTATAGACTGCATCTACTTGTAAATCATTTAGTAGATTATGCAGGGTGTAAGGATTTTGATACTATCTATAATTCAATATGTACATTTTTAAAACAAAATTCCATTTCTTTTTATGAGGCAGTAAATTACAATGCTAGTGACATTGAAATATTAGAAGAAGAATATTTTCCTAATAATAAGCCATTAGGTATGTAATGAAAAAGAAAACTTGGCATTCATTTGTAGTAAGTCATCAGCTAGTAAATAGAGTTTATGATATGTTAGATTATTTTAATTTTTTTGAAAATCGTGTTGAAAGTGAACAAATTTTAAAAAAGAAAATTGATTCTAAAATGAATAGCATTTACTATATTGAAAACTTGGCTAGTTACTTTGAAAGAAAACTTAAAAAACATTATAAAAATGTTGAAATAAGATGTAATTTAGTTGATTTACTTTACGATTTGGATCATTTAAAGCAGTATTTAACTGTGATAACTTGATTTATTTTAATAATTGAGTTAACATTTGCTTGAAAAGAGGTGTATTATGAAATATATCAAATACATTCTACTTACTTTCGTTTTAATTGTTGTTACTGTTCTTTCTACTTCTATTTTTTATCATTATTCAGTTTCTAAAAACAATAAAACTGATCCAATTCCTAATAATAATATGCAAGATGTTATAGACAAAGATTCAAATAAAGATAATTCTATAACTAATGAGGAACAAAAAAATAATGATTCTATACAGGAAGAACAAACTCCAAATATAGATGAAATACCTAAAGTAGAAAATAATACTTCTAATAATGAAAAAATTAAAGAAGAAAATAAAACAACTAATCCATCTAATAGTGGGACTACCACTACTACTCCAAATTATCAACCACCAAAAGTTGAAGAACAGCCATCGAGAGAACAAACAGCTTGGGAAGAATTAGGCATATCTGAATATGACTATTATCACAAGCCACTTTGGTCTTGGGCTAGAATAGACTTTTCTATTGATGATTATGGAACTGAAGAAAATACTAAAAATGCTTGTATTTCAAAAGGTAATAAACTTATGGAAGAAAGCCAAGAAGGTTTAGGATTTTCTTGTCAAAGCATATTAAGTTATGCTGGTAATTATCTCGGTGAGATGATGAAAACTTTTTAAGCACATTAGTGCTTTTTTTAATATAATGAAAGGATTTGAGAAATGAAAAAGAAATTATTAAGGTATGCTTTTATAAGTGTACTTTTTTTATCTACTATTTTTGGCATAACCAAAGTTAATGCTGAACAGTACACAGGTCAGGCTATATGGCCATCAGAAAAAATACCTAATATTTTCATTAGAAAAGAACGAGCTGATGGCTATAAAAAATATCAACAAGCTGGATTCATTCGTAGAAGTGAAGATAATAAATTCGTTTACTGTGTACAGCCATATGTTGATATAGATAATAACTTGCCTTACTATAATATTGAAAGAAGTGATTTTGCTACTGTTCTAAATATGACTGAAGATCAATGGACTCGTATATCACTACTTGCATATTATGGATATGGTTATAATGATAATGGTTATAATCATTCAGCACAAAAATGGTATGCTATAACTCAACTTTTGATTTGGAGAACTGCAGAGCTAACATCAGTAATGTATTTTACTGATACTCTTAACGGAACTAGAAATGATAGTAAATTCACTAGTGAAATTGCAGAACTTGAATCACTTGTTGCAGGTCATTATGCAAAACCTAGTTTTAATACTGATGGAGTTATTGCTCCACTAGGTCAAACAATTACTTTAACTGATAATAATGGAGTTTTAGGTGATTATAAAAGTGAGTCTAGTAGTAATGTTAATGCAAGTATCAATGGTAATACTTTAACTATCACTCCAACAGCAGTTGGTGATGGTGAAATAACCTTTGTTAAGAAAGCTACTAAATATGACATGCCACCTGTGGTATATTTTAGTAATCATTCACAAAATGTATTTAGACCAGGGAATTACGATCCTGTTAATTCAAGATTTAGTATTAAAATATCAGGTGGTAGTATTGAACTATATAAATTGGATAAAGATACAATGGATTCATATCCACAGGGAAATGCTACTCTTGAAAGTGCTATTTATGAGATTTATGATACTGATTATAATTTAGTAACAACACTTGTTACTGATAAATATGGTTATGCTAAAACTGAAAAAATATTATTTCCTAATAAGGAATATATTCTAAAAGAAAAGAAAGCTAGTAAAGGTTATTTGCTAGATACAGAAGAACATAGATTTACTTTAACTGAAGATAATTTAGATATCTATATTGATGTTTATGAAAAGGTTATCAAAAGTAAAGTAAATATATTCAAAGTAATAGCAAGTAATAAAACAGGTATTTTAACACCTGAGCCTAATATTACTTTTGAGATTTATTTAAATAATTGTACTCCAAGACAAACACATAATTTATTATCAATTGATGTTGATACTGATACCGAAGTTAATCCATATTGTTTAGTAGATACTATAACTACTGATAAAAATGGATTCGCTGAAATCACTTTACCTTATGGTAAGTATACTTTTAGACAAGTAAATTCTACTCCTAACTATGAAAAAGTTAACGACTTTGAAATAGTTGTTGATGAAAATTCTGATGCTGAAATTAGTAAAGTTTTATCTAATGCAGAAATAACTGCTAAATTAAAACTTATCAAAGTTGATGAAGATTCAAATAAAGTTTTAGTTAGAGATGGTATTAAATTCAAAATTAAAAATACTGATACTAATGAGTATGTATGTCAAGATGTATCATACCCAATAAAACAAACTATTTGTACTTTTGAAACTAAAGGTGGGTACTTTATTACTCCTAACATCTTAAATAGTGGTAACTATCAAATTGAGGAATTAGAAGATCAAGACATTAAAGGCTATGTTGTTAATACTACACCAATTGCTTTTTCAATAAATGAAAATAGTAATTTTGTAGTTGATGGTGATGACATAATAATTGAAGTTAAGTTTTCTAATAAACAAGTTAAGGGCGAATTCAACCTTACTAAAGTTGGTGAAAAGTTTATACTTGAAGATGGTACTTTTAGATATGAAGAAATTAAATTAAATGATGTATCATTTGATTTATATGCTAATGGTGATATTTATTCACAAGATGGCACTTTAATTTATAAAGATAAAGAAAAAGTTAAATCGTTTATTACTGTTGATGGATTTTATAAATTAGATAATTTATATCTAGGTAACTATTGTATAGTGGAAACTAGTACCGATGATAATCACATTCTTGATAATAAACCATATTGTTTTAAATTGGAGTATAAAGATTCTAAAACTCCTATTATCTCTTTATCTTATACTTTTAAAAATCATATTGGTAAAGGCTATGTTGAAATATCTAAAACTGATTTATCAACAGCAGATCCTGTACCTAATGCTTTAATTGAAGTATACACAGAAGATGATAAATTAATATTTAGTGGTCGTACTGATTCTGATGGTAAGATAACAATAAAAGATTTACCAATCGGTAAATATAAATTTATTGAGAAAGAAGCTCCAGAAGGCTACATTCTCAATACTGATGAACACTTCTTCGAAATAAAAGAAGATGGCGAAATTGTAAAATCATACTTAACCAATGAAAAAGAAATATTCGAAGTTCCTAAAACTTCAGTTTCAGATTCTAAAGTAATAGATGTTGTAACTATTATATTAGTTATCGCAGGAATAGGATTTATTATTTATGATAAAAGAAAAAATAAGTAAGAGTCGATTCATAGTAATTGGCTCTTTGCTTTTACTAATAGGGTTAAGTATATTTGCAAGTTATAATATTTATAATTATTATTCACATAAAGTAGATAATAATAAAGCTAATGACTTCATAGAAGAAATAAAAAAAGAAGAGCCACCTGTTGAAATAGAACAAGAGGAACAACCTAAAGAGGAAACTCCAAAAGAAGAAAATTATAATTATATTGGTGTTGTAGAAATACCTACCATAGATTTTAAAAGAGGATTTTTTAATATAGATGATCGAAACAATATTGTTGATAAAAATATTGAAGTTTTAATAAACTCTGATATGCCTGATGTTACTAATGGTATTCTTGCTATTGCAGGTCATTCAGGAAGTGGTAGAACTGCATATTTTAAAAATCTATACAAATTAAAAGTTAATGATGAAATAAATGTTTATTACAATAATACTAAATATATTTATAAAGTTAATAAGAATTATGAAGTAGATAAAAATGGTATCATTGATGTTTCAAGAGATAAAGAACAAACTACATTAGTTTTAACTACTTGTAGTAAAAATAAAACAAAACAAGTTGTTGTTCTTGCATATCTTGTTGATAAAGTAAGTTATTAGGAGGTGCTAATGAATAATATTAGAAATAACACCTGTTAAACAGGGATTTTTTAAAGATATTTATAGAGAAATTATGTGGTCTATAGCAAAAGGTGTTATGTGGCTACTTGATGGTTTCTTTGATATCATTGATAAAATATGGCGATATAAATTCTTTGATAATGAATATGTTAATAAAATATTTGGTGGTGCTGTAATTGTTGCTTGTAGTTGGCTCATACTCAAAGTAATTATTGAGCTAATTATGAATTATATTGTTAAAAATGAAGAAAGGTCTAGTCCTTTATCAGTTTATAGAGGTATAGTTTTAGCAATTGTAATGATGTTTTTAATAACACCACTTTTTCAGTTTGGTCATAATATATCAACAGCTCTTACTGATTCAGTAATTCAAGTATCAGGTATGAATACTACTACTGATTCAGAGGGGACTATTTCAAAAGCAATAATCAGATCTATGGTTTATCAAAATGAGATGGAATCAGAAGATATTGATACTTTAGTTAATAATTGGAAAACTATTGATATAAATGATACTACTGGAGGATTTATAGGTATTGGTGATGTCTATGTCTATTCACTTAATTTCTTTATGCTAGTAATACTCTCGATAGTTACTGTATTTCTACTTTTCTTTGTTGCAATTCAAATGGCTAAACGAGTCATGGAAATTGCTTTATATAAAATAATTGCACCATTTTGTTGCACAGGTCTTACTAATAAGTCATCAAAATCATTTGAGACTTGGTGTAAGTCGGCAATGGGTGTTTTTTTAATTACTGTAGTACAATTTGTTTGTATTGGATTACTACTGAATATGTTTGGTACTGCCTTTACTGATAATGGCTTATTAACAGGAATATTCTTAATTATTGGAGCTTTACTTTTCATAATCTCTACTCCAACAATAATCAGTTCACTATTAGGACAACAATCAGGAATGATGACAGCATTTGGTGATATGCAATCACTTATGGCTGTTGGCTCAGGACTATCAAGTGGAATTAGTATGGCTTCAGCTGGAACTTCTTGGGCTTTAAGTAAAGGATCTAATGTTGTTAAAGGAGGATCAAATCTTATGGGTAATGGTATAAGTAATATTTCAGGTATGTTTAATAAAGGAAAAACATTAACACCAGAGCAAAAAAGTGTTGTACAGGAAACTATTTCACAACATAATCCTAGAAAAGCTTACGAACAAGTTGGAGAGTTCCTAAAACAAAATCAAAATAAAAAATCTAACTCTGATAATATTATGAAATATAGTAATTCTAATCCTTTTAAGCAACCGTATAGTATGAGATATAATCCAATAAGAAATCAGTATATGAGTCAAAATGATTCAAATAATATTTATGATAGGAAGTGGTATTAATATGTATTTAATTCCCAAAAATATAAAAACCAAAAGAGAAATATTTAAAGGATTTGGAATAATTGAAATAATCGCTATGGCTATAAGTTTAGGATTAGGTTATCTACTTCAAATGTTATCAACAAGTTTTAAAGTAAAAATATTTTTATTTTTTCTATTTCCACTTATAACTTTTATTTTGCTACTTCCACTCCCTAATGGAAATACTGCTTTAAATATATTTATAAAATATATAAGATTTCATAAAAATCAAAAAATATATAAATATAAAAATTAAAAAATAATAAAAATTGTATTTGTCAAAAGCAATATTTGTGGTATACTTTATATGTCGGGAGTAGTTATCCGACTTAACTACATTTTGATTATTTCATCAATTTTTCTCTGAAATTATCAAAATAAAAAAGATAGGGTATGGTGAAGATATAATACTTATGTATTATGTCACTCTGTCTTTTTATTTTTGCTCTTTTTTAATTAATTTAGCATGAACTACCATCTTATCACTATTATTATAACATGTAGATAAAGTAAGAATATTATCAGTAGATGTAACATTTGTATTAAAGTTATAACTACTTCTACTAATTATCATATTGATAAAATCTTGAAATTCATTATCATTATTAAAATTAGTTTGTAAATAATCACTTGTTGTGGGTAAATGGTATGTACTAAATATCTGCCATAAACTATTTTCTTTTTCAGTAGATATTTTTATTACATAGTTATTTGCATTAGATAACCAATTTTTAGTTAATATAGTTCTTAATGATCCAAACATTGTTTTATCATTTCTACCATGAGCGTAAATAATTGTATTTCTATTATCAGTAGAATTATTTCTATAATCTAAAAATAACCATCCAGCTGAATTATAGCTCTTATCTAAACTATGAGTTAAATAATATTTATTATCACTTGCTTGTACGAAAGGATAATTTATATTAGTACCATTAAGTTTAATCCATCCACGAACATCATTATTGATGTTTTTTAATTCACTGAAATTAACATCTATCATATTCATAGCAATATAATCCCAATAAGGATTTGATTTTGGTATTTCTTCTTCTTGCTCTATAATTTCAGTATTATCATTATCTTCAATTTCAATTATTGGTATTTCTTCCTGTATTTCTTCAATTTGATTATTTGTTTTATTTGAGTCTAACTTCCACACAATAATATTATAAATTGAATATACTAATGTTATGGAACATAAAATTGAAAATATGATTAAAAAGGTTTTTAACTTTTTATTCATACGATCACCACATAATAATTATACTACAAAAATATAAAATTTTATTTATAAAAAAATAGCACATAAACTATTTGAATAAATCCTCTAGTTTTTGTCCTATTTCATCTAGCAAAGCATTTTTTAAAATGATGCAATCTATATTCTTTAAATCTTCAATGATTACACTTTGATTAAATCTGGTATAAATTACAAACTTTATATCTTTATATAGTTCTTTTACTTTATTGATATAATCAACAGTAAACTTATCATTTACATATAGTTCTGCAATAACTATGTCAGGTTTATAATCATTACATATATCTAATATTTTAGTTAAATCTTCTTCAACTATTACTTCATATTTATTAGATAGATACTCATTTAAAGCCATTATTAGTATTGAATTATTATCAAATATTACTATTTTCTTACGCAATAGCACCACCTCACACAAATATTATATACTAATTTGAAAAAAAGAAAAGATGCTAAAAGTCATAATTTTAGGTGTAAAAAATATGATAAAAGTCATTTTTGAACTTGACAAAATAAATGCGTTAAAACTTTTATCTCAAAATGATGATGATTAATAGTAAATTTTAAAATCTTATGATATAATTATATAGAAAGGAGAATGATTTGATGCTAAAATCAAAAAATGTAGTTAAAAAATTAACTACGCTATTATTTACATTAGTGGCAGTCTTTTCGGTGGGATTAACTAATGTAAATGCAGAAACAACTGATATTACCGAAATTAATTTGACAGGTAATTATCAACATGGAACTGTTCCAGCAGGAATATTACCATCATTTAATCCTGGGACTACTACTGAGAATATTTTTTTTGGAACTGGTACAGCTTGGGCATACTTTATAAATGAAACTTCTGTGTGGAGTGGATTTGGTTCAGAAACACCAGTTGCATATAATGATGGCAAAACAAAGTATGGATATAGATTTCAAGTAAAAACAAATAGTGGATATCAACTTGCTTCAGATTTAAAAGTTATCTATAATGATGAAGATGTTACCTCAACCGTAGATGTAACAAGGTGGCCTTGGGGTGCTTATGTTACTGTTGATTTAGGAAAAGCAATAGGAGAAAGCCCTGCTACTTATACTGTAACATTCAATTCAAATGGTGGAACAGAAATTGCACCAAAAGAAGTTGTAAGTGGATTGAAAATTAAAAAACCATCAACACCAACAAAAGATAAATATCTTTTTAGAGGTTGGTATGAAGATTCAACATTCAGTAAGGAATTTGATTTCAATACACCAATTACATCTGATATGAATCTTTATGCAAAATGGGAACCTGCTAATTCCATCAACGAGATTAGACTTGCTGGAGATTTTCAATATGGAACTGTTCCAGCAGGAACACTACCATCATTTAATCCTAGAACTACTACTGAGAATATTTTTTTTGGAACTGGTACAGCTTGGGCATACTTTATAAATGAAACTTCTGTGTGGAGTGGATTTGGTTCAGAAACACCAGTTGCATATAATGATGGCAAAACAAAGTATGGATATAGATTTCAAGTAAAAACAAATAGTGGATATCAACTTGCTTCAGATTTAAAAGTTATCTATAATGATGAAGATGTTACCTCAACCGTAGATGTAACAAGGTGGCCTTGGGGTGCTTATGTTACTGTTGATTTAGGAAAAGCAATTGAAACACCAGTTGTTTATACTATAACATTTAATTCAAATGGTGGAACATCAGTTGCACCAAAAGATATAAATGCTGGAGAAAAATTAACAGAACCAACACCAGCACCAACAAAAGATGGATTTACTTTTGATGGATGGTATGAAGATTCAACATTCAGTAAGAAATTTGATTTCAACACACCGATTACTGATAATATGACTCTTTATGCACACTGGATAGAAAACAAATATACACTAACATTTGATGCAAATGGTGGAACTGGTTCAATGACAGCAAAAACTGATTTAACTGGTGAATATACTTTACCAGATAATGAGTTTACAGCACCAACTGGAAAGCAATTCAAAGGATGGTCATTAACTGCTGATGGAGCAATTGTTACTAAAGTAGATATGACTGAAAACAAAACTGTATATGCAATTTGGGAAAACATTCCTGTAACAACATATACACTAACATTTGATGCTAACAGTGGAAGTGGAACAATGACACCAAAAACTGGTTTAACTGGTGAATATACTTTACCAGATAATGAGTTTACAGCACCAAGTGGAAAGCAATTCAAAGGATGGTCATTAACTGCTGATGGAGCAATTGTTACTAAAGTAGATATGACTGAAAACAAAACTGTATATGCAATTTGGGAAAATATAATATATACAGTAACATTTAATTCAAATGGTGGAACATCAGTTGCACCAAAAAATGTGAATGCTGGAGAGAAATTGACAGAACCAACACCAGCCCCAACAAAAGAAGGATTTACTTTTGATGGATGGTATGAAGATTCAACATTCAGTACGAAATTTAATTTCGACACACCAATTACATCTAATTTGAATCTTTATGCAAACTGGACAGAAAATAAATATACACTAACATTTGATGCTAACAGTGGAAGTGGAACAATGACACCAAAAACTGGTTTAACTGGTGAATATACTT
>CAKOXW010000007.1 GCA_934130375.1 uncultured Bacilli bacterium
CCAGTATTTTTTTATGTTTATAAATAGGTTATACCTATTTTTTTTATACACTTTTGTAAATAATTTGTTTTCGTATTGTCTATTATTATTATTTTTATTATAATTATATTGGTGATAGAAATGGATTATAGAATAACAACAAAAAGTGAAGAAGAAACTATGGAGATTGCTGAAAATATAGAATCTGAGAAATTTCCAAATATGATTATATGCTTAATTGGTGATTTAGGAAGTGGTAAAACTATTTTTACTAAGGGATTTGCTAATTCATTAGGTATTGAAGAAAATATTACTTCTCCAACATTTAATATAATTAAAGAGTACACAGGTGGGGAAGCACCTTTATATCATATGGATTTATACAGATTAGATGGTGACGTTAGAAATCTTGGATTAGATGAATATTTTACTAAAGATGGCGTAGTAATTATTGAATGGGCTGATATGATTGAAGATTATTTACCTGATGAAAGACTTGATATTAAGTTTAAAGTAGTTGATGAAGATACTAGAATTCTTATATTTAAACCTTATGGTAAAAAATATGAAGATTTATGTGAGGCCATATTGTGATAACTTTATTTATTGATACAAGTACTACAACTTTAAATGTTGGTTTAATTAAAGATGATATACTAATTGATAAAAGTTCTATGTCTTCTTCTGAGCATTCAAAATATACAATGTCTGAAATAGAGAAACTATTTAAAAATTCAAATATTTCTCCTAAAAGTGTTGATAAGATTATGGTTATAGATGGACCTGGTTCATTTACAGGTGTTAGAATAGGTGTCACTATTGCAAAAACATATGCATGGGCTTGCAAAATTAATGTTGTTCCTATATCAACTTTAAAAGCATATGCTCTATCTTTAGATGGATATGATTACTATGTTCCATTGATAGATGCAAGAAGAGGATATGTGTATGGTGCGGTATATGATAAGAATTATGATGCTTCGGTTAAAGATACATATGTTGAATTAGATAAACTTAAAAGTGTTGCTGATAATCTAGAAAATGTAGTATTTATTTCTAATGACAAATTCAATTTGGAAACAGTACCTGCAAAAATAGATATTCAAAAAATATATAATTATTATAAAGATGATGAAGGAGTTAATCCACATGCATTGGTTCCTTCGTATCTAAAGAAAACAGAAGCAGAGGAAAAAATAGGTGATATCCATGATTAGAAATTATGAAGATAAAGATTTTAATATAGTTAATGCTTTGGGAAGAGAAATTAGTCCAACATATAAGTTGTCATTTTCACCAGTATCTAAATGTTTTGTTTACACTGATTTTGATGAAGTAATTGGATTTGTTATTGTAGATGTATTTGATGATAGAGCTGAAATTATCGATATAGCAGTTGAATTAATGTATAGAAATAAAAAAATAGGCGATGAACTTTTAAAACGTGCGATAGAAGTAGCAAAAGAAAATGGTTGTACAAGCATAAGTTTAGAAGTAAAAAATAGTAATAAACCTGCAATAAAACTTTATAGTAATAATGGGTTTAAAGTTGGTACGATTAGAAAAAAATATTATTCAAATGGCACAGAGGATGCTTATTTGATGGTTAGGAAGTTATAATATGGATACTTATATTTTAGCAATTGAATCATCTTGCGATGAGATGAGTGCAAGTATTATTAAAAATGGTGTAGAAGAGATTAAGACTATTGTGTTATCTCAAATGGATATTCATAAAAAATATGGTGGTGTAGTGCCTGAAATAGCAAGTAGATGTCATATTGAATCTGCAACAATGGTACTTGAAGAATTATTTAGTGATATAAATTTAACTATGGATGACATTACTGCAATTGCGGTAACATATGGTCCAGGCTTAATAGGATCATTATTAGTTGGATTACAAATTGCAAAGACACTCGCATTTGTTTATCAAAAACCACTTGTGCCTGTTCATCATATTGCTGGACATATATATGCGAATAACTTGGAACATGAACTTAAATTTCCATTAATCGCACTTGTTGTAAGTGGTGGTCATACTGATTTAATATATATGAAAAATCATTTCGATTTTGTAAAAATAGGTGGAACATTAGATGATGCGGTTGGTGAGTGCTACGACAAGGTTGCAAGAGTTATGGGTATGCCTTATCCAGGAGGTCCACTTGTTGATAAACTTGCGCATACAGGAAAACATACATATGAACTTCCACTACCACTTGATGATGATACTTATAATTTTAGTTTTAGTGGTATTAAAAGTGCAGTAATTAATCTTGTTCATAATAAAAACCAAAAAGGTGAAGAAATAAATGTTGCTGATTTAGCAACTACTTTTCAAGATAATGTAGTTAAAGTTATTACAAAGAAAACTCTAAGAGCAATTAAGGAATATAATGTTAAATCTTTAATTGTATGTGGTGGAGTTGCTGCTAACAAAGGATTAAGAGAAGAATTTGCTAGATTATTAGAAAACACTGATATAGATTTTTGTGTTCCAAGAATATCTTATTGTACTGATAATGCTGCTATGATCGGTGCAGCTGGATATTATGCATACAAAAAAGGAATACGTGCAGATATGTCTTTAAATGCTAAAGCAGTAGATAGTTTATATGATTATATAAAAAACATGTAATACATAGGAGGTAGTTATGGATTACTTAATAATAGTTTTATTAATTTTGATAATTATTTTAGTGACTATGTCTTTATTTAAAAATATCAATGAAAGTAATATTACAGAAAGACTTGGAAAGTTAGAAACTAATATGATTAAAGAATTGGGTGATTTTAAATCTGATTTTACTAGAAATATAAATAATGATTTTTCTAATCTTAATGATAAGTTAGAGCAAAGACTTATTATGATTAATGAAAAAGTTAATACGAGATTAGATGAAAATTTTGATAAAACTAATAAAACATTTGCATCTGTATTAGAAAGATTATCTAAAATAGATGAGGCTCAAAAGAAAATAGAGACATTATCAACAGATATAGTATCTCTACAGAGTATATTAACTGATAAGAAAACAAGGGGAACATTTGGTGAAGTAAATCTAAATAATATTTTAGTAAGTGTATTTGGTGAAAATAATACTAAGTTATATGATTTACAGCACAAATTCTCAAATGGTTTTATCGCAGATGCGGTATTATTCGCTCCTGATCCTCTTGGAATAGTTGCGATAGATTCTAAATTTCCATTAGAAAATTATCAAAATATGGTTAATAAGGATCTTTCAAAATTAGAGCGAGAAATGTATGAGAAGAAATTTAAGATTGATGTTAAGAAACATATTGATGATATAAAGAATAAATACATAATACCAGGAGTAACATCTAATCAAGCATTTATGTTTTTACCAGCAGAGGCTTTATTTGCAGAACTAAATGCATACCATCAAGATATTATTGAATATGCATATAAAAATAGAGTATGGATTACATCTCCAACTACTCTAATGTCAATGCTTACTGTTGTTGAAACAGTTGTTAAAAATATGGAAAGAGATAAATATGCAATGATTATTCAAAAAGAATTACAAGCATTGAGTATTGAGTTTGCAAGATATAAAGAAAGATGGGAAAGTTTACAAAAGAGTATTGATAAAGTGTCTAGAGATGTAAAAGATGTAAATGTTACAACTGAAAAAATTACTAATAAATTTCAATCTATTAATAGAGTTGAAGTTGATAAATTTATTACTACTAAGGATGAATAATCCTTTTTTTTATAAAAATAATATTGTAAGTAATCCAACTATTAAACAATAATAAACAAAATATTTTATTTTATCTTTTTCAAGTATATTTTTAAACCATTGTAGTGAATAATATGTAACTATAGTAGCAACAATCATACCTAAAGTATATGGCATAATAAGTGATTTTTCAAATGATAATATGTCTTTTAAAGAAAGTATCATAGTTGCAATACTAATTGGTAAGTAAAGCATAAAACTGAATTTAAATGCACAAGTTCTATCTAGGTTTCTTGCCATGCCACCAACAAGGGTAGATCCACTTCTACTAATTCCAGGGAATAACGCTATTACTTGAAACAATCCTACTACTAAAGCATCAATTATAGTCATATTTTCTTTTTCTTTTTTCCCTTTTAAATCCTTTACTAGAAAAAGCATTAATGCAGTAATAAGTAATGAAATACCAACTAATTTAACAGATGTTAAACTTTCTATTTTGCTTTTAAATAATAAACCAACAATTCCAGCAGGTATAGTTGCAATAACTATTAACCAAGCATAATTGTAATTAACCTTGTACTTCTTATCTTTGTACCTAATATAACTAAAAAAATCTTTAATGATATCAAATATCTCTTTTCTATAGTAATAAAATATTGCAATAAAACTACCAAAGTTTACAAATATTTCAAAATTTAAATCGTTAATCGCATCTACATTTAATATTGAATTAAATATTACTAAATGTCCAGAAGATGATACTGGTATTGGCTCTGTAAAGCCTTGAATAAAACCTAAAAACAAATACATTAATAATTTCATTTAAGCACCTCAATAAATTATATAATAATATTTAGAAATAATTAATACAATTTAATGGTGAAGAAATGTTTTTTAGAATAACAATATTTTTAATTGGTATTATATGCACTGTATACGCACTTACTAATATAATTCTATATTTAAATTTGTTTGTAATGGGGTATACTTTTATTAAATATGTTAATTTTATAATTAGAAGTGGATATTTTATATTGCTGTTAGTTGGTTTACTAATTTTGTATTTGTCAATATTTAAAGGAGGCAAAAAATGAAATATGCATATGATGTTGTTCTTAATTTTAATGATGAATTTTATAATTTTTATGAATGGGATACAAGTGATACAATTACGTATGTAAAGAAAATTCCTATTTATAAAGTTACTAATGATATTATTAATGATTTTAAAACTAATAATATATCCTTAGATGTATCATTTATACAAACAATTCCAATATCTCTAGTATATAAAGAAATATTTGTAGAAAAAGTTTATGGACTTATGATAATCGCATCAACCGATACTTCTATTGCGTTAAATTTTGATAATAATGGTAAAGTTTTAAAAATAAGTGATGTACAATTAGATGATTTAGAAGAAATAAATGATTTAGTAAATAAAATGAAATGTACAAATATTAAATATGAAGTACTAAGTGAAAAAAAGAATAGATTGGTAATTAGAAATGAAGTAAATATGGTTGATTTTATTAATACTAAGATTGATAGTATAAAGAACAAGGATGAGATTAAGTATATTTATTATGAGTGCTTTAAAAGATGTGATTGTAGTAATGTTAATGATATGAAAGAATTGATAAAAAAGTATTATAATAAAAATCCTATAGAATTATTTAAATTGCTTATGCTTTATAATTAAATGTATTTATCTAATTTAAAAAGTGTAAACACTATGTAAATATGAAACATATTTAACTATAAAAAAATTCAAGTGTATGTTATAGTTTAAGTATAGGAGTGTGTATGTATGGAACAAAATAATATTGATTTTAATAATAATTACGGAAATAGCAATTTGAAAGAACCAAATAAAAAAAACAGTTTGCTTATAATATTAATATTTTTAGTTTTAGTCTTAATTGGATTATTTTGCTATAAAATGTTTGTGGTTGATAAAAAAATTAATGGTGATAGCAATGTAGTGAATAAAGATAACAATATAATGAATAAAGATAACAATATAATGAATAAAGATGATAACAAAGTTGATAAGGATAAAGCAGATGATAACAAAGTAAAAACTATTTATGATAGTGGTATAAAAAAAGTAGATAATGGTAAACAAAAAGAAACGTTTAATCATTATTTAAGTAAGCAGCCAGTTGTAACTGTATATCTTGATAATCAAGGTAATGCTTATCTTAAAAATCATTTTGATATAATTTCTGATGATGTTTTGGGGAAAAAAGAAAAATTAGATTTTTATGGTTTAAGTGAGCTTGATGATGATGCATATGAAGCTTCTAAAAGTCGTGGAATGGATTATATTGATGCATATAAATTACAAGATAATATAAGAAGTATTGCAATTTACCATAAGGGTAATGGAGGTACAACTGTTGATATTGTACTTATAAGCAAGGATAACAAGGCAAGTATTTATGAACTTGTATATGATTCTAATCGTATTACAAATGTCTCTATAAAAAAGAATGCTATTAATGATATTATTGGTTCCAAAGAAGTTGAACTCGATAGTAGTAGAGGGTATCATTTGATTGATATAAACAACAATGAATACTCCGTTGAATTTTAAACAATTAATTTCTAAATTATTTACAAATATTTATAAATTTGGTATACTTTGTATGAACGTTGATGGGAGAAGTAGAGTAATGATTACTATTAGTGAACTTGGTATAGTGAAAACAAGTTAGTATAGTTATTTGAATAACACCCGGATGTCCTCTGAAGAATTAAGTAGACCAGAGGCGGTAATTCCGTTATAATGTAAGAGCATATAAATCTATGAACTAAGGTGGTACCGTTCTTTTTGAACCCTTAGGTTATGGATTTTTTATTTTATGGGAGGATAATATGTTAGATGTAAGAGATATTTTTGAGAGTGATTATATTGGTAAAGAAGTAACTTTATCAGGATGGGTTAGAAATCATAGAAAGCAAAAGGAATTTGGATTTATTGATTTTTCTGATGGTACTTGTTTTAAGCATTTGCAAGTAGTTTATGATAATAGTTTATCTGATTTTGAGAGCATTACTAAGATTAAAAATGGTTCAAGCATAGAAGTAACTGGTACGATTGTAAAATCTGAGGGTAGTGGTCAGTCCATAGAACTTAAGGCTATTACCATCAAGGTACTTGGAGATTGTCCAGATGATTATCCAATGCAACCTAAACAACATACTAGGGAATTCTTAAGAGAGCAGGCGTATTTAAGGCCAAGGACTAATTTGTTTCAAGCTGTATTTAGAGTAAGAAGTGTGTGTGCATATGCGATACATAAGTATTTTCAAGAAAGAGGATATGTATATTTTCATGCTCCATTAATTACTGCAAGTGATTGTGAAGGTGCTGGCCAGATGTTTCAAGTTACTACTCTTGATTTAAATAGAGTAAATGGTAAACCAGATTATGATAAAGATTTCTTTGGTAAGCAAACATCTTTAACAGTATCAGGGCAATTAGAGGCTGAAACTTTTGCAATGGCTTATAAGAAGACTTATACTTTCGGGCCTACATTTAGAGCAGAGAATTCAAATACAAAGACACATGCATCTGAATTTTGGATGATAGAGCCTGAAATAGCATTTTGTGATTTACAAGGTGATATGGATATTATGGAAGGTATGCTTAAGTATGTAGTTAAGTACGTTCTTGATAACTGCAAGGATGAGATGGTATTTTTAGATAAGTTTGTTGAAAAGGGATTGATAGAAAAATTAAATAGATTAGTTGATAGTAGGTTCACTAGAATTAAGCACAAGGATGTTATTACAATATTAAAAGATGCTAAAGTTAAATGGGAGTTTGAACCTAATTATGGAGAGGATATTGCTAAGGAGCATGAGAAATATATTACTGAATACTTTAATGGTCCAGTATTTATAACTGATTGGCCAAAAGATATTAAGGCATTTTATATGAAATTAAATCCAGATGGCAAGACTGTTGCGGCAGTTGACCTTGAAGTACCTGGTGCGGGAGAACTTATGGGGGGATCTCAAAGAGAAGAAGATTATGATAAACTTATTTCTCGTATGAAAGAATTAGGTATGGAAGAAGAAGGTATGGAATGGTACTTAAATTTAAGAAAATATGGAGGATGTGTTCATTCAGGATTTGGTATGGGATTTGAAAGATTACTTATTTATTTAACTGGTGTTGATAATATAAGAGATGTTATTCCTTATCCAAGAACTCCTAAAACATGCGAATTTTAGTATAAAACAAAAATATTAGTAAAAGATATTAGTGGAGGCACTATGAAAAAGAAATTACTAATATTTTTATTTTTATTATTTATTTTAGTTGGATGTTCAAAAACAACTAATACACCAAAAGGAGAAGTACAAAAGTTATTTTCTAATTATATGAATTTAAGTAGTGATGTTTTAATACAGCTTGATAATGTAATTGGTAATGAAGATTTAACTGATGATCAAAAATCTTTATATAAAGATATATTAAAAAAACAATATCAAGATATTAAATATAAAATAAAAAATGAAGTTATAAATGAAGATAATGCAATTGTAAGTTGTGAAGTAGAAGTATATAATTTAAGAAAATCTATTGATGATGCTGATAAGTATTTAAGTGAACATAAAGATGAATTTTATGAAAATAATAAGTATAATAGTACGAAGTTTTGGGATTATAAATTAAATTTAATGAAGAATGAAGTTAGTAGAGTAAATTATACAATTGATTTTACACTTACTAAAATAGATAATGAATGGCAAATGGATGAGTTATTAGATACTGATAGACAGAAAATACATGGACTATATAAATAGTCTTTTTTTCTTTATATAAATGTGCTATAATTATTTTAGAATAGGGTGTGATATCATGAATAGTATAACTTATATTTGTAATTATGTACTTACTTATTATGAAAGTGTTAAAGAGTTTTCTAATAGTGATTTTATACTTAGTTTAGCAAAATCTATTACAGATGATATTCCAAATGTTGATTTCACAACCGGTAATTATGACTTTTATATAGATAATTTTATTTATAGAATTATGGAACATAGAAATTCAGTTAGTTTTTCTAATTATATTAATGTTAAGAACCATGTATTTTTAGTAGTTAATTATTATAAGATATCTAATAATTTAAAAATTGATAATATAGATAATATTGTAAAATGTATTACTAATGAGATTATGAATACTAATTCATATGAAGAAATTATAAGTGGTGATATAGATGAATATATTGAGACTTTAGTATCTACTATAAAGTTACCTAATATTAAGGAAGATGATAAGATAGATGCAGATACTATGCCTGTATTTGACTATATAGTTAATTTCTTAAATAAGAACTCAAATGCTTATTCTTATGATGGTGATGTACTTACTATAGCCAAGGATATAATGGATGATGCATTAAGTAGGAATATAGATAAGAGTGATATATTAAATCATAAATATGATAAAGAAATGTATTTAATAATAATTGGTTCTAGTTTTAATTTAAGACCTTCTAATGCTTTAGTTGGTGTTGTTGATTATGTAAGAAGTTTAGTAGATAAGTATAATAGATATATGAATTTAGATAATAAAGAAACTTTAATGCTTGATAATGCTTTAAATATTTCTTTTAGATTAGTATCAAAAGTACCTAATGTTATGGAAATATATGATGGTAATTATGATGAGTATATTATTAATGAGATTAAGAAGAGTTGTATGAAAAAGAATTCTTTAGTAACTAGTGCTAAGAATTCATATGGTATTAATCCTAATAGTTTTTCAAGTAATAATAGAAAGATTAAGGGTACCGCTTTAGCAGCAGCAGTTTTGAGTGCTACTATTGTGTTTATGGCTAAGAATAATACGGATGAGGTTAAGTTTGATAGTTATAATTATGAAACTATTGAAAATGAGCATGATGATGAGTTTGCTGATACTCTTAAACATATTGAGGAACAATTTTCTAAAAATGAAAATGCTTTAGAAGGAACTGGTCAATTATGTTTTAAAAATGCTTATGATAGTGTTAATTGTGAGAAGTTTCATGCAATGGATACAATGTTTTTGTTAATTCAGCAATCTAATGTATATGATAAAACTGAAATTGGTAGTGAGGTAGAAAATTATAGTTGTTATGCTAGATATGTTTATGATAAACTTATGAAAAATTGTTATAATTTATCTAGTAAGTATTTAGATGCAGTTAATAATTATGATAGACAAGTTGCTAATTATAAACTTTTAAATCCTTATTATACAATTGATAAGAAAGATAGAAGTACTCTTAATAGTATGATGAAGATGTATACTGAGTATTGTAATGGTTTAGAGAATAGTTTGAATAAAACTGTGGAAGGGAAGAAGTTATAATGTCGTATATTTTAGAAGATAATAGGGAATATAAATTAGTTGATAGTTATACTCATAATGATATTAAGTATTTGTTATTAGTTAGTGATGATGATACCTTGTTGATTAGAAAGATTGTAAATAATAATGATGAGGTAATATGTAGATTAGATGAGGATGAGTATGATTTAGTTTATAATAAGTTTGTACTTAAGAATTCTAAGGAGGGTTAACTTCCTTTTTGTTTTATTTTCTTATGTGTATTCGTGGGCTTAAGTAATACTTAAATTATTTTAAGATAAAGTAATTTATAAAAAACTTTGTCTTTTTTTTATTAATTATTGATTTTGTTATTTTTAAAATATAAATCATATGATTTATAATGAAAAAATCTTTTTTGAACTTTTAGTTCGTGTTATTATATTTGTGTATATTATAAGCTTTAATTATGAGGAGGAGAAAATGGATCAGGAAAAAATAGGAAAATTTATTAAAGAAAAAAGAGTTAACAATTTGCTAATTTAATTTATCAAATTACTTGCTAATTATATTTTTATATGATATTATCAAATCAAAGATAACATGATAGGGAGAATTTATGAATAAGTATATTAAAGTTGTTTTAATTGTTATAGGTGTATTAATATGTTTTATATTAACAGGCAAATTATTGTCAAATCAAACTAGTTCAGAAAATGGTAAAAAAAAGCATGAGATAATTAGTGAGAAAATTGATAGTGATTTATTAAAGACTAAAATTGATGAGAATTATAATTTATATTATTATAAACTAAATAATGTTATATATATAGATAACAATGAAGAAGTTGAATTAAAGGATGCTTTAGCCAGTGGAAAGATTACAATTGATGATATAGTATCAAAATTAGAAAAAAAGCAGACAATTTTTGATGGAGGAACGACTATTTATAAAAATGCTGATTTTTTTAAAGAAGATATAGAATTGATTAAATGTAATACAAAAGAAGGAAACAGGGATGTTTATGTGGGTTTATCTGGCATGGGATATAGAAATAATTTTTGTAAAGATGAAAATCAAACATTAACTAAGGTGTTTAAAGTTAAAAGTTTTGAAAAAACAAATGATAGAAATAGAATAAAGGTATTATTAAGTGATGAAGTAAATGAAGAATATGTAACATTATACAATATTTATGGTGCGATTACTTCTAATGGTTTTTACGAATTCAAATGTATGTATGACCCTGAAAAATTAGTTAGTGATGATATAAAATCAATATTTAATAATTGTACTTTAATCGAGATTAATAAAATTACTAATTAATTGGATATTATATATATAAATTTAAAAATATTTTCAATGCATTTTAATAATTATATAGTTTGTTTACTATAAAACATGAAAATACTTTATATATTGTATAAAATACAATATATGATATTTATGATGGGATTTTGTTTTAACTCTACTGATATTACTTTATTATTCTTAAATCCTATCAGGTAAGGTGGTGTTGTCTATACGATAATAAAGTAATAAACAAATATTTTAATAACAAGGAGGAAAAATGAAAAAATATTTAAGTATAATGATAATGTGTATTTTGTCATTATTATTTGCAGTTAATGTTCATGCAGATAGTGCTTATAGTGTTGGATGCAAATATACAAAAGCATCTAATTATGACGAAAACACTTCTCAATTAGTTTATGATGCAGCCAATGCTTATTATCAGGCTAATATTAATTCATATTATAATTTAGAACCAACGTATTCTTATTTAAAAAGTCAAACAAGGTTAGGCGGTTCAAGGGCATTTTTTATTGCAGGACATGCTGGTTATAATTTTATTCAACTTGCTTCTCGAGGTGTTTCTGGTTCTGAATACTGGACTGGAATACATACAGGGAGTGATGGAGACCTTAATTATGGATATACCTATGCTGGTTTAGAGAAAAGAAACATGAGTGCAACAAAAGTTATCACATTCGCAGGATGTGAGACGGACCAAATAAATAATAAATTTAGTTTGGCAAAAATAGCAGTAGGAAGGGGAGCACATGCTGCAACTGGTTGGATGTATAGAATGAACAATGAACAAAATTGGATGAGAATATATAATTATTCTCTTGGAGCAGGTTATAGCGTGTATGACTCTGCAACTAGAGCAAATAATGCATATCCAGATACAAGTACATCATTATATTGGTATATTCAGGGCAATCTTTCATCAAAAATAACATCGACAGGTACTGACACTAATAATGCATCACGTTCAGAAAAAATGAGTATGTTATTTGAAAAGGAACGTTTAATTATTTCTCAACCATTAAGCATTAAAAATAGTATAGACTATAAAATTGCTAATAGTAAAATATCTGATTTATATGAAACTATAAGTTTTAGTGATTTATCCGTTCCACAAATAGATAATAATTTATTTTATAAAGAGTTCCCTGAATATAAAAATCAATTCAATAATTTATTCGAAACAATTAAGAAATATGACCCTACATTTAATGAGGATGATTATAAAATGATGTATAAAATTCAAGACAAAGAAAACGGAGTAGGACTTATTCAATTTGTTTATTATATTAGTGAAAAAATTCATACAAATAAAGTTTATACAATTACTTTTGATGAATATAAAGTAACTAACATTTATTTGGGTGGTGTAAGGAAAGAAAACATAGATAATGTTAATAAAGTAGATGTGGAAAATATCAAAACAAAAATTTCTAATTTTGAAGAAAATAAAGCGGTGATTGTAAAAAATAAAATTGAAAAATTTTACAAAAAAACACCAATTTTGAACATTGACAATTCTTTAAGCAAATTGAATTTAAGTGATAATGTAATTGATTTTGAAGAATATTATAGGTATGATTTTAATACTAATAAATTAAGTTATATTGTTGATATTACAGAAGAAATAGAAAATAATATAGATATGAGAACTAGTATTATAGAAATATAAAATTTTAAATTATACTGATTAACTAATTTTGATTATTTGTAATGTGTGAACATGAGAAAAGAATAAATAATTAAATTAAGCCAATGATAATTCGTTGGCTTTTTTCATAATCTTTATAAAAAACTTTGTCTTTTTTTTATTATTTAATAATATATTTAAATAGGTGAGTTTATGAAAAAAATATTTTTATTAATCTTAATATTATTATTCCCTATAAATGCTTTCGCGTTATCTAATACTGCTGATGCGGTAATACTTATGGATGAGGATAATGGAAGAATATTGTATGCGAAAAATATACACGAGAAACATCTTATTGCAAGTACTACTAAGATAATGACCGCAATTCTTGCAATTGACTCTGACAAATTAAATGGCACAGTAAAAGTAACTGATAAGATTTTAGAGGCATATGGTTCAAATATTTATTTATCTATTGGTGAAGAAATAAAATTAATTGATTTATTATATGGCCTAATGCTAAGAAGTGGTAATGATGCTGCACTTACTATTGCTGAATATGTCGGAGGAAGTGTTGATAATTTCGTATCAGAAATGAATAAAAAAGCACAAAGCCTTGGCATGAAAAATACCACATTTTGTAATCCCCATGGCCTTGATGAAAAATGTGAAAACATATCCACCGCATACGATATGGCACTTCTAACACGTTACGCAAATAAAAGTGAAACATACAAAAAGATTGTAGGCACAAAAAGATACACTTGTAAATCAAGTTTAAAATCATATGACTGGTATAATAAAAATAAACTTCTTTCAACCTATAAATACACAACAGGTGGTAAAACAGGTTTTACAGAAAAAGCAAGAAGAACACTTGTTACAACTGCTAGTAAAGATAATGTAAACTTAATTGTAGTTACATTAAATGACCCAAATGATTTTACTACTCATAAAGATTTATATGAATATGGTTTTAATAATTATGAAAAGTACACGATTATTAAAAAACAAGGTTTTAATTTAAAAAATGATTATTATAAAAATGTATATATAAAAAATGATATTAGTTATTTATTTAAGAAAGATGAAACTAATAATTTAATGGTTAAATATGTTATTTATAAAAAAGATAATGTTAGTGATAATGATATAGTAGGTAAAATAGAAGTATATATTAATTCTAAAATGGTAAAGACTGAGGATATATATGTAAGAGTTACTAAAGAAAAAATAAGTTTATTTAGAAGGATTTTAAATTTATTTAAATGATAAATAAGATATGGTTTTTATTTATATCAATTGGTATAGTATTTGGAATAGTAAATAATAAAATAGATTTAATAAATACTCAAATAATTAAAAGCGCTAAAGATAGTCTAGATATTTTTCTAAATATATTCCCAACCTTAGTATTATGGGTAGGAGTAATGAATATAGTATCAGAATCTGGATTACTAATAAAAATATCTAATTTCATGTATCCTTTATTTAAGCACATATTTCCAGATATAAAAAAAGGTGATGAAGCATTATCATATATATCAAGTGCTCTAACTGCAAACTTCCTTGGCATGTCAAATGCTGCAACTCCATTTTCAATAAAAGCAATGAAATCTTTACAAGAAATCAATACCAACAAGGAATGTGCATCTAGAAGTATGATAACTTTCCTACTTATTAATTCAACTGGTTTTGTGTTAGTTCCTACTACAGTAATAAGTCTAAGGATGATGTATAAGAGTATTGATCCTACTAAAATAATATTACCTACATTACTTACTACTTTTTTATCTACTATTATTGCAATTATATTAGATAAAATAATAAATAGGGTGAAAAATGAATAATTATATAATACCAATAATTATATTTTTAATTGTAATTTATAGTTATAAAAAGATAAATATATATGAAGCATTTATTAAAGGTGTTAAAGAAGGTATGAGTATTTCTTTAAATTTATTTCCATCTATTTTAGCAATAATCTTTGCATCTAGAATAATAATATCTAGTGGTTTTATAGACTTTATTTTAAACTTATTATCTCCATTATTATCAATATTAAAATTACCTAAAGAAGTTATAACCTTATCCTTCTTAAGGCCAATATCATTTAATGCTTCACTTTCTATGATGCTAAGTGTGTACGATGAAACTGGAGTAGATTCCTATTTATCTTTTTTAGTATCTATCATACAAGGATGCATGGATACTACTTTGTACATAACAACTTTGTATTACGGAATTATAGGTATAAAAAAGATAAAACACTCCTTGAAATTATCACTATTTGTAAACCTTATTAGTATAATTCTTGCTATTATTTTTGCAAAATTATTCTTTTAATTGCTATATTTTAAAAAATAATATATAATTTATTTGGTGATTTACATGGAAAGATTACAAAAAATTATCGCACTAAGTGGTTATGCTAGTAGAAGAAAAGCAGAGGAATTAATTAAAGCAGGCAAAGTTATGGTAAATGGCAAGGTTGTAAGAGAATTAGGTACTAAAGCAAATTTTTCTGATGATATTTTAATTGATGGTAAAAAGATTGAGAAAGAAGAAAAAGAATACTATATATTTAATAAACCAAGAGGAGTAATAACTAGTACTTCTGATGATAAAGGTAGAAAAGTTGTAACTGATTATTTTGAAACTAATAAAAGACTTTATCCAGTAGGAAGACTTGATTATGATACAACAGGGTTATTAATTTTAACAAATGATGGGGAACTTGCTAATTTGATAATGCATCCTAGAAACGAAATTGAAAAGCAATATATCGCAAAATTAGAAGGAATTATAAAGGGCGAAGAAATTAATAAACTTAAAAATGGAGTAGTACTTGATGGTACTAAATGTATTCCAAAAAGAGTTAAGTTAAGAGAATTTGATAAAAAGACTAATACTTCTATTGTTGAAATAGTTATTTGTGAAGGTAAGAATCATGAGGTTAAGAGATTATTTGAAAGTGTATCATTTAATGTTTTAAAATTAAAAAGAGAAAGAATTGGTTTTCTAACTTTAGGTAAATTGAAATCTGGTGAATATAGAAAACTAAATCCAAAAGAAGTTAAACAATTATATGGTCTTGTAAAATAAAAAAATCAAGCAATTTGCTTGGTTTTATTTTTCTTCTTTTTCGATAGCGCCAGTTGGACAACCTTCAAGTGCATTTATCGCACTATTCATTTCTTCTTTAGTTGGTTGCTTTATAACTTCTGCAGCATTTTCCCCAAATCCAAATACTTCTGGACAAGTTCCAACACACGCACCACAACCTATGCATCTATCTTCGTTAACTTTAAACATAAATACCTCCAAAAAGATTATAACATAAATAATCTTAATATTTAAATTTTTTTTCAAATGTGTTATACTTTAAATAGTAGGTGGTTGTATGAAATCAAGGATGGATAAGTATTATAGTGAAAATGAGTTAATGCAAAGAACTTCGAAGAACGATAATCTATATGATGAATTGTATAGAGAAAAGCAGACTTTGAGTGATAATATGGTAGTACTTAATGATGCGGATGAAATTGATATTAATAAGATAAAGTCTATGATTGATAGTAGGGAAAATTACAAGCGTGCAAAAAGGTTTTCGGATGTAGTTAGTCCTACTAAGAATGACAAGGATGAAGAGATTGATTATAAGTTTGATGAAATAGATGATTCTAATTATGATATTAATGAAATAATTGAGAAAAAGAGAAGTACTAATGAAGAAGAAAATAGAGTTAGAAAACTTGATACTAAGTATGAAAGTACTATCGAGGAATTAAGTGAGGAATTTTTAACTCACGAGCAACAACTTAGAGATTTGTTTGATACTGTTACTCAAACTAATCTTGCTAAAACAGACCTTTTTTCTAATTTAAGAGAAGATGATAGTGAGAAGACTAAGGATGTAACAAAAGAAGAGGAGTTTTATACAAATACTTCTAAAATAGAAAAAGAAGATTTTGATGATGAATTTGTAGAGAAAAGTAGTAATGCTAAGGTGTTTATTATTATAACTATAATACTAATGATTATTGCAATTGGGGTAATTCTTTATTTAAAAGTATTTAAGTAGTACTATAATGTACTGCTTTTTTCATAGAATTTAGTATGAAGAAAATTAAGAATAATATATTTATATCTATAATTATAATATGTGTAGTATTATCTTTTTTGCTTTTATATTACATAAATAGAAAAGTAGTGCCTATATTAGAAAAATATGGTGAATCTACTATAAATAATATTTTAAGAACTACTATTAATGAAGTGGTTAAGTCTGAGTTTAAAAATAGAAATTTAGATAATATGATTAATATAGTTAAAGATAATGATAATATTGAACTTATAGATTATAATACACAAGTTATAAATGAGATTTTATCAGATGTTACTGATAAGTTATTAGTTTCTATAAAAGATATTGAAATTAGTAATATTAAAAATTATGAAGAGGAAAATATGGTTTATAACATACCTATTTCTATGGCTACAAATAATGTTTTTTTTGGAAATCTTGGACCAAAAATACCAATTAAATTTAATCTGATTGGGCATGTTGATACTAGTATTAAAAGTGAAATAAAAGAATATGGAATTAATAATGCACTTATAAAAATATATATTAATATAAAACTAACTTCACAGGTAATTGTCCCTTTTTCATCAAAGGAAACAATTGTGTCATTAGATGTACCAATTTCATACAAACTAATTAAGGGGACAGTTCCTAAGTATTATGGTGGATTAATAAGACAAAATTCTAATTTATTATCTACTAATATTGAATAAAATGTGTTATACTTTTATTAGGTGAGGGTATGAAAGAATTAGATATAAATGGTAAAAAATATGAACTTATAAAAAATGAAAGAGAAGGATTTGATTTAGATGAAGTATCTTCTAAATTGACAGACTATTTTCATCCTTTTGACTATGTTGTTGGGGACTGGGCATATAGTAAATTAAGATTAAAAGGATTTTATGATAGTAAAAATAAAAATTGCAAGGATTATAATAATATAAATAACCTTGATAAATATATAAAAGATAATTGTGCATTTAATTGTAAATATTTTGTTTTGAAAAAAAATGTATAAAAGTGTATACAAAACAAATATTTTTGTGCTATAATGAAATATATATGATATGAAAGAATAAAATGAGGTGAATCGTTATGAACGAAAAGAAAAGAACTATAGTTGTTTTAGATGAATCTGGCAATGAAAAAGAGGCTGAAATATTATCTGCTTTTACAATAAAAAAATATAATAAAAACTATATATTATATACATTAAATGAAGTAGATGAAAACGAAATGGTTAAAATTTATGCTTCTGAATTAATTGAAAAAGACAATATGTATTCTTTAGCAGCAATTGAATCTGATGAAGAATGGACTGCTGTAAAAGAAGTAATGAAAGATATAGCAAAAAGTGAAGAATAATAGGACTTGGAGGTAATATTATGACAATGGAATTAGACTATGCATATATACCAGTTGATGTGGCATTGCAAATAAAAGAAGATGTAATGGTTAGAGCAGTAAGAGTTAAATCTGCAGTTAAGGAAAAACTATCTAGACTTTATGTTGTAAAAGAAAATAAAAATGAAGTAGAGTCTACTGCTAATAAAGGTGTTAGTGAATTAGTAGATGAAACTAAAGAAGGATTAACTGAGTTAAATAATAAGTTAAATGCTTTAGAAGTACAAGGTAAAGTATCTGTAGTTGAGAAAAGAGCAGTATTATTTACTAAGGCTTTAGTTGATAGAATACAAAAGGTAAATGCTAAGTGGTTTTCTAAAATTGAACCAGTTGCAAGTATTCCTGTTTCTGAACCTACTTTAGGTGAAGTTCCTATATCTGCTGATTGGCAAAATATGAGTGAACCTACTTTAGAACCTGTTATAATGCCAACAATGGAAAGTGAAGTATCATTACCAGTTAATGAAGAAGTTCCAAGTGTAGAATTACCTGCTGTCGATACTACTATAGAAAATCATGAAGTAGAAGAACCTTCTGTGGAAGCACCTACTTCTATGGGTGAAGAAGCACCAGTTGTAAATGGTCAAGAAATTGAAACCCCAGTTTCAGGAGAAAATATTATTCCAACTGCTATAGAGAATGAAGTTCCAGAAGTTAAGAGTGAAGAAGTTTCTAACGATTCTGAATTTAAATTACCAAGTTTTGAAAATACTACAAGTGAACAACCAAGTACAAGTGAGATATCTATTGCTCAATTAAGTGGAGAAGCAGTTAGTCAAGACTTTGTTCCTGAACCAAAAGAAATAAGTATGGAAGTAGAGGCACCTGTAGAAGAAAAAGAAGAGCATACAGTTTCACCTCTTAGTAAGGCTGAAATATTTGGTAAAATTCAAAGAATTAATAATACATTAAAAGAAAAAAATTCTGAAAATGAAACTTTAAGAGAAAAATTAAGAATTGCTAATGAAAGTAATTCAGAACTTAAAGACAAAGTAAATGGATTTAATGATGTTGTAAAAGATTTAAATTCACAAGTAAGCTCTTTAACTCAAAGTAATGAACAATTAAAAGAAAGAAATACAGAATTAGAAACAAAATATGGTGATAGGGTAAGCAAATTAGAGGCTGAATTAGAAGCATTAAAAGCACAAAGACTTGAAGATGCTGCTAACAATAGGCAAGCACTTGATGATTTAAGGGCTAAACATGCTGATGAAATTGCTAATATAAATAGAGAAAATGCTAGAAAAATTCAAGAAGTAAATGATAGTAAAGATAGACAAATAAATGCAATATATCAAACATTGTCTGAGGCTTTAGGTGGAACTTACGAAGACGAAGGTTATAGTAAAGCTGCATAAAAGATATTTAGGTATTTAAATATCTTTTTTTTTCGTGTATAATTAGTTCGGGTGATGAACGTGGAAAAATTAATTATGATTAAGTATGGTGAATTAAGTACAAAAAAGGATAATATTAAAGTATTTATTGATAAACTTAATTCAAATGTAAGTAAGAAATTAGCAGATTATAATGTCTCTATTAGTAAGAACAAGGTTAGGATGTTTATTGATATTAAAGATTATAATGAAGTAGAAATAATATCTAAATTAAAAGAAGTATTTGGTATTCATTCTATAGTTGTATGTTATAAGTGCAATAAAAGTATTGAAGATATTAATATTCTTGCTAAAGAATTAATTGAGAAAGAGAATATTACTACATTTAAAGTAGAAACTAATAGGGCTGATAAGAGTTTTAAATATAATTCTTTAGAAGTAAGCAAAATGGTTGGTGCTTATTTATTAAAAAATGTAAATGGGTTAAAAGTAGATGTTCATAATCCAGAAATTACTTTACATGTTGAAATTAGAGATGATAATACATATTTATATACTAAAGAAATAAAAGGTTTAGGAGGATATCCAACAGGTATTCAAGGAAAAGGATTACTTATGTTAAGTGGTGGTATAGACTCTCCTGTTGCAGGCTTTTTAGCGTCTAAAAGAGGAATTGATATTGATTGTATATACTTTGATTCTCCTCCTCATACTAGTTTAGAAGCAAAAAATAAAGTTATTACACTTGCTAAAAAATTGTGTAATTATGGTAGTAATATAAATTTATATGTAATTCCATTTACTGAAATACAACTTGCAATATATAAAAATATAGACCCTACATACATGATTACTATCTTAAGAAGAATGATGTATAGAATTTCTGAAAGAGTTGCTAAAATGACTAAATCAAGGATTATTATTAATGGAGAATCTATTGGACAAGTTGCTAGTCAAACATTAAATAGTATGTATGTAATAAATAATGTTACAAGTTATCCTGTTATTAGACCAGTTGCGTGTCTTGATAAATTAGAAATAATAGAGATTGCAAAAAATATAGATACTTATGAAACAAGTATTTTACCATATGAAGATTGTTGTACTATATTCGTACCAAAGCATCCAGTTATTAATCCTAATTTAGATAAATGTATATACTTTGAAACACTTATTGATTATGAAAAATTAATAGATGAAGCAATAGAAAATATGACTAAAATTGATGTTAAAAACTATCAAACAGATAGTAGTGAATATTTATAAAAATTACCATTTTTTTACTAGTATATAAAATTAATTCTTACACATTCTAATAGTGTAGGAGGTGAAAATATGCCACGAAAGAGTAAATCAAATAGAAAAAGCAAAAAGAGTGCTAGTAAATCTATGGACAGAATAAAATACGAAATAGCAAATGAATTTGGTGTTAATTTAGGTCCTGATGCTAATACTAAGTGTAGTGGAAGCGTTGGTGGTGAAATGTCCAAACGTTTAGAAAACAAGGGAAGAAAATCTAAAAATAAGAAAAGTAAATAAATGAAAAAGACTAGATTTAGTCTTTTTTTCGACAATATAAATTAGAATTATAAACTAGAATATAAATGGTGATGATATGAAAAGGATTTATATTTTAGTTTTAGTACTTTTATCAACAACAGTATCTGCTAATAAAGTATATTTAATTAATAATAGTGAAACTTATAATATTACGAATAATGATAGATACAATTATGAAGATTATATAATCAGTTCTAATATGGAACTTAATGTAAGCGCATCCGATGGCATACTATCAAATGATATTATCAAAGATAAAAATTATAAAATAATAATTGAAGAAGATAGTAGTAATGCTAAAAGAGGAGATTTATATATAAATAAAGATGGTTCATTTATATATAAACCAAGTTCAAGAGTATATGGTGAAGTAACATTTAAATATCATTTATTATTCAATAATGTAAAAAGTAATTCATCGACTATTAAATTTTATGTAAGAAGTGTAGTATCTACTTATACAATTAATTGTTATGAATTAAACACTAATAAATTATTAACATCTTATACTAAAAAAGCACTTGTTAATGATGAAATAACAGAAATGTATCCAAAAATAAAATCTTATAGTATTGTTAGTAATAGAGAATTAACTAAAAAAATTAGTATAAAAAAAGAAGAGAATATTTATAATTTTTATTATGAAAAAGTACCAAAAACTGGTTTAAATTTTCTCTTCAATTAATATCTTGTTTTTAAGTAATCTTTCATTTTTAGGGTCTTCTTTTATTGCTAAATCTATATACTTTAAAGATTGTTTATAATTACCAGTATAATAGTATGCTAAAGATAATAGGTCATAAATAAATACTTCATTATTAAAATATTCATTAATATAATATAAATTCTTTTCTTTGATTTTTAGAGCATTTAAACAACAATCTATAACAACATTGTAGTCTTTTAAATCATCGGCAATTACTGCTTTTTCCATATAAGGATCCCTTAAATTAGGGGTCTCTTTTATTGCTTTATCGCACCACATATACGCTTCATCAAATCTATTCAAATTCTTGTAGCATCTTGCAATAAATCTCATAGATGCACATCTTTCATCCTTCCATGTAGCACTTTTTAAATGTAAATGCCTAATTAATGTGTCGATTGCGTCATTCCATCTTTTATAAAACATGTATTCTCTACCTAAATAATGCATATTTCTATCATTTTCAGGATTTTCTTTTACAGACAATTCAAGTAAACCTAAATAACTTTCTCTAGATTTACTACTATCAGGATAGTGATTTATTACTATATTAGAATTAATATATACTTCATTATCTTTTTCATATTTAAGTATTTCATGTACAGGATTTATCCACTTATAATTATTTCTTGAGTGAATTTTATCACAATAAAAACTTACAATTGGCTTATCAAATTCATCTAAACTCCAATTATATAAATACCTAACTCTATTTATTTCAGGTTTATAAATACGATTTAGTTCTTCTTTCCAATTAGGTTTTATTACTTCATCTAAGTCAAGAGAAATGCATACATCAATATCATCAGGTACCATACTAAGTGCTTTATTTCTAGCAACATCAAATCTAAATGGATTTATGATTTCTTCTTTAACATTAACACCTAATTCCTTTAATAAAGATACCGAATTATCACAAGAACCAGTATCTAATACACAAATATAATCTGCATCCTTTATAGATTGATACCATCTTTCAATAAATTTTTCCTCATTTTTACATATTGCATAAACACAAACTTTCACTATATCACCAATATATTGTATGCGAAATATTTAACAAAAAAAACTAGTTTCTAATTACGAACTAGTTTTCTTAAATTTTAATGATTATTATCAATTAGTTTTACTTCATTTATATATTGGTAATTTAAAGAATTTTTATTTGAAATGGCTGACTTATTAGTTGCTTTTTCATAAGACTTTCTTGCATCATCAGCAACTTGTCCACCTTTACGGGCAATCTCCATATTTTCTTTAAATCCTTGTGGATGTAGAGATTTAGCAATATCACGAGTTGCAATTTCTCCTAAATCAGTAAGCAATACTTCTATATCAGTCATGTTATCTCTTAACGATTCTTTTCTTATACCTTTATATGCTTTATATTCACTTGCTTTCATTCCTGACCAACTTTTATATATTTCATTAGTAAGAATTGCATAATGGGCAGGTTTTTCAATACCACCATCTTTCCATACATCAGTTAATTTAAATATATCAACCATTCCAGTTAATCTTTTTTTAATCCATTCATCATTATAACCATTATTACGATAGTAATTAATAATTCTATTGCCAGCAATTTCAGGGTCAAACACTTCATCAATTCTTTCTTTACCAAGATTTGCAAGCCACATTTTCATAGGCTCTGCCTTTGGACTAGGTACTGATTCGATAAGTCTAAAAATTCCTTTTGTATCTAACATATCAGTATTTCTTAATTTTCCATCTTTTGCTTTTAATTTGAAAGTGTCACAATTTGTGACGGTTTCATTTCCTTCCTTAATCATTCTTGATTTAAGTGTTCTCCAATAGTGTGATGGATCATTGCTTTCTGTTAATGCTCCTATAACATCAATTACACTAAAATAATATTCTTCTTTATCATTATTCCAAATACTTCTTATTTTGTTACCTTCAAATAAATTTGTGATTGTTTCTAATTTGCTATTTTCCATTTTTTTCTCCTTTTTAATAATTTTTAACTTATAATGTTGTTACAACTTCTATTTATTTTAAATTTAACTTAAATTGTAATTACTAATATTACTTAAAGGCACTTATTCAAACATATATTCGATATAAACATTATATCATGTATACTTTAAGATTTAAAACAAATTTAGATAATTTTTTAAAATTTTAGATATTTATTTAAAAAGGTTTTATTATGACTATAAAAAATTATCAAAAAAACTAGTTTCTAATTACGAACTAGTTTTCTTTCTAGATAAGAGATTAAATAATATAAGATACATGAAATTATAACAAGTAGTACAACACCAGTCATTACTAGATTTAAATTAAATACTTGAGAACCATACATTATTAAATAACCAATACCTTCTTTTGATACTAATAACTCTCCCATAATGACACCTATTAAACACATACTAATGTTAATTTTTAATGAACTTATAATTGTATCTATATTTCCTCTTAGTATAAGAGTAGTATATATTTGAAATTTAGATGCATTTAAACTTTTCATTAGTTTTATTTTTTCAATGTCAGTATTTTTAAAACCATTATAAATAGTAATTATACTTATAATAGATGAAATAAGTAGTGCCATAAATATAATAGAATTCATATTCGCACCAATCCATATTATTATTATCGGACCAAGTGCTACTTTGGGTAAACTATTTAAAATAGTTAAATATGGATCTATTATTTTAGATAATAAATTGTTCCACCATAGTATACTAGCAATAACTATTCCAATAAATATAGATAATACAAAACTTAAAATAGTTTCATATACTGTAATACTTATATGATTAAACAAATTATTAGTATTATATAGATTTACTAAAGTTGTAATGATTTTACTTGGAGAAGAAGTTAGAAATGTATTTATTATTTTTAGTCTAGCAAACAATTCCCATAAAAAGATAAACACGATAAACAACAGAATTTGCATTGAAAAAACTATTATTTTTTCTTTTTTTCTTTTCTTTAAATATTTTAATCGTTCTTTACTATATAACATTTAACTCACCTAAGATTTTGTTACAATAAATATTGTAAATTGGTTTAAGTCTATTGTTAATCGGATCTTCTTTCTTGTCATATATGATTTTATGTACACTTTTTACGTGTGTTGGTCTATCAGTTAATACGATTACTATATCAGCAAAAGCGCATGCTTCTGAAACATCATGTGTAACCATTAATGTTGTAATATTTTTTTCTTTGATAATTTTATATACATCATTTGAAATTAATAATCTATTTTGATAATCTAGAGCAGAGAATGGCTCATCTAGTAAAAGAATATCTGGTTTAGTCATAAGTGTTCTAATTAATGCAACTCTTTGCCTCATACCACCCGATAAACTAGAAGGATAGTTATCTTTAAATTTACTAAGCCCATATCTATCTAATAATTCTAAACACTCATCCTTGTCCTTCTTACTAAAGCTCTTGTTAATTTTTGGGCCTAACATGCAGTTATCCATAACTGAAATCCAGTCAAACAATGTATCATGTTGGAACATATAACCATATTTTAAATCTTTTTTATAAGTTATAATTTCGCCTTTATCATAATTTTCTAAATTAGAAAGTATTGATAATATTGTGGATTTGCCACATCCTGAGGGACCAACTATCGCTATAATATCGCCCTCATTAATAGAAAAATTTATGTTATTTAATGCCTCTATTTCAGAATTCTTTGTTTGATATTTTTTGCATACATTTTTAATATCAACTAATTTCATAGTTAATCACTATAGTTTATAACTAAGTCATTATATGGCGCATAGTCTTTTAATTCACCTGCAGCCATCATAATTTCTTGTAAATGATTAAAAGATTCTTCTTTTAAATATGTACTTTCATTCCAAGTATCTTGATTTTTATAATTCCAAATAGATATTGCCAGTTCGTTTAATGACATATCTGGAAAGAATTCATATATACTTTTTGCAATTGTACTGGCATCATTGTTTCTAATAAACTCTAAACCTTTATTAATCGCTTTATTAAAAGATTTGATAATATCTTTATTATTTTCTATGTAACTTTTTTTAGCATTGTAAGCAGTAAATGGTGCTTCTCCTCCAAGTACACCAACTGATTCGACTATATAACCATAACCATTTTTTACAACTTCAGTCGCATTAGGTTCACAAAACGCATAGATAATGCATAATTCGTGAATATTTTCGTATTTATAAGTTCATAATTGTTTTGAAAGGAGAGATATTATTAAATAATGTATTTAAAAAAACCACCTGATAATTTTTATAATTTATTTAAATGTTTAAAAAAACCATGTATAAACTTGACAAGTTTAAAAAAATATGTATTATATATGGCAGTTTTCAAAAAAATTTATATAAATTGCTATATAAATGGGAGGTTTTTGTTATGGGGGTAAAAAAAGGCAAAAGAATATGCGATATTTTAATTGTTACTTTAATGCTAATATCTGTTTACTATTTTATTAATTCTATTTATATTGAAAAACAAAATAGAGAGATACAAGCAATTGAAAAAGAACAAACTGAAGTAATGAATAGAGTAGAAAACGATAAAAAAGTTGCAACACAAATATCAACTAAAAAAGATTATAGCAAAACAAAAACCAATTCTTTAAAAGATTTAGATTATTATAAAAATTACTATTCTAACAATGATATAGTTGGTACTTTAAAAATAAGTGGTACAAAAATAAATACCTTGCTTGTACAAGGCAGTGATAATGAGTATTACTTAAATCACACAATTAGTAAAAAGAAAAGTGCAGTTGGTAGTATTTATGTAGATTATAGAACTAATTTAGATGCTAAACAAATTAATATATATGGTCATAATTCAAAAGCAGTAAAGTTAATGTTTAATGAACTAGAAAAATATAGAAGTAAAGATTTCTATGAAAGTCATAAAACAATTGAATTATATGATGGCACTAAAACAAGTATATATGAAATATTTAGTGTTCAAATAGTAACAGATGACTATGAACATATGGATGTAGTTCCACAAAACAGAAAAAGTCATCTAGAAAAGCTTAGTAATGGGCTTTATGAAACAGGGATAATAACAAATGAAGAGGATGATGTATTAGTACTTCAAACTTGTACTTATACACCAAAGAATTCGTTTATTATTATAAATGCAAAAAAGGTAAAGGAGGTAAAGGTTTAAGATGAAAGGTTTCAAAAAATATTTACTTACATTATTAATTTCAGTTAGTATATTTCTAGTTGGAGTTAATTATGTAAATGCAGAAGGTACTGCAGGAGAAATCTTGCTTACTAAGACTGCAACAAAAGAAGATAAAGAGAAAGGAAGAAGTGCAGACGTTACATTAACAGTAAATGCAAATGGATTTACTACTGTTGATAAAACAGACGTTGTATTAGTACTTGATAGAAGTACTAGTATGAATGGTTCGTCAATGGAAAATACTAAGAAAGCTGCAAAAGATTTAGTCAATTTATTAATTACTGATAAAACTAAAGATAATACAAGAGCAGCAATAGTAACATACGGGTCTAATTTATTAACAAGTTATACTAGTAATTCACTTACTAATAATGCAACTGCTTTAAAAAATACTATCAATAGTATTCCAAATTCAATGGATAATCAAGGTACTAATGTACATGCTGGATTAATAAAAGCAGAAGAATTACTTAAGAATTCTGGTAATGATACACAAAAGATAGTAATTTTACTATCAGATGGTGAACCAACATATTACATAGGAACTGATAATAAAAGACATGGTATGGGTAGTTCAGATAATTATGAGGATGATCATTGTGAAACAAATTTTTTTGGCAATTATCATTATAGTGGTAAATGTTACGTAAGTAAAAATGATAATACTGTTGCTATGGAATATAGCGATTATGGAAGAGTGTTCACTACTAAAGATGCATACAAACCAAGTACAAATGCTAATAATAAAGCAACAACTATGAAGGCTAATGGTACTAAAATTTATGCTATTGGTTTTGGTAATGGTGCATCAGGTAATGCTTATGAATTTTTAGGAAAAGTAGCATCAACTCCAACAGATAAGTATAGATATACTGCATCTGATTACGCTGGATTAAAAGAAGCATTTAATAAAATAGTAAATGATTTTACTACAGTTGCAACTGATGCTGTTGTTACTGATATTGTACCAGCAGGTTTTAAAATCAAAGAAGGTACACTACCAGCAGGAGCAACTGCAATAGAAAATAGTGATGGTACAACAACTATTACTTGGGTAATTGGTGATGTAAAATCAACAGATAATAATAAACTTACTTATACTGTTGAAGCAAAAGAAGGACATTACGGAAGTATGTATACTAATGTAAGCGCTACTATAAATGCTAAATCAGTAGATGGAAATCCAAAATATGGTTCAAGTAATCCAATATCACTTGATTTTGATAAACCATATGTTTCAATTCCAGGTATTACAGTAAATGATGATTATTATGATATTAAACAAGGTACGACATTTACAACACCTGTAGATAAGTACATTTTAGATAATGATAAATTAAGTGATTTACATGAAGATGAAAATGCTACTGTTGTAAATGAAATAGTTCTTGTATATGATGATACTACTAATGGAAAACCAAGTAATATTACATTAAATCAAGATGGATCATTTAGTTATAATGCTACTAAAGATACTATAGGAGAAATTACTTATAAATACTATGTTAAAACAACAGTTACTATTGGTAATGTTACTGAAATAGTAAAAAGTAATATATCAACTATTACATTAAACGTAATTAAAAATCAAACTACTTATGTTATTAATTATCTTGAAAAAGATACAAATAAAGCATTACATAATCCATTAAATGAATCTGGTAATGTGTATGATGAAATTACTTTAACAAGTGTTAAGAAAGATATTCCAGGTTATGTATATGATTCAGTAAGTATTGATCCACTAGTATTATCAGATAATACAACATTAAATGTAATGAATATTTACTATACAAAGAGAACAGATTTAAGTTATACAGTAAATTATTTAGAAAAAGATACAAATAAAGTATTAAATCA
>CAKOXW010000008.1 GCA_934130375.1 uncultured Bacilli bacterium
GTTGCTTTTACCAATGCATTTGTTCCTTTTCCCCCTACATTTATATATAATTTTGTCCCTTTTGTTAAATATGCAAGCCCTGTTGCATATCCTCCATATCCCCCTCTATATGTTTCATTTGCTGCATATCCTCCTTCTGCTCCCCATGCTTCTAATCGATAATATCCTGTTACCGCTACTGTGAATTCATATTCTTTATTAGTTATCGCAAATTCACCATTTCTTATCAACCAAATTGCCTTAATAGCAGTATCTTCAGTACCAAATTTTAATATATTGCCACTTATTATTGCATTTCCACTTACTACTTCCCAACCTCCAAATTCATAGTTAGTTCTTGTTGGTTCAACTAATTTTAAAGTAGTATTTGGTCCATAACCTGTTTCAAACTTTTGAGTTGTTTCTCCGCCTGCTAAATTTACTGCTAAAGAAATATTTTCAGTCCATACTGCTTTAATAGTTGTTGCCTGAGTTCCCATTGTAATTACATTACCACTTAATATACTATTACCATTTACTACTTGCCAATGTGAGAATGTATATCCATGTTTTATTGGTTTCTTAAGTACAATATCTTCACCGATATCATACGCTCCAGTTGGATCTATTTCTATTGCGCCACCTTGTAGATCAACACTTAAATTAATTGTATTTAATTTCCATAATGCAGTAATTGTTGTTGCACTTGTACCAACTACTAGATTATTACCAGCAAGGATTGAATCACCTGATTCAATTTTCCATCCAATAAATGTATAATTCTTTCTTGTTGGATTTTCTAATTTAATTTGTTCATATGTTTCATAACTACTATTAAGTGTTTGAGTTGTTTCTCCTCCATTTAAATTAAGTGTTACTAAAACATCTTTAACCCAAATTGCTTTAACAACTGAATTTCTACTTCTTGTTTTAATTCCTTCAGTTAGTATTTCAGCATCTCCTGATACTAAAGACCAATTTTTTAATCTAAAATCAGTTTTTGTAACATTAGGATAAGATACTAATTCATAAGGTTGTACTGTTAAATTTTCATTAAATCCCGCATCACTTGCAGTACCACCATTTAAATCAAATGCTAAAATAATACCCTCAGCATCATTGCTAAATGTATATACATATTCATTGTTTAAATATTCAATTTTTATACTTCCGGTGATACTTTCCTTGTTTCTTGGGTCAGTAACTGGACAATCTATTAATTTTTCTTCACATAATGTTTTAACATTAATAGATGATGAACCGTATTTACTAATATCAGAATATATTTTTGGATTACTAGTTACATACTTTTTACTAGTTTCTATCAACTCATTTATAGTTAGTTCATATAAATGTTGTTTCTTTTGTTCTAAAGTTTTAGTAGCCTTAGGTATTGCTATACCTAGAATTAAGCCTAAAATTACTATAACTGCTAATAATTCCACTAAAGTAAAACCCTTATTCTTCATATACTATCACCTATTATAATTATAAACCAAATATAAATAAAAAGAAAGTTAAAATTTAACTCTCTTTGTAACATATTCTTCTACTTCATCTAAATTTAATGTAATTTGTTCCATTGTATCTCTATCTCTTAGAGTAACTGTATTATTATTTAATGTATTATCATCAATTGTAATACAGAATGGTGTTCCTATCGCATCTGCTCTTCTATATCTTTTACCAATTGAACCACTATCATCATACATTGTCATAAATGATTTTGATAATTTAGTAGATATTTCTTTTGCTTTTTCTCCATGTATCTTTTTAACTAGTGGTAAAACTGTTACTTTGTATGGAGATAAGAAAGGATGCAATTTAAGAACTTCTCTTTCTGTTCCATCTTCTAATGTTTCTTTTTGATATGCTTCAAATAAGAATGCTAAAACTGATCTATCAAGTCCATATGTAGATTCAATAATGTATGGAATAAATCTTTCATTTGTTTGTGGATCTAGATATTCCTGTTTAACGCCACTATATTCAGTATGTCTTGTTAAATCATAATTAGTTCTATTATGAGTACCATTTATTTCACCAAATCCAAAAGGAAATCTATATTCTATATCACATGCACTCTTTGCATAAAATGCTAATTTTTCATGATCATGAAATCTTAAATTTTCTTCTTTAATACCTAAATCCATATAGAATTTTTTACCATACTCTTTAAAGTATTCATATAATTTTTCATCATCACCCTCATGGCAAAAAGTCTGAAATTCCATTTGTTCAAATTCAATAGTTCTAAATGTAAAATTACCAGGTGTAATTTCATTTCTAAATGCTTTACCTATTTGACCAATACTAAAAGGTAATCTTGTCCTTGTACTTCTTAGAACATTCAAGAAGTTAACGTATTCTCCTTGCGCATTTTCAGGTCTTAGATATATAGTGCTTTTAGAATCCTTTGTAACTCCTCTTTGTGTTTCAAACATTAGATTAAATTCTCTAATATCAGTAAAATCGCTATGACCACATTTAGTACATGGAACCTTGTGTTCTCTAATATAGGACATCATTTCTTCTTCAGTCATACCATCTGGATGTGCATCTTTGTCAAATGCCTCTATTAGATTATCTGCTCTATGTCTCATTTTGCAGTGTTTGCAATCTATAAGTGGGTCTGAAAAACCTCCTACGTGTCCAGATGCTTCCCAAACTCTTGGATGCATAAGTATATCAGCATCTACTTCGTAACTATTGTCTCTTTCTTGAATAAATCTTTTTCTCCAAGCATCTTTAATATTATTTTTTAATCTACTTCCTAGTGGACCATAATCCCAAGTATTTGCAAGGCCACCATATATTTCACTTCCTTGAAATATAAATCCATATTGCTTGCAATAATTAACCATATCTTCCATTTTCATAATTTTACCTCCTCAAAATAAAAAATTCCCATGATTGTAAGGACCCAAATGGGCGGTTCCACCTTACTTATTCCTAGGAATCTCTCTTTTTCATATTGCTAGAAGTTTCCAACCTTCATCATCGCATTTATGTAGTAAGTATATACCTTTTAAACTGATTAGTCAATATTAAGTATATATATTTACTTTTTTTAAATCATCAATAAACTTCTTAGAATTTAAATATATACCAGTATGCGTTTCATAATAACTAGTTAGAAAATCATCTATTTCATTTTTTACTTTAGGATCCATCTCAACCTTAGTAATCTTAGATATGTCTAAGTAATAATACATTCTTATAAATTTTATTGTTCTTTTATCAACAATATGTTCATAAGTTCTGCACTTATTACATATAAGTCCATTTCTATCTTTTGATAAAGTTACTACATTTGTATTACCACAAACAGAGCATCTATTTAAGATAGGTTCAACTCCTAAATAAGATAATAATTTTAATTCTAGTATGTTAGTAATTACTAATGGATCATAATTTTCATTTATTTTTAATAATGAATTTATTAACAAATCGAATATCTCTTCATATTTATAACTTTGTTTTATAACTTGAAATACAAGTTCAGATAAATATGTTGCATAACTTATATTAATTATATTGTTTTTTATATTAAAAAATGGATTAATAACATCAACTGACGTAAGTGTTGATAGTTTATCTTCTTTATAGTATATGTGAAAAGTTCCATATGTAAGTCTTGTTGATACTGCATTTAAACCACTTTTCACTTTTTTTGAACCTTTTGAAATTATTCCAATTAAACCATATTCTTTTGTAAACACATCTAATATTTTACTAGATTCAGAATAATCTCTTTCTTTTAGAACAATTCCTAATACATCTTGCATATTATTTTCCTTTCTTTATTGCTTCTTTATACTTTAAATAATATGTTATATTTCCTGTTTGTTTAAATAAGTTCCATAAATCTTCTTTTGTCATAAATGTTCACCCTTTCTAGTTATATAGTGAACATTTATTTTATATTTTATTCATTATTTTTATATCCAAATTCAGTTAAATATCTATCTTTATCTCTCCATTTATTTACTGTTTTAACAAATAGGTTCAAATACACTTTTTTACCCATTAACTCTTCTATATCTTTTCTTGACTCTATTCCAATTTTTTTAATCATATCACCTTGATGACCAACAATGATTTTTTTTAGATTTTCTCTTTCTACTATTATAAGTACATCAATTTCGTATGCATCACGGCCTTTTTTGATATTTTCAGTAAGACATGTTATTGCATGAGGAACTTCATCATTTGTATTATTGAGTATTTTTTCTCTTACATATTCTGATATAAAGAACTCAGTATTTTTATCAGTTATATAATCGTCATCATAGTATTTAATATCATCAGTTAAATATTTTTTTATTTCTTTTATTAATATACCAACATCTTTTTTATTAATTACTGATACTGGTATAATTTCTTTAAAATCATATAAATCTTTATACTCAGATATTTTTCTCATTATTACTTCTTTTGATACTGTATCTATCTTATTTAAAAGTAGTATAACAGGCTTTGAAACACCTTTTAATTTATCAATTACAAATTTGTCACCTGTACCTAATTTTTCTTTTATATCTACAACTAAAACAATAACATCAGAATCTTCAATACTATAATATGCTTTACTATTTAGTGCTTTTCCTAGATTATGTTTTGGTTTGTGTATACCTGGTGTATCAAAAAAAACTATTTGAGAATCTTCATCATGATATACAGCCATTATATTATTCCTTGTTGTTTGTGCTTTATTAGACGTGATTGCAATTTTACGCTCCATAATTGTATTTAAAAGAGTACTTTTTCCTACATTTGGTCTTCCAACTATGCTTACAAATCCTGATTTCATAAATCGCTCCTTCCGAATGCATAAGTACATAATTCTTCTATTGTTGCACTTTTTACATCTCCATTAATACTATGTGCATAAACTTTAACATCACTACTGCAGTAATCTGATAGTGCTTGTCTACATATAAAGCATGGGAATACTCCATTTTTACTCATCACATGTACTTCTTTTATGTCTGTCTCTCTTACACCATTTGTAATTGCATTATAAAGCGCATTACGTTCAGCACATATTCCTGCTGCGGGTGAAGATGTTTCAACATTAACACCATAAAATACTCTATTATCTTTTGTAACTATTGCTGCGCTTACATTAAAATGAAAATAATCACTTCTACTATTATTTAATAATTCTTTTAACTTATCTATCATGTATCCTCCTTAAAATGCTATCTTAGGTAAGAAAATAATAATATTTAATATTACAGCTACTATAAATATTACAAATGTTGCTGCACTTCCACAATCTTTAGCAACTTTTATATATGGATTAAATTCTTTCGTTATAGCATCACATGTTGCTTCAATTGCAGTATTTAAAAGTTCAATTGCAAGAATAATTCCAAGCATTGAAATAATAAGTATCCACTCAAGTCCATTGACATTGAATGTAAAACCTGCAATTATTTCAATTAAACTACAAAATACATAGATAATAAAACTTTTGCCATCTTTTGCATAACTACTTATTCCTTCTAAAGAGTTTTTAATTACTCTTCTAATTGAGTGAACATTTAAATCTCTTCTCTCAAACTCTTCTTTTAAAGTATTTATTTTTTTACTATCTTTTGATACCGTAGCCATCTAATATTTCCTCCTGTAATTTAAACATAACTTTCTCATCTAGAGGATTCATATGGTCATATCCAAGTAAATGCAGAAAACCATGTATAAGCAAGAATGACAATTCCCTTTTATATGAGTGTCCATATTCTTCTGCTTGACTATGTGCCTTATCAAGTGATATGTATATATCTCCGAGAATTGTTGTGCCATCTACAACTACTTCTTCATAATCTGCTAATCTAAAAGTTATTACATCTGTTTCTCTATCTATATTTCTATATGTCTTATTTAATTCATGTATTTCATTATTATCTACAAATATTACCCCAAATTCAATATTACCAAGTTTCATATATTCTTTTGCGTATTTTACTAGTTTCTTTAAATCACTTAAACATTCTACTTTTTCATTTGTTTCATTAGAAAATGTTACATTAACCATTACATCACCATCTCATATAAATAAACTTGAATATTTGTAAGGTAAATAATAGCAACTAGTAATAATATAATCATTAATAAATTCATAAACCACTCCTTATTTAAAGCCGAAGGCAATTTATCTCTAATTCCATCTAAAATTATATATAACAATGCTCCAAGTGTCGCACCCAAAACATTTAGAATAATATCATCTACATCAAATACTCTACCTATTGCTAGTTGAACAAATTCAATTGACATAGAAGATATTAAAGCAAGTATAAATATTGGAAATATCTTTTTATTATCTAAATATGCTGATACGAATAAACCAAAAGGCATATAAAGTAAAACATTACCAACAATATTCTTTATAAATAATTTAGAACCGAAATTATATCTAAATATTTCTTTAAAAGGTACAAGATTAGAATATCCATAATTATCATCTTGAAATGTAACTATATAGAATAAACTAAGTAAATAAATTGCAAATAGTAAGTAGGATAATTCCTTGTATAAAACAAATTTTTCTTTCTTTATAATTAAATATGCAATTCTTATTGAAGAAAGTATTATAGTAAATATGACAATCATAGGCCATGCATTTCCAAATATGTCTATTGCTGCTTTTTTTATCATACTACTTCGTCCCTTCTATCTTACTATTTACTGAAATTTTTTTATATACCTTATAAAAAATATCTAATTCTATTGTATTACTTTTTGTATCTTTTTTCAATACTCTATTGCTAATAATATACTCATCACTACCTAGTTTTTCCTTCATTTTAGCCTTACTATAAGAAAGTGCATTTAAATACGCTATAGAAGATACTTGAATATCACTACTATCATTTATTTCATATTCTTTATTTTTAGTTATTGAGATAGGAATAATATTATTAGAGAATATAATATGTTTATCAATATCACTATTTTTAAACTTTTTACCAATTATTAAAGATTTATTAAAAAAATTTACACTATAATTCGTTAAAGATTTACCAGTTCTAGTTCTATTCATATAAATATATGGCATAATAACATGCATCTTATACCATACCTCTCCATATACAACTCCCTTAGCACTCCTATAACCCTTTATCTCATCATTTAACTTAATCTCACTACTTATTAATATATCACCCTTATAAACATACTCATTAACTTCTCTTACAATTGACCCATTTTCGGCAACTATCTTTTTTATAACTGCATTACTATTAGATACTATATTATAAATATTATCATCCTTGTTATTACTATTTAATTTCCTCATAACCACTTTAACAACATACTTACATCCAGAAGTATTAATCTCAATCCACTCTATTTTATCCTTGTTGTTATCAAGTATTTTATTTTTAATACTATCAAGCTCAGTATAATTCTTTTTCAATGTATATTTTTTTACATTATATTTTTTTAACTCAGTAATAACTAAATTTCTAACTTCACTACTTTCATGCTTTATTTCAATACTAAATATTACATTGCTTAGAAATACAAGGATAAATAAGTTAATAATTAAAGAAATAAATAATACTTTATTCTTATTTATAAACATCTTAACCTTGTTCTTACCTCTATAGTCTACAATATTAACTTTATTTAAGATACTTATACCGCACACTTTATCATAATCACATTCACATACTTCAATAATAAGTTCTTTATGATTAACTATATTTACATTTAATACTTCGATATTAAGTTTATATAAATTAGTTAAAAACCTAGTTACATTTTTAGTTTTAACTTTTAGAATTATAGAATTAGTCATATTCACCTCAATACAACTTCATATATATCACCAGTAATATATAACTCTTCTTTTTTTAATTTTGAAATGACTAACTTATTACCAATTATAGATACATTTTTTATATTATCAGTTATAATTATTTTACTGTCTAAAAACGATAATATTTTTTTATAATTTAAAACATAAATACCTGAATCATCTATATGTATTTCTAATTTGTTAGAATCAATATAATCTTTAAATCTTTCTAATATCACAAATACATCACCTATTTAAGTCTATGAAAAAAAGACTATTTCTAGTCTTAATTTAATTTGCTTTTTATTATACTACTTACTTGTTGCATATCTGCTCTTCCTTTTACTTTAGAAGAAACAATCTTCATAACACTACCCATATCTTTTATAGTTGTAGCATTTACTTCTTTAATTGCTTGTTCAATAATATTAGATAACTCTTCTTCACCTATTTGTTCAGGCATATATGCACTTAGTATTTCTATTTCAGAATTTGTTTTATCAATTAAATCTTGTCTATTTCCTCTTTCAAATTCTACAATAGATTCTTTTCTAGTTTTAATTTGTTTTGCGATGATTGCAATAATATCATCATCATTTAATTTATCTACTCTCTTATTAATTCTTTCAAGGTCAACTGCACCTTTTAATAATCTTAGTGTAGATAACTTTAGAGTATCATGTTCTTTCATTGCTGAAACTATATCAACATTAATTTTTTCTAACAAGATAATCAACTCCTAGTCATAATTTCTATTTTTTCTATTTTGTTTTCTACTATTTATAATAGCATTTTTCTTTGCTTCTCTTCTTAAAACGCCTGGTTTGCTGAAGTGTTCCCTTTTCTTATATTCAGAGAGAGTACCACTCTTGGCAACTTGTTGTTTAAATCTCTTTAAACCGCTTTCAAAATTACCGTTCTTTATAACAGTCTTAGACATCATTATCCCTCCCTCCGACTTAATTTCAAAAGTATTATACTACTTATTTCGGCACATTTCAACATTTTTTTACAATTTATTTAGTATAAAATTGGTATTTTTAATAAAGAAAAAAAGAAATTAGTAAATCATTTAATTTCTTTTAACATTTCTTTAATTTTATCGTTATCTAATAACATATCTTTAAATTCTAAAAATGAATTTCCTTGATTACCCATTTGTATTACTGAACGAATATCTTTATGATTAAATCCTCTTAAGACACTCATATCTACTAAACCTTCTGGATAAGGAATTCCTATATATTCCTTTTTTTCATTTTCATTTACATTTGCAAAATAACCAATTAACATTAATGGTTTTCTTGCCCTTTTTAAAAGTATTACAGACCCAATAGGTAGAATATCATTTATATTCATATTATCACCATTATAAGTATACAATTATTTATAGAAAAAAACAAGTTGCCTTGTTTTTATTGTGAATTTCTAGTTAAAATATCATCTTGTGCTTGATATTCTTCAATTGCCTTATATAGGAATTGTTGGAAACTAGCAACTTTAGATGTAAAGCCACTTAACTTAGCATCTAAATGTGTATATGTTTCATAAAGTTGGTCTCCACCGTTACTTACTAAAACATTTTTAAGTGAATTCATTTGATTACGTAAAGTTAAGAAATCCTCATCCATTCTACTGCAAATTGCTCCTAATCTATCAGCACGTTCTCTTGCTTCAGAATATGACATACTTCCAAGAGCCATATATTACACCTCCCTATTTTTTATTAATTTAATTATAGTTTTCCTGCTGCACTCATTATATTATCTCTAGCTTCAGCCATTCTATGACCATGGTCACCTAGAATTACAGAAATTTGTTCAACTATTTCACCTAATTTTCTAAAATCTGGTTCATAGCTAGTAGCTTGTGATACATATCCTGCTGCATCAGCACCAGCCCAAGCACTAGAAACTTCATCAATTGCGTTAAACAATTTAGCTTTTTCACTCATATATTCATTATAAGTATTTTTAATTTGACTAGCTAAATTCATAATTCCTTCTGGATCTGCTTGCCATCCGTTCATCAACTTCACCACCTTTCCTATATTAATATGATTTTTGAGCCGTTTATCATCTTTGATTCTTTTACAGTTAGATTTACATCAAAAACACTTCCTGACTCCTCATCTATTATTACCGAATTCTCTTTTTGAGCCGGATAATAACCATTAGTGATTTCGTTTAAAGATTTCTCAATTAATTTAATAACTGTTGAAATTCTTTTATTAACTGGAATATATATTTCAAAATTTTCTTCAAGAAGAGGCACAATAACTTCAATTAAAATCTTGTTATTCATCTGACTCCTCCTCATATCCAGTTTCACTTGTTAAGAACTTAGTAAGAACAGGTACTCCTCTTTTTATGATATATCCAAATCCGATTGGAATTTCTGCCTGCAACTCTCTTGATAATCTTGTTATCTTTATTGCATACTGTTCAGACACACCATCTCCAAGCCATATACCTTGGTTATTCTTTGCTATGGTCTTATACCAATTATCATACTCTATTTTCTTGAAAATATCAATAGTATCAACAAAAATAAATTTGATAGTTTTTAACATTGATGCTTTTTCAACTAATGAAATAAATTCACTTTTAGCATCTGGTGAGAACTTAAACATTAATGAATCAAGTCCAAGAATTACACATACTAAAGGTTTAACGCTTGCAATAGAATCTCTATTATAGTTGTTTTTAACAAGTAAGTCTTTTTGCCTTAATAAAGTTCCATTTAATGATTCAATAACTTTACCAAAATCTTTTTTGTAGATAAATAGATTATCTGTATTCTTAATATTCTTAGCATAATCAACAGCATCAAATACTACAACTGTTGTATCTTTTACTTTACTTAATTCAAGTATAAATGGTTTTAAGAAATATTCCATATTTTGAAATTCAAGTGCACTTATAATTGTAGCAATGTTATTATCAAAATCCCAAGTCATTATATCTAGGGTATTTTTATTAATACCAATAGGTACTTTATTTAAATTACCTAATTTTGGTAACAAAGTTGCTTCAGTAACAATTTCAGGCAATACTTTTATAGCATCAGCACGACTTTCTGCTTTAGAACTTAATTCTTCACATAATTGCATTATATGTTCACTAAGTTTTTCTGGATCATATGGATATGCTGTTTGAAATTCGTGTACAGTATCTATTTTAACTAATCCTCTACCATATAACTTAGATGGATATTTTTTTCTTGCTTCTGGGAATATTGTTACATAATCAGATTCATCATTTAATTGTAAGCATATTTCTTGTTTGAAATTTTGTCTTAGTTTATATCTTATTGTACTTGTTGCAGTAGCAGTTATTATAAATACAATACCATATTTTAAACCTTCTCTTGTAAATTGTTGAAATAATTCATCATAATCTTGATAAGTTTCATGAAATGCCTCAAAGTTATTTATCATAACAACTATTAAAGGCTCTTTCTTATCAGATTTTTTATTGTAATAATTAAAATCACCATTATATTTTGCAAATAATTTCTTTCTATCTGCCATTTTTTGATTAATTGTTTTAAATAAATTATTTACTTTTTCAGTTTCATTTATAAATATTACATCACCAACCTGTGGTGCTTTCTCATAAATTCTAAGGATTTCTGAACCAAAATCTAGAATATAGAAATTAACTTCATTACTATCATGATTTGTAATTGTTGAATATATTAAACTATTTAATAAAGTATTTTTACCACTACCAGTTGAACCATACACAATTAAGTTGCCTCCATGATTTAAGTTAACTGTAAATATATTTTGTAACTGATTAGCAGGATCATCATATTCACCAATTACTGGATTTATTTCACAAACCTCGGATTTATAATTATATTTTTTTACTAAGTCATCTACATAAATTAACGCTGGTATCTTTTCTAACCAAAGTTGTCTAACTTTAATTTTTTCTTCATTAGCAACTTCAATAAGGTAATCCATTATATTTGATAATTGTTCACCGCATGAAGCCATTTTTTGTTCTTTTTCATCATCAATGCTCTTAGTAATATAGCCAACATCATCAATAAAATTAAGTGTAGTATCAACTTTTCTTTTTGGTTTATCAGTTGGTATATAAGATGCTCCACAATAAGCAGAAAGCCCATAAGCAAAGAATTCATTATAACCAACTTGTAAGTAAAATCTACCTACATTTTTAATAGTTGCCGCCTCAGGAGTTTTAATCATATCCATACTATCTGCTTTTTCTTGAACTTTAAGGCATATTCTAAATCTACTATTACTCCAAATTTGATCATTAACAACGCCTGATGGTTTCTGAGTTGCTAAGATTAAGTGAACTCCTAAACTACGACCAATACGTGCGGTACTTATTAATTGATCCATGAAATCTGGTTGTTGTGCTTTTAATTCAGCAAATTCATCGCAAATTATAAATAAATGTGAAATCGGTTCATCAACAACACCATTTTTGTATAATTTTTGATATTTATATATATCTATAGTACTTTCTCCAGATATATTTCTTGCTTTATTAAATACTCTTTGTCTTCTTCTTAACTCACTATCGATTGATATTAATGCTCTATTCATCTCAGCAGTATCTAGGTTAGTAATTGTTCCTGCTATATGTGGTAGTTTCTTACCAGTTTCTCTATTTTCAAAAGCACGAGCAACTCCACCACCTTTATAGTCAATAATTATAAATGATACATCGTGTGGATGATAATTAACTGCAAGTGATAATATATAAGTTATAATAAGCTCACTCTTACCACTACCAGTCATACCTGCAATAAGTCCATGTGGACCATGAAATTTTTCATGTAAGTCAAGTTTTAATATATTACCTTGTTTATCAATACCTAAAGGCGCTTGTATACTATTAATTGGAGTATTATTTTGCCACCTTGTATATGAGTTTAATTGTTCAACTTTACCTACATTGTACATTTCCAAAAATGAAATTGAATTTGGAAAATTAACGTCATCTTTAATTGTATCAATTGGAATATTTGCAAGTTTAATTGAACATTCTAATAAGTTTAAATTAGGATTATAATCTACATTAAATTTCTTTTGTTTATTAGTTACTAACTCATCTTCAAATATAACACCTTTTGAATTGTTACCAATTGATATAAAGTTCATACACTCATTAGGTAAGTTAGTAAGTCTATCATTTAATATAAGAAGTGAAAATCCACTATTTATTTCTTGAGATAAAACATCTTTAATAATTTCTATATCTCTAGCATTTTTAAAATCATCAGTTATTATAAAGTAATATGGTTTAACATTTGTATATGGTATAGCCTTTTTATCTTCACCATCTTTATATACTCTTGCTTGAAATATATTTTCCAAATTAGAAGAAATTTGTTGCATATCATCTACATTTTTAGCAAAATATCTAATTGTTTTTTCATTATCAAATAAATGAGGAAGTACTTTAAATTGTTCCCAATATTTAGCATTTTGTTCATTTGTAAATATAACTAATTTAACATCATCATAGCTATGATATGTAATTATTTGAAGTATTAGTGATAAACATACATTACTAATAATATTTAAATCACCTACTAATGCTGAAATATACTTATCAGTAAATGAAACAACTATTGGAACATTTTCAAGTAGCTTTGAATCATTAACTAATCTATTAGTTATATCCTTTAAATCATCTACTTGTAATGTAAAGTGTTCCTGTGGATAATTTATATCCATATTAACTGGTACAGTACCTCTACCTACTCTTAATTTTAAGAAATCATCTTGGTCTCTTTCTCTTTCCCAAAGATTAGTTTTCTTAAACATAATTATCTTTATTAATTCATCAGAATCAGGAAAAGATTCATTTAAAGCATCAGTCTGTATTTTAATTACATCTCTTACAAAATTTCTTTTATCTTCAATATATTGTGTATACTTTTCTACTCTTAATTTTTCATATTTTTTAAATTGCTTTTTTCTATATCCTCTATTTAAAAGTGGCCATAGAAACATAGTTACAAGCATTGCAACAGACATTATTATTGAAGGTAATGCTTCTTTTAATGACCTTCCATTTGCAACAACACTATTAATTGCAGTAAATGCTGAAACACCTGATGTAACACCCATTGTAAGCATTGAACCAATTGATAATAAAAGTGGTGTCTTATCTTCTTCTTGTTTTGGAGGAGGTGCATCTATTTGCAATGAGATTCTATCTGGGTTATTTCTAAATCTTGGTGCTTTAAAGAAATAATCGCCATCTTTATATGCTTCTACTTCCTCTTCTTGTTCCTTATCAAATTCTTTGATATTTTGATGTGGATAACTTGATTGACTAAATAAATTGCCATCTACTTTTATTTTATCAATATTATTAACAATTAAATTATTTTTAGCAACAATTATCTTAAGACCCATGATAAATATTACATCACCATTTTTAAGTTGTCTTGTAGCAATTGCTTCTTTATTTACATAAGTTCCTTTATTTGATACATTCATTGCATACCATACACCTTGTTTATAAACAATCTTAGTATGTTCTAAATCAACCATATTAGAAATGTATTGTATTTGGCAAGTTTCTTTACTACCAACTGTAAATTCAGCATCTCTTTTAATCATCAACTGAATATATTTATCAGTATAAACAGGGCCCGCATAAATATAAGCATCTTCTTCTTTTTCAATCTTTAATGTATAAAATTTACCTTCTTCTAGTATTGCAGTCTTTTTATATTCACCATTATCATAAATAGAAGCTTCATAATTACTTATAATTTCCCATTTATTATCGTTATCAACAACATTTATTAAATTTCTTTCTTTTAAATTTCTATCTTCATCTTTAATCCAATAATTACCATGAACTTGCATAGGTAATACAAAATCAATTAATTTATTTTTTTTAATTATGGTAACTTTCATATAACCACCTACTTTATCCTAAAATAATTTTAACACAAATAAAAAAAAAGTACTAGTATTTTTTAGTACTTTAACAAGATTGTTGATTTTAATTTGGATTCCCGTTTTTATGTAAAAAACTGAAATAAGTCTTAAAAACGGAATTAGTATTAAAATTTGCTTACTTTAACAAGATAATATTTCATCTGCTTTAGATGCTACTTCATTAAATGTTTTCTCATCATCAATTGATTTAAAAATTTCATTACCATCTTTATCTTTTGTAATTTCTAATATGCATAGCATTGGCTCATCATGACTGCAGCAACAATCATCACCACAATCGCAATCATGTTCACAATCACAATCATGTTCACAATCGCAATCATGTTCGCATTCACAATCATCATCACAACCACAATCTTTCATTTCCATTAATACTGCATATTTCTTATTTTTGTGGTCAAATTCATTTAATATAAGCATATTATATGATTTACCATCTTCTGATTCAATTTTTACTAATTTATTATCTTCCATAATTCACCTCACAAACACTATAACATACTTTATAATTTAATTCAATTTTTTTTAATTATAAAACATTTATTATTTTTATAAAATGCATAGAAAACTTGTTCCAATGAAGTATGCTCGTTTTTAAGTATTTTCATAAGCCACAATTTATCTTTGTTTATATCTACAAGAGTTTGATAATTTATTACACCATCAATTATAAGTGGCATAGGATATATATTTTTATCATCTTTTAAGAATATTGATAATTTGCCATTATTTTCTAGTATTGCATACTCAACTTCATCCAAAGATTTAATACCTTTATCTCTAACTTGAGTAAGTAAATCTTCTAAATTATATCTTTGTTTTTCCATTTCCTTAAAATTAATATTACCATTTTTCATAATCAATGCCGGGCTTGAATCTACAAGGTTTCTTATTTTTATACTTTTTAATGATAAAAAAGATATAATTACTTGTAAAAAAACTATTATAAGAGTTGGTATTAAAGTTACTAACAATGGTTCTTTATAATTAGAAATTGCAAGTGTTGCAAATTCAGCAAATAAAACAGAAACAAGTAAATCATTAACACCTAATTCTCCTATTTCTCTTTTACCCATTACCTTAAAAAGTACTAAAAAAAGAATATAATAGAAAAAAGTTCTAAAAATTATAATTGATATATTCATATCATCACCAGTCTTGTTATGAACACATTCATAAATTTATATTCATAATAATATATTTTATTGAAAGGAAAAAATATGAACAAATATTTAAAAGCGTTAATTTATTCTTTTGGTACATTAATTGTACTTACATTTATATTTAATACATTAAATTACATAAACTTGATTACTGGAACTTTGTTTAAAGTAATTAAAGTTATAATACCTATTATTTCCTATTTTATAGCAGGATTTATAATGGGGAAAAACTCTTCTAAGAAAGGTTATTTAAATGGATTATCAATTGGTGCGATAATTGTATTTATTTTCTTAATGATATCATTAATTTTTAAATGTAGTATTGGTATTAAAACGATAATATTTTATTTAATATATTTAATAGCATCCATAGTTGGTAGTATGATTGGTATTATGAGCAAAAAAGAATAACTAAAATTCAAGTTATTCTTTTATAATACTTAAAAATTCTTTCTTTATTTCTTCTAATCTTTCTTTAGTTTTAGCCTCAAACCTAGTTGTAATATTAGGACCAGTATTTGATGCGCGAACTAGAGCGAAACCATCAGAAAAATATACTTTAATACCATCTATTTCACTAAATTTATAATTTCTACTTATTGCATAATCCTTAACTTTTTTTACTACTTGCAATTTAGTATCATCTGGGAATGGATATTTGCCTTCACTATCTTCATAATATGTATTTATACCACTATACAATTCTTCTAAAGATAAGTTAGTTTTAGACATTATTTCAAGTAATTTTAATCCAGCAAATAAGCCACTAGTAATCGGTGGAAATGTATCATTAAAATATATATGACCTGAGTACTCTATTCCAAATGGAATATTATTTTTCATAACAGCATCCATCATGTAAGATGCTCCTGTTCTATTCTCATATGGAGTTCCACCTAACTTTTTTATTTCTTCTGAAACAATAGATGAGCATTTAATATCATAAAGTGCTTTTTTATTATTAGTTTTCTTAAATAAATCTCTAAGTATAATTACAGCATATTTATCAGATGTCATCATTTTACCATTTGCAAGTACAAAACCTGCTCTATCACCATCTCCATCAAAACCAATTCCAATATCAGCGCCAAGCTCTTTAACCTTTGCTTCTAAATCCAAAATATTTTCTTCAACAATAGGATCAGGGTGATGATTAGGAAAACTGCCATCAGATTCATCATAAAGCATTGTAATATCAAGTGGGAACATACTATATAATTCTTTTGTAAATAAAGATGTAGTACCATTTCCACAATCAAGAACTACTTTAATCTTTCTATCTCCAAAATTTAAATTTTGCTTAAATAAATCATAATATTCATCTTTTATATTGTACCTATATAATGTTCCAGCTCCATTATCAAAAGCATTATTAAGAACAAAATCTCTAAATTTATATATTTCCTCACCCTTAGCATTTCCAACCTCGCCAAAAGAAAATTTAAATCCATTATCATCCTTAGGGTTATGACTTGCTGTAACCATTATACCAGCAGGTATTTGTTTTTTTATTCTAGCATAATAAAGCATAGGAGTTGTAACTAAACCAAGATCAATTACATCAATACCCGCACCAAGTATTCCTTCTTCTAAAGCATGATTTAAACTGTTTGAAGACAATCTATTATCATGCCCAACCAAGCACATCTTCTCACCATACTTCTTAATATAAGTTCCATAAGCTTTACCTATTGTAAACGCTATATCTTCATTTAATTCATTTGGATAAGTTCCTCTTATATCGTACTCTCTAAAAATATTTTTATTTATATTTCTTGTTATATTCATAATATCACCACTTTAAGTATACAGTATTATTTAAATAAAATGTATATATACGACAAATATTTACATTATTTTTACGACAAAACAAAAAGCACAATTACTTGTACTTTTCTTCTAATTCTTTTAATTTATTCTTTTCAATTTCTAATTTATCTCTTTCTATAGCGACCAAATTCTCAGGTGCCTTATTAACATATCCAGGATTAGAAAGTAGTTTTTCTCTTCTTTCTATATTTGATCTTAAAGTATCCATTTCCTTCTTAATAAGTTCAAGGTTCTCTTCTTTTTGATAGAATATAGACATAGAATAATTATATTCATTAACATCATATGAATTAATATTCTCTTTTTCATTAATTAATCTATCTTGTAATCTAAGTACCTTTATTATTAAATCATAATCAGACGAATTATTAATCATTACTGGTGCGGTTTTAGGTATTGTATTTTCTGTACATATATTTCTAAATTTACGTATAAATGAAATTGATTTTTCGGTTAATTCATATTCTTTTTCAAATATATATTTTTCTTCATAAACAGGATATGAACTAATCATAATAGATTCATTTTCTTTAACAGGAAGCATACTATATATTTCTTCTGTTACAAAAGGCATGAAAGGATGGAGCATCTTTAAAATACCTGTTAATACAAATAATAATGTTGATTTAGTTGAATTTTTATCTAAATTAAATTTAGCAAACTCTATATAATTACTACAAAAATCATCATAAATAAAATTGTATGTTTCTAATCCAAATAAGTTAAATTCATACCTATCCATATGACTTATAGATGACTTAACAATGTTTTCATATTTTGTTAATATCCACTTATCTTCATTAGATAAATTATCTAATTTTATTTCTTTTAAATCTTCAATATTACTAAGTACGAAACGAGAAGCATTCCATATTTTATTTATATAGTTCCATGTTGCTGACATTTTTGTTTCATCAAATCTTAAGTCTGTTCCAAGAGCACAATCAGTATTTAAATAATATCTTAATGCATCACATCCATATTTTTCTGTCATATCAAATGGATCAATACCATTTCCTAAAGACTTAGACATTTTTCTTCCATCTTTATCTCTAATAAGTCCATGAATTACACAATCTTTAAATGGTCTTACTCCGTTTAATTCTAAAGACTGAAACATCATACGAGAAACCCAGAAGAAAATAATATCGTAACCAGTTACTAAGCAATTTGTAGGAAAATATCTCTTTAAATCTTCAGTTTCTTCAGGCCAACCTAATGTTGAGAAAGGCCATAATGCTGATGAGAACCAAGTATCAAGTACATCTTCATCTTGAACCCATCCACTTTCTTTTGGTGCATCATATCCAACATATACCATATCATCTTTATACCACGCAGGAATTCTATGTCCCCACCATAATTGACGAGATATACACCAATCATGACAGTCTTCCATCCAAGCATTTAAAGTATTTTCAAATTTACCAGGTATAAAATGAACCTTAGTTTCATCATTTTTTTGATTTTTAAGTAAGTTAGCAGATAAAGTTTTCATATTAACAAACCATTGTTTTTTTATCATTGGTTCAACCATAACTCCGGTTCTTTCTGAATGACCTACTTCGTGTTTTAAAGGCTCAATACCAATTAATAAACCTGCTTCTTTTAAATCTTCTATTAAAACTTTACGACATTCTTCCCTAGTCATACCTTGATATTTTAAAGGACAAACTTCATTCATAGTAGCATCATCATTCATAATGCATATTCTCTCTAAATTATGTCTATTACCTACTTCAAAGTCATTAGGATCATGTGCAGGAGTTATTTTAACAACACCAGTACCTTTTTCCATATCAGCATGCTCATCAGTTATTACTGGAATAACTTTATTCATAAATGGTAAAACAACATTTTTACCAACAAATTTTTTATATCTTTCATCATTTTCATTAACCGCAACAGCAGTATCACCAAATAATGTTTCAGGACGAGTTGTTGCTACATCTAAGTATTCTTCACTATTTTCTAATTTATATTTTATATGATAGAAAGCACCTTCTATTTCTTTATAAACTACTTCCTCATTAGAAAGCGCAGTTCTAGCAGCTGGGTCCCAGTTAATAATTTTTTCACCACGATATATTAACCCTTTATTATAATAATCAACAAAAACCTTAGTAACTGCTTTATTTAAGCCTTCATCCAAAGTAAATCTTTCTCTTGTGTAATCAACTGATACTCCCATTACACCCCATTGATTTCTTATATTTTCTCCATATTCTTTTGTCCAGTCCCAACAAGCATCTAAGAACTTTTCTCTACCATATTCATATTTATTAATACCTTTATCTTTTAATCTCTTAACAACTTTTGCCTCAGTTGCAATAGCAGCATGATCCATACCTGGTAACCATAATGTATCAAATCCTTGCATCCTTTTATATCTTATAATCGCGTCTTGTATCGCAACATCATAAGCATGACCTAAATGCAAATTACCTGTTACATTTGGAGGTGGAATAACTATACAATAAGGATCTGCACCCTTATTCTTACCAGCAGTAAAATATCCCCTATTCTTCCAAATTTCATATTTTCCTTCTTCTACTAATTTATGATTATATTTACTATCTAACATATTTACACTTCCTTTTTATATATTCATTTAATTCATCCACATAATCACTAAAAATTTCTTTATGTTCTATCATTTCATACATTTTATCAATATAACCTTGTTGTTCATATTTCCTATATGAGTAATCAAAGTTTAAATCAAATGGAAATGCGAGCATAGTCATAAGTGAGTCATTATGTGTTTTTTTATTCTTAGCATTAATACTCTTTTCATTTTTAAAATCCCAAATGACACCTTCACTTATTTGTGATGCATCACTTTTAAAGTTGATTGCTCCGATATTAACTACATTATTAATAATATCAAGTTTATCAGCATCTCTTATGATTTTAGAATGAAGCAATTCTAATTCATTGCACTTTCCAATTTCATATTTATTATGATATTCAATTGCTTTTTTTATAATTTCATCATATCTATTATCACTTATAAACTCTCTAATAAGTCCATCTTCAAATAATATTTTGACACCCAAATCAGCATGATCAACAGTTTTTGAATCATTAAAACTTTGATATATCCTTGCTTGTTCAAATCTACCAATATCATGAAGCATTGCAATTAGTACTGCAAGATAAGTATTTTCTAAATCCAAGTTTATACTTTTTGCAATATTTAAGCTTTCTTTACAGACTCGATATGTATGACTATACTTTAAACTAATTAAAGGATCATTCATATCATAGTTAGAAACATACTTATCAAAAGCCTTTTTAGCACTTTCTAAATTTATCATATCATCACCTCAAAAATAAAAGAATCTACAATCTAAGGGTTCTAAAAGAACGGTACCACCTTAGTTCATAGATTCTATGCACTCAAAATCTCTTAACGCGAGTATACGTCACTACTTACTTAATTTCAGTAATGATGCTAGCAAGCTACATTTTATTATCAAACTTATTAGTTTTCACCAACCACTAACTCTCTTTAAAGTATCCAATAAAACCTCTTGTTCATCGCAATATAAATGTATTATATCACAATTTTTCAATTTGTAAAGATTTAAGAGACAAGTGTTATTTTAGCATATCCATTTCCGATTTTAGCCGTATCAGCAGTTGGGGTTTCAGATACAACAGTAACAGAATTAGTTAATGTTTCAGCAGTAGTTGATGTTTTGCAACTTGTTCCATAGCATATCATATGTTTTGTTACTCCGTTACCTGATATTAGTAAACTATTTCCTATATATCCAGAACCTCCTCCGGCTCCTCTATATTTGTTTGATGATGTTCCTCCATATAGGCCTCCACCACCTCCTGGTCCGCCTGTTGCATTCGCTCC